>NZ_JAFFJT010000010.1 GCF_016924665.1 Nocardioides sp. SYSU D00038
CGCCGCCCACCCGCGCGACCCGGGCCGGCCACCCCCCGGTGGTCGAGCAGCGCCGCGCCCCCGCGAGGAGCGCCCGTCGAGACCCCGGACGGCCGAGGGTCCTGCGTCCTCACCGGAGGGCGTTCGTCGTACTGGGTCTCGACGACGCTCGCTGGCGCTCGCTGCTCGACCACCGCACGAGTACGGGGCCCGGCTCAGAACGAACCGGGCCCCGCAGCTCCCGTACGACGTCCCGGGCGAACCCGGGACGGACCGGAGCGGCCCGCTCGATGCATGGGGTCACCGAACGGGCCTAGTCGATTTCTGAGTGCTCCCTCCGAAGTCGACGACCAAATGCAAACACACTCCCGAGCCGTCTGTCACGTCATTGCGTGAAGTGACAGTCTTGACGACATGACTGGTCAAGACCTGCTCCCCGCCGACCACCTCCAGCTCTTCATCGGGGGCGCCTGGCGACCGGCCGAGGGGGGCGAGGAGCTGCAGGTCCACGACCCCGCCGACGGGTCGGTGCTGGCGACGGTGAGCGACGCCTCGGCGGGCGACGCGATGGACGCGCTGGAGGCCGCGGTGGCGGCGCAGGCCGCCTGGGCGGCGACGCCGCCGCGCGACCGTGGCGAGATCCTGCGGACGGCGTTCGAGCTGGTGCGCGAGCGCACCGACGAGCTCGCGCGGCTGATGAGCCTCGAGATGGGCAAGACCGTCGCGGAGGCCAGGGGGGAGGTGGCCTACGGCAACGAGTTCTTCCGCTGGTTCTCCGAGGAGGCGGTGCGCATCCACGGCCGCTGGATGCAGGCCCCGGCGGGCGGGTCGCGGCTGCTGACGATCAAGAAGCCGGTGGGGCCGTGCTTCTTCGTGACGCCGTGGAACTTCCCGCTGGCGATGGGCACCCGCAAGATCGGCCCCGCGGTCGCGGCCGGCTGCACGATGGTGGTCAAGCCCGCGCAGCAGACGCCGCTGACGATGCTGGCGCTCGCCGCGATCCTGGCCGAGGCGGGGCTGCCCGACGGCGTGCTGAACGTCGTGCCGTCCACCCGGCCCGGGGAGATCAGCGAGGCGCTGATGGCCGACGACCGGCTGCGCAAGGTGAGCTTCACCGGCTCCACCGGGGTCGGCCGCACCCTGGTGCGCCAGTCGGCCGACCAGCTGCAGCGGGTGAGCATGGAGCTGGGCGGCAACGCGCCGTTCCTGGTCTTCGAGGACGCCGACCTCGACGCCGCCGTCGACGGGGCGATGGTCGCCAAGATGCGCAACATGGGCGAGGCGTGCACCGCCGCCAACCGGTTCCTGGTGCACTCCTCGGTGGCCGAGAAGTTCGGCCGGCGGCTGGCCGAGCGGATGGGCGCGCTGCGCGTCGGCCGCGGCCAGGACGACGGCGTCGACGTCGGTCCGCTGATCGACGAGAAGGCGGTCGAGGGCGTCGCCCAGCTGGTCACCGACGCGGTGCACGACGGCGCCCGCGTGCTGGTCGGCGGCAGCCGTCCCGACGGCGACGGGTACTTCTACGAGCCGACCGTGCTCGTCGACGTGCCGCCGGAATCGGCGATCAACGTGGAGGAGATCTTCGGCCCGGTCGCGCCGATCACGACGTTCGAGACCGAGGACGAGGCGGTGCGGCAGGCCAACGACACCGAGTACGGCCTGTCGTCCTACGTCTACACCCGCGACCTGGCCCGCACGATCCGGGTCGCCGAGGCGCTCGACTTCGGCATGGTCGGCATCAACACCGGCCTGGTCTCCAACCCCGCGGCGCCGTTCGGCGGGGTCAAGCAGAGCGGGTTCGGGCGCGAGGGCGGTTTCGAGGGCATCGAGGAGTACCTCGAGACCACGTACGTCGCGCTGCCGGGCGGCTAGGCCTCAGGCGCCGGCGTCGCGCCGGGCGCCGTCCGAGGCCGACGCCTCGAGCCCCATGCCCTCGGCCGCCTTGCTGACCGAGCGGTGGATGAGCGCCTCCAGGTCGAGCCCGGTGGACGTCTTGAGCATGTTGAGGGTCTGCACCATGTTGTCGGTGACCTGCTTCGGCAGGGCGCCGGCGCCGTCGGTCGACACCACCGTGAGCTGGTCGATGGCCGCGATCGGCGAGGCCACCTCCTTCGCGATCTGGGGCAGCACCTCGATCAGCATCTGCAGCACCGCGGCGTCGTTGTAGTGGGCGAACGCCTCGGCCCGCTTGTCCATCGCCTCGGCCTCGGCCTGGCCGATCGCCAGGGTCGAGGCGGCCTGCGCCTCACCCTCGGAGCGGAGCGCGTCGGCCTCCGCCGTGCGGCGCGCCTTCTCGGCCTCACCGCGGCGGGCGCCCTCGATCGCCTCGGCCTCGGCCAGCGCGGTGCGCCGGGCCTTCTCGGCCTCACCGTTGAGCCGGGCCTCCTCGGCCTTGGCCTCGGCGGCGGCGATGGTGGCGACCTTGCGGGCCTCGGCGGCGGCGATCTCCGCCGACCGGTTGGCCTCGGCCTCCTGCTCCACCTTGTATCGGGCCGCGTCGGCCGGCTTGCGCACCTGGGTCTCGAGCTGGCGCTCGGTGAGCGCGGCCTGCCGGACGGCGACCTTCTCCTGCTCGGTGAGGATCGCCTGGTCGCGGTCGGCCTGCGCGAGCGGTCCGGCGGCGGCCGCCTGGGCCGCGGCGGCGTCGGTCTCCGCCTTAATCTCGGCCTGCTTCAGCGCCAGCGTGCGCTGGGCGACGGCGATCTCCTGCTCGGCCGCGATCTGCGCCTGCTCGGCGGCCTGCCGGGCGTTGGCCTCGGCGATCTTGGCCTGCTGGCTGAGGCGGGCGGCCTCGGGGCGGCCGAGGTCGGCGAGGTAGGTGCCGTCGTCGGTCACGTCCTGGATCTGGAAGGTGTCGAGGATCAGGCCCTGGCCGGTCAGCGAGTTCTCCGACTCGTCGGCCACCCGCTGGGCGAACGCCGCGCGGTCGCGGATGATCTGCTCGACGGTGAGCCCGCCGACGATCGAGCGGAGCGCACCGGCCAGCACCTCCTGGGTGAACGGCTCGATGTCGGCCTGCTGGGAGAGGAACCGCTGGGCGGCCAGCCGGATCTGGTCGGCGTTCCCGCCGACCTTGACGATGGCCACGCCCTCGACGTTCAGCTTGATGCCCTGGCCGGAGACCGCACCGCGGATCTGCACCGAGATCCGGCGCGAGGAGAGGTCCATGGTGGCGAGCTTCTGCACGAACGGGATGACGAACACGCCGCCGCCGAGCACGACCTTCTGCCCCGACAGGTCGGTGCTGAGCTGGCCGGTCTCGGGGTTGAGCACCGCCTTGCCCTTGCGGCCGGTGACAATGAAGGCCTGGTTGGGGCCGGCCACCTTGTAGCGGCTGGTGACCAGGAGCACCAGCAGGACCAGCAGGGCGGCGAGGCCGACGAGGGGGATCAACACGGTTGCTCCTTGGACGGGACTTACTCGGGGAGGAGTGCGGACGGCTGGCCGGGACGCCAGTCGGCCACCACGGAGACGGCGGTGGGGGAGAGGATGCCGGTGACCCGGACGGCGGTGCCGGGCTCGAGCACGATGTTGGCGCGGGCGTTGAGCTGCATGGTGTGGCCGCCGACGTTGACCCGGACGGTGCCGTAGCCGTCGGTGGGGACGACGCTGAGCACCCGCCCCTCGGCGCCGAGGGCGTCCTCGATGCTCGGGGTGGCGTCGCTGCCGCCGTCGCGGACCAGGCGGGTCAGCCACCAGGCGAACCAGCCGGCCAGCGCTCCTGCGGCCACGCCGACGGGCACCGAGACGACGCCGGGCGCGCCCACGCCGTCGAGCAGCGCGGCGCCGAACCCGAACGCGGCGATGAAGCCGCCCACCACGGCGCTGGAGAACGCGTCGCTGCCGAGCACGTCGAGCGCGCCGTCGAACAGGTCGCCCACGACCAGCGAGACGCCGAGCAGGACGAGGCCGACGATGCCGATCACGACGAACGTGGTCACGTGGCTCCCTCCCTGCCGGGACGCCGAGGATAGCCCGAACGGGTGGGGGCGCGGGGCGGGGTCGGGTGGATCGGCGGTCGGTTCGGGCGGGGGATCGGGCGGGCGGGGGATCGGGTGGGTGCACGAACCGCGCCTTTGCGCCGTTCGTGCGCCGGGAGTGGACCGACCGGGCGCACCAACCGCGCCTCTGCGCCGTTCGTGCGCCAGCCAGCACGCACCACCCCTTGACCTCAAGCAACCTTGAACTTGTCTGATGGCGCCATGAAGGCGATCAGGCTCCACGTGTTCGGTCCTCCCTCGCACCTCGTCCTCGACGAGCTGCCCGACCTCGCGCCCGCCGCGGGGCAGGTGCGCATCGAGGTGCACGCCAGCGGCGTGCACCTGCTCGACGTCTCGCTGCGGCGCGGCGAGGCGGGCGGCCCGCTGCCGCCGCCCGAGCTGCCGACGATCCCGGGCCGCGAGGTGGCCGGGGTGGTGGACGCGGTCGGGGAGGGGGTCGACGAGCGGTGGCTGGGCGAGCGCGTGGTGGCCCACCTCGGCATGGTGCCGGGCGGGTACGCCGAGCAGGCGGTCACCGCGGTCGCGAACCTGCTGCTGGTGCCCGACCACGTCACGTTCCCCGACGCGGTCGCCGCGGTCGGCACCGGGCGCACCGCCCTCGGCGTGGTGGAGCTCGAGCCGCCCGGCGCCACCGACACCGTGCTGGTGCCGAGCGCCGCGGGTGGGCTGGGCTGGCTGCTGGTGCAGTCGGCCCGGGCGGCCGGCGCCCGGGTGGTCGCGGCCGCCGGCGGGCCGGAGCGGGTCGAGGTCCTGGGCAAGCTGGGCGCCGACCTGGTGGTCGACTACTCCGCGCCCGACTGGGTCGACCGGGTGCGGGTCGAGGTGGGCGCGCTCTCGCTGGTCTACGACGGGGTGGGCGGCGCGGTCGGGCGCAGCGCGCTCGAGCTGCTCGGGCCGGGTGGCCGGCTGGTGATGTTCGGCTTCTCCGCCGGTGCGCCCACCGAGGTCACCACCGCCGACCTGGTCGGCCGCGGCATCACGGCCGGCTGGAGCCTGGGCCCGCGGATGCAGGCGCTGCCCGGCGGCATCCCCGGCCTCGCCGAGCGGGCGCTCGCCCGCGTAGCTGCGGGCGAGTGGGAGCCGCTCACGACGACGTACCCGTTGGCCGACGCCGCCCGCGCCCACGACGACCTCGAGGGGAGGCGGGCGCTCGGCAAGGTCGTGCTCCTGGCCGCCCGATGAATTCGGTCGAGACCGTCGGTCCTTCCGTGCAGACTGGTCGAGGAGGACCTGATGAGTGACACCACCACCCCCCGCCCGCTGCCCCGAGCCCTGACGCCGTTCCGCCACGCCGGCTACCGCAAGCTGGCCGTGGCGCTCGTGCTGTCGATGTTCGCCCAGGGCGTCTGGATCGTGGCGCTGGTGTGGGAGGTCATCCGGATCGGCGGCGGTCCGGGCCAGCTGTCGGTCGTCACCACCGCCAGCGCCGTCGGCGTGCTGCTGCCGGCCCTGGTCGGCGGCGTCGTGGCCGACCGGGTGCCGCAGAAGCTGATCCTGCTCACCGTCGCGGCCGTCGAGCTCGCCGGCATGGCGGTCGTCGCGCTGCTCTCGCTCGCCGACGCCACCCAGCTCTGGCACCTCGCCGCGGTCTCGTTCGTGGCCGGCATGGGGATGGCGTTCTACTACCCCGCCTACTCCGCCTGGCTCCCCGCGCTGGTCGCCGAGGCCGACCTGATGGCGGTGAACGGCTTCGAGGGCATGGTCCGTCCCGCCCTCCAGCAGGCGCTCGGCCCGGCGGTCGCCGGCGCGGTGGTCGGGTGGTTCTCGGCCGGCGCCGCGGTCTCGGTCGCGGCGGGTGCCAGCCTTCTCGGGCTGGTCGCGCTCACCGTCGTGCCGCTCACGCCCGTACGCCGCGAGTTCGACCCCGAGTCGACCGCCGGCCCGGTGGCCTCGGCGATCGCCGACATGCGCGAGGGCTTCGTCTACATGGTGCGCACCCCGTGGCTGCTGGCCACGCTGCTCTTCGCCTCGCTGATGATCCTGGTGATGATGGGCCCGCTCGAGGTGCTGGTGCCGTTCCTCGTCAAGGACCGCCTCGGCGGCGGGCCCGGCGACCACGCCGCCGTGCTGGTGGCGTTCGGCATCGGCGGCGCCGTCGGCTCGATGGTGATGGGGTCGCTGTCGATGCCGCGCCGCTACCTCACGCTGATGAACCTGATGTGGGGTGTCGGCTGCCTGCCCTTCGTGGTGATGGGGCTGGCCACCGCGGTGTGGCAGATCGTGGCGGCGGCGTTCGTGCTCGGCGTGCTGTTCTCCGCACCCATGGTCATCTGGGGCACGCTGCTCCAGCGGCGGGTGCCACCCGCGATGCTCGGCCGGGTCGCCTCGCTCGACTTCTTCGTCTCGATCAGCCTGATGCCGGTCTCGATGGCGCTGGCAGGGCCGGTCTCGGAGGCGATCGGCCTGCGCACCACCTTCTACATCGCGGGCATCGTCCCCGGCGTCGTCGCGATCGTCGCGATCCTCTGGGCTCGGCTGCCGCAGGACGAGCTGGCCCACCCGCTGCGCGACGAGCCCGCCGACCGCTCCGACGGGCCGGACACCTCTGGGGACGACGACGGCGGCCCCGGCCCGGCCGCCGAGGCGACCGCACCGGCCGGGGTGTCGTAGCGCCATCGCGACCTCCACGAGCCGCCGTGGGCGCCCAATCCGCCAGAACTCCGCGATTGACTAGTTGTGGGGGTTTCGCCGTCCGCCCAACCGACCAGAACTCCGCGATTGACTAGTTGTGGGGGTTTGGCCGGCCGTCTAATCGACCAGAACTCCGCGTTTGAGCGGTTGTGGTCGATTCACCCGCAGCCCCCGACCCCTCGCGATGTCCGCGAGTCGCGCCGACGTCAGACCTCGACACCCACCGACACCTCGTCGCCGACCGCCACGGTGCCGGGGATGCGCACGTCGGACCAGACGCCGAGGTGGCCGTGGTGGTGGCGGGCCAGGGTGCGGAACACCTCCACGTCGGCCTCGAGTCCCGGCTGGGGCCGGGTCACCATGGTGCAGCGCACGCACGGCTCGACCGGCGTCACCGCGGCCGTGCCGAGCCGTAGCGACCGGCCCACCCAGCCGTCCTCGACCCAGCCCTCGTCGTCGACGTCGACCAGCAGGTTGGCCCGGAACCGCCGCGGGTCCCAGGCCCCGGCGGGGTGGAGGGCGGCGCCGGAGCGCAGCGAAGCGGTGGTGAGCACCAGGACGGGGGCGGCGTCGACGTACCGGCCCTCCGGCATCGTCCACTCCACCGCCTCGCTGGTGTCGTCGGTCGGGTCGGTGAAGAACTCGGCGCGTCCCGCCGCGCCGCTGTCGGCCGCGACCAGGGAGACCGGGCTGCCGAGCCAGGTCGACAGCGCTTCGTCGGTCCGGGGGCCGGGCCCGACGACGGTGCGGCCGTCGGGCAGCGTGACCACCGGCTCGTCGTCGACGTACGACGCCGCGGCCGCGAGCAGCTCGGGGCGGCGGCGAGCGGTCAGGATGCGTCCGGTCTGCTGGTCGCGGATCCCCCAGCGGCGGTCGCCGGCCACGGCGTCGTCCTCCAGCTGCGCCGTCTCAAGCAGCTCGCCCTGAAGCGACTTGACCGGGTAGCGCCAGAGCGCCGTGAGTCGCCCGCCGGAGGTCGTCACGCCGACCGGTCCGATCCGGCGTCGGCCGCGCCGGCCAGGCTGCTCAGGACCTCCTCGTTGTGTCGGTGGCCGACCAGCTCGTAGCCGACCACCGTCACCCAGGGCACCAGGGCCAGCACCAGCAGGCACCAGACCAGCGGGACGCCGGCGGCTGCGAGGCCGACGCCGAGCGCGACCACGACCCCCGAGACCATCACCAGCACAACGTGGAACGGGTCGAGGCTGCGGGTGAGGGTGCCGTAGAGCACGTACATCAGCACGACGTACGCCGCGATCGGGACGGCGACGGTGAGCACGGTCCCGGTGGTGGAGAGGGTGGTGTGGTGCTCCAGCTCGTACGCCGCGGCGTGCAGGCCCGCGCCCACGGCGACGACTGCTCCGAACAGCGGGATGTGGCCGTAGCCCCAGCCGAAGGAGCGCTCCCGGCGCGCGTGCAGGACCGCGCCGTGGGGGATCACGAAGTAGGTCCACCACAGGCCGAAGGTGAGCGCGGTGCCCGCCAGACCGAGGAGGGCGACGTCGAGCGTCCAGCCGTCGCCGACGAGCACCGACAGGGCAGCCACGGTGCCGAGCAGGCCCTCGCCCAGGGCGATGATGACGAGCAGCCCGTAGCGCTCGGCGATGTGGTGGGGGTGCCACGGCGTGCCGCCGTCGATGCGCTCGGCCAGCACCGGCCCTGACACCTCGACCAGCCCCAGGACGACGACGCCGACGAACATGGGCACGACGTCGAGGTCCAGCCAGAGCAGCACCAGCCAGCCGACCTGAGCCGCGGCGACGCTGACGAACATGGTCCGGCAGACCCGGCTCCGGGCGGGGTCCTGACGACCGGCTCGCCACCACTGGAACAGCATCGGCACCCGCATCACGACGTAGCCGAGCACCATCTGGGAGTTGTCGACGTGGCCGCCGTGGGTGAGCGACTCGAACATGTGACGCAGCCCCAGTGCGAGGATCAGCACGCCGGCCATCTGCACCATCGTGGTGAGGCGGTAGACCCAGTCGTCGGTGTCGTAGGCCGAGGCGAACCAGGTGAAGTTGATCCACGCCCACGAGACGGCGAACGTCGCGAAGAGGAAGCCCACGATGCCCTCGACGACGTGGTCGTCGGTGACCAGGTGGGCCAGCTCGTCGGCGGCCGCCCCGAAGGCGATCACGAACGTGAGGTCGAAGAGCAGCTCGAGCGGCGTGGCCGCCCGGTGTGCCTCGTGCGGGTCGCGCCCGCTCATGGTCATCCGGCTGTGGTGCGTGCGCTCCGGCATGCGCCGGAGTCTAGGGCGGGGAATCGCCCGCAGGGGTGGGGTCAGCCGGCGCGCAGCGCGAACTCGTTGCCGTCGGGGTCGGCCAGCGCCAGAGCACCGTCGTCCCCGACCCCCAGCCGGGTCGCCCCCAGGGCGACCAGCCGGTCGGCCTCCGGTCCGGGGTCGGCGCTGACCAGGTCGAACCGCTGCCGGTTGCGCGCGGTGATCGGCGCCACCGGGGGCCCGCCCCAGGCGACCTTGGTGCCGCCGAGCGGCGACTGGACGGCGGTCTCCTGGTCCTGGTCCCAGACCAGCGGCCACCCGAGCGCCTCGCTCCAGAACAGCCCGACCTCCCGGGTGCCCTCGCAGGCGACCTCACCGAGCTGGCCGCACCCGGCGAGGAACGCGTTGCCGCGCGGGATCACGCAGAACTCGTCGCCCTCGGGGTCGGCCAGCACGACGTGCGGCTCGTCGGGCAGCTGCCCGACGTCGAGGTGGGTCGCACCGAGCCGCAGGGCCGCCGCCACCGTCGCCGGCTGGTCGTCCGAGCCGTCGCAGGTGACGTGCAGGTGCATCCGGTTGGCACCGGTCGCGGGCCGGCCGGCCACGAACCGCAACCCGACCTGGGTGTCGTTGCCGGGCACGAACTCGGCGCCGGCGTGGTCGACGACGTCGCGGCCCAGCAGCCCGGCCCAGAACGCCGCCGCCCGTGACGGGTCCGGCACCTCGAACGTCACCGCCAGCAGTCGGGAGGCCATTCCGGCACGGTAGGCGCGTCGCGGTGACGACGGCCACCTGATTCTCGACGGCCGACTCGCGCGGCCCGCCACGGGCAGCGGTGGGTGAGCCTCCATCTCGACTGGGTGAACGGTGGTCTGCTCACCGCCGCCCGGGGCGGCGCGCGGGCAGCGGTGGATGGGCCTCCATCTCGACTGGGGGAACGGTGGTCTGCTCACCGCCGCCCGGGTCGCCGCGTGGGCAGCGGTGGGTGGGCCTCGATCTCGACTGGGTGAACGGTGGCCTGCTCACCGCCGCCCGGCCCGCCGCGTGGGCAGCGGTGGGTGGGCCTCCATCTCGACTGGGTGAACGGTGGCCTGCTCACCGCCGCCCGGCCCGCCGCGTGGGCAGCGGTGGGTGGGCCTCCATCTCGACTGGGTGAACGGTGGTCTGCTCACCGCCACCCCACCAGCCACCCCGACCAGCCCCAGATTAGCCGCCCGCAGCCGGCAGCGACCCTCAGCCCCGGTAGCTCCCGTCGGGCAGCTGGGCCGGGCACTCGCCGTCCGGGGTCGGGTCGAGCTCGTAGTGCCAGAGCTCGTTGGCGAACACCTGGCAGAGCCCGTGCTCGGCGCCGTGACTGCTGAGCCAGTCGGCTGCGTCGGTGGGTCCGACGTCGATGGCGTCGCCGGTGACGTGGGCCGAGGTGTCGGGGGTGGCGACGTAGCGGCGAGCCTCCTCCTCGCTGCCGTACCTCTCCACCGCCTCGTCGTAGAGGCGGGCCTGGTGTGCCCGGCTGCGCCAGCCGCTGGTGACGACCATCCGGATCCCGTCGGCCTCGGCCGCACGGGACGCGGCGCGGAACGCGGCCAGGAGTGCCGGGTCGAGCCGGCGCAGCGACCCCCGCTCGGGGTCGCGGGGCGGGCGGTCGGGGGCGTCGTCGAGAGGGCGGACGTCGGGTCGCGCGTCCGGGGTCGGCTTCGCCGGGTCGGTCGCGTCGCAGCCCACGGTCAGGGCAGCCAGGGCGGCCAGGGTCGTGGCCAGGGTCGTGACGCGGGTCGAGGCGCGGGCGGGGAGAGGGAGGGTCACCCGGCCGATGCTCGTCGCCGGGGCGCTTGCCGCGCCTCCCTCGCAGGTGCCGGACCCGCCCACCCCGGGGCCAGCGCGTCTCGTCCGTAGGATCGCGGGCGTGCCACCCCGCTCCCCGCTGCCGCGGCGGCACGGGCTCAGCGCGGCCTGGGTGTGCACGCCGCACCGCGACCCCGGTCGGCCGGCACCCTGGACCACCATGGGTGCGTGGCTGCGCGACCACGTCGACGCCCGGGTCGACGTCGAGGCGCTGCTGCCCGCCGGCCAGTTCGTCTACGCCGACGCCCGCCCGGTCGCCGAGTCCGACCCTTACCGCCCGCATACGTTCGTCTGGTTCCACCGCGACCTGCGCGACGAGCCGGTCGTGCCCGGCCGGCTCACCGTCGTCCACCACGACGAGCGCGTGGTGGTGGTCGACAAGCCGGCGTTCCTCTCCACGGTGCCCCGCGGCCGGCACGTCGTGCAGAGCCTCGTCGTGCGGCTGCGCGACGAGCTCGGCCTGCCCGATCTGACCCCGATGCACCGGCTCGACCGGGTCACCTCCGGGCTGGTGCTCTGCGCCGTCGGCAAGGAGTGGCGCGGCGCCTACCAGGCCATGTTCGCGACGGGCACGGTGCGCAAGACCTACCGGGCGCTGGCGCCGTGGCGCGCCGGGCTCGAGACGCCGACCACCGTGCGCGACCACATCGCCGCGATCCCCGGCACCGGTCGCGCCGAGGTCGTGCCCGGCGCCCCGGTGAACGCCGAGACCCTGGTCGAGCTCGAGGAGCGCCGGGGCGACCTCGCGATCTATCGACTCACCCCGCGCACCGGACGCACCCACCAGCTCCGCCTCCACCTGCGCGACCTCGGCGCCCCGATCGTCGACGACCCGCTCTACCCCGACGACCTGGAGGTCGACGTCGACGACTTCGCCCGGCCCCTCCAGCTGCTGGCCAGCGAGCTGGCGTACGTCGACCCGGTCGACGGCACGCCGCGGCGGTTCGCCAGCCCGCGGCGGCTGCCGCTGGTGGGTGCCGGCTCAGAGCCGCCCGGCGGTGCGCACCAGGCCGGCCACGCCGGGTGAGGTGCTGTGGGGCGGCCACGCGATCACGGTCGTGACGCGAGGCGCGTCCGAGAGCGGTACGACGGCCAGTCCGTCGCGCAGGTTGGCCTGGGCCGTCTCGGGCAGCACGATCGCCGCGCGCCCCAGCCGCACCAGTTGCAGCACCTGGGTCAGGTCGCGCAGCTCGGGGCCGGGGCCCTCGGGGTAGCTACCGTCGAGGCGCGGCCAGCGCGGCAGCGGCAGGTCCGGGATCGAGCGGGCCTCGGCCAGGGTCATGGCGGCGCGGGTGCTGGCCGGGTGACCCGCGGGCAGGATCAGCACCTGCTCCTCGACGAGCAGCTCGTCGACGTCGAACCCGCTCGTGTCGTCGAACGGCCGGTGCAGGATCGCCACGTCGGCGCGCCCGTCGCGCAGCATCACCGCCTGGTGGCCGGGCGGGGTGAGCACCACGTCCACCTCGACGGCGTCCGGTTCGGCGGCGTAAGCGTCGAGCAGCTTGGCCATCAGCTCGCTCGACGCGCCCGCCTTGGCCGTGAGCACCACCGGGGCCCGGCCCGCCGCCTCGGCGACGCGGCGGGTACGACGCTCGGCGGCCTCGACGGCGGCGAGGGCCACCCGGGCCTCGCGCAGCAGGGTCTCGCCGGCGCTGGTCAGGGTCACGCCCCGAGGGGTCCGGGTGAACAGCGCCGCGCCGAGGCGTCGTTCGAGCTGGGCGATCGCGCGTGACAGCGGCGGCTGGGCGATGCCGAGTCGGGTCGCCGCGCGGCCGACGTGCGCCTCCTCGGCGACGGCCACGAAGTAGCGCAGCTCGCGGGTCTCCACACCGGCGATGCTACGCCGTTCACCTGCGCTCATACCGCTGCGGTATCGGACCCCACCTGATCGGTCTTGGTGCGCGAGGGGTGCCCGGAGCAACGATCGAGGCATGGCAGAGAACAGCACAGGAACCAAGAAGATCGCGCTGGTCACCGGCGCCAACAAGGGCATCGGCCTCGAGATCGCCGCCGGCCTGGCCCGCCGCGGGTTCCGCGTCGGCGTCGGCGCCCGCGACGCGGGCCGGCGCGACGACGCCGTGGCCAAGCTGCGCGCCGAGGGGCTCGACACGTTCGGCGTGCCCCTCGACGTCACCGACGACGGGAGCGTCGCGGCAGCGGCGGCCCTGCTCGAGGAGCAGGGCGGGCTCGACGTCCTCGTCAACAACGCCGCGATCACCGGCGGCCTGCCGCAGGAGCCGAGCCGGGTCAGCCCCGAGCAGGTGCTCGCGGTCGTCGACACAAACGTCGTGGGCGTGATCCGGGTGACCAACGCGATGCTGCCCCTGCTGCGTCGCGCCCCCTCGCCTCGGATCGTGAACGTCTCCAGCACCGTCGGCTCCCTCACCCTGCAGACCGCGCAGGCCGAGGCGGTCGGCCCGATCTCGGCGGCGTACTCGCCGTCGAAGTCGTTCCTCAACGCCGTCACCATCCAGTACGCCAAGGAACTCGCCGACACCGCGATCCTGGTCAACGCCGGCTGCCCCGGCTTCGTCGCCACCGACCTCAACGGCTTCCGGGGCCACCGCACCCCTGCCCAGGGCGCCGCGATCTTCCTCGAGCTCGCGACCCTCCCCGACGGCGGGCCGACCGGCACCTTCCGCGACGAGCAGGGCATCCAGCCCTGGTGACCGGCCGGAGGCGGGAGCGGCCGTCAGGCCGGGGCGCCGATGGTCTCGGCCAGGCGGGTGCGCGAGGAGATGCCGAGCTTGCGGTAGACGTGGGAGAGGTGCCACTCGACGGCCTTGATGGTCACCACCAGCTCGGTGGCGATCTGGCGGTTGGTGAGGCCTTCCGCGGCGAGGCGGGCGACCCGTTGCTCGGCGGCTGTCAACGCGGCCAGCGCCTCGCTCTCGACCCGGCGGGGCGACTCGCCCACCCGGTCGAGCAGGCGGCGTACCCGCCCCTGCAGCGGCCAGAGCTCCTGGCGCCCCGCGTGGTCCTCGGCGGCGCGCAGCAGGGCGAGCGCCTCGGCGGCGCCGTCGACCGGGGAGAGCACCAGCAGCAGCCCGGCCAGGTCGGTGTCGACCTGGGCGGCGAGCCGGTCGGCGTCGCCGGGGCCGAGCAGGGCGCGTGCCTCGCGGAGCACGGCCACCCGGTCGATGCCGGCGTCGACGGTGGCCAGCGTGCGCAGGGCCAGGGCGACGCCGTACGCCGAGCCCTCGGCCCGGGCGCGCTCGGCCTGCTCGCGGGCCAGCACCGCGCCCTCGCGGGCCGAACCGGTGCGGAGCATCGCCAGGGCCGCACCCGAGCGCCACGGCAGGTCGGCCACCGGAGCCTCGGGGTCGAGGCGGCCGGCGGCCCGGTAGTGGTCGAGCGCCGGCTCGGGGTCGCCGAGGGCGGCCGCGAGCTCGCCCCTCGCGTGGTGGGCCAGGGCACCGACGTCGCCCGGGTCGTCGAGGTGGGCGGTCAGCTCGTCCGCCAGGCCCATCGCCTCGGCGAGGTCGCCCCGGGCCAGCCGGCAGTCGACGAGCAGCGCGAGCGTCGCGACCCGGTCGGGGCCGGTCAGGTCGGGGTCTCCGAGGAGGAGGCCGAGCGCGGTCATCCCCTCGCGGATCCGGCCGGTGCGAACCAGGGCCCGCACCTCGTGCAGCATGGGCGCAGCCTAGGAAGCCAGCCCCCGCACGTCGCCCGTTGCGGGCGGAAATGCCCCAGGTGGACCAGTCAGGTCCCGCCCGAGATGGCCCAGGAGGTGGGTGGCGGAGGACGCATCTTGGTGCGCCCGCCGGGCGACGCCGAACCGCGTCGGCCGGTCCTCGGGCCCCACCGCCCACGCGGCCACCGGCAGCAGCCCGGCGGCCAGCGGCTCCGGGATCGGCCCGCCGAGCCCTGTCGCGCGGCCGACGTCCCAACCGTGCACGGCCATCTCCAGCGCACCGGTCAGCACGACCACGGTCGCCTCGACCGAGCGGTCGCCGACCAGCACCCGGTCGGGGTCGTCGCGGTGCTCCACCCACGCGCCGACCAGGGCACACGCCTTCTCGCGCAGGCCCGGCAGCCCGGGCGGCACCGGTGCGGTCGGGCGGACGCCGACGTAGCCACCGGCCGCCTCGGTGAACGCGTCGAGCCCGTCGTCCATGTGGGCCAGCAGCTGGGCGAGGGTCCACTCCGCGCACGGCGTCGGCCGGCCGAGGTGGTGGGGTCGCACGGCGGAGAGGGTGCCGCGCGTGTAGGCCAGCGACCGCTCCAGCAGCTCGACCGCGTGGTCGAGCGCGGACATCAGACCGGTTCCGGCTGCCAGCCGGCGGGCAGCCGCGCGGGCAGCCCGAACCTCTCGAAGATGCCGTCGGCGAAGAACGCGCCGACGTGGGTCACCTTGTCGCCGTCGAGGGTCAGCACCTGCAGGTGGAACGGCACGAAGTCCCCGTTGCTGGTGCGCATGTAGAGGCCGAACGCCGGCTGCCCGTTCGCGGTGGTGGGCACCATCGGCATGTCGTACTCGCCGCCCGGGCACTGGGTCGCGATCAGGTCGCCGATGTTGGTGTTGCCCTTGTACCAACCGGTGAACGGCGGCATCTCCCACACCGCCTCGGCGGTCAGCATCGACACGATGGTGTCGATGTCCTTGCGCCAGAACGCGTCGACGTACTTCTCCAGCAGCTCCTGCTGCCCCTGGGTGAGTCGCTCCTCGACCGACTCCTCGGTGAGGTCGAGCCCGTCGAACTGCGCGTGGGCCCGCTGCAGCGCGGAGTTGACGGCGGCGCTGGTGGTGTCGAGGGCCTCCGCGACCTCAGCCGCCGACCACCGCAGCACGTCGCGCAGGATCAGCACCGCGCGCTGCCGGGCCGGGAGGTGTTGCAGCGCCGCCACGAACGCCAGCCGGATCGAGTCGCGCTCCTCGACCAGCACCGCGGCGTCGGGGACGGGCTCGAGCCAGGCGATCTCGTGGTTCTGCTCCAGCGCGTCGCCGGCCATCTGGTCGGCGGTGCCGAGCCCGGTCGGCAGCGGCCGCCGCGGCTTCCCCTCGAGGTTGGTGAGGCACACGTTGGTGGCGATCCGGTAGAGCCAGGTGCGCACCGAAGAACGCCCCTGGAAGTCCGCCGACGCCTTCCAGGCGCGCAGGAACGTCTCCTGGACGAGGTCCTCCGCCTCGTGCACCGACCCGCTCATCCGGTAGCAGTGGGCCAGCAGCTCGCGCTGGTAGCGGTCGGTGAGCGTCTGGAAGTCGTCGAGCTCGCTGGTGGTCTGCTCCGTGCTCGTCATCGCCCGCTCCTGCACCATGGTCATCCGGTCCGCTCCTCGCTCCGACAGTCTGCTGCACCCACAGACCGGGGTCGAGGCCGAAACTCATCGGCCTGCGGGGGCCAATCCGCGTGCCCACCGGAGGGTGTTCGGGTGCGCGGGTTTCGAGGCTCGCTCCGCCTCGCATTTCAACGAGCGCTTGGCGCTGGTCGAGGTGCGAAGGCCGCTAGGCCTGAGCCTCGAGAACCGGTGAGACGGAAGCCCTTCCTGTAGCGGGCGACTCCGGGGACGGGGCTCGGGCAGGTGGTGACTGCGGCTGGTGTGATCCGGCGGGCGGGTGGCCGTGGTTGGGATGTGGGTGCGGGGTGCCGCGCGTGGGTGGGGCACTGCGGCTGCTGCGCGCCGGACGTCGTTCGGCACTCGTTGCCGTGTCGCCGGACGCTGCTGGCTTGTTCCCCAGGTCCGCTGCGGCGCCACGCCGCCGTCGACGTGCCGAACGCCGCCCGTCGCTCCGCCGCCTCCGCGCCGCGCGGCGCGGCACGCCGGCGTGCGGGTCGGGGGGTACCGGTGGTCGAGCAGCGAGCGCCAGCGAGCGTCGTCGAGACCCCGTGAGCCGGAAACCCTCCGGTGGGGACGGGAGGGCGTTCGGCCGTCTGGGGTTTCGAGACAGTCGCTAGCGCGACTTCCTCAACCACCGGTGGGTGGCGCTGGTCGAGGTGCGAAGGCCGCCAGGCCCGAGCCTCGAGACCCGGTGAGCCGAGGGCTCTCCCGTTGCCACCGAGGGCGTTCGGCCGTCTGGGGTTTCGAGACAGTCGCTAGCGCGACTTCCTCAACCACCGGTGGGTGGCGGTGGTCGAGGTGCGAAGGCCGCTAGGCCTGAGCCTCGAGACCCGGTGAGACGGAAGCCCTCCCGTTCCCACCGGAGGGGTCCGGCCGTCTGGGGTTCCGAGACAGTCGCTAGCGCGACTTCCTCAACCAGCGCCGGCGCGGTCAGCCGGGGACGTGGCCGTGGACCAGGGTGAGGGCGCGCTCGGCGAGGGGGACGGCGAGCGCCCGGTCGGCGGGGACCAGGCCGACGCGGGTGCGGCGGTCGAGGAGGTCGGAGACGTCGTGGGCGCCCTCGTGGGTGACGGCGAACGCCAGCTCGGCGAGCGTGACCGGGACGGTCGGGGAGACCGGGGCGAGGAGCTCGTCGTCGGAGACGCCGGTCGACTCGCGGGCCGCGGCCAGGACGAGTGCGGCGTCGGTGCCGAACCGGCGGACCAGTCGCTCGGGCTCCTCGAGCCGGCCGAGGGTGTCGCGGTCAGCGGCGCCGAGCAGCGGGGTCTGCGCGGTGACGCACGGTCCGGCGTCGATGCGGGCGGAGGCGAGGGCCGCGTCGAGCGCGTCCTCCGCCATTCGGCGGTACGTCGTGAGCTTGCCGCCCACGATCGTCACCAGCCCGGTGGGGCCGACGAGGGTGGCGTGCCGGCGGGACAGGTCGGCGGTGGAGTCGATGCCCGGGGCCGAGTCGAGCAGCGGGCGCAGGCCGGCGAAGGCACCGACCACGTCGTCGCGGTGCAGCGGCCGGCTGAACGCCGCGGAGACCACGTCGAGCAGGAACCCGATCTCCGGCTCGGTCGGCAGCGGGACGTCGGGCACCGGCCCCTCGACCGGCTCGTCGGTGAGGCCGACGTAGACGGTGCCGTCGGGTTGGGGGAGCACCAGCACGAACCGGTTGGTCGCCCCCGGCACCGGTGCGAACACCGCGACCTTGAGCCCCGGCACCGACTCCTCGCGCAGCACGACGTGGGTGCCGCGGCTCGGCCGCAGCCGCACCTCGCCGGCGAGGTCGCCGGCCCAGACGCCGGTGGCGTTGACGACGGTGCGGGCGGTGACGGTGCGGGCGGCGCCGGTGAGCTCGTCGCGCAGCCGCACCTCGGTGCCGGTGGCGTGCACGACGCGGGCCCGGGTGCGCACGTGGGCGCCGGCGGCCGCGGCGGTGCGGGCGATCGTGGTGACCAGGCGGGCGTCGTCCTCGAGCTGGCCGTCCCAGCCCATCATCGCGCCGCGCAGCCCCGGCCGTCGCAGCGACGGGGCGACCTGCGCGGCCTCGGTGGCGGAGAGGTAGCGCGGGCGCGGCAGCGTGTCGGCGCTGGTGCGTGCGCCCCGGCGCAGCGCGTCGCCGGCGAGCATCCCGCCGCGGGTCAGCGCACGCTGGAACGGCGAGGTGGAGCTCGTGATCGGGACGATCGTGGGCATCGGCCGGCTGAGGTGGGGCGCGGTGGTCTCCATCAGGATCCCGCGCTCGACCGCGCTCTCGTGGGCGACGCCGACCTGTCCCTGGGCCAGGTAGCGCAGGCCGCCGTGCACGAGCTTCGACGACCAGCGCGAGGTGCCGAACGCCAGGTCGTGGGCGTCGACGGCGAGCACGCTGAGACCGCGGGTCGCAGCGTCGAGGGCGACGCCGGCGCCGGTGACGCCGAGCCCGACGACCACGACGTCGACGGAGGTCGGCACGCCGGCGAGGCCGGCGGTGATCCGGGTCATGGCTGCAGGGTCCGGGTGATGAGGGTGGCGAGCTCGGCGTCGAGCTCCTCGGCCGTGACCCGGTCGTCGACCATCGTGTGCACCGACAGCACGAAGCCGTGGACGGCGAGCAGCAGCGCCCGGGCGATGGCGACCGGGTTGCCGCGCCGGATCGCGCCGGCCCGCTGGCCCTGCTCGACCGCCTCGGCGGTCAGGCCCAGGATGAGGTCCTGCGAGCGGCCGCGCCGGGAGAAGAGGTAGGGGAGGATCAGCTCGGGGTCGAGCTCGACGATCCGCACGAACAGCTCGTTGCGCCGCAGCGCCGCGGTGGTGCCGACGATGCCGGAGACGATCCGCCCGACCGGGTCGGCGTCGGCGCCCGCGGCCACCTCGGCGGTCACCACGCCGGCCCACTCGCGGGTCATCAGGTCGCCGAGCAGGGTCGGCATGTCGGGCCAGGTGCGGTAGATCGTCATCCGCGACACCCCGGCCCGGCGGGCCACCTCGGTGAGCGTCGTGCGCCGCCAGCCGACGTCGAGGATGCACTCGCGGGCGGCGTCGAGGTAGCCGTCGCGGGCGGTGTCCGGCTTGTGACGAAGTGACGTCATGTGTCACAGTGTAACACATGAGCCAGACGCCGACCCAGGTCGAGATGCACCCCGAGCGCTGGGGCGACCCCGCCAAGGCCGCTCCCCTCCCCGAGAACGTGCGCGGCCTGATCGGCCTCGTCTTCGAGACCACCGACACCCCCGCCACCCCGGCCGCGACGCTGCCGCCGCCGGCGATCGACGCCGCCCTGCTCGACGAGCTGGGCGAGGCGGTCGGCGTCGAGCACGTGCTCACCGACGACGAGACCCGGCGCCGGCGTACGCGCGGCAAGTCGACGCCCGACCTGCTTCGTGCCCGCGCCGGCGACCTCGCGGACGCCCCCGACGCGGTGGTGCGCCCCGGCAGCCACGAGGAGGTCGCGGCGGTGCTGGCATGGGCGGTGCAGCACCACGTCGCCGTCGTTCCGTTCGGCGGCGGCACCTGCGTCACCGGTGGGCTCGCCGCCCGTCGCGACGGGTACGCCGGCCTGGTCAGCCTCGACCTCGTGCGGATGAAGCGGCTGCTGGCCGTCGACCACCACTCGATGACCGCCGTGCTCGAGCCCGGCCTGCGCGGACCCGAGGCCGAGGCGCTGCTCGCCGCCGAGGGGCTGACCCTGGGCCACTACCCCCAGTCGTGGGAGTTCGCCTCGATCGGCGGCTTCGCCGCCACCCGCTCCAGCGGCCAGAGCAGCGCGGGCTACGGCCGCTTCGACGCGCTCGTCGTGGGCCTGCGGGTCGCCACCCCGCGCGGCGAGGTCGCCCTCGGCAGCGCCCCGGCCAACGCCGCCGGCCCCGACCTGCGCCAGCTGTTCCTCGGCTCCGAGGGGGCCTTCGGCGTGATCACCGCCGTCACCGTGCGGGTGCGCGCACTGCCCGAGCGCAAGACCTACGACGGGTGGCGCTGGCCGTCGTTCGAGGCCGGCGCCGAGGCGATGCGCATCCTCGCCCAGGCGGGGCTGCTGCCGACCGTGCTGCGACTCTCCGACGAGGCCGAGACCGGCATCAACCTGGCCCGCCCCGACGAGATCGGCGGCGAGGGCTCCGGGGGCTGCCTGATGATCGCCGGCTACGAGGGCACCCCCGAGGCCGTCGAGGCCAAGCGGTCCGCAGTCGGCGCGGTGCTCGCCGGGCTCGGCGGCACCGACCTCGGCGAGGAGCCGGGCCGGTCGTGGGCCCACGGCCGGTTCGAGGCGCCGTACCTGCGCGACTCGCTGCTCGACGCCGGCGTGCTCGTCGAAACCCTCGAGACCGCGACGTTCTGGGCCAACCGCGACCGCCTCTACACGGGGGTCAAGGAGGCGCTCGAGCAGTCGTTGGGAGAGGGTGCGATGGTGCTGTGCCACATCTCCCACGTCTACGAGACCGGCTGCTCGCTCTACTTCACCGTCGCCCAGCAGGCCGCCGCCGACCCGCTGGCGCAGTGGCTGCCGGCCAAGGCTGCGGCCAACGACGCGATCGTCGCCGCCGGCGCGACCATCACCCACCACCACGCGGTCGGCACCGACCACCAGCCGTGGCTCGTGCACGAGATCGGCGTGCTGGGCGCTTCGGTGCTGCGCGCGGTCAAGCGCGACCTCGACCCCACCGACATCCTCAACCCGGGGGTGCTGGTGCCGTGAGCCGCTCGTTCACGTTCCTGGTCAACCCGTCCTCGGGCGGCGGCGCGGCGCCGGAGGCCGTGGTGCCGGTGGCCCGGCTGCTGCGCGAGGCCGACGCCCGCGTCGACGTGACCTACTCGCCCGGTCCGGTCGCGATGGCCGGGCTGGTCGCCGAGGCGGTCGCCCGCGGCGACGTGGTCGTCTCGGTCGGCGGCGACGGGATGCTCTCCTCGTTGGCCGGGCTGGTCGCCGATGCCGGCGGCACCCTCGCGGTGGTGCCGGCCGGGCGGGGCAACGACTTCGCCCGGATGCTCGGCCTGCCGTCGGAGCCCGCCGACCTGGGCCGACTGCTGCTCGAGGGCGAGGTGCGCCCCGTCGACCTGGTGGCCTGGACGCCGCCCGGCGGGCCGACCCGCTCGGTGGCCGGCTCGGTCTACGCCGGTGTCGACGCCCGCGCGGCGGCCTACGTGCACCGGATGCGGCGGGTGCCCAAGCAGCTGCAGTACCCCCTCGGCGCGCTCCGCGCCCTGGCGACGTACCAGCCGGCCCGCTACCGGGTCTCGGTCGACGGCGACGTGCGCGAGCACGACGCCGCCACCGTGGTGGTCGCCAACTCCGGCTACTACGGCAAGGGCATGCACGTCGCCCCGCCCGCCACCGTCGACGACGGCCTGCTCGACGTGATCGTGGTCGAGGCCGCCTCCCGGATCGCGCTGATGCGGGCACTCCCGACCATCTACGACGGCAGTCACGTGCACCGCGACGAGGTGCACGTGCTCCGCGGCGCGCGGGTCGAGATCGCCGCCACCGGCCGCACCCCGGTCGAGGTCGGCGGCGACGGCGAGCCCCTCGGCGTCCTGCCCGACCTCTCCGGCGCCCCGGCCGTCGCCGAGGTCCGTCCGGCGGTGCTGTCGGTCATCCGCTGACTCGCGCGCACCGCTGGTTGGGGAAGGACGAAGTCCTGTCTCGAAACCTGGCGCGACGACAGCCCTCCCGTCCCGCGGCGAGGGGCGTTCGGGTGCAGGGGTTTCGAGGCTCGCTTCGCTCGCACCTCAACCAGCGCCGGTGGTCGAGGTGCGAAGGCCGCCAGGCCTGAGCCTCGAGACCCGGTGAAACGAACGCCCTCCCGCAACCACCGCGGCCGGGTCAGGTGTCGCCGAGCCGTCGTCAGTTGACGCCGGGTCGGCGCACTGCGACGACAACAAGCGCCGGGTCGGCGATACCCCGGCCAGCACCTCGACCACCGGCGACGGAGGGCGTTCGGCCGGCGGGCGCGGTCAGGCGAAGGTCCAGAGCAGCAGCTCGGAGGGGACGGCGGCGGTGACCTCGAACGGCGGCTCGCCGGGCTCGGCGGTGAAGCGGAAGGCGTCGCCCTCGGCGAGGGGCTCGGCCAGCGAGGAGCGGGTGAGGGCGCCGCGGGCGAGGTAGAGGTGGCGCAGCGGGGCCTCGGGCAGGGTGAGGGACTCGCCGGCCTCGAGACGGGCCACCGAGAAGGTCGCCCCCTCGTGGGTCAGCACCTCGGTGAGTCCGGTGCCCAGGGCCACCGGCCACGCGTCGTACGACGGCTGCTCGGCGGGGTCGTCGGTGCGCAGCCAGACCTGCACGAAGCGGGTCTGCGGGGCGGCGGCGACCTCGGCGTGGTCGACCCCGGGGCCAGCGTTGAGCACGGCCACCGACCCGGCCGGCACGTCGACGGACCCGTCGGGGCCGGTGTGGCGCAGCACTCCCGACACCACCCAGCTGACGATCACCAGGCCGCTGTGCCGGTGGGTCTCGAACCCCTGGCCCGAGCCGAGCAGGTGGTCGTCGTGACACGTCATCGGGCCGAAGCCGAGGTTCTCGGGGTCGTGGCTCGCCCCGAACGAGAAGGAGTGTCGGGACAGACGTCCGGCTGCCTTTTCGGTGAATCGCTCGGTTCCCCGGCGGATCTCGGTGCTCACGGGCACGATTGTCGCAATGCCTGACCACACCCTGCCCCAGCTGCCCCCCGGCTTCCGTTTCGGCACCAGCACCGCGGCGTTCCAGATCGAGGGCGCGACCACCGCCGACGGCCGCGGCCCGAGCATCTGGGACACCTTCGCGGCCCGTCCCGGTGCGGTGGTCGACGGCGCCACCGGCGACCCGGCGTGCGACCACTACCACCGGCACGCCGAGGACGTAGCGCTGATGAAGCGGCTCGGCACCACCGGCTACCGGTTCTCGGTCGCCTGGCCGCGGATCCAGCCAACCGGCTCCGGGCCGGTCGACCCGCGCGGCCTGGCCTTCTACGACCGGCTCGTCGACGACCTGCTGGCGGCGGGCATCGACCCCATGGTCACGCTCTACCACTGGGACCTGCCCCAGGGCCTCGAGGACGACGGCGGCTGGCTCAACCGGGCCACGGTCAAGCGGTTCGCCGACTACGCCGCCATCCTGGGCGAGACGCTCGGCGACCGGGTCACCCACTGGGTGCCGGTCAACGAGCCCAACGTCGCCTCGCTGATGGGCTACGGCATCGGGGTGCACGCGCCCGGCAAGGCGCTGATGTTCGACTCGCTGCCGGCCGCCCACCACCTGCTGCTCGCCCACGGCCGGGCGGTGGTCGCGCTGCGCGCGGCCGGCGCCGTCGGCGAGGTCGGCTGCGCCAACAACCACGCCCCGATGTGGCCGGCCAGCGACGACGAGGCCGACGTCGGCGCCACCAAGCTCTTCGACGCGATCTGGAACGGCATGATCCTCGAGCCGATGCTGCTGGGTCGCTACCCGTTCGACCTCGGCCCGCTGCTCGAGGACGTCGTCCAGGAGGGGGACCTGGCGACGATCCGCCAGCCCCTCGACTTCTACGGCGTCAACTACTACAACCCGATGCGGATCGGCGCGGCCCCGGAGGACTCGCCGATGCCGTTCGAGTTCCGCGAGCTGGTGGGCTACCCCACCACCGACTTCGGCTGGCCGGTCGTGCCCGACGCCCTGCGCGAGTGGCTGGTCATGCTGCGCGCCCGGTTCCGCGCCGCGCTGCCGCCGATCATGATCACCGAGTCGGGAGCGGCCTACGGCACCGGACCCGACGAGCACGGCGTCGTCGACGACCAGGCCCGCATCGACTACCTCGCCTCCCACCTGCGCGCGGTCGAGGAGGCCTGCCGGCGCGGCGTCGACGTGCGCGGCTACTACTGCTGGTCGCTGCTCGACAACTTCGAGTGGGCCGAGGGCTACACCCAGCGCTTCGGGCTGGTGCACGTCGACTACGAGACCCAGGTGCGCACCCCGAAGCGGTCCTTCGAGTGGTACGCCGGACTGATCGCCGCCCAGCACGCCAAGGACTCCCTCGGCTGACCCGGCCCGGGCTCAGTGGGTGAGCCGCACGCTCATCGTGGCGCGCAGCGCGTCCTCGTCGAACGGCTCGCCCAGCCAGTCGAAGAGCGGGCGGAGCGCGGTGGGGTCGGCGGCGTAGTCGTCGTAGTGCACGTGGTGGGCGGCGTCGCCGAGGTCGGCGGCGACGGCCAGCAGGTCGCGCTCGATCTCGGCCAGCCGGTCGGCCATGCCCGGCCCCTGCTCGGCCCACCACCCGCTGCGCAGCACGTCGGCGTGGTTGCGGGTGTTGACGACGAACCGGGCGCCCGGGAAGACCTCCCTCAGCCAGCCGACGTGGTCGGCGAGGTCGTCGTGGTACCAGCGGATCTCCTTGAACCCCGTCACCCGGGTGCCCGGCTCCGGGCGCAGCACGGTCTGCAGCGCCAGCGCGCGCAGCGCCTCCAGGGCCCGCCGCTCGGGGTAGCCCGCGATGCCGTACCACGGGTGTCCGGGGGTCCGGGTGGCCGCGCCGCGGCGCCGCTTCTCGGCCAGCATCGTGGCGTGGAACTGGTGGAGGTGGCGCAGGGCAGCGCGGTTCTCGCCGCGGATCGTGTAGCCCGGGACGGTGTTGAGCACCGAGTTGAGCACCGTCGACCCCGACCGGCCGTAGGTCATCACGAACAGGTAGCCCAGGTCGGGACGGCCCTCGAGGCGGGCGAGCCGGTCGCGGAGGGCGGCGTTCTCCGCCTCGAGCCGGGCCAGCGCGGCCCGACGACCGACCAGCCCTCGCATGCGGGCCAGCCTAGTGCTCCCCACTAGGCTGCTGGCCATGTCCGACCTGCCCGCGCCGCCCGAGCTGCTGCCCGCGGCACCGGTGAAGCGACGGGTCGTGTTCGTGGTCGGCTCCGGGCGCAGCGGCACCAGCACGATGGCCGGCGCGCTGCAGACCCTCGGCATGCACGTGCCCCAGCCCGAGGTCAGCGCCGACGAGACCAACCCCAAGGGGTTCGGCGAGCCGCAGTGGGTGGTCGACTTCCACGACGAGCTGCTCCGGCGCTGCAACGTGCAGGTCTCCGACGCCCGCCCCGCGGCCTGGTTCGAGGCCGGCAAGCTCAACAACCTCGAGCCGCTGCGCACCCGCCTGCACGAGTGGCTCGAGGGTCAGTTCACCGAGGGCGGCCCCGAGCTGGTCGTCAAGGACCCCCGACTGGCCTGGTTCCAGGGGCTGTGGCGCTCGGCCTCGATGCGGTGCGACGCGACGCCGGCGTACGTCACGATGCTGCGCCCGGTCACCGAGGTCGTGGGCAGCAAGCAGAAGTACTACGCGTCGCGCTTCGGCGAGGTCAACCGCACCGCCGCGTGGGTCAACATGATGCTCCACACCGAGCGCTCCACCCGCGGCTCCCAGCGGGCCTTCGTGCGCTACGGCGACCTGCTGACCGACTGGACCGTGCCGCTGTTCGCGATCGGCCGCGACTTCGACCTCGAGTCGGTCAAGGTCGCCACCGCCAACGACATCCGGCGGGTGCACGAGTTCATCGACCCCGGGCTGCGCCGGGTGCAGCTCACCTGGGACGACGTCGAGGTGCCCGCCCGGTTGCGCGACCTGGCCGAGGAGAGCTGGCAGGCGCTGAACAAGTTGGCCGACGACGGCGGCGACACCCCCGAGGTGCACGAGCACCTCGACCAGCTGCGTGCGGCGTACGCCGACCTCTACGAGGAGTCGGAGGCGGTGGCCCAGTCGACCGCGCTCGCCGCCCGGCGGGAGGCCGCCGCGGAGGCCGAGGCCCGGCTCGCGTCGTCGGGGCCGCGCCGGGCCGCCGACCGGCTGCCCCACGGGGTGCGGGCGATGGTGCCGCGCCCGGTGCGCGCCGCGCTGCGCCGGGTGGCCGGCCGGGCGCGGTGAGCCCGCTGCGCACGGCGCCCCCGGACATCGCCAGCGCCGAGGGCCACGAGGGCTACGACGTCGTGTGGCCCTGGCGCTCCGGGCCGCTGCGCCCGGGGCTGACCTGCGTGTTCCGGGTCAAGAACGAGGCCCGCAACCTGCCGCGGGTGCTGCCGCCGATGTTCGAGGCCGTGCAGCACGTCGTGCTGGTCGACAACGACTCCGACGACGGCACCGCCGAGGTGGCCCGCGAGGTGGTGGCCGCGCTGGGTGCCGAGCACCGGTTCACCCTGGCGTCGTACCCCTTCCGGGTCGCCCGCGCCGGCGCCGAGCACCTGCACACCGCGCCCCACTCCGTGCACTCGCTGACCCACTTCTACAACTGGTCGTTCGCCCACGTGCGCACGGCGTACTCGATGAAGTGGGACGGCGACATGGTGCTCACCCGCGAGGGCGTCGACCACCTGCGCGACCTCTCCTGGCAGCTGGAGAGCTCGAACGCCGTCGTGGCGATCCCGCGGCACCCGCTGTCGGTCGAGAGCGACTCGGTGGCCTGGCTCGACCTCGGCTTCCGGTTCCTCGAGCCGTGGATCTACCCCATGGGCCCGGAGTTCACCTTCGTCAAGGCGTTCGAGTGGGAGGTGCGGGAGTTCCCGGCGACCTCCGAGCGGGTGGTGGCGCCCGAGGGGCTCTGCGTGGAGCTGAAGTGGCTCGACCAGGACGAGTTCGCCCACTGGAGCAGCACCGAGGAGTTCGACGCGTTCCGCACCCCGCGCAAGCGGCGCGAGATGGAGGTCTACCAGGCCATCGTCGAGGGCCGTGGCGAGGAGGTCTGGGGGCTGCACCGCATCGAGGCGCCGCCCGGCACCCACGTGGTCGAGCACGTCACGCAGACCTGGCTGGCCCGCGCCCGGCGGCCGCTGGTGCACCGGATCGAGCCCTGAGGTGGCGGCCGAGCCGACCGCGCTGGCGGCGTTCCTCGCGGAGGCGCCCGACTCCCGGCTGGTGCTGCGCCCCGGCGACCCGGCCCCCGAGGCCGGACGGCGCGAGCGGGTGGCCGTGGTGGTGCCCGACCGCGCCGCGCTGCGCTCGCTCGTGGTGCCGCCCGGGGTGCGCTCGGCCGCGATCGCGGTGTGGCTCGACGACGCCACCGCCGCCCTGACCCTGGTCGCACGGCCGGAGTGGCCGGCGCTGGTGCTGCTGCGCGCCCGGGCCGTCGACGGCGGGTGGCTGACGGTGCTGCGGTTCGCCGCGCCCGCGCCGGTGGACGCGGTGGTGGCCGAGCTGGGCCGCACGTCGGTGTGGCCCGACCGGACCGGCCACCGCGGGCTGGTGGTCGGCCGGCCGCGCAGCGACAAGGTGCCGCCCGACGTGCTGCTGGGCGCGGCGGAGGCCGGGTCGTCGGAGGCCTCCGGCGTCACCGGCCGGTCGCCGCTGGTGGTCACCGACCCCGACGGTCCGCTGGCGCTGGGCCCGCTCGACGAACGGGTGCTCAACCCCATCGGCTTCGACCCCGCGCCCACCGCGCCCACCGCGACCGTCGAGCGGCTGGTCGGGCCCGTCGAGGCCACCGAGGCGCTGGTCCGGCGGCTGCGGACGGCCGCCGGGGTCGCGCTCGACCTGTCCGACGGCCGCGACGACCGGCCGGTCGCGCTCGCGCGAGGCGTCGCCGGGCTGGCGATGGCCGGGGTGCCGCTGGTGGCCGACGCGGTGCCCCCCTCCGTGGCCCACCTCCTCGGCGAGCCGGTCGCCGGCCTGCTCGGCGCGGCCCCCGACCTGGCCGACCCGGTCGCCCGCGAGGAGCACTCGGTGCGCCTGCGCCGGGCCGCGCTGTCGTCGTACTCCTCGCTGGCGTGGCGGCGTCGGCTCGGCGAGCTGTCGGGGGTGCGGGTCGCCTGGCAGCCGGCGGTCTCGGTGGTGCTCGCGACCCGGCGGCCAGAGCTGCTCGAGCACGCGCTGGCCCAGGCCGCGCGGCAGCGCGGCGTCGACTCGCTCGAGCTGGTCCTGGCGCCGCACGGCTTCGACGTCGACCCCGCGAGGGTGGCCGAGCTGGTGCCCGGGCGCCCGGTCGCCGTGGTGCCCCAGCCCGCCCGGGCGGTCTTCGGTGACGTGCTCCAGGCCGCCGCGCGCCGGGCGTCGGGCGACGTGGTGGTGAAGATGGACGACGACGACTGGTACGGGCCCGACCTGGTCGCCGACCTGCTGCTCGCCCGCGCCTACAGCGGCGCGGAGCTGGTCGGCACCGGCGCGGAGTGGTACTACCTCGAGCCGCTCGACACCACGATGCGCCAGCCGTCGCCGGCCGAGGTCTACCGGGGGTTCGTGGCCGGCGGCACGATGCTGGTCGAGCGCACCCTGCTCCACGAGGCCGGCGGCTTCCGGGCGGTGCGCAAGCACGTCGACGCCCAGCTGCTGTGGTCGGTGCGGGTCGCGGGCGGCACGGTCTTCCGCACCCACGGCTTCGGCTACGTGCTGCGCCGCGGCACCGGCGACCACACCTCCGCCGAGGATCTCGACGTGCTGCGCGAGCGGGCGGTGCTCACCCGGCCGGGGCGATCGTTCAGCCCGCTGATGGAGGCCTGACCCCGCTCAGCCCGCCGCTCCGGCCAGCACCGTTCACACCAGCGCCGCGCCCAGGCGCCGTACGCCCTCGGCGAGGCGGTCGGGCGAGGTGGCGAGGTTGAGCCGCACGTGCCCGGTCAGGCCGGGGTGGTAGGCGTGGCCGGGCGCGACCTTGACCCGCCCGGTGGCCAGCGCCACGGCGGCGGGGTCGTCGTGGCCGAGCGCGCGCAGGTCGAGCCAGGCCAGGTACGTCGCCTCGAGCCGGCGCACCCGGGCGCCGGGCAGGTGGGTGGGCAGCAGCTCGTCGAGGAGCGCGCGCTGGGCGTCGAGCCGCTCGACCAGCTCGGCGAGCCAGGGGTCGCCGTCGTCGTACGCCGCGACGGCCGCGACCAGCCCCAGCGGCGACCACGACTCGTTGTGGGCCATCGGCACCGCAGCCAACCGCTCGTGGGTGGGCCGGTGGTCGGTGACGATCTGCCCGCAGCGCAGCCCGGGGGTGTTGAACGCCTTGGAGGTCGCGACCACGGCGACCGCGTGGTCGGCGGTGCCGTCGAGGCTGAGGTAGGGGACGAACTCGTGGCCCGGCAGCGCCAGCGGCCCGTGGATCTCGTCGCTCACCACCCGGGCGCCGTGCCGCACGACGACGTCGCGCACGCCCTCGAGCTCGGCGCGGGTCCAGCAGCGGCCGGTGGGGTTGTGGGGGTTGGTGAGCAGGAGCGTGCGGGCGCCGTCGGCGAAGAGGCGGTCGAGCGCGTCGAGGTCGATGGTGCTGCGGTCGGCGTCGGGGTCGAGCGGCAGGTCCCAGCGCTCGTGACCGGTGACCTCCATCAGCCGCAGCTGGGGGTCGTACGCCGGCAGCGGCAGCACCACCGGCCCGGGCTCGCTCAGCACCTCCAGGGCCAGCCGCACCCCCGCGGTCACGTCGACGACCGGCATCACCTGCTCGGGGTCGACCGCCTGGCCGTAGTGGCGCTCGGCGAACCCGGCGTGCGCCCGTCCGAGCTCGCCGCCGCCGCGCACGAACGGCGGGTAGCCGGTCATCCCGGCCGCCACCGCCCGCTGCAGCGCGTCGGCGACCGGCGGTGCGAGCGCGTAGTCCATCTCGGCCACCCACAGGGGCAGCACGTCCTCCGGCACCGTGCCCCACTTCAGCGGCAGCGCGGCGCGGGCCTCGTCGTCGGTCAGGTCGCGCAGCAGGCTCATGCCGTCGACGCTAGCGAGCGGCCGGTGGGCTGAGTACGCGATCCGTTCCCCGTCGTGCTCCCGGGCGGGCACGCTGGGGCCCGTGCGCCGCGCCTTCCTGCTCCTCCGCGTGCTCGTCTACGTCGTCGCCCTGGCCCTGTTCGCCTGGGTGCTGCACGACCTCGTGCCCTATCCCGACCCGCAGCCCCCACCGGGCGAGGACGAAGGCGACGGCCAGATCGGCGCGGCCCACGACGCCCTCCTCCTCGTCGTGGTCGTCGTCGGCGGCATCCTCACCCTGGCCGTCGCCCTCGGGGAGCGGGCCGCCTGGCGCCGCCGTTCGCGGTAGTCCCGGACGTTGTGGTCGGGTCCAGCGGGCCCGGGGCGGCCATTTCGTCCGGGACTACCCGGGTGCCGCCGCTGCGGTAGTCCCTGACGTTGTGGTCGGGTCGGGGCGGCCCAGGGGGCCACTTCGTCCGGGACTATCCCCGACCGGGGCCGGCTCAGTCCACCAGCCCGTGCTCGTGGGCGAAGACGACGATCTGCACCCGGTCGCGCAGGCCCAGCTTGCGGAGGATGGCGCCCACGTGGGTCTTCACCGTCGACTCGCTGGCGAAGACCTGACTCGCGATCTCGGTGTTCGACAGCCCCCGGGCCACCGCGCCGAAGACCTCGCGCTCCTTGTCGGTGAGGGCGAGGTACGCCGCCGGGGTCGGTGTCGGGGCGCGGAACTGGTGGTCGAGCAGGGTGGACAGGTCGGCGGGGGCGAGCACCGCGTTGCCGGCGTGCACCGTGCGGATCGCGTCGCGCAGCTGCACCGGGGTGGTGTCCTTGAGCAGGAAGCCCGAGGCGCCGTGCCGGATCGCGGTCGCCGCCCGGTCGTCGAGGTTGAACGTCGTGAGCACCACCACCCGCACCGGCCGCGACCGGCGCGCCACCCGCTCGGGGGCGAACACCTGCCGGGTCGCCTCCACCCCGTCCATCTCCGGCATCCGGATGTCCATCAGCACCACGTCGGGCTCGAGCTCCTCGACCAGCCGCACCGCCTCGAGCCCGTCGCCGGCGGTGCCGACCACCCGCATCCCGGGCTGCGCGTCGACGATCACCCGCACCCCCTCGCGAAACAGGTCCTGGTCGTCGACCAGCAGCACCTCGATGTCGCGCTCGGCGGTCGCCCCGGCGTCGGTCATCACCCTCCTGCCCGCACCGGCACCCACGCGGTGGCGGTGAACGTCGTCGCGTCCGGCTCCTCGCGCCGGCGTACGTCGATCCTGCCGCCCACCGACTCCAGCCGTCGACGCATCCCGTCGAGCCCCTGGCCGCCGCCCTCGGTGGGGGCGCTGATCGGTTGGGTCACGTCGGCGGGGTCGGTGGAGTTGCGGACCTCGATCCGCAGGTCGTCCTGGAACCCGCCGTCGGGCCAGTGCCGCTCGACGTGCACGGGTCGGTCGCGGCGACCGTGCCGGATCGCGTTGGTCAGCATCTCCTGGAGCACCCGGTAGGCCACCACCTCGAGCTCCGGCGGCAGCGGCTGAGGCTGGCCCACCTCGGCGGTGAGCACCTCGTGGCCGCTGGCCCGCACCCCCTCGATCAGCTCGTCGAGCCCGCCGCGGCGGGCCTGCTCGTGCGGCGTCGCCTGCAGCACGGCCCGGACGTCCTGCAGCGAGGTGCGCGCCGAGGTGGCGACGGTGGCCAGGGTCTCCTTGAGGCGCTCCGGCTCGTCGAGGTACTGCGCCGACTCGGCCTGCGCCAGGATCACCGCCAGCGAGTGGCCGACGACGTCGTGGACGTCGCGCGCCATCCGGGCCTGCTCCTCGCGGAGCCGGGCGATCTCGCGGGCCTGCTCCGACTCGCGCTGCGCGATCGCGGCCTGCTCCTCGGCGCGCACCTGGCCGACCTCGGAGCGCTGGGCGCGCGCGGTGGCGCGCAGCGCGAGGCCGAGCAGCCACGGCAGCGCGAGCGTCAGCGTGCCGACGATCGCCGCGCCGACCAGCAGGGTGTCGCTGAACCGGTAGGCGCTGTCGATGAGCTCGCGGAAGACCACGATGCCGCGGAAGAAGCCGTACGACCCCTGCTGCACGGTCACCACGCCGATGACGGCGGCGGCCGGGATCGACAGGCCGCTCAGCACCACCGTGGGTGCCCGCCCCCACCGCGCGCACCCGAACGCGACGATCGCCACCGAGAACTGCACGGTGAGCACCGACGTCCCGTTCAGCACCTGCAACCCGCACGAGACCCAGACCAGGGTCAGCGCCGCCGCCGGTGCGCGCCGGCTCAGCCCGGACGCCGCCGCGAACGCCAGCACCAGCAGCACCTCGGGCAGCCCGGCCGGGCCGCCGACGCCGTAGACGTCGGTCGACCGGTCGGAGAGCAGCAGCTCGGCGACGCCGAAGAGCAGCACCGCCGCGCCGACCGCGGCGTCGGGGGCCCACTCCTCCCACGAGCGGGTGGCTGCCGGACGCGCGTCGGTCATGCCGTCGCCACCACGGGGGTGGTGCGGCGCGCCTCGAACGGCCGCTCCACCCAGCGCCGGCTCGCCGCCGCGGCCGCCAGTGTCAGCCCGACGGCGAGCACGCCGGCGACCGCCTCGGGCAGGTGCGGGCGCAGCCACAGCGTGAGGGGGTAGTTCCACAGGTAGCCGCCGTAGGAGACCGTGCCGAGCCAGACCAGCGCCCGCAGCGCCGGCCCGGTGACCTCGGTCCAGGTGTGCCACGACAGCAGCAGCACCGCGGTGAGCGACGCGATCGCGGGGCCTCCTGCCAGGTAGGTGAGCGCGTGACCACGCAATGGAACCACGCTCAGCACGGCCAGCCCGGCGACGGCGACGGCCGGCGTCCAGGCCGGGAGCGCAAGCCCGGCGAGCCGGTCGCGGTGCACCCGGGCGGCGCCGCCGATGACGAAGCAGAGCGCCCAGCTGGTCGGCAGCGAGTACGCCACGTCGGGTGTGCCGCGCGACCACACCACGGTGGCGACGAGCGCGAGCGTCGTGGCGGCCGCCGCCACCGCCAGCCCGCGGCGCGGGCCGAGCAGGAGCAGCAGTGCCGGCCAGACGAGGTAGAACTGCTCCTCGGTGGCCAGCGTCCACAGGTGGAACGTCGCGTCGCTGGCGTGGCCGAACGGCAGGTTGCCGGTCCAGGTGAGGGCGAAGAGCACCGTGCGCCCGAGCTCGCCGCGGTCGCCCAGGGGGTCGAGCAGCAGCGTCACCACGACCACCCCGGCCACCAGCGCGACCAGCGCCGGCACCAGCCGCCGGGCCCGGCGGGCGTAGAACCGCCGCAGGTCGATCCGGCCGGTGCGGACCCGTTCCTCGACCAGCAGCCCGGTGATCAGCCAGCCGCTGAGGGCGAAGAACATCACCACCCCGACCACCCCCGCCCCCGCGAACGGCGCGGGCAGGGCGTGGCGCAGCAGGACCAGCCCGATCGCCAAGCCCCGCAGGAGGTCCAGCCCGTCGACCCGGCCGGTGGAACGTGGCTCGGTGCGGCCCTCGGTGCGCTCCGTCATGCCGCGAGCGCGTCGCGCACCAGCAGGTCGACCAGCTCCTCGTACGACGTGCCGGCGGCCGCGAACATCCGCGGCACCTGGGACTGCTCGGTGAACCCGGGCGTGGTGTTGACCTCGTTGAGCACCGGTCCGTCGGCGGTGAGGAAGAAGTCGACGCGGGCAACGCCCCGGCAGCCGAGCGCGTCGTAGACGGCGACCGCGGCGTCCTCGAGCGCCTTGCGGTCGACGTCGGCGAGCTCGGCCGGCACCCGGAAGTCGGCCGAGCCGTCGTACTTGGTCTCGGCGTCGAACAGACCGTCGGCCACGACCTCCAGCAGCGGCGCGACCACCCGGCTCCCGTCGGGGCGGCCGAGCACCGCGACGTCGACCTCGCGGCCGACCACGACCTCCTCCACCAGCACCCGGGCGTCGAGCTCGAGCGCGGCCGCCAGGGCGGCGGGCAGCTCGTCGGGGGTGCGCACCAGCGAGACGCCGTGACTCGAGCCGGCGGCGACCGGCTTGACCACGACCGGCCCGGCGCAGGTGTACGACGCCGCGTCGGCCGCGGTGAGCAGCCGGCCCGGGGCGGTGGCGACGCCGAGCGCCCCCGCGACCAGCTTGGTGGCCCACTTGTCCATCGCCAGGGCGCCGGCCCCGACCCCCGCTCCGACGTACGGGACCCCGGCCAGCTCGCAGAGCGCCGCCAGGGTGCCGTCCTCGCCGCCCGGTCCGTGGAGCATCGGCACGACCACCGCACAGCTCCGCAGCACGTCGACCGCGCCGGCCAGCCCCAGCGGCCGGCGGCCCGCGTCGAGCCAGGTGCCGTCGCGGTGGATGGTCAGCCTCACCACGTCGTGGCCGCGGCGGGCCGCGGCCGCGGCGACGCCGGCCGCGGAGGCCAGCGAGACGTCGTGCTCGCTGCTCCGGCCGCCGCCGACGACGGCGACGCGCAGGGGGTTCGAGGGGGCGGACGCGGCGGTGGGGATGGTGGTGCTCACGCGAGGCTCCTCAGCGGGGTCGCGACGGTGGTGCGGTGCAGGCGGGAGCCGAGCCCGGTGGCGACCTCGTGCTCGATCGTGTCGGCCCAGTCGGCCCACTCGCGGACCGTCGGCTCCCCGGCGTCGCCGGGGCCGAAGACGGTCACCGGGTCGCCGGGGCGGGCCGGGGTGTCGCCGAGGTCGACGACGGCCATGTCCATCGAGATCCGCCCGACCAGGGGGCGGCGGCGCCCCGAGACCCACACCTCGCCGCGGCCGGAGGCCAGGCGGGGCAGGCCGTCGGCGTACCCGACCGGCAGCAGCCCGAGCGTGGTGCGCCGGTCGGCGACCCAGGTGTGGCCGTAGCCGACGGGGGTGCCGGGCCGGACCTCGCGGAGGGTGACCAGCGGGGCGGTGAGGGTGAGCGCCGGACGCAGCGCGGTGGTGCGCGACGGGTCGATGCCGACCAGCCCCGCACCCACCCGGCTCAGGGTGTGGTGGGTGCGCGGGTCGGTGAGCGTCGCCGAGGTGGCCGCCAGGTGGCGCACCCGGGGCCGCAGCCCGGCGGCGCGGGCGGTCTCGAGTCCCCACGCGAACCGGGTGCGGGCCGTGGCGTTGGCCGGGTGGTCGGGCTCGTCGGCGCAGCCGAGGTGGCCCATCAGCCCGACGACCTCCAGGGCCCCGGCCCGCTCCAGCCGCCGGGCCGCGCCGCACAGGGCCAGCCACTCCGCGGGGGCGGCGCCGTCGCGCGCCATGTCGACGTCGAGGTGGAGGTGCACGCGGGCGCCGGGCGGCTGGGCGAGCAGGTGCTCCAGCGACGGGACGGCGACCTCGACCCCGGCCCCGGCCGCACCTTCCCAGTCGGCGTCGACCGGGTTCAGCCAGCTCAGCACCGGCGCGTCGATGCCGTGGTCGCGCAGGGCGAACGCCTCGTCGATGCTGGTCACCCCCAGCCCGGTGGCGCCGTGCGCGAGGGCCGTGCGGGCGACGTCCGCGGCGCCGTGCCCGAACCCGTCGGCCTTGACCACCGCGAGCAGCGGGTTCAGGGCGGCGAAGGTTCGCACGTTGGCGGCCACCGCGCCGAGGTCGACGGCGAGCGTGGGCCTGCTGGGGGCGACGGCGGGCAGCACCGCGAGCGCGCTCACGCCGCCGCCTCCTGCCCGGCGACCGGTCCGTACGGCGCCGCGGCGGCACCGGTGACCAGGGCCCAGTAGCGGTCGCCGTAGGACCAGTGCCACCACTCGGTGGGGTAGTTGACCAGGCCGACGGCGCCGAGCACCCGGGCCAGCAGGTCGCGGTGGGCGCGGGCGTCGGGGGAGATGTCGGTGGCGGCGGTGTAGCAGCGGCCGCCCGACTGCTCGGGGGTCGCGTCGATCGCCGTGCCGAGGTCGAGCTCGTCGCCGCACGCGTCGACCAGGGTCAGGTCGACCGCGGCGCCGGCCACGTGCGGCGCCACCTCGACCGGCGCCACGAACCGGCTGGTCAGCACGGCGAGCTCGGTCGCCGAGACGCCGGGCCGCGCCGCGCACACCTGGGCGGAGTAGCGGGCGATGATCGCGCGCTGGTCGGCCACGCTGCGGTGCCCCTCGACCACCCGGAGCAGAACGCCGCGCGGCAGCAGGTCGCGGGCCGCGTCGAGGCGGTCGGCCAGCCCACGTCGTACCAGCGCGCGGGCGGGGCCGAACCCCTCGTCGAGCCCGACCAGGGGCTCCCCGGACTCGTGCACCGGCACCGCGGCGACCCGGGGGTCGAACAGCAGGATCGTCATGACCACCACGCTGCCGCCCCCGACCGGCCACCCGCCTCCACCTGAGGTGCCGGGTGGCTGTCCTCGAGGACGAGGTTCGTGGACTCGCGGCCCCTTGTAACGCGCGTTTACCCGAACTGGCGCGCCCTTGTAACGGCGCACCAGTTCGGATAACTGCGCGTTACATGCGCGCACCCGCCGCCGGCCCAGCCGCCCCGCCCGACCCAGCAGCCCCGCGGGCCGCCGACCGGCCTGTCCGCTGTCGGTGCGGCTGGTTAGGCTCGCCGCAATGGAGAACCACCTCGCGCTCTACCGGCGCTACCGTCCCGAGACCTTCGCCGAGGTCATCGGTCAGGAGCACGTGACCGAGCCGCTGCGCGCCGCGCTGGCCGGCAACCGGGTCAACCACGCCTACCTGTTCTCCGGCCCCCGCGGCTGCGGCAAGACCACCTCGGCGCGCATCCTGGCCCGGGCGCTCAACTGCGAGCGCGCCCCGGTCGCCGACCCGTGCGGCGAGTGCGAGAGCTGCCGCGACCTCGGCCGCGGAGGCCCCGGCTCGATCGACGTCATCGAGATCGACGCCGCCAGCCACGGCGGCGTGGACGACGCCCGCGATCTGCGCGAGAAGGCGTTCTTCGCCCCGGTGCGGAGCCGCTACAAGGTCTACATCATCGACGAGGCCCACATGGTCTCCACCCAGGGCTTCAACGCGCTGCTCAAGCTGGTGGAGGAGCCGCCGGAGCACCTGCGCTTCATCTTCGCCACCACCGAGCCCGACAAGGTGATCGCGACGATCCGCTCGCGCACCCACCACTACCCGTTCCGGCTGATCCCGCCGCGGTCGCTGTCGACGTACCTCTCCGAGCTCTGCGCCGCCGAGAACGTCGCCATCGAGCCCGCCGCGCTGCCGCTCGTGGTGCGCGCCGGCGCCGGCTCGGCCCGCGACACCCTCAGCGTGCTCGACCAGCTGATCGGCGGCGCCGGCCCCGAGGGCGTCACCTACCAGCTCGCGACCGGCCTGCTCGGCTACACCCCCGACAGCCTGCTCGACGACGTCGTCGACGCGTTCGCAGCCGGCGACGGCGCCGCGGTCTTCGGCGTGGTCGACAAGGTGATCGAAACCGGGCAGGACCCGCGCCGGTTCACCGAGGACCTGCTGCGCCGGCTGCGCGACCTGGTGATCATCGCCGCGGTGCCCGAGGCCACCGCCACCGGACTCATCGACGTCGCCCAGGACCAGGGCGAGCGGCTGGTCGCCCAGGCCGCCCGCTTCGGCGCCCACGACCTGAGCCGGGCCGCCGACATCCTCGCCACCGGCCTCACCGAGATGCGCGGCGCCACCGCGCCCCGGCTGCTGCTCGAGCTGCTCTGCGCCCGGGTGCTGCTGCCCGGCGCCGACCACGGCGTCGAGGGCCTGGCGGCCCGCCTCGACCGGCTCGAGCGCCGGATCGGGGTCACCGGCGTCCCGGCCGCCCCGGCACCTGCGGCGGCGCCCGCCGCCCCGGCCGCACCGGTGATCGAGCCGCGGGTCGTGATGCCCGAGCCCGCCCCGGCTCCCGGGCAGCCCAGCCCCGGGCAGCCCGCCGCCGAGCAGCCCGCCGCCGAGCAGCCCGCCGCCCAGGAGCCCGCCGCCGAGCAGCCCGCCGCCGAGCAGCCCCCCTCGGAGCCGGCGCGGGAGCCCGAACCCCAGCAGCCCGCCGCCGAGCCCGGCCCCGCCCAGCCACCGGCGTCCCCCGAGCCGGTGGTCGCCCCGGCCGCGCCCTCGGCCGGCGGACTGACGCTGGTCGACGTACGCCGGCTGTGGCCCGACGTGGTCGAGGCCACCAAGGCGCGCCGCCGGATCGCCTGGATCCACCTCAGCCAGAACTGTCAGGTCGTCGGCCTCGAGGGCAACGTGCTCACCCTCGGCTTCGCCAACGCCGGCGCGCGCGACTCGTTCGTGAGCAGCGGCTGCGACGACGTCGTGGTGCAGGCCGCCATCGACGTCGTCGGCGCCTCGTGGCGGATCGAGACGATCGTCGACCCGGGTGCCCAGCCCGCCGCCGTCCCCGCGGCGGCGGCCGCTCCCGCCGGTGCTCCGCCCGCCGCCGCCCCCGAGCCGCCCGAGGCGCCGGCCCCGGAGGCCGCGCCCGCCCAGGAGTCGCCTCCCGCCTGGGTCGACGCACCCCCCGCCGACGCCGGCGCGCCCGCGGCCCCGGCGATCAGGCCGGCCGCCCCCGACACCATCGCGGCAGCTCGCGAGGCGGTGCGGCAGACCCGCGAGCCCGGTGCCGACCAGCCGCGCGACGCCGACCTGGCCGCGGCCGACGCCGACGCCCACCCCGACGACCCCGCCGTCGACAACGACCCCGTCGGCGCCGCGGAGCTGCTCGCCCGCGAGCTCGGCGCCCGCCCCATCGAGGAGATCCCGAACCCATGACCCCGCGGCAGTCCCGCACCGCCCGAGAGGCAGGTACCCCGTGACCGACAACCCCTTCGACGCCCTCGGCAACGCCGGCGGCTTCGACCTGGGCGGCCTGCTCCAGCAGGCCCAGCAGATGCAGGAGCGGCTGGCCGAGGCCCAGCAGCGGCTCGCCGAGACCACCGTCGACGGCACCGTCGCCGGCGGGGCCGTGACCGTGCAGGTCAACGGCATCGGCGACCTGGTCAAGGTCGACATCAAGCCCGGCGGCTTCGACGGCGACGACGCCGACGACCTGGCCGACCTCGGCGACATGGTCGTCGCCGCCTACCGCGACGCCAAGGCCCAGGCTGACGCCCTCGCCGGCGAGGCCCTCGGCCCGCTCGCGGGCGGGCTGGGCGGTGGGCTCCCCGGGGGGCTGCCCGGTGGTCCTGGCGGCCCGGGCGGCGAGCTGCCCGGCGGGGGAGCCCCGGGCCGGCTCGGCTTCTAGGGACAATCACCCCATGTACGAAGGCGTGGTCCAGGACCTCATCGACGAGCTCGGCCGGCTGCCGGGCGTCGGTCCCAAGAGCGCCCAGCGGATCGCCTTCCACCTGCTCCAGGCCGAGCCCACCGACGTACGCCGGCTCGCCGACGTGCTGGTCGAGGTCAAGGCCAAGGCCCGGTTCTGCTCGATCTGCTTCAACATCTCCGAGGACGAGCAGTGCCGGATCTGCCGCGACCCGCGGCGCGACGCGACCCAGCTGTGCGTCGTCGAGGAGTACAAGGACGTCGTCGCGATCGAGCGCACCAAGGAGTTCCGCGGCCGCTACCACGTGCTCGGCGGCGCGATCTCGCCGATCGAGGGCATCGGTCCCGACCAGCTGCGGATCCGCGAGCTGATGATGCGGCTCTCCGACCCCGGCATCACCGAGGTCATCCTCGCCACCGACCCCAACCTCGAGGGCGAGGCGACGGCGACGTACATCACCCGGATGCTCCACGACCTGCCGGTCAAGGTCAGCCGACTGGCCAGCGGCCTGCCGGTGGGCGGCGACCTGGAGTACGCCGACGAGGTCACCCTGGGACGCGCATTCGCAGGAAGGTTGAGCGCGCAGTGAACGACAGCGACAACGAGGACTTCGCCCAGCAGATCGCCGACTCGGTCGCGAGCTTCCTGCTCGCGCTCCGTGAGATCGCCGCCGAGGGCGACCCGGGCCGGGCGATCTCCCTGCTCCTGCTCGAGATCAGCCAGATCTCACTCGCCGGGGCCCGGCTGGGCGCCCACGTCGACTTCGAGCCCCGCGAGGAGTACCAGCCCGACGTCGGCCCCGAGAGCGACCTCGACCAGCTCCGGCTGCGGCTGGCCACGATGCTCGACAACCTCGACACCTACAGCTTCGTCTTCGACCCCTACGTGCCCGAGCTGGTCGAGAGCAACCTCTCCGACGACCTCACCTCCATCGCCTCCGACCTCGAGACCGGCCTGCGCCACTACCGCTCCGGCGACGTCGAAGAGGCGCTGTGGTGGTGGCAGTTCTCCTACGTGTCCTCGTGGGGCAACCTGGCCGGCGTCGCCCTCAACGCGCTTCTCTCGATCGTGTCCCACGACCGGCTCGACACCGAGTTCACGGGCGAGGCCGAGGACGTCGCCGCCGCCGGTGAGATGCTCGGATCCGGGGAGTCCACGCCCCGGTAGAATCGATGGTCGGTCCGGGGGTTCCGGGCCGATCAACCAACCAGAGGTCGATTCCCGTGGGCATTGTCGTGCAGAAGTACGGCGGTTCGTCGGTCGCTGACGCTGCGGCCATCAAGCGCGTCGCCCAGCGGATCGTCGACACCAAGCGCGCCGGGCACGACGTCGTCGTCGCGGTCTCCGCGATGGGCGACACCACCGACGACCTGCTCGACCTCGCCGAGCAGGTCAGCCCGCTGCCCCCGCCGCGCGAGCTCGACATGCTGCTGACCGCGGGCGAGCGGATCTCGATGGCCCTGGTCGCGATGGCGATCTCCGACCTCGGATTCACAGCGCGCTCGTTCACCGGCTCCCAGGCGGGCGTGATCACCGACTCGGTGCACGGCAAGGCGAAGATCATCGACGTCACCCCGGGACGGATCTCCGCGGCCATCGACGAGGGGCACATCGTCATCGTCGCCGGCTTCCAGGGCGTCAGCCAGGACACCAAGGAGATCACCACCCTCGGCCGCGGCGGCACCGACACCACCGCCGTCGCATTGGCCGCCGCGCTGCGCGCCGACGTCTGCGAGATCTACACCGACGTCGACGGCGTCTTCACCGCCGACCCCCGGATCGTGCCGACCGCCCGCAAGCTCGACCGCGTCACCTACGAGGAGATGCTCGAGATGGCGGCGTGCGGGGCGAAGGTCCTCCACCTGCGGTGCGTCGAGTACGCCCGCCGCTACGACATCCCCATCCACGTGCGCTCCTCGTTCAGCAAGCTCGAGGGCACCACCGTGGAGGGCAGCATCAACGACGAGGCCCACCAGGAGGCCACCATGGAAGCAGCGATCATCGCCGGCGTCGCCCACGACCGGAGCGAGGCCAAGATCACCGTGGTCGGCGTGCCCGACAAGGTGGGCGTCGCCGCCCGGGTCTTCGACGCCCTCGCCGCCGCGCAGATCAACCTCGACATGATCGTCCAGAACGTGTCGGCCGCGGCCACCAACCTCACCGACATCTCCTTCACGCTGCCGCGCACCGACGGCCCGACCGCGATGAAGGCGCTGACCGTGCTCCAGGACGAGGTCGGCTTCGAGAAGCTGCTCTACGACGACCAGGTCGGCAAGGTCTCCCTGATCGGGGCCGGCATGCGCTCCCACCCGGGCGTCACCGCGCGGTTCTTCTCGGCGATCGCCGAGGCCGGGGTCAACATCGAGATGATCTCCACCTCCGAGATCCGGATCTCGGTCGTGGTCGACGAGGGCGACGTCGACGCCGCGGTCGCCGCGGCGCACACGGCGTTCGACCTCGACTCCTCCGAGGTGGAGGCCGTCGTCTACGGAGGTACCGGCCGATGAACCCCACCGCCGTCAACCTCGGCGTCGTCGGCGCCACCGGTCAGGTCGGCGTCGCCATGCGGCAGATCCTCGAGGAGCGTGGCTTCCCGGTGGGTCAGGTGCGCTTCTTCGCCTCGGCCCGCTCGGCGGGGACGGTGCTGCCGTTCGCCGGTGGCGAGGTCACCGTCGAGGACGCCGCGACCGCCGACCCCTCCGGCCTCGACATCGCGCTGTTCTCCGCGGGCGCGACCACCTCGCGGGCCCTGGCCCAGAAGTTCGTCGACGCCGGCGTGATCGTCGTCGACAACTCCTCGGCGTTCCGCAAGGACCCCGACATCCCGCTCGTCGTCTCCGAGGTCAACCCCGGTGCGGCCGCGGGCGTGATCGAGGCGGGGCGCGGCATCATCGCCAACCCCAACTGCACGACGATGGCCGCGATGCCGGTGCTCAAGGCGCTGCACGACGAGGCCGGGCTGGTGCGGCTGATCGCCTCGACCTACCAGGCCGTCTCCGGCTCCGGGGTCGCCGGCGTCGAGGAGCTGGCCGGCCAGGTCGCCGCCGCCGGCGACAAGGCGACCGAGCTGGCCTACGACGGCGAGGCCGTCGCCTTCCCGGAGCCGGTCAAGTACGTCCGGCCGATCGCCTACAACGTGCTGCCGATGGCCGGCTCGATCGTCGACGACGGGCTCGACGAGACCGACGAGGAGCAGAAGCTGCGCAACGAGTCGCGCAAGATCCTCGACCTGCCCGACCTCAAGGTCTCCGGCATCTGCGTGCGGGTCCCGGTCTTCACCGGTCACTCGCTGGCGGTGAACGCGGAGTTCGAGCGCCCGATCACCCCCGCCCGGGCCCGCGAGATCCTCGCCGACGCGCCCGGGGTCGAGCTCACCGACGTCCCGACCCCGCTTCAAGCCGCGGGCAAGGACCCGTCGTACGTCGGCCGGATCCGCCAGGACCCCGGCGTCGACGGCGACCGCGGCCTCGCGCTGTTCATCTCGGGTGACAACCTGCGCAAGGGCGCCGCCCTCAACACCGTGCAGATCGCCGAGCTGGTCGTCGCCGCCTCCGCCGCCGGCTGAGGCTGCCTGGGGCCCGTCGGGGGCTACCGGGGGCGGGTGAATCGACCGGAACTCCTCGATCGAGGGGTTGTGGTCGGTCGCGCGGGTGCTCAAGGTGCCGTAACTCCGCGATTGCGTGGTTCTGGTCGATTCGCCCGCCGACCCCACGAACCGCCGCGCCGGCGGTCAGTCGTCGTCGGCGCCTTCGATGAACGTGGTCGTCACCCAGTGCGACAGGGCGTAGGTCGCGACCGCGATCAGCGGGATGACGATCACCATCCACCACCGGTCGAGCTGCTCCACCAGGAACAGCAGGGCCAGCACCGCGAGCAGGCCCACAGCCAGGAAGCTGGTGCTTCCCGCGTCGGGCACCTGGGCCGCCCGCAGCATCGCGGCACCCAGCAGGATGCCGCCGATCAGGATCGCGACCAGCAGCGGGAAGCCGGTGCCGCCGCAGGTCGAGGTGCCCTTGACCGCCTCGCAGCCGCGGAGGGCTCCGGCGGTGAGGGCGACGATCACCAGGCCGACGACCGCACCGGTGACCAGGGCGGCGAGTCGTCCGGTCAGCCACGGGTCGCGGGGCTCGTCGTCCACGCCCTCGTCCGCGCCGTCGTCCCGGGGGTCGGGCGAGACCCGGGTGGCGGACGTCGGCTCGGGGGTCACGGCGCGGCGGCGGGTGGCGGCGGGGGTGGTCCGGGTGGGTGCCTCGTCGGCGAACAGCGGCGCACCCGCGGCGCGAGCCGCCGGCGCCGCGTCGGCGTCGAGGATCGTCGTGGGGTCGTCCGTCGGCCCACTGGGAGCCGGTCGGGTCGCCGCCGGCGGCGGGACGTCGCGGACGGCCGGTCGCTCCGCGGTGTCGCTCATCGACGCCGCGGGCTGCCGCGGTGGCGCAGTCGGTGGGACCGGGGCGGGGGGCGGGACGGGAGCAGGCGCGGCCGTCGGGGCGGGCGTCGGAGCGGGAGCGGTGGGCGGGGTGGCGGCAGGGGTGCTCGGCGGCGCGACCGGCGGTGCGCCCTGCTGCTCGGGGGCCGGTGCCGGAGCGGGGTCGGCGCCCTGCTCCTTCTTCCGCTTCTTGCGCCCGAACCCGAAGGACGGCGGCGCGATCGACGGGCCGTCGTTGCCGTTCTCAGCCATGCCGGTCAGTCTGTCACGCCGGGCGCGGGCTGGGAGCGAGGGCGGCACGAGAACGACGACGGCCGGACCCCGTGGGGTCCGGCCGTCGTGGTGGTCGGGCTGACAGGATTTGAACCTGCGGCCTCTTCGTCCCGAACGAAGCGCGCTACCAAGCTGCGCCACAGCCCGATCGTGGGCCTGCCCCGAGGAGGTCGGCCCACAAGCAGTGGAGCATACCGGAGCACCCGGGCCGCTCCCCAATCGAGCCCCCGGGGCGGACGGCGGGCTGGAGGCGGGGAGGACGACGGTCCGGGTCAGCCCCGCGGGACCAGGGCCAGCAGCGTCGCCTCGGGCCGGCAGGCGATCCGGAACCGGGTGGTCGGCGACGTCCCGAGCCCGGCCGAGACGTGCAGCCAGGCCGAGCCGGGGTCGCCGTCACGGGAGGTCGCCGGGTGCCGGTGCAGACCCTTCGCGCGCGCCGGCTCGAGGTCGCAGTTGGTGGTCAGCGCACCCCATCCCGGCACGCACACCTGGCCGCCGTGCGTGTGCCCGGCGATGACGGCGTCGTACCCGTCGGCGGCGAACTGGTCGAGCACCCGGAGGTACGGCGCGTGGCTGACCCCGAGCCGGACGTCGGCCTCCGGGTCGGCCGGCCCGGCGACCTGGTCGAGCCGGTCGTAGCGCAGGTGGGGGTCGTCGACGCCGGCGAAGGCCAGGGCGAGGCCGCCCACCTCGAGCGAGGCGGTGGTGTTGGTCAGGTCGAGCCAGCCGCGCGAGGTGAACCGGTGCTTGAGCTCGGGCCACGGCAGCTGGGGGGTGCGGGTGTGGCGCTGCCCGTCGTCGGGCAGCAGGTAGCGCACCGGGTTGCGCAGCGACGGCTCGAAGTAGTCGTTGGAGCCGAGCACGAAGACGCCGGGCACGTCGAGCAGCGACCCGAGCGCGTCCGTGACGACCGGGACGGCCTCGCGGTGGGACAGGTTGTCGCCGGTGTTGATGACGAGGTCGGGCTCGAGCCCGGCGAGGTGGGCGAGCCACTCCTGCTTCTTGCGCTGCCCCGGCGTCATGTGGATGTCGCTGACGTGGAGCACCCGCAGCGGCCGGGCCCCGGCGGGCAGCAGCGGCACCTCGACCCGGCGCAACGTGTACTGCCGCGCCTCGACGTGGGCGTAGGCGACGACCCCGGCCCCCACCACCGCACCCGCCCGGGCGACCCGGGTCAGGAGGCGGGAGAGCGGCACCACCCAACCCTGCCACAATGGCCGGCATGAGTGCCCTCAAGGACCGGCTCCGCTCCGACCTCACCGCCGCGATCAAGGCGCGCGACGAGGTGCGCTCCTCCACGCTGCGGATGGTGCTCACCGCGATCACCAACGCCGAGGTCGCCGGCAAGGAACAGCGCGAGCTCAGCGACGACGACGTCGTCGGCGTGCTGTCCAGCGAGGCCAAGAAGCGCCGTGAGGCCGCCACCGCCTTCGACGACGGTGGCCGGCCGGAGATGGCGGAGAAGGAGCGCGCCGAGGCCGCCGTCCTGGCCGACTACCTCCCCGAGCAGCTCTCGGCCGACGACATCGCCGCGATCGTCACCGCCGCCGTCGAGCAGACCGGTGCCGCCGGCGAGGGGATGCGGGCGATGGGCAAGGTGATGGGCGCCGTGCAGCCCCAGGTCAAGGGTCGCGCCGACGGCGCCGCGGTCGCCGCGGAGGTACGCCGCCAGCTCGGCTGACCCGGGCGGGTGGTTTCCCCGGTTCACCGGGGAAACCCCCACTTGTCGGCCGAAGTTCTGGCCGAGAAGTCGGAGTTCCGGCCGAGAGGTCCGGCCGCAACGCCGGGGGAGCTCCGGGCGGGTGCCTCAGCGACCGCCGCCGCCCCCGCCGTTGCCGCCGCCGTTGCCCCCGCCGTTGCCGCCGCCGTTCCCACCGCCGCCGCCGTTACCGGGACGACCACCGGGACGCCCGCCCGGCCGCGGGGGCTTGGGCTGGGGCACCGAGGTGACGCCGGCACCGGACACCCCCGAGGGGTAGACGAAGTTCTCGTAGTCGAGCTGGTCGTCGATCACCTTCATCGCGTCACCCCAGATCGGGGCGGCGAAGCCGGAGCCGGACGCGGAGTAGATGTAGTTGCCGCCGATGGTGTTGCCGGGCAGGTAGCCCGGGGTGCCGTCGGGGTTGACCGCGGCGATCATCGCGGCCGCGGCGATCTGCGGCGTGTAGCCGGCGAACCACACCGACGACTGGCCCTGCGTGGTGCCGGTCTTGCCGGCCGCGGGCTGGTCGAGCGCCTGCGCCGAGGCGAAGCCGCCCTCGATCACGCCGCGGAGCACGTCGCTCACCGCGTCGGCGGTCTCCTGCTCCATGACCTGCTGGCACTTCTTGTCGTAGGACTTCACCACGTTGCCGCGGGCGTCGAGGATCTGCGTGACCGGGCGGGAGTCGCAGTGGAGGCCGCGGGCCGCGAACGTCGCGTACGCCTCGGCCATCTCCAGCGGGCTGACGCCGGCGACGCCGAGGGTGAAGTTCGGCACCAGCTCCGCACCGTTGCCGTTGCGGTCACCGCGGGGGTTCGTGAGCCGGATCCCCATCTTCTTGGCCAGCCGGAACGGGGCGCAGACGCCGGTCTCGCGCTCCAGCTGGAGGTAGAAGGTGTTCACCGACAGCCGGGTGCCGGAGTAGAGGTTCATCATCCCGCTGCTGGTGGAGTTGTCGATGTTGAACGTCCCGCCGAACGGCGGCGAGCCGGGGCAGGTCGCGAAGTCGGAGGCGTTGAAGTCCATCGACGGCGGCGAGTTGTAGGCCTGCGAGAGCGGGATGCCCGACTCGATCGCGGCGGCCAGCGTGAACACCTTGAACGTCGACCCGGCCTGGAACCCGGCCGCGTCGCCGAGCTCCTGCGGGACGGCGTAGTTGAGGAACGTCTGGCCCTCGCGCTTGTTGCGTCCCATCGGCCGGGACTGGGCGATGCCCTTGACCAGGCCGGTGCCGGCCTCGACGACCGCGAGGCCGCCGATGGCGTTGTCGGTGGGGTAGACGTGGTTGCGGACGGCGTTGTCGGCCGCCTCCTGCGCGCGCAGGTCGAGGCTGGTCTTGATCGTCAGCCCGCCGCGCTGGATCAGCGCCCGGCGCTCCTCGACGGTCTTGCCGAGCGCGGGGTCCTGGAGCAGGTAGCGGACGGCGTAGTCGCAGAAGAACGGCGCGCGGGTGTCGAGGCAGCCGTTCTGCTTCGGCTGGATCCGCAGGCCGAGGTCGCGCTCCTTGAGCTGGTCGGCCTTGGCCTCGGTGATCACGCCGAGCTGGGCCATCCGGTCGAGCACGACGTTGCGTCGCTCGATGGTCTTGTCGGGGTAGTTCGTGGGGTCGTAGCCGGTGGGGTTCTTCACCAGTCCGGCGAGCATCGACGACTGCTGGGCGTTGAGGTTCTTGGCGTTGACGTTGAAGTAGTGGCGGGCGGCGGCCTGGATGCCGTAGACGCCGTCGCCGAAGTAGGAGGTGTTGAGGTAGCGCTCGAGGATCCAGTCCTTGCTGTGGTTCTGCTCCAGCGCGATGGCGTAGCGCAGCTCGCGGATCTTGCGCGCGTAGGACTCCTCGGTCGCGGCCTGCCGCTCCTCGTCGGTGTCGGCTGCGTTGATGAGCGTCAGCTTCACGAGCTGCTGGGTGATCGAGGAGCCGCCCTGCACAACGCCGCTGTTGGCCTGGTTGGTGATCAGCGCGCGCAGCGTGCCCTTCAGGTCGAGCGCGCCGTGCTGGTAGAAGCGGTAGTCCTCGATCGCGACGATCGACTTCACCATCATCCGGCTGATCTGCCGCAGCGGCACGACCACCCGGTTCTCGTCGTAGATCGAGGCGATCTTGTCGCCGCGGGCGTCGAGGATGGTCGTCGTCTGGGGCAGCGACTCGGTCTCGAGCTCGGCGGGGAGCGCGTCGATGCTGTCGGCCACGTTGCGCGCGCCGACGCCGAGGACGCCGGCGAACGGGATGGCGAGCCCGGCGGTCACGACCCCGAGCACGGCGGCCACGGCGGCCATGACCAGGAGGCTGGAGAGCACGCGACGCTTGGGCTCGCGGGTCGTGGGCATGACCGCAAGGGTACGGGAGCCCGGGAGCCCCCAGCCATCGGCGACCGCGTGGAACTAGTCATTTGTGACTATGCAGGTCCGGTCGAACGAGGCTGTCTGCTGTGACATCGGTTTTCATACGCTCTCTCGTGTCGGGGGAACCCGGGTAGGCGTCATGGGGCGCAGGCATATCTCGGAGAACGTGGGGACTGACATGTGGATCGAAGACTGGGCGCCGATCGCCGCGTGCCGTGAGTCTCAGCCGGACCAGCTGTTCGTGCGTGGTGCCGAGCAGAACAAGGCCAAGCAGGTCTGCAGCGGCTGCCCCGTGCGCACCGAGTGCCTCGCCGAGGCCCTCGACAACCAGATCGAGTGGGGCGTCTGGGGCGGGATGACCGAGCGGGAGCGCCGCGCGCTGCTCCGCCGCAACCCGAACGCCCACTGGCGGATGGTCCTCGAGCAGGCCCGCACCCGGGCGACCGAGACCGCGGACGCCTGACCCCACCCCGCCGGGCCACGGCCCGGGTGCCGCGCGCAGCGCCTCGCGCTGCCCACGATCTCGCGGCCGGCTGACGCCACCTCGGTGGCCTTCGGCCGGCCGCCAGGCACATTTCGGAGGGTTTCGGCGGCCGCACCGACGGCGTCTTTGCGCGGTTGGTGCGCCCCGGACCCGCCGTCCCGCCGCCCGGACGGCGCCTTTGCGCGGTTCGTGCGCCCGACCTCAGCCCGGCAGCGCCCCGTCGGAGAGCAGCTGCCCGACCCGGCGCAGACCGGTGAGGTCGTGCACGTCGCCGGCGAGCGCCGGGACGACGGCGGTGGCCACTCCGGGGTGGGCGGCCGTGAACCGCTGCCGCAGCCGCCGTTCGCGCTCCACCATCCGGGCCCGGTCGGCGTGCAGGCGCAGCAGCCCCGCAGTGGGAGCGGCCGACGGATCGTCGCGCAGCCGGGTCGCCACCGCCATCGCCTCGTCGGCCCCGAGGTCACCGTGCGGGGGCCGGGTGGCGCGGTTGACGACCAGCCCGGCCAGCGGCATCCGGTCCTCGCTCAGCCGCTCCACGAAGTACTCCGCCTCCCGGAGGGCGTCCGGCTCGGGGGCGGCGACGACGAGGAACGCCGTGCCGCGGGCCTGGAGCAGCGCGTAGGTCTGCTGGGCCCGCTGGCGGAACCCGCCGAAGACCGTGTCGAGTGCGGCCACGAACGTCTGCAGGTCGCGCAGCACCTGGGCGCCGAGGATCTTGGTGAGCGCACCGGTGATCAGCCCCAGGCCGGCGCTCATCAGCCGGGCCGGGCCGCGGGCGGGGGCGAGCATCAGCCGGATGAACCGGCCGTCGAGGAAGCTCGAGAGCCGCTCGGGGGCGTCGAGGAAGTCCAGCGCCGAGCGCGACGGCGGGGTGTCGACCACGATCAGGTCGTAGTCGGCGTCGCGGTGGATCTGGCCGAGCTTCTCCATCGCCATGTACTCCTGGGTGCCCGCGAACGACGACGACAGCGCGACGTAGAACGGGTTCGCCAGGATCTGCTGCGCCTTCTCGGGCGTGGCCTGGCTGAGCACCACCTCGTCGAAGGTGCGCTTCATGTCGAGCATCATCGCGTCGAGGCTGCCGCCCGCGGCGTCGTCGATCCCCAGCACCGGCCGCGGGGTGTTGTCGAGCGCCTCGATGCCCATCGACTGCGCCAGCCGCCGGGCCGGGTCGATCGTGAGCACGACGACCCGCCGGCCCCGCTCGGCGGCACGCAGGGCGAGCGCCGCCGAGGTGGTGGTCTTGCCGACCCCGCCGGAGCCGCAGCAGACGACGATCCGGGTGTGGGGGTCGTCGAGCAGCGCGTCGACGTCGAGGGCGGGTGCGGTGCCGGCGGCGGCCGCCAGCGGTCCGACCCGGGTGCGCGACTTGGTCATGCCAGCCCCTGCCCCCGCAGCGACGCCGCGAGCTCGTAGAGCCCGCCCAGGTCGACGCCCTGGGCCAGCCGGTCGAGCTCGTACGACGGCACGTCCATCCGCTCCACCAGCGCCCGCTGGGCGTCCTCGAGCGCGCGCCGCTCGGCGTGGTCGCGGGCCTCGAGCAGGAGTCCGTCGACGAGGGCGGCGTCGGGGTCGACGCCGCCGCGGCGCAGGTCGGCCTCGACGGCGGCGCGGTCGAGGGTGCCGGCGCGGGCGGCGGCGAGGTCGGTCTCGGTGAGGTCGCGCGGGCGCACCAGGTTGACCACGACGCCGCCGACCGGGAGCCCGGCGGCCCGCAGGTCGGCGATCCCGTCGGCGGTCTCCTGCACCGGCATCTCCTCGAGCACGGTGACCAGGTGCACCGCGGTCTCGCGCGAGCGGAACAGCGTCATCATCGTGTCGGCCTGGTTCTTGACCGGGCCCACCTTCGCGAGCCCGGCCAGCTCGTCGCTGACGTTGAGGAACTGGTTGATCCGGCCGGTGGGCGGGGCGTCGAGCACCACGGCGTCGTAGTCGATCGCGCCCTTGTTGCGGCTGTTGCGCCGCACCGCCTCGAACACCTTGCCGGTGAGCAGCACGTCGCGGACGCCGGGAGCGATCGTGGTCGCGAACTCGATCACGCCGAAGCGGTCGAGGGCCCGGCCCGCACGACCGAGCTTGTAGTACATGGAGAGGTACTCCAGCAGCGCGGCCTCGGGGTCGATGTGCAGCGCGTGCACGGTGCCCGGCGCCCGGTCGTCGGTGGCCAGCCCGGTGGCGATCCGACGCTCCTCGTAGGGCAACGGGTCGACGTCGAACATCCGCGCGATCCCCTGGCGGCCCTCGACCTCGCACAGCAGCACGTGCTTGCCGTGGGAGGCCAGCGCGAGCGCGAGCGCGGCCGCCACCGTCGACTTGCCGGTGCCGCCCTTGCCCGTCACGACGTGCAGGCGCACGTGCGGCCAGTCCGACGTCGTCACGCACCGAGCCTAGGCCGTGGCCGCGGCCGCCCGGGTGTGACCTTCGACGCCGGGCTCACCGCCGGGCTCACCGGCGGGCTCACCGGCGGGCTCACCGGCGGGCTCACCGGCGGGCTCACCGGCGGGCCAGGGCCCGGGTCAGCTCGTGGGCCTCGTGCAGCAGCAGCGCGCCCAGCTCGGGCTGCCGCGCGGGGCCGAAGCGCTGCTCGATGCCGGTCAGGCTCAGCGCCCACGCCGGCCGGCCGTCGCCGTCGAAGACCGCCGCCCCCATCCCCCAGCTGCCCTCGACGAGCAGGCCCGGGTTCACGGCCCAGCCGGTCTCGCGGGTGGCGCGCACCCGGGCCCGCAGCGCGTCGGGGGCGTGCGCGGCGCCGTACGCCGCGGTGAGGTCGTGCCGGTCGAGGAACGCCTCGACCTCGGCGTCGGTCAGGTGGGCGAGCACCACCAGCCCCGCCGAGGCCACCCCGAGGGGGAACCGGATGCCCTCGTGGAGCACGTGGGAGCGGATCGGGAAGCTGCCGTCCTCGCGCACCAGGCAGACCGTCTCGTCGCCGCGGCGCGCGGAGAGGAACGCGCTCTCCCCGGTGGTCAGCGAGAGCCGGCGCACGTGCGGCTGGGCGAGCGCCGTGACGTCGTAGCGCCGCTGCGCGGCCGCGCCCAGCAGGTAGAGCTCGGGCCCGAGCAGCCAGCGCCCGGTCGCGCCGTCGCGGTCGACCATCCCCTCGACCAGCAGCGAGCTCAGCAGGCGGTGCACGGTGGGTCGGGCGAGGCCGGTGCCGCGGGCCAGCCCGCTCGTGGTGGCTCCGTCGGGCTCGGCGGCTGCCAGCGCCCGGAGCACGCTGCCGACCCGGCCCACGACGTCGGAGGGAGTGTCCACTGTGCGGACGTTACCGACTACGGCGGTCCACTGTGCGACTGATCCGCGTCAGCTGGGTGGGCGGGCGTTGACGCCGCGGGCGCGGTCCGGATTGGATCGCCGCATGGACAAGGTGGTGGAGTCGGCCGCGGCGGCGGTCGCCGACGTCGCCGACGGCGCGACGCTGGCGGTCGGCGGCTTCGGCCTGTGCGGCATCCCGTCGGTGCTGATCGAGGCGCTGCTGGCGCAGGGCACCCGCGACCTCGAGGCGGTCTCCAACAACGCCGGGGTCGACGACTGGGGACTGGGCCGGCTGCTGGCCGCCGGCCGGCTGCGGCGGATGGTGTCGTCGTACGTCGGCGAGAACAAGGAGTTCGCGCGCCAGTACCTCGCCGGCGAGCTCGAGGTGGAGCTCACCCCGCAGGGGACGCTCGCCGAGCGGATGCGTGCCGGCGGCTCCGGCATCCCGGCGTTCTTCACCGCGACCGGCGGCGGCACCCAGGTGGCCGAGGGCGGGCTGCCGTGGCGCTACGACAGCGAGGGCAACGTCGTCGTGGCCTCGCCACCCAAGGAGACGCGGACCTTCGGCGAGGGCGACGGCGCGCGCGAGTACGTGCTGGAGCACGCGATCGTGGCGGACTTCGGGCTGGTGCGGGCCTGGCGGGGCGACCGCCACGGCAACCTCGTCTACCGCGACTCCGCGCGCAACTTCAACCCGCTCGCCGCCATGTGCGGCCGGCTGACGATCGCCGAGGTCGAGGAGCTGGTCGAGCCCGGCGAGATCGACCCCAACCACGTGCACACACCCGGCGTGTACGTGCAGCGGGTGGTGGCACTCACCCCGGAGCAGGCCGCGGACAAGCGGATCGAGAAGCGCACGGTGAGGGAGCGGACGTGACCGACGCACCGCGCCCCGCCCCGACGGAGGAGGGCCACTGATGGGCTGGACCCGCGAGGAGATGGCGGCGCGGGCCGCCAGCGAGCTCACCGACGGCTCCTACGTCAACCTCGGCATCGGCCTGCCGACCCTGGTGCCCAACTACGTCGCCGACGACGTGGAGCTGGTGCTGCAGTCCGAGAACGGCATCCTCGGCGTCGGCGCCTACCCGTGGGCGGGTGAGGAGGACCCCGACCTGATCAACGCCGGCAAGGAGACCGTGACGCTGCGGCGCGGTGCGTCGTTCTTCGACTCCGCGACCTCCTTCGGCATGATCCGCGGCGGCAAGATCGACGCCGCCATCCTGGGCGCGATGCAGGTCTCCCGGGCCGGCGACATCGCGAACTGGATGATCCCCGGGAAGATGGTCAAGGGCATGGGCGGCGCGATGGACCTGGTCCACGGCGCCAAGCGGGTGATCGTGCTGATGGAGCACGTCGCCAAGGACGGCACCCACAAGATCGTGGAGGAGTGCTCGCTGCCCTACACCGGTCGCGGCGTCGTGCAGCGGATCATCACCGACCTGTGCGTGATCGACGTGGTGCCGGCCTCCGAGGGTGGCGGGCTGCGGCTGGTCGAGCTCGCCCCCGGCGTCACCGAGGACGAGGTGCGCGAGAAGACCGAGCCGACGCTGCGCTGAGGCTCCACTAGGTTGACCGGCATGGTCGACGGAGCCGACGCCGACGTCTGGTCGCAGGTGGCCGACGGCTGGGCCGACCTGTGGGGTGGCTTCGCGGATCCCGTGCGCGAGGTGCTGGTGCGCGAGGCGGAGGTCGGGCCCGGCACCCGGGTGCTCGACGCCGGCACCGGCTCCGGCGAGCTGCTGCCGGTGCTGGCCGCCACCGGCGCCGAGGTCACCGGTGCCGACCCCGCGGCCGGGATGGTCGCGCTGGCCCGACGACGGCACCCCGTCGTCGTGCGGGCCGGGCTGGAGCGGCTGCCGTTCGCCGACGCGTCGTTCGACGTCGTCACCATGGTCAACGCCCTCCAGCTCGCCGGCGACACCGGGTCCGCGCTGGCCGAGGTGGCCCGGGTGCTCGCGCCCGGCGGGCGGGTGGCGGTGAGCGGGTGGGCCGAGGCCGAGCGCAACGACGTCGACGCGATCGAGGCCGCCCTCGCGGCCGACGACGGCGAGCGGCCGGCCGACGGCGGCCCCCTGCGCCGGCCCGGCGGACTCGAGGAGGCGCTGGCTGCTGCCGGGTTCGGGGTGCTGGCGGCGGGAATGGTCGACGCGCCGTGGCACGCGTCCGACGACGAGACGTTGGTGCGCGGCGTCCTGCTCGGCGAGGACGCCGCCGGGCTCCTCGAGCGGGGGCCGGTGGTGGTGGCCGCGGCGGCGCCGTACGCCGACGGCGCGGGCGGCTACCTGCTGCGCAACGCGCTCCGCTGGGCGGTCGGGGTCCGCGGCTGATGTCACATCCCGCGGTGCCGGCTCGTCCACCGGGCATGACAACGAGGAACATCGCCGTGGCAGGAGGCACCGGCGTCGTCGGTGTCCACGTGGTCGCCGTCGCGCGCGAGCGCGGACACCGGGTCGAGGTGCTGGCCCGCAGCACCGGGGCGGACCTGACGACCGGGGCCGGCCTGGCCGAGCGACTCGCCGGGGTCGACGCCGTGCTCGACACCACCAGCACCCGGGCCCAGAAGCGGTCGGAGGCCGAGGCCTTCTTCGGCGCGGTCACCGAGCACCTGCTGGCCGCCGAGGCCGAGGCCGGGGTGGGCCACCACCTGGCGCTCTCCATCGTCGGGATCGACGACGTGCCCTCCGGCTACTACCACGGCAAGCGCCACCAGGAACGACTCGTGACCGAGGGCGGGGTGCCGTGGACCATCCTCCGCGCCACCCAGTTCCACGAGTTCGCCGAGCAGGCGCTCGACTTCGTGCGCCTCGGACGGTTCTCGGTGGTCCCCCGGATGCTGAGCCAGCCGGTCGCGGCCCGCGAGGTCGCCGAGGCGCTGGTCGACCTGGTCGAGGCCGGGCCGTCGGGCCGGGTGCCCGACCTCGCCGGCCCCGAGCGCCACGACATGGTCGACCTGGCACGCCGGGTCTCCCGGGCCCGGGGGCTGGGCCGGCGGGTGGTGCCGGTGCGGGTGCCGGGCGCGTGGGGTCGCGGATTCCGCTCGGGGGCGCTGTGCCCCACCACCGACGGCCCGCGCGGGCGCACCACGTTCGAGCAGTGGCTGGTCGGTTGAGCGACCAACAGCGCCTCGCCGAGGCCTACGACGCCGCCAGGCCCCGGCTCGTCCGGGTCGCCTACTCGATCCTCGGCACCCGCGCGGAGTCCGAGGACGTCGTCGCCGACTGCTGGCTGCGGCTGGTCGAGGCCGACCGCCGAGAGCCGGTGCGCGACGTGCTGGGCTGGGGCACGGTCGCCGTGGCCCGGGCGGCGCTCGACGTGCTCCGCTCGGCCCGGGTGCGCCGCGAGGCGTACGTCGGGCCCTGGCTGCCGGAGCCGGTGGTCACCGAGCCCGACCCGGCGGACCGGGTCACCCTCGACGACTCGGTGCGCTACGCGCTGCTCGTGGTGCTCGAGCAGCTCACACCGGCCGAGCGCACGGCGTGGGTGCTGCACGACCTGTTCGCGATGCCGTTCGCCGAGGTCGCCGCCGCCGTGGGCCGCACCCCCGAGGCGGTGCGCCAGCTGGCCTCGCGGGCCCGCCGCCACGTGTCGGCCGGCACGCCGCGGGTCGACGTCGACCGCGACACCCACCACCGGGTGCTGGAGGCGTTCCTGGTCGCGGCGGCCGGCGGCGACCTCACCGGGCTGGTGCGCGTGCTCGACCCCGACGTCGTGCTCACCAGCGACGGCGGTGGCGCGGTCTCGGCCGCACGCCGACCGGTGCTGGGTGCCGACCGGGTGGCCCGGTTCCTGCTCGGCGTCGTCCGCAAGGGTGCTGACCGCACGGTCGCGGTCGTCGACGTCAACGGCGCACCCGGCCTGGTGCTGCTCGAGCGCGACGGCACCCGCTCGGCGGTCGTGTCGCTGACCGTCGACGGCGACCGGGTGGTCCGGGTCGACCTGGTCGTGGCCCCGGCCAAGCTGGCCTGACACACTCCCCGCATGGTGCGCGGACTGGTGCTCGGCGGCGGCGGCATCACCGGCATCGCCTGGGAGACCGGCCTGCTCCACGGCCTCGCCGAGGCGGGCGTCGACCTGACCGGGGCCGACCGGGTGGTCGGCACGTCGGCCGGCTCGATCGTCGGCGCCCAGGTCACCAGTGGCGCCGCGACCCTGGCCGAGCTCTACGACCGTCAGCTGCTCCCACCCGACCTGTCGGTGCCGCTGGCCCGGATCGGCGGCAGGGTGCTGGTGGAGTTCGCGGTCGCGATGCTGCGTGCGCGGGGCGACGTGGAAGCGTTCGGCCGGCTGCTGGGTGCGCGCGCGGTGCGCGCGGCGGCGCGGGGCCGCACCCCGACCCTGGCCGAGCGCTACGAGCAGGTGCGCCAGCGGCTGGTGAGCACCGAGTGGCCCGACCGCGAGCTGTTGGTGACCGCGGTCGACGTCGCGAGCGGGGAGCGGGTGGTGCACGCGCCGGGTGGGGCGACCGGGCTGGAGGACGCCGTCAACGCCAGCTGCGCGGTGCCCTGCGTCTACCCACCGATCCCGATCGGGGGCCGCACCTACATCGACGGCGGCGTGCACTCAGGTGCGAACGCCGACCTCGCCGACGGCTGCTCGGTGGTCGTGGCGATCTGCCCGCAGGACCGGGCGATCGGGCCGATGCGCAGCGCCACCCAGCAGCTCGAGCGGCTCGGCGTCCCGCACGTGGTGATCACGCCGGACGCCGCCGCTCGCGAGGCGATCGGCAGGAACGTGCTCGACCCCAGGTCACGACCCGGCTCGGCCCGGGCCGGCCGCACGCAGGCGGCGGCCGAGGCCGAGCGGGTCGCGAAGCTCTGGGGTTAGAACACCCTCCGCCGGGTGCCGCCCATCGGCACCAGGTTGAGCACCAGACCGACGACCAGCAGGATCGCTCCCACCGTCGTCAGGACGGGGATGCTCGCCACCAGTCCGATGATGAGCAGGATGAGTCCGAGGATGACCATGGTCTTCCTCCCTTTCTGTTCTGTTGTCAGGCTCCCGATTCCCTGACCGACCAATGCCCGTCGGCTGCTTCCGCCATACCGGCTCACCTGCCACGATGCAGCGGTGGCGCACCCGCAGATGTTCGACGACGACGACCCGGTGCTGGCCCGGGTGCGCGAGCTCGCGCTCGCCCTGCCCGGCGCGGGCCAGAAGGTCTCGCACGGGCGGCCGGCGTTCTTCACCACGAAGGTGTTCGCCTACTACGGCGGCTCGCTGCGCGTCGACGGCAGCTGGGTCGAGCACCCCAGCTGCCTGCTGGTGAACCTCGACGAGGCCGAGACCGCGGCGCTGCTGGAGGAGGACCGGTGCTTCGTGCCGGCCTACCTCGGCGCCTCGGGCTGGACGGGCGTCGACCTCGACGGCGTGCGACGCACCGACTGGGCCGAGGTGGCCGAGCTGCTCGACGCGTCGTTCCGCCGCACCGCGCCGGCGCGGCTGGTGGCCCAGCTCGACGATCAGCTCGACGCCCGCTGAGACCGCCCGGCTCAGACCGCCCGGCTCAGACCGCCCGGCTCAGAGCGGCCGGCTCAGAGCGGCTGGCGCGCGCGACGTACGTAGGGCGCCACCGGGGAGAACCGCAGCGCCTCGGGCAGCAGCAACCGCAGGTCGCGCGGACCGTCGAGCCGCACCAGGCCCTCGCGCACGGCGCGCGGCAGCTCGATGACGCCCTCCCAGACCTGGTAGAGCGACGACAACGTCGACTCCAGGGTCAGGTCGACCTCGTGCCCGGGGTCGGTGAAGCACAGCGAGACGTCCTGGGGGGTGATCACCAGCCAGTAGCGCGTGCGGCGGGCCTCGCTGAAGTGGACGTGGAGCACCACCCGGCGCTCGCCGAACGGCGTCGGGTCGATGCCGCCGCGGATCCACCACATCAGCACCGTGGGGTCGAGCTCGTCGGGTCGCGGCTCCCCGAAGGCCCAGCGGGCGCCCCACTCCGCGAGCCCGAAGATGATCGGGTGGAGGTCGCGGCAGGCCGGGGTCGGCAGGTAGCCGCCGTCGGCCCGGTCGACCAGTCCGTGGCGCTCCAGCTGGTCGAGCCGCTTCGAGAGCAGTGCCCGCGACATCCCGGGCAGGCCGCGCGCGAGCTCGTTGAACCGGGTGGCGCCGACGAGCAGGTCGCGCACCACGAGCAGGGTCCACCGGTCGCCGAGGATCTCCAGCGACCGCGTGATGGGGCAGTACTGCCCGTAGCGGGACACCCCGCCATGGTGACGCGCCCGGTTCAGTTTGTGAACTAGTAGCGGCCGGCCCCGGGCGCCAACCTCGAGGCATGACGATCACCCACGACGCCCCGGCCACGACCGGGGTCACCGACGACGAGATCCTGACCATGGCCGCGACGGTCGGTGCCGAGGCGGCCCGGCACGACGAGGCCCACGACCGCGCGGCGACGTTCGTCTCCGAGGCCTACGACGCCATGCACGAATCGGGCTACCTGGCCCTGCCCGTGCCGGTGGCGCTCGGGGGACGGGGCGCGACCCTGCGCCAGCTGGTGCTCGCCCAGGAGGAGCTGGGCACCCACTCCGGGGCGGCGGCGCTGTCGTCGACCATGCACCTCTACCTCACCCTGGTGCAGTGCTGGCGGCTGCGCCGCGGGGCGGCGGACGCCGAGGGCGTGCTCCGCAAGGTCGCCGACGACCGCCTGGTGCTGGCGACCAGCGGCGGCTCCGACTGGGTCTGCCCCACGACGGTCGCCACCGAGGTCGAGGGCGGCTACCTGCTGTCGGGGCGCAAGGTCTTCTGCAGCCAGGCGCCGGTCGCCGGGGTGGTCTCGACGAGTGCGGTGGTCGGCGCGCCGGGCCCGGACGCCGCGGTCATCCACTGCGGCGTGCCGCTCGCCGCCGACGGCGTGCGGGTCGAGGAGACCTGGGACACCCTGGGGATGCGCGGCACCGCCAGCCACGACCTGGTGCTCGAGGACGTCTTCGTCCCGCGGGAGAAGGTGCTCGGCACCCGGCCCTACGGCGCCCTCGCCGGCCCGCTGCTCGTGGCGGCAATCCACTTCGCCCCGCTCGTCGGCGCCGCCTACCTCGGCGTCGCCCGGGGAGCGTGCGAGGAGGCCACCGCGCTGCTGCGCCGCCGTCCCGAGCCGGCCGCGGCCGCCGTCCGCCAGGTCGGCGAGATGACGGCGCGGCTGCGGGTGGCCCGCTGGGCCCTGCTCGGGGCGGTGGCCGAGACCGGCGAGGACCTCGCGCCGGACGAGGACACCCTCGAGACGCTGATGACGGCCAAGCGGGAGGCCCTCACCGCGGCCCGGGTGGTGGTGGACACCGCCCTCGAGGTGGCGGGCGGGTCGGCGTTCTTCCGCGGGTCGCGCCTCGAGCGCGCCTACCGCGACGTGCGGGGAGGCCCGTTCCACCCGCTCACCCCCGAGGCCACCCTCGAGCTGGTCGGCCGCCGCCGCCTCGCCGGCTGAGATCGGCCTGCGTCACCGACCGTCACCGGCCCACCGGGGTCAGGCCGGGGACGTGCCCTGCTCCTCGACCAGCGCCTCGATCGCCTCGTGGATCTCCAGGGTGCGGCGGGCCGACTCGACGTGGAGGTTCTCCACCATCCGGCCGTTGTAGGTGACCACGCCGGAGCCGGCGCCGTCCTCCCAGGCCTGCAGGATGCCGCGAGCGTCCTCGACCGCCTGCTCGCTGGGGGCGAAGGCGCGGTTGGCGCCGTCGACCTGGCCGGGATGGATCAAGGTCTTGCCGTCGAACCCCATCCGGCGGCCCTGCTCGCACTCGGCGAGGAACCCGTCGAGGTCCTTCACGTCGTTGTAGACGCCGTCGATGATCGCGATCCCTGCGGCCCGGGCGGCCAGCAGGGCGGTGTGCAGCGAGGGCAGGATCGGCGCCCGGCCGGGCACGTGCTCGGCGTAGAGCTCCTTGACCAGGTCGTTGGTGCCCATCACGAACGCGCCGAGCCGGTCGGAGGCGCCGGCGATCGCGAGCGCGTCGAGGATCGCCACCGGCGTCTCGATCATCGCCCACAGCTTGGTGGTCTCGGGGGCCCCGGCGCGGTCCATCTGGGCGCCGAGGGTGCGGACCTCCTCGGCGCTCCCGACCTTGGGCACCACGATCGCGTCGGGCGCGGCGGCGCTGGCGGCAGCGATGTCGTCGGCGTGCCACTGGGTGTCGAGGCCGTTGACCCGGATGGTCAGCTCGCGACCGCCGTACTCACCCGAGGTGACGGCGGCGACCGCGGCCTCGCGGGCGGCCGGCTTGGCGTCGGGGGCGACGGCGTCCTCGAGGTCGAAGATGATGCCGTCGACCGGCAGCGTCTTCGCCTTCTCGAGCGCCTTGGCGTTGGAGCTCGGCATGTAGAGGACCGAGCGGCGGGGGCGGAAGCTCACGGGGTCACCTCGATCTCGTCGTAGGCCGCCTTGAGGTCGGGGTCGATCGCCGCCAGCTGCTCGGCGAGCTCGACCATCACCAGGCACTGCTTGAGGGAGGCGTCGTCCTCCATCTTGCCGTCGAGCATCACCGCGCCGGTGCCGTCACCCATCGCGGCGACCACCCGCCGCGCGTGCCGCACGTCCTCGACCGAGGGGCTGAACACCTTGGTGGCGATCGCGATCTGCTTGGGGTGCAGGCTCCAGGTGCCGACACAGCCCAGCAGGAACGCGTTGCGGAACTGGTCCTCGCAGGCGACCACGTCGGTGATGTCGCCGAACGGCCCGTAGTAGGGGTAGATGCCGTGGGTGGCGCAGGCGTCGACCATCCGCGCGATCGTGTAGTGCCACAGGTCCTGCTGGTACGTCGCGCGGGTGGCGTCGACGTCGGCGACCCCCAGCTCGTTGAGCGGCGGGTCCTGGCGCACCAGGTAGCCCGGGTGGCCGCCGCCGACCCGCGTGGTCTTCATCCGCCGGTCGGCCGCCAGGTCGGCCGGGCCGAGGGAGAGGCCCTGCATCCGGGGGCTGGCGCCGCAGATCTCCTCGACGTTCGCCATGCCCCGGGCGGTCTCGAGGATGGCGTGCACGAGGATCGGCCGGTCGAGCCCGGCCTTCGCCTCGAGCTGAGCCAGGATCCGGTCGACGTAGTGGATGTCCTCGGGGCCCTGCACCTTGGGGACCATCACCACGTCGAGCTTGTGACCGATCGCCGGCACCAGCGTGGTGAGGTCGTCGAGCGCCCACGGGCTGTCGAGCGAGTTGATCCGGGTCCAGAGCTGGGTCGTGGCGTCCGGGCCGCCGAGGCCGTCGGTGTCGCCCGCGATCCGCACCAGCCCCTCGCGGGCCGCGACCTTGTTGTCGGCCTTGATGGCGTCCTCGAGGTTGCCGAGCAGCACGTCGACGGTGCCGACCATCGCCGGCACCTTGGCGGCCATCTTCTCGTTGCTGGGGTCGAAGAAGTGGATCGCCCGGCTGGGCCGGGCGGGGATCTCGGTCAGGGGCGCGGGGGCGCCCACGGCGAGCGGGCGGAAGAAGTCCTTGGGGCTGCGGTGGGCCATGCCGCGGAACCTAGCAACTGCGGCTACCGGCCGGTATGACGCATCTGACACGGTCGGGGCGGTATGCGACGGGCTCGTCGGCTCGTCGGCGGGTGGCGCTGGTCGAGGTGCGGAGGTCGCTAGGCCGGAGCCTCGAGACCCGGTGAGACGAACGCCCTCCCGGTAGCGGGCGACTCCGGGGACGGGGCTCGGGCAGGTGGTGACTGCGGCTGGTGTGATCCGGCGGGCGGGTGGCTGTGGTTGGGGTGTGGGTGCGGGGTGCCGCGCGTGGGTGGGCACTGCGGCTGCTGCGCGCCGGACGTCGTTCGGCACTCGTTGCCGTGTCGCTGGACGCTGCCCTGCGGTTCCCCGGCGTTCATTTCGGCGCCACATCGGGCGTTGACGTGCCGAACGCCGCCCGTGGCTCCGCCGCCTCCCTGCCCTGCGGCGCGGCAGCCCGGCGTGCGGTGGTCGAGGTGCGAAGGCCGCCAGGCCTGAGCCTCGAGACCCGGTGAGCCGACCGCCCTCCCTCACCGCTGGTTGAGGAAGGACGAAGTCCTTCACTCGTTACCCGGTGAGCCGACCGCTCTCCCGTGGGTGGCGACTCCGGGGGCAGAGCTCGGGCGGGTGCCGATTCCGGGTGGTGTGGCCGGGGGGCCGGTGACTGTGGGTGGGGGTGGGTGCGGGGTGCCGCGCGTGGGTGGGCACTGCGGCTGCTGCGCGCCGGACGTCGTTCGGCACTCGTTGCCGTGTCGCCGGACTCTGCCCTGCGGTTCCCCGGCGCTCGCTGCGGCGCCACGCCGCCGTCTACGTGCCGAACGAAGCCCGTCGCTCCGCCGCCTCCGTGCCCGGCGGCGCGGCACGCCGGCTGGCGTACTGCTGGTCGAGCAGCGAGCGCCAGCGAGCGTCGTCGAGACCCGGTGAGCCGACCGCCCTCCCTCACCGCTGGTTGGGGAAGGACGAAGTCCTTCACTCGTTACCCGGTGAGCCGACCGCCCTCCCGTGGGTGGCGACTCCGCGGACGGGGCTCGGGCGGGTGCCGATTCCGGGTGGTGTGGTCCGGGGGGCCGGTGACTGTGGGTGCGGGGTGCCGCGCGTGGTGGGCACTGCGGCTGCTGCGCGCCGGCGTGCGCTGGTCGAGGTGCGAAGGCCGCCAGGCCTGAGCCTCGAGACCCGGTGAGCCGAGCGCCCTCCCGTTCCCACCGGAGGGCGTTCGGGTGCGGGGGTTTCGAGACAGTTGCTAGCACAACTTCCTCAACCAGCGGCGCCACTGCTGGTTGAGGAGGGACGAAGTCCCGTCTCGAAACCCGGTGCGACGGAAGCCCTCCCGTCCCCACCGGAGGGCGTTCGGCCGGCGGGGGTCTCGACGGGCGCTCCTCGCTGGGGCTCGTCGCTGCTCGACCACCGGTAGGGAGTCGGCGCTTGGCCGGCGGGGGTTTCGAGGCTCGCTTCGCTCGCACCTCGACCAGCGCGGGGCGCTGCTAGCGCGACTTCCTCAGCCAGCGGCGGCGGCGGGGCGGGGGGTCGGGGTTGGTGGCGGCGCGGGCGGCGCGGCGGGCGGCGCGGCGCTCGTGCCAGGCGGCGACGGTCGACTCGACGTCGCGGGGCATGGTGACGAGCGGCGGGCCCTCGGGGAGGCGGTAGCGGGCGGCGACCACCCGGCGGTTGAAGTCCTCGAGCTCGCGGCGCACCTCGCGCTCGGTGGGCAGGCCGTCGAGGCGGGCGTCGAGCCCGGCGTCCTCCTTGCGCAGCTGGACGCTGAGCGGCAGGACGACGACCTTCTCGCGCTCCACCAGCTGCTTGAGCCACCAGTCGGGGTCGTGGTCGCGACCGAGGTCGGGAAGCGGCTTGCCGGCGCCGGGCAGGTCGTCGAAGTCGCCGCGCGCCATGGCGATCCGCACCTGCTGGTCGACCCAGGTCTGCTGCTGCTCGATCCGCGCCCGCGCGGCGGCCCGGCTCTCGCGGTCGGAGCGCTCCGACGGCTCGGCCACGGACCCCACCTCCGTCGTCGATCGGTCCCGTCCGCCGTCCAGCCTAGGACGCCGCTGGTCGTCCCCAGCGTCCTCGGTGGACCACCTCGTCGACCGGGCGGCGACCGCGCCGCGCGGAGCCCGCGGTGCCGGGATCGGCGTGCCGGTGTCCGAGCGTGATCGCCCCGATCGGGTCGAACCGGTCGGGGATGCCGAACGCCGTGCGCACACCCGCGATGCGGTCGGGCGGGATCCCGAAGAAGCAGGCCCCGAGCCCCTCGTCGACCGCGGTCTGGAGGATCAGCAGCGCCGCCATGCCGGCGTCGACGTGCCAGTACGGCACCGGCCAGCGCTCCTCGTCGCGGTCGGTCCAGCCCTTGTCCTCCTCGGCGTAGCGGTCGAGGTACGCCGCCTTGCTCGAGCACGGCACCACCACGACCGGTGCCCGCATCATCCCGCGCAGCCACCGGTCGGGCCGGTCGACGTCGTCGCTCGTGGCCGTCCAGAAGGCGCGCACGTCGTCGGGGGTGTCGAGCACCAGGAAGCCCCAGCCCTGGCTGAACCCGGCGCTCGGTGCCCGCGTCGCGTTGGCGAGCGCCCGGTCGACCACGGCCGGGTCGACCGGCCGGTCGGCGTAGTCGCGGACCATCCGGCGACGGCGTACGACGTCCTGGAACTCCATGGCGCCCAGTATCGGGTGCTGCGCCGCGGTCTGGGATCCGAGACCTCTTCGCGCATCGGTCCCACGCGGCGGACGGTGACGACCTGCCACGATGGGCGGACCATGGTGGCGGACTTCGAGGCGATGTGGGCGGCGCTGGCGCCGGTGGGGCGGTCGGCGGCGTCGGGGGGCTACTTCCGGCAGCCGTGGACCAGCGCCGAGACCGAGCTGCGGGCGTGGTTCACCGAGGAGTGCCGGGCCCGCGGGCTGCGGGTCGAGGCCGACGGCCTGGGCAACGTCGTGGGGTGGTGGGACGCCGGCGAGGGGCCGGCGGTGCTCACCGGGTCGCACCTCGACTCCGTGCTCGACGGCGGGGCGTACGACGGGCCGCTCGGCGTGGTCTCGGCGCTGGCCGCGGTCGACCGGCTCCGCGAGCGCGGTGTCGAGCCGGCGCGACCGCTGGGGGTCTCGATCTTCGCCGAGGAGGAGGGCTCGCGGTTCGGGCTGGCCTGCCTGGGCTCGCGGCTGGCCACCGGGGCACTCGACTGGGAGCGCGCCCGCGAGCTGCGCGACCGCGACGGCGTGGCGCTGCCCGACGCGCTGGAGTCGGCCGGGCTCGACGGGCGGGTCGACCCCTCGCTCCTGGCCGGCGTCGGCTGCTTCGTGGAGCTGCACGTCGAGCAGGGTCGCGGCCTCGACGACCTCGACGCCCCGGTCGGTGTCGCGACCGGCATCTGGCCGCACGGCCGGTGGCGGTTCGAGTTCACCGGCGAGGCCAACCACGCGGGCACCACCCGGATGGAGGACCGCGCCGACCCGATGCTGACCTACGCGATGACCACGCTGGCCGCCAACAAGCAGGCCCGGCTGAGCGGCCAGCGGGCGACGTTCGGGCGGGTGGAGGTCGAGCCCAACGGCACCAACGCCGTGCCGTCGCGGGTCACCGCCTGGCTCGACGCCCGTTGTGCCGACGAGGCGACCCTCACCGGCCTGGTCGCGGCCGTCGAGCGCCAGGCGGCCGACCGCGCCGACCGCGACGGCACCACGTTGGTGGTGACGGCGGAGTCGGTGAGCGGGCTGGTGGAGTTCGACGCCGACCTGACCCGCCGCCTCGCCGGCGCGGCCGGCTGGCCGGCGCTGCCGACGCAGGCCGGTCACGACGCGGGCATCCTGGCCGCCGCCGGCGTGCCGACTGCGATGCTCTTCGTCCGTAACCCCACCGGCGTCTCGCACTCGCCGGCTGAGCGGGCCACCACCGCCGACTGCCTGGCCGGGGTCGAGGCGCTCGCCGACGCGCTGGGCCGGGTGGTCACGTGACGACCTCCGTGACGACTGCCGTGCTCGAGCGCGCCTGGGTGGCCGGCGCCGTCCGCGACGAGGTGGTGGTCGAGGTCGACGGCGACACGCTGGTGCGCGTCGAGCCGGGCGGCAGCGCGCCGGGGGCCGAGCGGGTGCGCGGCCTGACGCTGCCCGGCCTGGCGAACTGCCACAGCCACGCCTTCCACCGCGCGTTGCGAGGCCGCACCCAGCGTGAGCGCGGCACCTTCTGGACCTGGCGCGAGCAGATGTACGACCTCGCCGGCCGGCTCGACCCCGACGGCTACCTCCGCCTGGCCACGGCCGTCTACGCCGAGATGGTCGCGGCCGGGTTCACGACGGTGGGGGAGTTCCACTACCTCCACCACCAGCCCGACGGCACGCCGTACGACGATCCCCACGAGATGGCGCACGCGCTGGCGGAGGCGGCCCGGGCTGCCGGCATCCGGCTGGTGCTCCTCGACACCTGCTACGTCTCCAGCGGCTTCGGCGAGCCGGTCGAGGGCGTGCAGCGCCGCTACTCCGACGGCGACGCCGACCGCTGGGCCGAGCGGTTCGCGACCCTGCCCGGCAAGACGACGGGGGCGGCGATCCACTCGGTGCGCGCGGTGCCGGCCGACCAGGTCGCCACGGTCGCGGCCGCCGCGACCGGGCGTCCGCTGCACGTCCACCTGTCCGAGCAGGTCGCCGAGAACGACGCCTGCCTGGCGGCCCACGGCGTCACCCCGACCCGCCTGCTGCACGACGCCGGCGTGCTCGGCCCGCTGACCTCGGCGGTGCACGCGACCCACCTCACCGACGACGACGTGACGCTGCTCGGCAGCACGCGCACCACGACCTGTCTGTGCCCCACCACCGAGCGCGACCTCGGCGACGGCATCGGGCCGGGCCGAGCGCTCGCCGCCGCCGGCAGCCCGCTCAGCCTCGGCACCGACAGCCACGCGGTCGTCGACCCGTGGGAGGAGATGCGCGCCCTCGAGCTCGACGAGCGGCTGGCCACCCGGCAGCGCGGCCACTGGACCGCGGCCGAGCTGCTCGCCGCCGGTGCCCGCCACGACAGCCTCGGGCTCGCCGACGTGGGTGCGATCGCGCCCGGGCAGCGGGCCGACCTGGTGACGCTCGCGCTCGACACCCCCACCACCGCCGGCACCGGCGCCGACGAGCACACCGCGGTGTGGGCCGCGACCGCCGCCGACGTGCGCCGGGTGGTGCGCGACGGGCGGGTGGTCTTCGACGGCGACCGCGACGCGGTGGGGCGCGCGCTCGCCGCCGCGATCGAGGAGGTCTGGTCGTGACGAGCACCCTGCTGACCGGCATCGGCGAGCTGGTCACCAACGACCCCGAGGCCGACGACCTGCTCGGCGCGGTGGCCGGCGGCGCGCTCGTGGTCGAGGGATCGCGGGTGGCCTGGGTGGGCTCGGCGACCGAGGCCCCGGCCGCCGACCAGCAGGTCGACCTCGGCGGCCGCACCGTGCTGCCCGGCTGGGTCGACAGCCACAGCCACCTGGTCTTCGCCGGCGACCGGTCGCCGGAGTTCGCCGCCCGGATGGCCGGCCGTGCCTACGAGGCCGGCGGCATCCGCACCACCGTCGCCGCCACCCGGGCCGCCACCGACGAGCAGCTCACGGCCTCGGTCGGCCGGCTGGTGCAGGAGATGCTGCGCCAGGGCACCACGACCGTCGAGGTCAAGAGCGGCTACGGCCTGACCGTCCGCGACGAGGCCCGCTCGCTGGCGGTGGCCCGCCAGTTCACCGACGAGACCACCTTCCTCGGGGCCCACGTGGTGCCGGAGGGCGCCGACCCCGCGGCGTACGTCGAGCTGGTGACCGGCCCGATGCTGGCCGCCGCGGCGCCGTACGCCCGGTGGGTCGACGCGTTCTGCGAGCGCGGGGCCTTCGACGCCGACCAGGCGCGGGCGGTGCTCGAGGCGGGCACGGCCGCCGGGCTCGGCGGGCGGCTGCACGCCAACCAGCTCGGGCCCGGCCCCGGCGTCCGCCTGGCCGCCGAGCTGGGGCTGGTGGCGGTCGACCACTGCACCTACCTCGAGCCGGCCGACGTCGACGCCCTGCGCGACAGCGGCACCATCGCGACGCTGCTGCCGGGCGTGGAGTTCTCGACCCGGCAGCCCTACCCCGACGCACGGCGGCTGCTCGACGCCGGGGTCCGGGTGGCGCTCGCGAGCGACTGCAACCCCGGGTCCAGCTTCACCAGCTCGCTGGCGCTCTGCGTGGCGCTGGCGGTGCGCGAGATGGGGATGACGCCGGCCGAGGCGGTGCACGCGGCGACGTACGGCGGCGCGGCGGCGCTCGACCGCGACGACGTGGGGGCGCTGGTGCCGGGGCGGCGCGCCGACCTCCAGGTGCTCGACGCGCCGAGCCACGTCCACCTCGCCTACCGCCCGGGGGTCCCGCTGGTGACGGCGGTCTGGAAGGACGGGCGGCCCCTCGTCTAAGGCACCCCGCGAGCGGGCTCCGCAGGGATAAGGCACCTGCCCGATGTGCGGGGGTACCTCAGACGGCGAATCTCTCCTCATCAACCGGCGAGCTGAGGAGCCCGACATGTACTACTCGAAGGACGCGTACCAGGCCGAGATCGCCTACCGGGGCGAGCAGATCCGGGGCGGGGTGCGCCCCACCAGCCGCCGGGTGCGGCTGCCGCGGCGCCGCCCGCGCCGCCAGGAGACCGGTGGCCCGACCGCCTGACCGGCGGCGGATCCCGGGAATGCGAGACGGACAGGCCGCGGAGCGGCGGCGGATGTCGGTGGGAACCGTGAAGATGGACCACGTGGCCCACACCAGCCAGATCCTGGTCGGACGAGACGCCGAGCTGACGGAGCTTGCCTCGTCGCTCGGCGTCCGCGCGTCCGGTGACCTGCGGACCAGTGGGCCCGGGGTGGTGCTGCTCTCCGGCGACGCCGGGGTCGGCAAGACCCGCCTGCTCGTGGCGCTGCGCGACCTGGCGTTCACCGAGGGGTGGCAGGTGCTCGCCGGCCACTGCCTCGACTTCGGCGACTCCGCGCTGCCCTACCTGCCGTTCTCCGAGGTGCTCGGCCGTCTCGCCACCGACCTGCCCGACGTCGTCGACTCCGTCGCCGGCGTCCACCCGGCGCTGGCGCGGCTCCAGCCCGGACGCCGGGTGCTGACCGCCGCCGAGTCCGCGCCGGGCGAGCCCTCCGCCCTCGACCGGGGCGACCTGATGGAGGCGGTGCACGCCCTGCTCGAGGCCGCCGCCTCCCGGGCCCCGCTGCTGCTCGTGATCGAGGACCTCCACTGGGCCGACCAGTCCACCCGCGACCTGCTCAGCTTCCTGTTCACCCGGCCGTTCTCCGGCCCGGTCGCCGTCGTGGCGTCGTACCGCTCCGACGACCTCCACCGCCGCCACCCGCTGCGCCGCCAGGTCGCGGAGTGGTCGCGGTTGCGCGGGGTGGAGCGGATGTCGCTGGCGCCGCTGGGCGAGGAGTCGGTGCGCGCGCTGGTCGCCGAGCTGGTGCCGGACGGTCTCCAGGAGCGGGAGCTGGCCCAGATCGTCGCCCGCGCCGAGGGCAATGCGTTCTTCGTCGAGGAGCTGACCAGCGCCGCGTCGGGGCCCGACAGCTGGGTGCCGGCCGACCTCGCCGACGTGCTGCTGGTGCGCCTCGACCGGCTGGACGAGGCGGCCCGCCAGGTGGTGCGGGTCGCCAGCGTCGCCGGCCGCCGGGTCGGCCACGACATGCTGGTCGCGGCGGCCGGGATGCCGGTCGAGACCCTGGACGAGGGGTTGCGGCAGGCCGTCGAGATGCACGTGATGGTCGCCGAGGGTGGCCGATACGCGTTCCGCCACGCGCTGCTCGGCGAGGCGGTCTACGACGACCTGCTGCCGGGGGAGCGGGTGCGGCTGCACCTCCAGTACGCCGCCGCGCTGGCCGAGGGGCGGGCCCGCGGCACCGCGGCGGAGCTGGCCCGTCACGCCCGGCTCGGCCTCGACCTCGACGCCGCCCTGGCCGCCAGCATCCGGGCCGGCGACGAGGCGGCCGCCGTGGGCGGACCCGAGGAGGCTGCCCACCACTACCAGCAGGCGCTCGAGCTGCTCGCCGATCCCGCCCGCCGGGAGGCCCTCGACGTCGACCTGTCCAAGCTCGTCGTCGGCACCGCGGACGCGCTCACCAGCGCGGGCCGGCCGATGCGCGCGGCCGACGTGCTGCGCGAGCAGCTCGACCGGCTCCCGGCCGACGCGGCGCCGGCGTGGCGGCCGCGACTGCTCGGTGCGCTCGCCGACGCGCTGTTCATCACCGAGAGCCAGGCGGAGTCGCTGGCGGTCTCGGCGGAGGCCGTCGCGCTCCTGCCCGACGACACCCCCGCGCTGCGGGCCAAGGTGCTCAACATCCGGGCTCGGGTGCTGTCGGGTTTCGGTCACTACGACGAGGCCCAGGCCGTCGGCATGGACGCGCTCGCGCTCTCCGAGCGGCTCGACCTGCCCGAGATGGTCGCCGAGGCGATCACCACGCTGAGCGGCCTGAAGAAGGCCGGGCCGAAGGACGCGCTGCGCGCGGCGCTCGCCGACGCGATCGAGCAGGCGGCCGCGACCGGCGCCGTCCAGGCCGAGCTCCGGGGGCGGTTCCTGATGGCCCGCTCCTTCGAGGACTGGGCGGAGTTCGACGAGGCCGAGCGCTGGTTCAGGTCCGGCATGCAGGTGGGCTTCGATGCCGGACTGCCCTGGGCGCCGTACGCGTTCGAGGCGCGGTGGCAGCTCGCGCTCGTCGAGCTGGTGCGCGGTCGCTGGGACCGGGTGCTCGAGCTCACCGACACCGGGCGCGAGCCCGCGCCGCCGATCCCCTCGGCCATCCTGATGAGCGTGCGGCTGGTGGTCGAGCAGGCCCGGGGGCTCGACGTCCTCGACCGCGCCCGGGAGCTGCGCAAGCGCTGGGAGTTCGACGGCAGCATCCCGATCCACTCCGCGTCGGTCGAGATCGCCGACGCGGCCCGCCGCTGCGACGCGGCGGCCGCGCTGGCGGCGTACGACGACGCGGTGACGGTGCTCGGCAGCATCTGGCACGAGTGGTTCAGCGCCCGGATCCGGCTGGCCGCCCAGACCCTCGACGCGGTCTGCCGGGCATTACCCACCGCGAGCGCCGGCGAGCGCGCTGAGCTCGTCGCGCACGCGGAGCGGCTGCACGCCGACGGCCACACCGTGCTCGACCGCTACACCGACCCCTCCGGCCACTGGGGCCCCGAGGGACGGGCCTGGGTGAAGCGGCTCGACGCCGAGACGCTGCGGGCGCGCTGGCTGGCGGGGGTCGACGCACCGCCGCAGGAGGCGCTGGTCGAGACCTGGCGGGAGGCCGAGACGGTCTTCGCCGACTACGGCCACGTCCACGAGCTGGCCCGGGTGCGGCTGGTGCTCGCGACCGTCCACCGCGCCTCCGGCGACCTGGCGACCTCGCGCACCTACGCCGACCAGGCCCGAGCGACCGCTCACGAGCTCGGCGCGACCGTGCTCCTCGACGAGCTGCAGGCGCTCGGCACGACGCCGGTGCGCGGCGAGTCGGCCCCGGAGACGCTGACCGCGCGCGAGACCGAGATCCTCGCGCTGGTCGCGGAGGGCCGCTCGAACGGCGAGATCGGCAAGCAGCTGTTCATCAGCGCCAAGACCGTCTCGGTGCACGTCTCCAACATCCTCGGCAAGCTCGGCGCCGCCGGTCGCACCGAGGCCGCGGCCATCGCGCGGCGGCGGGGGCTGCTGCCGGACTGACCCCGCTCAGCGGCAGACGTAGCAGAGCGCCGGGGGCAGGTTGCGCCACACCGGCTCGGTCACCTCGACCTCGTCGAAGACCTCACCCAGCAGGCCGCGGAAGCGCCGGGCAGCCGGGAACCGCAACGCGTGCAGGTAGGCGAACGTCGTGAACGCGCCCGTCCCGCCCAGCAGCTGCCGGGCCGCGGCCAGGATCGCCCGCTGGGTGCCCCCGTCGAACAGCGCCCACGGCAGCCCCGACACCACCGCGTCGACCCTGGTCACGTCGCGCTCGCCGAGCAGCCGCACCAGGTCGCGCGCGTCGCCCTCGATCACCTCGAGCTGCGGCTGGCTGCGCCGCAGCGCCTCGACCATCCGCGGGTCGATCTCCACCGCCAGGTGCCGGGCTCCCGCGGGCAGCCGCTCGACGATCGCCGTGCTCACCGCACCCGTCCCGGGTCCGAGCTCGACGACGGTCGGCGTCCCCGTCGTCGGCACGACACCCGCCAGCACCGCCGTGAGCGCCGACGAGCTCGGCGCCACCGCCCCCACCCGCCCCGGGTGCCGCAGCGCCGCGCCGAGGAAGGCCAACGTGGTGCGGTCCATGGCGGCACCGTAGCGACCGTTGGCTGAGCAGGGACGGAGTCCCTCACTCGTTGCCCGGCGAGCCGGACGCCCTGCGTTGCGTTGGTTGAGGTGCGAGGAGCGCCAGCGACGAGCTTCGAAACCCGGTGAGGCGGACGCTGTCTGCGTTGGTTGAGGTGCGAGAGCGCTAGCGACGAGCCTCGAAACCCGGTGAGTCGAACGCCCTCCCTCGCTCGGGTTTCGGGTCACTCCGGTGGTGACTCGGGGTGCCCGCGCGCCTAACAGGCCGACGCTCGCCGTCAAGGATTCCCTGCGGCGCCTCCGGCGTCCTTGACCGCGAGCCTCGGTCGGCCTGCTGTCACGGCGCACTGCCGGCACTCGCAAGCTCGCGCCGCCAGCAGTGCGCGGGCTTGGCGTATCGCTGGTCGAGGAAGGACGAAGTCCTGTCTCGAAACCCGGTGAGACGAACGCCCTCCCTTGCTCGGGATTCGGCTCACTCCGGTGCTGACTCGATGCGCCCGCGCGGCTAGCAGGCCGACGCTCGCCGTCAAGGATTCCCTGCGGCGCCTTCGGCGTCCTTGACTGCGAGCCTCGGTCGCCCTGCTGGGACGGCGCACTGCCGGCACTCGCAAGCTCGCGCCGCCAGCACTGCGCGGGCGTAGGACGACCACCGGTGGTCGAGCAGCGAGCGCCAGCGAGCGTCGTCGAGACCCCGTACGACGAACGCCCTCCGGCGGCCACCGCTGGTTGAGGAAGGACGAAGTCCTGTCTCGGAACCCGGTGAGACGAACGGCCCCTCCGCAACCATCGTGGGGCGACTCAGGTTTCGCCGAGCCGTCGTCAATTAACGCCGGGTCGGCGCAAGGCGACGACAACAAGCGCCGGGTCGGCGATACCCCGAAGAGCATCCGGTGGAGACGGAGGGCGTTCGTGTGCGGGGTTTCGAGACAGTCGCTAGCGCGACTTCCTCAACCACCGGTTGGCGCTGGTTGAGGTGCGAGGAGCGCTAGCGACAAGCCTCGAAACCCAGCGCCCACACCGGAGGTAACGATCGGGTCACAACCCCGAATCCCGTTGTGGACAACGCGAAAACAGGCCCGGGACTGTCGGTGGTCGGTGCTTGAGTAGGACACATGACAAGCCCGCACACCACCCGCTACCGGCACCGCGTCACGCGTGCCGTGACCGATGCGCGTGGTGTGCTCGACGAGGTCCGCGACCTGCCGCTGTGGTCGATGGACGCCACCGAGACCGGCCATGCCCTGACCGAGCTCGCGAAGCTCAAGAGCCAGGTCGCAGCCCTCGAGCTGCGCGTCGCGAGGCACGCCCAGACCCAGAAGGTCGAAGCCGCCTCCGGCGCCACCTCGACCGCAGCGTGGCTCGCGGTCGCGACCCGCGCGACCCGCCGCGACGCGTCCAGGACGATGCGGCTGGCCGAGCAGCTCGACACCATGCCCGTCGTCGCCCAGGCGCTTGGACGGGGTGAGCTGTTGCTGGAGCAGGCCGAGGTCATCGCCAGGGCGATCGACAAGCTCCCCGACGACGTGGACGCCGCGGTCCGGGAGCAGGCGCAGGTCAAGCTGGTCGAGCTGGCCCGGCACCACGACCCCAGGGACCTCACCATCTTCGGCAACCGGATCCTCGACATCGTCTGCCCCGAGGTCGGCGAAGCAGCCGAAGCCAAAGCGTTGGCCAGGGAGGAGCGGGAAGCCGAGAAGGCCTGCAAGCTCACCATGCTCGACGACGGCGAGGGCCGGACCCACGGCCGGTTCGTCATCCCCACCCTGCACGCCGAAGCCCTGAAGAAGGCGTTGTTCGCCCACGCGGCTCTCACGCACGAGAAGGTGACGTCGCAGTCGCTGGGGCAGGCGTTCTGCGACTACATCCTCAAGTACCCCGCCGACCGGCTGCCCCAGCGCGGCGGCGTCAACGCCACCGTCGTCGTCACCATCCCCCTCGCCGTGCTCGAAGGACGCCTCGCCGCGTGCGAGCTCGACACCGGCACCCGCATCAGCCCCGGCGCCGCACGCCGGCTCGCCTGCGAAGCCGGACTCATCCCCGCCGTCCTCGACGGACAGTCGCAGGTCCTCGACCTCGGCCGCACCCGACGACTCTTCACCACCCCGCAACGCACCGCACTCGGACTCCAGCAGAAGACCTGCCGCTCCGAGGGCTGCGACCGCCCCGCCTCCACCTGCGAGGCCCACCACCGAGTCCGCTGGACCGACGGCGGCAACACCGACCTCCGCGACGGCGTCCTGCTCTGTCCCTCACACCACCAACGAGCACACGACCCGACGTACTGGACGAACTACCTACCGACGGGCAAGGTCCAGTTCCACAGGCGCACGTGAACCACCGGTGCCGTCCGACCAGGCGGGGGCGCACAAAGTAGACTGAATAAGTCATATTCAGGGTCGAGGCGGGGTGCGATGGCGGGCGTGGGCGTGGTCTCGCTGGTGTGCATCGGCGCGGCGCTGTTCGTCGGGTCCACCATGCAGGCGGTGGTGGGGCTGGGGATCGGGTTGGCGGCGGCGCCGGTGATCACGCTGCTCGAGCCCGACCTGATGCCCGGGCTGCTCATCATGCTGGCGCTGCTGCTGCCGTGCTTCACCCTGGTGCGCGACCACGACGACATCGACTGGGCCGGGCTGAACTGGTCGCTGCCGGCCCGGGTCGTCGGCACCGGGGTCGGGGTCTGGGTGGTCGCCCACTTCAGCCACCGGCAGCTCGGGATCGTGGTGGGGGTGGCGGTGCTGCTCGCGGTGCTGGTGACCTGGCGCGTCGTCACCGTGCCGGTCAACCACGGCACCTTGAGCGCGGCCGGCTTCATCGGCGGGATCACCGGGACGGCGACGTCGATCGGCGGACCGCCGTTCGCCCTGCTCTACCAGCACCGGCCCGCGCAGCAGGTGCGCACGACGATGGCGGTCTACTTCCTCATCGGGGCGCTGCTGAGCCTGGTCGGGCTGCTGGTCGCGGGGGACCTGACCCTGCACCAGCTGCGGGTGGCGGTCGTGCTCGTGCCGGCGCTGCTGCTGGGTGTGGTCGTCGGCGGGCCGTTGCGGCGGTGGCTCCCGGTCGACGCGGTGCGGCCGGCCCTGCTCGTGCTCAGTGCCGCCAGCGCGGTCGTGCTGCTGGCCCGGTCGCTGTGGCCGTGACGGGCACCACACCTCTTATTGACACCTTTTCAATGGGCACCAGCGCTCGTATGGTGGCAGGCGTGGCCGCCCTCAGCGACACCCCCGACACCCGCGAGCTGACCGAGCAGCGTTTCCGCCGGATGAGCTTCGTCGGCGGCGACGCGGCGCCCCCGGTGCCGACCGCCGAGCTGCCGCCCGGACCGCGGTGGCCCGCGCTGGCCCAGACCGTGGCGCTGCTGCGGTTCCGCCACCGGTTCCACCCCTGGCTGCAGCGCCGCTACGGCGACGTGTTCACCGTGCGGCTGGTGCCGCAGGGCCGCCCGCTGGTCTTCTTCACCCGGCCCGAGCACGCCAAGGAGATCTTCGCCGGAGACCCGGAGGTCTTCCACGCCGGCAAGGGCAACGGCATCCTCGGCCCCGTCATGGGCGAGCACTCGCTGCTGCTCCAGGACTCCGCCGCCCACAAGCGGGCACGCAAGCTGATCATGCCCGCGTTCAACGGCCACGCCCTGCGCGACTACCGCGGGCTGGTCGCCCGGCTGGCCGGCGACGAGGTCGCCACCTGGCGTCCGGGCGAGACGTTTCGCTCGCTCGACCGGATGAACCGGCTCACCCTCGAGGTCATCCTGCGCGTGGTCTTCGGCGTGACCGACGAGGAGCGGCTCGCGGAGCTGCGGCCGCGGGTCAACGCCACCGTCGAGATCAGCCCCGCGATCCTGCTCGGCTGGAGCTATCCCCGGCTGCAGCGCTACGGACCGTGGAAGCGGACCGTCGACAACCAGCGCGAGCTCGACCGCCTGATGTACGCCGAGATCCGCGAGCGCCGCGAGGCCCCCGACCTCGCCGAGCGCACCGACGTGCTCTCGAGGCTGATCCGCGTGGGGGCCGGGGGCGACGACCCCGACGGTGGACTCTCCGACACCGAGCTGCGCGACCAGCTGGTCACCCTGCTGCTGGCGGGCCACGAGACCACTGCGACCGCGCTGGCCTGGGCGCTCTTCGAGCTCGGCCGCCACCCCGACCTGCTCGCCCGGAGCCAGCGAGCGGCCGACGAGGGCGACGACGCGTGGCTCGACGCGGTGCTCAAGGAGTCGATGCGCCTGCACCCGGTGATCCCGATGGTGGTGCGGACGCTGATGGAGCCGGTGACCATCGCGGGCGTCGACCTGCCGGCGGGAGCGACGGTCGGGCCGTCGATCATCGTGGCGCACGGCCGCGCCGACAACCACCCCGAGCCCGAGCGCTTCGACCCCGACCGGTTCCTCGGCGACTCCCCGCCGGCCACCAACACCTGGATCCCGTTCGGCGGCGGCGTACGACGCTGCATCGGCGCCGGCTTCGCACTCATGGAGGGGGTCGAGGTGCTGCGCGAGGTGCTGCGCAGCCACGACGTCGAGGCGGTCGGCGGTGACGTGGCGAAGGTCCGCAACATCACCTCGGTGCCGCGCCGCGGCGCCCGGGTGCGGGTCTCGCCCCGCGGCTAGGACCACGGGCGGCTACGCCCGGAAGGCGGCCCAGCCGAGCGCCAGGAGGGAGGCGGTCGAGGTGGCCGCGCGCAGCGCGTTGAGCCGCACCCACGACGACTCGAAGTCGGCGCGGACGGCGGCCAGGTCGCCGATCCGGTCGACGGCGCCGGCCGCCTCGAGCGAGTCGTTCAGCGGCACGTTGCCGGCGCCGGTGACCACCACGGTCGCCACGGCCAACGCTGCTCCGGCCACCAGCCAGGTGCGCGCGGACGGCGGGCCCGCGACGGCGGCCAGCACGCCGAGCGCCGGCGCGCCGAGGAAGGTCGCGAGGAAGACCGGGTTGACGATCGCGACGTTCACCTGCTGCATCGTGTGCACGAACGTGCGGTCGTCGACCCGCGCCAGCCCGGGCATCACGCCGGACGCCCACGCGTAGTAGGTGCCGGCCTGGAGGCCGGTGGCGACCAGGGCGCCGAGGAGGAACGGGGTGCGGAGGGTCTCGAGGACGTCGTTCATGGCTCCAAGCCTGCCGTCGTATGCGCGAGGCACGCCATGGTCGAGCAGCGCAGCAGCATGCGCGAGCGTCTAGGCTCGGACGGTGGACGGTCTCGCTGCCCTGCTGGACGGGCCCCGAGCCCGGGGTGCGTTCCTGCTGCGGTGCAGCTTCGACGAGCCCTGGTCGGTGCGGCTGGAGGACCGGGCGCCGCTCTCGGTCACCGTCGTGACCCGCGGCCGGATGTGGGTGCGGCCCGACGACACCGACCCGGTGCTGCTCGAGGCCGGTGACCTCGTGGTGCGGGTCGGCACCGATCCCTGGACGATCGGCAGCGCACCTGACCGGGTCGCCGAACCGGACGCCGTGATCCTGCCGGGCCAGGTCTGCCGCACCCCCGACGGGCGCGACCTCGCCGACGAGCTCCGCCAGGGCGTCCGCACCTGGGGCACCAGCCCCGACGGACGCACCCTGCTGCTCGTCGGCGTCTACCTCGTCGAGGGCGAGGTGAGCCGGCGGCTGCTCCGCGCGCTGCCGGCCACCGTCGTCGTACGCCGGGCCGAGCTCGACTCGCCCCTCGTCGACCTGCTCGCCGGCGAGGTGGTGCGCGACGCGCCGGGGCAGGAGGCGGTGCTCGACCGCACCCTCGACCTGCTGCTGATCACCGTGCTGCGGCACTGGTTCGACCGCGCCGGGAGCGACCGGCCGGCGTGGTGGCTGGGCCAGGCCGACCCGGTCGTGGGGCCCGCGCTCCGGCTGCTGCAGCACCAGCCGGAGCACCCCTGGACCGTCGCCGACCTGGCCGCGCGGTCGGGCGTCTCGCGCGCGGCGTTCGCCCGGCGCTTCACCGAGGCGGTCGGCCAGCCCCCGATGACCTACCTGACCGGGTGGCGCCTCGACCTCGCCGCCGACCTGCTCCTCGAGCCGGGCGCCACCGTCGGCGCGGTGGCCCGCCGGGTGGGCTACTCCACGCCGTTCGCGCTGAGCGCCGCCTTCAAGCGCGAGCGCGGCACGAGTCCGCAGGAGTGGCGCCGCGCCCGGCTCGAGAACCCCGCCCGACCCACCGCAGGATGACGCCGATGACCCGTCCCGTGCTGCGCACCGAGCGCCTGGAGCTGCGTCCGATGACCCTCGAGCACCTGCCCCACCTGGTCGAGCTCGACAGCGACCCCGAGGTGCTCCGCCACGTGCTGGGCCGGGCCCGCACCGCCGAGGAGGTCCACGAGTTCTGGGGCCCGCGGTGCGCCGACACCGCGGCCGACGCGCAGGGGCTGGGGTTCTGGGCCGGCCACGTCGACGGCGAGTTCGTCGGCTGGTGGGACCTGGAGCCCTCCGGGGAGGGTCGTGCCGAGGCCGGCTGGCGGCTGCGCCGCGACCGGTGGCGCCAGGGCCTGGCCAGCGAGGGCGCCGTCGCGCTGCTCGACCACGCCTTCGGTGCGGCCGGCCTGCACACGGTCTGGGCGGAGACCCTGACCACCAACCTCGGCAGTCGTGGCGTGATGGCGCGGCTCGGCATGCGCCACGTCCGAACGGCCCACCCCGACTGGACCCGGTCCCTGCCCGACGCCGCGGAGGGCGCCGTCGTGCACGAGATCACCGTCGAGGAGTGGCGGGCCCGGCGCGGCTGACCCTCAGCCGGCGGCGCGGGCCGCGAGCCACTCCTGCCACGACGGACCCCGCAGCAGGGCCGCGGGACCCGGCAGCATCGAGCCCCCGGCCATCGAGGCCGGGGCCTCGACCGGCTCGACCGTGACGTCGTCGCCGAGGTGCGCGGCCCACCGCTGCACCAGGTCGATCAGTCGCTCCTGGCGCGGCCCGGCGAGGTCGGTGTCGCCGGAGGCGGCGCCGGTCGCCAGGTCGAGGAGCAGGCGGACGATCTCGGCGGTGTCGACGGGCTGGATCGGTACGTCGATGATCCGGGCGACGTCGCCGTCGCGGTTCCACTGCAGCATCTGGCCCGGGAAGTCGTGGAACTGGGTGGCGCGCAGCACCACCGCACCGGGTGCGTGGGCGCGGACCGCCTTCTCCTGCTCGGTCTTGGCGACGTAGTAGTCGTAGTCGGGGCTGAGGTCCGTGCCCACGATCGACAGCACCACCGAGCGGGCAACGCCGGCGGCGGTGGCGGCCCGGCCGAGGTTCTCGGCCACGGTGGTGAAGAACGCGGTGGCCTCGGGCCCGATGGCCGGGCCCTGGGTCACGTCGACCACGGCCTCGACGCCGATGAGCGCCTCGGCGAGCCGCGGGTCGTCGGCCTGCAGCAGGTCGAAGCCGGTCTCGCGGGCGATCTCGACGACCTCGTGCCCCTCGGTGCGGGCCAGGGCGGCGAGCCGGGTGCCGATCAGGCCGGTGGCGCCGGCGACTGCGATGCGCATGGTGTCTCCTCCAACAAACGCGGATAGAAAATGTCTGAGTTGATTGAAGCACAGAACTCGGACAGTTGTCATCCGGGTATGCTCGGTCTATGAAGATGTCGGCCGGGGTGGAGTGGGCGGTGCACTGCTGCGTGGTGCTGAGCCAGGCCGACGGGCCGGTGCCGGCTCAGCGGCTGGCCGACTTCCACGGCGTCTCGCGCACCTACCTCGCCAAGCACCTCCAGCAGCTTTCGCGCGCCGGTCTGGTCCGGTCGACCGAGGGCCGGGTGGGCGGCTACGCCCTCACCCGGTCCGCCGAGGAGATCTCGGTGCTCGACGTGGTGCTCGCGATCGAGGGTCGCGAGCCGGCGTTCCGCTGCACCGAGATCCGGCAGAACGGTCCGCTGCCGGCGACCGGGGAGGTGTGCCGCCGGCCCTGCGGCATCGCCCGGGCGATGTACGCCGCCGAGGACGCCTGGCGAGCGTCGCTGGCGGCGGTCTCGGTCGCGGACCTCGCGACCGGCGTGGAGGAGGACACCGGCGCGCAGACCTTCGTCCGGCTGCGCGGCTGGCTGGCGACCGGCTGAGGCCTCAGCGGATGGTGCCGACCCCGGGGACCAGGGGGAGGTCGAGCGCGGTCACCCAGCCCGGCGGCAGGTCGTTGACGGCCGGTACGGCGTTGAGCGCCCGCATCCCGGTCGCCAGGCAGCCGGCGACGGCGGGCGAGCGCCCCGAGCCGTCGGTGAACCGGAACGCCGTCTCCTGGCTGATCGAGGGCGAGCCGACGATGTCGACGCGGTAGACGTCGTCGCCCGACCCGGCCGGCCAGTCGGGCGCGGCGTCGAGGCCGATCCGGTTGACGTGCTCGAGCGTGATCACCTCGCGGCCGTCGTGCACGCCGTTGATCGTGAACCGGATCGCCGCGACGTTGCCCGCCTCGATCACGCCCTTGGCGGTGGTGCGGTCGGTGGGGGTGACCCACTTCTCCCAGGTGGTGGTGATGTCGTCGAGCTCGATGCCGGCGGCGTGCGCGATCATCGGCACCGTCGCGCCCCACGCCATCACCAGCAGGTCGGGAATCTCCAGCAGCGGCGTGAACGACGGCGGGCGGCCGATGCCCATCTCGTCCTCGTAGTCGCCCTCGTAGTCGGTGTAGTCGAGCAGCTCCGAGGCACGCACCGAGGTGACCCGGCCGCAGAGGCCCATCAGCGTCATCGGGAACAGGTCGTTGGCGAAGCCGGGGTCGATGCCGGTGGTGAAGCACGACGCGCCGCCCTCGGCGCACGCCACCTCGACCGGGTCGAGCCAGTTCCGCGGCGTCTGGGTCATCGCCGGCCACACCCAGGGCGTCATCGCCGTCGAGCACACGTCGATGCCGGCGCGCAGGAACGCCGTCATCACCCGGATGTTCTCCTCGGCGTGCTGGGCGGTGGGCCCGTAGTGCACGAGCGCGTCGGGCCGCAGCGCCACGAGCTCCTCGACCGAGTCGGTGGCCACGACCCCCACCGGGCCGACGCCGGCCAGCTCGCCGGCGTCGCGGCCCACCTTGGCGGGGTTGGAGACCCCCACGCCGACCAGCTCGAAGCGGGGGTGGTCGGCGAGCTCGGCGATCACCATCGAGCCGACGACGCCGGTGCCCCAGACGACGATCCGCTTGCGGTCCATGGGGTTCCTACCTGTCGAAGGCGTCGCGGACCTGGTCCTCGGTGAGGCCGTAGTCCTGGAGGGAGTAGCGGTGCCGGGGCGCGGCGCTGCCGTGCTTGGCCTCGCGGTCGATCTCCTCGATCGCCGCCGCCGCCTCGGGCGTCCAGTCGAGCCCGAACCGCTCGTAGACGGAGCGGGTCACGCCGAGCGGATCGGCCAGCAGGTCGGCGAAGTCGACGTCGACGAACTGGTCCTGGTCGTACGCCGGCCGCGCGTCGTGGAACGCGTGGTAGGCGCGCGACCACAGGTCGAGCTGGGTGTGGCCGATCACGCCGCCGACGTAGGTCTCGGAGTGACCGGCGGTGGTCTCGGCGGACAACGAGCACGAGGAGGCGATGCAGGTGACCGGGTCGCGGTGGGTGTAGACGACAAGCGCGTCGGGATAGACCGTCATCAGCGCGTCGAGGGCGGTCATGTGGGAGGGGTTCTTGAGCACCCAGCGCTTCTCGGTGTCGTTGAGCCCGACCAGCTGGAGGTTGGCCCGGTGGCGCGCGTAGGCGTCGGTCCAGTCCTGGCCGCGCAGCCACTCGCTGTAGCGCGGCAGGTTGGCCAGCGCCTCGTAGGAGTTGGACTTGCCGGTCTGGCGCAGCAGTCGCCAGCACTCCTCGACGGTGGTGGCGTCCATGTAGTGGATCCCCATGAAGTCGGGCGACTCCACGTGGTGGGCCGAGAACGCCTGCTGCATCGCGGTGAAGATCGGGTCGTCGTCCCAGGTCGCGCGCGGCGGCCGCGGCTGGGGGTACTGCGTCAGCCACATCTCCAGCCCCTGCGCGGCCGGGTCGGCGTGCAGCAGCCGGTGCAGGGCGGTGGTGCCGGTGCGCGGCAGCCCCATCACGAAGATCGGCCGCTCGATCGGCACGTCGACGTGCTCGGGGTGGGCGGTGAACTGGGCCTGGGTCAGCAGCACGCCGACCAGTGCGCTCTTGACCTCCGAGCGCTGGAAGTAGTTGCCGCGCGGGGTGAGCCCGGCCTCGGGGGACGCGAGGTCGTCGACCAGGACCCGCAGCCCCTCCTCGTGGGCGGTGTCCCCGAAGTCGGTGAGCCCGGTGGTGCGGACGGCGGCCGCCACGATGTCGTCGTAGGAGCCGACGTCCGGGCGCTCCCGGGTCATGATGTTGTCGGACATGGTCAGTCGTGGAACTCCCCGCAGTCGACCGTGAGCATCTGCCCGGTCACGGCCGAGGCGAGGTCGCTGGCCAGGAACAGCGTCGCCCGCGCGACCTCCTCCGACGACGCCAGCCGCTTGAGGTCGGTGGGCGCCGCCTTCTCGGCGTAGACCTCCTCGTGGGTCTTGCCCTCGACCGCGGCCAGGAAGTCGAAGTAGCCGCGGTTGACGTCCTCGTAGATGTACGACGGCGCCACGCTGTTGACCCGGATGCCGCGCGGCCCCAGCTCGGTCGCGAGCGACGAGGCGAGGTGCTCCAGCGCCCCCTTGGAGAGCTTGTAGCCGGCGTACTCGGGCTGGGAGCTGAACGAGACGCAGGAGTTGAGCATGATCACCGAGCCCTTGCTCGCGGCCAGCGCGTCGGCGAACAGCGCCGAGAGCCGCAACGGGGCGAACACGTTGGTCTCGTTGGCCTTCGCGAGGTCCTCGGGCTTGATCTGGGTGATCGGGTCCATCGGCGGGATCGCGAAGGCGTTGTTGATCAGGCAGTCGACCTTGCCGAACGCCGCCAGCGCCTGCTCGGCGAGGTTGGCCCGCGAGGCCTCGTCGGTGACGTCGGTCGGTACGATCACGGCCCGCCGGCCGTGGGACTCCACGACGGCGGCCATCTTCTCCAGCCGCGAGGCGGTGCGACTCGCCAGCACCAGGTCCGCGCCCATCTTGGCGGCCTCCTCGCCGAGGGAGCGGCCGAGCCCGGGGCCGACCCCCGACAGCACGATCACCTTGTCCCGCAGCAGCGGGACGGCCTCGTAGCGCTCCTCCACCGAGGTGTCGTGCGCCTGTGCGTATCCGAGCTCGCTCATCCTGATCTCCTGTTCGACCCGTGGTCCATCGGTCAGCTCAGCATCCGGCGCGCGACCGCGCGCTGCCGGGCGGTGATCCGCGCGGCGCGCTCGTCGGCGCCCAGCGGCTTCGTGAACGGCAGGTGCTCGGCCACCTCGTCGAGGGCGCACACGACGACCGAGGGGCCGTCGGCCTCGGTGAGGTCGCGCTCGAGCCGCTGCCAGCGCAGCATCATCGACCCGGTGCGGTGCCCGGTGGTCTCCAGCCAGTTGGCGATCCCGGCCGGGCCGAGCGGCGGCACCTCGCTGACGACGAACCGCATCAGGCCGTCGGGGTCGGCCTCGGCCTGCGCCTTGGTCAGCGAGGTCTGGTGGGTCTCGTAGTCGGTGGAGGCGTACCAGTCGGAGCCGATCTGGATCGCCTGGTAGGCGCAGTCGTCGCAGCGCGGCACCGTCACCACCATCGCCTGGTCGTCGGCCAGCTCGTAGTGACCGATCGAGGAGCGCTGCGAGGCCAGCCCGCCCGGCGTCGACCGCGGCGGGGTGAGGGTGTTGACCGGCTCCTTGTACTGGAAGAAGTGGGGGAAGGCGAACCAGGTCTGGATCGAGCCGACCAGCGACCGTGCCGCCACCTCGTACTTCTTGCGCAGCCCGGCCTCGCTGAGCGGGCGTGCCGGCTGGCCCAGGGTGTCGGTGCGCTCGATGGTGAGCGTGCCGCGCTCCTCGGTGTCCCAGTCGTTGAAGACCTCGCGCACGATCATGGTCTTGGCGCCCGGCTCGGCCACGTAGGTGAACTCGAAGCGGCCGTCGGCGTCGATCTCGAGCTCGCGGTCGTCGTAGGCCAGCATCGAGGTCGCGGCGGAGTCGGCGGAGTAGGCGCCGCCCATCACCTGGAACGACAGGTCGGCGCTGGTGCCGCGGCGACCGCGGACGACGTACTCGACGCCCTCGCGGAGGTAGGCGTGGAAGTAGACGGCGTCGGGGTTGTCGAGGCCCTGCCGCGAGAACTGGTGGGTGGGGTTGATGAACAGCGGCCGGTCGAGGTCGTAGTCGAACGCCGTCTGCATCGCCATCCGGATCCGGCCGGCGAGGTAGTCGTAGCCCTCGAGGCGGTCCTGCTCGGTGCGGATGAACGGCGCGTTGGCGACCAGCTCCTCAGCCTCGGCGATCGCCTCGCGCAGGGGAGCGGTGAGGTCGAGCGACCCGCTCATCTAGGAGACCTTGCCGATGACGTCCTCGGCGTAGCGCTCGAGGTGCTTGATCTTGGTCTCCAGCGGCTCGGTGTCGGGCCCCTTGATGTAGGGCACCCGGAAGCCGACGATGCAGTCGGTGACGCCCTTGTCCTCGAGGCGCTTCACGCCGTCGACGGTGTAGGCGTCGTAGGAGATCACGTGCACCTCGAAGTCGTCGCGGGTGTCTCCCTCCTCGGCCCGGATCTCGGCCAGCCGGGTCAGCAGCCGGTCGAGCTCCTCGCCGTCGCCGCCGGCGTGCATCCAGCCGTCGCCCTTGCGCACCGCGCGCCGCAGCGCGGCGTCGGCGTGGCCGCCCACGAGGAGCGGGATCCGCTCGGTCGGCGCGGGTGACTGCTTGAGCTCGTCGATCCGGTAGAACTCGCCCTCGTAGCCGAACCACTCACCGGTGGTGAGCCCGCGCAGGATGTCCATGCACTCGTCCATCCGCTTTCCGCGGCGCGCCCAGTCGACCTGGAGGTTGGCGAAGTCCTCGGGCCACGGCGAGATGCCGACCCCGAGCCCCAGCCGGTTGCCCGAGAGGTAGGCCAGCGAGGCGGCCTGCTTGGCCACCAGCACCGGCGGCCGCACCGGGAGCTTGAGCACGAACGGCGTCAGCCGCAGCGTGGTCGTGACCGCGAACAGGTGGGCGCACAGGATCATGCACTCCACGAACTCCTTGCCCTCGAGGAACTCCCGGTCGCCCGTGTCGGTGTAGGGGTACGTGGAGTCGGACTCCTTGGGGTAGATGAGGCTGTCCGCCACGGTCATCGACGTGTACCCCGCCGCCTCGGCCGCCTGCGCGAGGGGTGCGTAGTAGGCGGCGTTGGTCATCGCTTCCGCGTAGGAGAACCGCATGGGAGCAGAGACTAGAACGTGTTTCACTTTTCTGCCAGAGTGGTCCGGTGGACCTGCAGGAGATTTCCGACCGGCTCGAGATCACCGACGTGCTCATCCGCTACACGCGGGCGATCGACACCGGCGACTGGGACCGGCTCGACACCGTGTTCACCCCCGACGCCGAGATCGACTACACCGAGTCCGGCGGCATCAAGGACGCCTTCGGGGTGGTGAAGCCGTGGCTGGCCGAGATGCTGCCCGCCTTCTTCCCGAAGCGGATGCACACGCTGGGCCAGCTCGAGATCGCCGTCGACGGCGACGACGCCACCTGCTCGGCGTACTTCCACAACCCGATGCCGATGGACGACGGCAACGGCGGCGAGAAGCTGGTCGAGCTCGGCGGCATCTACCACCACCGGCTGGTGCGCACCGGAGCCGGCTGGCGGAGCCGGCGGCTGCACGAGGAGGTCGTCTGGAAGGTCGGGCTCTGATGGGCCTGCCCGAGGAGCGGCCTCCGGGCCTGGACTCCCCGTGGACGGTGCGGGTGATCAAGCTGATGGCCCGCGTGCAGACCCGGGTCTTCAAGCTCACCAACGGTCGGGTCGGCAACACCTGGCGGATCGGCGCGGGCTGGCGCAAGCCGGTGCCGACCCTGCTGCTCGAGCACCGGGGCCGGAGGAGCGGCCGGGAGTTCGAGACCCCCCTGCTCTACCTCGAGGACGGCCGCGACCTCGTGGTCGTCGGCTCCCAGGGCGGGCTGCCCAAGCACCCGCAGTGGTACCTCAACCTCCGCGCCCACCCCGACACCCACGTCAGCATCCGCGGCGAGCGCCGCCGCCCGGTCCGGGCGCGGGTGGCCGACGCGGCCGAGCGGGCCGCGCTCTGGCCGCGCCTGGTCGACCTCTACGCCGACTTCGAGAAGTACCAGCGCTGGACCGAGCGGGAGATCCCGGTGGTCGTGCTCGAGCCGCGCTGACCCCGGCTGCCCGCCCGCCGGGACGCGAGTTGGTGAGCCGGGCAACCTCGCGGACAATGGCGGCGTCACACCAGCGTGCGCCAGCAGCAGAGACGGGGGAGCAGCGTGTCCGACCACGACGACGACCGCGGCGAGGGCCGCCCGGTCCTGACGGGCGTGCTCGCGCTGCTCGGCGTGGGCCTCGTCGTCGGGCTGGTGCTGAGCATCATCACGCTGGTCGGCGTCACGGTCCTCGGCGTCGGTGACGACGAGGCGGACGCCGGCCCGACCCGCGCGTCGTCGTTCTACCTGCCCGAGCCGGTGCCGACCGAGGAGGAGTCGGGCCCGCTGGTCACCCTCGAGCCGTCACCGACCCGCTCGAACCGCCCGGACGACGACGAGGACCCGACCAGGTCGGAGTCGCCCAAGACGAAGATCTCCCTGTCGGCCTCGGACACGTCGGTCTCCCAGATGGAGCAGGTCACCCTGTCCGGGGTCTACCCCGGGGGCGAGGGCGCGATCCTCCAGGTCCAGCGCTTCGACGGCGGGCGCTGGGTCGACTTCGCCGGCATCGACGCCAACGTCAGCAACGAGACCTTCTCGACGTACGTCCAGACCAGCCGCACCGGCGTCAACCGCTTCCGCGTCGTCGACTCCGACACCGACCTCGCCTCCAACGAGGTCAAGTTCACCGTCGGCTGACGGGCGCCCGCTGGTCGAGGAAGGACGAAGTCCTGTCTCGAGACCCGTGAGCCGACCGCCCTCCGATGGGGACGGGAGGGCGTTCGGCCGTCGGGGGTTTCGAGACAGTTGCTAGCGCAACTTCCTCAACCAGCGGCGTCGACCAGCACCCGCTCCCGCTCCGGGGCCGCCACCCCCACCGGCGTACGGCGCCGGCGGAGCCGGGCGGCGAAGGCAGGCTGGCCGGCCAGCACGCCGAGGAGCACGAGCGTCATGCCCAGCGCCTGGGTGGGGCCGAACGCCTCGTGCGCCAGCACGATCCCGACGACGGTGCCCGACACGGGGTTGAGCAGGCCCACGAGCCCCACCGCGGCGGCGGGCAGCTCGCGGAGGCCGCGGAACCACACGACGTAGGCCAGCACGGTCCCGGCCAGGCCCAGCCAGGCGAAGCCGGCCAGGTCGGTGAGCCCGAGCGACGGCGGGGCCCCCTCGACGAGCAGGGCGACGGGCAGCAGCACCAGGCCGCCCGCGACCAGCTGCCAGGCGGTGAAGGTCAGCAGGTCGACCGGGGGCTGCCAGCGCTTGACCAGCGCGAAGCCGAACGACGACATCACCACTGCCGACAGCGAGGCGACCACCCCGATCGGGTCGACCGCGAAGCCGGCGCGCAGCACCAGCAGCGCCACGCCGGTCGCGCCGACCACGGCGCCCACGAGGGAGACGACGGCCGGGCGCTCGCGGACCAGCAGCCAGGCGAACAGCATGATCGCGATCGGCGAGGTCGCGGTCAGCGTGGCGGCCAGGCCGCCGGGCAGGTGGTAGGCGGCGACGAAGATCAGCACGAAGAAGGCGCCGATGTTGAGGGTGCCGAGCACGAGGGTGCGCCACCACCAGATCCCCGAGGGGAGCCGGGGGCGGAACGCGAGCAGGAGCAGGCCGAACGGCAGCGCGCGGACGGTGGCGCCGAAGAGCGGGCGGTCCGGCGGCAGGTACGTCTCGGTCACGTAGTAGCCGGTGCCCCACGCGACGGGGGCGAGCGCGGCCATCAGGAGGATGCCGAGACGGAGCCGATTGCTTTCCACGGAAACTATAATAGCTTCCGCGTCAGATATATTCCACCCATGCCCCGAGATCTCGATCACGTCGGCCGGATCCTCGAGCAGTGGGCGCGCGAGCGCCCCGATCTCGACGTCTCACCGATCGGGGTCGTCGCGCGGCTGCACCGCCTCGCCGCGGCCCTCACCGACGAGCTGGTCGCGGTCTACGCCGAGTTCGGCCTCGGCGAGGGCGAGTTCGACGTGCTGGCGACGCTGCGGCGCAGCGGCACGCCGTACGCCCTCACCCCGAGCGAGCTCGGCGCCCAGACGATGGTCAGCTCCGGGGCGATCACCAAGCGGGTCGACCGCTGCCTCGAGCGCGGGTGGGTGACCCGCCAGGTCAGCGCGACCGACGGCCGGGGCCGGGTGATCGCGCTGACCGAGGCGGGTCGCGAGGTGATCGAGCGGGCTTTCACGGCGCACGTCGCCAACGAGCACCGGCTGGTCGCGGGGCTGAGCGCCACCGAGCGCGACCGGCTGGCCCGCCTGCTCGAGAGCTGGGGACGCTCGCTCGGGGTCTAGCGCCGGCTGCTCAGGGCAGGTAGGCGAAGGTGTCGGGGTTCGGGCCGGTGCGGCCCGGCTCGCCCCGGTCGAGGCCCGAGATCTGCGCGACCTCCTCGTCGGTGAGGGAGAAGTCGAAGATTTCGAAGTTCTCGCGCATCCGCTCGGCGTGCATGGTCTTGGGGAACACGATGTCGCCGCGCTCGACGTGCCAGCGCAGCGTGACCTGCGAGGTGGTCTTGCCGTGCGCCTCGGCGATCCGGGTGATCACCTCGTCGTCGAGCACGGCACCCTGCGCGATCGGCGACCACGCCTCGACGACCGAGCCGATCTCGTGGGTCGCCGCCCGGGCGGCCTCGTTGGTGAAGTAGGGGTGCACCTCGACCTGGTTGACGGCCGGCACGACGCCGGTCTCGTCGACGATCCGCCCCAGGTGCGCGGGCTGGAAGTTCGAGACGCCCACGGCGCGGGCCCGGCCGTCGCCGACGAACTCGGCGAGGGTGCGCCACGTCGACACGTAGTCGCCGTCGTAGAGCGTGGGGAGCGGCCAGTGGATGAGGAACAGGTCGACGTGGTCGAGGCCGAGCTTGGCCAGGGTCTCGTCGAAGGAGCGTCGGGCGTCGTCGGGCCGGTGGAAGCCGTTGTTGAGCTTGCTCGTGATGAAGAGCTCCTCGCGCGGCAGGCCGGAGGCCGCGACCGCGGCGCCCACCCCCTCCTCGTTGCCGTACATCTGCGCGGTGTCGATGTGCCGGTAGCCGACCTCGAGGGCCTGGGTCACCGTGTCGGCGGTCTTCGCCGGAGGGACCTGGAAGACGCCGAAGCCCAGCTGGGGGATGGTGGTCTGGTTGTTCAGGGTGATCGTGGGAACGGTCATGACAGTCCAAGTGTCCGGAAGGGCTTCGAACATTCCCGAGCCGGGCAGACTGGGGCGATGAGGTGGCCGACCGGGCTCGCGCTGGCGCTGCTGCTGGCGGCGTGCAGCACCGACGAGCGGCCGGCGCCCGAGCCCACGCCGTCGGTGTCGGCGAGCCCGACGAGCGGGCCGCAGCAGGCCCCGGCGCCACCCGCCCCGGAGCTCGTCGTGGTCGGCCATGCCACCCGGCCCCAGCTCGACCTGACCCGGGCCCAGGCGGCGGCGGTCGCAGCCGGGGAGGTACGACGGGTGGCCGGTCGGCGGGTCGTCGGCTCGATGCGCGCGGTCGAGCGCGACCCGGGTGCGGTCGCGGCGGTGTCGCTCGACGAGGTCGGGCCGACCGTGGTCGTGGCCAGGGTGGGCGGCGTCGACCCGGTGCGCGACCGGCCGGACGCCGTGCGGCTCACCGTGGTCGGCGACGTGATGCTCACCCGCGGGGTGCGCGACCCGGCGGCGGCGCTCGCGCCGCTGCGCCGGCTGCTCCGCTCCGCCGACCTGACCGTCGGCAACCTCGAGAGCACGCTGTCGGTGCGGGGCGCGCCCACCCAGGGCGGCGACTCGTTCGGGGGCACCCCGGCGCTGCTCGGACCGTTGGCCGACGCCGGCTTCGACGCGCTGTCGCTGGCCAACAACCACGCCGGCGACCACGGCACCGGGGCGCTGCTCGACACGGTCGCCGAGCTCCGCGCCAGCCCGGTGGTGCCGTTCGGGGCCGGCCGCGACGACCGCGCGGCCGCCCGGCCCGCCGTGCTCCGGGCCGGCGGCACGACGTACGCGTTCGTGGGGTTCAACGCCATCGGCGAGACCCCGCGCGCCGAGCGGGGGACCCCGGGAGCGCTGTCGGTGCGGATGCCGCCGCGCACCGGTCCGCTGGTGCGCTCCGACCTGCGCCGCGTGCAGCGCGCGATCCGGGCCGCCGGCCGGCGCGCCGACGTGGTGGTGGTGCTGCCGCACTGGGGCACGCAGTACACCCACGCCCCCGAGCCGGTGCAGCGCCGGGTCTCCCGGGCCCTGGTCGCTGCCGGCGCCGACCTGGTCGTGGGCGGCCACCCCCACTGGGTGCAGGGCCTCGACGTCGTCGCCGGCGTGCCGGTCGTGCACTCGCTGGGCAACTTCGTCTTCGACATGGACTTCATGGAGCAGACCATGGAGGGCGTCGTGCTCGAGACGACCTGGTGGGGCGAGGACCTCAAGGCGCTGCGGTTCGTCCCCTACCGGATGGACCCCGCCACCTTCGCGCCCCGCCGCGCCCGGGCTCCGGTGGCCGCGGGCATCCTCGCCGACCTGTGGGGCTCCTCGACCGGCCCGTTCGCCCCCTCCGATGGTTGAGGAAGGCGGTCGCCGAGCGGGTGCGCGGGTTTCGAGGCTCGCTTCGCTCGCACCTCAACCAGCGCCTGCGGTGTTGCGCTGGTCGAGGTGCGAAGGCCGCTAGGCCTGAGCCTCGAGACCCGGTGAGCCGATCGCCCTCCGTGGGGGACGGTCGGTGTCCGGGTGCGCGGGTTTCGAGGTTCGCTTCGCTCGCACCTCAACCAGCGCTGGGTCAGCGGAGCCAGGCGACGACCAACCGGGCGGTACGGCGGAGCTGCGCGGGGTCGACCACCGAGGGGACGTCGGCGGCGGAGTGGTAGCCGGCGTACGGCGTGGAGCCGAGGCGGATGCCGGGGAGCCCGGCGCGGACGAACGACCAGTGGTCGCTGGAGCGCTGGCCCACCTCGGGCAGCACCGGCACGCCGGCCCGGCGGGCGGCGCGCATCAGCTGCGGGCGCAGCGGGTCGTCGGCCGCCACGCTGCCGACCGGCACGACGTCGCCGACGCCGACCCGGTCGAGCGACACCATGCCGCGCAGGGTGCGGCGCTGGGCGGCGGTGAGCGAGGCGACGTGGGCGCGGGAGCCGTAGTGGTGGTCGTCGTCGCTCGGGCCGCGCGGCTCCTCGGAGCCGTAGGCCACCAGCACGACCGGCAGCCGGGTGCGGCGCCCGGCCACCGCCTCCGCCACCGCGAGCAGCACCCCGACCCCCGACGCGTTGTCCTCGGCGCCGGGCGCCTGCGGCACCGTGTCGAGGTGGGCCCCGACCGCGAGCCAGGGCCGCCCCGGGCGTACGTCGCCGCGGGTCGCCACCAGGTTGACCGACGGGCCCGCCGCGACCGGCACGCCCCACGACACGCCCCCGGGCGTCGGGAAGCGCTGCCGCTCCACCCGCCAACCCAGCGCCTCGAGCCGGCGCTGCACCCACCCGGCGGCCCGGAAGTACGCCGGCGACGTGCCCGGTCGCGGACCCACACCGGAGGCCAGGTGGCGCACCGCCGACATCGCGGTCGCGGCCCGCACGGCGTCCGGGTCGGCTCGGGGGGTCGGGGTCTGCGTGACGGGCGGGGATGCTGGCGGCGCGGACGGCGCGGACGGCGACGGCGTCCCGGCCGTGACCGTGGGTGCCGCGGCGGGCGGCTCGGGCTCGGAGTCGGCGCTGCACCCGGCCGCCAGCACGGCGAGCACGAGGAGCTGGCCGGCGCGGGTCACCGAGCCATTCAACCCCCTCGCTGCACGCGCTGCGCAGGGCCGCGGCGAGAAAGTTCGCCGTCCGGGGCAACCGAATCGGGGCCGCTCCCCTCGATCATGGGTGAGGGGCCGCGACGGGCCCGCAGTCCGAGGAGGGGCATGGCAGACCGACGGCGCGAGGGTGAGTTCACCGAGTTCGCGCGGGGCCAGCAGCAGCGGATGTACCGGCGTGCTTACCTGCTCACCGGCAGCCGCGAGGAGGCCCAGGACCTCGTGCAGACCACGCTGGTGAAGCTCTACGTCGCCTGGCCGCGCGTCGACCAGCCCGCGGCGTACGCCTACCGGGTGCTGGTGCGGGCGTTCCTCGACGGCCGCCGGCGGTCCGAGCGCGAGCGCGCGCTGCACGTGCCGATCGAGCCGGCCGCGCCGCCACCCGACCCCGACCGGGCGCTGACCCTCCTCGCCGCCCTCGCCGAGCTCCCGCCCCGCACCCGCGCGGCCGTGGTGCTCCGCTACTGGGAGGACCTGCCGGTCGCGCAGGCCGCCGCGGCGCTCGGCTGCACGCCCGGCACCGTCAAGTCCCTCTCCAGCAGGGGGCTCGCCCTCCTGCGCGACCTCCTCGGCGAGACGTTCGAGGAGCCGGTCACCGAAGGAGCCACCCGATGAGCCCCACCACAGACCAGCTGCGCAGCCGGATGGCCGCCGAGCTCGACGACCTCGGGCCGCTGCCCGACCAGGTCGCCACCGCCGCCCGGGCCGGTGCCCGGGTGGTCCGGAGGCGCCGGGTCGCGACCGGCGCCCTGCTCGGGGTGGCCGGCGTCGGCGCGGTCTCGATCGGCGGCGCGGTCGTCGCGGGCGGCCTGCCCCAGCGCGGCGAGGTCGGCGACGGCCCCGCCCCCACCCCGGTGCCGACGCTGGTGCCCTCCGAGCCGCCGGTCGACCCGCCGTCCGAGCCGCCGCGGGACGTGCCGGAGCCCACGCCCGTGCCGACCGTGCCGGCGCTCCCGCAACCGCTCGAGGGGACGCCGGGCGACGTGCCGGTGCCGATGCCGACCGTGCCCCCGACCGACCAGGGCGGACCCCTGCAGCCCGGCCCCGCCGAGGTGCCGGTGCCGATGCCCACCGTGCCGCCGCGCGACCAGCCCACCCCCGTCCCGGCGGAGCCGGCGCCCACCCGGTGAGCCCCCACCCGGCAGACTGGCCGGGTGCTGGACTACACCGACTACGACACCCGCCTGGCGGCGTACGCCGTCGTGGTCGACGACGCCGAGCGGGTGCTGCTGGCGCTGTGGAACGAGCCGGCGGAGCCGCTGTGGACGCTGCCCGGCGGCGGGGTCGACCTCGGCGAGCGGGTCGAGGACGGCTGCGTGCGCGAGGTCCGCGAGGAGACCGGCTACGACGTCGCGCTGGGGCGCCTGCTCGGCGTGGACACCGCGGTGATCGAGCCCGGCCGGCGGCGGGTGGAGACCGCACGACCGCTCCAGGCGGTGCGGATCTTCTTCGAGGCCCGGGTGACCGGCGGCACGCTGACCCGCGAGCTCGACGGCACCACCGACGAGGCCCGCTGGTTCCCGCTGGCCGAGGTCCCCGACCTGCCCCGGGTGGCGATGGTCGACACCGCGCTCGGCCTGGTCGGGCGCTGACGCCCAGCCGCGGTCAGAGCAGCCCGTGGTGCCGGAACATCCGGTCGTAGATCTCCAGCACCACCGGCTCCTTGTGGGCGTTGTAGTCGAGCATCGAGCCGCCGCTGGCCAGGGTCGCCCGACCGGCGGCGCGCTTGGCGGCGGCGTAGCGCTCCCGGTCGTCGGCGTGCTCGCGCAGCCAGTCGCGGAACATCAGGTGTCGCACCACCTCCGGGCAGTCGGGGCCGAAGACGTGCAGGTGCACGTAGCGCGGCTCGCGCCGCTGGAGCAGCCGGTGCTCGTGCCACCACGGCTCGCGCACCCGGTGCACCCAGCCGGCCGCGGTCAGCACCGGCACGTACGACGCCTCGTCGGCCGGGTCGGCCACCACCAGGTCGACGTCGAGCACCGGCTTGGCCGGCAGCCCCGGCACCGAGGTCGAGCCGACGTGGTGGAGCTCGAGCACGACCGGCCCGAGCAGGTCGCGGAGCGCGGCCGCCTCCTCGGCGTACGCCGCGGGCCAGGCGGGGTCGGGCTCGACGACGTCGACCTCCAGCGGCCCGGAGCGCTGGCCGGGCAGGAACGGGTCGCGATCGGCCGGGACGGCGTGGTGACGGGTGATCTCGGCGGGCGTCGGCACCCGGGAATGATCCTGCGCCGACCTCCGTTGGGACCAGTGAGCAAAGTTGAGTTGAATCGGCTCAACTTGTTTGCCAGACTCGCCGCAGCGGCGCGAGGATGGCCGCGAACCGTCTCTACCAAGTGAGGTACTCAGCAATGGCACGTGCGGTCGGAATCGACCTCGGCACGACGAACAGCGTCGTGTCCGTCCTCGAGGGTGGCGAGCCCACCGTCATCGCGAACGCCGAGGGTGCGCGCACGACCCCCTCGGTCATCGCCTTCGCCAAGAACGGCGAGGTGCTCGTCGGCGAGGTGGCGAAGCGCCAGGCGGTCACCAACGTCGACCGGACCATCCGGTCGGTCAAGCGGCACATGGGCACCGACTGGACCGTCGACATCGACGACAAGTCCTTCACGCCCCAGCAGATCAGCGCCTTCGTCCTCCAGAAGCTCAAGCGCGACGCCGAGGCCTACCTCGGCGAGCCGGTCACCGACGCGGTGATCACCGTCCCGGCGTACTTCTCCGACGCCCAGCGCCAGGCCACCAAGGAGGCCGGCGAGATCGCGGGCCTCAACGTCGCGCGCATCGTCAACGAGCCGACGGCGGCTGCGCTCGCCTACGGCCTCGACAAGGGCGACGACCAGACCATCCTGGTCTTCGACCTCGGTGGTGGCACGTTCGACGTGTCCCTGCTCGAGATCGGCGAGGGCGTCGTCGAGGTCAAGGCGACCTCGGGCGACAACCTGCTCGGCGGCGACGACTGGGACGCCCGGATCGTCGACTGGATGGTCACCAAGTTCAAGAACGCCAACGGCGTCGACCTCGCGGCCGACAAGATCGCCAAGCAGCGCCTCCAGGAGGCCGCGGAGAAGGCGAAGATCGAGCTGTCGTCGAGCTCCGAGACCACGGTGCACCTGCCCTACATCACCCACGGCGAGTCGGGCCCGCTGCACTTCGAGGAGAAGCTGACCCGCTCGGAGTTCCAGAAGCTCACGGCCGACCTGCTCGACCGCACCAAGGCGCCGTTCCAGCAGGTGCTCAAGGACGGCGGCGTCGCGGTCTCCGCGATCGACCACGTCGTGCTCGTCGGCGGCTCCACCCGGATGCCGGCCGTCACCGACCTGGTCAAGGAGCTGCTCGGCGGCAAGGAGCCCAACAAGGGCGTCAACCCCGACGAGGTCGTCGCCATCGGCGCCGCGCTCCAGGCCGGCGTGCTCAAGGGCGAGGTCAAGGACGTGCTCCTGCTCGACGTCACCCCGCTGAGCCTCGGCATCGAGACCAAGGGTGGCGTGATGACCACGCTGATCGAGCGCAACACCACGATCCCGACCAAGCGCTCCGAGATCTTCACCACCGCCGACGACAACCAGCCGTCGGTGGAGATCAAGGTCGCGCAGGGCGAGCGCCCGATGTGGGGCGAGAACCAGCCGCTCGGCAACTTCGAGCTCACCGGGCTGCCGCCGGCGCCCCGGGGCGTGCCGAAGATCGAGGTCACCTTCGACATCGACGCCAACGGCATCGTCCACGTCACCGCCAAGGACCAGGCCTCCGGCAAGGAGCAGTCGATGACGATCTCCGGCGGCTCGGCGCTGAGCAAGGACGAGATCGACCGGATGGTGCGCGAGGCGGAGCAGTACGCCGCCGAGGACGCCAAGCGGCGCGAGACCATCGAGGCCCGCAACCAGGCCGACTCGCTCGTCTACACGACCGAGAAGTTCCTCACCGACAACGAGGACAAGCTGCCCGACGACGTCAAGACCGAGGTCCGCACCGACGTCGACTCCCTCAAGGCGCTGCTCGAGGACGCCGAGGCGTCCGCGGAGTCGCTGAACGCGGCGATCGCCAAGGTCAACGAGTCGAGCCAGAAGATGGGCGCGGCGATGTACGCCGCCGCCGAGGCCGACCAGGCCGCGGCCGGCGGTGCGACCGGCGCGACGGGTGAGGCCGACGAGGACATCGTCGACGCCGAGGTCGTCGACGCGGAGGTCGTCGACGACGACGCCGACGGCGAGACCAAGTGACCGAGCCCCAGGGCGACGTCACGCCGGGGGAGGAGCCCACCACGGCTCCTCCTCCGGGCGAGGCCGCGCCCAGCGACCAGCCCAGCGACCAGCCCAGCGACCAGCCCAGCGACCAGCCCGACGACCAGTCCTCGTCGTCCGGGGAGCCGGCACCGTCCGGTGAGCCGGACCTCGCGGTCCAGCTCGCCGAGCGCACCGCCGACCTCCAGCGGCTGCAGGCCGAGTACGTCAACTACAAGCGTCGCGTCGACCGCGACCGCGAGCTGGTGGTGCAGAACGCCACCTACGCCGCGCTCGCGCCGATCACCGAGGTGCTCGACAGCATCGACCGGGCCCGCGAGCACGGTCCGCTCGACCCCGGCTTCCAGGTGGTGGCCGACCAGCTCGAGCGGGTGGTGGCCGGCCTCGGGCTCACCAAGTTCGGTGCCGTGGGCGACGCGTTCGACCCCACCGTCCACGAGGCGCTGAGCCACATCGGCCAGGACCCCGAGGTCGAGGTCACCACCTGCAAGGTGGTCGCCAAGTCCGGCTACCGGATCGGCGACCGGGTGGTGCGGGCCGCGCAGGTGCTCGTCGTCGACCCGATCGACGGCCCCGCTGGGGAGCCCGCCGCGCCCGAGCAGCCCGCCGACTCCACCGAGCCCACCGGGCCCACCGAGGCCGCCGACTGATCCACACTCGTCCCACCGACCACGGAGAGGGGGTGCGCGCATGAGCACCGACCAGGGCTTCCGCCCCGACTGGGCGCAGAAGGACTTCTACGCCGTCCTCGGCGTCTCGAAGGACGCCTCGGCGGCCGACATCAAGAAGGCCTACCGCAGGCTGGCGCGCGACAACCACCCCGACTCCAACCCCGGCGACGCCGCCAAGCACGAGACGTTCAAGGCGGTGGCCGAGGCCTACGACGTCGTGGGTGACCCCGAGAAGCGCGCGAAGTACGACGAGATGCGCTCGCTCTACGCCGGCGGCCGGATGCCGGGCGGCTTCGGCGGCGGGGGCGGGTTCACCGCCGACGACCTGCTGCGCGAGCAGGCCGGCGGCGGGTTCGGTGACATGTTCGGCGACCTGTTCGGGGGTGGCTTCGGCCGCGCCCGCCAGCAGGCGCCTCGCCCCCGCAGGGGCGCCGACGTCGAGACCTCGGCGACGATCTCGTTCACCGACGCCATCGACGGCGTCACGATCTCGCTGCGGCTCAGCTCCGACGCGCCCTGCCCCGACTGCAAGGGCTCGGGCGGCAAGCCCGGCACCCGCCCCCACGTCTGCGGCCACTGCGACGGCGCCGGCTACGTCGTCAACAGCATGGGCGGCTTCTCGATCAACGAGACCTGCCCGGTCTGCGGCGGCCGCCAACTGGTCTACGACGAGGCGTGCCCGACGTGCGGCGGCTCCGGCCGCGGCCTGTCGTCGCGCACCATCCAGGCCCGGATCCCCGCCGGGGTGAAGGACGGCCAGCGGATCCGGCTGCGCGGCAAGGGCGCGGCGGGCGAGAACGGCGGCCCCGCCGGCGACCTCCTCGTCGCGGTCAAGGTCGCCCCGCACCGGCTGTTCGGCCGCAAGGACGACAACCTCACCCTCGAGGTGCCGGTCTCGTTCGCCGAGGCCGCGCTGGGCGCCGAGATCACCATCCCGACGCTGGGCGGCTCGCCGGTGACCGTGAAGGTGCCCGCAGGCACGCCCAACGGCCGCACCTTCCGGGTGCGCGGCAAGGGGGTGCCCCGCGCCGACGGCACCCACGGCGACCTGCTCGCCACCGTCGAGGTGCAGGTGCCGGCGGTGCTCGACGACGCCGCTCGCGCGGCCGTCGAGGCCTACCGCGACGCCACCCGTGACAAGCCGCTGCGGGCCCGGCTCTTCGACGAGGCCACCGCATGACCGGCCGCTCGCCCTACGAGGCCCCCGGCCCCGACGCGGCCGTCTTCGTCATCTCGGTCGCCGCCGAGCTCACCGGCCTGCACCCGCAGACCCTGCGTACCTACGAGCGGATGGGGCTGATCGTGCCCGCCCGCACCGGCGGCGGCGGGCGCCGCTACTCCCCGCGCGACATCGACCTGCTCCGCGAGATCAGCGAGCTCACCGCGGCCGGCATCGGCATCGAGGGGGTCCGCCGGATCCTCCAGCTCGAGAACCAGGTCGCCGCCCTCGCCGCCCGCAACGAGGAGCTCCAGGCCGAGCTCGACGCCACCCGCGACGCGCTCCGCCAGGCCGTGACGGCTCGGCCGGCCGGGCCGCCCGCCGGCGTACGGCCCGATCGCCTCCCGGTGCTCCGCCAGCCTGCGACCGGTCAGGTCGTGGTCTGGCGCCGGGGTCGTTGAGGCGGGTCGCGCCGACCGCAGGTGTCCGTGACACGGTGTCCTCGGACCCGCTCCTGCGGATAGTCTCGCCCGGGTCGGGCCGGGGGACCGGTCCGCCGGGGCCGAGCACGAAGGGGTGCGCGTGGACTGGTTGGGCGAGTGGTTCGCCGACATCCACTGGCTGCACTTCGCCACGATCCCGGTGTTCACCGGCGTCATCGGCTGGCTGATCAACTGGTCCGGCCTCTGGATGCTGTTCAGCCCGGTGCGGTTCCGCGGCTTCACCGTGCCCGGCATGCGCGAGCTCGCGACCGTGCTGCCCCGCAAGCTCCAGGAGGTCCCGGGCATCCTCCAGGGCGGCATCGGGTGGCAGGGGATCATCCCGGCCCGGGCGGCCAAGATGGGCTCGATCGCGGTCGACAAGGCGATCTCGAAGCTCGGCACGCCGGCCGACTTCTACCAGCAGCTCGAGCCCGACAAGATCGCCGAGCACATCGTCACGGTGTTCCGTCCCGAGATCCCGGGCCTGGTCGACGAGGTGATGCGGCGCGAGCACCCGCGGCTGTGGCGCGACCTGCCCCGGCCGGTGCGCGAGGCGATCGTCGAGCGGGTCCAGGTGCAGCTGCCGGCCGTGGTCGGCCGGGTGACCGACGAGATCGGCGTCCACATCGACCAGCTGCTCGACCCCAAGATCATGGTCATCGACCACTTCCAGAAGAACCCCGCCCTGGTCGTGCGGATCTTCCGCGACTTCGGGCAGCGCGAGCTGAACCTGATGGTCGCGTTCGGCTTCATCTTCGGGTTCTTGCTCGGCATCCCGGTGGCCGTGGTCGACAGCATCTTCGGGCAGTGGTGGCTGCTGCCGATCCTCGGCGTCGTGGTCGGCTGGGTGACCAACGCGCTTGGCATGTGGCTGATCTTCGAGCCGCCGGAGCCGCGGCGGATCCTCGGCTTCACGGTGCACGGGCTGTTCCTGCGCCGGCAGGACCAGGCGGCTGAGGTCTACGCCCGGATCATCGCCCAGGACGTGATCACCCTCGAGCGGATCGGCGACTTCCTGCTCGACGGCCCACGTGGCGACCGCACCCGCTCGATGCTGGCGACCGCGCTCCGCCCGGCGATCGACCGGGCCGCCGGCCCGGCCCGGCTCGCCGTCCGGGTGGCGGTGGGGCCGCGGCGCTTCGACTCGATCCGCGACCAGGTCGCCGAGGCCGCCGTCGGGCGCACCCTGGTGCCGTTCCGAGACCCCGAGTTCAGCGCCCAGCAGGCCGAGAACATCCGGGTGCTCGTCGAGCGCCGCACCAAGGACCTCCCGCCGCGAGACTTCGTGGAGATGATGCGGGCGGCCATCAAGGAGGATGAGTGGATGCTCTACGCACACGGCGCCGTCATGGGCCTGGCTGGAGGCTTCCTGCACCTCGCGATCTTCGGGGTCTCCTGATGGCCGTGGCCCCCGGTGCCGGCAGCGGCGACGAGACCCCGCGGCCGCGGGTCACCGACCAGGGGTACGACGACGGGCTCGACGGCATCGAGCTGCCCGAGATCCCCGGCTACCCCGAGCGGCCGCGGGTCCAGATCCCCACCGAGCTCGACCCGGTCGTCGAGGCGCTGCCCGGTCTGGCGCGGGTCGCGGCGTCCGCGGCCTGGCACACGACCGAGTGGGGGGTGCGCACCTACGCCCGCACCTGGCTGCGGGTCGCCCGCGCGGTCGCCGACCCCGAGGAGGCCAGCGCCCTGGCCCGCGACGCCACCCAGGCCGCGGCGGTCGTGGGCGACCTCGCGCGCTCGGTCTCGCAGGGCACCCCGATCGCCAAGGCGCTGACCTCGGCCGGGCTGGCCCTCGGCGAGCTCGCCGACCCGCCCACCGTCTCCGGCTCGGTGGTGCACCACCACCACCGCCGTCCGACGCTGCGCGAGCGCGGCGCCGACCTGCTGGAGCGCTCCCGGGACGTGTGGAACGACGACGCCGGCCACCCGGCGTTCGACCGGATCCTCGACGAGCTCGCCCCCGACGAGGGCCGGATCCTGCTGCTCCTGCTCCAGGGCGGACCGCAGCCCACCGTCGACGTGCGCACCGGCGGGCCGGTGGGTCTGGTCAACAGCCAGCTGATCGCCCCCGGGCTCTCGATGATCGGCGCCCGGGCCGGCTGCCGCCACACCGACCAGGTGCCGGCGTACCTCAACAACCTGTTCCGGCTCGGCCTCGTCTGGTTCTCCCGCGAGTCGCTGCGCGACCCGCTGGCCTACCAGGTGGTGGAGGCCCAGCCCGACGTGCTCGCCGCGATGCACTCGGTGAAGTTCGCCAAGGTGGTGCGCCGCAGCATCCACCTCACGCCGTTCGGCGAGGACTTCTGCCGGGCGGTGCTGGTCGAGGAGGACGCCGCCGCGCACCCGTTCCCCGAGCACGCCAAGCCGCCGGCCGGGGAGGACAGCGCCGAGCCGCCGAGCGAGCGCTGAATCAGCTCGTCGGGGCCTGCTCCAGCTCGATCCGCTCGTGCGCGCCCAGCGGCGTGATCGTCACCTGGATCGGCTCCAGCGGGTTGGTGTGCCACCGTCGGGCGACTCCGATGTCGGGCTCGGTGCCCTTGTCGGGCCCGTCGGGCGCGGTGAGCTCGCACTCCAGCCGGGTGCGGTCGCCGTCCGCGGGATCGACGACGCCGGCCCCCGACAGCGACACCGAGTCGCCCACCGTCGACTCGGTGGAGTCGTCCGCCGTGAAGAGCACGTCCTGGCCGGCCTGCTGCTGGCGCAGGTAGCACTCGACCTTCAGTGGCTGGGCACGGGTGCCGGTCGCCCCCTCGAGGTACGCCGACCAGGTCACCATCGCGGGGCTCGTGCCGAGGTGGGGCGTGAGGTCCCATCCGAACGACCCGCTCGCCCGCCCGTCCGGCACCGTGATCCGCAGCTCCGTGGTGGTCGGCGCCGGTGCTGCCGACGGGCTCGGCTCGGTGGCGGGCTCGTCGGCGTCGCCGGTGCACCCGGCGAGCGCGGCCAGCACGGCGACCGCGGCCACGCCGCGGGCGATCAGCTTCGTGTCCACGGCCCTGATCCTGACAGGCCCGTGTCATCGCTGGTCGAGGAAGGACGAAGTCCTGTCTCGACACCCCGTGAGCCGGAAGCCCCCCGTTCCCACTGGAGGGCCTTCGGGTGCGGGGGTTTCGAGACAGTTGCTAGCGCAACTTCCTCAACCAGCGGCGCCACCGCTGGTTGAGGAGGGACGAAGTCCCGTCTCGAAACCCGGTGAGCCGGAAGCCCTCCGTCCCTACTGGTGGGCGTTCGGCCGAGTGGGGTCTCGACGGGCGCTCCTCGCTGGGGCTCGCCGCTGCTCGACCACCAGCGCAGCGGTGGTTGTGCCGTCGCGGGAAGGGGCGTTGCATGGGGGCATGGAGCTCGGGACCCTGATCGCCTTCCTCGTGGTGGCTGCGGTCGCCTACGTCACGCCCGGACCGGACTGGTTCGTGGTGATGCGGCACGCGACGACGTCGCGGCGGCAGGGGTGGGTGGCGGCGGCAGGGGTGCAGTGCGGGCTGCTGGTGCACATGACGGCGGCCGCGGTCGGGGTCGCGGCGGTGATCCTGGCGAGCGCCCAGGCGTTCACGGTGCTCAAGCTGGTCGGCGCGGCGTACCTGGTCCTCCTCGGCGTCCGCGCGCTGCGCGACTCGTGGCGTCGCAGCAGCGCGCCCGATCGGCCCGATCGGCCCGACCGGGCCGAGGCGGAGCAGCCGTGGGGGCGGGTGTGGCGGCAGTCGTTCACCGCCAACGTGCTCAACCCCAAGGCCGCGCTGTTCTTCGTGGCGGTGCTGCCCCAGTTCGTCTCCGGGTCGCTGCCCGTGGCGTCGCAGGTGGTGGTGCTCGGGCTGCTCGACGTCGCGCTGGGGCTGGCCTGGTGGGCGGTGTTCGTGGTCGGCGTGCGTGGGGTCCGGTCGGTGCTGGGCGGGGCACGGTCGCGGGTCGTGGTCGACCGGGTCGCGGGTACGGCGCTGATCGGGCTCGGCGGGGTGCTGGCGCTGAGCGATCGGCGTGCCTGAGCCGGGTGGGCCGATTCCGCAAGGTCAGATAAGTTGAGTGGAACAGACTCAACTCTGGCGACGTTGGGCTTGGTGAGAACCCGTCACGACCCGCAGGAGACCCAGGCATGACCCAGTTCGGTGCCGACAAGTTCACGACCCGCAGCCGCGAGGCCATCGAGGCCGCGCAGCTCGACGCCACCCGGGCCGGCCACAGCACGGTCGAGCCCGCCCACCTCCTCGTCGCCCTCCTGGCCCAGCCGGAGGGCACCGCCCGCACGCTGACGACCAAGGCCGGGGTCGACCCCGAGACGCTGCTCGCCGCCGCGCGCAGCGTGGTCGCCGCGCTGCCGAGCGCGACCGGCAGCACGGTCCGCCAGCCGGCCGCGGCGCCGGCGCTGACCCGGGTGCTGGCCACCGCGCTCGACCTGGCCGCGGGTCTCGGCGACGACTACGTCGCCAGCGAGCACCTCGTGCTGGCCCTCGCCGGCACCGAGAGCAGCGCCCAGAAGGTGCTGCTCGACTCCGGGCTGACCCAGGACGTGCTGCGCGACAACCTCACCGCCGTGCGCGGCAACCGCCGGGTGACGAGCCAGGACGCCGAGTCGACGTACGAGGCGCTGGCGAAGTACAGCGTCGACCTCACCGCCGCCGCCGAGCAGGGTGCGCTCGACCCGGTGATCGGCCGCGACGCCGAGATCCGCCGCGTGATCCAGGTGCTGAGCCGACGCACCAAGAACAACCCCGTGCTGATCGGCGAGCCCGGCGTCGGCAAGACCGCCGTCGTCGAGGGGCTCGCCCAGCGGGTGGTCGACGGCGACGTGCCCGACTCGCTCAAGGGCCGCCGGGTGCTGAGCCTCGACCTCGCCGCGATGGTGGCCGGCGCGAAGTACCGCGGCGAGTTCGAGGAGCGGCTCAAGGCGGTGCTCGAGGAGATCAAGGACGCCGGCGGCCAGGTGATCACCTTCATCGACGAGCTGCACACGGTCGTCGGCGCGGGCGCCGGTGGCGACTCGGCCATGGACGCCGGCAACATGCTCAAGCCGATGCTGGCCCGCGGCGAGCTGCACATGATCGGCGCGACCACGCTCGACGAGTACCGCGAGCGGATCGAGAAGGACCCCGCCCTCGAGCGCCGGTTCCAGCAGGTCTTCGTGGGCGAGCCCAGCGTCGAGGACACCATCCAGATCCTGCGCGGCATCCAGGAGAAGTACGAGGCCCACCACGGCGTCCGGATCACCGACGCCGCGCTGGTCGCGGCCGCGACCCTCTCCGACCGCTACATCACCGGCCGCCAGCTGCCCGACAAGGCGATCGACCTGGTCGACGAGGCGGCCTCGCGGCTGCGGATGGAGATCGAGTCGTCGCCGGAGGAGATCGACCAGCTGCGACGGCAGGTCGACCGGCTGAAGATGGAGGAGTTCGCGCTCGCCAAGGAGAGCGACGACGCCTCGGTCGAGCGGCTGGCGGCGCTGCGCGCCGACCTCGCCGACCGCGAGGAGGAGCTGCGCGGGCTCGAGGCCCGCTGGGAGCGCGAGAAGTCCTCGCTCGAGGGCGAGGGCGAGCTGCGCCGCCAGCTCGACCAGCTGCGGATGGAGGCCGACCGGCTCCAGCGCGACGGCGACCTCGGCGCCGCCAGCGAGATCCTCTACGGCCGGATCCCCGAGCTGGAGCAGCAGATCGCGCGCGTCGAGCAGGTCGAGCAGACCGAGCTCGAGCCCCTCGTGGGCGAGGAGGTCGGTGCCGCCCAGATCGCCGACGTGGTCGAGGCCTGGACCGGCATCCCCACCGGCCGCCTGCTCGAGGGCGAGACCTCCAAGCTGCTGCGGATGGAGGAGGTCATCGGCGAGCGGCTGATCGGCCAGCACGACGCCGTCCGCGCGGTGAGCGACGCCGTACGCCGGTCGCGGGCCGGCATCGCCGACCCGGACCGCCCGACCGGCTCGTTCCTCTTCCTCGGCCCCACCGGCACCGGCAAGACCGAGCTCGCCAAGTCGCTGGCCGACTTCCTGTTCGACGACGAGCGGGCGATCGTGCGCATCGACATGAGCGAGTACTCCGAGAAGCACGCCGTCTCGCGCCTGGTCGGGGCGCCGCCCGGCTACGTCGGCTACGACGAGGGCGGTCAGCTCACCGAGGCGGTGCGGCGGCGGCCCTACTCGGTGGTGCTGCTCGACGAGGTCGAGAAGGCGCACCCGGAGGTCTTCGACATCCTGCTCCAGGTGCTCGACGACGGCCGGCTCACCGACGGCCAGGGCCGCACGGTCGACTTCCGCAACACCCTGCTGGTGCTGACCAGCAACCTCGGCTCGCACTTCCTGGTCGACCCCACGCTCGACCCGGTCGCCAAGCGCGAGTCGGTGATGACGGTGGTGCGCTCGTCGTTCAAGCCGGAGTTCCTCAACCGGCTCGACGAGGTGGTCGTCTTCGAGGCGCTGACCCGGGACGAGCTCACCCACATCGTCGACCTCCAGCTGGGGCTGCTCGAGAAGCGCCTCGCCGCCCGGCGGATCACCGTGACCGTCACCGACGCGGCCCGCGCCTGGCTCGCCGAGACCGGCTACGACCCGGCGTACGGCGCGCGTCCGCTCCGGCGGCTGGTGCAGTCGGCGATCGGCGACCCGCTCTCGCGGCTGCTCATCGGCGGCGAGGTCACCGACGGCGGCTCGGTCACGGTCGACCGGGCCGAGGACGGCCTGGTGCTGCGCGTCTGAGCCGGTCCTCGAGCCGCCCGAGGCGGGGTCGGGTGCGTTGTCGAGGGCATTGGCCGGGTCTGTTGGAATGGGGGCATGAGCGACAAGCCCCTGCCGCGCCCCGGCCAGGCCACCCTGGCGGGCTGGATGGTGGTCGTGGGGTCGGTGCTGGTCGTCGTGAGCGCCTTTGAGCGGCTCGGGTCGCTGCGCTCGCTGGAGACCCAGGAGGCGATCGAGGAGTTCCTCGCCGAGCCGCCCGCCGACGGGCTGGGCCTGTCGCTGCAGGACGTGACCTCGCTGCTCCACGTGCTGGTGATGGTCACCGCCGGCCTCGCGACGGCGTCGGCGATCCTGGGCTGGTACGCGCTCCGGCGCTCGCGCAGCGCCCGGCTCGCGCTCGGCGTCCTGGCCGGCCCGCTGTTCCTGGCCGGGCTGTCGGTCTCGGGCCTGATGCCCGCGATCGTGGCGGCGTCCGTCGTCGTGCTCTGGTTCCAGCCGGCCCGCGACTGGTTCGACGGGGTGTCGCGGCCCGAGCCGCCGACCGCCCCGGTCGAGCGCCGGCCGGTCTGGCCCCCCGAGCAGCCGCCGGCGGGCGAGGAGCCCTGGCGCTCGGCCCCGCCGCCGACCGGTCCCGGCCTGCCGCCGGTAGCCGGCCCGCCGCAGCCGCCGTCCGTCACGGGCTCGCAGGCGCGGCCGGTGAGCGGGTTCGGCGAGACCCGACCGACGTGGCCGGCCACCCCCGGCCCGGCCCGGCGGCCGGCGTCCGTGGTGTGGGCCTGCTTCCTCACCTGGGCGTTCAGCGTGACGGCGGCGCTGGTGCTGACGGTCTCGGTGGTCTGGATCCTCAGCGACACCGACCGGTTCCTCGCCGAGATGGTGAAGCAGGAGCCCGAGCTGCTGGAGATGATGTCGCGGTCGATGGTGGTGACCTCGGTGGTCGCGACGCTGGTCGGCCTGATCGTCGCCGTGGTGGTGGTCAGCGGCTTCGCGGTGCTGGTGTGGCGCGGCGTGCCGTGGGCGCGGCTCGCGCTCACGATCTCCGCCGCGCTGGGTGCCGTCGGCAGCCTGGTGCTGCTGGTGGGCGCGGTGGCGATGGTGGTGCCGCTCGTGGGCGCCGCAGCGATCCTGATGCTGATGCTGCGCCCTGACACCGCGGCCTGGTTCGACCGCCGCTGACCGCGCGCGGGTCGTCAGGCCCGCAGCTCGGCGGCACCGAGCCGGCGCAGACCCTCCTCGATGACGTCGGGCGTCTTGCAGAACGCCCAGCGCACCAGCTGGTCGCCGGCGTCGGAGTCGTGGAAGCCCTGGCACGGGATCGCCACCACCCCCGCGCGCTCGGGCAGGGCCAGGCAGAACGTCAGGCCGTCGGGCCAGCCGAGCCCCGAGATGTCGGTGAGCGCGAAGTAGGTGCCCTCGGGCACGCGGACGTCGAGGCCCGCGTCGGTCAGACCCGCGCAGAGCAGGTCGCGGCGCGCGCGCAGGTCGGCCGCGAGCTGGGTCGGGAAGTCCGGCTCGTCGTCGAGGGCCTGGGCGATCGCCGGCTGCAGCGGCGCGCCCGAGGTGAAGGTCAGCCACTGCTTGGCGGCCATCGCCGCGTCGACGAGCGCGGCGGGGCCGGTGGCCCAGCCGACCTTCCACCCGGTGAACGAGTACGACTTGCCGGCGCTCGACAGGGTGAGGGTGCGCTCCCACATGCCCGGCAGGGTCGCGATCGGCACGTGCTCGTGGCCGTAGGTGAGGTGCTCGTAGACCTCGTCGGTGACCACCACCAGGTCGTGCTCGACCGCCAGGTCGGCCACCGCCTGCAGCTCGGTGCGGGTCAGCACGGTGCCGGTCGGGTTGTGCGGTGAGTTGAGGAGCACGAACCGGGTGCGCGGCGTCACCGCCGCCCGCAGCTGCTCGACGTCGAGCCGGTAGTCCGGCGCCCGCAGGGTCACCGGGCGGCGTACGGCGCCGGCCATCTGCAGCATCGCGACGTAGCTGTCGTAGTAGGGCTCGAGCACCACCACCTCGTCGCCCGGGTCGACCAGGCCGAGCAGCGCCGACGCGATCCCCTCGGTGGCGCCGGTCGTGACCAGCACCTCGCGGTCGGGATCGACGTCGAGGCCGTAGTGCCGGGCCTGGTGGGCGGCGATCGCACGCCGCAGCTCCGGCACGCCGTACCCCGGCGCGTACTGGTTGTGCCCGGACCCCAGGGCCTCCACCGCCCGGACCACCACCGACGGCGGCCCGTCGACGTCGGGGAACCCCTGCCCGAGGTTGACCGAGCCGGTGCGCGCGGCGAGCGCGGACATCCGGGTGAAGATCGTCGGGGGGATCCCGTCGAGACGAGCGGCCGGGCGGATCATGCCGCCACGCTAGCCGCCGGTCGCCGCCCTTGCTGGTGCGTCGGCGCCGGCCGTAGCGTCGCCGGATGCCGAACTACCCGCTCTTCTCGGGCTCCAGCTCCGCCGCGATCCTGGCGCTCACCGCCATCCAGACCGCCCGGGGCGCCGACCCCGCTGCCGCCGTCGAGCGCGCGGCCCGCGCCTGGCACGGCCGGCTCGTCGAGGTCGGCACCGACTCCTGCGAGCTGCACGAGCTCACCGCGCTCGTCGAGGCGGTGCTGGGGCAGCCGGGCTGAGGAGGGTGGTGGAATCCCCGGTCGGCCGGGGATTCCCAGCGTTGTCGGGCATGGCAATGCCCATCAACACTCAGAACCGGCCGACAAGTCGCCCTGCACCAGGGCGAGGTCGGGGAACCGGCGGCGGGCGCGCTCCAGCATCCCCGCGGACGGGTCGGTGCCGACGACGCGGAAGCCACGGGCGGCGAGGTCGTGCGCCTGGTGGCCGGTGCCGCAGCCGACGTCGACGACGGGGCCGCGGTCGGGGACCTCGCGGAGCGCGGTCGCGAAGAGGTCGACCGCGGCGCGCTCGGTCTCCGACCCGTACGCGGTCGGGAACGTCTCGTCGTACAGCCCCGCGAGGGCGTCGTAGCCGGGCTGCGCCGTCACGGGGCGAGGCTAGCGCCGTCGGGCCGCCCGATAGCCTGCGGGCGTGACAGCCGACCCGACCCTGGCCGCCGACATCGACGCCGTGTGCCGCCTCTCCGGCACCTTCACCCTCCGCTCGGGGCAGGTGTCGTCGGAGTACTTCGACAAGTACCTCTTCGAGGCCGACCCCCGGCTGCTGGCCCGGGTCGCCGCGCAGATGGTCGGGCTGGTGCCCGCCGACACCGAGCTGCTCGGCGGGCTCGAGCTGGGCGGGGTGCCGATCGCGACGATGGTGAGCAGCCTGACCGGCACGCCGGCGCTGTTCGTGCGCAAGGAGGCCAAGCAGTACGGCACCTGCAAGCTCGCGGAGGGCCAGGACGTCGCCGGGCGCCGGGTGACGCTGGTGGAGGACGTGATCACCACCGGCGGCGCCGTGCGCGACGCGACCCGGGCCCTGCGCGAGGCGGGCGCCGTCGTCGAGGTGGTGGTCTGCGCGATCGACCGCAGCCCCGAGGGCGAGAACCCGCTCGCCGACGTCGGGCTCGAGGTGCGCCCGGTGCTCACCAAGGCCCAGCTCGACGCGGCGCGCGCGTGACGGCCCACCATGCCGCCCTGCTGGCGGCGGCCAAGGACCCCGACGACCTGACCGGTGTCGCGGGCTGGGCCGTCGACGTGATGGACCGGCTCGGCGGTCTCGGCGCGGGGCTGCTCATCGCGCTGGAGAACCTCTTCCCGCCGCTGCCCAGCGAGCTGATCCTCCCGGTCGCGGGCTTCACGGCCAGCCGGGGCGACATGGCGCTGGCCTCGGCGCTGATCTGGACGACGGTCGGCTCGGTGGTCGGTGCGCTCGCCCTCTACGGCCTCGGTGCGGCGTTCGGCCGCGACCGGGTGCTCGCCGTCTACCGCCGCCTCCCGCTCATCGAGGAGCGGGACTTCCACCGCACCGAGGAGTGGTTCGACAAGCACGGCCGCAAGGCGGTCTTCTTCGGCCGGATGATCCCCATCTTCCGCAGCCTGATCTCGCTCCCGGCCGGCGTCGAGCGGATGCCGGTCAGCCAGTTCGTGCTGCTCACCACGGCCGGCAGCGCGGTCTGGAACTCCACCTTCGTGCTGATCGGCTACCAGCTCGGCGAGCAGTACGACAAGGTCGAGCCGGTCGTGGCCTACCTGCAGTACGCCGTGATCGCGGCGGTGCTGCTGGCGATGGCGTGGTTCGTGATCAGCCGGCTGCGATCTCGTCGGTTCCCGGCTGCCTGACCGGCGCCTCGACGACCGGCCCGTCGACGACGGGCGTGCCGGCGGACTCGGCCCGGCGGTGGTGGCGGTGCCGCCACCACTCGATGACGATCGGCACGGCGGTGAACGCCAGGATCGCGAGGATCGCCAGGTCGATGTTCGACTGCAGCCACGGCACGTTGTCGCCGAGGAAGTAGCCGAGCGAGGTGATGCTGACGACCCACAGGACGCCGCCGACCAGGCTCCAGAAGTAGAAGCGACCGCGGTCCATCCGGGTCACGCCGGCGACCACGGTGATGTAGGTGCGCACGAAGGCGATGAAGCGCCCGATGACCAGGGCCTTGTTGCCGTGCTCGGCGAAGAACCGCTCGGTGTTGTCGAGGTACTTCCTCTTCAGCAGCCGACCGTCGCGCTGCCGCAGCGGCGGCCCGATGCCGCGCCCGATCTCGTAGCCGATCGCGTTGCCGAGCCACGCGGCGCCCAGCAGCAGCGTCATCGCGAGCAGCATCTCGACCAGCCGGGTGCCCGGGAACTGGTCGATCTGGCCGGTGGCGATGAAGATGCCCAGCGCGAAGAGGAGGCTGTCGCCGGGCAGGAACGGGAAGAACAGCCCGCACTCGACGAAGATGATGATGAGGCACACCCAGAAGAACTGGGTACCGAACCTGTCGAGGAGCCACTCGGGGTCGAGGTAGTCGATCCCGAGGAGCAGGCTCGTGGCCCACGGCTGGAGCTCGGCGATCGAGGGCACGGGCCCAACTTACCCGTGCCCGCCCACCCCGTGCCGCCGCGTCCCTAGGCTGGTCCTGTGACGACGCCGGACGCCGACCCGCCGCGCGCGCCGTACGACCCCATGCCGCACGGCCCGGCCGAGGTCGGGGTCGGACCGTGGGAGGGTCCGTGGCCGGAGGGCGCGCAGTACGACGCCGCCCTGCTCGCGGAGGGCGACCGGCGCAACGTCGTCGACCGCTACCGCTACTGGTCGCTCGAGGCGATCGTCGCCGACCTCGACACCCGGCGCCACGACTTCCACGTGGCGATCGAGAACTGGCAGCACGACTTCAACATCGGCACGATCGTCCGCTCGGCCAACGCGTTCCTCGCCCGCGAGGTGCACATCGTCGGCAACAAGCGGTGGAACCGTCGCGGCGCGATGGTCACCGACCGCTACCAGCACGTGCGCCACCACGACGACGTCGCCGCCCTGGTGGCGCACCTCGCCGAGCAGCCGGGCGAGCCGGTGCCGCTGCTCGGCATCGACAACCTGCCGGGCTCGCAGCACCTCGAGACGATGGCGGTGCCGCGCCGGGTCTGCTTCCTCTTCGGCCAGGAGGGGCCGGGACTGTCGGAGCAGGCCCGCGGGCTCTGCGACGGCACCTTCTCGATCGCGCAGTTCGGCTCGACGCGCTCGATCAACGCCTCGGCCGCCGCGGCGATCGCCATGCACGCCTGGGTGCGCGCCCACGCCGACCTGTCCGACGACGCGGCCTGGCGGGGCTGAGCCGCCAGGCCGCGACCGGTCAGCGCGAGGTCTTGGTGAAGCAGGCGATCACGAAGCGGTTGCGCGCCAAGGGCCGGTAGGACCACCGGAAGGTCCGGCTGGACACCTTCGGGGAGCACTTCCGGATCGCCGCCTTCCGCAGCAGCCTCTCCACCTTGCTGTCCGAGCCGCGCGCCTTCGTCACGAACGCGTGCACGCTGCGGTAGGCGTGCGGCTTGTTGCAGGCGGTGAACTTGCCGCTGCCGGTGGTGCAGCGGGCCACCTTGTCGGGCACCCGCTTGCCCTTCTTCAGCTTCGGCAGCGGACCCTTGGGCAGGGGCAGCAGCCGCGACCCGGCGTCGAGGGCGACGTGGCAGGAGATCCAGCGGGCCCCGGCGGCCCGCTGGCCGGCGTCCGGGACGAACCACCACGACGAGTAGAGCGACAGGTAGTACTTGCGCGGGTCCTTGCCGGCCAACCGCCAGTGGTCGGGGTCGCAGGTCCTGCCGACCGCGGCGAACAGGGCGGGCGAGTCGTCGACCAGCGAGACCCCGTCGGGGACCAGCCCCACGGCGTAGACGCGGCTGGTGTGGCGGCCCGAGCACTGCACCGCGTTGTGCGCGTACGACGACTCCCAGCCGGCCTTGACGGTCAGTCGGTAGCAGGAGCCCTCGGCGGGCGCGCCGGCCATCGGGTCGGCCGCGACGGCGGGGGCCGAGGGCAGCAGGAGCAGGCCGGTGCCGGCCAGGAACAGCGAGAGGAGCGCCCCGAGGGCGCGGCGGGAGAGGGACATGGCAGGTCCAGTCGGGCTGGGCCCGGACCCGTCGCCCGGGCGGTGCGTGACCCTAACCCGCGGAAGACGGTCGTGTCAGCGCTTGGGCTTGAGGCAGACCACGCGCTTCTCGCCGGCCTTCCAGGCGCCCTTCGGCGCCCACTCCCAGCGGTAGTCGCCCTTCTTGTTCGACGCCGACTTGCACTTCTGCCGACCGATCTCGCGCAGCCGGTCGGCGCCGGGCCAGCGGCCGCCGAGCACCACGACCTTGACCGCCCGGAAGCGGTGGGGCCGCGCGCAGGAGGTCATGTGGAGCTTGCCGGTGCGGCAGCCGGCGACCGTGCGTGGCAGCGGCTTGCCGGGCAGTCGCGGCGACGGCAGGGTCTCGAGGCGGCGACCGCCGCCCAGCACCAGGTCGCACCGCAGCCAGCGGGCGCCCTGCGCGCGCTGCGCCTTGGTGGGCGCGAAGAACGCGTACTGGTACGCCGAGAGCGCGCGGGTCGCGACGTTGCGGCCGAGCGCCCGGGCGAGTGCTGCCGTGCACGGACGGGCGGTGGCCGCGGCGGCCTGGGCGGCGTTGGTCAGCTTCACCCGCTTGGGCGTGCGCACCACCGCGATCGTGAGCGCCGTGTGCGGGCCGGCGCACGAGACCGGCGTGCTCCGGTCGGAGACCTGGTCGAGGGTGCGCACGCCGTAGCTGCGGCACTCGCCCACGCGCGGCTGGCCGGCGGCCGGGTCGGCCTGCGCAGCGGCACCGCCGGCGACCAGCCCGGAGACCAGCCCGGAGACCAGCAGGGCGAGCAGCGCGCCGAGGGCGGCGGTGCGGGACAGGAGGAGCTGCACGGGGAGGGCCTTTCGTGGGGAAGCGCCGGCGGGAGTGGCACGACCGGACCGTCGATCGTAAGCACGGCGGCGCCGGCCCGGGCAACCTGAGCGGCGGCCTCGTGAGGGAGGTCTCACCCGAGCTCGGTGCGGGTGCGGCGGTGGGTCAGCTCCACCACCGCCTCCCGGGCCGGCAGGTCGGCGAGCAGGTACGCCGCGCCGACCAGCCCCTGCGGCGCGAGCCGCACCGTCTGGGTCAGCGTGCAGCCGGTCGAGCGGGCCCGGAGCGTGCTGGTCAGCTCGACCCGGCCGGGGGAGCGGACGTCGGCGACCAGGACCAGGCGCCGGGCCCGGCGGTCGGCCTCGACGACGTGCCAGAAGCCGGCGCGGTCGCCGGCGCGCAGCAGCGGGTGCTCCGGCACCGGCCAGCGGCGGCCGCCGCCACCGACCAGCCGGTCGACGAGGCCGCGGAACCGCAGCGGCGCCGCGTCGACGTACCACCGTGGCTCGGCGCCGGCGGCGGCCAGCCGCACCCAGCCCTCCTCGACGGGGATCGCGAGCGTGCTCGACCGGGACGACGAGGTCAGCGAGGAGCGGCGGCGCACGTCGTCCACGCTACGGACCCGGTGCACGCGCGAGCCGCTAGGGTCGAACCGTCCGCCGCAGACCTTCCGAGGAGCCCCGCGCCATGCCCATCGCCACCCCCGAGAAGTACGCCGAGATGCTCGACTCCGCCAAGAACGGCGGCTACGCGTTCCCGGCGATCAACGTCTCGTCCTCGCAGACGCTCAACGCGGCCCTGCAGGGCTTCGCGGAGGCGGGCTCCGACGGGATCATCCAGGTCTCGACCGGTGGCGCCGAGTACTTCTCCGGCCCGTCGGTGAAGGACATGGTCACCGGCTCGGTCGCGTTCGCGACGTTCGCGGCCGAGGTGGCGAAGAACTACCCCGTCAACATCGCGCTCCACACCGACCACTGCCCGCAGGACAAGCTCGACGGCTTCGTCCGCCCCCTCCTCGACCTCTCGGTCGAGCGGGTCGCGCGCGGAGAGGCGCCGCTGTTCCAGTCGCACATGTGGGACGGCTCGGCGGTGCCGCTCGACGAGAACCTGTCGATCGCCGCCGAGCTGCTCGAGAAGTGCACGCGCGCCAACATCGTCCTCGAGATCGAGGTGGGCGTGGTCGGCGGCGAGGAGGACGGCGTCGAGAACGCCATCAACGACAAGCTCTACTCCACGCCCGAGGACGCCATCGCCACCGCGAAGGCGCTCGGCACCGGCGACCGCGGTTTCTACATGACCGCGCTGACCTTCGGCAACGTGCACGGCGTCTACAAGCCCGGCAACGTCAAGCTCCGCCCCGAGGTGCTCAAGGAGGCCCAGGCGGCCGTCAGCCGCGAGCTCGGCCTCGACGAGGGCAGCAAGCCGTTCCACCTGGTCTTCCACGGCGGCTCGGGCTCCAGCGCCGAGGAGATCGCCGCCGCGGTCGACTACGGCGTGGTGAAGATGAACGTCGACACCGACACCCAGTACGCCTTCACCCGCCCCGTCGCCGCGCACATGTTCAGCAACTACGACGGCGTGCTCAAGGTCGACGGCGAGGTCGGCAACAAGAAGGCCTACGACCCGCGCGCCTGGGGCAAGGCCGCCGAGGCCGGCATGGCCGCCCGCGTCGTCGAGGCCTGCGAGCACCTGCGCTCCGCCGGCCGCACCATCGGCTGACCCGCCCCCGGTGGTCGAGCAGCGAGCGTCAGCGAGCGTCGTCGAGACCCCGTACGCCGCAAGCCCTCCCGTTCCACCGGAGGGCGTTCGGCCTTCGGGGGTCTCGACGGACGCTCCTCGCCGGGGCTCGTCGCTGCTCGACCAGCGGGGACGGTCGGCACCGACCGGACCCCGCGGGGGATGATGGACCCATGAGCTCCTTCGGCGGCGACCTGATGGCCGGCCCTCCCCCCACCCACCTGCCCCACGACCCCGCGGCCGACGTCCTCGCGGCCGGCATCGACAAGATCGACGTCGTGCGCCTCCACCCGGCGTCGCCGCTGGCGTGGTCGATGCTGGGGGCGCAGACGGCGGCGGAGGAGGGCGACCCGGTGACGGTCTACGCCTACGCGCGGGTCGGCTACCACCGCGGCCTGGACCTGCTGCGCCGCAACGGGTGGAAGGGCCACGGCCCGGTGCCGTGGGAGCACGAGCCCAACCGCGGCTTCCTCACCTGCCTGGCGCTGCTGGCCAAGGCCGCCAAGGCGATCGGGGAGACCGACGAGTGGGAGCGCTGCTCGCAGTTCCTGCGCGACTCCAGCCAGACGGCCTACGACGTGCTGTTCCCCGAGGCCGGCTGACCCGGCGTACGCCGGGCGATCCGCAGCAGGTCGGCGGCCGCACCCGCGGGGCGCCGCTCGGGCAGCCAGACCGCCCGCAGCGCCCGCCCCAGGTCGAGGTCGGCGACCGGTACGGCGACCAGGAGGCCGGTCGCGAGCTCGCCGGCGACCGCCAGCTCGCTGAGCACCGCGGCGGCGTCGCCCTCGACGGCCGCGGCCTTCACGGCGGCGGTGCTGGCCAGCTCGAGCGGCTGGTCGCGGAGCGTGAGCCCGGCCAGCGCGAGCGCCCGGACCAGGGTGTCGCGGGTGCCGGAGCCGGCCTCGCGGAGCACCAGGTCGCCGGCGACCAGCTCGTCCGCGCTCAGCGACGTGCGGCGACGGGCCCACGGGTGGCCGGCGGCCACGACGACCACCAGCCGGTCGCGGGCGACGGTCGTCGACTGCACGGTGCGCGGCACCGTGGGTGACTCCACGAACCCCAGCGCGACCGCGCCGTCGCGCACCCGCCGCAGCACGTGCCCGGTGTTGCCGACCTCGAGGCTGACCTGGAGGTCGCGGTGGCTGACGCGGAACCGGGCCAGCCAGCGCGGAGCGAGGTGCTCGGCGACCGTCAGGCTGGCGGCGACGGTGAGGTGCGCGGCCCGCTCGGCGGCCAGCGACCGCGCGCCGTCCGCCACCCGGTCGACGGCGTCGAGCGCGTCGCGGGCCCAGGCCACCACGACCTCGCCCTCGGTGGTGAGCCGCGAGCCCCCGGGCCCGCGCACCAGCAGCGTCAGCCCCAGCTGACGCTCGAGGCGGCCGAGGGCGCGGCTCGCGTTGGGCTGGGCCATGCCGACCTCGCGGGCCGCGGCGCCGAGCGAGCCGCTGCCGGCGACCCGGACCAGCAGGTCCAGTGCGGTGAGGTCGGGGCGGGCGGCCATGCGCGGACGATATGCCTGAGCGTCAAGACATATCAACAGCGCATGGGTCGTGGCCCGAACGACGCCTACCGCCATACGGTCCCGTGGCCGAACGTGGGAAGCGTGGACCCCCGACTGCCCGGCCTCGCCGTCGCCGCCGTCGGTGCGGCGGTGGCGCTGGGCGTGCACGCGATGGTGCCGGCCCTCGGCGCGACGCTGGTGGCGATCGTGGTCGGGCTCGCGCTGGGTGCGGGACGCCGCCTGGGGCCCGTGCACCAGCCGGGGCTGGCGGTCGCCACGCGCACGCTGCTGCGCGCAGGCGTGGCGCTGCTCGGGCTCCAGCTGGTGCTCCCCGACCTGCTCGCCCTGGGCTGGCCGGTGCTCGCCGTCGCCGCCGGCGTGGTGGTGGCCGGCATCGGCGGCACCCTTCTGCTGGCCAACGGTCTCGGCGTGCCGGCCGACCAGGCGCTCCTGGTGGCCTGCGGCTTCTCGATCTGCGGCGCGGCGGCCGTCGCCGCGGTCGACGGCGTACGCCGGGCCCGGCGCGAGTCGGTCGCCACCGCGGTCTCGCTGGTGGTGGTGCTGGGCAGCGCGACGATGCTGCTGCTGCCCGCCGCGGCGACCGCTCTCGGGCTGCGCCCGGAGGCGGCCGGGGCGTGGTCGGGCGCGTCGGTGCAGGAGGTGGGTCAGGTCGTCGTCGCCGGCGGGCTCGTGGGCGGCGCGGCGCTCCAGGTGGCGGTGGTGGTCAAGCTGGCCCGGGTGCTGATGCTCGCGCCGGTGCTGGCGGTCCTGTCGGTGCGGGCCCGGCGCGAGACGGTGCCGGGGGAGCGGCCGCCCGTGGTGCCCGGGTTCGTGCTGGCCTTCGCGGGGTGCGTGCTGGCGGCCTCGGCCCTGCCGCTGCCCGGCTGGCTGCTGGCGGCGGCGGGCGGCGTGCAGGCGGCGGCGCTCACGACGGCGATGGTCGCGATCGGTGCCGCCCTCGACCCCGCGGTGCTGCGCCGCACCAGCCCCCGCGTCGTGGGGCTCGCCCTCGGGGCGACCGTGCTGGTCGCCGGGCTCGGGCTGCCCGCGGCGTACCTGGTGTGAGCGTCAAGCGGGGGTGAGCAGCGAGCGCACCTTGTCGGCGCCCAGGGCGAGGAAGAGCGTCGGCAGTCGCGGCCCCCGGTCGGCGTCGACGAGCAGGTTGTAGAGCAGCCGGAAGAACGCCTTCTGGTCCGCCTTCACCTCGTCGGTGGGCGCGGCGTCGAGGGTCAGCCCCCGACCGAGCTTCGGCACGCCGTAGATCAGCTCGGTGGTCGGCTCGAGCGTGAGCTCGTCGGGCAGCCGCTCCAGCAGCGCGTCGATCCAGCGGCGCTCGTCGTCGGCGAGGGACGCCAGACGCGCGGTGTCGGGCTCGCTGCGCACGGTGGTGCGGTCCTCGGCCGGCACGAAGTCACGGGTCCAGGTCATCGCCCGCTCCAGCCGCGGCTGGAGGTCGTCGACCGAGCCGTGCGCGTGGCCGGTGCCGGCGACGATCCGCGAGATCAGCTCGGCGCTGCCGGCGGTCACGTCGGCCACCGACGAGAGCAGCCGGAACGGCACCACGACCGGCGGGGTCGGCAGGGTGCCGGCCCACGCCGTCGACGACGCCCGCTCCCAGGCCAGCACCTGGGCGTCGCGCTTCTCGGGGTCGGCCGCCTTGCGGCCCAGGGCGTCCCACTCGTCGTAGAGGCGCACGACCTCGGGACCGAAGTCGATGTTGAAGGTCTGCCGGGGGTTGCGGCGCACGTAGAGCCACCGCAGGATCGGCGCCTCCAGCACCCGCAGCGCGTCGGCGGCCGTGGGCGCGCCGCCCGCCGACGACGACATCTTCTGCACGCCGGCGAAGCCCACGAACCCGTAGCCGAACCAAGCGGGTCGCTTCATCCCGTAGATCGACTCCACCAGCTCGTGCCCCACGGTGAACGACGACCCCGGGGTCGCGTGGTCCATGCCGGCCGGCTCGAAGTCGACCTGCTCGAAGGCCCAGCGCATCGGCCAGTCGACCTTCCACACCAGCTTGCCGTCGAAGTCGGTGGACAGGTTGGTGGTGCCGTCGTGGGCGCACGCGTCGCAGGTGTAGGTGAGCGTCGTGGTCTCGTCGTCGTACGACGTGATCGTGGTGGTGTCGCGGCCGCAGTCGGCGCAGTAGGGCTTGTAGGGGAACCGGGCCAGGTCGCCGGAGCCGGTGGTCTCGTCGTCGGCGGCGACCGAGTCGGCCAGCGCGGCGGCCTCCTGCTCGGTCTCGGCCTCGACCGGCTTCTTGGTGCGGTGGCGGGCCAGCACCGCCTCGATCTCGTCGCGCCGCGCCACCGCGGTGAGCACCTGGTCGCGGTAGGTGCCGGCGCGGTAGCGCTCGGTCTGCGAGATCTCCTCCATGTCGACACCCATCGCGTGCAGGGCGTCGCGGAGCGGGGCCTTGAAGTGGTCGGCCCAGGAGTCGTGGCAGCCCTCCGGGTCGGGCACCCCGCTCAGCGGCCGGCCGATGTGGTCGGCCCACGACGGGTCGACGCCGGCCGGCACCTTGCGGAACCGGTCGAAGTCGTCCCACACGTGCAGGTGGCGCACCTCGAGGCCGCGCCGGCGCAGCTCCTCGGCGACGAAGTGGACGGTCAGGAACTCGCGGAGGTTGCCCAGGTGCACCGGGCCGGACGGGCTGGCCCCCGACGAGCAGGTGATCCGCGTGGTGCCGCCGCGCGCCTCGGCGTGGCGGACGGCGTCGTCGGCAGCCCTCGTCACCCAGTCGTGGGGCGCTGCGTCGTTGCCGGGCCGTGCCATCCGTGGTGCTCCTCGTGCCGGTGGTGGGGGGCCCCGTCGGCCCCGGATCACGCTAGCGCGCCGGCCGCGGGCGCAAGAACGCCGGGGGCGTCCCCTGCGTCGGCCCCCGGCGTTCCGCCGACGTCGAGCGTCGGCCTGGTCATGGTGCCCTGTCCCGTCGCGGCCAACCGTCCCTCGGCGGTCGCTGGCACCAACCTGCCACTAGGCTGGCCCGGTGCCCCGCGCCCCCAGCTCGCTGATGACCGCCCTCGGGTTCTCGCGGGCCACCGACCGGGTCTACCACCGGGTGCTCGCCCAGTCCGGCCGCGAGCTGGTCTCGGTCGCCGAGGCACTGCTCCGCTCGCCCGAGGAGCTGCTGCGCGAGCTCGCCCCGCTCATCGACGTCGGCATCGTGCACGTCGAGGACAACCGGGTCTTCGTCTCCACCCCGGCCGAGGCGGTCTCGCGGATGCTCGACGAGACCGCCACCAGCGCCGCCCGCGCCCACGCCCGGCTCGGCGACATCTCCCAGGCGATCCCGTTCCTCACCGCCACCGGCACCCGCCCCGCGCCGGGCGAGGTGCACGACGTCCTGCCGCTGGACGGCGAGGTCAGCTCGGGCGGCAACATCCCGGGCCTGCTCACCGCCCTGCTCACGCAGTCGGCCGGCGACGTGCTGCAGCTCCGGCCCGACCAGTGGCGCACGGCCGGCCCCGACCCGGTCACCGACGTGCTGCGCGAGGTCGTCGCCTCCGGGCGCCGGCTGCGCTCGATCTACCCCCTGCGCGCCCTGCAGGAGGGGCGCCCGGTGCTCGAGGCCCGGGCTGAGCTGGGTGAGGAGATCCGGCTGATCGCCGACGTCCCGACCCGGATGCTGATCCTCGGCACCACCCACGCCATCCTCCCCGAGCCCCTCGGCTTCGCCTCCGAGCCGCGCAGCCTGATCCGCCAGCGCGGTGTCGTCGAGGCCCTCACCGCCTGGTTCTCGCTGCTGTGGCAGCACGCCACCCCGGCGCCGTTCGCGGACCAGTCCGAGCCCCGCCCCGACCTGCGCCGTTTCCTCCTGCAGCAGCTCGCCCAGGGCGCCCAGGACGAGCAGATCGCCCGCCGCCTCGGCGTCAGCCTCCGCACCGTCCGCCGCCGCGTCGCCGACGTCCTCTCCGAGCTCGGCGCCGACACCCGCTTCCAGGCCGGCGCGGAGGCCGTGCGGCGCGGGTGGCTGTAGGCGCTGGTTGAGGTGCGGTCACGAAACCTCGTACGACGCCCGGGACCACGCGTCGGGTCACTTCAGTGCTGACTCGGGGCGCCCGCGCGCCTAGCTGTACCCGGCCATCAGGTTGGTAGCAGGCGGCTGATGGGTGGCTTGCCTCCGAGTGCGCTGTGGCGGCGTTCAGTGTTGTAGTGCTCGAGCCAGGGCGCAAGGGCTGCGGATCGTTCATCGTTGTTGGTGAAGACGCGGCGGTAGGCCCACTCGGTGGCGAGGGTTCGGTTGAGGCGCTCGACCTTTCCGTTCTGCCAGGGGCAATGGGGCTTGATGAACGTCTGCCTGATGTCGTGGTCGGCGCACACGCCGCGCAGCGAGTAGCGGTAGGCGAAGGCGTTGTCGGTCATCAGCCGTTCGATCCGGGTGATGCCGTGTGCGGCGAAGTAGTCGATGGCGCGCTTGAGGAACTCGGCGCAGGTGAGGCCTTGCTCGTCGGGCAGGATCTCTGAGTAGGCCAGGCGGGAGTGGTCGTCGACGAGCGAGTGGACGTAGTCGTAGCCGACCTTGATCTTCTTGCGGGCAGCGGTGGAACCCATCTGCCGGCCGTGGGCCTTCCAACCGCCACCGTCGGGGATCTTGCCGAGCTTCTTAACGTCCATGTGGACCAGCTCGCCGGGCCGTTCGCGCTGGTAGCGGACCGCGGTCTGCTTGGAGGAGCGGATCACCTCGCCCGGTGATCGGATCGAGCTCGCGCAGGTAGGGCACACCGTGGCGTCGCAGGATCCGCGACACCGTGCGGGCCGGCACGCCGATCTTCGGCCCGAGCACATCGGGGCCATCGCGATGCTCGGCCCGAGCTGCGAGGACTTTCTGCTCGACCTCAGCGTTGGTGCGTGTGGGCATCGTGTGCGGGCGCGAGGACCGGGTTTCCAGTCCGGCCTCTCCTTCGGCCGCGTATCGGTCGATCCAGGTCTTCACGCACTTGCGTGACACGCCCATCGCGGCGGCGATGTGGGCTTGTGGCCAGCCGGCCTGGTGGCGCTGGACGATCAGTCGACGACCGTGAACGGTCAGCCGGGCACTACCGTGGGACACGAGAACCTCCGGGTGGAAGTGGGCCTTAGACAAGCCACATCCCATTCGGAGGTTCTCGTTCGTTCAACCAGGCTCGCCGCTACCAACGTCCTGGCCGGGTACACCTAGCAGGCCGACGCTTGCCGTCAAGGATTCCCTGCGGCGCCTTCGGCGTCCTTGACTGCGAGCCTCGGTCGGCCTGCTGTACGGCGCACTGCCGGCACTCGCAGGCTCGCGCCGCCAGCACTGCGCGGGCTCGCCCACCGCTGGTTGAGGAAGGCGTGCAACGCCTGTCTCGAAACCCGGTGAGCCGGCAGCCCTCCGGCAACCACGGCGGGCGGCCCCGCTTTCGCCGAGCCGTCGTTAATTAACGCCGGGTCGGCGCAACCCCGATCCGCATCCGTTGGGGACGGAAGGGCGTTCGGCCTGCGGGGGTTTCGAGACAGTCGCTAGCGCGACTTCCTCAACCAACGTGGGCGGCGCCGGGCGCTGGTTGAGGTGCGAGGAGCGCTAGCGACGAGCCTCGAAACCCGGCGAGACGGACGCCCTCCCGCAACCACAAAGAGAATCCAAATGCCCCTGTGGACAACGCCCAAACCGGGGTCCGACTGTCGGTGGCCGCTGCTTGGATGAAGGTATGGCAGCCAGCCACGCCGAACCCTTCGACACCGCCGACGCGGTGCTCGACCGGCTGCGCCCCAACCGCACCGAGATCGCCCGGCTCGAGGCCGACAACCTCGCCTGGGCCTGCACCTGGGCCGACCTCCACCCCGGCGAAGCCCTCCTCGACACCGTCCCCGGCAGCGAGCAACTCGCCCGGCTCGGCGGCCACGGCTGCCCCGAGGTCGCGGAGTTCTGCGTCGCCGAGCTCGGCACCGCCCTCGGCACCTCCACGCACGCTGCAAGGTCCTACCTCGCCGAGGCCCTCGAGCTGCGCCACCGCCTCCCCAGGCTCTGGCACCGGGTGCAGTCCGGGCACACCGTCGCCTGGAAGGCCCGCCTCGTCGCCCGCCAGACCATGACCCTGCCGAATGCCGGCGCGGCGTACGTCGACGAACGCCTCGCCCACAAAGCGTCCAGGCTCGCGCCCAGGCAGATCGATGTCCTCGTCAACGAAGCCCGGCTCCGGTTCGACCCCGAACAAGCCGAAGCCGACCGCATCAAAGCCGCCGAGCAGCGGCACGTCACCATCACCCACGGCCCCAACGGCATCGCCTACGCCGACGCGATCGTCGACACCGCCGTCGCCATCGACCTCGAAACAGCGCTCGCCAGGGCAGCCGCGAAGATCGACACCCAGGACTCGCTCGACGTGCGCCGCTCCATCGCCCTCGGCCACCTCGCCCACGGTGACGCCGGACGCGAGATCGTCATCCACCTCCACGACCAGCACGTCGGGTTGCTCGAGACCACCGGCCAGCCCCTGCTCGTCACCCAGGTCGAGCAGTGGTGCCGAGAAGCCGGCACCACCGTGACCGTCAAGCCCGTCATCTACCTCAACCAGCACCTGCAGACCGACAGCTACCACCCCACCGAGCGACTGCAACGCCAGACCCAGCTGAAGATCCAGCACTGCGCAGCCCCCTGGTGCACCCGCCCAGCCCGACGCTGCGACACCGACCACACCCTGCCGTACGAGCAGGGCGGCACCACCTGCGCCTGCAACCTCGTCCCGCTCTGCCGGTGGCACCACCGGATGAAGACCCACACCCGCTGGACCTACCACCGCATAGCACCCACCACCTTCCTCTGGAGGACACCCCACAACGGCTGGGTCGTCGTCGACCACACCGGCACCTGGGAACCCTGACCACCCCGCCCCACACCCCGCCGCCCCAGCACCACGAGAGGGCAGCGGGGTCAGCGGTCTGCCTGCTCCTCGGCGGGCAGCACCATCGAGTACGCCGCGGGCTCGAGGCGCCAGGTGCGGTGCCGCTCCGGGCCGGAGAGCTCGCCGTCGGCGCTGAGCCAGAACTTCTCGCCGGAGACGGTGACCGTCGAGCCGCGGAGGTAGGTGACGTCGGTGCGCTCGGCATGCCGGCCGACGACGAGTCCGGCGGCGTAGCCGAGCATGGCGAGCCTGCCGGCGGGGCGGGAGATCATCACGTCGAGGCGGCCGTCGCCGGCGTCGGCGTACGGCGTGAGCTCGGTGCCGCCGCCGACCTGCGCGCCGTTGCCGACGGCGACCTGGAGCACCGGGCGGTCGCGGTCGGCGACGACCTCGCCGTCGACCTCGACGGTCAGGCGGAGGGTGCGGGGGCGGAGCGCGGCGACGAGGGCACCGATGGGGTAGCCGAGGCGGCCGAGGTTGACCTTGCCGACACCGATGCTGCCGAGCCGCTCCTTGACCCGGGCGCCGATCCGGCTGGCCTGCGCGCCGGCGCCGACGTGGACGTTGTTGACCACGACCTGGCCGGTGTCGTCGACCACCAGGTCCCGCGGCCGCACGACGCCGCTGCACAGCACCCGGGCGGCCTCCTCGATGTCGAGGGGGATGCCGTTGCCGCGGGCGAAGTCGTTGCCGGTGCCGAGGGGGAGCAGGCCGACGACGGCCTTCTTCAGCTCGTTGCGGCGGTGGAGGGCGGCGATCACGGCGTGCAGGCTGCCGTCGCCGCCGGCGACCACGATCCGGCGCGACCCGGCGCGGTGGAGCACGCTGTCGAGCTCGCCGGAGGTGGCGGTGCCGGCGACCTCCACCGAGCACTGCTGGCGCAGCACGGCGAGCGCCGTCTCGAGCACCGCCTCGTCGGAGGTGCCGGCGGCGCTGTTGCTGATCACCAGGATCGGGTCCATCAGCCGGACCCTACTCCGGAGGACGGGCGGCCCCGCTTTGGTAGCGTGTGGCCGCAAGAGCCCCGGCCTTGTGCCGGGGCTCCGGCCTTTCCAGCACCGACCGTGAGAGTGAGCCAGCGATGCCCGCGATCGCCATCATCGGAGCCCAGTGGGGTGACGAGGGGAAGGGCAAGGCGACCGACCTCCTCGGCAGCCGGGTCGACTACGTCGTCAAGTTCAACGGCGGCAACAACGCCGGCCACACCGTGGTGATCGGCGACGAGAAGTACGCCCTCCACCTGCTGCCCTCCGGCATCCTGACGCCGGGCTGCACGCCGGTGATCGGCAACGGCGTGGTGGTCGACATCGACGTCCTCTTCGAGGAGATCGACGGCCTCGAGGCGCGCGGGGTCGACACGTCGCTGCTCCGCGTGAGCGCCAGCGCCCACGTGATCCCCGACTACAACCGCTCGCTCGACAAGGTCACCGAGCGCTTCCTCGGCTCCCGGCGGATCGGCACCACCGGGCGCGGCATCGGCCCGACGTACGCCGACAAGATGAACCGGATCGGCATCCGGGTGCAGGACCTCTTCGACGAGAAGATCCTCGCCCAGAAGGTCGAGGGCGCCCTCGACCTCAAGAGCCAGGTGCTGGCCAAGATCTACAACCGGCGCGCTCCCTCGGTGGAGCAGACCGTCGAGGAGCTGCTCACCCACGCCGAGCGGCTGCGCCCCTACGTCTGCGACACCGGACTGCTGCTCAACCAGGCGCTCGACCGCAGCGAGACCGTGCTGCTCGAGGCGGGCCAGGCGACGCTGCTCGACGTCGACCACGGCACCTACCCCTTCGTCACGTCCTCGTCGGCGACCGCCGGCGGCGCCTGCACCGGCTCGGGCATCCCGCCGACCCGCCTCGACCAGGTGATCGGCATCGTCAAGGCCTACACCACCCGCGTGGGCGAGGGCCCGTTCCCCACCGAGCTCCACGACGACGCCGGCGAGCACCTGCGCACGACCGGCGCCGAGTTCGGCACCACCACCGGCCGGCCCCGGCGCTGCGGCTGGTACGACGCCGTCATCGCCCGCTACGCCGCCCGGGTCAACGGCGTCACCGACTTCGTGCTCACCAAGCTCGACGTGCTCACCGGCCTGGAGCGGGTGCCGGTCTGCGTGGCCTACGACGTCGACGGCGTGCGCCACGACGAGATGCCGGTCAACCAGTCCGACTTCCACCACGCGGTGCCGGTCTACGAGTACCTGCCCGGCTGGCAGGAGGACATCTCCGGCGCCCGCTCCCTGGCCGACCTCCCCGCCAACGCGCGGACCTACGTCACCGCGGTCGAGGAGATGTCCGGGGCCCGGATCTCGGCGATCGGGGTCGGTCCCAAGCGCGACGAGACCGTCGTCGTCCACGAGCTGGTCTAGCCGCTCGAAACTGGTTGGCCTGACCCGAACGGGCCATGCCCGCCGTCGTTCGACCCATCCGCCCGGGTGGCTTTGGGCTCGGGTCCGCGTGAGCGTGTTCACATCACCGGACCCCGGACGTACGTTGCCCGAGCCGGTTCACCGGCACCTTCCGGTGGGGGCCGGGAGGTCGGGACTCTCGAAGGGACACACCCACCTATGCACACCACCACACCGAGACGCGTCGGGCGTCTCGCTGCCAGCGCAGTCGTCGGGGCCCTCGCCACGGCGGGGCTCGCGTCGGTCGCACCCGCAGCACAGGCAGCCGACGAGATCGTCGTCTGGTCGCACACCATCGACCTGTCCGAGACCCGCGCGACGGGCCACAACGACTTCTCGCCCAACGGCGGTGTGCGGGTCTGGACCGAGGGCAGCACCTCCACCGACAAGGCCGCGGGCTACTTCGACGTCGACCAGCCGCTCGCCGACGTCGGCGAGCCGAGCATGTCGTGGGTGTCGACGGGTCCGGTCGCCGCCGGGCAGCTCAAGCCCTCGGTGCAGCTCAAGACCGACTTCGACGGCGACGGCAACATCGACGGCATCCTGGTCGGTGAGCCCACCTACGCCAACGGGGCGCCGCTCTACGGCAACGACTGGTGGCTGAGCAACGGCTCGGAGCAGTTCGTCAAGGACGCCGCCCCCTCGCACAGCGGCGGGTCGGGCTCGGAGAACCACGGCACCCTCGCCCAGTGGCGCACCGCGTTCCCGGATGCCTCCGTCGTCCAGGGTGGCTGGTCGCTGGGCTCCGGCGTCAAGGGTGACGGCACCATCGAGGCGATCATCATCGGCGGTGACCCGTACATCCCGTTCCCGTCCCCCGAGGGCAGCACGGTCGTCAAGTACGAGAGCGACGTCGACCTCTCCGAGACCAGGGCGAAGGGCAGCAACGAGTTCCGGGCCCTGGGCGGCGTGCGCGTCACGACCCAGGCCAGCGACTGCCAGGACCCCAAGCCCGGTGGTGGCACGTGGTGCGCCAACAAGGCGGCCGGCTACTTCGCGGTCGACGTCCCGCTCGCCGAGGCCGGCGAGCCCTCGATGGACTACGTCCACTACAGCGGCGCCCGGCCCAGCGTGCAGCTGGTGACCGACTTCGACGGCGACGGTGACGCCGACGGCATCCTGGTCGGCGAGACCATCTACGGTCGCGACTGGTGGGTGCCCGGGAGCGCCCAGCAGTTCGTCAAGGACGGCGCGCCGTCGCACGCCGGCGGTTCGGGCTCCGAGAACCACGGGCTGCTGTCGGAGTGGCGCGCGGCGTTCCCCGACGCCCGGGTGCTGCAGGCCGGCTGGTCCCTCGGCTCGGGCGTCGAGGGTGACGGCGTCGTCCGCTCCATCACGGTCGGCCTCACCACCTTCACCTTCTCCGGGGCCAACCGCGCCCCCGTGGCGGCCGACGTCACCGGCGCCACCGTCGCCGGTGGCACCACCGCCGTGACCCTGTCGGGCACCGACGCCGACGGCGACGCGCTCACCTTCGCCACGTCCGAGCCGGGTGCGAGCGTCGCCGGCAGCACCCTCACCTACCAGGCGCCGGCGAACTTCGTCGGCACCAAGGTGATCGCCTACACCGTCAGCGACGGCACGACCACCGACGGCGGCACCGCAACGGTCACGGTCGCCAAGGCGGCCTCGACGACCACGCTGGCGATCAAGCCGGTCACGATCACCACCAGGACCAGGAACCCGCGGGCGCAGGTGGGGGTCACCTCGACCGGTGCCGTCGCGGGCGCCACGGTGGTGCTGCGTGACGGCACCAAGAAGGTCGGCCAGGGCGTCGTCGGCGCCAACGGCAAGGTCAAGATCACCTTCGCCGGGTTCCTCAAGAAGGGCCGGCACACCTTCCGGGCGCGGTTCCAGGGCTCGGCCTACGCCACCGCCTCGACCGCGACCGTGGTCGTCCGGGTCAAGAAGGCCTGACCCAGCAAGACCAGCCGGACCAGCACCACCCGAGCCGGGGCCCCGTCGCACGACGGGGCCCCGGTCCTCGTCCCCGCCCCGGACCCAGCCGATAGGCTCGCCCACCGTGACGAACAGCCCCCTGACCGTGCTGGTCATCGGCACCGGAGGCCGGGAGCACGCCCTCGCCCGGGCGCTCTCCCGCGACCCAGGGGTGGCCGCCGTCCACGCCGCCCCCGGCAACCCCGGCATCGCAGCCGTGGCCACGCTCCACGACGTCGACCCGCTCGACGGCGCGGCGGTCGCCGGGCTCGCCGAGTCGGTCGGCGCCGACCTGGTCGTGGTGGGCCCCGAGGCGCCGCTGGTGGCCGGGGTCGCCGACGCCGTGGCAGCGCGCGGCATCGCGGTCTTCGGCCCGTCGCGCGAGGCGGCCCGGCTCGAGGGCTCGAAGGCGTTCGCCAAGGAGGTGATGGCCGCCGCCGGGGTGCCGACCGCCCGGGCGCGCTCGTGCCGCACCGCCGCGGAGGTCGCGGCCGCGCTCGACGAGCTCGGCGCGCCGTACGTCGTGAAGGACGACGGCCTCGCCGCCGGCAAGGGCGTCGTGGTCACCGACGACCGGCAGACGGCGCTCGACCACGCGGCCGGCTGCGACGTGGTGCTGGTCGAGGAGTACCTCGACGGGCCCGAGGTCTCGCTGTTCGCGATCACCGACGGCACCACCGTGCGACCGCTCCAGCCCGCCCAGGACTTCAAGCGCATCTTCGACGCCGACCAGGGCCCCAACACCGGCGGCATGGGCGCCTACACGCCGCTGCCGTGGGCGCCCGACGACCTCGTCGACGAGGTGCTGCGCACCGTGCTGCAGCCGACGGTCGACGAGCTGCGCCGCCGCGGCACGCCGTTCGCCGGCCTGCTCTACGCCGGGCTCGCGCTCACCTCGCGCGGCACCCGGGTGGTGGAGTTCAACGCGCGCTTCGGCGACCCCGAGACCCAGCCGCTGCTGGCGCTGCTCGACTCGCCGCTCAGCCCGCTGCTGCTGGGTGCGGCCACCGGCACCCTGGCCGACGTGCCGGAGCCGCGGTGGCGCCCCGGTGCGGCGGTCGCGGTGGTGGTGGCCAGCGCCGGCTACCCCGAGTCGTCGTCGCGCGGCGACGTGATCACCGGCACCGACGCCGCCGAGGCGCTGGAGGGCGTGCACGTCATCCACGCCGGCACTGCCCTGGACGGCGACGACCTGGTCACGGCCGGGGGCCGCGTGCTCGCGGTGGTCGCGGTCGGCGACTCGGTGGCCGACGCCCGCGCGGCGGCGTACGACGGGGTGGCGGCGATCTCCTTCGACGGCGCCCAGCACCGCACGGACATCGCTGCCGGCCGCTGACGGGAGCGTGGGACGATGGCACCCGTGACCGTCCCCAACGTCCTGGCCACCCGCTACGCGGGCGAGGACCTCGCCTCCATCTGGTCGCCGGAGCACAAGATCGTCCTGGAGCGGCAGCTCTGGGTCGCGGTGCTCAAGGCCCAGCAGGACCTCGGGATCGAGGTGCCCGACGGCGTGGTCGCGGCCTACGAGGCCGTGGTCGACCTCGGTGAGAAGGGTGTCGACCTCGCCTCGATCGCGGCCCGCGAGCGGGTCACCCGCCACGACGTGAAGGCCCGGATCGAGGAGTTCAGCGCGCTCGCCGGCCACGAGCACATCCACAAGGGCATGACCTCGCGCGACCTCACCGAGAACGTCGAGCAGCTCCAGGTGAAGCAGTCGCTGGAGCTCCTGCGCGACCGGGCCGTGGCGACGCTGGCCCGGCTGGCTCGGCTCGCCTCCGAGCACGAGACGACCGTGATGGCGGGGCGGTCGCACAACGTCGCGGCGCAGGCGACCACGCTCGGCAAGCGGTTCGCGACCATCGCCGACGAGATGATGATCGCGGTCGAGCGGGTCGAGGACCTGCTGGCCCGCTACCCGCTGCGCGGCATCAAGGGCCCGATGGGCACCGCGCAGGACATGCTCGACCTCCTCGACGGCGACGGCTCGCGGCTGGCCGACCTCGAGCAGCGGGTGGCCCGCCACCTCGGCTTCGTCCGGGTGCTCGACAGCGTCGGGCAGGTCTACCCCCGCTCCCTGGACTTCGACGTGCTCTCGGCGCTGGTGCAGCTGGTGGCCGGCCCGTCCAACCTGGCCACCACGATCCGGCTGATGGCCGGCAACGAGCTGGTGACCGAGGGCTTCAAGGAGGGCCAGGTCGGCTCGTCGGCGATGCCACACAAGATGAACACGCGCTCCTGCGAGCGGGTCAACGGCCTGGCCGTCGTCACCCGCGGCTACCTGTCCATGGTCGGCGAGCTCGCCGGTGACCAGTGGAACGAGGGCGACGTCTCCTGCTCGGTCGTACGGCGCGTGGCGCTGCCCGACGCGTTCTTCGCCGCCGACGGGCTGTTCCAGACCTTCCTCACCGTGCTCGACGAGTTCGGCGCGTTCCCGGCCGTGATCCAGCGCGAGCTCGACCGCTACCTGCCGTTCCTCGCCACCACCAAGGTGCTGATGGCCGCGGTGCGCAACGGCGTCGGCCGCGAGACCGCCCACGAGGCGATCAAGGAGGCGGCGGTCGGGGTGGCACTCGACATGCGCCGCGGCCAGGCCGACAACGACGTCTTCGCGCGGCTGGCCGCCGACGACCGGCTCGGCCTCACCACCGACCAGCTCGCGTCCCTGGTCGCCGAGCCGATCACCTTCACGGGCGCGGCGGTCGCGCAGACCCAGGCGGTCGTGCGGCGGGTCGCCGAGGTGGTCTCCCGCCACCCCGACGCGGCGGCGTACTCGCCTGGCGCGATCCTCTAGTCCCTAGCCGGCGGTCCTGGCGGTCCCGGCGTCGGTGCGCTCGTGGCGGAGCGCACGCACCGACATCGCCAGCGCCAGCAGCACGATCGCCGCGCCGGTCAGCAGCGCGGCCCGGACGGCGGCGTCGTCGCCGTGGCCGTCGGCGGTCACCTGGTAGACCGTCACCAGCACCGCCGCCCCGATCGAGGCGCCGATCCGCTGACCGGTCTGCAGCGCGGCACCGGCGGCCCCACCCATCCGGGGCGGCACCTCCGTGAGCGTGAGCGTGATGTTGGGCGAGACCACCGCCCCGGCGCCCAGCCCGGCGACCAGCAGGGGCGGCGCCAACCAGGCCCACAGCGGGTCGCGGCCAGGGGCGACCAGCGCCACCAGCACGACGCCGGCCACCATCACGCCGAGGGCGAGCACGGTGACCCGGCGCCCCACGTCGGCGACCCAGCGGCCCGCCAGCGGGGCGCTCACCGCCGAGCCCAGCGCGAACGGCACCAGCAGGAGACCGGCCGCGAGCGGGGTCATGCCGAGCCCCTCCTGCACGTGGATCGACAGCACCAGGAGCAGCCCGGTGAAGCCGGTGAAGTAGAGCGCGCCGACCGCCAGACCGTTGACGTAGCCGGGCAGCCCGCGCAGCAGCGCGAGGTCGAGCAGCGGCGGGTGGCCGCGGCGGGCGGTCCGCCGCTCCCAGGCCACGAAACCGGCACCGAGCAGCGGCACGAGCGGCAGCAGCACCAGCGGCCAGCGCTGACCGCCCTCGAGGGCGACGACGGGGTAGAGCAGGCACAGCACCGTGAGCCCGAGCAGCACCGCGCCGGGCAGGTCGATGCGCCCGTCGGTGCCCGCGGCGCGGCGGCGGCGCGGGACCAGCCGAGCCACCGCGAGCATCGCGACGAGGCCGATCGGCACGTTGACCAGGAACAGCCAGCGCCACCCGTCCTCCGAGCCCGCGAGCCCGAGGATCAGCCCGCCGACCACCGGGCCCGCGGCCGACGCCGTCGACACGGTGAACCCGAAGAGACCGAACGCCCGGCCCCGCTCGCGACCGCGGAAGAGCTGCTGGATCAACCCGGAGTTCTGCGGGGTCAGCAGCCCGGCGCTGGCACCCTGGGCGAGCCGGGCCAGCACCACCAGCTCGACGTTCGGAGCGAGGCCGACGGCGGCGCTCGAGGTGATGAAGCAGGCCAGCCCGACGAGCATCAGCCGGCGCCGTCCGTACGCGTCGCCGAGGCGGCCGCCGGCCACCAGCGTCAGCCCGAAGGCGAGCGCGTAGCCCGAGACCACCCACTGCACGGCGCCGGCGCTGGTGTCGAGGCCGCTGCGCATCGAGGGCACGGCGACGTTGACGACCGAGACGTCGAGCAGCGACATGAAGCCGACCACGAGCGACACCGACAGGATCCGCCAGCGGTGCGGGTGCGGCTCGTACGCCGGCTCGTCCTCCTCGTCGCGGGTGTCGACGACGTGCTCGGTCACGACCCCACCCTGCCGGTGCGGTGGTTGCCGGTGCGGTAGCGGGCGGCGGCCGCTCCCACGGCAGCATGGAGCCATGAGCCAGCCGGTCACCGTCTCGATCACCCGTCACGTCGCGCCCGGGCATGCCGACGAGATGCTGGCCTGGATCCGGGCCGGCTCGGCGCTGGCCTCGCGGTTCGACGGATTCCTCGGGTCGGGCTGGGTGCGGCCGGCGGTCGACTCCGACCGGTGGCACATGCTCTACCGGTTCGCCGACGACGCCTCGCTCGCCGCGTGGGAGGCCTCCGAGCAGCGCCGCTGGTGGCTGGGAGCGGCGCAGGGGCTGGTGGGGGAGAGCAAGGTCGAGCGGTTCACCGGCATCGAGGGCTGGTTCGACCCGCCGGCCAGCTACGACGTCGACGACCTCCGCCCGGCGCCCAGCCCACCGCCGCGCTGGAAGCAGGCGTGCGTGATCTTCCTGGTCTTCTTCCCGCTGAGCCTGGCGGTCAACTGGGCGGCGACCCACACCATCGGCAGATGGCCGCTGCCGCTGCGGGTGCTGACCAGCGTCGTGGTGATGACCCCGGTGATGACCTACCTGGCGCTGCCGTGGATCACCAAGCGGATGGAGTGGTGGCTGCGCCGCTGACGGTCAGGACCGGGCCGGACCGTCAGATCCGGGCCGCACCGCCCCAGTTGGCCAGCTTGGTCGCGATCGTGTGGAGGTCGGCCAGCCAGACGTCCTCGGGGCCGGGCGGGATGATCTCGTCCCAGTCGATCACCGGCGAGCCCAGCACGTGGGAGAGCCGGGCGGTGCGGCCCGCGAAGAAGGCGTGCATGTGGGAGCCGCCGTCGCCGTACTTGAGCACCTGGCAGCGCGCCACGTTGTCGAGACCCTCGACGATCCGGGCCAGCCGGTTGGCGATCCGGCCGAACTCCGAGGCGCGGTCGTCGTCGAGCTGCCCGAAGTCGAGGTGCTCGCGCGGGCACAGGTTGAGCAGCACCGGCAGCCCGGTCGGCGCCGGGGGTCGCAGCAGCACCCAGTAGTCGTCCTCCCACACCACGCGCTCGGGCGGGAAGCCGTCGGTGCACAGCTCGCACGGCCGGCCGCCCTCGCCGGAGCGGGGGGCCTCGTCGGCGGGGGCCGGCAGCGGTCGCGGTGCCACGGCGCCGTCGACGGCGACCCACGGGAAGATGTCCCAGCCACCCTGGGGCGGCATCGGGAGGTGACCGCCGTTCGCCTCCGCGGCGGCGGTGAGACGGGCATGGACCTGCTCGGCTGACTCGGCCATGCGCCCACTCTGCCAAATCCGTCCGGTGCCACCGCCGATAGGGTGCGGAGGTGCTGAACATCCCGGCCGCACCCGAGATCCCGGGCGCGCGACACCTCCACTCGGGCAAGGTCCGCGACCTCTACGAGCTCGTCGAGGGCCCGCACGCCGGCCGGCTGCTCATGGTCGCCAGCGACCGGATCTCGATCTTCGACTTCGTGCTCGACTCCACGATCCCCGACAAGGGCGAGATCCTGACCCGGATGTCGCTGTGGTGGTTCGACCAGCTCGCCGACCTGGTGCCCCACCACGTGCTCTCCACCGACGTGCCCGCCGCCGTCGCCGGCCGGGCCGTGGTGTGCGAGCGGCTCGAGATGCACCCCGTCGAGTGCGTGGCCCGTGGCTACCTCACCGGCTCCGGCCTGCTCGACTACCGCGCCACCGGCGAGGTCTGCGGCATCGCGCTGCCCGCGGGACTCGACGACGGCAGCCGGCTGCCCGAGCCGATCTTCACTCCGGCCACCAAGGCCGAGCTGGGCGAGCACGACGAGAACGTCTCCTACGACGCCGTGGTCGCCACCGTCGGTGCCGAGCGCGCCGCCGAGCTGCGCGAGCTCACCCTCGCGATCTACGGCCGGGCCGAGGAGCTCGCCCGCGAGCGGGGGATCATCCTGGCCGACACCAAGCTCGAGATGGGATCGCGGCCCGACGGCACCACCGTGCTCGGCGACGAGGTGCTCACGCCCGACTCGTCCCGCTTCTGGCCGGCCGACGACTGGGTGCCGGGCCGCGCGCAGCCGTCGTACGACAAGCAGATCGTGCGCAACTGGGCGCTCTCGCCCGAGTCGGGGTGGGACCGCGCCTCCGGCGAGGCGCCGCCCCCGCTGCCGCCCGAGGTGGTCGAGCGCACCCGCAGCCGCTACCTCGAGGCCTACGAGCGCCTCACCGGCGAGCGGTTCTGAGGTGGCCGGGGTCGGGTTCGGCGCCCCGCCCGAGGTGGTCTTCGACTACCTCGTCGACCCCGCCAACCGGCCCCAGTGGCAGTCGAGCCTGCGCCGGGTCACCGACGTCGACGGCGACGTGCGGGTCGGCCAGACCTGGGTCGACGTGACGACCGTCGGGGTGCGCCCCCGGATGGAGACCACGGCCCTGGAGCGACCCGGGCTCTGGCGCGAGGTCGGCACCTGGGGGCTCTTCTCGGCCGAGGTGACGCTGACGATCCGCCCGGACGGCGCCGGCTCGGTGGTCGACGTCGCCCACCGGGTGGCCGCGCGCGGCCCCCTGGCGCCGGTCGGCTGGCTGCTCGACCGGGTCGCGCCGCTCGCCGTCCGGGCCGACCTGCGGCGGGCCGCCGCCGCCCTCTCGCGACGTTCGTGACCACTGAGTAGGTTGTGCACCACCCCTGATCGATGGGCCCACAGCGATGGAGGCCACGTGTCCTACAACCTTGCCGCGCTCCTCGAGCAGAGCGCCGCGACGTACCCCGACCGCACCGCCCTCGTCTTCGGCGAGACCCGGCTGAGCTTCGCGCAGGTGAACGGCGCGGCCAACCAGGTCGCGAACCTGCTGGTGTCGCGCGGCATCCAGCCCGGCGACAAGGTCGCGCTCAGCTGCCCGAACCTGCCGTACTTCTCCCTCGTCTACTGGGGGATCCTCAAGGCCGGCGGCACCGTGGTGCCGCTGAACGTGCTGCTCAAGGGGCGCGAGGTCGCCTACCACCTCGACGACTCCGACGCGAAGGCCTACTTCTGCTTCCAGGGCACGCCGGAGCTGCCGATCGGCCAGGAGGGCTTCGCCGGCTTCCAGGAGACGCCCGGCTGCGAGCACTTCTTCGTCATCACCGCCGACCCCGCCGCCGAGTCGCCGATCGAGGGCGCCGAGACGATGGGTCGCGCGATGGCGCAGCAGCCGCCGACGTTCGAGACCGTGGCCACCGACGAGGACGACACCGCGGTGATCCTCTACACCTCGGGCACCACCGGCCAGCCCAAGGGCGCCGAGCTGCGCCACCGCAACATGCGTGACAACGCGCTGTCGGGCGCCGAGCTCTTCGGCGCGTCCGCGGAGCGCCCCGACACCTACCTGTGCGTGCTGCCGCTCTTCCACTCCTTCGGCCAGACCGTGATCCAGAACGGCGGGGCGGCGTTCGCCGGCACCGTGGTGATGCTGCCGCGCTTCGAGGCCAAGCCGGCGCTCGACCTGATGCTCAAGGAGAAGGTGACCTTCTTCGCCGGCGTGCCGACGATGTACTGGGGCCTGCTCGGCGCGCTCGACGACTCCGTCGACGTCGGCGCGATCCGGGACGAGCTCCGGGTCGCCGTGGCCGGCGGCTCGGCGCTGCCCGTCGAGGTGCACAAGAACTTCGAGCAGCGCTTCGGGGTCACCATCCTCGAGGGCTACGGCCTCTCGGAGACCTCGCCGGTCGCGAGCTTCTCCAAGTTCGGCGAGCCGGTGCGGGTCGGCTCGATCGGCACCCCCATCCCCGGCGTCGAGATGAAGCTCATCGACCCCGAGACCTGGGAGGAGGTCGCGTGGTCGCCCGACGCGATCGGCGAGATCGCGATCAAGGGCCACAACGTGATGAAGGGCTACTACCGCCGTCCCGACGCCACCGCCGAGGCGATCCGCGACGGATGGTTCCGCTCCGGGGACCTGGCCCGCCGCGACGAGGACGGCTGGTACTACATCGTCGACCGCTCCAAGGACATGATCATCCGGGGCGGCTACAACGTGTACCCGCGCGAGGTCGAGGAGGTGCTGATGACCCACCCCGACGTCTCACTCGCCGCGGTCATCGGCGTCCCGCACGAGAGCCACGGCGAGGAGGTCAAGGCGATCGTGATCCTCAACGACGGCGCGACCACCACCCCCGAGGAGCTCGTGGAGTGGGGCAAGGGCCAGATGGCGAGCTACAAGTACCCGCGCCTGGTCGAGATCGCCGAGGCCCTCCCGATGACCGCCACCGGCAAGATCCTCAAGCGCGAGCTGTCGTGACGCTGGGCCGCGCCCTCGGCCTCGCCGCCGCGGGCCTGATGTTCCTGCTCGGCCTGGTCTGGACCCTCCAGGGCCTCGGCTACCTCGAGGGCAGCTCGATGACCGGCGAGAAGACCTGGGCAGTCGTCGGCCCGGTCGTCGCCGGCCTCGGCGTCGCGCTCGGCATCGTGATCGTCCAGAACGCGCGGACGAAGTAGCCCCGGCCGCCGCTGGTCGAGCAGCGAGCGCCAGCGAGCGTCGTCGAGACCCGGTGAGCCGAGAGCCCTCCGTGCTGGCGGTTGGGACCGGGGACGGGGCTCGGGCGGGGCCTGACTGCGGGTGGGGTGGGTGTGCGGGGTGCCGCGCGTGGTGGGGCACTGCGGCTGCTGCGCGCCGGACGTCGTTCGGCGCTCGTTGCCGTGTCGCCGGACGCTGCCCTGCGGTTCCCCGGCGTCCGCTGCGGCGCCACATCGGGCGTCTACGTGCCGAACGCCGCCCGTCGCTCCGCCGCCTCCGCGCCGTGCGGCGCGGCCGCTCGCTGGTTGAGGAAGGCGTGCAACGCCTGTCTCGAAACCCGGTGAGCCGAGAACCCTCCCGTCCCCACCCGGAGGGCGGTCGGGTGCGGGGGTTTCGAGGCTCGCTTCGCTCGCACCTCAACCAGCGCCGGTGAAGGCCGAGCACGCCGAGCGACCGGCGGGTTCGCCGAGCCGTCGTTAATTGACGCCGGGTCGGCGGAACGCGAGCAGCCCAAGGTGGAGCGGTGCCTGCGCCGGTCGAGGTGCGAAGGCCGCTAGGCCTGAGCCTCGAGACCGGGTGAGCCGAATGTCCTTCCGTCCCCACGGAGGGCGGTCGGGTGCGGGGGTTTCGAGGCTCGCTTCGCCCGCACCTCCACCAGCGGCGGAGGGTGTCAGCCGGCGAAGGGGTCCGGGAGGGCGCCGGGGAGCTGGGCGAGGAGCTCGCGGGCCTGGGCGGCGACCTTGTGCTCGACGAGGATCTCGTAGCGGGTCGCGACCACGCTGGTGACCGAGGAGAAGTCGCGCTGGCCGCGGGTCATCGCGTAGCCCACCATCGCCCAGATCAGGCCGAACAGGGCGCCGAAGACGACGGTGGAGAGGATCACCCCGAGGGCGCCCTCCTCGGTGAAGAGCGTGAAGATCAGGCCGATGAAGAGGCCGAACCAGACGCCGGAGAGCGCGCCGCCGAGGGCGACCCGGCCGGTGGTGAGGCGGCCGGTGATCCGCTCGATCCGCTTGAGGTCGGTGCCGACGATCATGCACTGCTCGACCGGGAACTTGTGGTCGGCGAGGAAGTCGACGGACTTCTGCGCGGCGGCGTAGTCGTCGTAGACCGCCAGTGACTGGGGGAACTCCAGCTTGAGGGGCGACGCGGTGCGCGGGGGGAGGCCGGGGTTCTGCATGCTCATGCCTCCAGTCTGCCGCAGGGACCCTCGGCGGTCGCCGATACGATGGGGCCATGCCTCGAGTCGTCGTCGACGTCATGCCCAAGCCCGAGATCCTCGACCCCCAGGGCAAGGCGGTCCTCGGGGCGCTGCCCCGGCTCGGGTTCGGCGGGGTGACCGACGTCCGTCAGGGCAAGCGCTTCGAGCTCGAGGTGGAGGGCGAGGTGACCGAGGCGGTGCTGGCGCAGGTGCGCGAGATGGCCGAGACGCTGCTGTCCAACCCCGTGATCGAGAACTTCGACGTCCGCGTGGAGGAGACCGCATGAGGATCGGCGTCGTCACCTTCCCGGGCTCGCTCGACGACGTCGACGCCCGGCGCGCGGTGCGGCTCGGCGGCCACGAGGCCGTCGCGCTCTGGCACGGCGACCACGACCTGCGCGGGGTCGACGCGGTGGTGCTGCCCGGCGGCTTCTCCTACGGCGACTACCTGCGCTGCGGCGCAATCTCGCGGTTCGCGCCGGTGATGACCGAGGTCGTCGAGGCCGCCGGTCGCGGGATGCCGGTGCTGGGCATCTGCAACGGGTTCCAGATCCTGTGCGAGTCGCACCTGCTGCCGGGCGCGCTGGTGCGCAACGAGAGCCAGAAGTTCGTCTGCCGCGACCAGCGGCTGCGGATCGAGAACAACCGCACCGCCTGGACCTCGGCCTACGCCGAGGGGCAGGAGGTCACGATCGTGCTCAAGAACGGCGAGGGCGGGTTCATCGCCGACGCCGAGACCCTCGACCGGCTCGAGGGCGAGGGTCAGGTCGTGGCGCGCTACCTCGACGGCAACCCCAACGGTTCGCTGCGCGACATCGCCGGCATCACCAACGAGCGCGGCAACGTCGTCGGCCTGATGCCCCACCCCGAGCACGCGGTCGAGGAGCTCACCGGCGCCGGCACCGACGGGCTGGGCTTCTTCACCAGCGCGCTGGCGGCGGTCGAGGAGACCTTCGCCTGATGTCGGTGCCCTCGCCGCTGATGCTGTTCCGCCGGGTGGCGGTGGCCGAGGCCGTGACCTGGGCCGGGCTGCTGGTGGGCATGTTCCTCAAGTACGTCACCGACACCACCGAGCTCGGCGTGCGGGTGTTCGGGATGCTCCACGGCGTGGTGTTCATCGCCTACTGCGTGACGACCGCCGTGGTCGCGGTCGACCAGCGCTGGCCGCGGGGCCGGGCCCTGCTCGGGCTCGCGAGCGCCGTGCCGCCGTTCATGACGATCTGGTTCGACCGGCACGCCGAGCGCCGGGGGGCCCTGGCCCGCGAGTGGCGGCTGGTCCTCGACGACCCCGCCACCCCGCTCGACCGCCCGGTCGCCTGGCTGCTGCGCAACCCGCTGCGCGGGCTCGCCACCGCCCTGGTCGCGGTGCTGGTGCTCACCGGGGTCGCGCTGCTCGTCGGCCCGCCGGGCTGACCGTCGTCACTCTTCGGTAATTCCCCGGACCCGTCTTCCGGTCCGCTGGGTGCGGGCGCACGCTGACGAGATGGTCCGTCTCCTCACCCGGGCCGCGACGGCCGGGTTGCTCCTCCCCCTGCTGCTCCTGCCGGCGCCCGGACGGGCGGCCGTCACCCCGGAGGTCCACGTCGACTCCCAGGCCCGCCAGGGCCAGTTCAACACCATCACCGGGAGCCTGCGCTTCCGCTGCGCCGCCGGCCTGGTCGCCGAGGTCCGGCTGACCTGGAGCCAGGCGGGCTTCACCTCGCCCGAGGCCCCCGGCCGCCCGGCGTCGTGCACGGGCGGCTGGCAGCGGCAGGCGTGGGCGTCGTACGAGGGCTTCGACCCCGGTCCGGCCGTGGTGCGGGCCCGGCTGCTGCTGACCGACGCCCAGGGGACCCCTCGCGGCGGGGCGGTGCAGACCAAGCAGGTCTACGCCCGGCCCGCGGCCAAGGTCGTGCTCCCGCGCACCGCGCTGCTGCGTCCGCGGGGCGTGGTCAGGGTCGTGGTGCGGGCGAGGTGCGACCGCCCGTGGGTGCTGGCGGGCTTCCACGTGGCGGCGACCCAGGGTCAGCGGACCGCCAGCCGCAGCCCGGGCCTGCGGTGCGACGGCGTCGAGCACGACGTCACCGTCTGGCTGAAGCCGGCCGCGGGTCGCTTCCGGGCGGGCTGGCTCGACGTCTCCGCGGAGGTGACGCTGCTCGACGCCGTCCACCAGGACCCGGTGGCGCAGGCCCGTGCCTCCCGGTCGGTGCGGGTCGTCGTGCCCTAGCCTCGCGCGGGTGACCGAGACCATCGAGATCCCGCTCGACCGGGTGCGGCTGTCGGCACTGGCGTGGGGGCCCGCCGACGGTCCGCTCGCCGTGCTGCTGCACGGCTTCCCCGACACCGCGTGGAGCTGGCGGCACCTGGGGCCGCGGCTGGCCGCCGACGGGTGGCGGGTCGTGGCGCCGTTCCTGCGCGGCTACGGGCCGAGCGCGGTGCCGGCCGACGGCTGCTACGCCGTGGGCGCGCTCGTCTCCGACGCCGTGGGGGTGCACACCGCGCTGGGCGGCGACGACCGGGCGGTGCTGGTCGGCCACGACTGGGGCGCGATCACCGCCAACGCCCTGGGCGCCCACCCGCGCTCGCCGTACGCCCGGGTGGTGTCGATGGCGGTGCCGCCGCTGTCGCTCATGGGCGGCGGCAGCCCCGGGCTGCTGCTGCGGCAGGCCCGGCTGAGCTGGTACACGGTGTTCAACCAGCTGCCCGTGCTGCCGGAGCTCGCCTTCGAGCGGCTGGTCGCGCGGCTGTGGGAGGACTGGTCGCCCGGGCACGACGGCGCCGACGACGTCGCCCGGGTGCTCGCCGCGGTGCCGGACCGTGGTCGGCGCTCGGCCGTGCTCGGCTACTACCGCGCGGTGCCGCGCTCGCTGCGTCCCGGCTGGGTGCCCGAGCCGTACCGTGACTGGCACACGACCTGGGACGGCGTGCCGACCGTGCCGGGACTGGTGCTGCACGGCACCCGCGACGGCTGCCTCCAGCCGGCGCTGGCCGAGCGGGCCGCGGCTCGGCTCCCCGCCGGCGTGCGCTTCGTGGCGGTGCCGGACGCCGGGCACTTCCTCCAGGTCGAGCAGCCCGAGCAGGTGGGCGACCTGGTGGCGGAGTTCGTGCGGGGTGCGGGCTGAGGGAGCAGACGAACGACGACGACCCCCGGGTGCAGCCACCCCCCACCGGGGCTGCAGCGACTCGGGAGGCCGTCGTCGTCCGATGATGGTAGGCACGTCCGTGTCGGAACTGACATACCCCCCTAGGTACCAAGAAGGTGTCGTCCGACGAGGGCCAGGCCACCGACCTCGGCATCACGGACCTCGGTGACCACCAGACCGGCGTCCTCGAGCAGTGCCGTGGCGGCGACGCACTGGGCCCCGGCGACCTCGATGACCAGCCGGCCACCGGGGGCGAGCCAGTCGCCCACCTCCGCGGCGACCCGCCGGTGCACGTCGAGCCCGTCGGCGCCGCCGTCGAGGGCCAGGCGGTGCTCGTGGTCACGGGCCTCCGGCGGCATCGCCGCGATCTCGGCGGTCGGCACGTACGGCGCGTTGCAGGTCACGAGGTCGACGCCACCCCGGATCCGCGGCGGCAGTGCGGCGAACAGGTCGCCCTCGTGCACCCGCTCCGGCGGCAGGTTGCGGCGGGCCGCGGCGACGGCCGCAGGGTCGAGGTCGGCCGCGTGCACCTCGGCGTCCGGCCACGCGGCCAGCAGCCCGGCGGCCAGGGCGCCGTTGCCGCAGCAGAGGTCGACCGCCACCCCGGCCCGCTCGGCGAGCGCGGCGCGCAGCAGGGTCCGGGTGCGCCGTCGCGGCACGAACACCCCCGCCGCGACGTGGAGGCGGAGCCCGGCGAAGTCGACCGAGCCGACCACGACCTCCAGCGGGGTGCCCGCGACCCGCGCCTCGACCATCTCGGCCAGCGAGCTCTCGTCGCCGGCGGCCGCCTCGACGAGCAGCGCCGCCTCGTCCTCGGCGAAGACCGAGCCCGCGGCACGGAGCCGCGCGACCAGCGCCGGTGGCGGGAGCGGGACGGGCATCGTCGAGAATGGTCCCATGTCCGGACCGCTCGACCAGATCAGCGTGGTGGCCATCGGCTACGGCGTCCTGGTGACCCTGGCGGCGGCGTACTCCCTGTACCGCTGGCGGGCCCGGCCGCCGTGGCTCTCGCAGCTGGTGTGGATGCTCGAGTTCCTCCTCGGCCTGCGCGCGGTCGCGGGTCTCGGCTCGCTGCTGGCCGGCAACCGGCCCGACGAGCCGGTGACCTACGTCGGCTACCTCGTCGTCTCGGTCGCGACGCTGCCGCTGGCCCTGCGCTCGGTCGACGGCGACGAGTCCGGCTGGGCGGTCGGCGTGCTCGGCGTCGCGGCGCTCGCGGTCACCGTGGTGGCCTGGCGGACGCTGGTGACCGGATGAGCGACGCGCCGGTGCCCCGTTCCGGCCCCCACCAGGTGCTGGTGGTCGTCTACCTCGTCTTCGCGGTCGCGGCCGGCGCGCGCAGCGCGGTGCAGCTGGCCACCCGGGCCGGAGAGGCGCCGTTCGCCTACGCGCTGTCGGCGGCCTCGGCGGTGACCTACGTGCTGGGCTGGTGGGCGATCCGGCGCGCGGTCGCCGGCCGGCCGGCGTTCGCGCGGGTGATGCTGTGGGTGGAGCTGGCGGGCGTGCTGGTGGTCGGCACCCTCAGCCTGGTCGAGCGCGACTGGTTCGGCGACCAGACCGTGTGGACCTGGTACGGCGCCTACTACGGGCTGCTCCCGCTCGTGCTGCCCGTGCTGGGGCTGGTGTGGCTGGCCCGGACCTTCCCGAGAACTGGAACAGGTTCTAGATTGACCGGGTGACCCCTCCCGATGTCTTCGCCCCGGCGACCCTGGGCCCGGTCCGGCTGCGCAACCGCACGGTCAAGGCCGCCACCTTCGAGGGGCAGGCACCCGAGGGCCAGGTCACCGACGGACTGGTCGACTACCACCTCGCGGTCGCCCGCGGCGGCGTCGGCCTCACCACCGTCGCCTACCTCGCCGTCGCGCCCGAGGGTCGCACCCACCGCGAGCAGATCGTGGTCGGACCCGCGACAGTGGGCGGGCTGACCCGGCTGGCCGACGCCGTGCACGAGGCCGGGGCGGCGATCGCGGGCCAGGTGGGCCACGCCGGGCCGGTGGCCAACGGGCGCTCCAACGGCGTGCACGCGCTCAGCGCCAGCCGGATGCCCAGCCCCCTGTCGATGCAGATGATCCGCTCGGCGACCGAGGCCGACCTCACCCGGATCACCCGCGCGTACGTCGAGACCGCGCGCACCCTGGTGACGGCCGGCTTCGACGTGCTCGAGCTGCACATGGCGCACAGCTACCTGATCTCCTCGTTCCTCGCCCCTGGGCTCAACCGGCGCAAGGACCGCTGGGGCGGGTCGTTCGAGAACCGGTCGCGGCTGGCCCGCCAGGTCGCGCGCGCCGTGCGCGAGGAGGTCGGCGGCGCGGTCGCGGTCACCGCCAAGGCCAGCCTCGGCGACGGGTTCCGGGGCGGGGTGACCACGGAGGAGTGCATCGACCTGCTGGGCCTGCTCGAGGCCGACGGCAGCGTCGACGCCGTGCAGCTCAGCGGTGGGTCGTCGCTAATGAACCCCATGTACCTCTTCCGCGGCGAGGCGCCGGTGCGCGAGTTCGCTGCCACCATGCCGGCGCTGGTGCGGTGGGGGATGCGCACGCCGGTGGGCCGCGGCTTCCTCAAGGAGTACCCCTTCGAGGAGGCGTACTTCCGCGAGAAGGCGCTACGGGTGCGCGCCGCGGTGTCGCTGCCCCTGATGCTGCTCGGCGGCATCAACCGGCGCGAGACGATGGAGCAGGCGATGGTCGACGGCTTCGACTTCGTGGCCATGGGCCGCGCACTGCTCCGCGAGCCCGACCTCGTCGCCAAGCTCTCCGCCGGCAGCCAGGCGACCGGCCTGTGCATCCACTGCAACCGCTGCATGCCGACGATCTACACCGGCACCCGGTGCCCGGTCGTCACGCCGGTCTGACGCCTGCCCTTCCGCGAAACTAGAACCTGTTCTATCTTTCGTCCATGTCCCAGGTCATCCCCGAGAAGCCGCTGCGCGTCGTCGTCTGGTCGACAGGCACCATCGGTCGCCACGCCATCGCCGGCATCGACGCCCACCCCGACCTCGAGCTGGTGGGGGTCTGGGTCAGCAACCCCGACAAGCACGGCAAGGACGCCGGCGAGCTGGCCGAGCTGGGTCGTGAGCTCGGCGTACGGGCCACCACCGACCGCGACGAGCTGATCGCCCTCGCCCCCGACGCCATCGTGCACACCGCCATGGCCGACGACCGGGTCTTCGAGTGCATCGACGACCTCAAGTCGTTCGTGGCTGCCGGCATCAACGTCACCAGCAGCGGCCCGGTGCTGCTGCAGTGGCCCGAGGAGATCCTGCCGCCGGAGATGATCGCCGACCTCGAGGACGCCTGTGCCCGCGGGGGCGCGAGCATGCACGTCAACGGCATCGACCCCGGGTTCGCCAACGACGTGCTGCCGCTGGTGATGACCAGCCTCTCCCAGCGCATCGACGAGGTGCGGGTGATGGAGATCTGCGACTACTCCACCTACTACCAGCCCGTCGTGATGGGCGACCTCTTCGGCTTCGGCAAGCCGATGGACCAGGTCGGCATGCTCTGGCTCCCCGGCATCCTCGGCGCCGCCTGGGGCAGCGTGGTCCGCCAGATCGCGGCCGGCCTCGACATCACCCTCGACGAGCCGCTCACCGAGGAGGTCGAACGCCGGCCGGCCGAGCGGGACACGCCCTCGGTCTCCGGCGACGTCGCCGCGGGCACCATGGGCTCGGTGCGCTTCCAGGTGATCGGCAAGGTCGACGGCGTGCCGCGCGTCGTGCTCGAGCACATCACCCGCACCGCCGCCGACTCCGACCCGGACTGGGAGAAGCCCCCGGCCGGCACCGACGGCTGCTACCGGGTGCGGATCAGCGGCGAGCCGATGATGCAGGTCGACTTCACCCACCACGGCGAGCACGGCGACCACAACGTCAGCGGCATGATCACCACCGCGCAGCGGATCGTGAACGCCCTCCCGGCCGTGGTCGCCGCGCCCCCCGGCATCGTCCGCGCCATCGACCTGCCGCTGGTCACCGGCCGCGGGCTGGTCGCCCGGTGAGCGGCATCCTCGACCGGTTCGCCGTCACCGACCAGGTCGCGATCGTCACCGGCGCCGGTCGCGGGCTCGGCGCCGCCACCGCCGTCGCGCTCGCCGAGGCCGGCGCCGACGTGCTGATCTCGGCGCGCACCGAGGCACAGCTCGACCGGGTCGCCGAGCAGGTCCGCGCGACCGGCCGGCGCTGCCTCGTCGTGGCCGCGGACCTCAGCGACCTCGACGCGGTCGCCGGCCTCGCGCAGGCGGCGTACGACGAGTTCGGCCGGCTCGACACGGTCGTCAACAACGTCGGCGGCACCTTCCCGACCGAGTTCCTCAAGACCAGCAACGAGTTCCTCAACGAGGCGTTCAGCTTCAACGTCACCACCGCCCACGCGCTCAGCCGGGCCGCCGTGCCGCTGATGCTGTCGGCGGCGCCCGACGCGCAGAAGAGCATCGTCACGATCAGCTCGATGATGGGCCGCACCGCCGACCGCGGCTTCATCGCCTACGGCACCGCCAAGGCTGCACTGGCCCACTGGACCAGGATGGCCGCCCAGGACCTCGCCCCGACCATCCGGGTCAACGGCATCTACGTCGGCTCGATCATGACCAGCGCCCTCGAGTACGTCGCCGGGCAGCCCGAGCTGATGGACCAGCTCGAGACCAAGACCCCGCTCAAGCGGGTGGGCGAGCCCGAGGACATCGCGGCCGGCGTGCTCTACCTCGCCTCGCGTGCGGGGCAGTACGTCACGGGCAAGCTGCTCGAGATCGACGGCGGGATCCAGCAGCCCACCCTCGATCTCGGGTTCCCCGACGTGGCGCCGTAGGGTCCGCAGGGTGGCTCACGACCCCGGCACCTCCACGGCGTACGCGGTCTCACCCGACTCCGGCGAGCACTGGACCGCCGAGGGCGCCTGGGAGGTCTCGCCCGGCGTCCACCGGGTGCCGCTGCCGCTCCCGATGGACGGCCTGCGCGCCGTGAACGTCTACGTCGTCGAGAACGACGACGGGCTCACCCTCGTCGACGGCGGCTGGTCGATCGAGGTCGCGCGCGACCTGCTGCAGCGCTGCCTGAGGTCGATCGGTCACGACTTCCGCGACATCCGGCGGTTCCTCGTCACCCACGTGCACCGCGACCACTACACACTCGCCCGGGTGCTCGGCGCCGAGGTGGGGGCCGAGGTGGCGCTCGGCCGCGACGAGCAGCCGGCGCTCGAGCTGCTCAACAACGTGCACGAGCTGACCCGTAGCCCGTTCATCGAGGTGCTCGAGTCGGCCGGCGCCCACGACGTCGCCGCCCAGTGGGTGCGGCTCGACGCCGACGGCGACCTGCCCGACGCCGCGATGTGGGCCTACCCCGACACCTGGCTCGAGGGCGACCAGCAGCTCGAGGTCGGCAGCCGCACGCTCGACGCCGTGCACACACCGGGCCACACGCCGGGCCACTTCGTCTTCGCCGAGCGCGCCGCGGGCCTACTCTTCGCCGGCGACCACGTGCTCCCGACGATCACCCCGTCGATCGGGTTCACGGTGCCGCCGACGCCGCAGCCGCTGGGCGACTTCATGGCCTCGCTGACCAAGGTGCGCGCCCTCCCCGACCTGCGGGTGCTGCCCGCCCACGGCCCGGTGGGCATGTCGTCCCACGAGCGGGTCGACCAGCTGCTCGCCTTCCACGGGGGCCGCCTCGACCAGACCCTCGCCGCCGTGCTCGGCGGGGCCCGCACCGGCCACGACGCCGCCCAGCACCTCGGCTGGACCCGCCACGAGAAGGCCTTCCCGACCCTCGACGTCTTCAGCCAGGGCATGGCGGCGATGGAGACCAAGGCCCACCTCGACCTGCTCGCCGCCCAGGGCCGGGTCACCCGCACCCGCGACCCCGACGGCTCGTTCCGCTACGCCCCTCCCGTCCCCGACTGACGGACCACCCCGTCGCTGGTCGAGCAGCGCTGCTCGCTGGTTGAGGAGGGACGAAGTCCCGTCTCGAAACCTAGTGAGACGACAGCCCTCCGTCCCCACCGGAGGGCGTTCGGCCGTACGGGGTTTCGAGACAGTTGCCAGCGCAACTTCCTCAACCAGCAGCCGGGTCGCGGCGCATGGGGAGGTGGGGGATGCCGTCCTCGAGGAACTCGGGGCCCGTGACGGTGAAGCCGAACGACGCGTACCAGTCGGCGAGCGGGGACTGGGCGTCGAGGACGACGGGGCGGGCGGGGCAGGCGGCGAGGGCGGCGGTCATCAGGACGTCGGCGAGGCCGCGGCCGCGGGCGGCGGGGGCGAGCACGACGCGGCCGACCCGCCAGACCTCGCCGTCGTCGAGCACCCGCGCGACGCCGAGGAGGGCGCCGTCGTCCTCGAGCAGCACGTGGCGGGTGCCGGGCTCGTCGTCGCGGCCGTCGAGGTCGGGGTAGGGGCACTGCTGCTCCACGACGAACACGTCCTGCCGCAGCCGCCACACGGCGTACGCCGTCGCGGCATCGAGGTCGGCGAAGGCCAGGGCACGGGTGGTCGGCACGGTCGAAGTCTCACAGAGCAGGGGGCTGGCCCCGGCCGCGAGGGCACCCAGTAGGTTGGGAGGACAAGACAGGGGAGCACCCCGTGGTGCTGAGAGTGCGGATCCGCCGCAGACCCTCCGAACCTGCTCCGGTTAGCACCGGCGAAGGGAGTCATCGATGCGTCGCACGCATGCGTCAATCACCGTCCTCGGCCTGGCCCTGGCGGCCACCACGGCGGGCTGCTCGCTCGGTGGGGGAGGCGACGACGAGGGTGCCGGCAAGGCCGAGCAGGTCGTGCTGGTCACCCACGAGTCGTTCGCCCTGCCCGACGAGGTGGTCGCGCAGTTCGAAGAGGAGTCGGGCTACGACCTCGTGCTCCGGGCGTCCGGCGACGCCGGCGCGCTCACCAACAAGCTCGTGCTCACCAAGGACGACCCCACCGGCGATGCGGCGTTCGGCGTCGACAACACGTTCGCCAGCCGGGCGCTCGACGAGGGCGTCTTCGACACCGCCGAGGCCGAGCTGCCCGCCGGCGCAGACCGGTTCGCGCTCGACGGCGACGGTGCCGACCGCCTGGTGCCGGTCGACAACGCCAACGTCTGCATCAACGTCGACACCACGTGGTTCGCCGAGCAGGGCGTCGAGCCGCCCGCGACGCTGGAGGACCTCACCCGCAAGCAGTACGCCGACCAGCTCGTCCTCCCCGGCGCGGCCACCAGCTCGCCGGGCCTCGCGTTCCTGCTCACCACCGTCGCGGCCTTCGGCGACGACTGGCCGTCGTACTGGCGCGACCTGGTGGCCAACGGCGCCAAGCTCACCGAGGGCTGGTCGGACGCCTACCAGGTCGACTTCACCCAGGGCGGCGGCGGGGGCGACCGGCCGATCGTGCTGTCCTACGACTCCTCGCCGGCGTTCACGATCGCCGACGACGGCACCACCACCACCGCGGCGCTGCTCGACACCTGCTTCACCCAGGTGGAGTACGCCGGCGTGCTGGCCGGGGCCGAGAACCCCGAGGGGGCGCGCGAGCTCGTGCAGTTCCTCACCGGGCCCGAGGTGCAGGCGGCCCTGCCGACCTCGATGTACGTCTTCCCGGTGTCGTCGGAGGTCGAGCTGCCGGCGGAGTGGGCGGAGTTCGCGGTGCAGCCGGACGACCCGTGGTCGGTCGACCCCGCCGAGATCAGCGCCAACCGCGACGCCTGGCTGCGTGAGTGGAGCGACGTCACCTCGCGATGAGGCGCGCCCTCACCCTGCTGGGGCTGGCCGCGGTGCCGGTCCTGGTGCTGGCCGTCTTCTTCGTGCTCCCGGTCTCCGGGATGCTGGCCCGCGGCTTCTGGCCCGACGGGCGCTTCGACCCCGGCGCGGTGCTGGAGGTGCTGACCCGGCCCCGGGTGCACCGCGTGCTCTGGTTCACGATCTGGTCGGCTGGGCTGGCGACCGCGGTCAGCGTGGTGCTGGGGCTGCCGGCGGCGTACGCGCTGCACCGGTTGGCGCTGCCGCTGCGCCGCACGATCCGGGCCGCGCTGCTGGTGCCGTTCGTGCTGCCGACCGTGGTGGTGGGCGTCGCTTTCCGCCAGCTGCTGGGCGAGGCCGGGCCGCTGGGCTTCCTCGGTCTCGACGGCACGCCGGTGGCCATCGTCGGGGCGCTGGCCTTCTTCAACGTCGCCGTGGTGATCCGGTCGGTGGGCGCCTCCTGGGAGTCGCTCGACCCCCGCCCGGGCGAGGCCGCCGCGGCGCTCGGGGCCAGCCCCGCCCAGGTGTTCCGCACGGTGACCCTGCCGGCGCTGCGGCCCTCGATCGTCTCGGCGGCGAGCGTGGTCTTCTTGTTCTGCGCCACGTCGTTCGGCGTCGTGCTGACCCTCGGCGGACTGCGCTACTCCTCGGTGGAGACCGAGATCTACCTGCTCACCACCAACCTGCTCGACCTCCAGGCGGCCGCCGCGCTGTCGATCGTCCAGCTGGTCGCGGTGACCGCGCTGCTGGTCGTGGCCGGCCGCCTCCGGCGGGTGCCCGACCCCAGCCTGGCCCGGGTGGTGGCCCGTCCGCGCCGGGTCCGTCCGGGCGACGCCGCGCCGGTGGTGGCCACCGTGCTGCTGCTGGTGGTCGTCGCGCTGCCGGTGGTCTCGCTCGTCGTCGGGTCGCTGCGGCAGGGCGACCGGTGGACGCTCGACCACTACCGCGCCCTCGCCGGGCGCGGCGCCGACGAGGCGCTCCTCCAGCCGGCGAGCGACGCGCTCCTGCTGTCACTGCGCACGGCCGTCGACGCCACCTGGATGTCGCTGGTGCTCGGCACCCTGGTGGCGGTCGTGGTCTCCCGTCGCTCGCGCGGCCGGGCCGAACGGCGGTTGCGCGGCGTGCTCGACGGGTTCTTCATGCTCCCGCTGGGGGTCTCGGCGGTGACCCTCGGCTTCGGCTTCCTGATCACGCTGGGCCGCCCGCCGCTGGAGCTGCGCGACTCGGCGCTGCTGGTGCCGGTCGCCCAGGCGCTGGTGGCGCTGCCGCTCGTCGTGCGCACCCTGGCCCCGGTGCTGGCGTCGGTCGACGAGCGCCAGCGCCAGGCGGCCGCCTCGCTCGGGGCGGGTCCGCTACGGGCCGCCCTCACCGTCGACCTGCCGGTGGTGTGGCGGCCGCTGCTCGCCGCAGCCGGCTTCGCGTTCGCCGTGTCGCTCGGCGAGTTCGGCGCCACGTCGTTCCTCGCCCGCGACGAGCGGCTCACCCTGCCGGTCGCCATCTACCGGCTCATCGGCCACCCGGGCGCCGCCAACTACGGCATGGCGCTCGCGGCCTCCGTCGTCCTGGCCGCCACCACGGCCGTCGTCATGCTCGCGGTCGAGCGGCTGCGGGTCCCGTCGTTGGGAGCGTTCTGATGCTCGGTGTCGACCACGTCGACGTGGACTACGACGGCGTCCCCGCCGTCGTCGACGTCTCGCTCGACCTGCCCGACGGCCTGGTGCTCGCCGTGCTGGGCCCGTCCGGCTCGGGCAAGTCCACGCTGCTGCGCGCGATCGCCGGACTCGAGCCGGTGCGGTCGGGACGCGTCACGTGGGACGGCGCCGACCTGGCCGGCACCCCCACGCACAAGCGCGGCTTCGCGCTGATGTTCCAGGACGGTCAGCTCTTCCAGCACCTCACGGTGGCCCGCAACGTCGCCTACCCGCTGCGGCTGCGCCGGGCCCGCGACACCGCCACCCGCGTGGCCGAGCTGCTGGAGCTGGTCGGGCTCTCCGGCTACGGCGACCGGCTGCCCGCGACCCTGTCCGGCGGCGAGCGGCAGCGGGTCGCGCTGGCGCGGTCGCTGGCCGTCGAGCCGCGGCTGCTGCTGCTCGACGAGCCGCTCTCGGCCCTCGACGCCGGCCTGCGCGAGCGGCTGGCCGGCGACCTGTCCCGGATCCTGCGCGCGGCCGGCACCACCGCGCTGATGGTCACCCACGACCACGAGGAGGCGTTCGCGGTGGCCGACCGGATCGCTGTGATGCGCGACGGTCGGCTGGTGCAGCACGGCGACATCGACGCCGTCTGGCGTGCGCCGGTCGACGCCGCGACCGCGCTGTTCCTCGGCTACGCCTCGGTGCTCGAGGGCGGGGCCGCGGCGCGGGTGCTCGCCGCCGCGGGACTGCCGGCGGCACCCGGGTCGGCCGTCGCCGTACGCCGCTCCGCGCTGGCGCTGGCCGAGCGCGGCCCGCTCGCCGCGACGGTGGTGTCGGCCCGCGCGACCCCCGAACAGGTGCGGCTGGTCGTCGACGTCGTCGGCGCCGGCGCGCTGGACGCGGTGGCTCCCCTCGACCACCCGGCCGCGCCGGGCCAGGAGGTGCACCTGGTCGTGGACCGCACCCGGCTCGCCGTCCTCCCGGGTGCCGCCCGGGAGGACCTCTCCCTAGACTGACCCGCGTGTACCGCCGCGCCTACGCCCTCCTCGTGGGCAACGCCCTGCTCATGGGCGGGCTCGCGGTCGTCGCGGCGATCGTCCTCGACAAGCCCCTGGGCGACCCCGAGGGCAGCTTCCTCGGCCCGTCCTACATCCGGCTGCCGCTGCTGCTCTTCGGCGCGCTGCTGCTCGACATGCTGCCCCGGCTGGTGTGGCAGGCGCGGCTGAACCCCAAGCGGATGCCCACGGTCGTCCGCGAGCGGTTGCGCAGCCACTGGAGCCGCGAGCGGATGACGCTGGTCGCGCTCGGGATCATCTGCTTCTACATCGTCTACGTGTCGTACCGGAACCTGAAGTCGTTCCTGCCCTCGATCATGGGCGACACCAAGTACGACCGCGAGCTGCACCTGCTCGACAAGGCGCTGTTCTTCGGGCACGAGCCGGCCACGATCATCCACTCGATGCTCGGCACCAACATCTCGGCCCACGTGCTCAGCTACATCTACCTGTGGTTCCTGCCGATGGTGCCGCTCGGCGTCACCGCCTGGCTGGTGTGGTCGCGCAACATGAGCTTCGGCTACTGGTTCGTGACCTCGCAGTGCGTGGCCTGGACCCTCGGCACGCTCTCCTACTACGCGCTGCCGACACTCGGCCCGGGCTTCCGCTACGTCGAGCTCTACACCGACCTGACCTACACCCCCACCAGCCGGCTGATGGACTCCCTCGCAGAGGACAGACACACGGTGCTCCACGGGAGCGTCGAGGGAGCCATGCAGACCGTTGCGGGGTTCGCGAGCCTGCACACGGCGATCACGCTGCTGCTCGCGCTGATGGTGCAGTACACGATCCGCAACCGCGCGGCCCGGATCGCCTGCTGGGTCAACTTCGGGCTGACGATCATCGCCACCATCTACTTCGGCTGGCACTACCTCGCCGACGACCTCGCCGGCATCGTGATCGCCCTGGTCGCCTTCTACGTCGGCGGCATCGCCAGCGGCCAGAAGTTCGAGCGCAAGGGCACCGCCTCGCACCCGACGACCACCACCTCCGCCGTACCCGTCCTGCGCGACTGACCGCCCGCAGGTCGAGGAGGGACGAAGTCCCTCGTTGCCCGGCGAGACCCGAGCCGTTCCCGTTCCCACCGGAGGACGTCCGGGTGCGGGGTTCTCGACGGCGGCGTGCCTGCGCTGGTCGAGGTGCGAGGAGCCCTGGCGACGAGCCTCGAGACCCGGTGAGGCGCGAGCCCTCCCGTTCCCACTGGAGGGCGTTCGGCCGGCGGGGGTTTCGAGGTTCGCTTCGCTCGCACCTCAACCAGCGCCGGTGGTCGCTCCTCGCTGCTCGACCGCCGATTCTCGAGAATGACATCGTTGTGATTCGCAAGCCGACACGCCGGGGACTGGTGAGAAATCTGAGGATTTTGTGGCATTTGGGGCGAATGTGACTTAGGTTCGTCCGCGTGCCTCTTCCCCGCACCGTCCTTCGCCTGCCCGTGACCGGCCGTCGCGCCGCCGTCGCCGTGGCCGCGCTGAGCCTGGTCGCCGGCGGTGTCGCCGGCACCGCGCAGCTGGCCGCCGCCGACCCCGGCAGCGACGCGCCGACCGCGCAGGACGTGCGGGACGCGCGGCAGGACGTGCGCGACCGCAAGGACGACGTCGCGTCGGTGCAGGCCGCACTGAGCGCGGCGACCGCCCGGCTCCAGGCCGCCCAGGTCGAGGCCGGCCGGGCGGCGGAGGCCTACAACGGCGCCCGCTACGCCGCGCAGCAGGCCCGCCGCGAGGCGAAGCGTGCCGAGCGGGCTGCGGCCGCGGCCGACCGGGCCCTGGCGACCCAGCGCGAGCTGTACGCCGACGCGGTGGTGCAGAGCTACCAGATGTCCCCGAGCCTGGGCGCGCTCGGCGCGATCGGGCAGGCCGACGGCGTCGAGGAGGTCATGGGGCGGCTCGCCAGCGTCGACAACGCCCAAGCCGCCCTCGACGCGCGGCACACGGAGTTCACCCAGGCCTCCGAGGCGGCCGAGACCGCGGCCGACCAGGCCGTCGCGGCCCGCGAGAAGGCCGGCCGCACCGAGGCGGCGACGCGCAGCAAGCGCGACGCGGCGATGTCGGCCGCGGCCGCCGCCGAGGCCGAGGCCGGCGCGGTCGCCGCCGAGCGCGACCGGCTGGTGGCCGACCTGGCCCGCCTGCAGGGCGTCAGCGTCGAGCTGGCCGAGCAGCGTCAGGAGGCCCTCGAGCAGGCCGCCCAGCAGGCCGCCGCCCAGGAGGCCGCCCAGGAGGCCGCCGAGCAGGCCGCGCAGGAGCAGCAGGACCAGCCCGCCGGGCCGACCGGCGCCGCCGAGGAGCCCGTCGAGCAGCCCATCGAGGAGCCGACCGAGGAGCCGGCGGACGAGCCGGCCGCCGAGGAGCCCGCCGAGCCCGCCGACCCGACCCCGCCCGCCCCCGGCGGCGGTGCGTCGGCCGCCATCGCCTTCGCCCGCGCCCAGCTCGGCGAGCCCTACAAGTGGGCCGCTGCCGGTCCCGGCGCCTGGGACTGCTCGGGCCTGACCATGGCCGCGTGGCGCGCCGGCGGGAAGTCGCTGCCCCATTACTCGGTCGCCCAGTACGAGCAGTCGACCCCGATCTCCAAGTCGCAGCTGCGCCCCGGTGACCTGTTGTTCTGGGGCGACTCGGGCCGGCCGTCCTCGATCTACCACGTCGCGCTCTACGTCGGCGGCGACAGGATGATCCACGCGCCCCGGCCGGGCCGCGGCGTCGAGGAGGTCTCGATGTACTACTGGATCACACCCAACTTCTTCGCCCGTCCCTGAGGCGTCGGCCCACCCCCACGTGCGGTGACCGCGGCGGCGTACCGCCAGTAGGTTTGTCGCCATGGCCACCGAGACCAGCGCCCCCGAGACCAGCGTCCCCGAGGCCGCCGCGCCCGGCACCTACGTGCAGCCGACGATCGACGTGCCGGCGCTGACCGCGCTGCTCGACGGTCGCTACGCCGACGTGCGCCAGCTGGTGCGCACCAACCTCGTCGACTACGCCTCGATCCTCGAGGAGGCCGAGACGCTCTCGCAGGCGGAGTTCCGCGAGCGGGTCAAGGAGGTCGTGGTCGAGATGGCCGCGACCGGCCAGACGGGCATGGGCTTCCCCGAGCAGTACGGCGGCGGTGGCGACATCGGTGCCTCGCTCGCGGCGTTCGAGACGCTGGCCTTCGGCGACCTGTCGGTGCTGGTCAAGGTGGGCGTACAGTTCGGCCTGTTCGGCGGCGCGATCCTCCAGCTCGGCACCCAGCGGCACCACGACGCCTACCTGGCGGACCTCGTGACCGGCTCGGTGATGGGCTGCTTCGCGATGACCGAGACCGGCCACGGCTCCAACGTCCAGGCGCTCGGCACGGTCGCGACGTACGACGCCGCGAGCCAGGAGTTCGTGATCACCACGACCCGCGACGACGCCAGCAAGGACTACATCGGCAACGCCGCCCAGCACGCCGAGCTCGCCGTGGTCTTCGCGCAGCTCGAGGTGGCGGGGGAGTCGCACGGCGTGCACGCGTTCGTGGTGCCGATCCGGGTCGACGGCGAGCCCGCCCCTGGCGTGCGGATCGCCGACGACGGCCTCAAGATGGGCCTCAACGGCGTCGACAACGGCAAGCTCTGGTTCGACGGCGTGCGGGTGCCGCGCACCGCGCTGCTCAACCGGTTCGCCGACGTGACGCCCGAGGGCGTCTACGAGAGCGCGATCGACAACCCCAACCGCCGGTTCTTCACCATGCTCGGCACCCTGGTGCAGGGCCGGGTCTGCGTCGGCGGCGCCGGCATCAACGCCGCCAAGGTGGCGCTCACGATCGCCGTCCGCTACGCGCTGCGGCGCCGCCAGTTCGAGGCCACGTCGGACGACGAGGAGGAGCTGCTGCTCGACTACGGCCAGCACCAGCGCCGGCTGTTCCCGCTGCTGGCCCGGACCTACGCGCTCCACTTCGCCCAGGAGGTCGTGGCCGCGCAGTGCCACGACGTGTTCAGCGGCGCGGTGAGCGACGAGAAGGTGCGCCGCGAGCTCGAGTCGCGGGCAGCCGGCACCAAGGCGCTCGGCACCTGGCACGCCACCCGGGCGATCCAGGAGAGCCGCGAGGCGTGCGGCGGCGCCGGCTACCTCGCGGTCAACCGGTTCGCCGCGCTCAAGGCCGACACCGACGTCTTCACGACGTTCGAGGGCGACAACACCGTGCTGCTGCAGCTGGTGGCCAAGGGTCTGCTCACCGACTACTCCAGCGAGTTCGAGGACCTCGACCAGTTCGGCATGGTCCGCTTCGTCGCCAGCCTGGCCGTCGACACCGTGATCGAGCGGACCTCGGTGCACAAGCTGCTGGAGCGGGTCCGCGACCTCATGCCCGGCGGGGACGACTGGGACCAGGAGGCCGGGCTGCTCGACCCGGCCTACCAGCTCGCGATGCTGCGCTACCGCGAGGAGCACATGCTCGCCGGCGTGGCCCGGCGCCTCAAGCGCGGCATCGACCAGGACATGAACCCCGGCACGGTGTTCTCGCAGGTGCAGGACCACGTGATCGCGGCCGCCCGCGCCCACGTCGAGCGCCTGGTGCTCGAGGCGTTCGTCGAGAAGACCGCGGCGCTGCCCGACGGCGACCTCAAGGTCGCGCTCAACCTGCTGTGCGACCTCCACGCGCTGTGCACCATCGAGGCCGACCGCGCCTGGTTCATGGAGCACGGCCGGCTCACCGTCCAGCGCTCCAAGTCGATCAGCCGCGAGATCAACGAGCTGTGCCGCAAGATCCGCCCGCTCGCCCGGGAGTACGTCGACGGGTTCGGCGTGCCCGAGGCGATGCTCCGCTCGCCCGAGCTGATCTGATGAGGGTGCCCGGACTCGGAGGCTGGTCCGACGACCCGCTCTGGGCGTCGTTCTACGACTGGACCGTCGAGCACCCGCGGGCGGGAGGCGCGCTCTGGCGGGCCGGGATCAACAGCGACCTGCGCCTGCTCTACCGCGCCGCCGACGAGATCGGGCGGCAGCCGGCCGGGGCCCGGGTGCTCGACGTGCCCTGCGGCGGCGGGGTCGCCCTGCGCGGGCTGCGGCCCGGCCAGGGGGTCGACTACGTCGCCGCCGACATCGCCCCGGAGATGCTCGACCGCACCACCGCGGCCGCGCGCGACCGCGGGGTCGAGGACCAGGTCACCACCCGCCTCGCCGACGTGGGCGCCCTGCCCTTCGCCGACGACGAGTTCGACCTGGTGGTCTCGTTCACCGGCCTGCACTGCTTCCCCGACCCCGCGCTGGCGGTGGTCGAGATGCTGCGGGTGCTGCGTCCGGGCGGGGTCGTCACCGGCAGCGCGCTGTTCAACGACACCGGCCTGCGCTTCGAGCCGCTGCGGCGGGTCGGCCGGCTCGCGGGTCTGCTCGGCCCGGGGTGCACCCGCGACGCCGTGCGGGCGTGGCTCGGGGTGCGCTGCGACGACGTCACGCTGACGACGAGCGGCGCGATCGGCTACTTCCGCGGCGTGAAGCGCGGCGGCTGACCGGCCTCAGTGGATGCCTCAGTGGATGGCGCCGGGGTTCTCCTTGAGCCGCTCGAACGACGCGGCCACCTCGGCCTCCGCCTCGGTGCGGCCGACCCACTCGGCGCCCTCGACCGACTTGCCGGGCTCGAGGTCCTTGTAGACCTCGAAGAAGTGCTGGATCTCGAGCCGGTCGAACTTCGACACGTGGCTGATGTCGCGCAGGTGCTCCAGGCGCGGGTCGGTGGCCGGCACGCACAGCACCTTGTCGTCGCCGCCGGCCTCGTCGGTCATCCGGAACATGCCGATCGCACGGCACTTGATGAGGCAACCGGGGAAGGTGGGCTCCTGGAGGATCACCATCGCGTCGAGCGGGTCGCCGTCGAGGCCGAGGGTGTGCTCGATGTAGCCGTAGTCGGCGGGGTACTGCGTGGAGGTGAACAGGGTCCGGTCGAGGCGGATCCGACCCGACTCGTGGTCGACCTCGTACTTGTTGCGCTGACCCTTGGGGATCTCCACCAGCACGTCGAACTCCAGCACGTCCCTTGCCTCCACTCACGTCGACCGGCCCACGTCCGCGGGCCCGGGCCAGTGTCGCGCACAATGGGCCGGAGCGCGCAAACGGACAGGAGCACCGGTGCCCCGACGTGACCGATCCCACGACGACCGCGGCCTCGTGGGCCGCCTCGTCGCGCTCGTCGTCGTCCTGGCGCTGTCCGCCGCGGGCGTGGCGGCGTGGCGGCTCGACCTCGTCGTGCCCTGGTACGAGCACCTCACCGGCGACGACCGCGAGCCGGTCTCGCCCGCCGCGGTCGCGCCGCCCCCCGGGCTGGACCTGCCGGTCCTGCCGGCGGGCGCGCCGGTGGCCGCGCCCGCCGACGGGCCAGGCCTGGCGCCGGCGAAGGTACGCCGGGCGCTGGCCCCCCACCTCGCCGACCCGCGCCTGGGCCCGCACGTGCTGGCGACCGTCGTCGACCTCGAGACCGGGGAGGTCGTCCACGACCGCGGCTCGGGCGCCGCCGTGCCGGCCTCGACCACCAAGGTCGTGACCGCGGTGGCCGCCCTGGTCGCCCTCGGCCCCGAGCACCGGTTCACGACCCGCGTGGTCGCCGGTGGCGGCAACCGGGTCGTGCTGGTGGGTGGCGGCGACCCGCTCCTGGGGTCCGCCCCGCCCGACGGCGAGACGGCGTACCCCGCCGAGCGCGCCGACGTGGAGACCCTGGCCCAGCAGACGGCGGTGTCGCTGCGCGAGCGGGGCCGCACCCGGGTGCGGGTCGGCTACGACGACTCGCTGTTCGCCGGGCCGTCGTTCAACCCCGCGTGGCCGCCGACCTACCGCGGCGACGTGGTCGCCCCGGTCACCGCGCTCTGGGTCGACGAGGGCCGGCCCGCCGAGGGCTACGGCCGGGTCGAGGACCCCTCGCTGGTCGCCGCGACGGCGTTCGCCGGGGCGCTCTCGCGGGCCGGGATCGAGGTCGTCGGCGAGCCGCAGCGCGGCGTCGCGGGTGCGGGCGGTGCCGAGCTGGCGTCGCTGGCGAGCCCGCCGGTGCGCGAGATCGTCGAGCGGGTGCTGCTGGTCAGCGACAACGAGGCCGCCGAGGTGCTGGCCCACCACGTGGGGCTGGCCCGGGGCCAGGAGGGCAGCTTCGAGGGCGGTGCCGCCGCGACCGAGGCGGTGCTCGCCGAGCTCGGGGTGCCGCAGCAGGGCCTGCGGCTGCGCGACGGCAGCGGCCTCTCCCGAGAGAACCGGATCAGCCCCGAGGCGCTGGTCGCCGCCCTCGCGGCCGCCACCGCCCCCGACCGGCCCGCGCTCCACTCGGTGCTCGGCTCGCTGCCGGTCGCCGGCTTCACCGGCTCGCTTGCCTACCGGTTCGACGAGGGCGACCCCGCCGGTCGCGGCAGCGTGCGCGCCAAGACCGGCACCCTCACCAACGTCCGCAGCCTCGCCGGCGTGGGCACCGACCGCGACGGCACGCCGTACCTCTTCGTGCTGATGGCCGACCGGATCCGCAAGAAGGACGACGACTACGCCCAGCGCGTCCTCGACCGCGCAGCCGGCGCCCTCGGCGCCTGTCGCTGCTCGGTGGCCCCCTCGGCCGGGTGAGGAACGACGCCCGCCGCTACTCGGGCAGCGGGCGCCGGTGACTACCGCTGGTCGAGCAGCGAGCGCCAGCGAGCGTCGTCGAGACCCGGTGAGACGAGAGCCCTCCCGTCCCTACCGGTCGCGCTCGGGTGCGGGGGTCTCGACGGGCGCTCCTCGCTGGGGCTCGTCGCTGCTCGACCACCGGTGCCTGCGCTGGTCGAGGAAGGACGAAGTCCTGTCTCGAGACCCGGTGAGGCGGGAGCCCTCCCGTCCCCACCGGAGGGCGTTCGGGTGCGGGGGTTTCGAGGCTCGCTCCGCTCGCACCTCAACCAGCGCAGTTCCCCCCCGAGGGCGTTCGGTCGCCTGGGGTTTCGAGACAGTCGCCAGCGCGACCTCCTCGACCAGCGCAGCGCGGCCGCCGAACGGCGGCCGGATAGGTTCGCAGCATGAGTGACGACGGGATGGTCGACTGGGACCTGGCGGTCCGGATCGGGTCGCGGCTGGCCGGGGACGGGCCGGTCGTGGGCCGCGAGGAGGCGGACGCCGCCGTCGCGGAGCTGCGGGCCGGGGCGGAGCGGTCGACCGGTCTCGTCAAGGCGTTCACCGGGCTCGACGCGCCGGCCGGCACGGCGCCGCTGCTGGTCGTCGACCGGCCCGGCTGGGTGCAGGCGAACGCCGACGCGTTCCGCACCATCCTCGGGCCGATCACCGGCAAGATGACCGAGAAGCGGCCTCCCGGTGCGGTGGCGCGGGCGATCGGGTCGCGGGTCACCGGGGCGGAGGTCGGGGGCGTGCTGGGCTTTCTGGCCGGCAAGGTGCTCGGCCAGTTCGACCCGTTCCACGACCCCCACGGCCGGCTGCTGCTCGTCGCGCCCAACATCGTCCACGTCGAGCGCGAGCTCGGTGCCGACCCGTCCGACTTCCGGCTCTGGGTCTGCCTGCACGAGGAGACCCACCGGGTGCAGTTCACGGCGGTGCCGTGGATGCGCGGCCACCTCTTCGACGAGATCGGCAGCCTGGCCGACTCGATGGAGCCCACCAACCTCGTGGAGGAGGGGCTGCCGCGGCTGCTCGAGGCGATCAAGGGCGGGGCCCGCGGTGGCAACCTGCTCGAGCTGGTGGGCACCCCCGAGCAGAAGGCGCTGCTCGACCGGATGACCGGCGTGATGTCGCTGCTCGAGGGGCACGCCGACGTCGTGATGGACGGCGTCGGCCCGTCCGTCATCCCGAGCGTGGCCGCGATCCGCAAGAAGTTCACCCAGCGCCGCAAGGGGGTCGGGGTGCTCGACCGGTTCCTGCGCCGGCTGCTGGGTCTCGACGCCAAGATGGCCCAGTACCGCGACGGCGCGGCGTTCGTGCGCTCGGTCGTCGACAAGGTCGGGATGGAGGAGTTCAACGCCGTCTGGGCCGGTCCCGAGAACCTGCCGACCAAGGCCGAGATCGCCGCCCCCGACGACTGGGTGCGGCGGGTGCTCACGGCGTGAGCCTGCACCCCTCGGTCGCCGCCGTCCGCCTCGCCGTACGGCGGACGCTGGCCGACCTGGCCGCCACGGAGCCCGACCGGCCGCGCGCGGTGCTGGTGGCCTGCTCGGGCGGGGCCGACTCGCTGGCCCTGCTGGCGGCCACCGTGTTCGAGGCCCGGACCGCCGGGGTGCGCGTCGTGGGTGTCACCGTCGACCACGGGCTGCAGGACGGTTCGGCGGAGCACGCCGCCCACGTGGTGGGCCAGATGGCCGGCCTCGGGGTGGACGAGACCGTGTCGGTGCGCGTGCAGGTGGCCGGGGACGGCGGCACCGAGGCCGCCGCCCGCCGGGCCCGCTACGCCGTGCTCGACGAGGTGGCGGAGCGGTTCGGCGCCGACGTCGTGCTGCTCGGCCACACCCTCGACGACCAGGCCGAGACCGTGCTGATGGGCCTGGCCCGCGGCTCGGGCGGGCGGTCGATCGCCGGGATGCGCCGCTCCTTCGACCGCTACCGGCGCCCCCTGCTCGACGTCACCCGGGTCGACACGGTGACCGCCTGCCAGGTCGAGGGCATCGAGTTCTGGAACGACCCCCACAACGTCGACCCCGCCTACACCCGGGCCCGGGTGCGCAAGCGGGTGCTGCCGGTGCTCGAGGACGAGCTGGGCCCCGGCATCGCCGCCGCCCTGGCCCGCACCGCCGACCAGCTGCGCCAGGACATGGACCACCTCGACGACCTCGCCGACGCGGCGTACGACGCGCTCGTCGGCCCGCACGGCGTCGACTCGTTGCGGGCGGCCCGCCAGCCACCGGCCGTGCTCGGCCGGGTGCTGCGCCGGGCGGCGCTGGCGGCGGGCGCGACCGACGCCGAGCTGTTCCGGGTGCACGTGCAGGCGCTGGTCGACCTGGTCGCCGGGCCGGCCGACCATCGGGTGGCCCAGCTGCCCGGGCACGTGACCGCGTTCCGCGACGGGCACCTGCTGCGGTTCCGCCGGACCACTGTGCAAGGCTGACGCCCATGGACTCTGCCCACGTGGAGAACGACCTGGTGAACGTCCTCTTCACCGAGGCCCAGATCCAGGAGCGGATCGGTGAGCTGGCCGCCCGGATCGAGCACGACTACGAGGGTCAGGACCTGCTGATCGTCGGCGTGCTGCGCGGTGCGGTGATGGTGATGGCCGACCTCGCCCGGGCCTTCGCCCGGCACGTCGAGATGGACTGGATGGCGGTCACCTCCTACGGCTCCGGCACCAAGTCGAGCGGCGTCGTGCGGATCCTCAAGGACCTCGACACCGACATCTCCGGGCGCCACGTCGTGATCGTCGACGAGATCATCGACACCGGCCTCACGCTGTCGTGGCTGACCTCCAACCTGGTCTCGCGCAACCCCGCGAGCGTCGAGATCGCGACCCTGCTGCGCAAGCCGGAGGCGCTGCAGATGCCGGTCGACGTCAAGTACGTCGGGTGGGACATCCCCAACGAGTTCGTCGTCGGCTACGGCCTCGACTACCGCGAGCGCTACCGCAACCTGCGCGACATCGGCACCCTGGCGCCCCACGTCTACTCCTGACCACCCCCGCCGGCAACCGGCGCCGGCACCGCGATCACGCCCGCCGCTGGTGCCCCGGGCGGTCGCTGCTGCGAGAATGGTCGTTGCCCGCGACATGTACCGTCGTGGGTTCAGACGTGTTGATTGCGAAAGAAGCCTGTGAAGCGCTTAGTCAAGGGGCCTTGGCTCTGGATCGTCCTGGCCGTGGTCGGCGTGCTCGTCGCCATGCAGCTCCTCGCCCCCAACAGCGGTGGCGACGAGATCTCCTCCGACCGGATGCTCGAGTACATCGAGAAGGGCGAGGTCAAGGAGATCACCTTCGTCGACGGAGGTGACCAGCAGATCAAGGCGGTCCTCGACGACGACGTCGACCGCTCCGACAAGGAGGTCACCTCCTACTGGCTGGCCGGCACCCAGCGCGACATCGTCAACGCGGTGCAGGAGCAGGTCGACGAGGGCACGATCGAGAAGTACACGACCGACGTGCCCCAGCCCAGCTTCCTGGGCTCGCTGCTCATCACGCTGCTGCCGATCATCCTCATCGTCGGGCTCTTCCTGTTCCTGATGAACAACATGCAGGGCGGCGGCCGCGGGGTCATGCAGTTCGCCAAGTCCAAGGCGAAGCTGATCTCCAAGGACATGCCGAAGACGACGTTCGCCGACGTCGCCGGCTGCGAGGAGGCCATCGAGGAGCTCGGCGAGATCAAAGAGTTCCTCCAGGAGCCCGCCAAGTTCCAGGCCGTCGGCGCCAAGATCCCCAAGGGCGTGCTGCTCTACGGCCCGCCCGGCACCGGCAAGACGCTGCTCGCGCGCGCCGTCGCGGGCGAGGCCGGCGTCCCGTTCTACTCCATCTCCGGCTCGGACTTCGTGGAGATGTTCGTCGGCGTGGGCGCCTCACGGGTCCGCGACCTGTTCGAGCAGGCCAAGGAGAACGCCCCGGCCATCGTCTTCATCGACGAGATCGACGCCGTCGGCCGCCACCGGGGCGCCGGCATGGGCGGCGGGCACGACGAGCGCGAGCAGACGCTCAACCAGCTGCTGGTCGAGATGGACGGCTTCGACGTGCGCGGCGGGGTCATCCTGATCGCCGCCACCAACCGGCCCGACGTGCTCGACCCGGCGCTGCTGAGGCCCGGCCGCTTCGACCGGCAGATCCAGGTCGACGCCCCCGACCTGGCCGGTCGCCACGAGATCCTCAAGGTCCACTCGCGGGGCAAGCCGATGTCGACCGACATCGACCTGCTCGCCGTGGCCCGCCGTACCCCCGGGTTCACCGGCGCCGACCTCGCCAACGTGCTCAACGAGGCCGCGCTGCTCACCGCGCGCGGCAACGAGAAGCTGATCACCAACTCCTCGCTCGACGAGGCCATCGACCGGGTGATCGCCGGTCCGCAGCGGCGCACCCGCCTGATGAGCGAGAAGGAGCTGCTCATCACGGCCTACCACGAGGGCGGCCACGCCCTCGTCGCGGCGGCCCTGCCGGGCACCGACCCGGTGCACAAGATCACGATCCTGCCGCGCGGCCGGGCGCTGGGCTACACGATGGTGCTGCCCGACGAGGACAAGTACTCCCAGACCCGCGCCGAGATGCTCGACAAGCTCGCCTACATGCTGGGCGGCCGGGCGGCCGAGGAGATGGTCTTCCACGACCCCACCACCGGCGCCGGCAACGACATCGAGAAGGCCACCAGCCTCGCCCGCGCGATGGTCACCCAGTACGGCATGACCGAGCGGCTGGGCGCGATCAAGCTCGGCGACTCCACCTCCGAGCCGTTCCTCGGCCGTGACATGGGCCACCAGCGCAACTACTCCGAGGACGTCGCCGCGATCATCGACGACGAGACGAAGAAGTTCCTCGCGGTGGCCCACCAGGAGGCGTTCGACATCCTGGAGGAGAACCGCGACGTCCTCGACGCGCTGGTGCTCGAGCTGCTCGACAAGGAGACGCTCGACAAGGAGCAGGTCGCCCGGATCTTCGAGCCGCTGCGCCGGCGTCCCGAGCGGCCGGCGTGGACGGGCTCGCCCGACCGCACGCCCTCGGCCATCCCCCCGATCGAGATCCCGCAGGCGATCCGCGACCGGGCGGCCGCCAACGGCGCCGCCACCGCGCAGGCCGGGGCGATCCTGACCCCGCCCGGGTCGGGCGGCGACGTCCACGACCCCGAGCTCGGCGGCGGCCAGGTCCCGCCGACCCCGCCCTCCCCGGGCGGCGCCGGACCCACCTGAGCCGATGACCGACCCCATCGACCGCATCGAGCGGCGGCCCGAGGACGTGCCCGCCTTCGACCAGCCGCGCGCCGAGGCCGCCGTACGCGAGCTCCTCGCCGCCATCGGTGAGGACCCCGACCGCGAGGGCCTGGTCGACACCCCGGCCCGGGTCGCCCGGGCGTACGCCGAGCTCACGGTGGGGCTCCGGATGGCCCCCGAGGACGTGCTCACCACGACCTTCGACCTCGGCCACGACGAGCTGGTGCTGGTGCGCGACATCGAGCTGTGGTCGATGTGCGAGCACCACCTGGTGCCGTTCACCGGCGTCGCCCACGTCGGCTACATCCCCGCGACCACCGGCAAGATCACCGGCCTCAGCAAGCTCGCGCGGCTGGTCGACGTCTACGCCAAGCGCCCGCAGGTGCAGGAGCGGCTGACCACCCAGGTGGCCGACGCGCTGATGCGGCTGCTCGAGGCCCGCGGCGTGATCGTGGTGATCGAGGCCGAGCACCTGTGCATGACCATGCGCGGGGTGAAGAAGCGCGGAGCCCGCACCATCACCTCCGCCGTGCGCGGCACGATGCGCTCCAACGCCGCCACCCGCAGCGAGGCGATGGCGCTGATCCGCGGCACGCACTGACGCAGGCGCAGGGGTGGCGGTGTGTCAGCCGCCGTTTGGTGGTGTCGTTGCGGGGTGTGCTCACCGCTGCCTGGGGTGGCGCAGGGGTGGCGGTGTGTCAGCCGCCGTTTGGTGGTGTCGTTGCGGGGTGTGCTCACCGCTGCCTGGGGTGGCGCCGGGGTGGCGGTGAGCCAGCCGCCGTTCGAGCGTGCCGTTCCGAGGCCTGCTCACCGCCGCCCGGGGCGGCGCCGGGGCAGCGGTGCGCCAACCGCCGTCCGGTGGCGCCGGAGCGAGGGCTCCTCACCGCCGCCCGGCCACTAGGCTCGGCCGGGTGACCAGACCCGACGCCTTCGACGACCTGGCCCGGGCCCACCCGTGGCCCGCCGAGCCGCCGCACCCGGGGGTGGCGCCGGTCGGCAGACCCGCCCGCGGCTTCGAGCTCATCGCACGGGCGCTGGCGGCGTCCGAGACCCCCGCGCCCGTCGTGCTCGAGATCGGCGCGGAGTTCGGCGGGAGCACCCGGCGGTTCCTCGGGATCGAGGGCACCCGCGTGGTCTCGGTCGACCCGTGGCCGGACTGGTACAGCTACCGCGGCTGGGACACCCTCCAGTCGTTCCGCGACCAACCGGACGCCTTCTACGAGCTGTTCCTCACCTTCAACTTCGAGCACCGCGACCGGCTGGTGCCGATCCGGCGCCCCTCGCCCGAGGGACTGATCGAGGTCCACGACGCCGGCCTCGACGTCGACCTGGTCTACATCGACGGCGACCACCGCTTCGACGCCGTGATCCGCGACCTCGACGTGTGCCACGCGCTGTTCCCCGGCGCGATGCTCACCGGCGACGACTGGGAGTTCACCGCCGGGGCGAAGAAGTACGAGGGGCTCGTCCACCCCACCCGGCTGGCCGTCCAGCGCTGGGCGCAGTTCCGCGACCACCACGTCGAGCACGAGGCCAACACCTGGCTGATCGACCCGGCGCGGCCGTTCAACCTGGAGAAGCTGGTGCCGTCGTACGACGTCGCGCGGCCCCGACCCCGGCGGAAGACGCCGCCTCCCCCGCCCCCACGCCCGGCCTGGCGGGTGCTGGCCGGCGGTGCGCGCCGCCGCCTGCGCCGGCTCGCCGGCCGCTGACCGACCACCTCACGCCCCAGGAGTGCGCCGCCAGTGATCCTGTCCCGCCAGCACGGCTTCATCTTCATGAAGACGCTGAAGACCGCCGGCACCAGCGTCGAGATCGCGCTGTCGCGGGTCTGCGGGCCCGAGGACGTGATCACCCCGCTGCCGGCCGAGGACGAGGTGCTGCGCCGCGAGCGCGGCGGTCGACCGCCGCAGAACTACGAGTCGCCGCCGCTGCCGCACCGGGTGACCGAGCACATCCGGGCCGGCAAGCTGCGCCGGATCATCGGCTGGCAGGAGTGGTCGTCGCACTACCGGTTCGCCATCGAGCGCAACCCGTGGGACGCCGTGGTGTCGCTGTACTTCTGGGTGACCCGCAACCTCGACGACCCGCCCACCTTCGAGGAGTACCTCGCCGGGCCGCGGCCCGAGACCCTGGCCGTGCGCAACTTCCAGATGTACCACTTCGAGGGCAAGGTCGCGGTCGACCGGGTGCTCCGCTACGAGCACCTGGCCGACGACCTGGCCGAGGTGTGGCACCACCTGGGCCTTCCCGGCGAGCCCGACCTGCCGCGGGCCAAGGGCGGGGCCCGACCGGCGGGGGCCGACTACCGACGGTTCTACACCGAGGAGTCCGCAGCCCGGGTGGCCGAGCTGTTCGCCCAGCCGATCCAGGAGATGGGCTACTCGTTCTGAGCCACCCCGACGCGGGCCCCCGGGCGGCCCGATAGGTTGCCGCACGTGACCTCGACGGCGTCGCTCCTGGAGCCCCGGGCCCGCCCGCGGGTGATGGGGGTCGTCAACGTCACGCCCGACTCCTTCTCCGACGGCGGCCGGTTCACCAGCCCCGAGGCCGCGATCGCCCACGGCCGCCGGCTGCTGGCCGACGGCGCCGACCTGATCGACATCGGCGGCGAGTCGACCCGCCCGGGCGCGACCCGGCCACTGGTGGCCGAGGAGCTGGCCCGCGTCGTACCCGTGATCGAGGCGCTCGCCGCCGAGGGGGCGGTGGTGTCGGTCGACACCATGCGCGCGGAGGTCGCCCGGGCCGCCATCGACGTGGGGGCCCGGATCGTCAACGACGTCTCCGGTGGGCTGGCCGACCCCGAGGTGCTCGACGTGGTGGCGGCCGCCGACGTCGTCTACGTCGCGATGCACTGGCGGGCCCACTCCGACCGGATGACCGACTTCGCCTCCTACGACGGGCCGGGCGGCGTGGTCGCCGCCGTGCGCGACGAGCTGGGGGCACGGCTGGACGCCGTGCGCGCGGCCGGCGTCGACGAGCGCCGGGTGGTCCTCGACCCCGGGCTGGGCTTCGCCAAGCGCGGCGAGCACAACTGGGCGCTGCTGGCCTCCCTCGACGCGCTCGACGTCCTGGGCCGACCGCTGCTGGTGGGGGCCAGCCGCAAGTCGTTCCTCGGCACCCTGCTGGCCGGCCCCGACGGCGCCCCGCGGCCCGTCGACGAGCGCGAGGCGGCCAACACCGCCGTCACGACGCTGTGCGCCCGGGCCGGGGTGTGGGGCCTGCGGGTGCACGACGTACGGTCCTGTCGCGACGCGCTCGCGGTGGTCGAGGCGCTGTCGCGGGAACCGGACCGGGAGGAGGACCGATGACCGACGAGCTGGCCGTGCTGGGCGTCGAGTGCTGGGGTCACCACGGCGTCTTCGACTTCGAGAAGCGGCAGGGACAGGCGTTCGTCGTCGACCTCGTGCTGGGCCTCGACACCGCGGCTGCGGCGGCCTCCGACGACTTGCACGACACCGTCGACTACGGAAGTCTCGTGACCTCGGTGAAAGCCGCCGTCGAGAACGATCCGGTCGACCTGATCGAGACCCTCGCCCAGAGGATCGCGGACGTCTGCCTCTTGGACGTCCGTGTTGAATGGGTGCGCGTCACGCTTCACAAGCCGGACGCCCCCATCGACGCCACGTTTCGGGACGTGGCGCTGACGATCACCCGGAAACGCGAGGGCCCCCGTGACTGAGACCCCCAACCCCAACATCGTCGACGCCGACACCCTGACCGGCGAGATGCGTCCGATCCGCCGTGCGGTGATCGCGCTGGGGTCCAACCTGGGTGACCGCATCGACAACCTGCAGGGCGCCGTCCAGGCCCTCGCCGACACCCCCGAGGTCTGGATCACGGCGGTCTCACCGGTCTACGAGACCGAGCCGGTCGACTGCCCGCCCGACTCCGCGCCGTTCCTCAACGCCGTCGTCCTCGCCGACACCACGCTCGCCGCCGCCCGCCTGATGGACCGCGCGCTGGCGATCGAGGACGCCTACGAGCGCGACCGCTCGCAGGTCCGCAACGCCCCGCGCACCCTCGACGTCGACCTGGTCGTCGTCGGCGACCGCCGTGCCGACGAGCCCGGCCTGCAGCTGCCCCACCCGCGGGCGGCGCAGCGGGCGTTCGTGCTGCGGCCCTGGTTCGACCTCGAGCCGGGGGCCGAGCTCCCCGACTCGGGACCCATCTCCGAGCTGCTGGCCACGATCGGCGAGGACGGCATGAAGAAGCGGGACGACCTGGTGCTCGAGGTCGAGTGACCTCCCCGCCCGACCCGGAGCGGGACCCCGACCCGCTCGCGCGGATGGGGCCCACCTCCCCGGCCGCGCTCGCGGCCTGGGCGGTCGCCGGCCTGGCGCTCGGCTGGCTGTGGCGCCCGGTCTCGGGCCGCCTGTTCGACACCCCCACGGTCGTCACCTGGGCGCAGCCCACGGCGCTGGCGATGGTCGCGGCGATCCTGGCCGCCGCCGCGTGGGCGACCTGGCGGTCGGTGCACGTGCACCGGGTGCGGCTGGAGCCGCACCAGGCGGTCAACCGGCTGGTGCTCGCCCGCGCCTGCGCCTACGTCGGCGCGCTGACGGCCGGCGGCTACCTCGGCTACGCGCTCAGCTGGGTAGGCGTCGACACCGAGCTGGCCGACCAGCGCCTGTGGCGCTCCCTGTTCGCGGCGGGCGCGGCGGCCGCGGTGGTGGCGGCAGGAGTGCTGCTCGAACGTGCGTGTCGCGTCAGAACGGACGACGAAGAGCCCTAGTCTGCGTCCATGGCTTCCCCATCAGTCACACAGGTCACACGGAAGCGTCGGCGCGGCACCCGCGTCTCGCTGGCCGTGGGCCTGCTGCTGCTCGCGGGCCTGGTCGTGGCCGTCGCCGTCCCCAGCGGCGCCGTGCTCGCGCTCACCGGCGCCGCCTGCCTCGCCGTGGCGCTCGGCGCCGCGGCGACCCGGCTCGTCTACGTCGAGCTGCTCGACACCCGCCGCGAGTCGGCCGCCGAGCGGGCCGCCCAGGCCCAGGGCTACCGGTGGATGGCCGAGATCCGGGCCGCCGAGACCGCCACGTTCGTCGAGACCATGCAGGCCCGCATCGCCGAGCGCGAGCAGGCCATCGAGGAGCTCGAGGTCGCGCTGACCTCGGCCCAGCGCCGGGCCGCCCAGGCCACCCGGCGTCGCAACGCCGAGGGCCGCCGTGCCGCCGCCCTCGACGTCCAGCTCGCCGAGAGCGAGCTCCGCACCGGCGAGGCCCGGCTGCGCATCGCCGAGCTCGAGGTCGAGGTCGCCACCCTGCGCGCCGAGCTCGACTCGGTCACCGCCGCCTGGCGGGCTGCCGACCGGCAGCGCAAGCACGCCTGACCCGCCACCTCGCCCGCTTCGCCCGACCCGCCCCGCTGCGGTAGTCCCTGACGTGTCCGGGGTCCCCGGGGCCGCCGTACCCCGGACACGTCAGGGACTATCCCGGCCCGCCCGCCCGGCCACGGGCTCGCGGAAAGGTCCGGACGGTTGCCGCCGCCGGGTGCGGACGGACGGTGAGGCACAATCGGACGCCGTGCTGCCCGAGGAGTCCCGCTTCGAGTCCGACCCCGACGCGATCGTGGGCGAGCCCGCGGTGCTGCCCGCGGGGTGGGGCGTCGGCACGCCCGACCCGGCCGACCGGTTCCAGGTCGCCCGGCTGACCCGGCTGCTGCGCGAGCACGAGCGGCACGGCCGTGGCTGGCCCGGCGCCGGCGTCGAGGACGTGCTGGTCGAGGTCTCCGAGGCCGGGCTGCGCACCCGCGAGAACGTCGTCGTGCTCGACGCCGAGGGCGAGATCCGCGCCTGGGGCAGCGTCCACGACCGCGCCGGCGGGCGGATGCTGTTCGTCCACGTCGTCGAGCGCGGCCTCGCCGACGAGACGGCTCGGGCCTGCTCCGACGTGCTGTTCGAGTGGGCGGAGGGCCAGGCTCGCGCGGTGGGCGCGGCCCGGGGGCTCGACGTGCAGCAGATCGACACCGGCGCCTTCGCCGGCGACGAGCGCCAGCACGCCTGGCTCGCCGCGGCGGGCTTCGAACGGGTGCGGACCTGGTGGCAGATGAGCCGCCCGGTGAGCGCCGACGAGGCTGCGCTGGTGCCCGACCCGCGGCACTGGACCCGCGACGGCGTGGTCTTCCGGCTGGTCGAGCACGACGGCCACGGGCTGCCCGACACCGACGACCTGCGCGAGGTCCACGAGGTACTCGAGGACGCCTTCGTCGACCACTTCAACCACTTCGAGGAGACCTTCGAGGAGTTCCTCCACCGGCTGCGCGAGACCCCCGGTCACCGCTGGGACCACTGGTGGCTGGCCGAGCTGGTCGAGGACGAGCACCGCCGTGCGGTCGGCTGCCTGGTCGGCGAGGCCGTCGAGAGCACGACCGGGCCCGACGGCAGCTACGTCGCCTACCTCGGCGTGCTCGAGGCGGCGCGGGGCCGCGGCGTCGCCAAGGGACTGCTCAGCACGGTCATCGCCGACGCGGCGGCCCGGGGCCGCGACCGGGTGGGTCTCGAGGTCGACGCCGACTCCTCCACCGGCGCCGACGGGCTGTACACGTCGATGGGCTGGGAGACGAGGTACGTCACCGAGTCGTGGCACCGCGACGTGCCGGTGCCGCCGGGTGCGGCGGCCGGCGACGGGTGAATCGACCAGAACCACGCGATTGAGCTGTTCGGGACCTTTGCCAGCGCGGGCACGGCCGCCCGAATCGACCACAACTACGCAATTGCGTGGTTACGGCACATTCACCCGCCCCGCACACCCGGCAATCGACCAGAACTACGCAATTGCGTGGTTCTGGCACAAACCGCGTCACCCCCCCAGCGAGGCACGCAGCGCATGGTGGATCCCGTTGGGGGTCAGCACGCCGACGAACCGGGCGCCGTCGGTGACCCCCACGACCGCACGATCGTCGCGCAGCAGCACGGTGAGCGCCTCCTCGAGCGTGGCCGAGACGTCCACGGTGGCGGCGAGGTCGCCGGTGGCGATCCCGTCGAGCGGCTCGAGGTGGGCGGGGTCGATCCGGGTCACGGTGAGCCGGCGCAGCCCGCGGGTCGAGCCGACGAAGTCGGCCACGAACTCGTCGGCCGGGTGCGCCAGGATCTCGGCCGGGGTGCCGTACTGAGCCAGCCGGCCGCCGGTGGCGAACACCGCCACCCGGTCGCCCATCCGCACCGCCTCGTCGATGTCGTGGGTCACCAGCACCACCGTCTTGCCGAGCTCGCGCTGCAGCCGCAGGAACTCGTCCTGCAGCCGCACCCGCACCACCGGGTCGACGGCGCCGAACGGCTCGTCCATCAGCAGCACCGGCGGGTTCGCCGCCAGCGCCCGCGCCACGCCCACCCGCTGCCGCTGGCCGCCCGAGAGCTGGTGGGGGTAGCGGTCGCCGAACGTCGCCGGGTCGAGCCCCACCAGGTCGAGCAGCTCGTGGGCCCGGGCCCGGGCGGTGGCCCTCGACTCGCCGTAGAGCAGCGGCACCGTCATCACGTTGGTGGTGATCCGCTGGTGGGGGAAGAGACCGACCTGCTGGATGACGTAGCCGATGCCTCGCCGCAGCGAGTTGGGATCCTGGGTCGTCACGTCGACACCGTCGATCTCGATCGTGCCGGTGGTGGGCTCGATCAGGCGGTTGATCATCTTCAGGGTCGTGGACTTGCCGCAGCCCGACGGCCCGACCAGGCAGACCAGCTCGCCGGGGCCGACGTCGAGGTCGAGCGCGCGTACGGCGACCGTGCCGTCGTCGTAGGTCTTGCCGACCCCCGCGAGCCGGATCATCGAGGTCGTCGCCATGGCGGGAGGCCTCCTCAGAGGAGGCCCTTGTCCTCCAGGAACGCCGCCGCGACGTCGGCCGGCTTCTTGCGCTCGAGGTCGACCTGGAGGTTCATGTCGGCCAGGTCCTCGGTGGTGAGCGCCTCGGAGAGCTCGTTGAACAGGTCCTCGAGGTCGGGGTTGTCGGCCAGGAACTCCGCGTTGATCGCCGGGGTGAGGTTCTGGGCGGGCTGGATGCCCTTGTCGTCCTCGAGCAGCACCAGGCCGAGCTGCTCCAGGCTGGCGTCGGTGGTGCCGGTCTCGCCGAGCTGGACCTCGCCGTTGGCGACGGCGTCCTTGACCTGGCTGCTGCCGAAGTCGAGCGGCACGATCTCGGTGATGTCGAGCCCGTAGACGTTGGTCAGCCCGCCCTCGCAGTCGGATCGACCCTCGCAGTCCTCGGGGGCGCCCAGCTTGATCGGCTGCCCGAGGGCGGCCAGGTCGGACAGCGTCTCGAGGTCGTTCTGGTCGGCGTACTCCTGGGTGACGAAGAAGGCGTTCTGGTCGGTGGCGTCCGACGGCGGGAGGATCGCGATGCCCTCCTCCTCGGCCAGCGGCTCCAGCGCGGCCAGGGTGGCGTCGGGGTCGTTGCTCGACACCGGCTCGGCGTCGGGACCGTTCTTGGCGGTGTGGAGGAAGTCGGTGAGCCCCGCGAGGTAGTCGGGCACGATGTCGACGCCGCCGCTCGCCAGCTCGGGCAGGTAGACGTCGCGGGTCGTGACGAGCTTGGTCTCGACGGTGTAACCGTCGTCCTCGAGCAGCTGCTCGTAGATCGCGGCCATCACCTGCATCTCGGTGAAGTCCTGGCCGCCGACCACGACCGTGCCCTTGTCGTCACTGCCCGAGCCGCCCGAGCCGCCGTCGCCGCCCGACTCGAGGTCGTCGCCGCCGCAGCCGGCCGCGGCGAGGAGGACGGCGGCGGCCGCCGTCGTGGTGAGGGTGCGCAGGATCCGCATGAGCAACCACCTTCTGTGTCCCGCGGCGCCGAGGCTCCGCGCGTGTCCGATGGGTACCCCGTGGCACCCGCAGTCGTCACCCTAACCACCTCCACCGACACCGTGTTCCCGCAAAGATGACGAAGCGGTGACGTGCGGGTCGGCGGTCAGGCGGTCGGCAGCGGACGGCCCCGGGTCGCGCGACCGGCGCGCCGCATCGGGTCGACCGCCCGCTCCACCAGCACGGCGAGCCCCTCGAGCACGAGGGCGCCGGCGGCGACCAGCACCGCACCGGACACCACCTCGGCCGTGCTCTGGTTGGCGAAGCCCCGGGTGATCACGCGGCCCAGGCCGGGCCCGGCGACCAGCGCGGCGATCGTCGCCGTCGCCCACACCTGCACCAGCGCGAGGCGCACGCCGGTCATCACCACCGGGATCGCCAGCGGCAGCTCCACGGTGGTGAAGACCTTCCGGCCGCTCATCCCCATCCCGCGTGCGGCCTCGACCACGTCGCGGTCGACCTCGGTCATGCCGACGTAGGCGTTCGTGATCAGCGGCGGCAGGGCGAAGAGCACCAGCGCCACCAGCGTCGCGAGCCCGGCGCGGCCGTACGGCCCGAGCTCGCCGGACCCGACCGGGCCCAGCGAGAGCACCAGCAGCACGGCGAAGACCGGCACCGCACGCCCGATGTTGGAGACGTTGACCGCGAGGAAGCCGCCGCGGCGCAGGTGTCCCAGCCACAGCGCGATCGGCAGGCCCAGCAGCATCGCCGCGGCCAGCGCGGTCACGGTCAGCAGCAGCTGCTGGACGGCGAACGCGCCGATGCCGGTCTCCCCCGACCAGTTCGCCCCGTCGGTGAGGTAGTCGAGGACGTCACCCAGCACGGCGCGTCCAGGGGGTGAGGAACCGCTGGGCGACGACCAGCACCACGTCGAGCACGAGCGCCAGTGCCACGCACAGCAGGCTGGCGGCGAGGATCTGCGCCTTGAACTGGTTGCCGACCGCGCGCAGCAGCAGGTTGCCCAGGCCGCCGTACGACACGATCGAGCCGACGGTCACCAGTGCCACCGTCGAGACCGTGGCGACCCGCAGCCCGGCCCAGATCACCGGCAGCGCCAGCGGGAGCTCGACCCGCGTGAGCAGCCGGAGCGGTGCGTAGCCCATGCCGACCGCCGACTCGCGCACCTCGTCCGGCACCGCGCGCAGGCCAGCCAGCACGTTGCGCACCAGGATCGTCAGGGAGTACAGCGCCAGCCCGATCACCACGGTGGTCGGCGACAGCCCCGTGAACGGCAGCAGCAGCGAGAACAGCGCCAGCGACGGGATCGTGTAGATGATCGTGGTGCCGCCGACCACGAGCGACTCCAGCCGCGGGCTGCGGCGCGCGAGCAGCGCCAGCGGTACGGCGACCGCCAGCCCGGCCAGCACCGAGACGACCGTGATCCACAGGTGCTGCACGGTGGCGTCGACCAGCTCGGGCCGGTAGTCGCTCCAGTAGCGCCCGCACAGCCAGCTGTTGTCGACGTAGCACTGCGCCACCTCGTCGGCCCGGGGCATCACGGTCGTGACGCTACCGCGCAGGCCGCTGGTCGAGCAGCGAGCACCAGCGAGCGTCGTCGAGACCGGGTGAGCCGACCCCCCGCCGTCGGTGGCGACTCCGGGGACGGGGCTCGGGCGGGGGCTGACTGTGGGTGGGGTGATCCGCGGGGGTGGGTGACTGTGGTGTGGACGGGTGCGGGGTGCCGCGCGTGGTGGGCACTGCGGCTGCTGGGCGCCGGACGTCGTTCGGCACTCGTTGCCGTGTCGCCGGACGCTGCCCTGCCGTCCCCCGGCCACCGCTTCGGCGCCACGCCGCCGTCTACGTGCCGAACGCCGCTCGTCGCTCCGCCGCCTCCGTGCCCTGTGGCGCGGCAGCCCGGCTGGCGCTGGTCGAGGTGCGAAGGCCGCCAGGCCTGAGCCTCGAGACCCGGTGAGACGGAAGCCCTCCCGTCCCTAGCGCAGGGCATTCGGCCGGCGGGGGTTTCGAGGCTCGCTTCGCTCGCACCTCAACCAGCGGTGGGTGGCGTTGGTCGAGGTGCGAAGGCCGCTTAGGCCTGAGCCTCGAGACCCGGTGAGCCGGGAGCCCTCCCGTCCCCACCGGAGGGCGTTCGGCCGGCGGGGGTTTCGAGGCTCGCTCCGCTCGCACCTCAACCAGCGCGGGGCACCGGAGGGCGCTCGGCCGGCGGGGGTTTCGAGACAGTTGCTAGCGCAACTTCCTCAACCAGCGCAGCGGGTCAGCGCTCGTCGTCGCGGAGCAGGAGGGCCGCGGGGTCGATGGTGCGGACGTCGAGGCCGGGGACGTCGACGCGGCGGCCCGCCGGGGTGTCGACGCGGGGGAGGCCGCCGAGCTCGTGCAGCCGCTCGACGACGAGGGTGGCCTCGGGCCGGCGGTCGTGCTCGACCAGCCAGCCGACCAGCCGGTGTGCCGGCACCAGGCCGGAGCGGACCAGGCCGCGGCCGGCCCACAGCTCGCGCACGCCGGCGACCAGGAGCTCCCACCACGCGTCGTCGCAGCCGGGGATCTCGTCGAAGTAGCGGTGCAGGTCGCCGGCGAGCACCCGGTCCCGGAAGACCGCGGTGACCTTGGCGGAGCCGTAGTCGAGCACCGAGGCGAGGGCCATCCGCTTGGTCTCCCAGCGGTCCTCGAGGTCGCGCAGCGAGGAGCGCTGCTGGGTGATCGAGCTGCCGTCGTCGCGGATCCGCCAGTGGTAGACGACCTCCGGCGCGACCGTGAACCGCCGGGCGCGGAGGTAGGCGCGGGTCGTGGTCGGCTGGTCCTCGTAGCGGACCCCCTCCGGCCAGGCCAGCCCCGCGCCGCGCCAGAAGTCGGTGACGAACAGCTTGTTCCACGCGAACACGTCGCCGAGCAGCTCGGGCTCGGTGTCGATCACGACGTCGATACGGGTGCGGTGCAGCCGCCGCATCCAGCGCGGCTCCTCGAGGTCGCCGCCGACCAGCCGGGCGATCGAGCCGACGACGAAGTCCGACCCGGCGCGGCGCTGGTGGCCCACCAGCGTGGCGTAGGCGTCGGGCGGCACCACGTCGTCGGAGTCGGCGAACGTCACCAGGTCGCCGGTGACGTGCCGCAGCCCCTCGTTGCGGGCCGCCCCGAGGCCGCGGTTGCCGGTGTGGACGACGCGCACCCGCGGGTCGCGTGCGGCGTACGCCTCCGCGATCGCGCCGGAGTCGTCGGGGCTGCCGTCGTCGACCACCACGACCTCGAGCCGGTCGTGGGTCTGGCCGAGGATGCTGTCGAGGCAGGCGGGCAGGTACGCCGCGACGTCGTACGCCGGCACCACGACGCTCACGAGCGGGGCGCGGCGGCGGGCCAACCTCATGCGCAGACCGTAGCGAGCGCGATGCGGGGCCGCGGCCCCGCCACCGTTAGTCTGTCGAGTCGTGAGCGAGCGCCCCAGCGACCCCAACGCGTCCGACTATCCCCGTCGGGTGCTGTTCGTCGCCGGCGCCGGGCGCAGCGGCACCAGCACCCTGGCCGGTCTGATGCAGATCCTCGGCCTGCACGTGCCGCGACCCGAGGTCGTGGCCGACGAGACCAACCCCAAGGGCTTCGGCGAGCCCCGCTGGGTGGTCGACAACCACGACCGGCTGCTCAAGGAGGCCGGCGTCCAGGTCAGCGACTCGCGGCCCGAGGCGTGGTTCGAGACCGGCCGGGTCTCGACCCGCGAGCCCGAGCGGATCCGCGCGGCGGAGTGGCTCGACGGCCACTTCGAGGTCTCCCGCGAGCTGGTGGTCAAGGACCCTCGGTTGAGCTGGTTCCTGGGCCTGTGGCGGGTCGCCGCGGTACGCACCGGCGCCACCCCGGTCTTCGCGACCATGCTCCGACCGCCCGCCGAGGTGGTGGGCAGCAAGCAGACCTACTACGCCAACAAGCTCGGCGCCGCCCACCTCACCGCCTCGTGGCTCAACATGCTGCTGCACACCGAGCGGGCCACCCGGGAGTCGGTGGCCGACGGCGGCCGGGTCTTCGTGCGCTACGGCGACCTGCTCACCGACTGGACGCGCACCACGATGCACGTCGGCGAGACGCTCCAGCTCCAGCACGTGCTGCACGCCGACTCCGAGGCGATCCGCGACGGCCACCGGTTCGTCGACCCCAGCCTGCGCCGGATGAGCCAGTCGCTCGACGACCTCGGGCTGCCGCGCCGGCTGCACGAACTCACCGCCCAGACCTGGGCCGAGCTCAACCGGCTCGCCGACCCCGGCGGCGACGTCCCCGAGGTGCACGCGACCCTCGACCAGCTCCGCGAGGCCTACGTCGACCTCTACGAGGAGTCGGCCGCGATCTCGCGCTCGTCGGTCGTCGCGGTGGAGCAGCAGCTGAAGAAGGCCCAGCGGGCAGCCCTCCCGCAGCGGCGCGGCGCCGACCGGGTGCCGCACGGGCTGCGGGCGATGGTGCCGGGCCCGGTGCGGCGCGGCCTGCGCCGCCTGGCCGGGCGCACCCGGTGAGCGCCCCCGGGCAGCGCGCCGCCGGGTTGACCAACCTCGAGGGGCACACCGAGTTCGACATCACCTGGCCCTGGACCCGCGCCGAGGGGCTGCGCCCGGGCACCACCGCGGTGCTACGGGTCAAGGACGAGGCCCGGTCGCTGCCGTTCGTGCTGCCGCCGCTGCTGCGCGCCTGCGACCACGTGCTGGTCGTCGACAACGGCTCGACCGACGGCACCCCGGAGGTCGCCGCCGACGCCGCCGCCCGGGCCGGGCTCGCCGACAAGCTGCAGCAGGCGTCGTACCCCTTCAAGGTCGCGCGCGCCGGCGCCGAGCACCTCGCGACCGACGAGCTGAGCGTCCACTCGCTGCCGTACTTTTACAACTGGTGCTTCAGCCAGGTCACCACCCGCTACTCCTGGAAGTGGGACGGCGACATGGTGCTCACCACCGAGGGGGAGGTCTCGATCCAGGACCTCGGTTGGCAGGTCGGCGACGTGCAGTCGATCATCCGGGTGCCGCGGCACGGGCTCTACCTCGAGTCCGACACCAAGGGCTACCTCGACCTCGGCCTGCGCAACGCCGAGGAGTGGGGCTTCCCGGTCGGCCCGGACTTCGTGTTCACCAAGGCCTACGAGTGGGAGATCCGCACGACGCCGGAGCCGGTGCGCTCGATCGGGCTGCCGCACGGGCTGTGCGTGGAGCTGAAGTACCTCGACGGCGACGAGTTCGCCCACTGGACCGATCCGTCGTCGTTCGCGACGTCGTTCCGCAACAAGCGCAAGCGCCGCGAGTGGGCGGTCTACAACGCGCTGCTCGAGGGCCGGGTGCCCGAGGGCGTCCACGAGATCACCGCCCCGCCCGGGGTCCACGTCGTCGACCACGTCACCCACGACTGGCTGCCCCGCGCCCCGCGCCCGCTCCAGGTGGGACTGCCCTAGCCACCCGCCGGTGTCGGGTACGTCACGTGGCGAACCACTGACGCGACGGGAAGGGCCCGGCGTAGGGTCGGTGTTGCACGGATGTCACAACCAGGCCGTCTGGTACCCACACCGGCCCCGCGAGGGGTGGTCGGAGGGACTGGAACGAAAGGTTCGAGCATGTCCCACCGCCCTGCCCTGCGGGTCGGCGTCATCGGCGCCGGTCGCGTCGGCGCCGTCCTCTCCGCCGCCCTCCGCACCGCCGGCCACGAGGTCGTCGCCGCCGCCGGTGAGTCCGACGCCTCCCGGGGCCGGATCGCCGCCCTGCTGCCCGGCGTCGCCCACGACAAGCCCACCGCGGTGGCCCGGGCCAGCGAGCTGCTGCTGCTCACGGTGCCCGACGACATGCTGCCCAACGTCGTCTCGATGCTCGCCGCCAGCGGCGCGCTCCACGACGGCCAGTACGTCGTGCACACCTCCGGGAGGCACGGCCTGGCCGTCCTGGCGCCCGCCGTCGAGGTGGGCGCCCGGGTGGTCGCCCTGCACCCCGCGATGACCTTCACCGGCACCGCCACCGACCTCGAGCGGCTGTCCGGCTGCGTCTTCGGGCTGACCGCGGGCGAGGGCGAGCGCGCGCTGGCCGAGGGCCTGGTCGCCGACCTCGGCGGTCGCCCGATGTGGGTGCCCGAGGAGATGCGCACGCTCTACCACGCCGGGCTGGCCCACGGTGCCAACCACCTCGTCACGCTGGTGACCGAGGCGATGGAGATCCTCTCCGCCGCCGGTGCGGACGACCCCGCTGGCACCCTGCGCCCGCTGCTGACGGCCGCCCTCGACAACGCCCTCGAGCAGGGTGACGCGGCGCTGACCGGCCCGATCGTGCGCGGCGACGTCGGCACGGTGGCGGCCCACCTCGACGACGTGCGCGCCAACGCGCCGCAGACGCTGGCGTCGTACGTGCAGATGGCCCGGGCCACCCTCGATCGCGCGGTCACCGACGGCCGGCTGCTGCCGATCCGGGCGCTCCGGATCGTGGCGCTGCTCGACGCCGCGGTCGCCCCCGAGGTCTCCCAGCCCCGATGACCACCCCACCGGTCCTCGTGCACAGCCGCGAGGAGCTCTCACACCTGCTCGCGCCGGCCCGCGCTGCCGGCCGCCGGGTCGGCCTGGTGCCGACCATGGGCGCGCTCCACGAGGGGCACGCCAGCCTGATGGCCCTCGCGCGCAAGCACGTCGACGACGGGCCGGTCGTGGTGTCGGTGTTCGTCAACCCGCTCCAGTTCGGCGCGGGGGAGGACCTCGACCGCTACCCCCGCACCCTGGCCGCCGACCTGGAGGTCTGCGCCGCCGAGGGCGTCGACGTGGTCTTCGCGCCGTCGGTAGACGAGGTCTACCCCGGCGGCGACCCCCAGGTGACCGTCGAGCCCGGACCGCTCGCCACCGAGCTCGAGGGTCGCACCCGCCCGGGCCACTTCCGCGGCGTGCTGACCGTGGTGGCCAAGCTGTTCGGCCTGGTCCGCCCCGACGTCGCGGTCTTCGGCGAGAAGGACTACCAGCAGCTGGTGCTGATCCGGCGGATGGTCGCCGACCTGTGCCAGGGCGTCGAGGTCGTCGGCGCGGAGACCCGGCGCGAGGACGACGGCCTGGCGCTCTCGAGCCGCAACCGCTACCTCGAGGCCGAGCAGCGCCACGAGGCCACCGTGCTGAGCCGGGCGCTGCGGGCCGCCCGCGAGGAGGCGAGGTACGGCGCCGCCGCGGCCCTCGACGCCGCGCGTGCCGAGCTCCGCACCGCCGGGGAGGTCGACCTCGACTACCTCGAGCTCCGCACGCCCGACCTCGAGCAGCTGCCCGCCGACGTGCCGCCCGGCACCGAGGCCCGGATCCTCGTCGCCGCCCGGCTCGGCGCCACCCGCCTGATCGACAACCTGCCGCTCGTGCTCTCCGCCCCTACCACCGAAGTGAGTCAGTGATGCTGCGCACCATGATGAAGAGCAAGATCCACCGGGCCACCGTGACCCAGGCGGACCTGCACTACGTGGGCTCGGTCACCGTCGACGAGGACCTCCTCGACGCCGCCGACCTGCTGCCCGGCGAGCTCGTCCACATCGTCGACGTCACCAACGGCGCCCGCCTGGAGACCTACACGATCGCGGGCGAGCGCGGGTCCGGCGTGATCGGCATCAACGGCGCCGCGGCCCGGCTGGTCCACCCCGGCGACGTCGTCATCCTCATCGGCTACGGCCAGATGGAGACCGCCGAGGCCCGCGAGCACCAGCCGCACGTGGTGTTCGTCGACGCCGACAACAGGATCCTCGCGACCGGGTTCGACCCCGCCGAGACCTTCGACGGCCACGGACTGGTCCGCGGCGACACCACCGCGGCCCGCTAGCCTGCTCGGATGCCGTTCCCGCCCGCACCACGGGTGCCCGGTCGCCTCAGCGCGTCGGACCCCGGCTGGACCACGCGCGCCGACGTCGTCGTGATCGGCTCCGGCATCGCCGGGCTGACCGCGGCCCTGCGGCTGCGCGACGCCCCCGACGTCGGCACCGTCCTGGTCGTCACCAAGGACGTGCTCAACGCCGGGTCGACCCAGTGGGCGCAGGGCGGGATCGCCGCCGCGCTGGGGCCGGGCGACACGCCGGCCGAGCACGAGGTCGACACCCTGGTGGCCGGCGCCGGTGCCTGCGATCTCGAGGCGGTGCGGGTGCTGGTCACCGAGGGCCCCGACGCCGTGCGCGAGCTGATCGCGCTCGGCACCAACTTCGACCACAGCCCCGACGGCGAGCTGTCGCTCACCCGCGAGGGGGGCCACCACCGCGACCGGATCGCCCACGCCGGCGGCGACGCCACCGGCGCCGAGATCCAGCGGGCGTTGATCGCCGCGATCGAGGTCTCGCCCGAGATCGAGGTCGTGCAGCACGCGCTGGCCGTCGACCTGCTGCTCGACGCCGGCGGCGGGGTCGCCGGCGTCACCCTCCACGTGATGGGCGAGGGGCAGCGCGACGGCGTCGGCGCCGTCCACTGCCGCGCCGTCGTCCTGGCCTCGGGCGGCCTCGGGCAGGTCTTCTCCCAGACCACCAACCCCGCCGTCGCGACCGGCGACGGCATGGCGCTGGCGCTGCGGGCCGGTGCGACGCTGCGCGACCTGGAGTTCGTGCAGTTCCACCCCACGGTGATGTACCTCGGCCCGGAGTCGCGGGGCCAGCAGCCGCTGATCTCCGAGGCCGTCCGCGGCGAGGGCGCGTTCCTCGTCGACTCCGACGGTCGGCGGTTCATGCAGGGCGAGCACCCGCTGGCCGACCTCGCCCCCCGCGACGTCGTGGCCAAGGCGATCATGCGCCGGATGCTCGAGACCGGCGAGCCGCACATGTGGCTCGACGCACGGCACCTGGGCGCGGCGTTCTGGGAGCGTCGGTTCCCCACCATCCTGGCGACCTGCCGATCCCACGGCGTCGACCCGGTCACCGAGCTGATCCCGGTCGCGCCGGCCTGCCACTACGCCTCGGGCGGGGTGCGCACCGACCTGTGGGGACGCTCCGACGTCCCCGGCCTCTACGCCACCGGCGAGGCCGCCTGCTCGGGCGTCCACGGGGCCAACCGGCTGGCCTCCAACTCGCTGCTCGAGGGCCTGGTGTTCTCCCGGCGGATCGCCGCGGTGCTGCCCGGTGAGCTGCGGCCCTGGTCGGAGCCGGTCGCCGACCGGCGCCGCGCCGGCCTGGTGCCGGGTTCGGCCCGACGCGAGCTGCAGGAGGTGATGACCGGCAAGGTCGGCGTGCTGCGCACCGCCACCGGGCTCGCCGAGGCCGTCGAGGAGCTGACCGCGCTGGCCGGCCGGACCGCCGACGTGGTCGACCTGGAGTCGTGGGAGACCACCAACCTGCTCACCGTGGCCTCGGCGCTGGCGCGGGCCGCCGCGCTGCGCGAGGAGACCCGCGGGTCGCACTGGCGCGAGGACTTCCCCGAGCGCGACGACGTCCGGTTCGCCGGTCACGTCGACGTGGTCTCCGACGACGGCGCCCCGACCCTCCGGCTGGTGCCGGCCCCGGCGACCGACCCCTCCTACCCCACGGTGGTGCCGACGTGATCGCCCGTGTCGCCCACGACGACCTGCCGGTGACGCTCACCGCCGAGCTGACCGCGGCCGGTCTCGACACCGAGCGGGTGCACGCGATGGTGGCCGACGCCTTCGCCGAGGACCTGCCCGGCGACGGCGTCGACGTCACGAGCGCCGCGGTGCCGACCACCGGTCGCGGCGCCGGCGGTTTCGTCGCGCGCGAGCCCGGCGTGGTGGCCGGCCTGGCGATCGCCGAGCTCGCCTTCGTCTACGCCCTCGACGACGACGTCGAGGTCACCGCGCGGGTGCCCGACGGCACCCGGGTCGCCGCCGGCGACACCGTGCTGCGCGTCGAGGGGCCGCTCGAGGGGCTGCTCACTGCCGAGCGCACCGCGCTCAACTTCGCCTCCCACCTCTCCGGCGTCGCCACCGCCACCTCCCACTGGGTCGCCGCGCTCGAGGGCACCCGGGCCCGGGTGCTCGACACCCGCAAGACGCTGCCGGGCTGGCGCGCGCTGCAGAAGTACGCCGTGCGCTGCGGCGGCGGGGTGAACCACCGGTTCAGCCTGGCGGACCGGGCGATGGTCAAGGACAACCACGTGGTCGCGGCCGGCGGCGTGGTGCCGGCGTTCGAGGCGGTGCGGGCGGCGTACCCCGACCTGCGGGTGGAGGTCGAGGTCACCGACCTCGACCAGCTCCGCGAGCTGCTCGAGGCGGGCTGCACCGAGATCCTGCTCGACAACATGCCGAGCGCGACGATGGCCGAGGCGGTCGAGATCACCGCCGGCCGCGCCACCCTCGAGGCGTCGGGCGGCCTCACCCTGGAGCGGGCCCGCGAGGTGGCCGCCACCGGCGTCGACTTCATCTCCGTGGGTGCACTGACCCACTCGGTCACGGTCTTCGACCTCGGGTTCGACCTCGACGAGGACCCCCGGCCGTGACGCTCCTCGCCGCCGACATCGGCAACAGCCACACGATCCTCGGCCTGGTGGCCGACGGCGAAATGGGCGCCGACTGGCGGGTGGCGACCGACGAGCGACGCACCTCCGACGACTGGCTGGTGCTGCTCCGCGGCCTGCTCGGACCGGCCCTCGACGACGTCACCGGTGTCGCGGTCTGCGCGACGGTGCCGGCGGTGCTGCAGGAGTGGCGCGACATGCTGACCCGCCACTTCGGGGAGGTGCCCCACCTCGTGGTCGAGCCGGGCATCCGCACCGGCGTCCCGGTGCTGATGGACAACCCCCGCGAGGTTGGCTCCGACCGGATCATCAACGCCCTGGCCGCGGCCACCCTGCACGGCGGTCCGGCGGTGGTGGTCGACTTCGGCGGCACCGCCACCACGTACGACGTGGTGAGCGCGCAGGGCCAGTACGTCGGCGGCGCGATCACGCCCGGCATCGAGATCTCGCTCGAGGCGCTCGGCCGCCGCGGCGCCCAGCTGCGCAAGGTCGAGCTGGCCAGGCCGCGCTCGGTGATCGCCAAGAACACCGTCGAGGCGCTCCAGTCCGGCGTCCTCTTCGGCGTCGCGGCCCAGGTCGAGGGCATGGTCGCCCGGATGGTCGCCGAGCTGGGCGTGCCGGCCGAGGAGGTCGCGGTGATCTCCACCGGCTACCTCGCGCCGCTGGTCGCCGGCGAGTGCACCTGCTTCACCGTCGACGCACCGTGGCTGACCCTGCAGGGGCTCGAGCTGGTATTCCGGCGCAACACCTGACCACAATTCCCTTTTTGGGCACGGATGTTTAGCAGGTCGATATCGTGGCCGTTTCCGGCCGGTTATCGCGAATTGGCGTGCGGCACCCTTTGTCGGCGATAATCTCCGGCAGTCAGCAATTCGTCTCCCGACGCCAGAAAAGAGATCGCTCCCCATGGCACAGAAGGTGCACATCGTCCTCGAGGACGACATCGACGGCTCCGACGCCAGCGAGACCGTGACGTTCGCGCTGGACGGCACGACCTACGAGATCGACCTCAACGACAAGAACGCCGCGGCCCTGCGCGACGCGCTCGCCCTCTACGTCTCCCACGGCCGCAAGGTCACCGGGGGCGGCCGCCGCGGCGGTGGCCGCCGGTCGTCGGGCTCGAGCGCCGGCGCCTCCGGCGGGGCCAGCCCCAAGGAGATCCGCGAGTGGGCCCGCGAGAACGGCTTCGAGGTCCCCGACCGCGGCCGGGTCTCCGCCGAGGTCCGGCAGGCCTACGAGGCCGCGCACTGATCGCGACTCCCCTGACTCACGCCCGCTGACCCGCGCCGGCTGACCCACGCCCGCCGGGCCGCCCCGCACCAGGGGCGGCCCGGCGTCGTCGTACCGGGGGGATGTCGGTGGCACGGGCACGGGCATGGACGGGGACCGTGCGGGGTAGGAGGTCGCAGACCGGCCCGTCGTCGCGGGCCCCCGAGCCGGAGGTTCCCCATGATCCCTACGTCCGCCCGCGCGGTGCTGGTCGCATCCGCGACCGCGCTCGTCGCGTCCCTGACCGTCGCCACCCCCGCCAGCGCCAAGATCGACGAGGGCCGCAAGGGCTACTTCACGATGTGGCAGGACGACGGCTACGAGGGGCACTCGGAGGCGCGCAAGGGCTACGACACGAACCTCCACAACGACTCCTGCGCCGGCTGCGACTTCGGCCCCGGCGGCGACTTCGGCGACGACATGTCGAGCTTCGTCAACAAGACGCCGTACTGGGTCAAGATCTACGTCAACAAGGAGTACGACTGGGACGACCACGCGCCGTACTACAGCTGGTACTGCGTGCGTCCCTACAGCCACGACGCCGACCTGGGCAACAACAAGGTCAAGGGTCAGCTCGAGGACGAGATCTCGAGCATCGACGTCACCCCCGAGAAGACCAAGCCGATCCTGTGCCGCGACTACCAGGTGATCGGCCACAAGAACTAACGGCCCGGGCCCCGGCCGGAGCCGGTCGGGGTCGTGTTCGCTCTCAGCGGACCACCCTGGCCGGGGTGGGGGGAACGCGTAGGCTGTTCGTGGGGTTGGACTACCCGTACCCCCTGAAGTCTGAGGAGCCTTGCCCATGTTCGAGCGGTTCACCGACCGAGCCCGACGCGTCGTCGTGCTGGCCCAGGAAGAGGCCCGCATGCTGTCGCACAACTACATCGGCACCGAGCACATCCTGCTCGGTCTCATCCACGAGGGTGAGGGCGTGGCGGCCAAGGCGCTCGAGAGCCTCGACATCTCGCTCGAGGCCGTGCGCGCCCAGGTCGAGGAGATCATCGGCCAGGGCCAGCAGGCCCCCAGCGGCCACATCCCCTTCACGCCGCGCGCCAAGAAGGTGCTCGAGCTGTCCCTGCGCGAGGCGCTCCAGCTCGGCCACTCCTACATCGGCACCGAGCACATCCTGCTCGGCCTGATCCGCGAGGGCGAGGGCGTCGCCGCCCAGGTGCTGCAGAAGCTCGGCGCCGACCTCAACCGGGTCCGCCAGCAGGTCATCCAGCTGCTCTCCGGGTTCCAGGGCAAGGAGTCCTCGGCGGCCGCCGCGGCCCAGTCCGGAGCCTCCGGCGACACCCCGTCGTCGTCGCTGGTGCTCGACCAGTTCGGCCGCAACCTGACCCAGGACGCCCGCGAGGGCAAGCTCGACCCGGTCATCGGCCGCGAGCAGGAGATCGAGCGGGTCATGCAGATCCTCTCGCGCCGCACGAAGAACAACCCCGTCCTCATCGGCGAGCCCGGCGTCGGCAAGACCACGATCGTCGAGGGCCTGGCCCAGGACATCGTCAAGGGCAACGTGCCCGAGACGCTCAAGGACAAGCAGATCTACACGCTCGACCTCGGGGCGCTGGTCGCCGGTTCGCGCTACCGCGGTGACTTCGAGGAGCGCCTGAAGAAGGTGCTCAAGGAGATCCGCACCCGCGGCGACATCGTGCTCTTCATCGACGAGATCCACACCCTCGTCGGTGCGGGCGCGGCCGAGGGCGCGATCGACGCCGCCAGCATCCTCAAGCCGATGCTGGCCCGCGGCGAGCTGCAGACCATCGGCGCGACCACCCTCGACGAGTACCGCAAGTACCTCGAGAAGGACGCCGCGCTCGAGCGCCGGTTCCAGCCGATCCAGGTCGCCGAGCCGTCGATCGCCCACACCATCGAGATGCTCAAGGGCCTGCGCGACCGCTACGAAGCCCACCACCGGGTGACGATCACCGACGAGGCACTGGTCTCGGCGGCGACGCTGGCCGACCGCTACATCTCCGACCGGTTCCTGCCCGACAAGGCCATCGACCTGATCGACGAGGCCGGTTCGCGGCTGCGGATCCGCCGGATGACGGCGCCCGCCGACCTGCGCGAGTACGACGAGAAGATCGCCGAGGTGCGGCAGCGCAAGGAGGCCGCGATCGACGGCCAGGACTTCGAGGCCGCCGCGCGCCTGCGCGACGAGGAGAAGCAGCTGATCCTCAAGAAGTCCGACCGCGAGAAGCAGTGGCGGGCGGGCGACATGGACGAGGTCGCGGAGGTCGACGAGGAGCTGATCGCCGAGGTCCTGGCGGTCGCGACCGGCATCCCGATCGTCAAGCTGTCCGAGGAGGAGTCGACCCGGCTGCTCAAGATGGAGGACGAGCTCCACAAGCGCGTCATCGGCCAGGACGAGGCGGTCAAGGCGCTGTCGCGGGCCATCCGCCGTACCCGCGCCGGGCTCAAGGACCCCAAGCGCCCCGGCGGGTCGTTCATCTTCGCCGGCCCCTCGGGCGTCGGCAAGACCTGGCTGTCGAAGACGCTGGCGGAGTTCCTCTTCGGCGACGAGGACGCGCTCATCCAGCTCGACATGTCGGAGTTCGGCGAGAAGCACACCGTCTCGCGGCTGTTCGGCTCGCCTCCCGGCTACGTCGGCTACGAGGAGGGCGGCCAGCTCACCGAGAAGGTGCGGCGCAAGCCGTTCTCGGTGGTGCTCTTCGACGAGGTCGAGAAGGCGCACCCCGACATCTTCAACAGCCTGCTGCAGATCCTCGAGGAGGGTCGTCTCACCGACTCGCAGGGCCGGGTGGTCGACTTCAAGAACACCGTCATCATCATGACCACCAACCTCGGCACCCGCGACATCGCCAAGGGCATCAACCTCGGCTTCCAGCAGTCCGGTGACGCGGCCGGCTCCTACGAGCGGATGAAGGGCAAGGTGTCGGAGGAGCTCAAGCAGCACTTCCGGCCCGAGTTCCTCAACCGCGTCGACGAGGTCATCGTCTTCCCGCCGCTCTCGCAGGAGCAGATCGTGGCCATGGTCGACAACATGGTCGCCGCGGTCGAGGTCCGGCTGCGCGACCGCGACATGCAGCTCGAGCTGACCCAGCGGGCCAAGAACCTGCTGGCGGAGCGGGGCTTCGACCCGGTGCTGGGGGCGCGGCCGCTGCGCCGCACGATCCAGCGCGAGATCGAGGACGTGCTGGCCGAGAAGATGCTGTTCGGCGAGGTCGGCCCGGGCCAGATCGTGCTGGTCGACGTCGAGGGCGAGGGCCCGACGGCGACGTTCAGCTTCTCGGGCCAGAAGGTCGCGGCGCTGCCCGACCTGCCGCCGTTCGAGCCGGCCGGCGTCGAGCTCGGCGAGACCCTGCCCGAGGGCCCGGACGACTCCGAGGACCCGGTCGACGTCCCGCGCTCGGGTACCGACGACTGACGCTCCCAGCCAGCACCGACCCCCGGTGACCCCGTGCAAGCACGGGGGTCACCGGGGGTCGGTGCGTCTAGGGCAGGGCGTACGTCGTCGGGCCGGTCGCGACCGCCAACCCGTCGGCGACCAGCGAGGCCAGGCACCGCTCCCGCTGCCCGGCGTCGGGCCAGGTGGCGTCGAGCCGGCGCTTGTCGACCGCTCCCTCGGCCTCGCGCAGCACCGCCATCAGCCGGCCACGGCACTGCCGGTCGGTGCCCTGCCAGGCCTGGCCCCGGCGGGGCGGGCCGTCGTGGGCGGGGTGGCCGGCCAGCCGCCAGGCGCACCGGTCACGCAGCGGGCAGGTCTCGCACGCCGGCCGGGCGGCCGTGCAGACCAGCGCGCCGAGCTCCATCACCGCGACCGCCCAGGTCGCCGCGGTGGGCGCGTCGTCGGGGAGCAGGCCGGCGGCGAGGTCGCGCTCGGCCCGGGTGACCGAGACCGGCGCCAGCTCGGTGCCGGAGACCGCTCGGGCCAGCACCCGGCGCACGTTGGTGTCGAGCACGACGTGGCGCTGGCCGAAGGCGAAGCTGGCGACGGCGGCCGCGGTGTAGTCGCCGACGCCCGGCAGCGCGAGCAGGTCGGCGTGGTCGTCGGGCACCTCGCCGCCGTGCCGGTCCACGATGGCGACCGCCGCGGCGTGCAGCCGCAGCGCCCGGCGGGGGTAGCCCAGCCGACCCCAGGCGCGCACCGCCTCGCCGACCGGCTCGGCCGCCAGGTCGGCTGGGGTCGGCCACCGCTCCAGCCAGGCGGCGTGCACCGGCAGCACGCGGGTCACCGGCGTCTGCTGGAGCATCAGCTCCGAGACCAGCACCGACCACGGCGAGGCCTCGGGCCGCCGCCACGGCAGGTCGCGGGCGTGCGCGTCGTACCAGTGGAGCACGGGCCCGTGCAGGTCGGTCGCGGTCATCGCCGCCATTCTCCCGGCGTGGGTACGACGCCGGGCCGCCCCCGGTGCCTACGGTGTCCCCATGCCGCGGACCGTTCGGGGATCACTGCCGCCGCAGGTGTACTGGCGGCGTCGGATGGTCGTGCTCGGCGCGGCCCTGGTGCTCGTGTTCGGCATCGCCAAGGTGCTCGGCAACGGCAGCGACGGAGCCGACGACCAGGCCGTCGACGACGCCCGGGCCAGCCAGGCGGCCGCCGACGCGTCGCCCGAGGCGGACTCCGGGTCGGACGACCCGACGCCGAGCGCGGACCCGACCCCCTCGCAGCCCACGCTGCCCGAGCCCACGGGACCCTGCGACGCCGCCGACCTGACCGTCACCCCGGTGGTGAAGAAGCCGGTGGCCGGCCGCACGGTCAAGATCGTGCTCAACGTGCAGTCGATGGAGGCCGAGGCGTGCACCTGGTCGGTCTCGTCGGAGACGCTGACCATGAAGATCACCTCGGGCTCCGACGACATCTGGTCGAGCCAGGAGTGCCCGGCCTCGATCAAGCCGCGCGAGGTCGTCGTCCGCAAGGTGCTGCCCGGCAAGACCAAGGTGTGGTGGAACGCCCGCCGCTCCGACGAGGAGTGCACCAACCGCACCGCCTGGGCGCTGCCCGGCTACTACATCGTCCAGGCTGCCGCGCTGGGCGGCGAGCCGCTCGACACCCAGTTCCGCCTGACCGCGCCGGTCGCCGACACGGTCACCCAGTCGCCCGACCCGCAGGGCGGCAAGCAGACCAAGGGGCCTAGGCCCGGCAACGGCCAGGCTGGCGATCAGACCGGCAATCAGGCCGGTCAGCAGGGCGGCAACCAGGGCGGCAACCAGGGCGGTCAGCAGGGTGGCCGGCCCAGCGGGTCGCCGTCGGGTGCGGTCGAGCCGAACGGCTGAACCTCCCCGCGCGGGCGGCGGTCCCGAGCGCACCCATGGCGCACAGGCGTGGTTCGTGCGGCCGCCCGGGGTGACCCGGGCGCACCAACGGCGCACAGGCGCGGTTCGGGCGGTCGTCGAACGATCCCGACCCGCGCCGACCCTCAGACGTACCGCTCGAGGATCGTCGACTCGGCCAGTCGGCTGAGCCCCTCGCGCACCGACTTCGCGCGCAGCTCGCCGACGCCCTCGACCAGCTGGAGGTCCTCGATGCTGGCGGCCAGCAGCTTCTGCAGGGTGCCGAAGTGCTCGACCAGCCGGTCGACCACCGACGACGGCAGCCGCGGCACCTTGGCGAGCAGCCGGTAGCCGCGGGGGGTGACGGCGCCGTCGAGGTGCTCGCCGTTCCCGAGCCCCAGGACGCGGGCGGCCGACGCGGGGTCGACCAGCTCGGTGGGGGAGAGGGCGCCGAGCCGCTCGAGCAGCTGCTCGGGGCTCTTGGTGCGGCGGCCGCTGGGCAGGTAGTCGCGGATCACCAGCTCGCGCTCGGCGTCGACGCCGGTGACGAGCTCCTCGAGCTGGAGCGAGAGCAGCCGGCCGTCGGTGCCGAGCTCGAGCACGTAGTCCTCGATCTCGCTGGCGATCCGGGTGACCATCTCGAGCCGCTGGGCGACCACGGCGACGTCGCGCACGGTGACCAGGTCCTCGATCTCGAGCGCCGACAGGGTGCTGGACACCTCGTCGAGGCGGAGCTTGTAGCGCTCCAGGGTGGCCAGCGCCTGGTTGGCGCGCGACAGGATCTGACCGGCCTCCTCCAGCACGTGCCGGGTCTCGCCGACGTACGCCGCGATGATCTGCATCGACTGCGACACCGAGATCACCGGGAAGCCGGTCTGCCGGGCCACGCGGTCGGCGGTGCGGTGTCGGGTGCCGGTCTCGTCGGAGGGGATCGTGTGGTCGGGCATCAGGTGCACCGCGGCCTTGAGGATGCGGGTGACGTCCTTGTCGATGATGATCGCGCCGTCCATCTTGGCCAGCTCGCGCAGCCCGGTGGCGGTGAACGGGACGTCGAGGTCGAACCCGCCCGTCGCGATCGACTCCACGACGCGGTCGGTGCCGAGCACGATCAACGCGCCGGTGCGCCCGCGCAGGATCCGCTCGAGCCCGTCGCGCAGCGGGGTGCCGGGTGCGATCGAGGCGAGGGTCGCCCTCAGGCGCAGCGTGTCGTCGTCGCGGTCGACCGCCACGGAAGCCCTCCCCATGCAGCGGCGCCGAGTCGGCGGCACCTGTCGTCGTGTGTCGGCAGTCTAGACGGTGCGGGGGCTGCGGTCGGGGGGAACGGGGTTCAGCTGTCGGCGATGGGCCGCAGCGGACGGGGCCGGTCGCCGGTGAGCCGCAGCAGGCGGAGCGCGGAGGCGATGTCGGGTACGTCGAGCACCCGCATGCCGTCGACCGTCCACGACTCGGGCGCCCGGGGCCCGCTGGCGGAGCGGTCGCTCGGCACGACCGCGACGCCGAAGCCGAGCCGGGCGGCCTCGGCCAGGCGCTGCGGCAGGTCGCGCACCCGGCGCAGCTCGCCGGCGAGTCCCAGCTCGCCCATGGCGACCACGCCGGCCGGCGGGGCGGTGCCGGAGCAGGCCGAGGCGATCGCGATCGCCAGCGCGAGGTCGCTGGCCGGCTCGCCGAGCCGGGCGCCGCCGACCGTGGAGGCGAACACGTCGTAGTTGTGCAACCGGACGCCGACGTGCTGCTGGAGGACGGCGAGCACCATGGCGACCCGCGAGGAGTCGAGGCCCGAGGTGGCCCGCCGCGGGCGCTCGGCCGGGCTGGGCGTGACCAGCGCCTGCACCTCGGCCAGCATCGGCCGGCGTCCCTCCATCATCACCGCCACGCACGAGCCCGGCACCCGGCCGGTCTGGTGCTCGACGAAGAGCCCGGTGGGGTCGGCGACGGCGGTGATGCCCTCCGAGGAGAGGTCGAAGCAGCCGACCTCGTCGACCGGGCCGAACCGGTTCTTCATCGCGCGCACCATGCGGAACCGGGAGTTGCGGTCGCCCTCGAAGTGGAGGACCACGTCGACGAGGTGCTCGAGCACGCGCGGCCCGGCGATGGACCCCTCCTTGGTGACGTGGCCGACCAGCACGGTGGTGATGTTGTGGGTCTTGGCGGTGCGCACCAGGGCCGCGGAGACCTCCTTCACCTGGGTGACGCCGCCGGGCACGCCCTCGACGCCGGACGCGCCGATCGTCTGCACCGAGTCGATGACCAAGAGCTCGGGACGGACCTGCTCCACGTGGGTGAGCACGGCGCCGAGGTCGGTCTCGGCGGCGAGGTAGAGCTCGTCGTGGACGCCGCCGGTGCGGTCGGCGCGCAGCCGCACCTGGGAGGCAGACTCCTCGCCGCTGACGTAGAGGGTGCGGCGCTGGTAGCGGGCGGTCTGCGCGGCGACCTCGAGCAGCAGCGTGCTCTTGCCGACGCCGGGCTCGCCGGCGAGGAGGATCACCGCGCCCGGCACCAGCCCGCCGCCGAGCACCCGGTCGAGCTCGGGGACCCCGCTGGTGCGCGACTGCGACTGCTCCACCGACACCTGGCCGATGGGCACGGCCGGCGTGGAGACGGGGCCGGCGGCGGCGCGGACGGCGGGCGCGGCGGCCTCGGCAACCGACCCCCAGGTCTGGCACTCGCCGCAGCGGCCGACCCACTTGCCGGTCTCCCAGCCGCACTCGGTGCAGCGGTAGGCAGGGCGGGGTGTCTTCGGCATGCCGGGAACGCTAGACGTGGGGGCCGACAGCCGGTCCCGCGACTCGCACCCCCACGGGTGAGCCCGCGGCTATCCTGCCTTGGAACGATCCAGCCCATGACCGCGCCCGGGACGGCCAGCACGCGAAGGAGGCCCGCGATGACGCCGAGCCTCGGCCGGTCCGCCAACGGCTCACCGCCCACGCTCGCCGACGTCGCGGAACGGGCCGGCGTCTCCCGGCAGACGGTCTCGAACGCCGTCAACAACCCCGACCTGCTGCGCGCCGACACCCTGGCCCGCGTGCAGCTCGCGATCGACGAGCTGGGCTACCTGCCCAACCGGGCGGCCCGCAACCTGCGCACCCGCGCCTCCCACCTGATCGGCCTGCGGATCCTGCCCGCCCAGGAGGGCACGGCGAACGCGACCATGGACCGCTTCGTGCACTCGCTGGTCGAGGCGTCCCGCGAGGCCGGCTACCACGTGCTGCTGTTCACAGGCGACCCCACCGACCCCGTCGCCGGCTACGACGACCTGCTGCGCTCCACGGCCGTCGACGCCTTCGTCGTCACCGACACCTACCTCGGCAACCCGCAGGCGGCGTGGCTGGCCGGCCGGCGGGCGCCGTTCGTCGCCTTCGGCCGCCCCTGGGACGACCCGGGAGCCGACCACCCGTGGGTCGACGTCGACGGTGCGGCCGGCGCCGAGCTGGCCACCAAGCACCTCATCGGGCGCGGCCACGAGCGGATCGCCTGGCTGGGCTGGCGCAAGGACTCCTTCATCGGCGAGGACCGGCGCTCGGGCTGGACCCGCGCGATGCGCGCCCACGGCTTCGCCACCACCGGGCTCGCCTCCCGCACCGAGGACACCGTGGCCTCCGGCCGGGAGGCGAGCGCGGTGCTGCTCGACGAGGCGGTGCCCTCGGCGTTCGTGTGCGCCTCCGACACCCTGGCGATGGGCGTGCTGCACACCCTCGCCGAGCGCGGCCTCCACCCCGGGCGGGACGTGGCGGTGGTGGGCTTCGACGACTCGATGGTCGCCCAGCTGGTGCCGCCGGGCCTGACGTCGGTGCGCCAGCCGCTGGAGGAGGTCGCGGTGATGGTGGTCCGCGCCCTCGAGGGCCTGCTGTCCCACCCGCCCCGCCGCGCCGACGACGTGCTGCTCACCCCGGCGCTGACGGTGCGCGGGTCGAGCTGAGGTGCGGCTGCGGGTGGTTTCCCCGGTGAACCGGGGAAACCCTCACTTCTCGGCCAGAACTCTGGCCGAGAAGTCGCGGTTCTGGCCGAGAAGTCCCGACCGGGCCGGCGTCACCAGCGCCGCGACCACACGTTGACGGCGTAGTCGACCTCGAGCCCCTCGTGCTCGGCCAGGACCTGCTCCGCGACGTCCCCCGGCAGCTCGATCCGGACGACGGCCTCCAGGTCGGCCCGCGACGGGAACGACCACCCCATGTCGACCGGGGTGCGGGTCCAGCCGTGGGTCGACCACCACCGCTCGACAACCGCGGGGTCGACCTCGGGGTAGCCGCGGCGGAACCAGCCGCCGAACGTCGAGCGCGTCGGGTCGTTGTCGACCACCACTGCGACGCCGCCGCGCCGGACCACCCGGTCGAGCTCGCGCAGCCCCGGCTCGGCGCCCGGACCGAAGAAGTACGCCCACCGCGCGTGCACGACGTCGACCGACGCGTCCGGCAGCGGCAGCGCCTGGGCCAGCCCCTGCTCGACCCGCACGTTGGCGAGGCGGCGGGTGCGGCGACGGGCGATCGCGACCAGGTCGCCGTGCGGCTCGACGCCGGTCACCGACCGCGCGTCGGCGGCGAAGAACGGCAGGTGGAAGCCGGTGCCGCAACCCAGGTCGAGCACGTCGCGGCCGGTCCAGTCGGCGGTCGCGCGCAGCGTGGCGGCGAGGTGGCCGTGCGGGTCGACCGCGCGGTTCTCGATCTCGTACGTCGCGGTGTGGTGCCAGATGTTGGGGCTCGGCCGGGCCCCGTCGGTGACGCTCAGATCCGGACGAGACCGGCGGGCGTCTGCACCTGCACGGCGATGATGCCGGGCGTGCCGTGCGGCGCGGCCCACTCGACCTTGACGTCCTCCAGCGGCGCCTCGACGGTCTCGCCGAGCCACTCGCTGACCCGGTGGGGGTCGCCGGCGATCTCCAGGCAGGCCAGGAAGACCTCGGGGTCGGCGCCGGTGCTCGGGTGGAGCTCGGCCGGCGACTCCCACTGCACGAAGAACGGCAGCTGGGGGTCGGCGATCAGGCCGTTGACGCCGATCTGCTTCCAGCGCAGCTCGGTGCCGTCGGGGCGGTGCCGGTTGCCGTTGACCGCACCGCGGCCGAGGCGCTCCTCGACGGTGGCGATGTCGTCGACGGCGACGACCCAGCCGAGCCAGCCGCCGCCCGCGGCCGAGCGGGCCCGCACGGCCTGGCCGAAGGGCGCCTTGTCGGACGCGGGGTGGTCGAGGACCTCGACGACCTCGAGGTAGGTGCCGCCACCCATGGGCAGCGTCATGTTGCGGGTGCCGAAGCGCGGGTGCACGCCGCCGTCGACGAACTCACGGCCGAGCAGCGCGCCGATCCGGGCGGCCGTGCCGGCCAGTCCGTCGGGTCCGGCGGCGTAGGAGAGGTGATCCAGGCGCATGCAGAGATTGTGCGCAACGTCGTCGCGGAGCGCCGCATCGGGGTCGGGGTCTCTCGACGTCGAGAAGTCAAGGACTGGACGAGCGGCGGGTCGGCTGTCGCGTCAGCGCGGGTCCGCAGGGTGCAGCGCCAGCTGCGAGCGCGAGGCGAGGTGGGCCTCGCAGTGCCGCACCAGCTCGGCGTACGCCGCCGCGCCGATCAGCTCGCTCAGCTCGGGGGCGTGGGTGACGTAGACGGGGTCGGGGGCGGTGTGGGCCTCGGTGTTGCCCGAGCAGTACCAGTCGAGGTCGTGCCCGCCCGGTCCCCAGCCGCGGCGGTCGTACTCGCCGATCGAGACCTCGGTGTAGGACGTGCCGTCCTGACGCTCCACCTCGCGGAAGGTGCGTCGCATCGGCAGCTGCCAGCAGACGTCGGGCTTGGTCTCCAGCGGGTTGCGGCCCTGCAGCAGTGCGAGCCCGTGCAGCGCGCAGCCGGCGCCGCCCCGCCCGGTGAGCGGCGCGAAGTCGCTGCGGTTGTGGAAGACGCACGCCTGCTGGCCGTCGACCTCCACCGCCAGCGTCTTGCGCTCGCCGTCCTCGTCGACCTCGATCCAGTCGCGCTTCCTGACCTTGCGCCCGGGGTGCAGCTGCCACTGGTCGGGGGTCAGCTGGGCCACGAACGCCGCGACCCGCTGCTCGTCCTCGTCGTCGGCGAAGTGGGCGCCGAGGGTGCAGCAGCCGACGTCGGGGGCGTCGGCGTAGATGCCCTGGCAGCCCTGCCCGAAGATGCACTGGTAGCGCGAGGTGAGCCAGGTGAGGTCGCAGCGCAGCACCTCGGAGGGGTCTGCGGGGTTCTGGAACTCGACCCAGGCGCGGGGGAACACGAGGTCGACTTCGGGCACCGGACAACCCTACGTGTGCCGGCCGAGTAGCGTGGGATCCATGCGCGTGGGCGTCCTGGACATCGGGTCCAACACCGGGCACCTGCTGGTCGTCGACGCCCACGGCGGCGCGGCTCCGCTGCCGGCGTTCTCGTTCAAGCAGCCGCTGCGGCTGGCCGAGCACCTCGACGCCGGCGGCGCCGTCACCCAGACCGGGATCGACGCCCTGGCGTCGTTCACGGCCGAGTCGACGACGGTGGCCGAGGACAAGGGCTGCGAGGACATGCTGGCGTTCGCCACGTCGGCGGTCCGCGACGCGGTGAACTCCGAGGACGTCCTCGACCAGGTGCACGAGCGCACCGGCGTGCGGATCGAGGTGCTCTCGGGCGAGGACGAGGCCCGGTTGACCTTCCTCGCCGTGCGCCGCTGGTTCGGCTGGTCGGCCGGGCGGCTGGCGGTCTTCGACATCGGTGGTGGCTCCCTCGAGATCGCGGCCGGCGGCGACGAGGCCCCCGACGTGGCGTGGTCGCTGCCGCTCGGCGCGGCCCGGTTGGCGCGCCAGTTCTTCGGCGGTCGCGCACCGGGCGAGGACGACATCCGGGCGCTGCGCCGCCAGATCCGCGGTGAGATCGCCCGCGACGCCGGCCACCTGCTGCGCGCCGGCGCGCCCGACCGGGCCGCGGCGACGTCGAAGACCTTCCGGTCGCTGGCCCGGATCTGCGGCGCCGCGCCGTCGGGCGACGGCGCGCTGGTGCCCAGGGTGCTGGCGCTCGATGCGCTGGCCGACTGGATCCCCAAGCTGGTCACGATGTCGCCCGACGAGCTGGCCGCACTGCCGGGGGTGTCGCCGAGCCGCACCCACCAGATCGTGCCCGGCGCGCTGGTCGCCGAGGCCTGCATGGACATCTTCGACCTGGCTGAGCTCGAGGTGTGCCCGTGGGCCCTGCGGGAGGGCGTGATCCTCGAGCGCCTCGACCAGCTCTCGGTCCTGGGTCGGCCGTGACCCGGGTCGGCCTCTCGACGTCGTCGGTCTACCCCGAGTCGTCCGCCCACGCCTTCGCCTACGCCGCCACCCTCGGCTACGACGCGGTGGAGGTGATGGTGGGCATCGACGCGCTCAGCCAGCAGACCTCCGCGGTCAAGCAGCTCTCCGACCACCACGACATCCCGGTCTCGGCGGTGCACGCCCCCTGCCTGCTGTTCACCCAGCGGGTCTGGGGCACCGAGCCCTGGGGCAAGCTCGAGCGCTCGGCCGAGATGGCCGCCGAGGTCGGCGCCGAGGTGGTGGTCGTGCACCCGCCGTTCCGCTGGCAGAGGGAGTACGCCGCCGGCTTCGTCGACGGCATCGCCGCGCTGGAGGAGTCGACCGGGATCGCGTTCGCGGTCGAGAACATGTACCCGTGGCGGGCCTCGCAGCGGCGCGGGATGGAGATGTACCTCCCGGGCTGGGACCCCTCCGCGGAGCCGTACGCCAACACCACCATCGACCTCTCCCACGCCGCGATCGCCCGCTCCGACGTGATCGCGATGGCCGACCGCCTCGGCCCGCGGCTGCGCCACGTCCACCTGACCGACGGCACCGGGTCGGCCAAGGACGAGCACCTGGTGCCCGGGCGCGGCACCACCGGCGCCGCGGAGTTCCTGCGCCACCTCGCCACCACGGGGTTCGCGGGCGAGATCGTGGTCGAGATCAACACCCGCAAGGCCGGCACCCGCGAGGCCCGGGAGGCCGACCTCCGTGCGTCGCTGGAGTTCGCCCGCGAGCACTTCTTCGCGACGAGTCCCTGAGCGGGTTCGCGCTTGTAACGCGGGGTTATCCGAGCTGGTGCGCCCCTACAAGGGCGCACCAGTTCTGATAAACGGGCGTTACAAGGGGCCCGCCGTCAGCCGGCCAGCTGCGCGAGCCGCAGCTCCACGGTGGAGCGCGCGGCGAGGTCGAGGGGGGACGGCGTCGCGCCGTCGCGCACCAGCAGGTCGCCGATGGCCGCGATCATCGCGCCGTTGTCGGTGCACAGCCGCGGCGGGGGCACCCGCAGCTCGATGCCGGCGGCGTCGCAGCGCTCCTGGGCCAGCGCCCGGATCCGGCTGTTGGCGGCGACCCCACCCACCATGACCAGCGTCGTCACGTCGTGCAGCTGGCAGGCGCGCACCGCCTTGCGGGTCAGGGTGTCGGCCACGGCCTCCTGGAACGACGCCGCGATGTCGGCGGTGGTCACGCCCGGGTCGGGCTTGGCGACGTAGCGGGCCACCGCGGTCTTCAGCCCCGAGAACGAGAACCCCAGCTCGGGGTCGCGCTGCCCGGTGAGCGGTCGCGGGAACCGCACCGCGGCCCGGTCGCCGTCGACGGCGGCTCGGTCGATCGACGGACCGCCGGGGTAGGGCAGCCCGATCAGCCGCGCCACCTTGTCGAACGCCTCGCCCGCGGCGTCGTCGAGGGTGTCGGAGAGGTGCACGATCGGGGTGCGCACCAGGTCCTCCACGAGCAGCAGCGAGGTGTGCCCGCCCGACACGATCAGGCAGATGCTGCGCTCGGGCAGCGGCCCGTGCACGAGGGTGTCGGCCGCCGCGTGCCCGGCGAGGTGGTGGACGCCGTAGAGCGGTACGCCGAGCGCCAGCGCCGACGCCTTCGCCGCGGCCACCCCGACGTGCAGGGCGGTGACCAGGCCGGGCCCGGCGGTCACCGCGACCGCGCCCACCTGGTGCCACTCGATCCCGGCGCGCTCGCGGGCCTCCTCCATGGTGGGCGTGATCGCGTGCACGTGGGCGCGGGCCGCGATCTCGGGCACCACGCCGCCGAACCGGACGTGCTCGTCGATGCTCGAGGCCAGCGCGTCGCCGAGCAGCTCGCCGTCACGCACGAAGCCGACCCCGGTCTCGTCGCACGAGGTCTCGATGCCCATCACGATCGTCACGGGGTCGATCCTCTCAGGGCGGCGGGTGACCCTCGAGCCGCGACCTGACATCGTTGGCCGCATGTCCCAGATCGCGATCCTCGGCGGCGGTGTCATGGGCGAGGCCGTCCTCGCCGGTCTGCTGCGCTCCGGCCGTGCCGCCGACACCGTCCTGGTGGGCGAGAAGCGCGCCGAGCGGGCCGCCGAGCTCGCCGAGCGGCACGGCGTCCGCGTGGTCGACAACGTCGAGGCGGCCGTCGCCGACACGGTGGTGCTGGTGGTCAAGCCGCAGGACGTGCCGGGGGTGCTCGACGAGATCGCCCCCGCGCTCCGCGACGGTCAGCTGGTCGTCTCGCTCGCAGCGGGCGTCACCACGGACGCGATCGAGGCGCGGGTGCCGTCCGGCGTCGCGGTCGCCCGGGTGATGCCCAACACCCCGGCCCTGCTCGGCGAGGGGATGGCCGCGGTCTCGCCCGGCTCGACGTGCTCGGAGGGGCAGCTCGCGGTCGCCGAGGAGCTGATGGCCGTCGTCGGCCGCGTGGCCCGGGTGCCCGAGGCGCAGCAGGACGCCGTGACCGCGGTGAGCGGCTCCGGCCCGGCGTACGTCTTCCTGGTCGCCGAGGCGATGATCGAGGCCGGCGTCCACCTCGGCCTGCCGCGGGCCACCGCCCACGAGCTGGCGGTGCAGACGATCGTCGGCGCCGCCACCATGCTGCGCGACGGCGAGACCCACCCCACGGTCCTCCGCGAGCAGGTCACCTCGCCCGGGGGTACGACGGCCGCGGCGCTCGGCCGCCTCGAGCACCACGGCGTGCGCGCGGCGTTCCTCGACGCCCTCGCTGCCGCCCGCGACCGCTCCCGCGAGCTCGCCGACGACTGAGCCGGGCCCGGACTCAGGTCGAGCGCAGCGCGGCCAGCAGCCCGACCAGGTCGTCGACCACCCCGCGCACCACCGGCAGCCGGGAGAGCCGGGCCATCCGGTCGACGATCGGCACGGCGTGCTCGACCAGCGCGTGGCTGCGTACCTGGCCCGGGCTGGCGTCGTAGACCCAGAACAGCACCAGCCCCATCTGCAGCAGCCAGAGCAGGCCGGGCAGCTCCTCGCGCAGCGCGGGCGCGAGCTTGAGGTCGGAACCCTCGACGCAGCTGCGGTGGATGGCGATGCTCGCCTCGCGGGCCGGCAGCGACTCCGCGCTGAAGGGCGACAGCGGACTCGACGGGTCGGCGGCGTTGCGGAAGAACTGGCCGGCGAACTCGTGGTTGGGCGCCGCCACCTCGAGCCACGACTCCAGCACCGCGCGCAGCCGCACCGGGAACGAGCGCTCGCCGGCCATCGCGCGCTCGGCCGCTGCCGCGTGCTCGGCCTGGAGGGTGTCGTAGAACGCCTGGACCAGGTGCTCCTTGGAGCCGAAGTAGTAGTAGGCGTTGCCGACCGAGACCCCGGCCTCGCGGGCGATCGCGCGCATCGTGGTGCGGTCGTAGCCGTCGCGGCGGAACAGCCCCATCGCCGCGTCGACGATCGTGCGGCGGGTCTGCTCAGCCTTGGGGGAGCGGGCGGCAGGTTCCGGCACAGCGCTCAGGGTAGTCACCTCCTCCGGCGGCTCCCGGCCGCGCGAGCAGGTGCCGCAGGCCGGCGGCCGACGCGGCGACGCCGCGGGCGAGCGGGAGGTACGCCGGCCGGGCGAGCCGCTCGGCCAGCGCCCGGTGCCGGTGGGTGGCCCACAGGCACATCACCCAGGCGTGCTCGCGGGTCCAGACCTCGCCGGTGTCGCCGACGACGGTGACGTCGACGAGCGTCTGCGCGTGGTCGAGCGTCGGGAACCGCCGCCTCGCCTCCGCCGAGCCGGCCGCGACCGGCTCGAGCGACACCAGCAGCGGCTGCCCGACGAGCCAGTCGCGGAACCGGGAGCAGAGCGGACACCCGGCGTCGTAGAGCAGCGTGAGCGACACGGGTCGGCTCAGCGACCGGGCGCGGGGAACGGCGGCGCGTAGGGCAGGTGGGCCTGCGGCGGCACCGGCGCGGTGCGCAGCTGCTCGAGCCGGTGCCGGCGCCGGATGGCGTTGAAGACGTAGACGTTGCAGAAGTGCACGATGCCCAGCACCAGCGTGACGACGCCGATCTTGACACTCAGCTCCTCGAAGAGGCCGCGCAGGTCGAGCACCTCGGTGCCGATCCGCAGGTAGAGGCTGACGAAGCCCAGGTTGAGCAGGTAGAAGCCGACCACCAGCAGGCGGTTGACCGCGCCGGCGAGCGCGTCGTTGCCGGAGAACACGTCCTCGAGGAACAGCCGCCCGTTGCGCGACAGCGTGGTGGCGACCCAGACGGTGAGCGGTACGGCGATGAGCAGGTAGACCACGTAGGTCCCGACGGTCCAGTCCATGACGACTCCTCTGTTTGAACGTGTTCAAAACCGACGGAGCCGACGCTACGCCGACTTTTGAACATGTTCAAGTCGGGCCCTGCGCCGCATCACCGAACCGGACCCGCCCCCGTCGGCATCATGGGGGTGTGACCGTCGACTTCGCGGGCTTCTACACGGCCCACTGGCCGCGACTGCTCCGCACGACGTACGCCGTCACCCAGGACCGTCAGCTCGCGGAGGACGCGCTGCAGACCGCGTTCGCCCGTGCCCACGCCCGCTGGCCCCGGGTGAGCCGGGCCGACGACCCCGTCGCCTACGTGCGCCGGATCGCGGTGAACGCTGCCCTGGCCCAGCACCGGAAGGCCCACCGCCGCCACGAGACGGTCGCCGACCGGCTCCCCGAGCCGGCGTCGTCGGGGACGACCGACGCCGCGGACGACCGGCTGGCGGTGCGCGACGAGGTGTGGACGGCGGTCGCGGCGCTGCCGCCGGCCCAGCGCGCGGTGGTGGTGCTGCGCTACTACGAGGACCTCTCGGAGCGGCAGATCGCCGAGGTGCTGCGCTGCCGGCCCGGCACCGTGAAGTCGCGGGCCGCGACGGCGCTGGCCACGCTGCGGGGCTCGCTCACCGAGGCGCCCACGACCCGAGGGGAGCTGCGATGACCGCCGACGACGCGCTGGGGGGTCGCCTGGCCGACTCCCTCGACCGGGCCCTCACCGACCTCGACCCGGGCCCGGGCGACCTGGCCGGCGCGGTCGAGCAGGGGCAGCGGCTGCGTCGCCGTCGGCGCACCGCCGTGGTGGCCGGTGTCGCCGCGGGGGTGGTCGCGGCCGCCGGGGTGGGTGCCGGGGTGCGCGCCCTGGCCGGCGACGAGCGGCCCGAGCCTGCTCCATCCGTCCCGGCCGAGGGCTGGGAGCGCGGGGCCGACGGCCCGCTGTCGGCCCGCCACTCCCCCCTGGTGGTGTGGACGGGGGAGGAGGTCGTCGTCCTGGGCGGGCACTCCGGCGTCCCGTGCCCGCCGAACGCCGACTGCGCCGTGCCGGACGACTGGGAGCAGGGCGGGGCCGCCTGGGACCCGGCGACCGACCGGTGGCGAGCGGTCACCACGCTCTCGCCGACCCAGGTGGATGCCACGACCCCGCACGCGGTCGTCGACGGCGAGGTGATGCTCCAGGTCCGTCCCCGCGAGTGGTGGATGACCGGGGGCAACGTCAAGGCGTGGGGCCGGCTGCCCAGGGCGCCGTTGCCGACCCACGCGCTACCGACCGTGCACGACGGCGAGGTGGCGGTCGTCGCCGACGACGGTCGGGTGATGACGTTCACGCTTGCGGCGGGCTGGCGCATCCTGCCCGACGATCCCGGCACCCCTCGACTCGAGGACGGCCGGGTCTTCGCGACCGAGCTGGGCCTGCTGCGCACCGGCTTCGACTACGACGCGGCGGCCCCCGACGAGCCGACCACCGTGCAGGTCGACCGGCTGCGCCCCGACGACACCTGGGAGCGGCTGCCCGCACCCGACCAGCTGGGCGACTTCACCACCTGGACCGGCACCCACCTGGTCAGCGCCGCGACCGGTGGGGCCGACGGCGGCGAGGTCAACGGCTGGGACCGGTGGGTCCCCGACGGCGGCCGCTACGACCCGCGCACCGGGCGGTGGAGGCCGCTGCCCGACGTGCCCGATCGGCCGGCGTCCAGCCCCGACTGGGGGTGGACGGCCGAGGCCGCCGAAGGTCCGCTCGTGGTCTCGGGTGGTCGTCTCTACGACGACCGCACCGGCACCTGGACCGACCTGGGGTCCCACCCGTCCCGTCACGGCTACGCCACGGGAGCCGCGCTGGCCGACGGGCGCCTGGTGACGTTCGGCGGCTTTGACGCCTCCGGCCCGGACTGGGACGACGGCGAGGTCGGCGACCAGCTGTGGGTGTGGACGCCGCCGGACGGGTGAGTCAGCAGGTGGCCGGATCGGCGGGCAGCGGTCGGCCCGCCCGGTCGCGGGCCACCAGCGCGTAGCGATCGGCGACCCGCACGTCCGCACCCAGCGTGGAGGGACGCACGAGCACCCGCCACGGTCCCACCCAGCCCGGGACGAACCCGGCGGCCGTCAACCGGTCCGCGAGCCCGACGGCCACGGGCCCGCGACTGCCCCGGAGCACCACCACGTCGGCGGTCGCGGCGACCCGGCGGGCCCACTCGTCCACGCCCCCAGCCACCCGGTCGGCGCGCCAGCCGCCGGCACCGGAGCTGAGCAGCACGTGCCGGTCGGGGTTGGCCCGCCCGGTCAGCACCAGAGGGCTCGGGTCGCCGAGCGTCCACAGCCGGCCGGTGTCGCCGAGCAGCCGCTCCACGCCGCACGCCGCGCGCAGCTGACGCACCAGCTCGTGGCGACCCTCGGCCGTCCGGGCGGTGGCCACGGCCGTGCCGAGCAGCACCAGGGCCAGGCCGCCGGCAACGACCCGCCGGCGGTCGCGGACCAGCAGGCCGAGACCCAGGGCGGCGTGGGGCAGCAACGGGAGCAGGTCGGGATAGCCCTGGAGGTCGAGGCAGAGGTACGCCGACGTCACGAGCAGCACCGGCGCGACGGTGTGCACGAGCGGGTCGGTGCGCCACCTCCGTCGGGCGCAGAAGGCCGCGACCAGGACGACCAGCAGGCCGACGGCGAGCCCGACGGCCCCGGCGCCGTACCCGCGCTCGGCGGCGCGGCCCGCGCGACCCAGGGTGGCGGCGAGGCCGGGCTCGCCGTGCCGGATGCCGAACAGCGGGTAGGCGACCGCGGCGTCGACCGCCTCCGCGAGCGACCCGGCCGCCCACAGCCCGGCCACGGTGAGCGAGCCGACGACGGCGGCTCCGACGACGGCGCGGGCCAGCACTCGCCGTCGCTCGTCTACGCGGAGCAGCGTGACCACCAGGAGCGCGACCAGGGGCAGGGCGAGCGGCTGCCAGGTGAGGCAGGCGAGACCGGCCGCGACCCCGGCGGCCAGCCACCGCTCGCGCACCACGAGCAGCAGCACCAGCGCGACCAGGAGGACCGCCGGCGTCTTGGCGTCCGGGCCGCCGACGGCGTCGCGGGCCAGCCCCGCGGAGGTCACCAGCGCCACCCCGGCCACCACCGCGGCCGGGCGCGAGCCCCACAGCGCGTGGGCCAGCAGCGCGACCACCACCCCGGCCGCGAGCGTGGTGGCGAGGAACGCCGCGCGCACCCCGACCAGGTCGCCGAACCCTGCCAACCGCGCGACCACGACCCCGAGCGAGGCCAGCACCGTCGCCACCGGACCCTTGGGGTCGGCGATCGAGGCGTACGGCGGCACCCCGTCGGCGAGCCGCTGCCCGGCGTAGGCGTAGACCGCCTCGTCGCGGGTCAGTCCGTCGGTCGGGCCCCAGGCCAGTGCCGCCAGCAAGCCGGCGGCCGGGGGCAGCGCGAGCCACCAGCGGCTCACCGGCGGGCGGGGTCGAGGGGGAGGAGGAGCCCGGTGCGGTCGGTCAGGGTGCCGTCGGGCAGCAGGGTCATCGCGCCCACCGACACCGACCGCTCGGCCAGCCGCACCCGGCGCTGCACCGGCCCGCGGGTCTGCCACAGGCCGGGCAGCGCGTCGCGCCCCGACGCGTGGTCGTGGAGGCGTCGGGCGTCGAGCTCGATCCGGCCGTCCGCGTGCACCCGCCCCACGACGAAGTCGACATCACCCCAGGCGAACAGCCCGCCGTGCGCCAGCTGCACCACGTCGCCGGGTGCGCGCTGGGTCGCGGTGAGGGCGTGCACCTCGCCGGCGAGGTAGAGGTCGACGTCGTGGCGCTGGAGGGTGCGCCAGAGCGCGCTGTGCTCGCCGCCCGCCACCGACAGCGCCGAGGAGCCCAGCCTCCGCACCGGCCCCAGCACCGGCGTGTGCCCCTGCACCACGATCGTCGCGTCGTCCGGGGCGGCGGCCAGCACCCGGTCGAGCCAGGCCAGCTGGCCGCCGCGCACCGTGACCTCCACCCGGCCCCGGTGACGGGAGAAGACGTCGACGGTCACCAGCAGCAGCCCGGGCGCGAGCCAGGTGGCGTACGCCGTCCGGTCGGCCCCGGTGCCGCGGGGGTGCTCGCGGTAGCGCCGGCCATTGGCGGTGAGCGCGCGCGCCCAGGTCTCCTTGAACACCGGCACCGCACCGACCGCGCCCGAGCCCCGCGGCCACGGGTCGTCGCCGATGTCGTGGTCGCCGACCGCGGCGTGCACCCGCGACCGCGGGAAGCCGTTGCGGGTCCAGCGCTTCACCCACTCGCCGTAGTAGAAGCGGCCGGCCGCGCGGATCGCCCGGTGCCGCTCGACCACCGTGCGCACCGGTCCGAACACGCGCACCCCGCCGAGGTCCTGGTCCCAGTGACCGCGCACCAGGTCGCCGGCGACGAGCACGCTGTCGGGCCCGAACGAGAGCATCTCGTCCACCGCCCGCTCCAGGCTGACCCGGTGGGCCGGGCTCCACGACTGCGCCGGCCCGGGCCGCCGCTGGCGCCGCAGCGGGCCCCGGACCAGCCGGGTGTCGCCGATGTCTGCGTTGAGGAAGTCGGGCGCAGACACGAAGACGTGCACCGGCCGCTCGCCGTCCTTCTCCGGGGCGTCCGCGGCGGGCGGGCGGCTGGCCGCGGGCGGGCCGGCGCCGGCGAGCAGCAGGAGCGCCGCGGTGGCGGTGAGGACGCTGGTGCGCATGGGGAGGTCCTGTCGGGTCGACTCGGGGTGTCGAGTCCTCTGATGCCGGCCCGGCCCCCCTGGTTCGCCGCGGGACGAGCGGTCGTCCCTCAGCCCGCGGCCGGCAGGCTCCCCAGCCCCGCCGCCGCCTCGGCCGCCGACAGCACCGGTGCGGTGACCTCGCGGCAGCGCTGCGCACCGGCGGCGAACACCGCGTCGACGTACGCCGGGTCGGCCGCGAGCTCGGCGTGGCGCCGCTGCAGCGGCTCGAGCACCGAGACCACCGCGTCGGTGACGGCCCGCTTGAGCGCGCCGTAGGTCGTGATGCCGTCGGCGGAGCCGCCGCAGGCAACCAGGATCTCGAGCAGGTTGGTGATCCCGGGCTTCTCGTCCCGGTCCGCGCGCACGGCGCCGGGTCCGGTCTCGGAGTCGGTCACGGCCCGGGCGACCACCCGTCGCACCTGCTCGGGCGGGTCCAGCAGCCGGATCACGCCGGCCGCACCCTCGCTCCCGCTCTTGCCCATCTTGGTGCTCGGGTCGGCGAGGTCCATCACCCGGGCCGCGACTGGCGGGGTGGTGATCTCGGGGACGACGAAGACCTCGCCGTAGGTGCGGTTGAACCGCAGGGCCAGGTCGCGGGCCAGCTCGACGTGCTGGCGCTGGTCGTCACCCACCGGCACCCGGTGGGTGCGGTAGAGCAGGATGTCGGCCGCCATCAGCGCCGGGTAGGTGAGCAGCGAGGTACGGGTCGTGCCGGCCCGGTCGCCGGCCCGCTTTCCCTTGAACTGGATCATCCGGCTCAGCTCCCCCACCGACGCCACGCACTCCAGCAGGTAGGAGAGCTGGGCGTGCGCCGGCACCCGGCTCTGCACGAACAGCGTGCTCCGGTCGAGCCCCGCCGCGAGCATCAGCGTCGCGAGCTCCCGGGTCGCCGTGCGCAACCGGGCGGGGTCGTGGGGGATCGTGAGGGCGTGCAGGTCGGCGACGCCGTAGAAGCAGTCGGCGTCGTCCTGGCCGGCGGCCATCGGGCGCAGCGCGCCCAGCAGGTTGCCCAGCGTGGGGCTCCCGGTCGGCTTGAGCAGCGACAGTCGTCGGTCGGTGGTGGTCATCGGTTCTCCTCGGGGCGGGTCGGCGCCGCCAGGGGCGCCCGACGCCGGACGAGGAGTCCGGGAACGACGACGGCCGCCCGTGGGCGGCCGTGTGTGGGGTGTGCTGGGTCGGTGGGCCGCCGTCAGGCGGGCCACCACTGCGTGGAGCGGGTCGTGAGCACGGCGCCACGCTAGCACCGGTACGCCGTCCTCCGCTGGTCGAGCTGAGCGGGGGCGGACCTGTCAAGAAGCAAGCCGACACGCCGTAGACCAGTACGGCGAGATCGGGGAAGGTCTTCCCCACGAGTCACACGAGGCCCTATATTCACGAGGGTCGCGGTGCGTTGCGATATCAGGTGGGGAAGCCTGGTGGCGCGCTGCAAGGAAGTTACGGTGCACGATGGCTACCAACTCCTCCTCCGGGGACATCTCCGAGGCGAAGTTCCTGACCGTTGCCGAGGTCGCCGCGATGATGCGGGTCTCGAAGATGACGGTCTACCGCCTGGTCCACAACGGCGAGCTGCCCGCGGTGCGGGTCGGCCGCTCGTTCCGGGTCGTGGAGGAAGACGTGAACGAGTACCTCCGCAACTCCTTCTACGACGCGGGCTGAACCCGCGACCGCAGCCGCCGGCGTCCGCTCGTGCGGACCGCCGGCCGCTGCCGCGCCCCCGCCCCGCCCCGGCCCCGGTCCGGCCCCGGCACTCGATTCTGACCGGAGGCCCCCGGCGGATAGGCTGTGCCGGTCCCGCGGACTGATCCGCGGGCCGCACACGCTGTTGGAAAGGGTTCCCCTGTGGGTTCGGTCATCAAGAAGCGCCGCAAGCGCATGGCGAAGAAGAAGCACCGCAAGCTGCTGAAGAAGACGCGCGTCCAGCGTCGCAAGCTCGGCAAGTAGTCGTCCCGGCCCTCGGGGCCGTGACGGATCGGGGCAACCATGGCTGACGGCAGGGTGGTGCTGGTCACCGGGGTCTCTCGCGACCTCGGTCGCCGCTTCGCGCGCCGGATCGCTGAGGACCCGTCCGTCGCCCGGGTGATCGGCGTCGACGTCGTACCTCCGCAGGAGGACATCGGCGACGTCTCGTTCGTGCGCGCCGACATCCGCAACCCGGTGATCGCCAAGGTGATCGCCAAGGAGGACGTCGACACCGTCGTCCACATGTCCGTCATCTCGACGCCGGGCAGCGCCGGCGGCCGCGTCACGATGAAGGAGCTCAACGTCATCGGGACGATGCAGCTCCTGGCGGCCTGCCAGAAGGCGCCGTCGGTGCGCCAGCTCGTGGTCAAGTCGACCACCACGGTCTACGGCGCCAGCAGCCGCGACCCCGCCATGTTCACCGAGGACATGGAGCCGCGCCGGGCGCCCCGGTCGGGCTACGCCAAGGACGTCGCGGAGATCGAGGGCTACGTGCGCGGCTTCGCGCGGCGCCGCTCCGACGTCCGGGTCACCATGCTGCGCTGCGCCAACGTGATCGGCCCCCACGTGCAGAGCCCGATCACCTCCTACTTCCGGCTGCCGGTGGTGCCCACGGTCCTCGGCCACGACCCGCGGCTGCAGTTCCTCCACGAGTGCGACCTGCTCGACGTGCTCGGCCACGCCGTCGCGACCGGCGTCCACGGCACCTTCAACGTCGCCGGAGACGGCATCCTGATGCTCTCCCAGGCGCTGCGCCGGCTCGAGCGCCCGTCGGTGCCGATGCCCGGGCCGCTCGTGGGCCGGGTCGGCTCCACCCTGCGGTCGGCCCGGATCGCGGACTTCTCGCCCGAGCAGCTGACCTTCCTCACCTACGGCCGCGGCGTCGACACGACGCGGATGCGCGAGGTGCTCGACTTCCACCCGCGCTACACCACCGCCGCCGCGTTCCGCGACTTCGCCTCGTCGCTGACGCCCACGGGCGGTCGCACCGACCGGGTGCTCGGCACGATCGCCGCCACCCTGCCGCCGGTCGAGCCCACCCGGGAGGCGCTGCATGGGTGACGCCGAGATCATCCCGATCGGCACCCGCGGCCGACCCGGCCGCGGCACCGGCAAGCAGCCGTCGTCGGCGGCCCGCCAGCTCGCCCCCGGCGCCCGCAAGCCGCGCAAGGTCGCCGACCCCGAGGACTCCACGGCCCACGACGCCGGCGCCCAGGACGCCGGCGCCCACGACACGGGCGCCGAGGACACCGGCCCCGAGCCGGTCGAGACCCCGGTAGAGGTCGCTCCTGCCGAGTCTCCCGACCCGGCCGCCCAGCCCACCCAGCCCGTCACCCGGCCCGTCAGCCAGCCCCGTGCCGTCGTCCGCGACCGCCTCCCCGCCGGCGGCATCCCGGCCGCCGACCTGCTGGCCGCCTTCCAGACCGCCTCGCGGGAGATCTTCGGCGACGACTGGGAGCTCCAGCTGGCCCGGCTGCTCGCCTTCCTGCGCCGCCGGGTGACCGGCGACTACGAGGTCGACGAGTACGGCTTCGACGCCGAGATCACCGAGCGGTTCTTCATGGCCGCGCTGCGGCCGATCGCCCAGCGCTGGTTCCGCATCGAGGTCCGGGGCCTGGAGAACATCCCCGCCGAGGGCGGCGCGCTGGTCGTGTCCAACCACTCCGGCACCGTCCCGGTCGACGGCCTGATGACGATGGTGACGATCCACGACCACACCGGCCGGTTCCTGCGCCCGCTCGGCGCCGACCTGGTCTTCCGGATGCCGGTCGTCAGCACCCTGGCCCGCAAGGGCGGCACCACCCTGGCCTGCAGCGAGGACGCCGAGCGGATGCTCCGCCAGGGCGAGCTGGTGGGCGTGTGGCCGGAGGGTTTCAAGGGGATCGGCAAGCCCTACAAGGAGCGCTACAAGCTCCAGCGCTTCGGCAGGGGCGGCTTCGTCTCCGCCGCGCTGCGCACCGGGGTGCCGATCGTCCCGCTGTCGGTGGTCGGCGCCGAGGAGATCTACCCGCTCGTGGGCAACCTGCCCTCGCTGGCCCGCCTGCTCGGCGTCCCCTACATCCCGATCACGCCGCTCTTCCCGCTGCTCGGCCCGCTCGGCCTGGTGCCGCTGCCGTCGAAGTGGCTGCTGGAGTTCGGCGAGCCGATCCGCACCGACGAGTACGACGAGGGCGCGGCCGACGACCCGATGCTGGTCTTCAACGTCACCGACCAGGTGCGCGAGACCATCCAGCAGACGCTCTACTCGCTGCTCATGCAGCGGCAGTCGGTCTTCCGCTAGCCGACCCGTCCGGGTCGGCCGCGCGACCGAACGCGGCCGTGGGGCTACTCGCCCTGCTGCTGACCCTGGGGGTTGAGCAGGCTGCCGGTGAGGCCGCCGAGGAGCTGGCCGAGGCCGCCCACGACGCCGCCGACCGTGCCGCCGAGGGTGTCGACGGTGTCGCCGAGCGAGTCGGTGAGCTGGTCGACCGGCTTGGTGGGCTTGGTCGGCTTGGCGTTGCCCCCGCCGGTGCCGCCGGTGCTGCCACCCGTGGTGCCACCGCTGGGCTGCTGGACCGGGGTGGTGCCCGGCTGCGGGGCGGCGGGCCTGCCCTCGTCGGTCGAGGGGTCGGTCGCGTGGCCCGGGCCCTTGACCGGCTCGACCGGCCGCTCGTCGGCGGGGCCCTCGGGCGTCGGCGGCTTCAGGGTCTGGCCCAGGTCGGTGACCGCGGTGCTGGCGCTGGCCAGCAGGCTCGGCGGGATCTCCTGGATGCCGTCACCGGTGCACGCCGGGCACGCCTGGGCGGCGGCCTGGTCGATGGTGAAGAGCACCTCGGCGGCGTTGAGCAGCGCCTCGCGGGCGCCGTCGGGCACGTCGGTCTCGAGCTCGCTCAGCGCGTCGATGCTGCTGGAGGTGAACGACCGGAGCTGGGCGACGCCCTTCTCGCGCCCGGTCCGCTCGTACTCGGTGAGCAGCAGGTCGGAGGCGGCGGTGGCCTGGTCGGAGAAGTCGTCGAGGGTGTCGGCGACGACGCCGGCGTCCGCGCCGTCACGGGACAGCTCGCGGACCTCCTCGAGGCGGCCACGGGCGTTGGCCAGCAGCGCGGCGCCCTTGTCACCGTCGTCGGAGCGGACGTTGGTCTGGACGTTCTCGATCGCGCGCTTGAGGGGGTAGAGCGTGTCGCCCGGCAGCGCGCCCTGGGCGGCCACCGCCATCGACGTGGTCGCGCCGACGAGCGCGAAGCCGCCGAGGGCGACCGCGATCCGGCGGTCGCGCGCCCGCTGGCCGGTGCTGCGCGGGGGCAGCGTCAGCCGGGCCTCGGTGACGGCCTGCGGGCTGAGCTCGGTCGCGGCGGCGGTCATCAGCCGCTCGCGGAGGTCGGCCACGAACTCGGGACGCGGCTGCGGCTCGGGCACCGCGCGCAGTGCACCCACCAGCTCGAGGAGCTCCTGCGTGCGTGCGTCGACCGCCCGGGTCGAGTCTCCCTCGACCAGGCCGTCGAAGCGCTCGGCGCGTCGGCGCGCCGGGTGCACGGGGCTCATCGGATCCGTCCTGTCGTGTGGTGGTACATCCGGCCCAACGAGCGCCGGATGGAAGAAGTTACGGAGACGCGCATCACCCGCGCACCCCCTCGGGCATCAGCTTCGCGAGGTTGCGCACGCCGCGCAGCTGCAGCTGCTTGACCGCGCCCTCGCTGCGACCGAGCACGTCGGCGGTCTCGGCGATGCTCATCCCCTGGAGGAAACGCATCACCAGGCAGTCCTTCTGCTCCGCGGGCAGCTGGGTGAGCGCCTCGAGCAGCATCTCGTTGGTCAGGCTCGCGAGCACCGCGGTCTCCGGACCCTCGGTGGCGTTGTCGTGCTGCCCCATGTCCTCGGTGGTGAGCTCGAGGCGGGTGCGGCCGGCCTTGAAGTGGTCGGTGGCGAGGTTGCGCGCGATGGTCATCAGCCAGGCGCCGAAGTCCTTGCCCTGCCAACGGAAGCCGGTCATGCTCCGCAGCGCCCGGAAGAAGGTCTCGGAGGTGAGGTCCTCGGCCAGCTGCACCGAGCGGGTGCGGTAGAAGAGGAAGCGGTAGACCGAGCCCTGGTAGTGGTCGTAGAGCAGGCCGAACGCGTCGGAGTCGCCCTGCCGGGCCAGCTCGACGAGCGCGATCAGCCGGGTGCGCTCCTCCTCGGACTCCTCCGAGGACGTCGCCAGGTCGCCGTCGCCGTAGCCGTCACGGCCGCCGTCGGTGGTCGCCGCCTCGCTCAGCAGCCAGGGCGTGGTCGCCTGGGCTGACCCCTGCGGCTGCGCGCCTGGACCCGCTGCGGCCAGGGCCGGCACGGCTCCGGACGGGGGGTCGAGGAGGTGCGCGACGACGGCACGCAGGGCGTCCAGCCCGCGCGCCAGGTCAGCGCTGTTCCACGGCATCGCCGGGTTCCCTCCCCTTAGTGCTCCCGAAAGCCTTGGCCATGGTAAGCACGGCCGAGGGGCTTGTGAACGCGAAACGGACAAAAAGGTGACGTCCGTTCACGTTCTTCGTGACGCCGGACCAGACCACCGGTCGCTCGGCAGCGCGGCGGGGCGCCGCTCCGAGGAGCCCCTGTCAGCGCCGGCGCCCCCGCAGGGCCAGCCCCGCGGCCACCGCGCCGCTCACCGCCCCGGCCGCGCCGCCGACCACGATGCCGGCCCGGGCGGCCTTGCGGCCGGTGCGGTAGTCGCGGATCCGCCAGCCCTGCTCGCGGGCGTGGGCCCGCAGCTTGGCGTCGGGGTTGACCGCGCACGGATCGCCGACCAGCCCCAGCATCGGCAGGTCGTTGACCGAGTCGGAGTACGCCGAGCAGCGGGCCAGGTCGAGCCCCTCGCGGGCGGCCAGGGCCAGCACCGCCTCGGCCTTGGCCGGACCGTGGAGCAGGTCCCCGACCAGACGACCGGTGTAGACGCCGTCGACGTGCTCGGAGACCGTGCCCATCGCGCCGGTGAGCCCGAGCCGACGAGCGATGATCTGGGCGATCTCGATCGGCGCGGCGGTCACCAGCCAGACCCGCTGGCCCTGGTCGAGGTGCATCTGCGCCAGCGCCCGGGTGCCGGGCCAGATCCGGTGGGCCATCGCCTCGTCGAAGATCTCCTCGCCGAGCTCCTCGAGCTCGCGCACGGTGTGGCCCTCGATGAAGCCGAGCGCGGAGTTGCGGGCGTCGGCGACGTGCTCGGGGTCCTCGACCCCGACCACCCGGAAGTAGGCCTGCTTCCAGGCCGCGCCCAGGATCTCGCGAGTGGTGAAGAACTTGCGCCGGTGCAGCCCGCGGGCGAGGTGGTAGATGCTCGCCCCCTGCATCACGGTGTTGTCGACGTCGAAGAACGCCGCCGCCGTCGGGTCGGTGGGGTGGCTGAGCGCGGTCTCGACCTCGGCCGCCGCCGCGGCGGCCTCGCCGGCCAGCGTGGAGCGCAGCTGGAGGTCGGGACGGCGGCGCGGCTCGGGCACGCCCCCACCCTAGGCCCGCCGGTCCGTCGGTTAGAGGGAGCAGTTACCACCGCGCGGGGCGGGGGGGG
>NZ_JAFFJT010000011.1 GCF_016924665.1 Nocardioides sp. SYSU D00038
CGTGGCCCGCGGAGCGGTGGTTCGTCGTGCCTTGTAACGCCGGCTCGGCGCGGTGGGAGGGGCCACTTTCCACCCGCGGGGGTGAGACCGGTGTGGAATCATCGCGCCATGGCGCCTCCTCCCGTCGGGCCGAGCCCGGTCCGCGACGTCGCGGACCTGCTGGCGGCGGCCGCGGTGGAGAGCCCCGACAAGCTGGCGCTGGTCGAGTCGGGGGGCCGGTCGATGACCTGGTCGCGGCTCGACGACGAGGTGGGCCGACTGGCCACCGGGCTGGGCGCGGCCGGCGTCGTCGCCGGGCACCGGGTGATGATCGTGGCCGGCAACCGGATCGAGTTCGTGACGACGTACCTCGGCGTGCTCCGCGCCCAGGCGGTCGCGGTGCCGGTGAACCCGCTGGCCGCCGCCGGCGAGGTCGCCCGGATGATCGTCGACTCCGGCAGCCGGGTCGTCGTCGCCGACGCCGACACGGCCGGCACCGTCCGCGAGGCCGTGCGGCTGCTCGAGGAGGCCATGGCCGTCGAGCGGCCGGCCGGCTCGATCGAGGCCGACCTGCTGGCCCGGGTCACCCCGCCGCGGGTGGTCGTGGTCGGCGGGACGCTGCTGCCCGGCGAGCGCTCCTACGACCACCTCCGCGCCGACCGGGCCCGCCCGGTGCCGCCGCTGCAGGACCCCGACAAGCTCGCTGCGCTCCTCTACACCAGCGGTACGTCGGGCCGCCCGCGCGCCGCGATGCTCAGCCACCGCGCCCTGCTCGCCAACATCGAGCAGGTCGCCGCCGTCGAGCCGCCGATGATCCACGGCGACGACGTGGTGCTCGGCGTGCTGCCCCTCTTCCACGTGTACGGGCTCAACGCCGTGCTCGGCGGGGTGCTGCGTCACCGGGCCAAGCTCGTGCTCGCCGACCGGTTCGACCCCCAGGGCACCCTGGACCTGATCGAGGACGAGGCGTGCAGCGTGGTGCCCGTCGCCCCGCCGGTCTTCGCCTACTGGCGCGGGCTGGAGGGCCTCGCCGAGCGGCTCGGCCCGGTGCGGATGATGCTCTCGGGCTCGGCGCCGCTCTCGCCCGAGCTCGTCACCGAGTTCACCGAGGTCACCGGCGTGCCGGTGCACCAGGGCTACGGCCTCACCGAGGCCGCGCCAGTCGTCACCAGCACGCTGTGCAGCCGCACCGCCAAGCCCGGCTCGGTGGGGGCGGCGCTGCCGGGCATCGAGGTGCGCCTCGTCGACGAGGGCGGCCGGCCGCCCGAGGGCGAGGACCCCGGCGAGATCCAGGTGCGGGGCGCCAACGTCTTCGGCGGCTACTGGCCCGACGGCGACGGCGGCCCGGACGCCGACGGCTGGTGGTCGACCGGCGACGTGGGGTTCCTCGACGACGACGGCGACCTGTTCCTCGTCGACCGGCTCAAGGAGCTGGTGATCGTCTCGGGCTTCAACGTCTACCCCGTCGAGGTCGAGGACGTGATCCGCGAGGTCGCGGGCGTCGCGGAGGCGGCGGTGATCGGGGTGGCCGACGAGTCGACGGGGGAGGCGGTGGTGGCCTACGTCCGCCCCCTCGACGGCGCCGCGGCCGGGCTGGCCGACGCCGTCCGCGCCCACTGCGCCGCGCGGCTGGCGGGTTTCAAGCGGCCGAGTCGGGTCGAGGTCGTCGACGAGCTGCCCCACACCGTCACCGGCAAGGTGCAGAAGGGCCGCCTCCGCGCCGTCGAGCGGCGCCGCGCCGTGGGGCTGCTGGAGTGAGCGGCTCGGCCCGGGTCACCCTCTACTCCCGCCCCGGCTGCCACCTCTGCGACGACGCCCGGGCGGTGGTCGAGCGCGTCTGCGCCGAGCTCGGCGAGGCCTACGACGAGGTGTCGATCGCGGGCGACCCCGAGCTCGAGCGGCGCTTCGGCGAGGAGATCCCGGTCACGTTCGTCGACGGCCGCCAGCACGACTTCTGGCGGGTCGACGAGCAGCGGCTCCGCGGGGCGCTCGCCGTACCACCCGGGGGTCGGTGAGGCCAGCCTCCGGGACGTGTGCTAGTTCGCACTCCGTCCATTTTGTTCTCTCGTTCACAAACTCCTACAGTGAGCAGCGCCGAGGGGCGCGCCGCGGGACTCCCGCCCGGGCCCGCGGCTAGCAGGGAGAGAGCAAGTGACCACGCGCAGCTCGGCCGAAGCCGCCCGGGACATCCCCGAGGCGACCGTGGCGCGGCTGCCCGTCTACCTGCGGGCCCTCACGACCCTGGCCGAGGCCGGTACCTCGACCTGCTCGAGCGAGGACCTCGCCAGCGCGGCGGGCGTCAACAGCGCCAAGCTCCGCAAGGACCTGTCCTACCTCGGGTCCTACGGCACTCGCGGCGTCGGCTACGACGTCGACTACCTGCGCTACCAGATCGCCCGCGAGATCGGGGTGACCCAGGACTGGCCGGTCGTCATCGTCGGCATCGGCAACCTCGGGCACGCGCTCGCGAACTTCTCCGGCTTCCGCAGCCGCGGCTTCCGGGTCGTGGCGCTGCTCGACGCCGACGCCACCCGCACCGGCGAGGAGGTCGCCGGCGTCCGGGTGCGGCCCTTCGACGACCTCGAGGACATCGTCGGCGAGCACGGCGTGGCCATCGGCGTCATCGCCACGCCCGCCGTCGCGGCCCAGGACGTCGCCGACCGGATGGTCGGCTGCGGGATCAGCAGCATCCTCAACTTCGCCCCGACCGTGCTGTCGGTGCCCGCCGGGGTCGACGTCCGCAAGGTCGACCTCTCCATCGAGCTGCAGATCCTCGCCTACCACGAGCAGCGCAAGGCCCAGGGGGAGACGGCATGAGCGTGCTGGTCGTCGGCATCTCCCACGCCTCGGCCCCGGTCGCCCTGCTCGAGCAGGTCGCGCCCGGGCCCGGCGGCACCGCCAAGCTCGTCCACGAGGCCGCCCACAGCGAGCACGTCGGCGAGGCCACGGTCATCTCCACCTGCAACCGGCTCGAGGTCTACGCCGAGGTCGAGCGCTTCCACGGGTCGGTCGAGGAGCTCTCGCGGCTGCTGCTGCAGGGCGCCGACGGCTCGACGGAGGAGCTGCTCGGCCACCTCTACGTCCACTACGACGACGGCGCGGTCTCCCACCTGTTCCAGGTGGCCGCCGGGCTGGACTCGATGGCGCTCGGCGAGGGTCAGATCCTCGGCCAGACCCGCGAGGCGCTCCGGCTCGGCCAGGAGCTCGGCACCGTCGGTCCCGCGCTCAACGTGCTGTTCCAGCAGGCGCTGCGGGTCGGCAAGCGCGCCCGGGCCGAGACCGGCATCGACAGCGTGGCGCCCACGCTCGTGACCGCCGCGCTCGACCAGGTCGCCCCCGGCGACCTCGGCGGGCAGCGGGTCGTCGTGCTCGGCGCCGGCGCGATGGCGGGGCTCGCCGTGGCCACCGCCGCGCGCCGCGGCGCCACCGGCGTCGTGGTCGTCAACCGCACCGTGGAGCGCGCCACCGCCCTGGCCGGCGCCCACGACGGCGTCGCCGTACCGCTGTCCCACCTGACCACGGCCGTCGCCGACGCCGACCTGGTGATCGCCTGCGCCGGTGCCACCGGGCTGCTGCTGACCCGGTCGATGGTCGAGACGGCGCGCACCGACGACCGGCCGCTGGCGGTCGTCGACCTGGCGCTGCCCCACGACGTCGAGCCGTCGGTCGGGGAGCTGCCGGGCGTCACCCTCCTCGGGCTGGCCGAGCTCTCCGAGGCGCTGCACGACTCGCCCGCCGCCCAGGAGGTCGGGGAGGTGCGCCGGATCGTCGCCGAGGAGACCGCGGCGTTCGTCTCGGCCCGGCGCCAGGCCAGCGTCACCCCCACGGTGGTCGCGCTCCGCTCGATGGCGACCTCGGTGGTCGACGCCGAGATGGCACGGCTGGTCGGCCGGCTGCCCGAGCTCGACGACACCGCCCGCGCCGAGATCCTCCACACCGTCCGCCGGGTCGCCGACAAGCTGCTCCACGAGCCGACCGTGCGGGTCAAGGAGCTGGCCAACGAGACCGGCGCGGTGTCCTACGCCGCCGCGCTGGCCGAGCTGTTCGCGCTCGACCCCGAGGCCGTCGAGGCCGTGACCCGTCCGGAGGGGCTGTGACGAGCGACCCGATCCGGATCGGCACCCGCGCCTCGGTGCTGGCCACCACCCAGTCCGGCCTGGTGGCCGACCTGGTCTCCGAGCGGCTCGGCCTCGAGGTGGTGCTGGTGGAGATCTCCACCGAGGGCGACCGCACCCAGGCCTCGGGCACCCCGCTGGCCGCGGCCGGCGGCACCGGGGTCTTCGTCAGCGCGCTGCGCGACGCGCTGCTGCGCGGCGAGGTCGACGTCGCCGTCCACTCGCTCAAGGACCTGCCCACCACCCCCGACCCCGGGATCGCGCTGGCGGCCACGCCGACCCGCGAGGACCCCCGCGACGTGGTCGTGGCCCGCGACGGGCTGACCCTCGGCGAGCTGCCGGTCGGCAGCCGCGTCGGCACCGGCTCACCCCGTCGGGTGGCCCAGCTGCAGGCGCTCGGCCTCGGTTTGGACGTGGTCGGCATCCGTGGCAACGTCGACACCCGGATCGGCAAGGTCCGGTCCGGTGACTACGACGCCGTCGTGCTGGCCCGCGCCGGCCTGGCCCGGATCGGCCGGCTGGACGAGGTGACGGAGGTGCTCGACCCCTTGCAGGTGCTCCCGGCCCCCGGTCAGGGTGCGCTCGCGGTGGAGTGTCGTGCCGACGACGACCTCGCCGCCGCCCTCGCCGTGCTCGACCACCCCGCCACCCGCGCGGCCGTGACCGCCGAGCGGACCGTGCTCGCCACCCTCGAGGGCGGCTGCTCGGCACCGATCGGCGCCCTGGCAGAGGTGGTCGAGGGCGAGGACGGCGAGGAGCTGTGGGTCCGCGCCGTGGCGCTGTCGCCCGACGGAGCCCTCTCGGTGCGGATGTCGGCCTCCGGACCCCTCGACGACGCCGCCGGGCTCGGCAGCCGGCTGGCGAAGGAGATGCTCGCCGACGGAGCCGGCGAGCTCGACCCGTCCGACACCAATCCAGGTGCCGGCCCCGATGAAGACAAGGTGCACAGAGCATGACCCGAGGCAAGACCACCTCCGCCGCCCCTGCGACCCGGGGCTGGGTGTCGTTCGTCGGCGCCGGTCCCGGTGACCCGGACCTGCTCACCGTGCGCGCGGTCGACCTGCTGCGGCGGGCCGACGTCGTCGTCACCGAGGCGCCGGAGCACACCCCGCTGGTCCGCACGCTGCTCGGCCTGCCCGAGCCGGTCGAGGGCGAGGACGGCGAGACCACCACGGTCGAGGCCGGCCCCGAGCTCGTCGACGGCGGGTTCGGCGAGGACGGCCAGCCGCTCACCCACGCCGCCCGCGCCAAGGTCGTGGTCAAGCACGCCAAGCGCGGCCTGCGCGTGGTCCGGCTGATGACCGGCGACCCGTTCCTCTACGCCTCCGGGCCCGAGGAGGCCCAGGCCGTCGCCAAGGCGGGCCTCGGCTTCGAGGTCGTCCCCGGCGTCTCGTCGGTGTCGTCGGTGCCGGCCTACGCCGGCGTCCCGCTGACCACCAAGGACCACCGCGAGATCACCGTGGTCACCTGCGACGGCAGCGTCGACTGGAGCCGGTTCGGCGACGACCGCACGCTGGTGCTGCTCTCCGGAGTCGGCCAGATCGGCGAGATCGCCCCCGCGCTGGTAGCGGCCGGCCGCAGCCCGCAGACCCCGGTCTCGATGACCCGGGTCGGCACCACCACCGGCCAGGAGACCGTCACCTCCACGCTCGAGCACGTCGCCGCCGACGCCCGCGCGGCGCGGATGGCGCCGCCCGCCGTGACGGTCGTCGGCAAGGTGGTCGACCTGCGCGAGACGCTGTCGTGGTTCGAGACCAAGCCGCTCTTCGGCTGGCGGGTGCTGGTGCCGCGCACCAAGGACCAGGCCGGCCCGCTCGTGCAGCGGCTGCGCGGCTACGGCTCGGTGCCCGAGGAGGTGCCGACCATCTCGGTGGAGCCCCCGCGCAACCCTCAGCAGATGGACAAGGCCGTCCGCGGCCTGGTCGAGGGCCGCTACGAGTGGATCGCGTTCACCTCCGTCAACGCCGTCAAGGCCGTGCGCGAGAAGTTCGAGGAGTACGGCCTCGACGCGCGCGCCTTCTCCGGGCTGAAGATCGCCGCGGTCGGCGACAAGACCGCCGAGGCGATCGCCGCCTGGGGCCTGCGCGCCGACCTGGTGCCCACCGAGGAGCAGTCGGCCGCCGGCCTGCTCGAGGTGTGGCCGGAGTACGACGAGGTGCTCGACCCCATCAACCGGGTCTTCCTCCCCCGTGCCGACATCGCCACCGAGAACCTCGTCGCCGGCCTGATCGACCTGGGCTGGGAGTGCGACGACGTGACGGCCTACCGCACGGTGCGCGCCACCCCGCCGCCGGCGCCGGTGCGCGACGCGATCAAGTCCGGCAAGTTCGACGCGGTCGTGTTCACGTCGTCCTCGACCGTACGGAACCTGGTCGGCATCGCCGGCAAGCCGCACCCCTCGACCGTGATCGCGGTGATCGGGCCGGCCACGGCCAAGACCGCCGAGGAGCACGGCCTGCGGGTCGACGTGCTGGCCCCCAAGCCGGACGTCGAGGTGCTCGCTGACGCGCTCGCCGACTTCGGCGCGACCCGCCGCCCGGGCCTGGTCGAGGCCGGCCAGCCGGTGACCCGCCCGTCGGAGCGCAAGCCGTCGGCGCGCCGCCGCAAGGCCGAGTGAGGTCGGCCGCGTGACCGAGCAGCCCGACGTGGCCGGACCGGTGGTCCGGCCCCGTCGGCTGCGCACCACGCCGTCGCTGCGCCGACTGGTCGCCGAGACCTCGCTGGAGGCCCGACAGCTGGTGCTCCCGGTGTTCGTCCGCGAGGGGCTCACCGAGCCGCGGCCGATCGGCTCGATGCCCGGCGTCGTGCAGCACACCCGCGACTCGCTGGTGCGGGCGGCCGCCGAGGCCGCCGAGCTCGGCCTGGGCGGCGTGATGCTCTTCGGCATCCCGGAGCACAAGGACGCCACCGGCTCCGGGGCGATCGACCCCGCCGGCATCCTCAACCTCGCGATCACCGACGTGGTCGCCGAGGTGGGCGACGCGCTCACGGTGATGAGCGACCTGTGCCTCGACGAGTTCACCGACCACGGCCACTGCGGCGTGCTCACGCCCGACGGCCGCGTCGACAACGACCGCACGCTCGCGGCGTACGCCGAGATGGCGCTCGCCCACGCCCACGCCGGCATCGACATGGTCGGCCCGAGCGGGATGATGGACGGCCAGGTCGCCGTGGTCCGCTCCGCCCTCGACGGCGCCGGCCACACCGACGTCTCGGTGCTGGCCTACTCCGCCAAGTACGCCTCGGCGTTCTTCGGCCCGTTCCGCGAGGCGGTCGACTCCTCGCTGCAGGGCGACCGGCGCACCTACCAGCAGGACCCCGCCAACGGCCGCGAGGGCGTCCGCGAGGCGCTGCTCGACGTCGAGGAGGGCGCCGACCTGGTGATGGTCAAGCCCGCGCTCGCCTACCTCGACGTCGTCCGCCGGGTGCGCGACGCCGTGCCGGTGCCGGTGGCGGCGTACAACATCTCCGGCGAGTACGCCATGCTCGAGGCCGCCGCCGCCCACGGCTGGATCGACCGCGAGGCCGCGATCCTCGAGACCCTCACCTCGATCCGCCGCGCCGGCGCCGACGTGGTGCTCACCTACTGGGCCGCCGAGGCCGCCCGGCTGCTCGCCCGCTGACCCTCGCCGTCCCAGCGCCCCTCCTGATCGCGGGCAGCGGGCTGCGGTAGTCCCTGACGAAATGGTCGTCCTGAGCGCCCCGGAGGGGGCCATTTCGTCAGGGACTATCCGCGCGACCGCTCCCGACCCCCGGACGTACGACGGCCCGCCCGGGGGATCCCCGGACGGGCCGCTCGCTCAGGCCTGGTCGATCAGGTCGTGTAGTTCTTGACGCACTGCTGGAACTTCTGCGGCTGCAGGAGCTCGTTGAGGCCGTCGAGCGTGCACTGCAGGATGGCCTGGGTCAGCGTGAGGACGTCGTCGACCGGCTTGATGGAGGTCGAGGGGAGCGGCGGGAGGCTCACCGAGGGCAGGGGGAGGGTGGGGCGTCCGCCGCCGTTCCCGCCGTCGTCGCCACCGTCGCCGCCGTCGCCGCCGGAGTCACCACCGTTGCTGCCGCCGTCGTCACCGCCGGAGCCGCTGCCGGGCTGCGTGGGCGAGGACGGGTCGACCGTGCCGGTGCCACCGTTGTTGCCCTTGCCGCCGTTGTTCTTGATCGTGGACTCGCCACCGCCGCCGGAGCCGCTGCCGCCGCCCGTCGGCTCCGACTCGGGCACCAGGTAGCCGGCCGCCGCGGTCGAGGTCGGGATCGAGGTGAAGTCGCCGGACGAGTAGGCGTCCATGATCGACAGCACCAGCGAGACGTAGCTGTTGGAGTGGTTGTAGCGGTAGACCGCGGTGCGCTGGCCGGGCGTGGTCGACAGGTCGTCGTCGCCGGAGCACAGGTAGACCGCGGTGCCGAGCGCCGCGTCGTCGATGTCCTGCGGGTTGCGCTGGCCGTCGCCGTCGGCGTCGACCCCGACGACCGACCAGGTCGAGGGGATGAACTGCATCGGGCCGACCGCCCGGTCGTAGGTCGTGTCGTTGTCGTACTGGCCGGCGTCGGTGTCGGTGATGACGGCGGTGTTGTTGGAGCCGTCGAGCGCGATGCCGTAGATGCCGGGCGTGGCCACGCCTTCGGAGTCGAGGGTGTTGGAGTTCGCGCGACCGTGGTTGGACTCCACGCGGCCGATCGCCGCGACCAGCTGCCAGGAGACGTTGCACGTCTTGTCGGCGGCGTTGATCACCGTCTCGGCCCGCTGGTACGCCGCGAGGGCGGCCGACGGGATGCCCGAGGTCGAGGACGTGGAGACGATCTGCGTGACGTCGGCGCCGCCCAGCCCCTCCTCGCCGGTGGAGACGCTGGCGGGCGCCTCGATCGCCTGCGACGGCACCGAGGTGCCGTCGGGGAGAGTGGGCTTGGGGGTCTCGGTGGCCACCGCAGCACCGCCGACGCCGGCGAGGTTTGCGGTCCACGCGGCGGACAGCAGGGCGAGCGGCACGAGTGCCGTGGCCTTCTGCAGGCGGCCGAAGCGCTGAGTGGTCATGACGTTGCTGGTCTCCATCGAGGCTGGTGCGCACCCTCCGTACGCACGCGCTGACGTCCTAACGAATCGTGTCACACCGAGGTTACGGCAGTCACCCGATCACGAGGGTTCCGGCAGCGCCCGGGGTGGGGGCCGCCACCGGTGTGACGATCCTGCCCCACTCCTGTGACGCGGGAAACGACGATGAGGATCCGCGGTCCCGGCCGGCAAGGGTCAGGAGACCTCGATCGAGGGCGACTTTCGCAGGACGGGTGCACGACTTCCGCAATGCGGTTGCGAAAGCGGCCGGACCACCGTTGAAACGGAGGGGTGAGGTGACCTAGGTTACGCGGGGGCGGCAATTCGCCGGCCGACCATTCCGCACCATCGGAGATCGAATTGTCTCGTCTCGGCATCTGGTTCATCGGCGCGCGCGGATCGCTCGCGACCACCGCGACGGTCGGGCTGGGCGCCCTCGCCGCCCGGCTGGTCGACACCACGGGCTGCGTGACCGAGCACCCCGACCTCGACGCGACCGGCCTCGCGGCGTACGACGCGATCGTCGTCGGCGGTCACGACGTCGCCGACACCCCGCTGGTCAAGCGCGCCGAGCAGTTGGTCGCCGGTGACGTGGTGCCCGCGGCGCTGCTGGCGCCGCTGGCCGAGGAGCTCGAGCGCGTGGAGCGGCGGCTCCGGCCGGGCCTGGCGCCGAACGCCGACGGGCCGGTCGACCAGCGGGCCGACGCCGAGCGGCTGGTGCGCGACCTGCGCGAGTTCGCCGCCGACGTCGACCGGGTGGTCGTCGTCGACGTCTCCAGCACCGAGCCGCCCCACGACGCCGGCGCCGATGCAGAGTCGGTCGCTGCCCTGGAGGCGGCCTGGGACGCCGGTCGCGCGCCGCTCGCCCCGAGCTCGGTCTACGCCTACGCCGCGCTCGCCGCGGGCTGCGGCTACGTCGGCTTCACCCCCAGCCCGGGCGTCGACGTCCCCGCGCTGCGCGAGCTGGCCGAGCGCGAGGGGCTGCCCTACGCCGGGTGCGACGGCAAGACCGGTGAGACGCTGGTGAAGTCGGCCCTCGCCCCGATGTTCCACACCCGCGCGCTGGCGGTCCGCTCCTGGACCTCGATCAACCTGCTCGGCGGCGGCGACGGCGCGACGCTGGCCGACCCGGCCGCGGCGAGCAGCAAGACCCGGGCCAAGCGCAGCGGCCTGGACGCGATGCTGGGCCACCCGGTGGAGGGGCCGATGCACATCGACTACGTCGAGGACCTCGGCGACTGGAAGACCGCCTGGGACCAGATCCGGTTCGACGGCTTCCTCGGCACCCGGATGACGCTGCAGTTCACCTGGCAGGGCTGCGACTCCACGCTCGCGGCGCCGCTGGTGCTCGACCTGGCCCGGCTCGTCGGCCGGGCGCTCGAGGTGGGCGAGAGCGGTGCGCTCACCGAGCTCGCGTTCTTCTTCAAGTCGCCGCTCGACACCGAGGAGCACCGGTTGGCCCAGCAGTGGCAGGCGCTCACCGCGTGGTCGGCGCGGTGCGCCGACCGGGTCCGGCCGTGAGGGCCCACGACCTCGCCGAGCTGGTCCGCCTCCCGGCGGCGCTGACGGTCCCGGGCGACGCCTGGGCCGGGGCCGCGCGGACGCCGTCCGCCCGGGGCTGGGCGATGCCCGCGGCGTCGGTGCTCCTCTACTGGGCCGGCATGGCCCTCAACGACTGGGCCGACCGCGCCGTCGACCGCGACGAGCGCCCCGAGCGGCCGATCCCCTCGGGCCGGGTGCCCGCCCCGGCGGCCCTCGCCGTCGCCACCGGGCTGGGCGTCGCGGGCGTGGGGCTCTCGGCCGCGGTCGGCGGCCGCCCGGCGCTGCGGGTGTCGGTGCCGCTCGCCGTCCTCGTCGCCGCCTACGACACCGTCGCCAAGGACGGCCCGACCGGCGCCCTGGTGATGGGCTCGACCCGGGGGCTCGACGTGCTTCTCGGCGCGACCGCCTCGCCGCGCGACGCGCTCGCCCCCGCCGCCGCGATCGCCACCCACACCGTCGGCGTGACCGCGCTCAGCCGGGGCGAGGTGCACGGCGGGAGCCGCGAGGTCGCCCGCGGTGCGGTCGCCACGACCTGCACGGTGGCCGCCCTCGGGGCCGTCGCCGCCTGGCGCGACCGGAGCGCCCCGCGCCCGGCCCGCCTGGCCGCGGTCGGCCTCCACGCGGCGTACGCCGGCGTGGTCGCCCGCGCGCAGGCCCGCGCTGCGGTCTCGCCCGACGCCGCGACCGTGCGCCGCGCGACCGGCGTCGGCATCGGCGGGCTCCCGCTGCTCCAGGCCGCCTGGCTGGCCCGCCGAGGCCGGCTGCTCGCCGCGGCCGGCGTCGCCGCCGCCGGCCCGGCGCTCGGCCGGGCCACCCGGAGGGTGAGCGCCACGTGAGCGGGCTGCGCCTCGGCTACGGCCTCAACGGCTTCGCCGGCCACCGGTTGGCCGACGCCTGCGCGGTGGTCGCCGGGCTCGGCTACGAGGGCGTCGCCCTGACCCTGGACCAGCCCCACCTCGACCCGTTCGCCGACGACGCCGCCGCGCAGGTCGACCGCGCCCGCACCGCGCTCGAGCGGCACGGGCTCGCGGTCGTGATCGAGACCGGCTCGCGGTACGTGCTCGACCCCTGGCGCAAGCACGAGCCCACCCTGGTCAGCGACGACGGCCGTGAGCGCCGGGTGGAGCTGCTGCGCCGCGCGGTGCGCATCGGTCACGAGCTCGGTGCCGAGGCGGTGTCGTGCTGGTCGGGCACGCTGCCCGCCGAGGCCTCGTCGGACGACGGCTGGAGCCGGGTGGTCGACGGCCTCGGCCCGGTGCTCGACCTCGCCGCCGAGCTCGGCGTCACGCTCTGCTTCGAGCCCGAGCCAGGCATGTTCGTCGCGACCGTCGACGACGCGCTCGAGCTGCGCCGGCGGCTCGGCGAGCCGGAGCACCTCCGGCTGACCCTCGACCTCGGCCACCTCGTCTGCAACGAGCCTCGCCCGGCCGCCGACTCGGTGCGGGTCGCCGGGCCGCTGATCGGCAACGTGCAGGTCGACGACATGGTGCGCGACGTCCACGAGCACCTCGAGCTCGGCACCGGCGAGCTCGACCTCGACGCCGTCCTCGGCGCGCTGGTCGACACCGGCTACGACGGCCTGGCCAGCGTCGAGCTGCCCCGCCACTCCCACGCCGCCCCCGCGGTGGCCCGGTCGAGCCTGGCCGCGCTGCGCGCGTCGCTCGACCGGTTGGCCGCACGGCCGTCCATCCCGTCCGCCACCGGAGGCAGCCGATGACCACCCTGCTCCCACTGGTCGATCCGGCGGAGCTGCGCCGTCACCTGTCCGCAGAGGGCGCCGCCGCCCTCGACTCGATGGTCGCCGAGGTGACCGCGGAGCCCGCCCGGATCGGGCGGCTCTTCGCCGGCGCGGCCCGTCGCACCGGTCGCGGCCCGCTGGCGGGTCACGACGTGCTGGCCCAGGACGCCGTCCGCGTCGAGCTGCTCGCGGCCGCGGCTGCCGCGCTCGACGGCGACCGCCTGCGCGCCGAGCTGGTCGAGCTCTACCGGTTCGGCGACAGCGACGAGAAGCGGGCCGTGCTGCTCGGGCTGAACCGGCTCGACCCGTCGGCCGGGCTCGACGGCAGCGACCTCCTGCTCGACGCGCTGCGCACCAACGACACCCGCCTGGTCGCCGCCGCCATGGGCGACCACGCCCGGCACCTGCCCGACGACGCGTGGCGTCACGGCGTGCTGAAGTGCCTGTTCACGGGGGTGCCGGTCGCCGAGGTCGCCGGCCTCGAGGAGCGGGCGGACGCCGAGCTGGCCGCGATGGCCGAGCGCTTCGCCACCGAACGACGGGCCGCCGGTCGCGAGGTGCCCGCAGACGTGGCGACCGTGGTCGCCGCCCACGACCGCACCACGGAGCCCAGGAAGGCCTGACCATGCGCATCTTCGACCCCCACATCCACATGAGCTCGCGCACGACCGACGACTACGAGGCGATGCACGCCGCGGGGGTGCGTGCGCTGGTGGAGCCGGCGTTCTGGCTGGGCCAGCCGCGCACCAACGTCGGCTCGTTCCTCGACTACTTCGACTCGCTGGTCGGCTGGGAGCGGTTCCGCGCCGCCCAGTTCGGGATCGCCCACCACTGCACGATCGCGCTGAACCCCAAGGAGGCCAACGACCCCCGCTGCGCCGAGGTCATCGACCTGCTGCCGCGCTACCTCGACAAGGACGGCGTAGTGGCGGTCGGCGAGGTCGGCTTCGACTCGATGACCGAGGCCGAGGAGAAGGCGTTCGCCCGCCAGCTCGAGCTCGCCGTGGAGTTCGCGCTGCCCGCGATGGTGCACACCCCCCACCGCGACAAGGAGGCCGGCACCCGCCGCACCCTCGAGCTGGTCGAGGCCTCCGGCCTGGCGCCGGGGATGGTCGTCGTCGACCACCTCAACGAGGTCACCGTCGGCCAGGTCGACGACGCCGGCTGCTGGATGGGCTTCTCGATCTACCCCGACACCAAGATGGACGAGCACCGGATGGTGCGCATCCTCCAGGAGCGCGGCCTCGACCGGGTGCTGGTCAACTCCGCCGCCGACTGGGGCCGCAGCGACCCCCTCAAGACCGCCAAGACCGGGCAGGCGATGCTCGAGGCCGGCTTCAGCGACGACGACGTCGACCGGGTGCTGTGGCGCAACCCGGTGGAGTTCTTCGGGCAGTCCGGCCGGCTGGTGCTCGAGGACGTCGCCGGCTCGGCCGACCCCGGGGCCACGTTCGAGGGCAACTCCATCCTGCGCGGCGGCCGGGACTAGTCGTGCGGCTGCGCCACCCCGACGGCACCGTCGTCCACCTCGGCTACGGCACCAACGTGCTCCCCGCCGAGGACGTCGCCGGCCTCGTCGCCCAGGCGACCCGGTTCGGCGACCGGCTGAGGAAGCGCCTGGGCGAGGACCGGGTCGGGCTCGGGCTGTGGCTGCCGGCCGAGGCCGCGCACCGGCTCGACGACGACCCCGCGGCGGTGGCCGAGATCCGCGCTCGGCTGCACGACCACGGCGTCGAGATCGTCACCCTCAACGCCTTCCCCTACGCCCACTTCCAGTCCGGCCCGGTGAAGAAGGAGGTCTACCTCCCCACCTGGGCCGAGCGGGCCCGGCTCGACTACACCCTGGCCGCGGCCCGGGTGCTCGCCGGCCTCCTGCCCGACGACGCCCGGCGCGGCAGCATCTCCTCCCTCCCGCTGGCCTGGCACCACCCCTGGCCGGAGGAGCAGCAGCGCGCCGCCGAGGCCCTCCTGGCCGAGCTGGCCGCCGGGCTGGAGAAGGTCGAGGCCGAGACCGGACGGCGCGTCGTGGTCGGGATCGAGCCGGAGCCGGGCTGCGTGATCGAGACCGTCGCCGAGGCCGTCGACCGGCTGGGGGCCGTCGACCGGGAGCGGATCGGCGTCTGCCTCGACCTGTGCCACCTCGCGGTCGGGTTCGAGGACGCCGCCGGCGCGCTGCAGCGCCTCGACGCCGCCGGGCTCGCCGTGGTCAAGGCCCAGCCGGCCGCGGCCCTCGTGGTCGACGACCCCGCCGACCCCCGCACCCGCGCCGCGCTGGCGGGCTACTCCGAGGACCGGTTCCTCCACCAGGTGCGCCGGACCGGTGACCGGGCGGGCGAGCCGCTGCTCGCCCGCGACGACCTGCCCGACGCCCTCGACGGCGCGGCCCCGCTCGCCCCCGGGTCGCCGTGGCGGGTGCACTTCCACGTGCCCGTCCACGCCGACCCGCGACCGCCGTTGCGCAACAGCCGCGCCGACCTGCGCGCCTCGCTCGAGGCCCTGCTCGGGGGGCCGCGCGCCCGGGTGGAGCACCTCGAGGTCGAGACCTACACCTGGTCGGTGCTGCCCGGCGGCGTCCCGGCCGACGACGACGCGCTCGCCGAGGGTCTCGCCGCCGAGCTGGCCTGGGTGCGCGACGCCCTCACCGACCTCGGGCTGACGCCCGTCTGACCTCCGTCCAAGTACCCCTGCACAGAACCCGGGAGAGAGCCCCATGACCAGTCCCCAGACCGGCACCGCACCCAAGCTGCTGGTGGTCGACGTGGTCGGCCTGACCCCCGACCTGCTGCGCCACATGCCGCGGCTGCGCCGCCTCGCCGACGCCGGATCCCAGGCGGTGCTCGAGACCGTGCTGCCCGCGGTGACCTGCTCGGTGCAGTCGACGATCCTCACCGGGCTGCCGCCGGCCGAGCACGGGATCGTCGGCAACGGCTGGTACTTCCGCGACCTCGGCGAGGTCTTCCTCTGGCGCCAGCACAACAAGCTGGTGCAGGGCGAGAAGGTCTGGGAGACGATCCGCCGCGAGCGGCCCGACTACAAGGTGGCCAACGTCTGCTGGTGGTACGCCATGGGCGCGACCACCGACTGGACCGTCACCCCGCGGCCGATCTACTACGCCGACGGCAAGAAGGCCCCCGACTGCTACACCCGCCCGCCAGCGCTCCACGACGAGCTGGTGGGGGAGCTGGGCGAGTTCCCGCTGTTCCAGTACTGGGGACCGACCGCGTCGATCCGCTCCAGCGAGTGGATCGTCGAGGCCACCCGACGGTTGCTCCCGCGGGCCGACCTGACGCTGGCCTACGTGCCCCACCTCGACTACGACCTCCAGCGCTTCGGCCCCGACGCCCCGGAGGCGGCGCGGGCGGCGCGCGAGGTCGACGCCGCGCTCGCGCCGCTGCTCGACGACGCCGAGCGGCTCGGCGCGACCGTCGTGGTGCTCTCGGAGTACGGCATCACCGCCGCCGACACCCCGGTCGACGTCAACCGGGCGCTGCGCAGGGAGGGGCTGCTCGAGGTCCACACCCAGGACGGCATGGAGTACCTCGACCCGTGGACCTCCCGCGCGTTCGCGGTCTCCGACCACCAGGTCGCCCACGTCTACGTCGACGACCCGGCCGACCTCGACGCGGTGCGCAAGATCTGCGCCGACCTGCCGGGGGTGGCCGAGGTGCTCGACCGGGCCGGCCAGGCGACGTACGGGCTCGACCACGACCGGGCCGGCGACCTGGTGCTGGTCGCCGACCCCACCGCCTGGTTCACCTACTACTACTGGGACGACGACGAACGCGCGCCCGACTTCGCGCGCGGCGTGGAGATCCACCGCAAGCCGGGCTACGACCCCGCCGAGCTGTTCTTCGACCCCCAGGACCCCGCGGTCAAGGTGAAGGCGGCGCTGACCCTGGCCCGCAAGAAGGCGGGGCTGCGCTACGCGATGAAGGTGGTCCCGCTCGACCCGGCGCCGGTGCGCGGCACCCACGGCCGGCTGCCCGCCCGCGACGAGGACGCGCCGGTGCTGCTGTGCAACCGACCCGGTGCGGTGGGCGAGCGGATCGCCGCGACCGCGGTCCGCGACCTGCTGGTCGAGCTCTCCGCCGGCTGACCCCAGGCCGCCGAGTCGTCGTTACTCGTGCCGAGTAACGACGAGTCGGCGCGGGGACCGGCCGCGCCGGGGGTGGGCCAGGCCACTCGGGGCCGGGGCGTGGCCGACCTGCGCGCGGGCCGGTCAGGCGCCTCGGTGACAATGGCAGGGTGCCCGACGTCGTGCCGACCTCCGCGCCCCGCTCCGAGGAGCTGTTCGCGCGCGCCCGGGCGGTGACGCCCGGCGGCGTGAACTCGCCGGTGCGGGCATTCAACGCCGTCGGCGGCACCCCCCGGTTCATCCGGTCGGCCAGTGGCGCCTGGCTCACCGACGTCGACGGGCGCGAGTACGTCGACCTGATCTGCTCCTGGGGCCCGATGCTGCTCGGCCACGCCCACCCCGAGGTGCTGGCGGAGGTCGAGGCGGCGGTGCGCCGCGGCACGTCGTACGGCACGCCCACCGAGCCGGAGGTCGAGCTCGCGGAGGAGATCGTGGCCCGGACGTCGGTGGAGCGGGTGCGCTTCGTCTCCTCCGGCACCGAGGCGACCATGTCGGCGATCCGGCTGGCCCGCGGCGCCACCGGTCGCGACGTCGTGGTGAAGTTCGCCGGCTGCTACCACGGCCACGTCGACTCGCTGCTCGCCTCGGCCGGCTCCGGGCTGGCGACGTTCTCGGTGCCGGGCACCCCGGGCGTGCCGGAGTCGTCGACCGCGCTCACCCTGGTGCTGCCCTACAACGACCGGGGCGCGGTCGAGGCGGCCTTCGCCGACCACGGCGACCGGATCGCCTGCGTGATCACCGAGGCCGCCCCCGGCAACATGGGCGTGGTGCCGCCCGAGCCCGGCTTCAACGGGTTCCTGGCCGAGACCTGCCGCCGCCACGGGGCGCTGTTCATCAGCGACGAGGTGATGACCGGCTTCCGGGTCACCCGCACCGGCCAGTGGGGTCTCGACGGTGCGGTCGAGGGCTGGCGACCCGACCTGGTCACGTTCGGCAAGGTGATGGGCGGCGGCTTCCCGGCGGCGGCGTTCGGTGGCCGGGCCGACCTGATGGCGCAGCTCTCGCCGGAGGGGCCCGTCTACCAGGCCGGCACGCTGTCGGGGAACCCGGTCGCGACCACGGCCGGCCTCACCACGCTGCGGCTCGCGACCGACGAGGTCTACGCCCACCTCGGCTCGGTCGCCGACACCCTCAAGACCGCCGCCTCCGACGCGCTGTCGGTCGCCGGGGTGCCCCACGTCGTGCAGGCCACCGGGACGATGTTCTCGATCTTCCTGCTCGACGGCGGGCCGGTGCGCGACTTCGACGACGCCTCGCGCACCGACTCGGCGGCGTACGCCGCGTTCTTCCACGCGATGCTCGACGCCGGCGTCCACCTGCCCCCGTCGGCGTACGAGGCGTGGTTCGTCTCCGCCGCCCATGACGACCGCGCCGTGCAGACCGTGCTCGACGCGCTGCCCGGGGCGGCCCGGGCCGCCGCTGCCGCCCAGGAGGGCCCCGCATGAGCCAGACCCCCGACACGATCGTCCACCTGCTGCGCCACGGCGAGGTGCACAACCCGCAGGGCGTCCTCTACGGGCGCCGCGACGGTTTCCACCTCTCCGACCTCGGCACCCGGATGGCCCAGCGGGTCGCGGACGCGGTCGGCGACCGCGACATCGTGCACCTGCGCTCCTCGCCGCTGGAGCGGGCCCAGGAGACGGCCGCGCCGCTGGCGGCCGCGCGCGGGCTCGAGGTCGTGCTCGACGAGCGGGTGCTGGAGTCGACCAACGTCTTCGAGGGCATCAGCTTCGGTGAGGGCGCCCGCACCCTGCTCAAGCGCCCGCGGCTGTGGCGCCACCTGTGGAACCCGCTCGGCCCGTCGTGGGGCGAGCCCTACAAGCAGATCGTGGCCAGGATGATGTCGGCGGTCCACGACGCCCGCGTCGCGGCGCAGGGCCACGAGGCGGTGGTGGTGTCTCACCAGCTGCCGATCTGGACCACGCGCCTCCACGTCGAGAAGCGCTCGTTCATCCACGACCCCCGCAAGCGCCAGTGCACGCTGTGCTCGCTGACGTCGTTCCACTTCGTGGGCGACCAGATCGCGCAGGTGTCCTACAGCGAGCCCGCCGGCGACCTGATTCCGGTGCAGGACCGGAAGGCGCCGTTCTCGGCCGGCGGCGCTCCCGACGAGGAGAGACCCTGACCATGCGCTCGCGACTGCTCGTGCTCCTGCTGGTCCTGGTCGGTCTGGCGGGGGCCGGCTGCAGCGACCTCGGCGGCACCGACGGCAAGGGCTACGACGAGGGCACGGGACGGATCTTCCAGATCCCCGAGGACGAGCGCGGCGACCCGGTCGAGGCGGTCGGCACCACCGTGGGTGGCGAGCCGATCGACATCGCCGACTACCGCGGCAAGGTGGTCGTGGTGAACGTCTGGGGCGCCTGGTGCGTGGAGTGCCGCAAGGAGATGCCACTGCTCACCGACTGGGCGAGCGAGAACGAGGGCGACGACGTCGCGCTGGTCGGCGTCAACGTCCGCGACAACGGCGTGGAGACCGCGGCCTCCTTCGAGCGCACCCAGGGCATGGAGTTCCCGTCGTTCTTCGACCCCGGCAGCACGGTGCTGCTGGAGTTCAGCGACAAGATCAACCCGCGCACCATCCCCGCGACCGCGCTGCTCGACCGGCAGGGCCGCCTCGGCGCGCTGATCTTCGGCGCGATCCCCGGCCGGGCCACGCTGGGCGACCTGGTCGAGGACCTGCTGGCCGAGGACGTGCCCACCGAGGGGCAGACCGGGCAGCCCGCCGATGGGTGAGTGGTTCGGCGAGAACGTCGCCTCCGGCTCGCTGGTGCTGGCCGTCCCGCTCGCGCTGGTGGCCGGCCTGGTGTCGTTCTTCTCGCCCTGCGTGATCCCGCTGCTGCCCGGCTACCTCTCCTACGCCACCGGCCTCTCCGGCGCCGACGTCGCCTCGGGCGAGGCCAAGCGCGGCCGGATGCTCGCCGGGGCGCTGCTCTTCGTGGCCGGCTTCTCGGCGGTCTTCGTGACCCTGGGCGTCGCCAGCTCGAGCGTCGTGCGCTGGCTCGACGTCAACCGCACCACCTTCAACGTCGTGCTCGGCGTCCTCGCGATCGTGCTCGGCCTGGCCTTCATGGGGCTGGTGCCGCTGCTCCAGCGCGACGTGCGCATCCACAAGGTGCCCGCGGTGGGGCTGGCCGCCGCGCCGCTGCTCGGCTTCCTGTTCGGGCTCGGCTGGACGCCGTGCGTCGGCCCCACGCTCGGCGTGATCCTCGGGCTGGCGTTCAACGAGAGCTCGCTGCGCGCGGGCATCCTGCTGGCGGCGTACTCCGCGGGGCTGGGGGTGCCGTTCGTCGTCGCCGCCCTGGCCTGGCGCCGGGCGATGACCGCGGTGGCGTTCGTGCGCCGCCACCAGCGCGCGGTGTCGGTCTTCGGTGGCGTGATGCTGATCGTGGTCGGCCTGCTGCTGCTCACCGGCTGGTGGGACCAGGCGGTCGCCTGGATGCAGGTGCAGCTCGCCGACTACTGGACGGTCGGCCTGTGACCCAGACCCCGGACGCGCGCACCGAGCGCACCGACCGGCGTGCCGGCGAGCTCACCCCTCGCGAGCTGCTGCGCTGGGCGTGGCGCCAGCTGACCTCGATGCGCACCGCGCTGATCCTGCTGCTCCTGCTCGCCCTGGCCGCGGTGCCGGGGTCGGTCATCCCCCAGGAGAACCTCGACTCGCTCGAGACCAGCCGCTGGCGCGAGGCGCACCCCACCCTCGCCCCGATCTACGACCGCCTCGGCCTGTTCGACGTCTACGGCTCGGTGTGGTTCGCGGCCGTCTACATCCTGCTGATGGTCTCGCTGATCGGTTGCATCCTGCCGCGCACCTGGGTCTACCTGCGGGCGATCCGAGCCGAGCCGCCCCGCGCCCCGCGCAACCTCGAGCGGCTGCCCGACCACGCGTCGTACGACACCGACCTGGGGGGCGAGGCCGTGCTCACCCGCGCCCGCGCGGTGCTGCGCGAGCGCGGCTACCGGGTGCGGGCCGCGGCCGACGGCGACGACGCGGTGAGCGCCGAGCGCGGCTACCTGCGCGAGGTGGGCAACCTGCTGTTCCACCTGTCGGTGGTGGTGGTGCTGGTGGGCTTCGCCATGGGTGGGCTCTTCGGCTACAAGGGCGGGATGATCGTGGTGGTCGGCACCCCGGTCGCCAACACCCCGAACTCCTACGACGACCTGGTGCCCGGCACGCTGTTCCAGGCCGAGGACATGGACCCGTTCGTCTTCACCGTCGACGACTTCGACGTCGAGTGGATCGAGGACGGCCCGGGCATCGGCACCTCGCGCGGCTTCGCCTCCCACCTCACCTACCGGGAGCGCGACGGCGAGGAGAAGGAGTACCGGCTGCGCGTCAACCACCCGCTCAAGGTGGGGTCGACCGAGCTGTTCCTCATCGGGCACGGCTACGCGCCGGTGATCACCGTGCGCGACGGCGAGGGCAACATCGCCTACTCCGGTCCCACGATCTTCCTGCCGCAGGGCCCCGACCTGCTGTCGTTCGGCGTGGTCAAGGCTCCGGACGCCCGGCCCGAGCAGATCGGCCTCGACGGGTTGTTCTTCCCGACGTTCGTGATGACGCCCGACGGCGACCTCACCAACGTGCCCGGCCGGCCCCGCAACCCGCTGCTGTCGATGTCGGTCTACCGCGGTGACCTCGACATGGACGCCGCCGACTCCACGTCGCAGTCGGTCTACGTGCTCGACACCTCCAAGGCCACCAAGGTCGAGGGCGAGGACGGCAAGGACCTGCGGCTGGACCTCTCGCCGGGCGAGACCGCCGAGCTCCCCGACGGCCTGGGCAGCGTGACGTTCGAGCGGGTCGTCGACTGGAACCGGATCCAGATCAGCCAGACGCCGGGCAAGCGGATCGCGCTCGCCGGGGTGGTCTTGGCGCTGGTCGGGCTGCTGGGCTCGCTGTTCATCCGGCCCCGCCGGGTCTGGGTGCGGGCCGTCGCGGGGGGTGGGGGCACACTGGTGACGGTGGCCGCCCTCGACCGCACCGGCGGCGGCGACGTGACGACCGTGATCGAGGAGCTCGTCGAGGCCCTCGCCGAGGAGGAGAAGACGTGAGCGACGCCGACTGGAGCGCGCTGAGCAACACCGCGATCGCGGTGGCCGGAGGGCTGTACTTCCTGGCCCTGGTCGCCCACCTGGTCGAGTGGTCGGCGCTCGCCGGCCGCCGGCAGCACGAGACGGCCACCACCGAGGCCGCCGAGGGTGGCGGCGTCGCGGTCGCCACCGGCCCTGCGGACGACCTCGGGTCCGGCAGCGACCGGGAGGAGCGGGTGGCGCGGTTCGCCCGGATCGGCCTGGCCGTGACCGTCCTGGCCCTGGTCGCCCACCTCGTGGCGCTGGTCGCTCGCGGGCTGGCCGCCGACCCCAACCGGGTGCCGTGGGGCAACATGTACGAGTTCACGATGGCCGGCACGTTCGTCGTGGCGGCCGGCTACGTCGGGCTCTACCGCCGGTTCCGGCTGGCCTGGATGGCGCCCCTGGTCGTGGGCCTGGTCGTCACCCTGCTGATGGTGGCGGTGATCTGGCTCTACAACCCGGTCGGCCCGCTCAGCGACTCGCTGAACTCGCCGTGGCTGGTGATCCACGTGGTCTCCGCGGTGCTCGCGACCGGTGCGTTCACCCTCGGCGGGATCCTCTCGGCGACGTACCTCGTCAAGATGCGCCGCCCCGTGGGGCCGATCATGTCGCGGGTCCCGGAGCTGGCGGCGCTCGACCGCACGGCGTACCGCATCCACGCCTTCGCCTTCCCGGTGTGGACCTTCGCGGTGCTCATCACCGGTCCGATCTGGGCCCACCAGGCGTGGTCGTCGTACTGGAACTGGGACCCCAAGGAGGTGTGGGCGTTCATCACCTGGGTCGTCTACGCCGCCTACCTCCACGCCCGCTCCACCGCCGGTTGGAAGGGCCGCAACGCCGCGCTGCTGGCGCTGGTCGGCATGGCGACGCTGTGGTTCAACTTCATCGGCATCAACTACTTCTCGACCACGAGCCAGCACTCCTACGCCGACGCGGCGGCCGTGGTCGAGCGGCCGTAGCGGCGCCGCAGCACTCCTGTCACTCCCGCGAATGCCCCGTCCGGGCCATGGTCACCACGACGGGCGCTGCCTAGTCTCCGAGGGTTGTACCCCACTACCCGAGGAGCTACCTCCATGAAGCACCGCACCATCGCTCGGACGATGGCCCTGGCGGCGTCGTCGACGCTGGCCTTCGGCGTCCTGAGCGCCGTGGCCGCACCCGCCCAGGCCGCCCCGGTCATCACCGACGGCTACATCTACTCGGTGGGTTCCGCGGGCAACATGTCCGGCGACTGCGCCGAGTCGGTGCCCTCGACCAGCCAGAACCAGGACTTCGTCACCGACAGCGAGACCCGCTCCGCCTCGCACAGCCACGACGCCACCGTGACCAACAACGCCGCGCCTGCGGAGGTGACCACCGTCCACAGTCGGCAGTCCGGCACCGCCCGGGTCACGGCGGCGGGCGGCAGTCTGCGATCGGTGGACTTCAAGGTCACCGGCGAGCAGTCGATGTCCGTCCCTGCCGGCCAGCTGTGCGACACCAGCTTGCGCGGAGAGACCGACCTCTACTTCGAGTTCAAGATCGCTCGGGCAGGTTGGCTGACCATCGACACGACCTCGCGTGGATTCACCTACTCGGAGGCTTGGATCGAACGCGACGACTCTCCCGAGCAGGAGGAGCAGGACACCTGGTCGGAGTTCGACGTCTTCGACAACACCAGTCGGGTGTTCCTGCCGGTCGGTGAGTACGAGTTCTACGCCGAGTTCGAGGCTCGTCGTTTCGCCTCGGGCGGGAGCTTCGCGACGAAGCGGTCGGCCGCCACGGTGTCCGCGCGGTTCGTGCCGGGCGGGGAGGCTCCGGCGGCGGCACAGGGTGGCGGCAAGGCGTTCGTGGACCTGCCGGTCGCTCGTGACTGCGCGGGCAACGCGGTGACTGCGACGTTCAAGAAGCCGGCGAAGAAGGTCGCGAAGGCGACGTTCTTCGTCAACGGCAAGAAGCGCAAGACGGTCAACAGCGCCAAGAAGGGCAAGACCGTCAAGCTCGGCAGCCTGGTCGACGCCAAGCCGGTGACGGTCAAGGCCGTGCTCAAGCTCGACCCGCCGCGCAAGGGCAAGAAGGGCAAGACCAAGACGGTCACCCGGTCCTACACCGCCTGTTCGGGCTGATAAGAGCCGGACCAGCGTCGTGGGTCGTCCTCGTTGTCAGGGGCGGCCCACGGTCACGTCTGCCAGGCAATGCCCCGTCTGGGCCATGGTCGCGTTCGCCCGGCTTTACCTAGGCTGGCGCGGTCAACCGACGACCCACTGCGAGGAGCACCTCACCCCATGAAGCACCCCATCCTGGCCCGCCTCGGGATCGGCACGGCCTCGGCCGCGCTCACCCTCGGCGTCCTCAGTGCCGTGGCAGCCGCGCCGGCCCACGCCGACCCGGTCATCACCGACGGCGAGCTCGACACCTACGCCACGGCGTACAAGCAGGGCGGCGCGTCCTGCACGCAGACCGCCCCTGACGTCGACATCGACAAGAACTTCAGCGCGAGCGACAACCAGACCCTCACCAACGGCCACAGCTACACGGGCGCCGTGGTCAACGACAACGACGCGTCCGACCGGACCGACGTGGTCAGCCAGCAGAGCGGTTCGATCAAGGTGGCCACCGCCGGTGGCAGCTTCGCGTCGGCCGACTTCCGCACCAATGGGCGGTTCAGCTTGACCGCTGCGAAGGGCGCGGCCCAGGCGTGCAACACCTATGCCTACGCCTACATCGAGACCGAGTTCGAGTTCAAGATCGCGCAGGCCGGCTGGTTCACGGTCGACATGGCCAGCAAGGGCTACAACTACGTCGAGGCCTACATCGAGGTCGAGAACCAGCCCGGCCCCGACACCGACCAGGACCACTACTCCGAGTTCGAGAACCACACCGGCACCGACCGGGTCTGGCTGCCGGCCGGTGAGTACCGCTTCTACGCGGAGACCTACCGCAACCAGTACGCGGTCCACGGCAACGTCTCCAAGACCATGACCGCCCGGATCACCGCCAGCTTCGTCCCCGGCGGCGCGGCCCCCGCCGCGGCACAGGGTGGCGGCAAGGCGTTCGTCGACCTGCCCGCCGCTCGTGACTGCGCGGCCAACGCGGTGACCGCGACGTTCAAGAAGCCGGCCAAGAAGGTCGCGAAGGCGACGTTCTACGTCAACGGCAAGAAGCGCAAGACGGTCAACAGCGCCAAGAAGGGCAAGACCGTCAAGCTCGGCAGCCTGGTCGACGCCAAGCCGGTGACGGTCAAGGCGGTGCTCAAGCTCGACCCGCCGCGCAAGGGCAAGAAGGGCAAGACCAAGACGGTCACCCGGTCCTACACCGCCTGTTCGGGCTGAGGGGCACCGGACCAGCGTCGTGGGCCGCCCTCGTTGTCGGGGGCGGCCCACGGTCGCGTGACGGGCAATGCCCCGTCTGGGCCATGGTCGCGCCCAGCGGCTTTACCTAGGCTGGCGCGGTCAACCTACTCTCTGCGAGGAGCACCTCACCCCATGAAGCACCCCATTCTGGCCCGCCTCGGGATCGGCACGGCCTCGGCCGCGCTCACCCTCGGTGCCATCAGTGCCGTGGCGACCCCGGCCCACGCCGACCCGGTCATCACCGACGGCGAGATCGACACCTACGCCACGGCGTACAAGCAGAACAACGCAGCGGCGTGCACCGCGACCAGCCCCTCGGCCAACAGCAGCAAGGACTTCACCACGAGCGACAACCAGACCCTCACCCTCGGTCACAGCTACACGGGCGCCGTGGTCAACGACAACGACGCGTCCGACCGGACCGACGTGGTCAGCCGGCAGAACGGCTCGATGAAGGTGGCGACCCTGGGCGGCAACTTCGCGTCGGCCGACTTCCGCACCAACGGACGATTCAGCATGACGGCCGCGAAGGGCGCGGCCCAGGGGTGCGACACCTATGCCTACGGCTACATCGAGACCGACTTCAACTTCAAGATCGCGCAGGCCGGCTGGTTCACGGTCGACATGGCCAGCAAGGGCTACAACTACGTCGAGGCCTACATCGAGGTCGAGAACCAGTCCGGTCCCGACACCGACCAGGACCACTACTCCGAGTTCGAGAACCACACCGGCACCGACCGGGTATGGCTGCCGGCCGGTGAGTACCGCTTCTACGCGGAGACCTACCGCGACCACCGCGCCACCCAGGGCAACATCGTCAGGGACATGAGCGCCCGGATCACGGCCAGCTTCGTCCCGGGCGGCGCAGCCCCGGCCGCGGCACAGGGTGGCGGCAAGGCGTTCGTGGACCTGCCGGCCGCTCGTGACTGCGCGGGCAACGCGGTGACCGCGACGTTCAAGAAGCCGGCGAAGAAGGTCGCGAAGGCGACGTTCTACGTCAACGGCAAGAAGCGCAAGACGGTCAACAGCGCCAAGAAGGGCAAGACCGTCAAGCTCGGCAGCCTGGTCGACGCCAAGGCGGTGACGGTCAAGGCCGTGCTCAAGCTCGACCCGCCGCGCAAGGGCAAGCCCGGCAAGACCAAGACGGTCACCCGGTCCTACACCGCCTGCTCCGGCTGAGGGGCACCGGACCAGCGTCGTGGGTCGCCCTCGTTGTCGGGGGCGGCCCACGGTCGCGTGACGGGCAATGCCCCGTACGGGCCATGGTCGCGTCGGCGCGCGCACCCTAGGCTCCGTGGGTTCGTCCCACAACCAAGGAGCAACATGAAGCACCCCGTGCTCGGCCGCGCTGCGGCCCTCGTGGCGTCCGGCGCGCTCGGCCTCAGCATCGCCGCCGTCGCGCCCGCGGCTCACGCCGCCCCCGTCCTCACCAACGCCTACATCGAGTCCTCGGCCTCCGCGTCCAACCAGAGCGGCAACTGCACCGAGTCGGTGCCCTTCGCGGGCCAGGAGCAGGACTTCGTCACCGACAACGAGGCGCGATCGGCGGGGCACACCTACGACGCGACCGTGACCAACGACAACGTCCCGGCCGAGGTCACCACGGTCCACAGCCGCCAGGCCGGCACCGGTCGCGTCGCGGCGGCTGCGGGCAGCCTGCGCTCCGTGGACTTCAAGGTCACCGGGGATTACTCCATGTCCACCCCTGCCAACCAGCTCTGCGACACCCGCCTCCGGGGCTACACGGAGATCTACTTCGAGTTCAAGATCGCCCAGGCAGGGTGGCTGACCATCGACACGACCTCCCGCGGGTTCACCTTCGCGGAGGCCTGGATCGAGCGCAACGACAACGGGGACCAGCAGGAGCAGGACACCTGGTCGGAGTTCGACGTCTACGACAACACCAGCCGGGTGTTCCTGCCGGTCGGCGACTACGAGTTCTACGCGGAGTTCGAGGTCACCCGGGAAGCAGTGCGCGGGAGCGTCGCGTCGAAGAAGCTCACCGGCTCGGTCTCCGCCCAGTTCGTGCCCGGCGGCGCGGCTCCGGCCGCGGCGCAGGGTGGCGGCAAGGCGTTCGTGGACCTGCCGGCCGCTCGTGACTGCGCGGGCAACGCGGTGACTGCGACGTTCAAGAAGCCGGCGAAGAAGGTCGCGAAGGCGACGTTCTTCGTCAACGGCAAGAAGCGCACGACGGTCAAGAACGCCAAGAAGGGCAAGACCGTCAAGCTCGGCAGCCTGGTCGACGCCAAGCCGGTGACGGTCAAGGCCGTGCTCAAGCTCGACCCGCCGCGCAAGGGCAAGCCCGGCAAGACCAAGACGGTCACCCGGTCCTACACCGCCTGCTCCGGCTGACCCACCTGCTCCACCACGATCGACCGCGTACGGCGGCCCGGGGCTCCCGGGCCGCCGTTCGTGCGTCCGAGTGGTCCTCACTCGTTGCCCGGTGGGACGACAGCCCTCCCTTCCTCGGGATTCGGGTCCCTCCGCTGGCCAACTCGGGGCGCCCGCGGCTAGCAGGCCGACGCTCGCCGTCGAGGATTCCCTCCGGCGCCTTGGGCGTCCTTGACCGCGAGCCTCGGTCGGCCTGCTGTACGGCGCACTGCCGGCACTCGCAAGCTCGCGCCGCCAGCACGCGCGGGCGCTTGCCCCACCGCTGGTTGAGGAAGGACGAAGTCCTTCACTCGTTACCCGGTGAGACAAGAGCCCTCCCGCAACACCGCGGGCAGCCCGGGTATCGCCGACCCGTCGTTAATTGACGCCGGGTGGGCGCACCGCGGCGTCAACAAGCGCGGGGTCGGCGGTACCCGCAGGCGTTTGGCCGGCGGGGGTTTCGAGACAGTCGCTAGCGCGACTTCCTCAACCAGCGATGGTCACGGTTGGCGCTGGTTGAGGTGCGAGGAGCGCTAGCGACGAGCCTCGAAACCCGGCAAGTCGAACGCCCTCCCTGGACCAGGGTTCGGAGACCTCCTGCGGCTGACTCGGGGCGCCCGCGCGCCTACCTGGTCGGGTCTCGGCGTCAAGGCTTCCCTGCGGCGCCTTCGGCGGCCTTGACCCCGAGCCTCTCCCGACCAGGTGGGACGGCGCACGGCCGGCACTCGCAAGCTCGCGCCGCCAGCTTGCGCGGGCTTGGCGCATCGCTGGTTGAGGAAGGACGAGGTCCTTCACTCAGTTACCCGGCGAGCCGAGAGCCCTCCGGGTGGGGACGGTCTGCGTTCGGCCGGCGGGGGTTTCGAGACAGTCGCTAGCGCGACTTCCTCAACCAGCGGTGGGCGCCTCCCGACCGCGATAACGATCGGGTGACAAACCGGAATCCCGTTGTGGACAACGCGAAATCCGGCCGAGCACTGTCGGTGGTCGATGCTTGGATCGAAGCATGACAGGCACCCGGGCAGAGCTCCTCGCCGCGGTCCGCGACACCAAGTACGTCCGCGACCGCGCCGAGGCAGACCTGCTCAGGCTCGCGTGCGAGTGGGCCGACTTGCACCCCGCCGAGTCGATCGTCCCCGCGATGGAGAGGTGGGAGGACGCCGACGTCCTCGGCGGCGAGGGCACCCCGCAGGTGGCGGAGTTCTGCGTCGCCGAGCTCGGCCTCGCGCTCGGCACCTCCACCCACGCCGCCCGGCTCCTGCTTGCCGAGGCCCTCGAGCTGCGCCACCGCCTCAAGCGGCTCTGGGCACGCGTGCAGGCCGGCGAGGTGCAGGCCTGGAAGGCCCGCACCGTCGCCAAGCACACCATCGCACTGCCGCCCGCGGTCGCGGCGCACGTCGACTCCCAGCTCGAGACCAAGGCCGCCCGGCTCGGGCCCAGGCAGGTCGAGAACCTCGTCACCGAAGCGATCCTCCGCTTCGACCCCGACCGGGCAGAGCGCGACCGACGAGCAGCGCTCGCCAAGCGCTACGTGCGGATCACCCACGGCCGTCACGGCATCGCCTGGGTCGACGCCCAGGTCGACACCGCCACCGCCCTCCAGCTCGAGACCGCGATCGCGGCCGGCGCCAAGACCATCGAGACTGACGAACCCCTCGACCTCCGACGCGCGAATGCCCTGGGTCAGCTCGTGAAGGGCGACACCACCGTCGTGGTCCACTTCCACGACCAAGCCGTCGGTCTGCTCGACAACACCCGCGAGCCCGTCACCCTCGACCAGGTCGCCGACTGGTGCGGGAAGGCGACCGTGGTGAAGCCCGTGCAGGTCATCGACCTCAACACCCACCACCAGATCGACAGCGCCGAGGTCCCAGCCCGGCTCAAGCGCCAAGCCGAGCTGATCTTCCACACCTGCGCCTTCCCCCACTGCACCCGCCCAGCAGCCCGCTGCGACACCGACCACACCGTGGCGTACGACGACGGCGGACCCACCTGCTCCTGCAACCTCGTGCCGCTCTGCCGGCGGCATCACCGCCTCAAGACACATGCGATGTGGACCTACGACCGGATCGACCAACAGACAGTCGAGTGGACCAGCCCCCATGGCCTCACCGCCCGCCGCGACCCCACCGGCACCTGGGAACCCTGACGGCCCCGCCCCACACCCCGCCGTCCACAACGGTCCAGACGGCGGGGCTGATGGGTCGCGCGCGTGGCGCTCGTTGCCTATCGTTCTCTGGCTCGACTCCCGACGAACCCAGGAGCACCGATGGCGCCCAGCCTCCTGCGACCCCCTGCCGTGGCGGTGACCGCCGCGCTCCTGCTGACCGGATCGGTCCTCGTGGCAACACCCGGGACGGCCGGGGCCGCGCCCCCCGTGACCGGGGCTCAGATCGGCGTGCGCGCGCACGCAGAGGCCGAGTCCCTGCAGTGCTCCCCGATGGGCAACCTGGGGACGGACGAGGTGCACCACTACCCGGTGCCGCTCGACCAGCCGACGCTGGCGCGATCCGACTCGTTCGCCGGCGAGTTCAACAACATCGTCACTTCCGGCGACGAGACCACCGTCGACGGTGCGATCACCGGCCACGCCCGCATCTCGACGGCGGGCGGGGCCCTGCGGGAGGTCCGCTTCGAGGTGGCCGACGAGATGGCCATGGATGCCCCACCGTCCACGAGCTGCGGCGTGAGCCAGGAGGTGTACGCCGACCTCGTGGTGGGTCTCGACCTGCCCCGCGGCGGGTTCCTGACCCTCGACCTGACCAACGCTGGTGCGGGCCGGGTCACGACGACGGTGCGGACGGGGGGTGCGACGCGCGCGACCCTCGACAGCCAGCTGCCCTCCGACCACCGGCGGACCCGGGTCCACCTCCCGGCCGGCAAGCACCAGCTCGTCGCTACGGTCCGTCAGCAGCACGCCGCCGTCGACGGCGACCTCGACGCCTCGGGCACGGCCGTGGTGACCGCGTCGTTCGTCGAGGGCGGGCTCGCCGCGGGTCCGGCGCGGGGCCGCGGCACGTCGTTCGTGGGCCTCCCCGCGACCCGCGACTGCGCGGGCGGCGCGGTGACCCCGACGTTCAGGAGACCGGCCCGGAAGGTCGCCAAGGCGACGTTCTTCGTCAACGGTGCCCAGCGCCGGACGGTGAGGAACCCCCGGCCGAACCGGACCGTGCGGCTCCGCGGGCTGGCGGCCGCCCAGCCGGTGACGATCAGGGCGGTGCTCCGGCTCGACCCGCCCCGCAAGGGCAAGAAGGGCAGGACCAGGACGGTCACCCGGTCCTACACCGCCTGCTCGGCCTAGACACTGCTGCACCTGCACGACCGCGTACGGCGACCCCGGAACCACCTACGGTCGCCGTACGTCCACGTCCTGGCCCGTCGGGCCACCCTCCCGAACCCGAAAGGCACCCATGTCGCACCGCACCCTCGCCCTGGCCGTCTCCACCTCGCTGGCGACCGCCGCGCTGGTCGCTCTCGCCCCCACCGTTTCCGCCGCGCCCAGCACCAGCAGCGGCTCCTTCGACGTCGACACCAGCGCCGCCGGCCCCAACGCGTGCGAGGACCACACGACGCTGTCCGGCACCGAGAGTGTCCAGGTCGCGCCCAACGGCGTCCCGCGGCAGGTCGGCCAGCTGCGCACCGGAACCGTCCACGACCCCGCCGACCCCGGGCCTCGCACCTCGGTGACCAACCGGGCAGGCGGCACCGCCACCATCCGCTCCCAGGGTGGTCGACTGGTGAGCGCCGACATCGCGCTGCGGACGGCGCTGAAGATGGCGAAGCCCGCCCCCACCTCGTGCAACGCCTACTCCATGCAGAGCGTCGAGCTGGGCTTCACCTTCACGATCGACGAGCCGGGCTGGTTCACCGCCGACATCGACAACCGCCGCGCCGGTGAGCTGGCCACGGGTCTCGACACCCCGGGCACCCAGGACTGGTACCACGAGACCGACCACCCCTATGACTCCGCCAGCCTGCGCACCTACCTCGTCGCGGGCACCTACTTCTTCCACACCGAAGTCCGCCGTGGCCACAGCGTGGAGACCGGCAACCTCGACACCGCGGGCACCGCCTCGGTCAGGGTCGGCTTCACCGAGGCCGGTGCCGCCACCTCGGCCGCTGTCGGCGGTGGGCGCACCTTCGTCGCCCTCCCCGACGCCCGCGACTGCGCGGGGAACGCGGTCGCCGCGGCGTTCAAGCAGTCGGCCAGGAAGGTGAGGAAGGCGACCTTCTACGTCAACGGCGCCAAGAAGAAGACGGTTCGCACCCCCAAGAAGGGCCAGACCGTCCGTCTCACCGGTCTCGCCGACGCGAAGGCCGCGACGGTGCGGTCGGTGGTCGTGCTGAAGCCCGCGCGGAAGGGCAAGCCCAGCAAGGTCAAGACGGTGACCCGCTCCTACGCCGCCTGCTCCGCCTGAGGCGCGCTGAGGGGACGTCCGCCGACCCGGCGCCAGCCGCGCCGGGTCGGCGTCGTCCACGAAACGAGGTTGTCCCGCCAAACTAGCGATGGTAGTTTACGGCTCCCGACAAGTCCTCAGGAGTCCGTCGTGCCTCGCTCCCGTTCAAGCCTCCTCGCCACGCTCACCGGCGCCGGCCTCGCCGTCGGTGCGCTGAACCTGGTCCCCGCTTCCCCGGCATCGGCCTCGCCGCCGGAGTCCCCTCGGCTCCAGCTGCTGGCGCGGGCGTGGTCCGACACGTGCGCCGGCTCGGCCGGCAGCGCCACGCCTACGACCTACGCCGTGCCCACCGATGGCACCGAGGTGCCGCGGACGGCTGGGGTCGACACCACGATCCACTCCGCCCTCCCGCCCGCGGAGTCGACCGAGATCCGCGGCGAGGTCCGCGCGGTGCCGCGGATCACCACCCGAGGCGGCGTACCGCAGACCGTGGAGCTGGTGGTCGACGACGAGCTCGCCCTCGACGCCGACTACGTCGCGACCTGCCAGGCGCGGGCGGTCCAGGCCGCCCAGCTCGTGGTGCCGCTCCAGCTCCCGCGACCCGGCTGGCTGACCCTCCAGGTCGACAACGCCGGCCTCGGGGAAGCCCAGGCCCGGCTGCGCACCGGGGGTTCGATCGTCGCCGACCTGACCACCACCCTCCCGGACGACCGGCGCGCAGTGCGGGTGCTCCTGCCGGCCGGACTCCACCAGCTGACGCTGCGCGGTGTGCGCGGCGCCCGCGCGGCGGACGGCGACCTGTCGGTCAGCGGCGCCGGCAGGCTGCGGGCGACGTTCGCGGAGGCCGGCACCGCCACCGGCCCCGAGCGGGGCGCGGGCCGCTCGCTGGTGGACCTGCCCACCGGGCGCGACTGCGCGGCCGGCTCCGCAGCCATCGTGCTGCGCGCCGGCCCGGGCCGGGCGGCCGCCGTCCGGCTGCTGGTCGACGGGCGCAAGGTCCGCACCGTGCGGAAGGTGGAGCGCGGCAGGCGCGTGGTGCTGCGCAACCTGCCGGCGACGAAGGCCGTCACGCTGCGCGCGGTGGTCGTGCTCCAGCCCGCCAGGAAGGGCCGCACCAAGGCGGCCTCACGGTCCTACCTGGCCTGCCGCTAGGCGGAGGCCGGGTGACCGCGGATCACCTACTGGGCGACGGGCAGGCCCTGGGTCCAGGAGGCGGGCTCGTACGACGGGGCGGCGACCGGGTCGTACCCGAACTCGGCCACGAGGTCGGCGTAGGCCGGTTCGCGGTCGGGGTCGGGCGCGTGCTGCTGGGTGTTCATGTGAACCTCGAGTCGTGCGGAGGAAGAGACCGGGGAGCCCCGATGCCCGGTCCGGGCTGGTCCCATGATGGTGCCCCGGGACGGCCGGGGCATACGCCCCGTGGGGTGAGCCGCCACACAGGGCGCGGCGCACGAGCGGTAGGCCCCGTGGGACTCGAACCCACAACCAAGAGATTAAAAGTCTCCTGCTCTGCCAATTGAGCTAGGGGCCCCGGCGCCCGCCATCCTCCCAGAGGCCCGGGGCGCGGGCTCAGGGGTGCCGACGGGGACCCGCCTCGAAGGCGCCGATGTCGCCGACGCGGCGGCCGTCGCCGTTGCCGTCGGTGGGGACGCGGCGGTTGCGCAGGTCGCGCCGGGCGGGTGGCCTGCGCACCCGGTCGACGGCGGGGCTCGAGGCGCGGGGGACCAGCTGGCGGCCGCTGCGGTTGACGAACTGCGGGTCGGCCACCCGGTCGCCCGGCAGCATCCGGGTCTCGACCGGCCCGTTCCAGTAGAGGTTGCCGCCCCCGCCGATGCTGCCCTCGGCGTAGCCGATCCGGCCCGCCACGTCGAAGATGTTGTTGCGGATCGTCAGCGTGCTCGGCGTCGAGGTGCCGCCGACGTAGAAGCCCTGCGACCCGTGCCCGGTGTGGCGCACGGTGTTGTTGAGGGCGACCGTGCGGGTGACCGGGCCGAAGAAGTCGCCGGCCCCGCGGGTGACGAGGAACTCCGCGAACCGCACCGACGAGACCGACACGTTGTAGGCGTACGTCGTGCGGTCGGTGCGCGCGTGCCCGAGCTCGGTGAAGGCCCGGTTGTCGCGCCCCTCGTTGTGGTGCACCGAGGTGCCGATGCCGCCGTAGATCTCGATGGCCGAGCCGTCGGTGCCGAAGTCCGGCGACGCGGCGACCTGCCCCTCGAAGTAGTTGTAGGCGATCTCCGCGCGGTCGCCCTGCACGACGACGCCCATCGCGCCGTAGTCGTCCCACTCACCGGGGGTGTCGGGCGCCAGTCGGTTGTTGTCCAGGAACCGGCTGCGCAGCACCTTGGCGCCGGTGGCCCCCGGCAGGATGTCGACGCCCTGGATGTTGCGGGTCGCCCGGATCCGGCGCAGCGTGGTGGCCCGGCCCTGCACCCGGACGCCGACCGAGCAGCCGCGCACGTGCACGTCGGTCACCTCGACGTGGGAGCCGGTGGTGGTGATGCACTCGCCAGTGACCACGGGCAGGGCGCCCGCGCCGTAGGCCCCCAGCGAGACCGGTCGCCCGGGGGTGCCGGACCGGCTGATCTCGAGGCGTCCGGCGAAGGTCCGGCCGCGCTGGAGCAGCACCCGGTCGCCGGCGGCCAGCGGGAGCCGCGAGGCGCGGGCCAGGGTGCGCAGCGGTCGGAGCGGGCTGGTGCCCGACGCGCTGTCGGAGCCCGTGGGGGAGACGTAGTAGGTCCGCCCGCCCGAAGCGGCGCCGGCCGCCGGGGTCAGCCCGGTGGGCGCGAGGCTGGAGCCGGTGACGGCGAGCGCGAGCGCGGCGACGACGGTGCGGATCCGCTGCTGGGGGTGCATGGGCCGTCCGGGGGGTGCGGGCCCCGTCCGCGCCGGGGGGCGCGGACGTCGGCGGTCGGGGCCGGTGACCGTGGGGGGACGCTCGACCGGCCGACCTTGGGGGAGGTCACCCGCAGCCTCGACCGGGGGTCGCGGAGGGGCAAGGAGATCGGTGCCGATCTGCCCGATCGGGGCGCCGATATGACCCGTTCCGACTATGCCCCCTGGGGTACCCGCCGTGACCGCCCGAGCGGCACCGGACCCCGCCCCCGAGCCCGGTTCGCCCGCTCGTCACGCCCTCGACGCGGAACTTTCACGCCGAAGGATGGGATTTCGGTCGCCCGCGATGTTTGCGCTGGCGCCGCAGTTGGTACTGTCGTGACAGCAACAGGTGCAAGTTCCAGCTGGTCTGACGCCTAAGGAGTACGTGATCCAACGGCGTTTCTGCTTCGTGGTTCCCATCCACGAGTCGGAGCGACGTGTCACCGCATCTATTGCGGGGTCGTCGAAGTGACGATCTCTCGCCCCGACTAAGGAGTAAACGAGCAATGGCTCAGGGCACCGTGAAGTGGTTCAACGCTGAGAAGGGCTTCGGCTTCATCGCGCAGGAGGACGGCGGCGACGACGTCTTCGTGCACTACTCGGCGATCCAGACCCAGGGCTACAAGTCCCTGGACGAGAACCAGAAGGTCGAGTTCGACGTCACCCAGGGCCCGAAGGGCCCGCAGGCGGAGAACGTCCGTCCCGTCTGACCTGTTCCTGGTCTGACATCCCTCGAGGCCTCCACCCCCTGTGGGTGGGGGCCTCGAGCATGTTCGGTCCCCGCCCGGGTACCGACTGGTCATCCCGGGTGGTCGCAGGACCACCCGCACGGATCAGGTCCACCGTGCTGCGCGACCACGTACGCTGGACCCAAGAGTTCACCAGGCGTTCTCCACGACGCCGAGGGCGCGAGGGAGGTTCGGGTGTACGACCAGTTCGACGTCACGCTCGAGGACTCCGACCTGCTCGGTGAGGTCGAGCTCACGACCAACCTGATCATCGCGGCCAGCGAGGCCGACGAGCACCTCTCCACGACCGAGATCGACGAGATCCTCGGCGTCGTGCCCCAGTCGCCGCAGGCTCCGTCCGCCGACTGAACGTCCGCCCCTGGCACTCGCCGGGTCCGGGCGGCCGTGATCGGGGCCTCCTCCCGCGCACTTGCATTCATACCCTAGGGGGGTAGGGTTATCGCCATGAGCGAGCACCAGCACGGCTACCTCCACCGCAAGGAGGACCACCTCAAGCGGCTGCGCCGGATCGAGGGGCAGGCCCGCGGCCTGCAGCGGATGGTCGAGGAGGAGCAGTACTGCATCGACGTCCTCACCCAGGTCTCGGCGATGACGAAGGCGCTGCAGTCGTTCTCGCTGGCGCTGCTCGAGGAGCACATGAACCACTGCGTGGTCGACGCCGCCCGGGCCGGCGACGCCGAGGCGCGCGACAAGGTGACCGAGGCCATGGACGCGATCACGCGCCTGGTCCGGTCCTGACGAGGAGGAGCCCCATGAGCGAGACCCAGACCTACACCGTCAGCGGGATGACCTGCGGCCACTGCGTCGCGTCGGTGACCGAGGAGCTGACCGAGCTGCCCGGCGTCGAGGACGTCGCCGTGACGCTCGAGACCGGTGCGGTCGTCGTGACCAGCGCCGCCCCGCTCGACCGCGCCGCCGTCGCCGCGGCCGTGGCCGAGGCGGGCTACGAGCTGGCATGAGCACCGCGGCCCGCGTCGCGGCGTTCGTGGGGGCACTCGCGGTCGTGTTCGCCGCCGCGCTGGGCCTGGGCCGGCTCACCGGCTCGCCCGCCCCGGCTGCCCAGCCCGAGCACCAGCCCGAGCACCAGCCCGAGCAGGCCGGCGCCGGGCACACCGCCGGGCACACCGCCGGGCAAGCAGGCGGGCACGCAGGGCCGGTGGGGCTCGAGCGCTCGGCCGACGGTTTCTCGATCGAGCTGGCCGAGCCGGTGGCGACCGCCGGCAGGCGCGGCCTGGCCTTCGTCGTGCGCGGACCCGACGGTGAGCCGGTGGTCGACTACGAGGTGCAGCACGAGAAGGAGCTCCACCTGGTCGTCGTCCGCCGCGACCTGACGGGGTTCCAGCACGTCCACCCCGAGCTCGACGAGGCCACCGGCACCTGGACCACCCGGGTCGACCTGACGCCCGGCACCTGGCGGGTGCTGGCCGACCTCGACCCCGCCGCGGGCGACCCGGTCGTGCTCGGCACCGACCTCCACGTCGCGGGCACGACGACGCCGAGGCCGCTGGGGGACGATCGCCTCGACGGCGCCGTCGGTGGCTACGACGTCACGCTCGCCGGTGGGCTGGCCGCGGGTCACGAGACCACGCTGACCGCGACCGTCAGTCGCGACGGCGTGCCGGTCACCGACCTCGAGCCCTACCTGGGCGCCCTGGGTCACCTGGTCGCGCTGCGCGACGGCGACGTGGGCTACCTCCACGTCCACCCCGAGGAGAGTGACCACCACGGCCCGGCGGTGACGTTCGCGACCACGTTCCCGAGCGCCGGCCGCTACCGGCTGTTCCTGGAGTTCCAGCACGAGGGCACGGTGCGGATGGTGCCGTTCACGGTCACCGTCACGGACGGAGGTGACGAGCATGGGCACGACGAGTCCGGAGCACACTGACCTCGAGGACGTCGAGCTCGCCATCACCGGGATGACCTGCGCCTCGTGCGCCAACCGGATCGAGCGCAAGCTCAACAAGCTCGACGGCGTGACCGCGTCGGTCAACTACGCCACGGAGAGGGCGCGCGTGTCGTTCCCGCCGACCGTCGCTACCGAGCTGCTGCTCGACACCGTGGCCGCGGCGGGGTACGCCGCGGCGCTCCCCGAGCCGGAGCCCGAGCCGGGGGGCGGGCCGGACGCCGCCGACCCGGACGTCGTGCCCGACCCCGAGCTCGACGCGCTGCGTCAGCGCCTGGTGGGGTCGGCGCTGCTGACCCTGCCGGTGGTGGTGCTGGCGATGGTGCCGGCCTGGCAGTTCGACCACTGGCAGTGGGCCTCGCTGACCCTGGCCACGCCGGTCGCGGTGTGGGGCGCCTGGCCGTTCCACCGGGCCGCGTGGGTCAACCTGCGGCACGGCGCCACCACGATGGACACGCTGGTCTCGATGGGGGTGCTGGCGGCGTACGCGTGGTCGCTCGTCGCGCTCTTCCTCGGCACCGCCGGCGACCCCGGGATGACCCACGGGTTCTCGTTCGGGATCGAGCGCAGCGACGGCCTGGGCAACGTCTACCTCGAGACCGCCGCTGGTGTGACGACGTTCCTGCTGGCCGGGCGCTGGTTCGAGAAGCGCTCCAAGCGCCGGGCCGGAGCCGCCCTGCGCGCCCTGCTGTCGCTCGGCGCCCGCGAGGCGACGCTGCTCCGCGACGGGGTCGAGCAGCAGGTGCCGGCGGGGTCGCTGGCGGTCGGCGACACCTTCGTGGTGCGCCCCGGCGAGACGGTGGCGACCGACGGGGTCGTCGAGAGCGGCGCCTCGGCCGTCGACGTCTCGATGCTCACCGGCGAGTCGGTGCCCGTCGACGTCGGGCCCGGCGACCCCGTGGTGGGCGCGACCGTCAACGCCTCCGGGCGGCTGGTCGTCCGCGCCACCAGGGTCGGCAGCGACACGCAGCTGGCCCGGATGGCCCGGCTGGTCGAGGAGGCCCAGCACGGCAAGACCCAGGCGCAGCGCTTGGCCGACCGCGTCTCGGGGGTCTTCGTGCCGCTGGTCATCGCGCTCGCGGTGGGCACCGTCGGCTACTGGCTCGGCACCGGGTCGGGCGCCACGACGGCGTTCTCGGCCGCGGTGGCGGTGTTGATCATCGCCTGCCCCTGCGCGCTCGGCCTGGCCACGCCCACGGCCCTCATGGTCGGCACCGGCCGCGGCGCCCAGCTCGGCATCCTGATCCGCGGGCCCGAGGTGCTCGAGTCGACCCGCAGGGTCGACACGGTCGTGCTGGACAAGACCGGCACGGTGACCACCGGCCGGATGGCGCTGGTCGAGGTGCGGCCGGCGGCCGGGCAGGACGAGGCGGAGCTGAGGCGGCTGGCCGGCGCGGTCGAGGCCGCCAGCGAGCACCCGATCGGCCGGGCCGTCGCGGGCCCGGGCCCGCACCCGGAGGTCACCGGGTTCCGCGCGCTGGCCGGCCTCGGGGTGCTCGGCACCGTCGAGGGGCGCGAGGTGCTCGTGGGCCGGACCGGGCTGCTGGTCGAGCACGGACTCGAGGTGCCCGCCGAGGTGGCTGCCGCGGTCGACGAGGTCGAGGCCGCCGGTCGGACGGCGGTCGCCGCCGGCTGGGCGGGCCGGGCCCGCGGCGTGCTCGCGGTCGCCGACACGGTCAGGGACACCTCCGCCGCCGCGGTCGCCTCGTTGCGGGGGCTGGGCCTCGAGCCGGTGCTGCTCACCGGCGACCACGAGCGCGCGGCCCGGGCGGTCGCGGCCGAGGTCGGCATCGACCGGGTGGTCGCCGGGGTGCTCCCCGAGCAGAAGGTCGCGGTGGTCTCCGACCTCCGTGCGGAGGGCCGCACCGTGGCCATGGTCGGCGACGGCGTCAACGACGCCGCGGCGCTCGCCACCGCCGACCTCGGCATCGCGATGGGCACCGGCACCGACGCCGCCATCGAGGCCAGCGACCTGACGCTGGTGAGCGGCGACCTCCGGGTTGCGGCGGACGCCGTCCGGCTCTCGCGGCGCACGCTCGGCACGATCCGGGGCAACCTGTTCTGGGCGTTCGCCTACAACGTCGCCGCGCTGCCGCTGGCCGCCGCGGGGCTGCTCAACCCGATGCTGGCCGGGGCCGCGATGGCGCTGAGCTCGGTGTTCGTGGTGACCAACAGCCTGCGGCTGCGCGGCTTTCGGCCCCTGGCCCGCTGACGGGTCAGCAGGTCGCGAACAGCACCGGCCCGGAGCCGAGGTCGGAGACGATGAAGCTGCCCTCGACGGGCTCGAGCTCCATCGTCACCACCTCGCCGTCGGCCTCGACCCGGCCGAGCTCGAACCGGTCGGCGAACCCGCCGCCCTGGCCGGGGGCCGGGCCCGAGGCGAGGGTGCTGCGGGCGTCGGCGTTGCGCCGCGCCTGGTCGTCGTCCTCGAACGACATCACGACCCGGGCGGTGCCGTCGGGCAGCGAGCCGAGCAGGAAGCCGGTGAGCGGGTTCACCTCGCCGGCGGCGGCGACGAGCTCGTCGGCCTCCGCCTGGTCGTCGCCGTCGGCCTGGGCCATCGACAGCGCCGTGCAGGCGCGGTCGTCGGCGTAGGCGACCGCCGAGAGCGGCTCGCCGGCGCGGCCGACCACCTGCTCGACGCCGTCGACGCCGCGGTCGCCGTCGAGCGCCGTGGCGAGGTAGTCGGCGTTGTCGCTGCCGATCACCAGGTGCTCATCGGCGTCGATGGCGAGGTTCTGGAACTGGGGTGAGATGCCCGAGCCGGGCGCGAGGTCGGCGATCAGCTCCTCGCCGCCGACCCACACCCCGTCCTCCTCGTCGGGGCGGGTGAAGCCCAGTCCCTCGAGGCCGTCGCCGAGCGCCTCGAGGTCGACGGAGTCGGGCATCTGCAGCAGCGCCACGGCGCCCGACTCGCCCTGGGCGAGCAGCTCCCACTCGACGTTCTCGGGCGAGAAGCCGAACAGGTCGTCGAGGAACGCCGCGGAGTCGACCATCGAGGAGGCCGAGGTGAGGTCGGCGTCGAAGCCGAGGTCGAGCAGCGCGTCGAGGTCGCCTTCGGGGGCGTCGAGCTCGCGGCGTACGCCGGCCCAGTCGGTCCAGGCGAACCGCTCCGACCCCGACGGCGCCAGGTCGACCGCCCGCTCGAGCTCGGTGCGGGAGTGGTCCTGCCAGACGCGCACCCCGACGACCGCGACGGCGGCGACGAGCACCAGGACCAGCGGGACCAGCAGGGCCAGGAGCGGCCTGCGCGCCCGCGTGGGCAGCCAGCGGGGCAACCTGGTCTCCTGTCGTCGACGAACTGGTGTGAGACTAGTCGCCATGGCGAGCGCCCCAGCCCCGCGGGACCCCGCGGTGATCGAGGCAGCGGGCGTGGTCGTGTTCCGTCCCGGCAAGCGGGTGCTGCTCGTGCACCGCCCCAAGTACGACGACTGGTCGTTCCCCAAGGGGAAGCTCGAGCGGGGCGAGCACGCCTGCGTCGCCGCGGTGCGCGAGGTCGCCGAGGAGACCGGCCTGCACGTGCGGCTGGGCCCGCCGTTGTCGGCGCAGCGCTACGCGGTCAAGGGCCGGCCCAAGCGGGTGAGCTACTGGACCGGTCGCGCGGTGGGCAGCCCCGACGTCAGCGGCTACGAGGCCAACGACGAGGTCGACCGGCTCGGCTGGTTCGAGCTCGACGCGGCCCGCGACCGGCTCAGCTACCCCCACGACCTGGCCACCCTCGAGGAGGCCGTCGGGCTGCGGCGCAAGACCCACACCCTCGTGGTGCTGCGCCACGCGACCGCGCGGAGCCGCAAGTCGTGGCGGGCCGACGACCGCACCCGCCCGCTGCTGCAGTCTGGCCGGGTCCAGGCGTTCCGGCTGGTGCCCCAGCTGGCGGCGTACGACGTGCGGCGGCTGGTCAGCTCGTCCTCGACGCGCTGCGTGGAGACCCTGGAGCCGTTCGCCGGGACCACGGGCTGGAAGCTCGAGACCGACGACGTGCTCTCGGAGGAGGGCGCCAGCCAGCGGGGGGTCGAGCGGCTGGTGCGCTCGGTCGTCGACGACCTGCTCGAGCGCAAGGCCGACGCGGGAGGGACCGTCGTGTGCACCCACCGTCCGGTGCTGCCGTGGGTCACCGAGGCCGCCGGGGTGGCGCCGGACGTCACCGAGCCGGGCCTCGAGCCCGGCGAGATGCTCGTGCTCCACCTGCGCCGCGGCCGGGTGGTGGCCGCCGAGCGCCACACCAGCCGCTGAGTCAAGGCCTCCGCGCCCGCTCCCGGGCTTGTTCACGTGTTGTCCGTCTCACCCTCGCGCGCGCGTGGCCGTTCGGCCCTCCCGAGTTCACTCCTCGTTCACCGACGACCCCGGAGCCGGACACCTGCGCTGCCTAACTTCGCTGGCGTAGTGACCCGAGAAGACTCAGGAGAACCGAAGTGAAGAGCACTTCCATCCGCCGGGCGATCGTCCCCGGCATCGCCGCCCTCGCGCTGGTCTTCAGCGCCTGTGGCGCCGACAACGAGGGCGACGGCAGCACCGACGGCGACGGCGGCGGCTCCAGCAGCCTCGCCGGTGAGCTCAACGGCGGCGGCGCGTCCTCGCAGGAGGCCGCCCAGGGTGCCTGGATCGTCGGCTTCCAGGACGAGAACCCCGACGTCACCGTGAACTACGACCCGGTCGGCTCGGGCGGTGGCCGGGAGAGCTTCATCTCCGGCGCCTTCCCGTTCGCCGGCTCCGACGCCTACCTCACCGACGACGAGGGCGAGCTCACCGCCGCCACGGAGCGGTGCGAGGGCTCGGCGCCCATCGAGATCCCCAACTACATCAGCCCGATCGCGATCATCTACAACGTCGAGGGCGTCGACGACCTGAACCTGTCGCCGGCCACCCTGGCGGGCATCTTCGCCGGCAAGATCACGAAGTGGAACGCCGAGGAGATCGCGGCCGACAACCCCGACGCGACGCTCCCGGACGCGGACATCAACCCCGTCCACCGCTCCGACGAGTCGGGCACCACCGAGAACTTCACCGACTACCTCGACGCCGTCGCCGGCGACGTCTGGACCGAGGGTGCGCTCGAGGTCTGGCCGCAGCAGTACGGCGGCGAGGGCGCCCAGGGCACCTCGGGCGTCGTCTCCGCGGTCGGCAGCGGCACCAACGCGATCGGCTACGCCGACGCCAGCCAGGCCGGTGACCTCGGCGTCGCCAACATCGGGGTCGGCGAGGACTTCGTCGCCCCGACGCCCGAGGCCGCCGCGAAGATCCTCGAGGTCTCGCCGCGGGTCGAGGGTCGCGACGCGAACTCGATCGTGTTCGACCTCGACCACGAGACCCAGGAGGCCGGGACCTACCCGATCGTCCTGACGTCCTACCTGATCGCCTGCCCGAGCTACCCCGCGGGCGACGAGGGCGAGCTCGCCAAGGCCTACCTCGGCTACATCGTCAGCGAGGCCGGTCAGGAGCAGGGCGCGGCCGAGGCCGGCTCGGCCCCGCTCAGCGAGGAGCTGCGCACCGAGGTCGCGGGCATCGTCGACGCGATCCAGGTCGGCTGACCCCAGGCACCACACGACGCACCGGGGTCCGGGTCCACGGGCCCGGACCCCGGAACGCCGTACCACCGCACGAGAGGAACCTGGTGGCCACCACCGAACCGACGGGTGTCATCGACACCGAGACGTCGACCAAGCGCGGGGACGCGGTCTTCGCCGGGCTGGCGCGCAGCGCCGGCATCCTGATCATGGTCGCGCTCGCCGGCGTCGGCATCTTCCTGCTGGTCGAGGGCGCCCCGGCGATCAGTGCCTCGGGCGAGCAGGCCTACGGCAAGGACAACATCGTCCTGTTCGTGTGGCCCCTGCTCTACGGCACGCTGCTGGCGGCCCTGATCGCGATGATCATCGCCACCCCGCTCGCCGTGGGGGTCGCGCTGGTCATCTCCCACTACGCCCCGCGCCGGGTAGCGCGCTCGCTGGGCTACCTGATCGACCTGCTGGCCGCGGTGCCGAGCGTCGTCTACGGCCTCTGGGGTCGGGCGGTGCTGGCACCGGCGATCCTGCCGGTCTACCAGTGGCTGTCCGAGACGCTCGGCTGGCTGCCGTTCTTCGAGGGCCCGGCCACCACCGGCCGCACCATCCTCACCGCCTCGATCGTGCTGGCCGTGATGGCGCTGCCGATCATCACCGCGATCTGCCGCGAGGTCTTCGCGCAGACGCCGCGGATGCACGAGGAGGCCGCCCTCGCCCTCGGCGCCACCCGCTGGGAGATGATCCGGATGACGGTCTTCCCCTACGCCCGCTCCGGCGTCATCTCCGCGGTGATGCTGGGCCTGGGCCGCGCCCTCGGGGAGACCATGGCGGTCGCGATGGTGCTCTCGGTGAGCGGCCTCGTGACGATCAACCTGGTCTCGGGCCAGAACCCCTCGACCATCGCGGCCAACATCGCGCTCAACTTCGGCAACGCGTCGGGCACCAAGATCAACGTGCTGATCTTCAGCGGCCTGGTGCTGTTCGTCGTCTCGTTCGCGGTCAACTTCCTGGGACGCTGGATCGCCTCCCGGGGCCAGGTGAAGGCGTGACCATGACTGACCTCCAGACTCCCGAGGCGCCGCAGCTGCCGGCCGCCACCCTCAGCCTCACCCGCCCCCAGCTGCCGCGATGGGCGCCCCTGCTCGCCGGGGTCGTCTCGCTCGGCGTCGGCGGCCTGGTGGCACTGATCGCCGGCTGGGGCCTGGTGCCCGTCGCGATCGTCGCCTGGGTCGTCTTCTTCGTCGGCCTGCCGGCGTGGTCGGCCGCCGTCGAGGGCCGCCGCGCCTCCATCGACCGCCTGGTGACCACGGTCGCGTGGACGACGTTCGGCCTCGCCATGATCCCGCTGGTCAGCCTCGTCTACGAGGTGATCGGCAACGGGCACAGCGCGATCTCGTGGGCGTTCTTCAACAACTCGATGCGCGGTGTGCTCGGCGAGGGCGGCGGCATCTACCACGCCATCCTCGGAACGGTGATCATCACCGCCTGCGCCACGGTGATCTCGGTGCCGATCGGCGTGCTCGCCGCGATCTACCTCGTGGAGTACGGCAAGAAGAACCGGCTGGCCCGCACGATCACCTTCCTCGTCGACGTGATGACCGGCATCCCCTCGATCGTCGCCGGCCTGTTCGCGTTCGCGCTGTTCACGCTGATCTTCGGGCCGGGCGTGCGGTTCGGGATCGGCGGCGCGATCGCGCTGTCGGTGCTGATGATCCCCATCGTGGTGCGCGCCACCGAGGAGATGCTGAAGCTGGTGCCCGACGAGCTCCGCGAGGCGTCGTACGCCCTGGGGGTGCCGAAGTGGCGCACGATCGTCAAGGTGGTGCTTCCGACCGCGCTGGGGGGCATCATCACCGGGGTGACCCTGGCGATCGCCCGCGTGGCCGGCGAGACCGCGCCGCTGCTGATCATCGTCGGCACCACGACGTCGGTGAACCTCAACCCGTTCGACGGCCGGATGGCGACGCTGCCGGTCTTCATCTTCTCGTCGGTGACCACCGGTGGTCGCTACGAGGCCTTCAACACCGAGCGTGCCTGGGGCGCCGCGCTCGTGCTCGTCGCCATCGTGATGCTGCTGAACCTGCTCGCGCGGTTCATCGGTGCCATCTTCGCGCCCAAGACCGGGCGCTGACACAGGGAATCAAGGACACACATCATGGCCAAGAGCATCGACGTCTCGGACCTGAACATCTACTACGGGGACTTCCTCGCGGTCGAGGGCGTCAACATGACCATCAAGGCGCGGTCGGTGACCGCGTTCATCGGGCCCTCGGGCTGCGGCAAGTCGACCTTCCTGCGGTCGCTGAACCGGATGCACGAGGTGATCCCCGGCGCCCGGGTCGAGGGCAAGGTGGTGGTCGACGGGCAGTCGCTCTACGACCCCACGATCGACCCGGTCGCCGTACGCCGCCAGATCGGGATGGTCTTCCAGCGGCCCAACCCGTTCCCGACGATGTCGATCTACGACAACGTGCTGGCCGGCAACCGCCTGAACTCCAAGCGGATGCGCAAGTCGGAGGCCGACGCGATCGTCGAGAAGTCGCTGCAGGGCGCCAATCTCTGGAACGAGGTCAAGGACCGGCTCGACAAGCCCGGCATGGGTCTCTCCGGCGGCCAGCAGCAGCGGCTGTGCATCGCCCGCGCCATCGCCGTCGAGCCCCAGGTCCTGCTGATGGACGAGCCCTGCTCGGCCCTGGACCCGATCAGCACCTCCGCGATCGAGGACCTCATCCACGAGCTGAAGTCGTCGTACACGATCGTGATCGTCACCCACAACATGCAGCAGGCCGCGCGCGTCTCCGACGACACCGGCTTCTTCAACCTCCGCGCCGCCGGCAAGCCCGGCCAGCTGGTGGAGTTCAACCCCACCAAGAAGATGTTCACCAACCCCGACAACGAGTCCACCGAGGCGTACATCTCCGGCCGCTTCGGCTGAGCGTGGTCGGGTGGGGGCGCGTGGTCGGCGGGCCCCGGTGCGGTAGTCACGGACGTTCGGCAGGTGGATTCGGGCGATCCGCATGCCGTACGCCCGTGACTATCCCGAGCCGGTCCCTGTGGACAGGCATTCGCGGACCGGCCAGACCGGGGAAGACGTCCTGTCATGGACGTGCACCCCGACCGGCACGAGGTCGTCGTACCCGTACGCCGCGACCCGAGGGGTCGCTCCGGCCCAACCCGCGGTCAGGCGGTCGGGGCCGGCTGGCGTCGTACCAGCCGGGGCTTCTACGTACCAGCGACCGTTGACCCCTCGCTACCCGAGCAGCGCATCGTCGAGGCCGGCGTCCTGGTGCCGGCGTACGGCGGGGTCACGGGCTGGGCCGCCCTGCGGTGGTCGGGCGCTGCCTGGTTCGACGGCACCAGGCCCGGTGGCGTCGGGCCCCGGCCGGTCAGCATCGCGGTGACCCACGACGAGATCCGGCCGCAGCCCGGCGTCGCGGTGTCGAGCGAACGGCTGCCGCCGCACGACCTCACCGTCGTCGACGGGCTCCCGGTGACGACGTCGGTGCGGTCGCTGACCTTCGAGATGCGCTACGCGCCGGACGACCGCCGCGCGGTTGTCGCCATGGACATGGCGGCCCACGCTGACCTCGTCTCGATCGACGAGGCGGGCGACTACACGGCGACCTGGCTGAACGGCTGGACCGGGGTGCCCCGCTGCCGGCGCGCGCTGACCCTCGCTGACGAGAACAGCTGGTCGCCGAGAGAGACACTGTTTCGCCTGCACTGGGTGCTCGACGCGGAACTGCCACCGCCACTGTGCAACGTCCCGATCTTCGACCGCTCCGGACAGCACGTCGGCACACCCGACCTCCTGGACGCCGAGGCCGGACTGGTGGGCGAGTACGACGGTCGGCTGCACCTCGCCGACGACCGCCGGTCGCAGGACCTCGACCGCGAGAGCAGGTTCCGCAGCCTGGGTCTGGAGTACGTGACCATGGTGGCCGGCGACCTCCGCGACCCGCTCGCCACGATCGTCCCGAGGGTGGTGGGCGCACATCGGCGCGCGCGCTCCGCGGCCGAGGGCGCACGCCCTTGGACCATCGACCCGCCTGCGTGGTGGACCCCGACCCGCACCGTTGCGCAGCGCCGTGCCCTCGACGGCGCCGAGCGCGAGCGGCTGCTGCGGCGTCGTGGCGGGTGAACCGCCGTCCGGGGTAGTCACGGACGTACGGCATGCGAGACCGCTCTGGCGACCTGTCAATCGCCCGTGACTACCGGCCGCCGGCCACCGAGACCCGGGCCAGGCCGGCCAGCACCGCACCGCGGTAGTCACGGACGTACGGCAGGCGATGCGGCGTGTCGGACCTGCCGAACGTCCGTGACTACCCCGAGCCGTGCCCTGCCGAGGACCCTCGAAAGGGCCGGCTCAGGGCAGCTGGAAGACGTACTTGCAGACGATGTAGAGGAACGCCGCGACGGCGCCGGCGGCGGGGAAGGTGAGGACCCAGGCGGTGACGATGGAACGGGCGACGCCCCAGCGGACGGCGGAGAAGCGCTTGGTGGCGCCGGCGCCCATCACGGCGGAGGTGATGGTGTGGGTGGTGGAGATCGGGGCCTCGAAGACGAACGCGGTGGTGTAGAGGACGCCGGCGGCGACGGTCTCGGAGGCGAAGCCGCGGGCCGGGTCGAGGTGGATGATCCGGCGGCCGAGGGTGCGCATGATCCGCCAGCCGCCCGCCCAGGTGCCGGCCGAGATGGCGGCGGCGGCCGCGAGGATCACCCAGATCGGGAGGTCGTCGTTCGCGCCGGCGTAGCCGCCGGTGACCAGGGCCAGGAAGATCACGCCCATCGTCTTCTGGGCGTCCTGCAGGCCGTGGCCGAGCGCCATCGCGGCGGCCGACAGGGTCTGCGCGATCCGGAAGCCGCGCTGGGTCTTGTGGGGGTTGCGCCGGCGGAAGGCCCACATGATCGCCAGCATCAGCAGGAACGCCGCCGTGAACCCGAACAGCGGCGAGGCCACCATCGGGATCACGATCTTGTCGAGGATGACGTCCCACTTCACGACCGAGCCGGACGCCAGCGCCGCACCGACCAGGCCGCCGATGAGGGCGTGGGAGGACGACGAGGGCAGGCCGAAGTACCACGTCAGCAGGTTCCAGGCGATGGCGCCGAGCAGGCCGGCCATCACGATGACCAGGCCGTGCGAGCCCTCCCCGTCGGGGGTTATGACCCCACCGACGGTGTTGGCGACCTCCTGGCCCAGGAAGGCGCCGATGAAGTTCATGATCGCGGCCATCCCGAGCGCCACCCGCGGGGTCAGCGCGCGGGTGGAGACCGAGGTGGCGATGGCGTTGGCCGCGTCGTGGAAGCCGTTGGTGTAGTCGAACACCAGGGCGACGACGACGACCGCGATGACGATCGCGAGGTCCACGAAGTCAGCTTTCCTTGACGGCGATCTGCTCGACGATGTTGGCGACCTTCTCGAACGCGTCGATCGCCTCCTCGAGCGACTCGACGATGTCCTTGAGCTTGAGCACCTCGATGGTCTTGAACTCGCCGCTGAACAGCTTGGCCAGGGTGCGGCGGTGGTTCTTGTCGCCGGCGTTCTCGAGCCGGTTGACCTCGATCCAGAACTCCTCGAGCGAGGCCGGTGACGACAGCTTCGGCATCGCCTCGGCGGTCAGCTCGGCGCAGCGCTGCAGGATCTCGGCCTGGGTGGAGAGCTCCGGCGGCAGCGACACGACCTCGTAGAGCAGGATCAGGTCGACGGCCTCGTCCATCAGGTCCATCACGTCGTCGAGGCTCGAGCCGAGGGAGTAGATGTCCTCGCGGTCGAACGGCGTGACGAAGGTCGAGTTGACCTTCTTGAACAGGGTGTGGGTGGTCTCGTCGGCCTGGTGCTCTGCCTCCCTCATCCGCCGCGCGACGTCGTCGCGGTCGGCGCTCTCGCCGAGCATCTCGGCGAGGAGTCCGGCACCGACCACCAGGTGGCTGGCCGACTCGGTGAAGAGGTCGTAGAACGCGGTGTCGACCGGGCGGATGCGGAAACGCACGTGGAACTCCTGGTGAGGCGGAGAAGAACGGCTCAAGGCTAGGGGATCGCGCGCCCGGACTGGCAAGTCGGGACCCCGGTGGCGCCCACGGTCTGGACCGCGACCCTCCGGAGGCGCACGACACGCCGGGCGACACGCCGACGGCGCTCGCGAAACAGCCGTCGGCCGCCGGCGCCGACCGTCAGCCAGCGGTACGGCGGACGCGCTGCCGCTCGATGAGCGTCTCCTGGTGGTCGGCACCGCCGCCGTTGTGGGCCCAGGTCCCGTCGGGGCCGAGCACCCAGGCGCCGGTGTCGTGCCAGAACGCCAGGTCGAGCAGCGACCGGATCTCCTCCACGCTGCGCTCGCCGGGCAGCCGCACCAGCACCTCGACCCGGCGGTCGAGGTTGCGGTGCATCAGGTCGGCCGAGCCGATCCAGGCCTCGGTCTCGCCGCCGTTGTCGAACCAGTAGACCCGGCTGTGCTCGAGGAACCGGCCCAGGATCGAGCGCACCTCGATCGTCTCCGACAGGCCGGGGACGCCCGGGCGCAGCGCGCAGATCCCGCGCACCAGCAGCTGCACCGGCACCCCCTCCTGGGAGGCGAGGTAGAGCGCGTCGATGATGCCCTCGTCGACGATGGAGTTGGCCTTGAACCGGATCAGCGCCGGCCGGCCGGCCCGGTGGTGGCCGATCTCGCGGTGGATCCGCTCGATCAGCCCGTCGCGCACCGAGTCGGGAGCCACCAGGAGCTGGTCGTACGACGCGTTGCGCGACCAGCCGGACAGGTTGTTGAACAGGTGGGCGGCGTCCTCGCCGATCGTCTCGTCGGTGGTGATCAGCCCCAGGTCCTCGTACATCCGCGAGGTCTTGGGGTTGTAGTTGCCGGTGCCGATGTGGGTGTAGCGCCGGATGCCGTCGGGCTCGTCGCGCACCACCAACGCCACCTTGCAGTGGGTCTTGAGGCCCACCAGGCCGTAGACGACGTGGCAGCCGGCCTGCTCGAGCTTGCGAGCCCACCGGATGTTGGCCTCCTCGTCGAAGCGGGCCTTGATCTCCACGATGACCAGCACCTGCTTGCCGGCCTCGGCAGCGTCGATGAGGGCGTCGATGATCGGGGAGTCGCCGGACGTCCGGTAGAGGGTCTGCTTGATCGCGAGCACGTGGGGGTCGGCGGCTGCCTGCTCGATGAACCGCTGCACCGAGGTCGCGAACGAGTCGAACGGGTGGTGCAGCAGCACGTCGTTGCGCCGGGCGGCCTTGAACACGTCGACCGGGGCGGCCGACTCGACCTCGGCCAGCCGGGCGTGGGTGGTCGGCACGAAGGCCGGGAACTTCAGCTCCTCGCGCGGCAGGTCGGCGATGCCGTGCAGGCCGCGCAGGTCGAGCGGGCCCGGGAGGCGGAAGACCTCCTCCTGGGTGATGCCGAGCTCGGAGACGAGCAGGTCGAGCACCTCGGGGCTGATCGACTCCTCGACCTCCAGTCGCACCGGCGGGCCGAAGCGACGTCGCAGCAGCTCCTTCTCCAGCGCTGCCAGCAGGTTCTCGGCGTCGTCCTCCTCGACCTCCAGGTCCTCGTTGCGGGTGACCCGGAAGCTGTGCACCTCGCGGATCTCCATGCCGGAGAAGAGCTTCTTGAGGTGCTCGCCGATCACGTCCTCGAGCGGCACGAACCGCTCGTTGCCCAGCGGCACGAAGCGGGCGAAGATCGGCGGCACCTTGACCCGCGCGAAGTGCTCCTTGTCGGTCTTGGGGTTGCGCAGCACCACGGCCAGGTTGAGCGAGAGGCCGGAGATGTAGGGGAACGGGTGGGCCGGGTCGACCGCCAGCGGCGTGAGCACCGGGAAGATCCGCTCCTTGAACATCCGCTTGCAGTGCTTCTGCTCCTCGCGGTCGAGGTCGCTCCAGCGCACCAGCTCGACGCCGGCCCGCGACAGCTCGGGCACGATCTCCTCGCGGAACAGCCGCGCCTGCCGGTGGCTGAGCTCACGGGTGGTCGCCCAGATCGACTCCAGCACCTCGCGCGGCAGCAGGCCGGAGGCGGCGCGAACGGCGACGCCGGCCGCGATCCGGCGCTTGAGGCCGGCGACCCGCACCATGAAGAACTCGTCGAGGTTGCTGGTGAAGATGGCCAGGAACCGCACCCGCTCCAGCAGCGGCAGCGAGGGGTCCTCGGCGAGCTCGAGCACCCGCTGGTTGAAGTGCAGCCACGACAGCTCGCGGTCGAGGAACCGGTCGTCGTACTTCTCGACGGCGCTGAGCGCGGCGTGGTCGGGGACGTACGGCGGGTCGACCTCGAAGCTCTCCTCCGGCACCCCCTCGCCCGTCCCGACGCCAGTCGGATCGGCGGACGACACGTTCTCGAGGGTCATGCTCGTCAGTGTGGCACCGCCGGGTGAACGGGAGGTGTCCGTCGGGCCGCTCCGCGACCCCGGCTACCCTCGCCCGGTGAGCGCCCTGATCCGCGTCGAGGCCGCCGTCCTGGCCGCCGCGATGGCCCTGCCCGAGCGGGCGCAACGGCTGCTGGCCGGCCGCCCGGTGGTGCGCGACGGCCAGACCCTCGCCGTCGACACCCAGCTGATGCTGCGGCTCCAGCGGCTCGCCCGCGAGCCGGCCGTCGAGACCCTGCCGATCCCGCAGGGCCGGCTGGCGCTCGACCGCCAGGCGCTGCTGGCGGCGGGCCGGCAGCCGATCGGCGAGGTGCGCGACCTGACCGCCGACGGGCGACCGGCTCGGCTGTTCGTGCCCACCGGCGCCCCGGCGACCTCCCCGCTGCTGGTGTTCGTCCACGGCGGCGGCTTCATGTACGGCGGGCTGGCCAGCCACGACGCCACCTGCCGCCTGCTCGCCGAGCGGGCCGGGATGCGGGTGCTCGCCGTGACCTACCGGCTCGCTCCCGAGCACCCCTTCCCGGCGGCCTACGACGACGCGTGGTCGGCGTACCGCTGGGCCGTCGAGCACGCCGCCGACCTCGGCGCCGATCCCGGCCGGATCGCCGTCGGCGGCGACTCCGCCGGCGGCAACCTGTCGGCGGGCATCGCGATCGAGGCGGCGCGGGCCGGCCTGCCGTGCGCGCTGCAGGTGCTCGTCTACCCCGCCACGCTGGGGGAGCGCGACACCGGGAGCGCGCGCACCTTCGGCGCCGGGTTCTTTCTCACGGCGCAGTTCATGGAGCTCGCCACCTCCTCCTACGCCGGGAGCCCCGACGACCTGCGCGACCCCCGCTTCGCGCCGGCGCTGGCCGAGCTGCCCGACGGGCTCGCGCGGGCGCTGGTCTACACGGCCGGGTTCGACCCGCTGCGCGACGAGGGCGAGCAGTACGCCGACCGGCTCGCCGCCCACGGCACCGAGGTGTCGCTCACCCGGTTCGACGACCAGATCCACGGCTTCCTGAACGTGGTCGGCATCGGGCGCAGTGCCCGGCGCGCGGTGCTGCGGATCGCCGACGACGTCGCGGTCGCGCTGCGCTAGACCTCGGACCGGGCTAGGAGCGGCCGACCGTACGGCGCCAGCGGGAGCGGCCCTTGCCGCCCGTCTCCTGCTGGTCGCCTCCCGGCGGCGCTGCCGACGCGGAGTCCGGCTCGGCCGCGGGCTCGGCCGGCTCCTCGGCGTCCGCGTGGGCCTCCGGCTCGGCGGGCGGCTCCTCCTCGGCCAGCCCGGCCTCCTCGAGCTGGGCGAGCGCGCTGCGCGGCGGCTCGACGTCGCGCTCGGGTGGGAGCTCGTCGGCCTCGACCCCGAGGCGCACCAGCACCGCTCGCGCCTTGGCCAGGTCGTCGGCGAGCTCGGCCACCCGTCGCTCGGCGGCCAGGCGGTCCTGGATCGCCGACTCGACCAGCTGGGCGTGGTGGCGGATCGACGCCTCGACCGCCCTGCGGTCACGAGCGGTCTGGGCGGCGGCCTCCTCGGCCTCGGCGCGGGCCCGGGCCGCCTCGGCGGCGGCCTCCTCGGCCTCGCGGCGGCCGGCCACCGCGGTGTCGAGCGCCTCCTGGTGCTCCTGGGCGGCGACGGCGAGATCGGCGAGCGCCTCCGTGGTGCGCCACTCGGCGGCGGCCCGTTCCTGACGTGCCTTCGCGGCCGCCTCCGCGTCGGCCTTGCCGGCCTCCTGCGCCGCGATCCGGGCCTCCTCGGCGAGCAGCGCCGACTGCTCGGCCTCGGCCCGCGCGGTCAGCGTGGCCTTCGCGAGCTCGGCCTGGGTCTGCGCCGCCGACTCGGCCTCGATCCGGGCGTCCTGGGCGTCCTTGGCCCGCTCGGCGGCCTGGGCGGCGGCCGCGTGGGCGGCGGCCTCGGCCTCGGCGGCCAGCCGGGTGACCTCGAGCTGCTCGGCGGTACGCCGTTCGGCCTCCTCGCGCTCGACCTGCGCCTGGGCGGCCTTGGCCAGGGCGGCGGCGGTGGCCTTCTCGGCCGCACCGCGGGCCTCCTCGGCGGCCCGGGTGAGCTGGGCCTGGGCGCGCACGGCCTCCTCGGCCGCGGCCCGCGCGACCTCGGCGGCGCGGGTGGCGTCCTCGGCGGCCTGGCGGGCGGCGTGAGCCTCCTCGGCCAGCGCGGCCTGGGCGGCGGCGGCCTCCTCGGCGGCCTGGCGGTCGAGCAGGGCCTGCTCGGTGGCGGCGTGCTGGGCGGCCGCGGCGTCGTGGGCGGCCTGCTCCGCGGCGGCGGCCTGGCCGGCCAGTTGGGCCTGGTTGCGGGCCGCGGTCTCGGCCTCGGTGCGGGCGGCGAGCGCGGAGGCGGCGTTGGTCGCCGCCCCGAGCGCCTTGGTCTCCGCCTGCGCGCGGCCCTCCTCG
>NZ_JAFFJT010000012.1 GCF_016924665.1 Nocardioides sp. SYSU D00038
GCAAGAGTTACGGCGGCCATAGCGAAGGGGAAACACCCGGTCCCATCCCGAACCCGGAAGTTAAGCCCTTCAGCGCCGATGGTACTGCAACCGAGAGGCTGTGGGAGAGTAGGACGCCGCCGGACATTCTTTCCAGCAGGCCCATCCCTTCGGGGATGGGCCTGCTGTCATTTCCGGCATCTTCGGCCTGTCGGGGAGGGCCAGGTGTCGTGCACATCGACCCTCCCGATCGGCGTTCTGCACCGCCGCGGATAGTGGCCCGTCGCGACGTCGCCCCCTGCGGCGAGGCTGTCGGTGGAGGTGATGTGCATGTCAGCACGCAGGAAGGCCGCGGACCCCGGGGTCCCGGGGCGCGACGAGCCCGAGCACGCCAACGAGGTGCGCCTGGTCGGCCGCTTGGCAGCGGAGCCCGAGGTCCGCGAGCTGCCGAGTGGCGACACGGTGTGGACGTTCCGCCTGGTGGTGGGGCGACCGCGTGCGGAGGTTCGGGGCCGCCAGAGCGTCGACACCCTCGACTGTGCTGCCTGGACGCCACGGGTGCAGCGGTCGGTCGCGGCGTGGTCGGCCGGCGACGTGGTGGAGGTGTCCGGCTCGATGCGGCGCCGGTTCTTCCGCGCGTCGGGGGCGACGGCGTCGCGGGTGGAGGTCGAGGTGACCCGGGGTCGGATCAGCCGTCGCGCAGCGAGCGGATGAGCACTCCCGGTGACGGCTTGGGCTGGAACGACGTGGCCTTCTCCGGCAGCAGCCGGTCGTCCTCGGCGATCCGGATCACCAGGTCGACGTCCGGGGCGGGCATCAACAGCCCGACGTCCTGCCCCCGCCGCAGGCCGGCCAGGGTGGCCTCCACGGTGTGGAAGTGGGTGATCGCCTGGGGACCGCGCGGCAGCGCCGGTACCAGGTCCTCGTGGAGCGCTTCTACGACGGCCCGGTCGGTGCCGACCGGGAGGGACAAGGTGCCCCAGGCGCGTCCGTCGGTGACCGCCATCGTGGCGGCGTCGAGGGCGGCGACGGCGGCGTCGCGGTCGGTGGGGGCGAAGCGACCCCCGGTCGCGGCCGCCGCGGTGGCGAGGTCCTCGAGGCTGACCTTGGTCAGCACCCGGTGGATGGGGCCGAGGAACAGCGGGGTCTCGCCCTGGTCGACCAGCATCGCCAGGCCGCGATCGGCGGCCCCACCGGGCGCCCGGCTCTGCATCCGCAGGTAGGCGGCGTAGCGGTGGTGCCCGTCGGCGATCAGCGCGCGCGAACCGGCCAGGGCGACCTCGAGCCGCTCCAGCAGCGCGGGGTCGCGGATCGCCCAGATCCGGTGGTGCTGCCCGGCCCGGTCGTCGAACTCGTGGTCGGTCGCGCCCCGGGCGACCTCGGCCAGCGCGGCGCGTGCGTCGTCGTGGGAGCGGTGCACCAGGAGGATGGGGGCGGGGTTGAGCTCGAGCTGCGTCATCCGGTCGGCCAGGTCGTCGGCCTGCACCGGGCGGATCCCCTCGTGGGGTAGCACCGCCCGGTCCTCGGGGCGCGCCGCCCGCCGGCCGAGCTCGAGGGCGCCCACCAGCCCGCGGACGGTCAGGCCGCCGGCGGTGTACTCGTGCAGGTAGAGCGCGGGCTCGTCGTCGTGGTGCAGCTGGCCCCGCTCCTGCCACTGCAGCAGGCGGCCGGCGACCGAGAGGTAGGGGCGGGCGAACAGCCGGCCCGATGCCGGGTCGCCGACTCGGCGGGGGGTGAGCATCAAGCCGCGGAACGGCGTCAGCCGCAGCGGCCGGGCGACGTAGGGAGGCGTGACCACGGCTCCGACCTCCACCCCCTCATCGTAGGGTTGCGCACCAACGGCCCACCCGTGCCACCCACCCGTGCCACCTACCGCTGCCACCCCGCCCGAGGAGCCCGATGCTGGTCACGTCCGACGGCCCGCTGTGCCGGGCGCACGACCTGGTCATGCTCGACCTCGACGGGGTCGTCTACGTGGGCGGCCGGGCCGTCCCGGGTGCTCCCGAGCACCTGGCCGCGGCGCGCGAGGCGGGGGCCGCGGTCGCGTTCATCACCAACAACGCCTCCCGACCGCCGGAGACCGTGGCCGCCCACCTGACCGAGCTGGGAGTGCCCGCGGCGGCGGAGGACGTGGTGACCTCGGCGCAGGCCGCCGCGCGGGTGCTGGTGGAGCGGTTCGGGGCCGGTGCGCGGGTCGCGCTGCTGGGCGGCCCGGGGCTCGAGGCAGCCCTGGCCGAAGCAGGTGTGGTCGCGGTGGACGTCGACGACGAGTCCGCGGTAGCGCTGGTGACGGGCTACGGGCCCGAGGTGCTCTGGCGCGAGGTGATGCGGGCGGCCGTCCGGGTGCGTGACGGGCTGCCCTGGGTGGCCAGCAACACCGACCTCAGCATCCCGACCGACTACGGCGTCGCGCCGGGGCACGGGGTGCTGGTCGAGACCATCGCCCGGTTCGCCGAGGCCGAGCCGGTGGTGGCCGGGAAGCCCGCCCGACCGCTGCTCGACGAGACGGTGCGCCGGATGGACGCCCAGCGACCGCTGATGGTGGGCGACCGCCTCGACACCGACATCGAGGGCGCCGAGGCGCTGGGCCTGCCGTCGCTGCTGGTGCTCACCGGGGTCAGCGGGCTGGCCGAGGTGGTCGGGGCCCCCGAGGGCAGCCGACCCAGCTACCTCGCGCCCGACCTGGCCGGGCTGCTGGTCGAGCACCGGGCACCCGAGCGGCTCGAGGACGGCGCCGCGCTCGGCGGCTGGCACGCGTCGGTGCACGACGGCCACCTGGTCGTGGCGGGCGCCGGCACGGACGACGACTGGTGGCGGGTCGTGGCCGCGGCGGCCTGGTCGGCTGCCGACCGGGACGGGTCGGTGCCGGGCTGTGCGGGCCTGCTGCCGGGACGAGCCACGGGGTAGCCTCGGCCCATGCGCGACGACCACGACCCGGACCTCCCGACCCCGCCGCCCGGCGACGGCGACGCGGCGTACGACGCGGACGTGGCCGAGGACTCCGACCAGGACTCCCCGGAGCCGACCGGGGTGGGTGCCGTCGACGAGGTGGTGCGATCGGTCGAGGGGCTGGCCGACCGTCCCGTCGAGGAGCACGTCGCCGTCTTCGAGCAGGCGCACGAGCGGCTGCGGTCGGCGCTGGACGCCGCCCCCGAGGAGTCCGCCGAGCCGACCGGCGACCCGGCTGGCGACCCGGCCTGAGGTGCCTCCGCGTCGGTTGCGACTCGACGCCGAGCTGGTCCGGCGCGGGCTGGCCCGGTCGCGCGAGCACGCCAGCGAGCTGGTGGCCGCCGGCCGGGTGAAGGTGCGGGGCGCGGTCGCCACCAAGCCGGCGACCGGGGTGACCACCGACGTCGCGATCGTGGTGCTCGACGACCCCGACCGGCCCGACTACGTCTCGCGCGGAGGGCACAAGCTCGCGGGAGCGCTGGCGGTGTTCGGCCCGGCCGGTCTGGAGGTGGCGGGGCGGCGGGTGCTCGACGCCGGCGCCTCGACCGGCGGCTTCACCGACGTGCTGCTGCGCGCCGGTGCGGCCGAGGTGGTGGCCGTCGACGTCGGCTACGGACAGCTGGCCTGGCGGATCCAGCAGGACGAGCGGGTGCGTGTGCACGACCGCACCAACGTCCGCGACCTGACGACTGCGACCATCGGGGGTCCGGTCGACCTGGTCGTCGGCGACCTGTCTTTCATCTCGCTGCGGCTGCTGCTCGACGCGCTGCTGGGCGTGACGGCCGACGACGGCGACCTGGCGCTGATGGTCAAGCCCCAGTTCGAGGTCGGCAAGGAGCGGGTGGGTCGGGGCGGTGTCGTGCGCGACCCCGCGCTGCGCGCCGAGGCGGTCGTGGGCGTCGCCCGGGCCGCCGCCGAGCGGGGCTGGGGCGCCCGGATGGTGGCGACCAGCCCGCTGCCGGGCCCCTCGGGCAACGTGGAGTTCTTCCTCTGGCTGCGTCGCGGGCCGGCCACGCTCGACGACGACGCCATCCACACCCACGTGCGGGATGCGGCGCCGGTGGGGGCGGCGGGTGAGAAGGTGGACCCGTGACCAGCCACGAGCCCGACCCCGTCGCCGTGCCGCGCCGGGTGCTCATGCTCACCCACACCGGCCGGGCCGAGGCCCGCGAGGTGGCGCTGGACTGCTGCAAGGCGCTGACCGGCCACGGGATCGTGGTGCGGATGGTGGCCGAGGAGGCCTCCGACCTCGGGGTCGAGCCGGGCGACTACGCCCCCGCGCTCGAGCTGACACCGGGGGAGGCCGGGGCCGCCGACGACTGCGAGCTGGCCCTGGTGATCGGCGGCGACGGGTCGATCCTCCGCGCCGCCGAGATCACCCACGGCACCGGCACGCCGGTGCTCGGGGTCAACCTCGGCCACGTGGGTTTCCTGGCCGAGGCCGAGCCCGACCACGTGGACTCGACGATCGACGCGATCGTCGGCCGTCGCTACACCGTCGAGGACCGACTCACGCTCGACGTGCGCGCCTACCGCGACGGCGAGCTCCTGATGCGGACGTTCGCGCTCAACGAGGCCAGCGTCGAGAAGGCCGCCCGCGAGCGGATGCTCGAGGTGGTCGTCGAGATCGACGGGCGGCCGCTGTCGCGCTGGGGCTGCGACGGCGTGGTGCTGGCGACCCCGACCGGGTCGACGGCGTACAACTTCAGCGCCGGCGGGCCGATCGTGTGGCCCGGCGTCGAGGCGCTCCTCATGGTGCCCATCAGCGCGCACGCGCTGTTCGCCCGTCCGATGGTGGTGGCCCCCACCTCGCTGCTCGCGGTCGAGGTGATCGCGCGCACCGACGGCGCCGGCGTGCTGTGGTGCGACGGCCGCCGGGCCGTCGACCTGCCTCCGGGGGCGCGGATCGAGGTCCGCCGCGGCGAGTGCCCGGTGCGGCTCGCGCGGCTGCTCGAGGCGCCGTTCACCGACCGGCTGGTCGCGAAGTTCGACCTGCCGGTCTCGGGCTGGCGCGGCGCCGCGGAGCGCCGGGGGGAGCGCGATGCTTGAGGAGATCCGGATCGGCTCGCTCGGGGTGATCGACTCCTCGACCCTCGAGCTCGGGCCGGGGCTGACCGTGATCACCGGTGAGACCGGGGCAGGCAAGACCATGATCGTCTCGGCGCTGGGCCTGCTGCTCGGCGGCCGCGCCGACAGCGGGGCGGTGCGCTCGGGGGCCCGGACGGCGCGGGTCGAGGGCGTCGTGCACGCCGGCGACCTGCCCGCCTTCGCCGCCGCCGTCGAGGACGTCGGTGGCGAGGTCGAGGACGACCGGGTGGTGCTGGCCCGCAACGTGTCGAGCGAGGGCCGCTCGCGCGCGTTCGTCGGCGGCGCGTCGGTGCCGGTCTCGGCGCTCGCCGAGGTCGCCGAGCCGCTGGTCGCCGTGCACGGCCAGTCCGACCAGCACCGGCTGCTGCAGCCGCGGGCCCAGCGCGACGCGCTCGACCGGTTCGGCGGCCCCGGGCTCGCCGCCGTGGCGACCGCCTACCGCGACCTGCACCAGCGGCTCGAGGAGGTCGAGCACGAGCTCGACGAGGTCGTGACCACCGCCCGCGACCGGGCTCGCGAGGCCGACCTGCTGCGCTTCGGCCTCGGCGAGGTCGAGGCGGTCGAGCCGAACCCGGGCGAGGACGCCGAGCTGGCCCGCGAGGAGGCCCGTCTCGGGTTCGCCGACACGCTGCGGACCGCGGCCGAGCAGGCCCGCGAGGCGCTGTCGAGCGAGGAGGGGGCACCCGACGCGCTGACCGTCGTCTCGCACGCGCGCACCGCACTGGACTCGGTGCGCGAGCACGACGACGAGGCCGGCCAGCTGGCCGACCGGCTCGCCGAGATCACCTACCTGCTCTCCGACGTGGCGGCCGACGTCGCGTCGTACGCCTCCCGGGTCGAGACCGACCCGGCCCGGCTCGCCGCGGTCTCCGAGCGCCGCGCCGCGCTGACCGCGCTCACCCGCAAGTACGGCGACACGATCGACGAGGTGCTGGCCTGGGCCGAGTCGTCGGCCCGCCGGCTGCTCGACCTCGACGGCACCGACGAGCGGATCGAGGAGCTGCGGGGCGAGCGGGAGCGGCTGCGCGGCGAGCTCGCCGACGCCGCCGCGTCGCTGTCGTCGCTGCGCACCGAGGCCGCGGGCCGGCTCTCGGAGGCGATCACCGCCGAGCTGGGCCAGCTGGCGATGCCGCACGCGGTGGTCGCGGTCGAGGTCCGCCAGCACGAGGTGGAGGAGCCGCCCGAGGGCGCCGCCGGCGCGCCGCTGCTCGTCGACGGTCGCTGGTTGCGGCACACCGCCTCGGGGGTCGACGATGTCGAGTTCCTGCTGACCGCCAACACCGGCTCCGAGCCGCGGCCGCTGCACAAGGGCGCGTCCGGCGGCGAGCTCTCCCGGGTGATGCTCGCCCTCGAGGTCGCGCTCGCCGGCACCAGCCCGGTGCCGACGTTCGTCTTCGACGAGGTCGACGCTGGCGTCGGCGGGTCGGCGGCCGTCGAGATCGGCCGGCGGCTGGCCCGGCTCGCCACCGGTGCGCAGGTGCTGGTCGTCACCCACCTGCCCCAGGTCGCGGCGTACGCCGACCGGCACGTCGTGGTCGAGAAGGCCAGCGACGGCTCCGTCACCAGCTCGGGGCTGACCGTCCTCGACGCCGCGGGCCGCGAGCGCGAGCTCTCCCGGATGCTCGCCGGCATGGCGGAGTCGGACTCCGCGCTGGCCCACGCCCGCGAGCTGCTCGAGGTCGCCTCGCCCGCCCGCGCTCTGGGCTGACCGCCTCCGGCCGCCTCGGCTGCGCCACCTGTGACTCCTTTTCGCCTGTCACGCAAGGGGATCGCCGGGGTCGGGTGGTGGGGCGCGGTCTGGTCCGGTGCTGCCGGTCCGCGTGGCGCGGTCGGAGCACCCCCGGACGTGACCTAGGATGGAGTTCCATGCGGAGCCCGTCGCCCACCAAGCATGTGTTCGTCACCGGAGGCGTCGCCTCCTCACTCGGCAAGGGCCTGACGGCGTCGAGCCTCGGTCGCCTGCTGCGACTGCGTGGCCTGCGGGTCACGATGCAGAAGCTCGACCCCTACCTCAACGTCGACCCCGGGACGATGAACCCGTTCCAGCACGGCGAGGTCTTCGTCACCAACGACGGGGCCGAGACCGACCTCGACATCGGCCACTACGAGCGGTTCCTCGACACCGACCTCGGCCAGATCGCCAACGTGACCACGGGCCAGGTCTACTCCAGCGTGATCGCCAAGGAGCGGCGCGGCGACTACCTCGGCGACACCGTGCAGGTGATCCCCCACATCACCAACGAGATCAAGGACCGGATCCTCGCGATGGGCGGCCCGGACGTCGACGTGGTGATCACCGAGGTCGGCGGCACCGTCGGCGACATCGAGTCGCTGCCGTTCCTGGAGGCCGCCCGGCAGACCCGGCACGAGATCGGGCGCGACAGCTGCTTCTTCCTGCACGTGTCGCTGGTGCCCTACATCGGGCCCTCGGGCGAGCTCAAGACCAAGCCCACCCAGCACTCGGTGGCCGCGCTGCGCCAGGTCGGCATCCAGCCCGACGCCGTCGTCTGCCGGGCCGACCGCGAGCTGCCGCAGTCGATCAAGCGCAAGATCTCGTTGATGTGCGACGTCGACGAGGAGGCCGTGGTCACGGCCGCCGACGCCCCGTCGATCTACGACATCCCCAAGGTGCTGCACCGCGAGGGGCTCGACGCCTACCTGGTGCGCCGCCTCGACCTGCCGTTCCGCGACGTCGACTGGACGCTGTGGGACGACCTGCTGCGCCGGGTGCACCACCCCAAGGAGGAGATCTCGGTCGCGCTGGTCGGCAAGTACGTCGACCTCCCCGACGCCTACCTCTCGGTCGCCGAGGCGCTGCGCGCCGGTGGCTTCGCCCACGAGGCCAAGGTCAACATCCGCTGGATCGCCTCCGACGAGTGCCAGACCCCGGCCGGTGCGGCCAAGCACCTCAGCGACGTCGACGCGGTGCTGGTCCCCGGTGGGTTCGGGGTCCGCGGCCTGGAGGGGAAGATCGGCGCGCTCACCTACGCCCGCACCCACCGGATCCCCACGCTCGGCCTCTGCCTGGGCCTGCAGTGCATGGTGATCGAGTACGCGCGGCAGGTCGCCGGCCTGGAGAAGGCCGACTCCACGGAGTTCGACCCCGGCAGCCCGGAGCCGGTGATCGCCACGATGGCCGAGCAGATGGCCTTCGTCGAGGGCGCGGGCGACCTCGGCGGGACCATGCGTCTGGGCCTGTACCCCGCGGAGCTCAAGGAGGGCTCGGTGGTGCGCGGCGCCTACGACGGCGCCCCGTCGATCGAGGAGCGGCACCGGCACCGCTACGAGGTCAACAACGCCTACCGCGAGCAGCTGGAGGCGGCCGGGCTGGTCTTCTCCGGCACCTCGCCGGACAACAACCTGGTCGAGTTCGTCGAGCTGCCCCGCGAGGTGCACCCCTACTACGTCTCCACCCAGGCCCACCCCGAGCTGCGCTCGCGACCGACCCGCCCGCACCCGCTCTTCGCGGGGCTGGTCGGTGCGGCCATCGAGCGGCAGCGCGAGCTGCGCTTCCCCATCGACGAGAGCGGCCTGCGTCGGGAGCCCCAGCCGGAGGCGTGAGTCCGCTCCCGCCGTTGGTCGAGGAAGGACGAAGTCCTGTCTCGAGACCCGGTGAGACGGGTGCCCTCCGGTGGGGCCGGATGGCGTCCGGGCGTCCGGGGTCTCGACGGACGCTCCTCGCTGGCGCTCGTCGCTGCTCGACCACCGGTGGCGCGGTGGTCGAGGTGCGAAGGCCGCTAGGCCTGAGCCTCGAGACCCGGTGAGACGGGAGCGCTCCCGTTCCCGACGGAGGGTGTTCGGGTGCGGGGGTTTCGAGGCTCGCTTCGCTCGCACCTCAACCAGCGCGGGGCACCGGAGGGGCGTTGGGTGCGGTGGTCTCGACGGGCGCTCCTCGCTGGGGCTCGTCGCTGCTCGACCACCGGTGGCGCGGTGGTCGAGGTGCGAAGGCCGTTAGGCCTGAGCCTCGAGACCCGGTGAGACGGGAGCGCTCCCGTTCCCGACGGTGGGTGTTCGGGTGCGGGGGTTTCGAGGCTCGCTTCGCTCGCACCTCAACCAGCGCGGGCCGGTGGGTGTTCGGGTGCGGGGGTCTCGAGGCTCGCCCCGCTCGCACCTCAACCAGCGGTGGGTCAGGAGCGGGCGCGGAGCATCCGGGCGGCGAGGTCGGCGGCCTCCAGGACGACGGCCCGGACGCCCGGGCTGAGCCCGTCGCGGCCGGCCAGGGAGAGCGCCGCCTCGACGTACTCCTCGTCGACGACCGTCGGCGTCATCGCTCGCAGCAGCAGGAGGTGGCCGGGGCCGCCGGTGCGGGAGAGGGCCTCGGCCTCCTCAAGGTAGCGCCGGGCGTAGGGGAGCAGGAGGGCGTGCTGGACCGGCCGCCAGAAGCAGGCGGCGAGCCGGGGGAGCTGGGCGTCGACGGGCACCCGCCGGGTGCGGAAGAGCTGCTCCCAGACCTCGTCCTTGGCGGCCGGGTCGGGGCGGGCGGCGGTGACCCACAACGCCCTCACCCAGGTCTCCGGGTGCGGGTCGCGCCGGGTCAGGGCCTCGGCGTCGGACGGCAGGTCGCGGCCGAGCGAGGCGCGGCGGGCCAGCACCCGCCAGGCGAGGTCGACGTCGCCGCCGGTGGCGGCGTCGAGGGCCTCGAAGTGCTCGGGGCGGCTGGCCGTCCAGGCCAGGGCGCGGAGCGCCGCCACCGGCTCGGTCTCGTCGTCGCAGCGCGCCAGGGCGACCTCGGCCAGCCGGCCGAGACGGCGGGGGACCAGGCCGCGGGCGGTCCAGTGCTCGGCCACCTCCAGACCCAGGACGAGCAGCGCCTCGAGCAGCGCCGGGTCGGGCTCGGCGGCGGCCGTGCGGACGACCAGGTCGAACAGCTCGCCGCTGGACAGCTCGCCGCGCAGCAGCAGGTCCCACGCCGAGCCGACCGCCAGCGCCCGCGAGACCGGCTCGGCGAGCCGTTCGGCGTGGCCGAGCAGGACCGTCAGCGAGCGCTCGTCGGTGCGGGTCGCGGCCCAGGTCAGTGCGTCGTCGTTGACCAGGCGTACGTCGGCCTCGGGCAGCTCGGTCGACAGGTCGGTGGTGGGCGCGGCCGCGTCGACGTCGGTGCGGGCCACCCGCACCAGCGCGCCGTCCTGCTCCAGCCGGTAGGAGCCGATCACCAGTCGGTGCGGGCGACCCGGGGCACCGTCGGGACCGGTCACCAGCAGGGTGTGGTCGACGAGCGTGAGGGTGTCGCCCCCGGCGGTGTCGAACCAGGCCTTGCCCCACTCGTCGAGGCCCGGCCCGTCGAGATCCGGCCCGTCGAGATCCGGCCCGTCGAGATCCGGCCCGTCGAGATCCGACCCGTCCGCGAGCTCACCGGGTGCATCAGCAGCGATCGCGGCGAGCAGGTCGGCGGCGGTGGCGGTGCCGCCGCTGTGCCCGGCGAGGTAGTGGCGCAGGCCGGCCAGCAGCCGGTCGGTGCCGACGGTGACGGCGAGCTGGTGCACCACCGCCCGTCCGGTCTCGCGGGTCAGCGTGTCGAGGGCCAGGTAGGAGGACCTGGCGTCGGGGACGTCGGCGCGCAGCGGGTGCCGGGTGGGTGCGAGCTCGGCCAGCCGGCCGCGCCGGGCCCCGCCCAGCACGAAGCCGGGCAGGTCGCCGCTGCCGGCGATCGCGGCGACCCACGCGGTGAGCGCCTCGCTGAGCCACAGCTCGTCCCACCAGGCCGGGGTGACCTGGCCGCCGAACCAGGAGCGGGCCAGGTTGCCGAGCACCTCGTCGGCGACCGCGGCCCGGTCACCGGGCGTCGGCGTCCCGCGGTGCAGCGCGTCGTCGCCCAGGGTGACCCCGCCCCAGTGGGCCAGCCCGGCGCGCAGCCCCGGGACGAAGACCTGGTCGTAGCGGCCCAGCGACCGGCCGAGGTGGTCGCGGAGGAAGTCGAGGCCGCGACCGGTGACCCGCGCCAGCTCGTCGGCGTCGCGGTCGAGCAGGTCGCGCACCGACCCGCGGCAGTAGAAGCCGAGGTCGTGCTCCCCGTGCTCGCGCCGCACCTCGTGGAACGGCCCCGCGTGCAGACCCACGGCGTACGACGGCAGCCGGGGGGTCTCGGCGAAGACCCAGGACCGGCCGCCGTCGTCGAGGTCGCGGACCTCGTCGGGGGCGGTGCCGGTGACGACCGTCCAGTCGCCGGGGGCGTGGACGGTCAGCCGGTGCACCGCCTTGAGGTCGGGCTGGTCGAAGCAGGCCCAGGCCTGGCCGGCGGCGTCTGGCTGGGCCGCGGTCCAGACGTAGGTCTGGTTGTCGGACGGGTCGACGAACCGGCGCACGGACGCGTGGGCGGCCGAGGCCGTGGAGGAGACGACCAGCACGTTGCGGGCGGCCAGCCGGGACAGCGGGATCCGGCCCCGGCGCACCTGCTCGAGGTCGATGGCGACGCCGTTGAGGGTGGCGGCCAGCACCTCGCCCGCGCACTCGACGAAGGTGCGCGCACCCGGGCGGCAGGTGAAGGTGATCCGCGACTCGGCGGACCACACGTCGGCGCCGCGCATGCCGCGCACGTCGACGACGAGGTCGTAGCGCTCCACGGTCAGGTAGGAGGCGCGCTCGCGCGCCTCCTCCAGCGTCAGGGTCGACGCCTGGCTCATGGTCGGTCCTCCTGCGGCCCGGGGGGCGGTGCGGGCTGCCCCGCACGGTAGCGTCTCGGCATGCCCGACCTCGTCGATTCTCCCGAGGAGTGGCCCGTGGTCGCCACCGCGGACCTGCACCGCGACGGCTGGGTGGTGGCGCTGCGCGCCGACCAGGTGCAGCGGCCCGGCCACCCCGACGAGGAGCCGTTCCGGCGCCTGGTGGTCGAGCACCCCGGCGCCGCGGTGGTGCTGGCCGTCGACGACGACGACCGGGTGCTGTGCCTGCGCCAGTACCGGCACCCGGCCCGCACCCGCTTCGTCGAGGTGCCCGCCGGGCTGGTCGACGTGGCCGGCGAGGACCCGCTCGACGTGGCTCGCCGCGAGCTGCGCGAGGAGGCCGGCTACGCCGCCGAGCGGTGGACCCACCTGGCCTCCACCTGGGCCTCGCCCGGGATCTCGGCCGAGCGGCACCACCTCTACCTCGCCCGCGGGCTGCGGGAGGTCGACCGCAGCGACTTCGTGCTCGAGCACGAGGAGGCCGAGATGGAGGTCTTCTGGGCGCCGTTCGACGACCTGGTGGCGGGCTGCCTGGCCGGCCGGCTCACCGACGCGCCGCTGGTCACCGCGGTGCTGCTGGCGCAGGCCCGGGGACTCGCGGGCAGCGGCGCCGGACCGTGGGAGCGCAGGAAGTAACCTCGCGTCAGCGCCACGACGAGGTGGCGCCACCAGTCCCTCGAGGAGTCCCACGTGAAGGTCGGCGTACCGAAGGAAGTCAAGAACCGCGAGTACCGGGTGGCGATCACGCCCATCGGCGTGCACGAGCTCACCGCCCACGGCCACGAGGTCGTGGTGGAGCGCGGAGCCGGGGCCGGCTCCGGCATCACCGACGAGCAGTACGTCGCCGAGGGCGCCACGATCATCGCGGACGCCGACGAGGTGTGGGGCACCGCCGACCTGGTGCTCAAGGTCAAGGAGCCGGTCGCCGAGGAGTACCACCGGCTGCGCGAGGGCCTGACCCTGTTCACCTACCTGCACCTGGCCGCCGACAAGCCCCTCACCGAGGAGCTGCTCGCCCGCAAGGTCACCGCGATCGCCTACGAGACCGTGCAGCTGCCCTCGGGCGGCCTGCCGCTGCTCTACCCGATGTCGGAGGTCGCCGGGTGCCTCGCGCCCCAGGTCGGCGCGCACACGCTGATGAAGGCCGAGGGCGGCGGCGGCGTGCTGCTCGGCGGCGTGGGCGGCGTGGAGCAGGCCCGGGTCGTGGTGATCGGGGCCGGGGTGGCCGGCCAGAACGCCGCCAACATCGCGCTCGGCATGGGAGCGGACGTCACCCTGCTCGACACCGACCTCGACAAGCTCCGGATGGCGTTCTGGCGCTACAACAACCGGGTGCACGGGCTCGCCTCCTCGCGGCTGGCGATCGAGCAGCAGCTGCTCCAGGCCGACCTCGTGATCGGGGCGGTGCTGGTGCCGGGCGCCGCGGCGCCCAAGCTGGTCTCGAACGAGCTGGTCGCCGCGATGAAGCCCGGCTCGGTGCTGGTCGACATCGCCGTCGACCAGGGCGGGTGCTTCGAGGACACCCGGCCCACCACCCACGACGACCCGACGTACGCCGTGCACGACTCGGTGTTCTACTGCGTGGCCAACATGCCGGGCGCGGTGCCCAACACCTCCACCTACGCCCTCACCAACGCCACGCTGCCCTACACGATGGCGGTGGCCGACCACGGCTGGCGCGACGCGTGCGCCGCCGACCCGAGCCTCGCGAGAGGTCTCAACACCCACGCCGGCCGGCTGACCAACGCCCCGGTCGGCGAGGCCACCGGCATCGAGGCCGTGGCGCTCGACGAGGTGCTGTCGGCGTGAGGAGCCCGACCGGGTGAGCGTCGGCACCGAGGAGCTGGGGCACGCGGTCCGCACCTACCTCGACCACCTCTCGGTCGAGCGCGGGCTCGCGGCCAACACCTTGTCGTCGTACCGCCGCGACCTGAGGCGCTACCTCGACCACCTCGACCACCGCGGCGTACGACGGCTGGCCGACGTCTCCGAGGAGGTCGTGCTCGACTTCCTGGTGCGGCTGCGCGAGGGCGACGCCGACCACCCGCCGCTGAGCTCGACCTCGGCGGCGCGCACGGTGGTGGCGGTGCGGGGGTTCCACCGCTTCGCCGTCGCCGACGGGCTCGCCGAGGCCGACCCGGCCGCGGCGGTGAAGCCGCCCACCCCGGCCAAGCGGCTGCCGAAGGCGCTGCCGCTGGCCGACGTGGAGGCGATCCTGGCGGCCGCGGGCTCGGCCGGCACCACGCTGGCGCTGCGCGACCGGGCGCTGCTGGAGGTGCTCTACGGCACCGGGGCGCGGATCTCCGAGGCGGTCGGGCTCGACGTCGACGACCTCGACCTCGTCGACGGCACCGTGCTGCTGCGCGGCAAGGGCTCGAAGGAGCGGATCGTGCCGGTGGGCAGCTACGCCCGCGAGGCGGTGGAGGCGTACCTGGTGCGCGGCCGCACCGAGCTCGTCTCGGCCGGCCGCGGCACCCCGGCGCTGTTCCTCAACGCCCGGGGCGGCCGGCTCTCCCGCCAGTCGGCCTGGGCGGTGCTCACCCGCCACGCCGAGCGCGCCGGCGTCACCCGCGAGGTCTCGCCCCACACCCTGCGCCACTCCTTCGCCACCCACCTGCTCGAGGGCGGCGCCGACGTCCGGGTGGTGCAGGAGCTGCTCGGCCACGCGTCGGTGACGACCACGCAGGTCTACACGCTGGTCACGGTCGACAGCCTGCGCGAGGTCTACGCCGCCGCCCACCCCCGAGCCCGAGAGTGAGACCGAGGCGCTGATGGCCAGGCTCGACATCCCCACCGGCACCGACCCCGACGACGTCTACGCCGCGCTCGTCGCGTGGGTCGAGGAGCAGGGTCTCGGCCTCTACCCCCACCAGGACGAGGCCGTCATCGAGCTGCTCGCGGGCAGCAACGTCGTGCTCGCCACCCCCACCGGCTCCGGCAAGTCGCTGGTCGCCGTGGGGGCCCACGCCGCGGCCCTGGCCGACGACCGGGTGTCGTTCTACACCGCGCCGATCAAGGCGCTGGTGAGCGAGAAGTTCTTCGCGCTGTGCGAGGTATTCGGCGCCGACCAGGTCGGCATGCTGACCGGCGACGCCAGCGTCAACTCCGACGCCCCCATCATCTGCTGCACCGCCGAGGTGCTGGCCAACATCGCGCTGCGCGAGGGCAGCACCGCCGACGTCGGGTTGGTGGTGATGGACGAGTTCCACTTCTACGCCGAGCCCGACCGCGGCTGGGCCTGGCAGGTGCCGCTGCTGGAGCTCCCCCAGGCGCAGTTCCTGCTGATGTCGGCCACCCTGGGTGACGTCACCGACCTGATGGCCGACCTGAGCCGGCGCAACGGCCGCGACACCAGCCTGGTCGCCGACGCCGAGCGGCCGGTGCCGCTGAGCTTCACCTGGCAGCTGACCCCGCTCGCCGAGACGGTCGAGGAGATCGTCACGACCGGTCAGGCGCCGGTCTACGTCGTCCACTTCACCCAGAAGGACGCCGTCGAGCACGCCACCTCGCTGCTCAACGCCAAGCTCGGCATCACCGTGGACGAGGCGCTCAAGGAGCGGTTGGCCGGCTTCCGGTTCGGCGCCGGCTTCGGCCGGGTCCTGTCGAAGCTGCTGCGCCGCGGCATCGGAGTCCACCACGCCGGGATGCTGCCGCGCTACCGTCGCCTGGTCGAGCAGCTGGCCCAGCAGGGGCTGCTGACGGTCATCTGCGGCACCGACACGCTCGGCGTCGGCATCAACGTGCCGATCCGCACCGTGCTGTTCACGGGGCTCGCCAAGTTCGACGGCAACCGGCAGCGGATCCTGCGCACCCGCGAGTTCCTCCAGATCGCCGGGCGGGCCGGACGCGCGGGCTACGACACCGCCGGCTACGTCGTCGTGCAGGCGCCCGAGCACGTCATCGAGAACGAGCGTGCCAAGGCCAAGGCGGAGGCCAAGAACCTCGCCAACCCGAAGAAGAAGAGCAAGGCCCAGCTCCGCAAGCCCCCCGAGGGCACCGTGGTGTGGTCGGAGCAGACCTTCGACAAGCTGGTCGCGGGGGAGCCCGAGCCGCTGGTCTCGCGGATGCGGGTCGACAACTCGATGCTGATCAACGTCGTCGCCCGCGAGGAGGACGCGTTCCCGGTGCTGCGCCGGCTGCTCACCGACAACCACGAGCCGGAGCGGGAGAGGCGGCGGCTGGCGCGGCGGGCGCTGCGGCTGGCCCGCTCGCTGCTGCGCTCCGGGGTGCTCACCCGCCTCGACGAGCCCGACGAGCACGGCCGCCGCTACGTGATCACCGTCGACCTGCCCGAGGACTTCGCCCTCAACCAGGAGCTCTCGCACTTCGCGCTGGCCGCGCTCGACGTCCTCGACCCCGAGGCCGACGAGCACACCCTCGACATCGTGTCGGTGCTCGAGGCGGTGCTGGAGGGACCGCGGCAGATCCTGATGGCCCAGCAGCACGCCGCCCGTGGCGAGGCGGTCGCCGAGATGAAGGCGGACGGCCTCGAGTACGACGAGCGGATGCGGCTGCTGGAGGAGATCACCTGGCCCCAGCCGCTCGCCGAGCTGCTCGAGGCGACGTACGAGATCTACCGGCAGACCCATCCCTGGCTCACCGAGGACGCGCTGCAGCCCAAGTCGGTGGTGCGGGAGATGTGGGAGCAGGGGATGAGCTTCACCGACTTCGTCGGCCGCTACCAGCTGGCCCGCTCCGAGGGACTGGTGCTGCGCTACCTCACCGATGCCTACCGCACGCTGCGCCAGACCGTGCCGGAGTCGCACCGCACCCCCGAGCTCGACGACGTGCTGGAGTGGCTCGGCGAGACCGTGCGGCAGACCGACTCCTCGCTGCTCGACGAGTGGGAGGCGCTGACCGACCCGGAGGCGGTCGCGGCCCGCGCCGCCGACCTGGCCGCGCACGCCCCGCCGCCCCCGCCGCGGCCGATCACCCGGCAGGAGCGGGCGTTCCGGATCATGGTGCGCAACGCGCTGTGGCGCCGGGTCGAGCTGGTGGCCCGCGACGACCTCGACGGGCTGATGCGGGTGGAGCGCGAGTCGGCCGACCGCACCGACCCGCCCGCGCCGGTGGTGATGACCCGCTCGGCGTGGGACGAGGCCCTCGAGGCCTACTACACCGACCACGACGAGGTGCGCCTCGACGCCGACGCGCGAGGGCCCGACCTCGTGGCCACCGAGCCGCTGCCCGACGACCTGCGCGCCGAGCACGCCGAGGAGCTCGCCGGCGACCGCGCGCTGCTGGCCCGCCAGACCCTCCACGACCCCGCCGGCCACCACGACTGGGTGATCGAGGCGCTCGTCGACCTTGACGCCTCCGACGAGTCCGGCGAGCTGGTGCTCCGCACCCTGGCCATGCGCCGCCTCTGACCCTCCGCGGGGGGGGGGGGGGGGGGGGGGGGGCGGTGGGGGGGGGGGGGGGGGGGGGGGGGGGGGGGGGGGGGGGGCGGGCCCCCCGCCCCCCCCCCGCGCTGTTGCTGTTTCCCTGGCCCGCCCACCCCCCCCCTCGGCGGGGTTGGCGGGGCCGCTTGTCGCGCACAGGTGGGGTTGGGGAGCGCGGCCTAGGGTGGGGGCATGGCTGAGGTGACGGTGAGGGACAACCCGGGGGAGTCGCGGTTCGAGGCGTTCGTCGACGGCGAGCCGGCCGGCTTCGCGGCGTACCAGAAGGACGGCGAGCGGATCGTCTTCACGCACACCGAGGTCGACGACGCCTTCGAGGGCCACGGCGTCGGGTCGGTGCTGGCCCGGACGGCGCTCGACGCGGTGCGGGCCGAGGGCACCCACCGGGTGGTGCCGAGCTGCCCGTTCATCGCGCGCTGGATCGAGCGCCACGAGGACTACCGCGACCTGGTCGCTCCGGGCTCCTGACGGGTCGCTGAGGCGCCGTCGCGTCTCCACAGGACTGTGCACAGGGGGGGTCCCGCCTGTGCAGGTGAGGCGGCGGAAGTGCACACCTCGTCAACAGATTCGACCGGGGGCTGGGGATAGGCGGTGGCCGGGTTGTTGGGCCCTCCGCAGCGGGCCTAGAGTCCCCCCGCGAGTCGGCGCCAAGTCGCCGTGTCGACAAATTACGGTGCTGGGAAGAGCAGCCCGCCATCCCGAGGAGCCACCATGAGCGCAGCCGCACCCGGCCCGGGCAGCAGCGGGGCCACCGCGCCGCAGATGCCGCCCACGATCCGCACCCCCGACCCCGCCGACCGCGACGAGGACCTGCCCCTGAGCGAGCCGGTCGCGATCGGCACCCGAGGCGGCAAGGGCCGGGGCAAGGCCGGCTCCGGGCTGGGCCCGACCGGGCGGCCGATGCCGACGCTGCCGGAGCCGACGCCGGTGGCCGAGCACGGCGGCGCCCGGGTGGTGTCGATGTGCAACCAGAAGGGCGGGGTCGGCAAGACCACCACCACGATCAACCTCGGCGCCAGCCTGGCCGACTACGGGCGCAAGGTGCTGCTCGTCGACTTCGACCCCCAGGGCTCGCTCTCGGTCGGTCTCGGCATCAACCCCCACGACATCGACCTCACCGTCTACAACCTGCTCATGCAGCCCGACGTCGGCCTCCACGACGTGGTCGTGCCCACCGGGGTGCCCGGGATGGACCTCCTGCCGTCGAACATCGACCTCTCCGCCGCCGAGGTGCAGCTGGTCCACGAGGTCGGCCGCGAGCAGACGTTGCAGCGGGCGCTGGCGCCGGCGCTGGCGGAGTACGACGTCATCCTCATCGACTGCCAGCCCTCGCTGGGCCTGCTGACCGTCAACGCCCTCACCGCCTCCCACGGCGTGATCGTGCCCCTGGAGTGCGAGTACTTCGCGCTGCGCGGGGTGGCGCTGCTCAAGACCACGATCGACAAGGTCCGCGAGCGGCTCAACCCCGGCCTGGAGATCGACGGCGTCCTCGGCACCATGTACGACGGCCGCACCCTCCACAGCCGCGAAGTGCTGGAGCGGCTGGTCGAGGCCTGGGGCGACACGGTGTTCCACACGGTGATCCGGCGCACGGTGAAGTTCAGCGACTCCACGGTCGCCGGCGAGCCGATCACGTCGTACGCCCCCAGCTCCTCGGGTTCCGACTCCTACCGCCAGCTCGCGAGGGAGGTGCTCGTCCGGTGGCACGACGCGTGAACCTGCCGGCGGCCGACGACCTCTTCCGCCCCACCGACGACGACGCCCCGTCCCGCCCGAAGGGGCAGACCGCCCAGGGCAAGGGCAAGGGCGCGGTCCGGGCGGTGCCCGACCAGCCCGAGCCGGGGGCCACCCGCCGGCCCAGCGGCCGGGTGCGGCACGACGAGAAGATGACGGTCTACGTCACCTCCGAGGAGCTGCTCGACATCGAGCACGCCCGACTGACCCTGCGCCGCCACGGGATCGCCGTCGACCGCGGCCGGCTGGTGCGCGAGGCGCTGGCGCTGGTCCTGGCCGAGCTCGAGGCCGAGGGCGAGTCGAGCGCCCTGGTGAAGCGGCTGGCCGAGGAATGACCGTGACCTCCCCACCCACGGACGCCTCCGCGGCCGTGCCGGCGGGCGAGGGCGAGACCCCCGCGTTCGCGGTGCGCCTCGACAACTTCGAGGGCCCCTTCGACCTGCTCCTGAGCCTGATCTCCAAGCACAAGCTCGACATCACCGAGGTCTCGCTGTCGCAGGTCACCGACGAGTTCATCGCCCACGTCAAGGCCGGGGGACCGGTCTGGGACCTGGAGCAGACCTCGTCGTTCCTGCTGGTCGCGGCGACGCTGCTCGACCTCAAGGCAGCGCGGCTCCTGCCGCAGGGCGACGTCGAGGACGAGGAGGACCTCGCCCTGCTCGAGGCCCGCGACCTGCTCTTCGCGCGGCTGCTGCAGTACAAGGCGTTCAAGCAGGTCGCCTCGGTGCTCGAGACCCGCCTCCACGGTGAGGCCCGGCGGCACCCGCGCGCGGTCGGGCTCGAGGAGCGGTTCGCCACGCTGCTGCCCGAGGTGCTGATCGGCATCGGGCTCGAGCAGTTCGCCCAGCTCGCTGCGCGGGCGCTGGAGCCGAAGCCGGTGCTGGAGCTCAGCCTCCAGCACATCCACGCCCCCACCGTGAGCGTGCGCGAGCAGGCGGCGGTGGTCGTCGACCGGCTGCGGCGCAGCGGCACCATGACCTTCCGCGCCCTGTGCGGCGACTCCCCGGACACGCTGACCACGGTGGCCCGGTTCCTGTCGCTGCTCGAGCTGTTCCGCGAGGGCGCGGTCGCCTTCGACCAGGTGACCCCGCTCGGCGAGCTGACGGTTCGCTGGACCGGCGACGACGAGGCCGACGTCGACGCGCTGATCCACGACGAGTTCGAGGGCGCCCCGCCGCAGGACGACGTGCCGCTGCCGGCCGGCACCGACCAGACCGACCCGACCCCGGAGGACGAACCAGGTGAGCACGCAGGTGAGTGAGGACGCGACCGAGGTCGAGCCGGAGGTCGTGCAGGCTGCGGACGAGGCGGGCGGCGAGACGCTCGCCGTCCCGCTGGCCGAGCTGCGGCCCTCGCTCGAGGCGGTGCTGATGGTGGCCGACCAGCCGCTCGACACCACGGTGCTGGCCACCGCGGTCGGCTACCCCGTCGAGGAGGTGACCGCCGCCCTGCACGCCCTGGCGGAGGAGTACACCGAGCAGGGCCGCGGCTTCGAGCTGCGCAACGTCGCCGGCGGCTGGCGCTACTACACCCGCGAGGAGTACGCCGTGGTGGTCGAGGGCTTCGTGCTCGAGGGCCAGCAGGCGCGACTCACCCAGGCCGCGCTCGAGACGCTCGCGGTGGTCGCCTACAAGCAGCCGGTCTCGCGGGCCCGGGTCTCTGCGATCCGCGGCGTGAACGTCGACGGCGTGATGCGCACCCTGCTGACCCGCGGGCTGGTCGAGGAGGCCGGCCAGGACCACGAGACCGGCGCCAACCTCTACCGCACCACGGGCTACTTCCTGGAGCGGATCGGGGTCACCTCGCTCGACGAGCTGCCCGAGCTCGCGCCGTACCTGCCGGCGATGGAGGACATCGAGGACGAGCTGGCCGAGCTGACCGCGCCGGCGCCCGAGCCGAGCCCGGAGCTCGAGCCCGAGCAGCCCGATGCCCAGCCCGATGCCCAGCCGGCCGCCCAGCCGGCCACCCGGCCGGGCCCGACGCCCGAGGAGGGGCCGAGCACCGAGCCCGACGGGGGCACCGAGCCGTCGTGACCCCGGAGCAGGAGGGCATCGAGACCGACGAGGAGGGCCTGATCCGGCTGCAGAAGCTGCTGGCCCAGTCGGGCGTCGCGTCGCGCCGCAAGTGCGAGGAGCTGATGCTCGCCGGGCTCGTCGAGGTCGACGGCGAGGTGGTCACCCGGCTCGGCACCAAGGTCGACCCGCGCACCGCCGTGGTACGGGTCGAGGGGCGGCGGCTGCCACCGATCTCGGAGAAGGTCTACCTGGTGCTCAACAAGCCCCGCGGGGTCGTCTCCACGATGTCCGACCCCGAGGGACGCCGCTCGCTCGGCGACGTCGTGGCCGACCGTCCCGAGCGGCTGTTCCACGTGGGGCGGCTCGACACCGACACCTCCGGGCTGATCATCCTCACCAACGACGGCGACTTCGCCCAGCGGCTGGCCCACCCCTCGCACGAGGTCGACAAGACCTACGTCGCCGAGGTCGCCGGGCAGGTCTACCCCAAGGTCGTCAAGCAGCTGCTCCGCGGTGTCACCCTCGACGACGGGCCGGTGCAGGTGAGCAAGGCCAGGATCGTCGAGGCCGTCGCCGACCGCTCGATCGTGGAGCTGGTGATCCACGAGGGACGCAACCGGATCGTGCGACGCCTCCTGGAGCACGTCGGCCACCCGGTCACCCGGCTCACCCGCACCCGGATCGGACCGGTCACCCTGGGCCGGCTCAAGCCCGGCGAGCTGCGCGACCTGGGCCGCGACGAGCTCGGCGAGCTGCTCGACGGCGCCGAGCTCTAGCCCGGTCCACCCGGTCCGGCCCGGCTACCGTGGAGGGGTGACCGGGAAGCCCAGGGCAGCGGTGCCACGCGTGGCCGTGCCGCCCGTGCTGGCGCCGTACGTCGCCTCGCTGGTGCCCTACGACGTCGAGACCGGCGTGCCCGGCGTCCACCAGGGGCTGCCCTCGACGACGCTCACCTTCGTGCTGCCCGTGGGGGAGCCGCTCGACGTCGGCTGGGCCGACCGCCCGGCCACCCGCGCCCGGCGCTGGTCGACGGTCTCGGGGCTGCACACCGGCCCCGCCCGGATCCACCACGACGGCACCCAGCGCGGGGTGCAGCTCGGGCTCACCCTCGCCGGTGCCCGCGCCCTCCTCGGTGTGCCCGCCGCCGCGCTGGCCGGCGAGATCGTCGAGCTCGCCCAGCTCGACGGACCCGGCGACCCCGCGCTGCGGCACCTGCCCGAGCAGCTCGCAGACCGCACGCCGGAGCAGGCGGGTCGGCTGGTGGTGCGCGCGCTGGTGACCGCGCTCGCCCGGCACGGGGCGGCGGGACCGCGGGCCGAGGTGGGGCGCGCGCTGGCCCGGCTCACCGCTGGGGTGCCGGTGCAGCGGGTGGCCGCCGAGGTGGGCTACAGCCGTCGCCACCTCGGCACCCTGGTGCGGGCGGAGAGCGGTCTCAGCCCCAAGGAGTGGCAGCGGGTGGCACGGCTGGAGCGGTCGCGGGCACTGCTCGGCCGCCGGCCGCTGCGCGAGGTGGCGGCCAGCTGCGGTTACGCCGACCAGGCGCACCTCACCCGCGACTGGCGCGACCTGGCCGGGCTGACGCCGGGCCGGTGGGTGCGCGAGGAGCTCCCGTTCGTCCAAGACCTCCGCGAGGCCGACCCGGCAGGGTGAGCCCATGACCGCTTCGACCACCCGACTCTGGCAGACCCTGACCTTCCGCGACTGCGACGCGATGATGTCGTGGCTGGCTGCGATCGGTTTCACCGAGCACGCCACCTACCGCGACGAGCAGGACCCCTCGGTCGTCGTGCACGCCGAGTGGGTCTGGCCCGGCGGTGGCGGGATCATGTTCGGCTCGCCGCGCCCCGACAGCCCGGTCGCCGCACCGGGCGCGTCGTCGACGTACCTGGTCACCGAAGACCCCGACGGCGTCTTCGCCCGCGCGGTCGCGGCCGGTGCCAGCGTCGACCGCGAGGTCGTCGACCAGGACCACGGCGGCCGCGGCGGCAGCGTCCGCGACCCCGAGGGCAACCGCTGGTCGTTCGGGGACTACCAGCCGTCGTAGACCGGCGCCGAGCCCCGGCGGGCATGCCCTAGCCTTCTCTGGTCACGAATTGATCACGACGGAAGGCGGAGGAGTGTCGGTGCGGGCAGTGCGGGGAGCCACCCAGCTCGACGAGGACACCCGCGACCACATGCTCGAGCGGGTGGCCGAGATGGTCACCGACGTGATGAGCGCCAACGGCCTGGAGGTCGACGACTTCATCTCGGTGATCTTCACCGCGACCTCCGACCTGGTCTCGGAGTTCCCGGCCTACGCCGCCCGCCGGCTCGGGTTCGGCGACGTGCCGCTGATCTGTGCCCGCGAGCTGGAGATCGAGCGGTCGATGCCGCGCGTCGTGCGGATGATGGCGCACGTCGAGACCGACCTGCCGCGCGCCGACATCACCCACGTCTACCTCCACGGTGCGGCCGCGCTGCGCACCGACCTCACCCGGGTGCGCTCGGTGCCCGACGATGAGTGAGCCGCTGGCCGGGCCGGTCGCGATCATCGGCACCGGCCTGGTCGGCACCTCGATCGGGCTCGCGTGCCGCCGCGCCGGGCTCGACGTCGTGCTCCACGACGCCAGCCCGGAGCACGTCCGCACCGCCTCGGGGCTGGGCGCCGGCCGGGCGCCCGCCCCCGGTGACCGGCCCCAGCTCGTGGTGGTCGCGGTGCCGCCGGACCACCTGGCCGAGGTGATCGCCGGGGCGCTCGCCGACGGCGACGCCGTCGTGACCGACGTCGGCAGCGTCAAGACGGCTCCGCTCGCCGCGGTGGCCGGCCGGCCCGGCGTCGAGCGCTACGTCGGCGGCCACCCGATGGCCGGCAGCGAGCGGTCCGGTCCGCTGGCGGCCAGCTCGACGCTCTTCGACGGGCGGCCCTGGGCGATCACCCCCCACCCGACCTCCGACGTGGCCGCGGTCGAGCTCGTGGAGGAGCTGGTCGCGCTGTGCGGCGCGACGCCCGTGTGGCTGACGCCCGAGGAGCACGACCGGGCGGTGGCCCGCACCTCCCACGTGCCCCACCTGCTCGCCACCCTGGTCGCCGGTCGGCTGGCCGCGGCCCCGGAGAACCACCTGGCGCTCTCGGGGCAGGGCGTGCGCGACGTCACCCGGGTGGCCGCGGGCGACCCCGCGCTCTACAGCCAGATCGTCGCGGGCAACGCCGATGCGGTGCTGGCCCTCCTCGGCGAGGTCCGCGACGAGCTCGACGCCGTCATCGCGGCGGTCGGCACCGGCGACCGCGACGGGCTGCGCGACGTCCTGGAGCGCGGGGTGGCCGGCACCCGGGTGATCCCGGGCAAGCACGGCGGGCCCCCGCGGCCGATGCGGTCGGTCTGGGTCTCGGTGCCCGACCACCCGGGCGAGCTGGCCCGGCTGCTCAGCGACTCGGTGGCCAGCGAGGTCAACATCGAGGACATCCGGATCGACCACGACCCGGGTCGTCCCGTCGGCCTGGTGGAGCTCGTCGTCGAGGAGCGCCGGGCCGAGCACCTGCTGGCCTCCCTGGAATCCCGCGGTTGGGTGACTCACCGGTAGGCTGCGGCCCCGTGAGCAGCAGCACCCCCGACCCGGTCGCAGGGCACCGCGACCCCCCCGCCGCCCCGGTCGAGGGCACGGTCAAGGGCGCGGTCGAGGGCACGCTCGAGGGCGCGGTCGAGGGCGCCGCCCACGGCGTCGTCGTCGCCGTCGACGGCACGTCGGGCTCGGGCAAGTCCAGCACCTCCCGCGGCGTCGCCGCGCGGCTCGGCATGCGCTACCTCGACACCGGTGCGATGTACCGGGCCGTCACCTGGTGGATGGTCAGCCACGGCGTCGACGTCCACGACCCCGCGGCGGTCGCCGCCCGTGCCGGCGAGCCCGTGGTCGAGTCGGGCACCGACCCCGACGCCCCCACGATCCACCTCGACGGCGTGGACGTGGCGGTCGAGATCCGCAGCGACGCCGTCAACGCCGCGGTCTCTCCCGTCAGCGTCGTGCCCGAGGTGCGTGCCCGCCTGGCCGAGCAGCAGCGCGCCGAGATCCGCGCCGCGCTGGCCACCGGGCCCGGCATCGTGGTCGAGGGCCGCGACATCGCCTCGGTGGTCTGGCCCGAGGCGGCCGTCAAGGTGTTCCTGTCCGCCGACCCCGAGGCGCGGGCCGCCCGCCGGGCGGCCGAGCAGGGCGGCACCGACGTCGGCGCCACCCGCGAGTCGCTGCTCGAGCGCGACCGGATCGACTCCGGACGCGCCACCGCGCCGCTCACCATGGTCGACGGCGCCGCGCACGTCGACACCACCTCGCACACCCTCGACGAGGTCGTCGACCGCGTGGTGGCGCTGGTCGAGGCCGCCCGGGTGGACGCGTGAGCAGCGGCCTCCAGGGACGCACCGACCTGCCGCCGAGCGCGGCCAAGCACCCCTACCGCTACCTCCTCCACGGCCTGCGCCCGGTCGCCCGCTGGGTGATCCGCCGCCGCTACCGGGTGACCGTCCACGGCGCCGAGCACGTGCCGGCCAGCGGGCCGGTGATCCTCGCGTCCAACCACGTCGGGGTGCTCGACGGCCCGTTGATGGCGATCTACGCCCCGCGACCGGTGCACGCGCTCACCAAGGAGGAGATGTTCGAAGGTGCCCTGGGCCGGTTCCTGCTCCACTCCGGCCAGGTGCCGCTCGACCGGTTCCACTCCGACCCCGCGGCCGTGCGCACCTGCGTGCGGGTGCTGCGCGACGGCGGGGTGGTCGGCATCTTCCCCGAGGGCGCCCGCGGGCCCGGCGAGTTCGAGCGGTTCCACCTCGGCGCCGCCTACCTCGGGCTGGTCTCGGGGGCGCCGATCGTGCCCGTGATCCAGTTCGGCACCCGTGAGCCGGGCGGGCACAGCGGCTCGCTGCCCGACCGCGGCCACCACATCGAGCTGGTCTTCGGGCCACCCCTGGCCACCACGGCCGCGCCCTGGCCGCGCACCAAGGAACAGGTGGAGGGTGCCTCGGTGTTGCTCCGGGAGCACCTCCTGGCGCAGCTGGCCGCCGCCCGCGCCCTCACCGGCCGCGAGCTGCCCGGTCCGCTACCGCCTGGCGACCACGACATCGATCCCGCCACCGGGATCACCGAGCAGGGAGCACCATGAGCGAGACCGGCCCCGAGCCGGCGTCCTCGACCGACGCACACGTCCACGCCGGCACCGACCCCGAGGCACCCCTCGGGCCGCTGCCGGTCCTCGCCATCGTCGGACGCCCCAACGTCGGCAAGTCGACCCTGGTCAACCGGATCATCGGCCGCCGCGAGGCGGTCGTGGAGGACGTTCCCGGCGTGACCCGCGACCGCGTCTCCTACGACGCCCTGTGGAACGGCCGCGCCTTCACCGTCGTCGACACCGGCGGCTGGGACCCCGACGCCCGCGGGCTGGCGAAGGCGATCGCCGACCAGGCCGAGGTCGCGGTCTCGCTCGCCGACGCCGTGCTGTTCGTGGTCGACGCGACCGTGGGCATCACTGACGCCGACGAGGCCGTGGTCAAGATCCTGCGCCGCTCCGGCAAGCCGGTGGTGCTCGCCGCCAACAAGGTCGACGACCAGCGCACCGAGGCCGAGGCCTACGGCCTGTGGAACCTCGGGCTGGGCGAGCCGTGGCCGGTCTCGGCGCTGCACGGCCGCGGCTCGGGCGACCTCCTCGACGCCGTCCTCGCCGCGCTGCCCGAGCCGCCGCCGGAGCGCGAGGCCGAGGTGGGCGGTCCGCGCCGGATCGCCATCGTCGGCAAGCCCAACGTCGGCAAGTCCTCGCTGCTCAACCGGGTGGCGGGGGAGGAGCGGGTCGTCGTCGACAACGTCGCCGGCACCACCGTCGACCCCGTCGACGAGCTCGTCGAGCTCGGCGGACGCACCTGGCGGTTCATCGACACCGCAGGCATCCGCAAGCGGGTCAAGGAGGCCTCCGGGCACGAGTACTACGCCTCGCTGCGCACCTCGACAGCCATCGACCGGGCCGAGGTCGCCGTGCTGGTGCTCGACGCCGGCCAGTCGATCTCCGAGCAGGACGTCCGGATCCTTCAGACCGTCCGCGAGGCCGGCCGGGCGCTGGTGATCGCGTTCAACAAGTGGGACCTCGTCGACGAGGAGCGCCGCTACTACCTCGAGCGCGAGATCGAGCGCGAGCTGGTGCAGGTGCAGTGGGCGCCGCGGATCAACGTCACCGCGCGCACCGGCTGGCACGTCGACCGCCTGGTGCCGGCGCTCGACCGGGCCCTCGAGGGGTGGGAGACCCGGGTCACCACCGGTGCGCTCAACGCATTCCTCGGCCGCCTGGTCGCCGAGCACCCCCACCCGGTGCGCAGCGGCAAGCAGCCGAAGATCCTGTTCGGCACCCAGCCGTCCACCGCGCCGCCGACGTTCGTGCTGTTCACGAGCGGGAGGCTCGACGCGGCGTACGAGCGGTTCATCGAGCGGCGGCTGCGCGAGGAGTTCGGCTTCGTCGGCACCCCGATCGTGCTGCAGCAGCGTCCGCGGGAGAAGCGCAAGCGCTGAGCCCGCGGGTGGGGCAGACTGACCCCCTCGATCGATTGCCGCGGCATGGGGCGGGCACCGGTCGGACCGTCACACCGCTTCTCGGAGGAGAGTCCCCATGCGCCGCCGTACGCCCGTCCTGGCCGTCCTCGCCGGCCTCGTCGCCCTGGTGCTGCCCGCCGGCCTGCTGCCGGCCCTGGGTGCCGCCCCGGCGGTGGCCAAGCCGGTCGCCGGCACCCGGTGCGCGGAGTTCCCGGCCGACAACTGGTGGCACGCCGACGTCTCGCGGCTCCCGGTGCACCGGCGCAGCGCCCAGTGGCTCTCGCACATGTCGACCGACCGGCGGCTGCACCCCGACTTCGGGCCGTCCTACGACGGCGGCCCGGGCTACGGCATCCCGGTCACCGTGGTGGGCAAGCGCCACCCGCGGGTGCCGGTCGCGTTCGACTACGCCGCGGAGAGCGACCGGGGGCCCTACCCGCTCGGTCCGCGCACCCGGATCGAGGGCGGCCGCGGCTCGGCCGGCGACAAGCACGCGATCGTCGTAGACCGGGACCGCTGCCGCCTCTACGAGACCTGGAACACCCGCGTGGAGGCCGGCCGCTGGCGGGCCGGCTCCGGCGCGGTCTGGTCGCTGCGCAGCAACCGGCTGCGGCCGCTGGGCTGGACCTCCGCCGACGCCGCCGGCCTGCCCATCCTGCCCGGCCTGCTGCGCTGGAACCAGGTGCGCACCGACCGGATCGACCACGCGATCCGGTTCACCACCGACGTGACGAGCCGCTGGTTCCTCTGGCCGGCCCGCCACCACGCCGGCGCCACCGACGACCGGTCCTACCCGCCCATGGGCGCCCGGTTCCGGCTGCGCTCGTCGTGGTCGGCGGCCGGGCTGTCGCCGTACGCCCGGCGGGTGGTGCGGGCGATGAAGCGCTACGGCCTGGTGCTCGCCGACAACGGGTCGCCGTGGTACTTCCAGGGCGAGCAGCACCGGAAGTGGCCGCCCCGGTTGCTCGAGGACCTCAAGCGGATCCCCGCCTCGGCGTTCGTCGCCGTCGACACCTCCTCGCTGCGCCGCTCCCGAAACAGCGCCGCCGTCCGCTGACGACGGGGCGCGGCCGCCGGGCCCCGGGCCCGCCGTGGGGCGGCCCGATTCCGGGGAGCGGCGGTGGCTGCGGTAGTGTTCACCCGGCCTTCCAGGAGCACCACGGAAGGCTCTTCGGGCTGTGGCGCAGCTTGGTAGCGCACTTGACTGGGGGTCAAGGGGTCGCAGGTTCAAATCCTGTCAGCCCGACCGGAGAAGCAGCACGTCGGAGGCCACGTCCGCGATCAGCGGGGGTGGCCTCCTGCGTGTTCCGGTCCGGGGTGGTGCGAGGCCGGAGCACCCCCGGCCAGCCGCACGAACCGCGCCTTTGCGCCGTTCGCGCCCCCGAACCCCACCCGCACACTGGCGCATTGCAAATCGATTGGCTAGCGTGCGCGTCCACATCGTGTCGAGGGAGGAACCGCATGAACAGCGCGCGCAGCCGGCAGGCCCTGGTGGTCCGGGGCGGCTGGGAGGGGCACAGCCCCGTCGAGGCCACCGACCGCTTCATCCCGTTCCTCGAGGAGCACGGCTTCGCGGTCGAGGTACACGACTCGCCGGAGGTGTACGCCGACGCCGAGCGGCTCGCGGCGATCGACCTGGTCGTGCAGTGCTACACGCAGGGGGAGGCCACCGACGAGCAGGTGCTGGGCCTCTCCGCGGCGGTCGCCAACGGCACCGGGCTGGCGGGCTGGCACGGCGGGGTCTGCGACTCCTACCGGGGCTCGCCCGACTACCTCCACCTCACCGGCGGCCAGTGGGCCGCCCACCCGGGCGGCTTCGTCGAGCACGAGGTCGTGGTGGCGCCGGACCAGGCCGACCACGAGCTGATGACCGGGCTGAGCCCGCGGTGGTCGCTCGACACCGAGCAGTACTGGGTGCTGACCGACGGCCTCAACGAGGTGCTCGCCACCACGACGTTCGAGCCCACCGACGAGACGCCCTGGTCGGAGTCGGTCACCTGCCCGGCGGTGTGGACCCGCCGGTGGGGAAGCGGGCGGGTCTTCGTCTCCACGATCGGCCACAAGCTCGAGGACCTCGACCACCCCGACGTGCGCACGCTGACCGAGCGGGGCCTGCTGTGGGCGAGCCGCTGACCCACGGACCCGTGCGCATCGTCCTCGACACCGACCTCGGGATGGGGGCGCCGGGCTCGGACATCGACGACGGCTTCGCCCTCGCGCTGGCCCTGGCGGAGCCCGGTGTCGTCGTCGAGGTCGTCACGACCGTCGGTGGCAACAGCGACGTCGAGACCTCCACCCGGTTGACCCGCGACCTCCTGGCGGTGCTGGGCCGCACCGACGTGCCCGTGGTGACGGGGGCACCGGCCGTCGACGACGCTGCCGAGGAGATCGTGCGCCGGGTGCGCGCCGAGCCGGGCGAGCTGACGATCGTCGCCATCGGCCCGCTGACCAACCTCGCCCGCGCCCTCGCGCTCGACCCCGAGGTGGCTCGCGACGTCCGCGAGGTCGTGGTGATGGGTGGGGTCTTCCTCGGCCAGACGAACGTCGCGGCGATGCCGGGGGAGTACAACTTCTGGTGCGACCCTGCGGCCGCGCAGGCGGTGCTCGACAGCGGCGCGCCCCTGCGCCTGGTCGGGCTCGACGTGACCCGCCAGGTGCGGCTGACCCGGGCCGACGCCGACGCGCTGGCCGGCGCCGGGGAGTTCGGCCGGGTCGCCGCGGCCGCGACGCACGGGTGGATCGACTTCCAGGAGCGGGTCAAGCCCCACGAGGAGATCGAGCAGGGCAGCTGCGCGCTGCACGACCCGCTCGCGGTGGCGGTCGTGACGCGACCCGACCTCGTGACCTGGAAGCCGGCCCACGTGGCCGTCGAGACCCAGGGCCGGGTGACCCGCGGCGTCGCCGTCGCCGATCTGCTGATGTGGGCCGACCCGCCCACGCCGAACTGCCTGATCGCCACCGACGTCGACGCCGACGCGTTCCGCGCCGTCTTCCTCGGGCGGATCGCGGGCCTGCCGTGACCGGCGTGGTCGACGTGGTCGGCGTGGTCGACGTGGTCGACGTGGTCGTGGTCGGCTCGGTCAACCGCGACTACGTCTGCCGGGTCGACTCGCTGCCGGCTCCCGGCGAGACCGTGCTGGGCGGCCAGGCCTCGGTGGGCTCGGGCGGCAAGGGTGGCAACCAGGCCGTCGCCGCCAGCCTGCTCGGCGCCCGCACCGCGCTCGTGGCGCGGGTGGGCCGCGACGACGACGGCCGGGCCGTGACCCGCGACCTGGCGGAGGCCTGGGTCGACACCCGGGAGGTGCTCCCCACCGCCACCCGCACCGGGCTGGCCTTCGTCATGGTCGACGCCACCGGCGAGAACTCCATCGTCGTGGCCCCGGGCGCCAACGAGCTGCTCGAGCCCGCGACGACGTCGAGGGCGGTGCGCGAGCTGCTCCGCCCGCCGGGCGTCGTGGTGACCCAGGCCGAGATCCCCGAGGCGGCCTTCGACGCCGCCGTGCGGGCCGCGGCCGAGACCGGCTGCCGCGCGGTGGTCAACCTGGCGCCCTACCGGCCGGTGGCCGCGGACGTCCTCGCCCTGTGCGACCCGCTCGTGGTCAACGAGTCCGAGGCCGGTGGCCTGCTGGGTCGCCGGGTGCGGGGCGCGGCGGCGGCGTGCGACGCGGTGGTCGACCTGGCGGCCCGCTGCCGGTCCGCGGTCGTGACGGTCGGGGCCGAGGGAGCGGTGGTGGGGGAGGGGACGCGGGTCACGCACGTCCCGGCCCACGAGGTGCCGGTCGTCGACACCACCGGCGCCGGCGACGCCTTCACCGGGGCCGTGGCCGCGGCCCTGAGCGCCGGCCGCGACCTGGTCGACGCCGTCCGCCTCGGCGTGCGGGCCGGGAGCTTCGCCGTGCAGCGGCCCGGCGCGCAGGCGTCGTTCGCCCGTGGCGCCGACCTCGGCACCGGCCCGCTGCGCGAGCGTGCCTGACCGGCCGTTGACCGCGACGACGCCAGGGCCTAGCGTTCGCCATCCAAACCGATTTGCGCCCCGAGGAGACCGATGACCACCCCGAGCAACGGAACGCGGCCGGCGCTCGGTGTCGCGATGATCGGGTACGCCTTCATGGGAGCGGCGCACTCGCAGGCGTGGCGCAACGCCCACCGGTTCTTCGACCTCCCCGCCCGGCCGGAGCTGCGCGTCGTCTGCGGTCGCAGCGAGTCGGCCACCCGTGAAGCCGGCGAGCGGATGGGGTGGGCCGACTGGACGACCGACTGGCGCACGGTCCTGCAGCGCGACGACGTGCAGGTCGTCGACATCTGCACCCCGGGCGACACCCACGCCGAGATCGCGCTGGCGGCGCTGGCCGCCGGCAAGCACGTGCTGTGCGAGAAGCCGCTGGCCAACACGGTGGCCGAGGCCGAGGCGATGACCGCGGCGGCGCAGACCGCCCAGGCCCGCGGGGTGCTCTCGTCGGTGGGGTTCAACTACCGCCGCACGCCGGCTCTCGCCCACGCCCGACGGCTGGTCGAGGAGGGCGCGCTCGGCACGGTCCGCCACATCCGCGCGCACTACCTCCAGGACTGGATCGTCGACCCCGAGTTCCCGCTGGTCTGGCGGCTGCAGAAGGACAAGGCCGGCTCCGGGGCCCTGGGCGACATCGGCGCCCACATCGTCGACCTCGCCCAGTTCCTCACCGGCCAGCGGCTCACCGACGTCGCCGGCCACCTCACCCGCTTCGTCGAGCGGCGCCCGCTGGCCGAGGCGACGTCGGGCCTGCAGGCCAGCGGCGGCGCCGAGACCGGCGAGGTGACGGTCGACGACGCCGCCGTCTTCCTCGGCCGCACCGACGGCGGCGCGCTGGCGACCTTCGAGGCCACCCGCTTCGCCACCGGCCGCAAGAACGCCATGCGCATCGAGCTCAACGGCTCGGCCGGCAGCATCGCCTTCGACTTCGAGGCGATGAACGAGCTGCACGTGCACGACGCCACCGTCCCTGACCGCGACGCCGGCTTCCGGCGGATCCTCGTGACCGAGCCCGACCACCCCTACGCCGCGGCCTGGTGGCCGCCCGGGCACGGCCTCGGCTACGAGCACACCTTCGTGCACGAGATCGCCGACTTCGTGCGCGACGTCGTGTCCGGCACGCCGCCGACGCCGTCGTTCGCCGACGGCCTCCAGGTGCAGCGCGTGCTCGACGCCGTGGAGCGCTCCTCGGCCGCCGGGGCGGCCTGGACCCCCGTCGGCGCCGACCAGCCCGGTCGCCGCCCCCAGCACACCGACCACCCCCCACCGCCTGCCGCGTCGGCCGACGTCGCGTCGAGCACCACCCACTGAGAGGGATCCCGTGACCAAGCTGCGCGTCGGAGTCATCGGTCTGGGCGAGGTCGCCCAGGTCATCCACCTGCCGATCCTGGAGTCGATGCCCGACCGCTTCGAGGTGGCGGCCATCTGCGACATCTCGCCCGGGCTGGTGAAGCGGATGGGGGAGCGCTACCGCGTCGCCCGCGGCTACACCAGCTTCCACGAGCTGATCGCCGCCGGCGGCCTGGACTGCGTGCTCGTGCTCAACAGCGACGAGTACCACGCCGAGTGCACGATCGCGGCGCTCGACGCCGGGCTCGACGTCCTGGTCGAGAAGCCGATGTGCCTGAGCCCACGCGAGGCCGAGGAGATCATCGCCGCACGCGACCGCTCCGGACGCACCGTGATGGTCGCCTACATGCGCCGCTTCGCCCCGGCGTTCACGGAGGCGGTCGAGCGTCTCCCCGAGCTGGGCGAGATCCGCTACGTGCGGGTGCACGACGTCATCGGCGAGAACCGGCTGATCGTCGACCAGACCTCCCACGTCGACCGCCCCGACGACGTGCCGGCCGGCGCGGTCGACGAGAAGTGGGCGCGGCGCTCGGCGCTGGTCAAGGAGGCGCTGGGGGAGGTGCCGCAGGAGCTGGAGTGGACCTACGGCCTCCTCTGCGGCCTGGGCAGCCACGACCTGTCGGCGATGCGCGAGCTGCTCGGCCGGCCCCAGCGGGTCTCGGCCGCGAAGATGTGGCGCAGCGGCGGCTACCTCGTCGCGCTGCTCGACTACGGCGACTTCGTCGTCACCTACGAGACCGGGGTCGACTCCCAGCTGCGCTACGACACCTACATCGAGGTCTACGGCGGCTCCGGGACCATGAAGGTGCAGTACGACACGCCGTACGTCCGCCACTTCCCGACCACCTTGCAGCTCGAGCTGACCGACGGCGACTCCTACGAGCGCTCGGTGCGCCGTCCGCACCTCAAGGACCCCTACACCTACGAGCTCGAGCACTTCCACGAGGTCGTCACCTCCGGCGGGACGCCCAAGACCACCCCCGAGGACTACGTCGAGGACATGGAGCTGTTCGTCGAGATCATCCGCGCGCTCGAGCGGTCCTGAAGATAAGTCGAACGCCGCCGAGGAAAGGCGTCGTGGCCCCCGCCCCCGCTCCGTAGCGTCGGTCGCGCCGCACCTCCCCGACCTTCCGAACCGAAAGGCACGCCGATGCTGACCGAGCAGGACATCGAGCACTTCCGCACCCAGGGCTACCTCCTGCCGGGCCGCCAGCTCTTCCCGGAGGAGAAGCTGAGCCGCCTGGAGCAGATCTTCAACGAGCACCTCGCCGACAAGGGCGACAAGCTCTCCGACGAGCTCGACACCCCGCACTACCGCGACGAGCGGCTGCTGGAGTTCCTGCTCTCCGACGAGGTGCTCGACATCATCGAGCAGCTGATCGGCCCCGACATCGCGCTGTGGTCGAGCCACTTCATCTCCAAGGACCCGCGCACCGGTCGGGCCACGCCGTGGCACGAGGACAGCGCCTTCTGGGAGGGGCGCTTCGACAGCTACGACAACATCGTGACGATCTGGCTGGCCCTCGAGGACGGCTCGTTCAAGGAGAACGGCTGCATGCGGGTCATCCCCGGCACCCACCTCAACGGAGGGTTCTCCGAGGGCTACGAGCCCGCGGACATCACCACCCAGACCTTCCACGCCGAGCTCGGCGGGGTCGACGAGGACCAGGCCGTCTACTTCGAGCTCAAGCGTGGCGAGTTCTCCATGCACGACGGCCGGATCGTCCACGGCGCCGCCGCCAACACCAGCGACATCCGCCGCACCGGCTACACCATGCGCTACTTCCCGTCGTCGGTGAAGATGCAGGACGTGCCGCAGAACGAGGGGTGGCGGATCTGGCTGGCGCGCGGCAGGGACCTCGCCGGCAACAGCTACGCCAACGTCCCGGCGAACGCGTGAAGCCGCGCCGGTGAAGCTGGGGTTCCTCACCGCCTGCCTGCCCGGCGAGTCGCTCGACGACGTCGCCGGGTGGGCGGGCGACCAGGGCTACGCCGCCCTCGAGGTCGCCGCCTGGCCGGACCGGCCCGGTCGCGACTGGGAGGCCAGCCACCTCGACGTCGAGTCGTTCGGGCCGGCCGACGCCGAGCGGGTCCGCGCGCTGCTCGACCGCCACGGGCTCGAGCTCTCCGCGGTCGCCTACTACGAGAACAACCTCCACCAGGACCTCGCGGTGCGCGAGGCGACCCACGACCACCTGCGCCGCTGCATCGACGCCGCCGCGCTGCTGGGCGTGGGGCTGGTCGGCACCTTCGTCGGCCGTGACGTCGGCCGGACCGTCGCGGAGAACCTGCGGCTCGCCGAGCAGGTGCTGCCGCCTCTGGTCGAGTACGCCGCGGCCCGCGACGTACGCCTGGTGGTGGAGAACTGCCCGATGGAGGGCTGGCACCCCGACGGCTACCCCGCCAACCTCGCCTACTCACCCGAGCTCTGGGGGTGGCTGGCCGAGCTCGGCCTCTGGCTCAACTACGACCCCTCCCACCTGGTCTGGCTCGGCATCGACCCCGTCGCGGCGCTCGAGGCGCACGCCGACCGGGTGCTGCACGTGCAGGCCAAGGACGTCGAGGTCGACGCCTCGGCCCGCGACCGCTACGGCGTCTTCGGCCGCGCGCTCGACCGCGAGGCGTGGGTGAGCGGCTGGTGGCGCTACCGCATCCCGGGCCTCGGCCAGGTCGACTGGCGCCGCGTGGTCGACACCCTCCACCAGGCGGGGTACGACGGCGTCGTCTCGGTCGAGCACGAGGACCCCGTCTGGAGCGGCTCGCCCGAGCGCGTCCGCCGCGGCCTGGCGCTCGCGCACCGCACGCTGTCACCCCACGTCGACGTCTGATCCCCTCCCCGCGCCTCCGCCCACCGCTGCACCGCCCGAGCACCCCGTCGAAAACCCGCTGTCAGGAAGGTCCGCCCATGCACCGTGGTGTCTACTTCGACGCCTGGTTCCCGCGCCAGCACTGCTACCACCCCAGCCTGCCCCCACGCCGGCTGCGGATGGTCGACGACCTCGTCGACTACCGCGCCACCGTGCTGGTGTGGGCGTCGATGGGCGGCGGCTCGCTGTCGCTGCCCTACCTGGAGCAGGAGGCGTTCGGCCCCGTCGACGCGCGCTCGCGGTTCTACGGCTTCGTCAACGACAGCGAGTTCATCGCCGCCTGCCACGAGCGCGGCATCAAGGTGCTCGGCATCGTCTTCGAGGCGCAGGGCTGGGAGTTCCCGGTCGAGCTCAACGAGGCCGAGGACGAGGTGCTGGCGATCAACGAGCTCCGCGGGGTCGGCCGCCGCGGCTGGATGGGCCTGCGGGAGTTCTCCGGCAACCGCTACCCCAAGCTGTGGAAGCCGGTCGAGCACTACTTCCCCGAGGGCCTGGTCAACTCCGACGGCGAGCCGGTCACGGACCTGATCGAGGAGTGCGTGGTCCGCGACATCCACGGCGAGCCGTGCCACGCCCACTGGGTGGAGTGCCCCGACCGCGAGCACCAGTGCTTCTACATGGACCGCAACAACCCCGTCTGGCGCGAGTACCTCAAGGCGGTCATCCGGATCCAGCTCGACGCCGGGGCCGACGGCATCCAGCTCGACGAGGCCGAGCTGCCGATGGGTGCGTTCCAATACGGCGCCTGCTTCTGCAAGGACTGCATGAAGGGCTTCCGGGCCCACCTGCAGGCGCTGCCGGCCGCCGAGCTCGACGACGCGCTCGAGAACGTCGACCTCTCGACGTTCCACTACGGCGAGTGGCTGCTGGCCCGCGGCCACGACTTCAAGGAGGGGCGCGAGTCCACGCCGCTCTTCGGGGACTACTACGCCTTCCAGTGCCTGGCGATCAAGAAGTACTTCGCCGAGCTCGCCGGCTACGCCCGGGAGTACGGTCGCTCGCTGGGCCGCGAGGTCATCGTGTCGGGCAACTTCTTCAACCTCGAGCCGATGTACCTCGCCCTGGCCGACGACGTCGACCTCGTGATCACCGAGATGCGCAACACCACCTACCGGCAGCCGGAGTGGTACCGCTACGTCGCCGCCTTCGCCGGAGACAAGGACGTGGTGGTCGTCGAGAACCCCTACGGCGGCGTCGTCCCCGAGCTGATCGAGCTGCTCGGCCAGGGCAAGGGCCACGACCTGTTCCGGCTCTCGCTGTTCGAGGCGGCGGCGTTCGGGGCCAACATGTCGGTGCCGTACGGCTCCTGGATGGGCTCGGTGATCGAGGACTCCTTCTACGCCCCGCACGGGCTGGCCACCGAGATCCAGGCGTTCCTGGCCGACCACGAGCACCTGGTGGCGCGCCGCACCGCCAACGAGGTGGCGGTCGTGTTCAGCGTCGAGAGCACGCGCGAGCTCATCGGCAGGGCCGACGCCAGCGACAACACCACGAACCTGCGCGACGAGTCGGTCGTCGTGCCCTACCGCGTCGTCACCACGACGCTCGCCGACGCGGCCGTGCCGTTCGACGTGGTGATCTGGCCCGACGGCGTCACCGCCCCCGACCGGTCGACGGCCGAGGCGCTGACCCGCTACGACACCGTGGTGCTGCCCGACGTGTTCGCGCTCACCGCCGCGCAGGCGGCGGCCATCGAGGGCTACCTCGCCGCCGGTGGCACGGTGGTCGTGACCGACCGGGTCCCCGAAGCCCTGCCCCGGCACGAACGGGTGGTCAGGGCCGACCACACGGTGGTCGACGAGCTGCTGCCCCACGGCCGCCAGGTCGACACGGCGGCCGCGGTGTCGACCAACCTCCACCACCTCGCCGACGGTTCCTACGCGCTCCACCTGGTCAACTACGCCTACGACCGCGAGGCGGACGCCGTGCGCACCCTCACCGACGTGGCGCTGCGCGTTCGCCTGCCGGAGCCCCGCGGCCACGCCACCCTGGTCACCCCGGACGGCACCCGCACGCCGCTCGGGCTCGACCGTGACGGCGACGCCCACGCGGTCGTCGTCGGCGCCCTCGGCGTCCACGCGATCGTGGTCTTCCACGACGAGGAGCTGTCGTGAGGATCGCCGTGCTGCGCGGGCCGCGGTCGTTCGAGATCGAGGACGCGCCGGTGCCGGAGCCGGCCGCCGACGAGGTGCTCGTCCGGGTCGTCGGGTCGGGCGTGTGCGCCTCGGAGCTGGAGACCTGGCTGGACGGCCCGCCGCCGGGGGAGGAGCGCCGCCCCGGCCACGAGGTCAGCGGCGTGGTCACCGCCCTCGGCGCCGACGTGACCTCGCTCGCGGTCGGCGACCGGGTGGGCGTCTGGGTCACCGAGCGGGGCTTCGCCGAGTACGTCGCGGTGCGGGCGGCGTACTGCTTCCCGGTGGGCGACGGCCCGCTCGACGTCGCGCTGGCCGAACCGGTCGCGTGCTCGGTCAACGCCGTCGAGGCGGCCGACGTCCGCCTGGGCGACGACGTCGTGGTCATCGGGGCCGGCTTCATGGGCAACCTGGTGCAGCAGCTGGCCGCTCTGCGCGGGCCGCGGCACGTCATCGTCGCCGACGCCCGCCGCGACGCCCTGGAGCGCGCCGAGGCGCTCGGGGCGACCCGGGTCGTCGACGTGACCCGCGAGTCGCTGCCCGACGTCGTCCGCTCGTTGACCGACGACCGGGGCGCCGACATCACCTTCGAGTGCACCGGCACCCAGGCGGCGCTGACCGCGTGCGGCGACACGACCCGGATGAGCGGGCGGATCGCGGTCGTGGGCTACCACCAGGGCGCGGACCGCACGATCCCGCTGTCTTACTGGAACTGGATGGCCTTCGACCTGGTCAACGCCCACTTCCGCGACGTCGACGTGATCATGCGCGGGATGGCGGTCGGCATGCGCCTGCACGCGGCGGGGCTGCTGCCGCTGGACCGGCTGGTCACCCACCGGTTCGCCCTCGACGACATCGACGACGCCTTCGCGGCGCTGCGCGACAAGCCCGAGGGCTTCGTGAAGGCGGTGATCACCTTCCTGGAGGTGGAGTGACTCCGGGCGCCTGGACCACGCCCGTGCGTGGTTGGTGCGGCGGGCCGGGGGCGATCCGGCGCCCGAACCACGCCCGTGCGTGGTTGGTGCGGCGGGCCGGGGGCGATCCGGCGCCCGAACCACGCCTGTGCGCCGTTCGTGCGGCGGGGCGGGGGCGATCCGGCGCCCGGACCGCGCCTTTGCGCGGTTGGTGCGGCGCCGGAGACCCGACCGGGCCCTGCGCCGGGAGCCGTCAGGCGGTGCCGCGCTCCACCAGCGGGCAGGGCAGCACGACGGTGCGTCCCGCGCCCCGGTAGCGGCCCGAGAGCCGGCTCAGGGCCAGGTCGCCGGCCGCGCTGCCGAGGTCGTAGGCCGGGTTGCGCACCGTCGTCAGCTGGGGCGTGACGATGGTGGCGGCGTCGACGTCGTCGAAGCCGATGATCGCGACGTCGTCGGGCACCGAGAGCCCGAGCTCGTGAGCGACGTCGAGCGCGCCGATGGCCATCAGGTCGTTGGCGCAGAAGACCGCGTCGGGACGGGTGGGCAGCGTCATCAGCGCCTGCATGGCCTGGTAACCGCCCTTGCGGGTCCAGTCGCCGCGGACCATCATCTCCGGCGGCACCCGCTGCCGGGCGACCTGCATCGCGGCCCGGAAGCCGGCGGTGCGGGCGGTGCCGTAGCGCGGCGGCCCCTGGATCATGGCGATGCGCGCGTAGCCACGCTCGGCGAGGAACGCCGCCGCGTCGCGCGAGCCGGCCTCGTCGTCGGGGATGACCGCGTCGCACAGGGGGTGGTCGAGGTGGTCGCCGACGCAGACGATCGGGGTGGTGAGGTCGCCCGGTCCGAAGGTGATCTCGGAGGCCAGCTCGCCCGAGGCGAAGACGATGCCGTCGACGCCGCGGTCCATGACGTCCTGGAAGAACTTCCGCTCGCGGTCGTGCTGGCCGTCGGTGCTGCACACGAAGGTGCCGTAGCCGGCCGCGTCGACGGCGTCGGCGAGCCCGCGGGTGAGCACGGCGTAGAAGGGGTTCGTGATGTCGGGCACCAGCACGGCCAGCACGTGGGACTGGCGGGTGCGCAGGTGCCGCGCCACGTGGTTGGGCCGGTAGCCCAGCTCGCTGATGGCATCGAGCACCGTGCGGCGGGTCGTCTCGCCCACGACCCGCTTGCCCGACAGCACGTGCGAGACCGTGGTGGGGCTGACCCCGGCGCGTCGGGCCACGTGGGCGATCGTCACGCGGGCAGGCGGTGCCGACGCGGTGGTCGACTCGCTGCGCGGCATGGCGGTACCCTAGCCCACCCAAAACGATTTGAGCCTGGAGGCGCGGGGTGACCGACCCGGTCGAGCGCTTCAGCGCCGCGGCCCTCGAGGTCCCGTTCGCCGGTGCCCGGGTGATGCGCCCCGAGCTGCGCCGCGTCGACGTGCACTGGCACGACTACTACGAGCTGAGCCTGGTCGTCGACGGCCGAGCCGAGCACGTGGTCAACGGCCGCGTCGGAACGCTCGGTCCGGGCGACGCGTTCCTGCTCTCGCCCGCAGACTTCCACTCCATCACGAGCGTCGGCGACGAGCCGCTGACCTGCTACAACACCGTGATCGCCGCCGAGCTGATGGAGCGCCAGCTGGACGGCCTGGGGGCCCCCGGGCCGGACGACCTGCCGTGGCACGCCAGCGGCTTCGACGACACGGCCAGCGACTTCGAGCGCCTCCGGCGCGAGCTCGAGGAGCCGCGGCTGGGCTCGGCCCGGCTGACCGAGGCCATCGTGGCCTGCCTGGTAGTCGAGCTGGCGCGACGCAGCGGCGTCGCCGAGCCCGACGGCGCACCACCGCTCGCCGACGCCGACCTCCGCGCGGCCGTGCTGCACGTCGACCGCCACTTCCGCGAGCCGCTCACCCTCGCCGGGGTCGCCGCCGTCGCGCACCTCTCGCCCAACTACTTCAGCGAGCGCTTCCGCGAGCTCACCGGCACGCCGTTCCAGTCCTACCTCCAGGAGCGCCGCCTGCGCTTCGCGCGCTCGCTGCTCGCCGCGACCACCCTGTCGGTGACCGAGGTGTGCCACGCCGCGGGCTTCAACAGCCTGTCCCACTTCGGACGCGCCTACCGCAGGCAGTACGGCGCCGCGCCGTCCGCGCGCGTCCGGTAGGCCTCGCGACGCCACCCGGGAGCGGCCCGTCCGGAGCCTGCTGCCGCGCCTCGGAGGACGCCCAGCGGCGGACCGATGTGACGCAAACCACGCCGATCCATTGACAACGGGCCGAGCCGCCACGATGCTTCCGGCCACGGAGCCAAACGATTTGCACGACGTCGGACTGAGCCTCCGCACCATCGCTCGAACCAAGCTAGGGAGTTGATTCGGTGACATCACGAAGGTTCCGGAGAATCGCCTCGGTCGCCGCGCTGGCCACCATCGCATCGCTCGGCCTGGCCGCCTGCGGCGGCAGTGACGACGGCCCCGAGCAGGAGCCCAAGGGGGAGGGTCCCGGTCCGGTCGAGCAGCCCGCCGAGCCGACGACCGTGACCTTCTTCTCCTGGCTGGGCAACAACCCCGAGTGGAAGAAGCTCGCCGACGAGTTCCACGCGGAGTACCCCAACATCACGATCAAGTTCGAGAACGTGCCAGCCGAGCAGGCCGCGCAGGTGCTCTCGACCCGGATCGCGGGCAACAACGCCCCCGACGTCGCCTACGTCAACGCCAGCGACGTGGCCGACTACGCCTCCCGCAGCGCCGCCGTCGACCTGGTGAACTACATCGACCGCAGCGAGGTCGTCGACCCCGACGACTACGTCGAGGCGTTCCGCCAGTTCGTCACCTACGACGAGAAGCTCTGGGGCCTGCCGATGGGCGGCGAGACCACCGGCCTCTTCTACCGCACCGACCTCTTCGAGGAGGCCGGCATCGACGGCCCGCCCGCGACGTGGGAGGAGTTCGAGGAGACGGCTGCCGCGCTGACCGACGAGTCGGCCAACCGCTACGGCTTCGAGGTCTTCGCCCCCGAGTCGGCGTACTACTTCCAGCCGTGGCTCTACCAGGCCGGCGGCGACCTGATGAGCCCCGACGGCAAGGAGATCGCCTTCAACAGCGACGAGGCGCGCACCGCGGCGGAGTTCTACGTCAACCTCGCGAAGTACGCCCCGAAGGACTACCTGAACTCCAACTCCTGGGACGGCCGGGTGGCCTTCGCCGAGGGGCAGGTCGGCATGTACATGGCCGGCGCCTGGTTCGCCGGCACCCTGACCGAGGAGTTCCCCGACATCGAGGGCAAGTGGGCCACGGCGCCGCTGCCCGAGGGCGAGGCCGGCTGCAAGACCACCATCGCCGGCGACTCCCTGGTGATGATGGACCAGACCAAGAACCCGGACGCCGCCTGGCTGTGGATGGAGTTCCTCTCGCGGCCCGACGTGCTCGCCCGCACGACGTACGAGACCGAGGGCACGCTGCTCCCGCCGCTGACCTCGCTGCTCGAGGGGCCCGAGATCGTCGAGAAGAAGCCGGTGCTCCAAGGCTTCATCGACCTGATGGAGTGCGGCGTCGCACCCACCGCGTCGAACCCGAAGTGGCCCCGCATCGAGACCATCCTCAACGAGGAGCTGGGCAAGGCGATGTACGGCGACCAGACGGCCGGTGAGGCGCTGGACAACACCGCCCAGCAGGCCGAGGCCATCCTGGCCCGCAACTGACGCCCGACCCTCCGCCCGCCCGGGCCGGCCCATCGGCCCGGGCGAGCGGCTCCGGCGAGCACCGGACCGAGGCCGGTCCGTACCCGCCGGCCAGCACGAGCACCCCAACACCAGGACCAGCACCCGAGCACGGCGAGCAGAGCGAGGAGCAGGTATGTCGACGGCGGTGGCGCCGAGCGAGGCGCCGAACCGGAGCGAGGAGCCGCAGGGCCGGACCCGGCAGGGGCGGGCGCGGCGACTGGCCTGGCGGATCTGGCGGGAGCGGTCGGCGTACCTCTTCATCGCCCCCGGGATGATCATCTTCTCGGTCTTCACCCTGGCGGCGCTGATCTTCGCCTTCTACCTGACGTTCCACCGCTGGAGCATCATCGAGCCGGACAAGCCGTTCGTCGGCACCCAGAACTACGAGGACATGATCCACGACGAGCGCTTCGTGCAGTCGGTCCTCAACACCATCTACTTCACCGGTGCGTCGGTGCCGCTCACGATGATCATCGGGCTCGGCCTGGCACTGCTGCTCAACCAACCGCTGCGCGGCCGGGCGATCTTCCGCACCGCGTACTACCTGCCGGTGGTCACCCCGTTCGTGGTCTCGGCGCTGCTGTGGAAGTGGCTCTACAACGGTGACTTCGGGCTGTTCAACTACTACCTCGTCAAGGGGCACATCATCGACCAGCCGCTGCTGTGGCTCTCGGACAAGGACCTGGCGATGCCGGCCGTCGTCCTGATGAGCGTGTGGAGCGGCGTGGGCTTCTCGATGGTGGTCTACCTCGCCGGGCTGCAGGCCATCCCGCACGAGCTCTACGAGTCGGCCAAGCTCGACGGCGCGAGCACCTGGCGCCGGGTCGTCTTCGTGACCATCCCGCTGCTGCGCCCGACCACCCTGTTCCTGCTGGTGATGGGGATCATCGGCTCGCTGCAGGTCTTCACGCAGATCTTCGTGATGACCAGCGGCGGCCCGGTCAACAAGACGACCACGATGGTCTACTACATGTACCAGTGGGCCTTCAAGTACTACGACATGGGCTACGCGAGCACGCTCGCCTTCGCGCTCTTCGCGATGCTGCTGGCCTTCACGGCCTTCCAGCTGCGCCTCTTCCGTGACGGGGCCACCTCGTGACCGGGGTGACCGAGGAGCCGACCTCGGCCCGGTTCGCCAGCGAGGTCGAGCCGGTCGTCCCGCGCCGGCTGCGCCGCGGGCGCCGCGACCGGAAGGCCCCCGGCCCCTCCAAGGACCGGGAGAAGATGAGCCTACGGGCCAAGGTCGCCACGTACCTCGTGCTGGCACCGATCGCGATCCTGTTCGTGGCGCCGTTCGTGTGGATGATCAGCGCCTCGTTCCAGCCGATGAGCACCATCTTCGCCAACCCGCCCACCTGGCTCCCGGACAACCCGACGACCGACGGATACAAGGGCTTCCTCAACCTCGGTGAGCTCACCCAGGCGCAGGAGTCGCAGGGCCACGGCGACTGGCGCTGGTTCGCCAACAGCGCGTTCGTCGCGATCACGATCACCGTGCTGCAGACCTTCTTCAACGCCCTCTGCGCCTACACGTTCGCGAAGCGCAAGTTCCCCGGCCGCAACGTCATCTTCGTGCTCTTCCTGGCGACGATGATGGTGCCGGGGCAGATCACGCTGATCCCGAACTACATCATCGTCCAGCACATCCCGTTCTTCGGCGGCAACGACTGGATGGGCACGGGCGGCCACGGCTGGCTGAACTCCTACTGGGGCCTGATCATGCCGGGCATCGTGAGCGCGTTCGGCATCTTCCTGCTGCGCCAGTTCATGATGTCGATCCCCGACTCGCTCCTCGACGCGGCCCGCATCGACGGGGCCAGCGAGTTCCGGATCTTCTGGAACGTCGTGCTGCCGCTGTGCATGCCGGCGCTCGCGGCCAACGCGATCTTCACCTTCCAGGGCGCGTGGGAGGACTTCCTCTGGCCGCTGCTGATCACCTCGGGAGACCCGGACAAGACGACGGCGCCCGTCGGCCTGGCGCTGTTCGTCGTGCAGAACAAGACCGACTGGAACCTGCTGTTCGCGGGCTCGGTGATCGCCACCCTGCCGATGATCATCGTGTTCATCATCTTCCAGCGGCACTTCGTGCGGGGCATCGCGGTCACGGGGCTCAAGGAGTGAGCGCCCCGCGCGAGCGGCTGCACCGGCTGCTGGCCGAGGGCGGGGGAGTGCTGCGCTGCGAGCCGGCCTGGGTGGCGCGCGACTTCCTGCCGCCCGGCCGGCGGCTGGGGCTGCCCGACGACGCCTACGACCTGGGGGAGCGCGGGGCGGTCTGCGAGCGCTGGCTGGCCTCGACCACGAAGGCCGACAACCGGATCGGCCCCGACGACGAGGGGCTCAGCCACGTCGTGGGCGAGCACGGCGACCGGATGCTGCTGCGCGACGCCGTCGCCGCCGACCCGGCTGCGGTGCTGGGGGCGTCGTACGCCGCGACCCACCCGGCCGGGCTGGGCCGGCTGGCCAAGATCTTCGACTACGCCTACCGGCTGCCCTACCACGTGCACCCGCCGCAGCGGTTCGCCTCGCTGGTCGGCTGCAACGCCAAGGACGAGAGCTACCACTTCCTCCCCGGTGACCTCGGCGCGCACCCCGAGACGTTCTTCGGCGTGCACCCCTGGATCGCCGAGCAGGGGGCCGGCGAGGTGCTGCTGCCCTACCTCGTCGACTGGGACAGCGACCTGGTGCTGCGCCACGCCCGCGCCGAGCTGCAGGTGCCCGGCGAGGGGTTCCACGTGCCCTCGGGGGTCCTCCACGCCCCCGGGACGGCGCTGACCCTGGAGCTGCAGGAGGACTCCGACGTCCTCGCCATGTTCCAGGCGCTCAACGCGGGTCGGATCATCTCCAAGGAGCTGCTCTTCAAGGACGTGCGCCCCGAGGACCGGGAGGCTGAGGGCGAGCGGTTCCCGCTCCGCTTCGTGGACTGGGAGGTCAACGGCGACCCCTGGTTCTACGAGCACCGCCACCTGTCGCCGCAGCCGCTGGACGACGACGGCGTGGAGAGCTGGGTCTTCTACAACACCACCAAGTACGCCGGGAAGCGGCTCGTGGTCCCGCCCGGCAGGGTGCACCGGCTGCGCGAACCCGGGGCCTACAGCGTGTTCGCGTGGTCCGGCACCGGCCGCTACGCCGGCCACGAGGTCCGCGGCGGCGAGCCCGGGCTCGACGAGCTGGTGGTCACCCACGACGCGGCGACCGTCGACCACGAGGTCGTCAACACCGGCGCCGCGGACCTGGTGGTGTTCACCTTCTTCGGTCCCGACCTCCACCCGGGGGTGCCGACCATCCCGGTCCGGTCGCGGTGACCGGCGAGCTCACCGTCGGGCTGCTGGGCGCCGGCGTGATCGCGGGCGTCCACGCGCACGCCTACCGCGCCTGCCCGGGGGTGCGGCTGGTCGGTGTCGCCGACCCGGTGCCCGGCAAGGCCGGCCGGATCGCCGGGCCGCACGGGGCCGCCGTGGTGGCCGACCTCGAGGCGCTGCTGGCGCTCGGTGTCGACGTGGTCGACGTCTGCACCCCGCCGGCCACCCACGCCGACGCGGTGGTCGCCGCCCTCGCCGCCGGTCGGCACGTGCTGTGCGAGAAGCCGGTCACCCGCACCCTCGACGAGGCGCGGCGGGTGCTCGCCGCGGCCCAGACCGCGCCCGGTCTCCTCTCCATCGGCCAGGTCGCGCGCTACGCGCCCGACCACCGCGCCGCCCGCGACGTCGTCGCGTCCGGCGGGATCGGCGCGGTGCGGCTGGTGACCCACTCCTCCACCTCCGCGATGCCCGGCTGGAGCGAGGCCGGCTGGCTGGCCGACCCGACCAGCTCCGGCGGGCCGCTGGTCGACCAGGGGGTGCACGCCTTCGACTACGTGAGGTGGGTCGTGGGCAGTCCCGCGGTGCGCGTGCACTGCGTGGCCGCCGACAGCGGCGTCGGCCCGGCGACGTACGCGTTGGCGACGGTGCGCTACGCCGACGGCGCGATCGCGCACGTGGAGTGCAGCTGGGCCCACCCGGCCTCGCGCGGCTTCACGCTGCGCGCCGAGCTCGTCGGCACCACCGGGCGGCTGTCGTGGGCCAACGACCAGATGATGGCCGGAGTCCTCCACCGCCGCGAGGGCGACACCGAGTGGTGGGACGCACTGGGCGACCGCGAGTTCACCGCCGAGCTCGGCGCGTTCTTCGACGCGGTCCGCGCCGGCGGGCCGCCCCCGGTGCCGGCGGTCGAGGCGGTGGAGTCGCTGCGCACGGCGCTGGCGGCGCTCGAGTCGGCGCGCACCGGACGCACCGTCGACCTGACGACCTGGGAGGTCCGGTGAGCGGGGCGCCGGTCGGGGTCGCCGTGCTCGGCGCCGCGCACACCGGGCACGTGTGGGCCTGGACGCGGGCCCTGACGCGGTCGCCGCACGCTCACGTCGTCGGGGCGCACGACCCCGAGCCCGAGCACACCCGGTGGATCCACCAGGACTTCGGGGTGCCGCTGGTCGACGACGCCGACGAGCTGCTCGCCGACCCGCGGGTCGGCGCGGTGCTCGTCTGCAGCGCCACCGCCGACCACCGGGCGCACGTCGAGCTCGCCGCCCGGCACGGTCGCCACGTGCTCTGCGAGAAGCCGATCGCCACCACGCTGCCCGACGCCGAGGCGATGGTGGCGGCGTGCGCGGCGGCGGGGGTGCAGCTGCACCTGGCGTACCCGTCGCGGTTCGTGCCGTGGGTCGCCCGGGCCCGGGAGGCGGTGCGCGCCGGCCACCTCGGAGAGCTTCTCGGGCTGGTCGGCGGCAACCGGGGCCGCCCGCCGCTGCCGCTGGCGTACCCCGCCTGGATCACCGACCCGGCCCTGGCCGGTGGCGGCGCGCTGATCGACCACTCGGTGCACGTCACCGACGCGATGCGCCACGTCAGCGGTCTGGAGGTCGTCGAGGTGTCGGCCGAGGCCGGTGCCCTGCTCTGGGGCCTCGAGGTCGACGACGTCGCCGTGCTCTCGCTGCGCTTCGACAACGGCGCGGTGGGCAGCGTCGACCCGAGCTGGTCGGTGCCGGCCGACGCCCCCTGGGACTACGACTTCTTCCTGCGCCTCCTCGGCACCGAGGGCTCGCTCGACCTCACCGACACCGCCGGCGCGGTGCAGCTGGTCAGCACGGCACCGGGCGCGCCGCCGGGGCTGCGGCACGTCGGCCTCGACGAGGACCCGGACCTGGCGATGGTCGAGGCGTTCGTGGCCTCGGTGCGCGCCGGGCGGGTGCTCGAGCCGTGCGCCACGGGCGACGACGGCGTCCGCTCGCTCGCGGTGGCGCTCGCGGGCTACCGGTCCTCGGCCGCAGGTGAGCCGGTCGCGGTCGGGTAGCCGACGCTGCTGGGGCGGTGGCGCGGGGCGGGTCCGGGCGGCGGTGGCCAGGCCTCTGTTCCCCGACCCGTAACGGCGGCTGGCTCACCGCTGCCTCGAGGCGGGCCGGGCGGCGGTGGGCAGGGCTCTGTTCCCCGGCCCGCATCGGCGGCTGGCTCACCGCTGCCTCGGCGCCGGTCCGGGCGGCGGTGGGCAGGCCTCTGTTCCCCGGCCCGCATCGGCGGCTGGCTCATCGCTGCCTCGGCGCCGGTCCGGGCGGCGCTGGGCAGGCGTCTGTTCACCGGCCCGCATCGGCGGCTGGCTCACCGCTGCCTCGGCGCCGGTCCGGGCGGCGGTGGGCAGGCCTCGATCCACCGACCGAGGCACTGGGCTCGGAGCAGGATCGAGTCCTCGACCTGGGCGGCGACGTAGACACCGTGGACGGGCTGCTTGAGGACGCCCCATCGGCACAGGAGACCCAGGTGGTTGCGGTGTACGCCGACCGCCCTGGCGACGGCTGCGGTGAAGGGCGCGTCGTGCGGCAGCTCGCTCGAGCCGTCCAGCCGGGCCCCGGGTTCGCGAAGTGAAGTGAGATCCATGCCAGTGGCATGCGCGATCGTGCCTCACCTGAACCAAGCGCCGACCGAGCCTGTGGACAACCCCCCGTGGGAACCTGCCCGCAGTCCGGGGGGGGGGGGGGGGGGGGGGGGGGGGGGCGCGGCGGCGGGGGGGGGGGGGGGGGGGGGGGGGGGGGGGGGGCC
>NZ_JAFFJT010000013.1 GCF_016924665.1 Nocardioides sp. SYSU D00038
CCCCCCCCTCCCCCCCCCCCCGCGCCCCCCCGCCCCCCCCCCCACCCCCCCCGCCCCCCCCCCCCCCCCCCCCCCCCCCCCCCGGGGACGGGGAGGGGTCAGAGGCGGGAGGCGGCGGGGCGGTCGAGGAACCAGAGGGTCTCCTGGGAGCCGGAGACGCCCGCGGCGGGGATGTCGTGGAGGTCGGTGGCGGGGTCGAGGGCGCGGGCGACGGCCTCGGCCTTGCCCTCGCCGCTGACCAGGAACCACACGGCGCGGGCCCGGTTGAGGGCCGGCAGGGTCAGCGAGATCCGCTCCGGCGGCGGCTTGGGGGAGTCGGTGACGCCGACGGCGATCCGGTCCTCGACGTCGAGGGTGGGTTGGCCGGGGAAGAGCGACGCGACGTGGCCGTCGGGGCCGACCCCGAGCATCACGACGTCGAACTCGCCGGCGCCGAGCTCGCGCAGCCGTTCGGCGTACGACGCCGCACCCACGTCGGCCGATCGGGCGTCGTCGGTGGAGGGCATCTCGTGGGCCTGGGCGCCCACCGCGTCGAGGAACGCGGCGCGGGCCTGGCCGGCGTTGCGGTCGGGGGAGTCGGGGGCGACGAACCGCTCGTCGCCCCACCACACCACCACGCGAGACCAGTCGACGGCCGAGCCCGGCGCGAGCCGGGCGACCTCGCGGTGGATCAGGTCGGCGATCGTGCCGCCGGTCAGCACCACCTGGGCGGTGCCGCCGTCGGCCTGGGCGTCGACGAGCCGGGCCAGCAGCGCGCCGGCGACGGCAGTGGCCAGCTCGTCGGCGTCGTCGTGGACCTCGATCCGGGGCTCGGGGGTGGCTAGGCTGGTCATCGGCGCCTCCTCGGCTTGGCGAGCCGCCGGGCGGTGGCGGCGTAGACGTCGTCCTCGTCGAGGCGACGCAGCTCCTCGGCGAGCAGCTCTGAGACCTCCCGGCGCCGCAGCGCGATCGGACGGTCCGGGTGGCTCGGGGAGGAGTACGTCGCCAGCACGCCGTCGGGCCGTGCGATCCGGATCGGGCCGTCCTTGGTCTCGAGCACCACCTCGGTGACGCCCGGCCCCTCGGTGGTCGTCCGGGTGACGTCGACCCGCAGCCGGTCCTCGAGCCAGGCGGCGAGCAGGTCGGCGCTCGGGTTGTGCCGCTCGGCGGCGACGGTGGCGCCCGACACCTTGACCGGGTGCTGGTCGAGAGCCGAGGCGAGCAGCGCGCGCCACGGGGTGAGCCGGGTCCAGGCCAGGTCGGTGTTGCCGCGCGTGTACGCCGCGCACTGCGACCGCAGTGCGGTCGACTTCTTCCTGCTCACGTTGGCCGAGTCGGTGATCCGGCGCTGGGCCAGAGCCCCGAGCGGGTCGCGGGCCGGGTCCGCCGGCGCGTCGGTGGGCCACCAGACGGCGACGGGGGAGTCGGGCAGCAGCAGCGGCAGCACCACCGACTCGGGGTGCTTGGTGACCTCGCCCCGGAGCCGGATGAGCGCGGTCTCGCCGGTCCACCCCGACCCGGTGCCGACCTGGGCGTTGACGACCGGGGCACCCCGGCCGTCGCCGAGGATCACACCCAGCACCCGGGCGGGGTGCTCGGCGGAGGCCTGCCGCGCGGCGGTCATCGCGGACTCGGCGTCGTCCTCGTCGACGACGATCACCAACGTCATCACCATGCCCATGGCCGGGCTGCCGGCGCGGGTGCGCGACCGGACGAACTCGGCCGCGATCGCCGAGGAGGTGGTGTCGAGCAGCTCGACCATGGTCATGGCCGCCTCCAGGTGCGTCCGTCACGGGCCAGCATCGCGTCGGCCGACGCCGGGCCCCAGGTGCCCGAGGCGTAGGGCTCCGGCTTGCCCTTGCGCTCCCAGTGCTCCAGCACGGGGTCGAGGATCTGCCACGACAGCTCGACCTCCTCGTGCCGCGGGAACAGGGGCGGGTCGCCGAGCAGCACGTCGAGGATCAGCCGCTCGTAGGCCTCGGGCGAGGACTCGGTGAACGACCCGCCGTAGGCGAAGTCCATGTTGACGTCGCGGATCTCCATCGCGGTGCCGGGCACCTTGGAGCCGAACCGCAGCGTCATCCCCTCGTCGGGCTGCACCCGGATCACCAGCACGTTGTGGGTGAGCTCCTCGACCGCCGTCTCGCTGAACGGCTGGTGCGGCGCCCGCTTGAACACCACGGCGACCTCGGTGACGCGCCGGCCCAGCCGCTTGCCGGTGCGCAGGTAGAACGGCACCCCGGCCCAGCGGCGGTTCTCCACGTGCAGGGTCACCGCGGCGTACGTCTCGGTGGTCGACGTCCGGCGGATGCCCTCCTCCTCGAGGAAGCCGCGGACCTTCTCGCCGCCGGACCAGCCGGCGAGGTACTGGCCGCGCGCGGTGGTCAGGTCGAGGCGACGGGGCAGCGTCACGCTCGCGAGCAGCTTCTGCTTCTCCAGCCGCAGCGCCTCGGGCTCGAACGACGTGGGCTCCTCCATCGCGACCAGCGCCATCAGCTGGAGCAGGTGGTTCTGGATCACGTCGCGGGCCGCGCCGATGCCGTCGTAGTAGCCGGCCCGCCCGCCGATGCCGACGTCCTCGGCCATCGTGATCTGCACGTGGTCGACGTAGTTGGAGTTCCAGAGCGGCTCGAACATGTTGTTGGCGAACCGGGTCGCCAGGATGTTCTGCACCGTCTCCTTGCCGAGGTAGTGGTCGATCCGGAAGATCGTCTCGGGCGGGAACACCCCGTCGAGCTCGGCGTTGAGCTCGCGGGCCGACGCGAGGTCGTGGCCGAACGGCTTCTCGATCACCACCCGCCGCCACGAGTCACCGTCGGTGTCGGTGAGGCCGTGCTCCTTGAGCTGCTTGGCCACGGTGCCGAAGAACCCCGGCGGGATCGCGAGGTAGAACGCGTGGTTGCCGTCGGTGCCCCGCACCTCGTCGAGCTCGTGGATGGTGCGCCGCAGCTGGTCGAACGCCGCGTCGTCGTCGAAGTCGCCCGGCACGAACCGGAACCCCTCGGCCAGCTGCTTCCAGACCTCCTCGCGGAACTCGGTGCGGGCGTGCTCCTTCACGGAGTCGTGCACGATCTGGGCGAAGTCCTGGTCGGCCCAGTCGCGGCGTGCGAACCCGACCAGGCTGAACCCGGGCGGCAGCAGCCCGCGGTTGGCCAGGTCGTAGATCGCCGGCATCACCTTCTTGCGCGACAGGTCGCCGGTGACGCCGAAGAGCACCAGGCCGCAGGGCCCGGCGATCCGCGGCAGTCGGCGGTCCTGCGGGTCGCGCAGCGGGTTCGCCCGCCGGGGCGACGGAGGAGGAGGGGTCATCGGCGCCGGTGCTCCTGGTAGTAGGCGATCAGGGCGCGGGTCGAGCCGTCCTGCTCGGCCAGGGCGTCCGCGTCGCCGGAGAGCGCCGGGCCGACCTCCTTGGCCAGCTGCTTGCCGAGCTCGACGCCCCACTGGTCGAAGCTGTCGATGCCCCACACCACGCCCTGCACGAAGGTGATGTGCTCGTAGAGCGCGACCAGCTGGCCCAGCACCGACGGCGTCAGCGCGGGAGCCATGATCGAGGCGGTGGGGCGGTTGCCGGTGAACACCCGGGCGGGCACGACGGCCTCGTCGGTGCCCTCGGCGCGCACCTCCTCGGCGGTCCTGCCGAACGCCAGCGCCCGGGTCTGCGCCAGGAAGTTGGCCAGGAACAGCTCGTGGACGTCGGTGCGGTGCCCGTCGTGGTCGTCGGTGAGGGGGTACGCCGGGTTGGCGAACGCGATGAAGTCGGCCGGCACCAGCCGGGTGCCCTGGTGGATCAGCTGGTAGAACGCGTGCTGCCCGTTGGTGCCCGGCTCGCCCCAGAACACCTCACCCGTCTCGGTGGTGGCCGGCGACCCGTCCCAGCGCACGCCCTTGCCGTTGGACTCCATCGTCAGCTGCTGGAGGTACGCCGGGAACCGGTGCAGCAGCTGGGAGTAGGGCAGCACCGCGTGGGTCTCGGCGCCGAGGAAGTTGGTGTACCAGACGTTGAGCAGCCCCATCAGCAGCGGCACGTTGCGCGCCGGCTCGGCGGTGCGGAAGTGCTCGTCCATCGCGTGGAAGCCGGCCAGCAGCTCCGCGAACCGCTCCGGCCCGACCGCGATCGCCAGCGAGGTGCCGATCGCGGAGTCGAGCGAGTAGCGGCCGCCGACCCAGTCCCAGAACCCGAAGGCGTTCGCCGGGTCGATGCCGAACTCCGCGACCTTGTCGAGCGCCGTCGAGACGGCCACGAAGTGCTTGGCCACGGCGTCGACCGCGGCGTCGCTGCCCGCCTCGTGGCCGAGGCCGTCGAGGAGCCACTGCCGGCACAGCCGCGCGTTGGTCAGCGTCTCGAGCGTCCCGAAGGTCTTGCTCGAGACGATGAACAGCGTGGCCGCGGGGTCGAGCCCGGCGAGGGTGGTGGCCGCGTCCGTCGGGTCGATGTTGCTGAGGAACCGGCACTCCAGCCCGTCCTGGCGGTACGGCGCCAGGGCCTCGTAGGCCATCACCGGGCCCAGGTCGGACCCGCCGATGCCGATGTTGACCACGGAGCGGATCCGCTCGCCGGTGGCACCGGTCCAGGTGCCGTCGCGCACCTGGTCGGCGAAGGCGTAGACCCGCTGGAGCACCTCGTGGACGTCGGCGACCACGTCGTGGCCGTCGACCTCGAGGGCGGCACCGGCCGGCCGGCGCAGTGCTGTGTGGAGCACCGCGCGGTCCTCGGTGACGTTGATCCGCTCGCCGCGCAGCATCGCGTCGCGACGCTCCGCCACCCCCACCTCGTCGGCGAGGGCGAGCAGGGCCGCCAGCACCTCGTCGTCGACCAGCGACTTGGAGAGGTCGACGAGGAGGTCGGCGGCCGGAAACGTGAGGCGCCCGGGCCGCTCGGGGTCGTCGGCGAACCACGCCCGCAGGTCCGGCGCGAAGCCGTCCTCGAGCGCGGTCAGCCGCTCCCAGGCCGGCGTCGCTGTGGGGTCGACCGGCGCTGCGGTCACGCCTTCGCCTTCTCCATCTGGCCCTGCACGGTCTCGACGAGCTCGGTCCAGGACTTCTTGAACTTGTCGACGCCCTCGGTCTCGAGGGCCACCAGCACGTCGGGGAAGTCGACGCCCACCTCACCGAGGCGCTCCAGCAGCGCGCGGCCCTCGCCGGCCTTGCCGGTCACCAGGTCGCCGAGCACCTCGCCGTGGTCGGCGAACGCCTCGAGGGTCTTCTCGGGCATGGTGTTGACGGTCTCGGGGACCACCAGGTCGCGGACGTACATGGTGTCGTCGTAGTCGGGGTTCTTGACGCCGGTCGAGGCCCACAGCGGCCGCTGCCGGTTGGCGCCGGCGGCCTCGAGGTCGCGCCAGCGCTCGGAGCCGAAGACCTCCTCGAAGGCGCCGTAGGCGACCAGCGCGTTGGCGACCGCGGCCTTGCCGCGCAGGGCCAGGGCGACCTCGGAGCCGACGGCCTCCAGGCGGCTGTCGACCTCGCTGTCGACGCGGGAGACGAAGAACGACGCCACCGAGTTGATGCCGGAGAGGTCGCGGCCGGCCTCGCGGGCCTGCTCGAGGCCGGTGAGGTAGGCGTCCATGACCTCGCGGTAGCGCTCCTCGCCGAAGATCAGCGTGACGTTGACGCTGATGCCCTCGGCGGTGGCGGCGGTGATCGCGGGCAGACCCTCCTTGGTGGCGGGGATCTTGATCAACACGTTGGGCCGGTCGACGGCGGCCCACAGGGCCCGGGCCGAGGCCAGCGTGCCCTCGGTGTCGTTGGCGAGGTCGGGCTCGACCTCGATCGAGACCCGGCCGTCGTACGGCGTCGCGTCGGCCACGGGGCGCAGCACGTCGCAGGCGTTGCGGACGTCCTCGGTGGTGAGCTCGAAGATGACCCGGTCGACCGGTTCGCCCTTGTCGACCAGCTGGGCGACCTGCTCGTCGTAGCGCTCGCCGTTGGCGATGGCGGAGGCGAAGATCGTCGGGTTGGTGGTCACGCCGACCACCGACTTCTCCGCGACCAGGTCGGCCAGGTTGCCGGTCTCGATGCGCTCGCGCGACAGGTCGTCGAGCCAGATCGACACGCCTGCGTCGGACAGTGCCTTCAGACGGTCACTCATGGTGGTTCCTCTCCCGTGGTCAGGGGTTGTGGGGGATGTACCCGGTGGGCTGGATCTCAGCCGGACACCGAGGCGATGCTGTCGCGGGCGGCGGAGGCCACGGCCGCGGCCGTGACGCCGAGCTCCTCGTAGATGCGGGCGTACGCCGCCGAGGCGCCGTAGCGGTCGATCGAGACGATCCGGCCGTGGTCGCCGACGTACTCGCGCCAGCCCTGCTTGACGCCGGCCTCGACCGAGACCCGCGCCTTGACGATCGGCGGGATCACCGTGTCGCGGTAGGCGGCGTCCTGCTGCTCGAACCACTCCAGGCAGGGGAGCGAGACGACGCGGGCGGAGATGCCGTCGGCCGCCAGCAGCTTCCTGGCCTCGACGGCCAGCTGGACCTCCGACCCGGTGCCCATGAGGACGACGTCGGGAGTGCTGCTGTCGGCGTCGACCAGGACGTAGCCGCCGCGGTGGACGTGGCTGGTGTCGGCGAAGCCGTCGGTGCCGCGCGGGAAGACCGGCACGTTCTGCCGGGTCAGCGCCAGCGCGGCCGGGCGGTCGCTGTGGGACAGGATCGTCTGCCAGCACGCCGCCGTCTCGTTGGCGTCGGCCGGACGGACGACGTCGAGCCCGGGCATCGCGCGCAGCGCCGCGAGGTGCTCGATCGGCTGGTGGGTCGGGCCGTCCTCGCCCAGGCCGATGGAGTCGTGGGTCCACACGTAGGTGACGGGCAGCTGGCTGAGTGCCGCCACCCGGACCGCACCCCGCATGTAGTCGGAGAAGGTCAGGAAGGTGCCGCCGTAGACGCGGGTGAGCGCGTCGGCCGCGATGCCGTTCATGATCGCGCCCATGCCGTGCTCGCGGATGCCGAAGTGGAGCACCCGGCCCTGGTAGGGGTCGGCCTTCCACTCCTCGGTCTCGCGGCTCGTGGGGATGAACGACGGCGCGGACTCGATCGTGGTGTTGTTGGAGCCGGCCAGGTCGGCCGAGCCGCCCCAGAGCTCGGGCATGACCGGCGCGATCGCGTTGAGCACCTCGCCGGACGCCTTGCGGGTGGCCACCCCCTTCTCGCTCGCCTCGAAGGTGGGCAGCGCCTCGGCGAGGCCCTCCGGGAGCTCGCGGGCCCGCAGCCGGCGCAGCAGCGCCGCCCGGTCCGGGTGGGCCGACTCCCACGCGGCGTAGCGTTCGTCCCACTCCTTGGCCACCGCGGCGCCGCGCTCGCGCAGAGCGCGGGTGTGCTCGATCACGTCCTGCGGGACCTCGAAGGTCTTGTCGGGGTCCCAGCCCAGCACCTTCTTGGTAGCCGCGACCTCCTCGGCGCCGAGCGCGCTGCCGTGGGCGGCCTCGGTGCCCTGGGCGTTGGGCGCCGGCCAGGCGATGATCGTGTCGAGGACGATCAGCGACGGCTGGTCGGTGACCTCGCGGGCCGCCCCGATCGCGGCGTGCAGCTCCGCGACGTCCTCGACGTACTCGGTGCCGCCGTTGGTCCAGTCGACGACCTGCACGTGCCAGCCGTAGGCCTCGTAGCGCTTGGCGACGTCCTCGGTGAAGGCGACGTCGGTGTTGCCCTCGATCGAGATCCGGTTGCGGTCGTAGATCATCGTGATGTTGCCGAGCTCCTGGGTGCCGGCGATGGAGCTGGCCTCGCCGCTCACGCCCTCCTCGAGGTCACCGTCGGAGCAGATGACGTAGACGTGGTGGTCGAAGAGCCCCTCGCCCTCCGCAGCGTCCGGGTCGAGCAGGCCGTGCAGGCGGCGGCCCGACATGGCCATGCCGACGGCGTTGGCGACGCCCTGGCCGAGCGGGCCGGTGGTCACCTCGACGCCAGGGGTGTGGTGGAGCTCGGGGTGGCCGGGGGTCTTGGAGCCCCAGGTGCGCAGGGCCTGCAGGTCCTCGAGCTCGAGCCCGAAGCCACCCAGGAAGAGCTGCGTGTAGAGGGTGATGCTGGAGTGGCCGCAGGAGAGCACGAAGCGGTCGCGGGCGATCCACTCGGGATCGGCCGGGTCGTGACGCATCACCTTCTGGAAGAGCAGGTACGCCGCGGGCGCCAGGCTCATCGCGGTGCCGGGATGACCGTTGCCCACCTTCTGCACCGCGTCCATCGCGAGCACGCGCGCGGTGTCCACCGCCTTCTGGTCGAGTTCGGTCCAGTCGAGCGCAGGAGCAGTGGTCACGGGGTTCCTTCCGGGCGTGACGTGGGAGTTCACGGGCAGTGCCGAGCCTACTCATCCCGGGCAGTAGACTCACGCTTGCTCCACTCCCCGAACCCCGCTGAGGATTCCGTGACCTACGTCGGCCAGTCGCGTCCGGGCCTCACCAGCCCCGATGCGGCCCCGGCGACGGTCCGCGACGTGGTCTCGGCGTACGTCGGGCTCACCAAGCCGCGGGTCATCGAGCTGCTGCTCCTCACCACCGTGCCGGTGATGTTCTTCGCCGAGCGCGGGGTGCCCGGCCTCGGCCTGGTGCTGGCCACGGTGGTGGGCGGCGCGCTCTCGGCCGGCTCGGCCTCGGTCTTCAACTGCGTCTACGACCGGGACATCGACGAGCAGATGCGCCGCACCCGGCGGCGGGCGCTGCCGCGCCACATCGTGTCGCCGCGGGCCGCGCTGGTCTTCGGCTTCGTGCTCGGCGTCGCCTCCACCGCGATCCTCCTGCTCTGGGTGAACCCCCTCTCGGCCGCGCTGTCGGTGACGGCCAACGCGTTCTACGTCTTCGGCTACACCATGCTGCTCAAGCGGCGCACCACCCAGAACATCGTCTGGGGCGGGCTCGCCGGCTGCTTCCCGGCCCTCATCGGCTGGACCGCCGTCACCGGCGAGCTGTCGTGGGTGCCGGTCGTGCTGTTCGCCGTGGTGTTCTTCTGGACGCCGCCCCACACCTGGGCGCTGGCGCTGCGCTACCGCGAGGACTACGCCAACGTCGACGTTCCGATGCTCCCCGTGGTGGTGCCGGCTCGCGAGGTGGGCCGCCGGGTCGTGCTCTACAGCTGGGTGATGGTCGCGGTCTCGCTGCTGCTGTGGCCCGTGGCCGGGACCGGCCCGTTCTACCCCGTGGCGGCCGTCGTGCTGGGGGCCGTCTTCCTCGTCGAGGCGCACCGGATGTGGGGACGGGCCGCCGGCACCGAGGACCTCGTCGCGATCCAGCCGATGCGGCTGTTCCACATGTCCAACCTCTACCTCTCGCTGCTGTTCGTCGCGGTCGCGGTCGACCCGCTGATCCAGCGTTGAGGCGCTCGTCACGTCCCGCGCCCGGGTCGCGGCGAACCGAGGTCGCGGGCGCTGCCGCTCTGGCACGATGACCGCCATGCCGCGCACGCCCCGCATCGGGATGATCTCCACCCGGTGCCAGCCCGAGATCGGCGGCATCGAGAACCACGTTGCCGAGGTGGCCGGTCGGCTGGCCGCCCGCGGCTACGACCTCGAGGTGCTCACCACCGACACGTCGGGCCGGCTGCCGCGCCGCGAGCGCGTCGACGGCTACCTGGTGCGCCGGTTCCGCGCCTGGCCCCGGTCGCGCGACTGGTACCTCAGCCCGGGGCTGTTCCTGGCCGCGCTGCGCGCCCGCTACGACGTCGTCCACGTGCAGGGCGTCCACACGCTGGTGCCGCCGCTGGCGATGCTCGCCGCGATCCTGCGCCGGGTGCCGTTCCTGCTCACCTTCCACACCGGCGGCAGCTCCAGCGCCTTCCGCGAGCGGGCGCGCGGCACCCAGTGGCGGGTGCTGGCCCCGCTGCTGCGCCGCGCGCACACCCTGATCGGCGTCTCGGTCTACGAGGCCCGCCGCTTCGACGAGGTGCTCGGCGAGCCCGGCCGCGTCACCGTCGTCCGCAACGGCGGCTCGCTGCCCGAGGTGCCACCGGGCGTCGTGCCCGAGCCCGGCCTGGTCGTCAGCGTGGGGCGGCTGGAGCGCTACAAGGGCCACCACCGCCTGGTCGAGGCGCTGCCCCACCTTCTCGAGACCGTGCCCGAGGCGCGGGTCGAGGTGCTGGGCGCCGGGCCCTACGAGGCCGAGCTACTGGCGCTCGCCGAGCGGCTGGGCGTCGCCGACCGGGTGACCGTCCGGTTCGTGCCGCCCGTCGACCGCGCAGCGATGGGGGAGAGCATCGCCCGGGCCGGCGTGATGACCCTGCTCAGCGACTACGAGGCCCACCCGGTCGCGGTGATGGAGGCGCTCACCGCCGGCCGTCCGGTCGTGGTGAGCCGGACCTCGGGGCTCATCGAGCTGGCCGACCTGGGCTGGGCGGTGGGCGTCGAGGCGGACGCCTCGCCCCGGGACACCGCGGCGGCGATCGCCCGCCAGATGTCCGACCCGGTGCTGCCCGCCCGCGAGGATTTGCCCACTTGGGAGACGTGCGTGACCGGTGTGGCCCAGACTTACGACGCGATCATGGCCGCCACGCGGAAGGGCGCGGACGTCGCCTGACGTCCCGAGGGGTGCTCCCCCCACGGGTCCGACCACGCCGGGAGAGCCGCACCGTCCGATGGCCAGCAACTTCGACGCCCCGCGCGGCCCCGTCGCCGTCGCGGAGCCGCCACCCCGGGTCCCGGCGCTGCCCGGCGCGGTGAGCCGCTGGCCGGTCGCGACGGCGTCGCTGGTCGGGGTCGTCGGCCTCTTCGTCCAGGTCGTCGGCTACGCCCTGGGCTGGCAGCAGGTCGACCGCTGGCCGATCGTGCTCTGGTACGTCGGGTTCGTGGTGCTGGTGGCGCCGTTCGCGGCCCTGCTGCTCGCGCCGACCCGCACCGACCACCAGCGCCTCGGTGGCTCGATCGCGTTCGTGGTGCTGATGTACGCCTCGTGGCTGCTCAGCAACCCGGTGCTCTCGACCCGGTTCGACGAGAACCTCCACGTGACGACGCTGGTCACGATGCTGGGCGACGGCGGGTTCTTCGCCCCCAACAGCATGCTGCCGGTCTCGCCGCACTACCCCGGCCTCGAGCTGGCCACGGCCGGCGTGCACTGGTTGACCGGGCTGCCGCTCTTCGCCTGCCAGGTGTTCGTGGTGCTGGTGGCGCGCCTGGTCTTCGTGCTCGCGCTGTTCCTGCTCGCCAGCCGGCTGGGTCGCTCCACCCGGGTCGGCGCCGCGGCGGTGGTGCTCTACGCCGGCAGCGCGCAGTTCTACTTCTTCAACGCGCAGTTCTCCTACCAGACCGTCGCCATCGCGATGCTGATGGCGGCCCTCTACCTGCTGATCCGGGGCTTCGACTCCCCCGAGGACCGGCCCTGGAGGCCGCTGCTGGCCGCCCAGGTGTGCCTGGGGGCGCTGGCGATCACCCACCACCTCACGTCGTGGATCACGCTCGCGACCCTGTGGGGCCTGGCCCTGCTCTTCTGGGTCGGCAAGGAGCGGCGCCGGTTCCGGCTGACGCTCGTCACGGCTGAGATCGCCACGGTGGTCGCCGCGGCCTGGACCGCGCTGATCGCGCCGCTGCTGGTCAGCTACCTCGGACCGATCTTCGACTCCGCCACCACTGAGCTGCTCCAGGCACTCGACGGCAACGGCGCCCGCCAGGTGGGCGTGGCGACGGACGGATCTGCGGCGCCGACCTGGGAGGTCGCGGTGATGGCGGCCTCGATCCTGGTCTGGTGCGCGATGATCCTGCCCGCCGGCTGGCGTGCCTGGCGTGGCGGCACCATCGGCCGCACCGCGGGTCGCTACCTGCCGCTGCTGGTGGCGGTGCTCTACCCCGCTCTCCAGCTGGCCCGCTTCTCGGCGACCGCCGGCGAGATCAGCGACCGCGCGTCGACGTTCGTGACGATGGCGATGGCGGTGGTCGCCGCCGCCTGGCTGGCCCCGCGGATCCACCGGCTCGGCGTGCTGGTCGTGCCGGGCGCCCTGGTGCTTGTGCTCGGCAGCACCATCCTCGGCAGCGGCCCGGACTGGCAGCGGGTGCCGGGTCCCTACCTCGCCGGCGCCGAGCAGCGCTCGATCGACAGCCGGACCGTGGCGGTGGCCGAGTGGGCGGGGCGTTACCTGCCGACCGACTCCCACGTCGCCGCCGACACCACGATGAGCCGGTTCCTGCCCAACTTCGCCGACGTCGTGCCGGTCACCCAACCCGCCGGCCTGGCCAACGTCACGCCGCTGTTCATCTCGCGGACCCTCGGCGAGGAGCAGCTCGCGCTCATCGAGGACAACGAGATCGACTTCGTCGTCGTCGACGAGCGGATCCTCGGTCAGGCGGTGCGCTCGGGCTCCTACTTCGAGGGCAGCAACGACTACGGCCCCGACGCCATGCGTCTCGACGAGCAGCAGCTGCGCAAGTTCGACGGCCACCCCGGCATCGAGCTCGCCCTCGACGGCCCGGTGCGCGTCTACGACGTCCGCCCCCTGCGCGGCGTGCCGCAGACCTACGCCGACCGCCAGCCGCCGGGGCTGCCGGGGGAGTGGCGGCCCTGGCAGGTGGTCGTCTCCGGGGCGCTGCTGCTGCTCGGCCTCGGGCTGCGCGGGAAGCTCCTGGACCCGCGACGGTTCCGGGCGCGGGACCTGTGGCGGCTCGCGGTGGTGCTGCCGATCACCATGGTCGTGGGCGTGCTCGGCGTCGCGACCGGCTTCCCGGCCCCGCTCGGCGTGGCCGTGGCGGTGCTCGTCCTGGGGCTGGTCGTGGGCCTCACCCCGCCGGCCCGGCCCTCGCCGCGCACGGTGACCTCTGGCGCGACCGTCCTCTGGGCGGTGGTGATCGGCGCGATCGGGGCGACCGCGGTGGCGGTGGCCGTCGTGACCGCCTACCGGGGCCTGCTCGAGCCCGCCCCGCTCCCGCCGCCGCTGGTCGGCGCCGTGGGCGCCGAGGACGCGGGGGCCGGCTCGTGACCGGGGGCACCGACGCACGCGTCCGTCGCGAGTCCGGGGTGTTCTCGCCGTTCCGCTCGCTGCTGACCGCGCAGGTGGCCGGCGCCGTGCTCGGCCTGGTCTTCTGGATCCTGGTGGCTCGCCTGGTCGACGCCCACGAGGTCGGCGTCGCCGCCGCCGCCATCAGCGCGCAGACGCTGCTGGGCATGGTCACCGTGCTCGGCCTCGGCACCCTGATGATCGCCGAGCTGCCCCGCCACGACCCGCGCCGCCAGCGGCGCCTGGTGCTCCGCTCGCTGGCCGTGGTCACCGTGTCGGCGGTGGTGCTGTCGGGCATCGTGGTGGCGGTCGCGCCGCTGCTGACCAGCAACCTCCGCGAGGCGCTGGGCGACCCGGTGGGGGCGTCGACGTTCGTGCTCGGCGCCGCGGCCGCGGCCTGGTCGATCGTGGCCGACGACTCCGCCCTCGGCCTCAAGCGCTCCAGCGTGCAGGTCTGGCGCAACCTGCTGGCCTCGAGCCTGCGCTTCCCGGTGACCGCGCTGCTGCTCGGGCTGGGGCTCACCGACGCCCACGTGCTGCAGATGTGCTGGGTGCTGCCGATGGTGGCCTCGGTGCCGTTCGCGCTGTGGCGGTTGCGGATGCCGCGGGGCGCCTCGGGCGGGCCGGGCGTGCGCGCCGACGTCGCGGCGTACGTCGGGCCGGCGCTGCGCAACCACGCCCTCACGCTCTCGCTCGCCGCGGCCTCGCAGATGATGCCGGTGGTCGCCGGCCTGGCCCTGCTCTCGGTCGACAACGCCGCGTTCGCGATCGCCTGGCAGATGGCGACGTTCGTCTTCCTGCCGCCCTACCTGCTGGCCACCGCGCTCTTCGCGCACGGTGCGAACGTCTCCACCGAGGAGTTCCGCACCACGATGGAGACCACGATCCCGGCCTCGCTGCTGCTGAGCGCGCTGCTGTGCGTGGGCGCCTGGGGGCTGGGGGAGCCGGTGCTGCTGATCTTCGGCGGCCGCTACGCCACCGAGTCGTGGGTGATCCTCGCCCTCCTCGCCCCCGCCGGTCTGTGGATGGTCTTCAAGGACCACCTGGTCGCGCTGTGGCGCTCGCAGCGGCGGTTCCGGCTGGCCACCCGGCTCGCCGTCGGCGCGTTGGTCTTCGAGCTCGCCGGCGCCGTCACCGGCGCGGTGCTGGGCGGCGCCGTCGGGCTCTGCCTCGGCTGGCTGGCCGCGATGGCCCTGGAGGCGGTCGCCGCGATCCCGTGGCTGCGCCAGGCGTTCGGCGGCCTGACCTGGCGGCGCCCCACGCTGGCGTTGCTGCGCCGCGACGACGGCGGCCGCGCCACCCCCCAGGTCGTCGGGGCCGCCGCCCTCGTCGTCGTGGTGGTCGGGGTCGGCGTGGTGGTCGCCGGTCGCGCCGGCCCGCCCGCGGGTGAGGAGCGGCCGAGCACCAGCACCGTCAGCTGCCGGGTCTCGGCCGACCGCCCGGGGCCGGCGCTCGACCTCGGCGTGCAGCCGGCCACCGGCGACCCCGCCGCCCCGCTACGGCCGCAGGCCGAGGTCGAGCGACTCGTCGCCTCGGCCGCCGAGGCCGGCGCCACGGTGGTCTCGACCTCGGTGTCGTTCCGCGTCGTGCGGCCGACCGAGGGCGGCCCCGACGACTTCACCGGCCTGGACCGGTTCCTCGACGCCGCCCGCGGGGCCGGCCTCGGCGTCCGCCTCTCGCTGGTCGGCATGCCCGACTGGGCCCTCGACCGGCCGACGGGCGAGCGCTACCACCCGCCGCTCTCGGCACCGGAGCTCGCGGCCTGGGCCGACCTGGTGCGGGCCACGCTGCGGCACGCCGGGCCGGTGGACTACGTCGAGGTCTGGCCCGGTCCCGACGACCGCAAGTTCTGGACCACCGGGCCCGACCCGGCCGCCTTCGCCGCGCTGCTCCAGGTGTCGTGGGAGGTTGTCCAGGAGGTCGCCCCGGACGCCCATGTGATCGCGGGCGGCCTGATCGGCAACGACATCGGCTACCTGGAGCGGCTCTACGACGCGCTCCACGAGACCGGCTCCGACGTCTCGCCGTTCGACCTGCTGGGCGTGCAGCCGTTCTCGGGCGGGGCACCGCCGGAGGAGGTCGACGAGGCCCGCGTCTACGACGAGCCGGGCTCGGGGCTCGTCGACGAGAACTTCACCGGCTTCCGCGGGCTGCGCGAGGTGATGAAGGACAACGGCGACGCCGGCCTCGACATGTACGTCAGCCAGTTCGGCTACAGCACCACCGGCGAGGACGGGTCGGCGCCCGTGGCCGACGACCTGCGCGCCGAGTACGTCGGCCAGGCGCTCGACGCCGTCACCTGCTCGCCGTACGTCGTGGGCTTCTCCTGGTACTACCTCCACCCGACGCGCTGGGACCCGGCCTCGTGGACGCTGCTCGACGAGGAGCTGCGGCCGAACCTCACCTACGGGGCGCTGCGGCGCTGGACCACGGAGCGCGACCGGGCGCTCCATCCTGCTCGGTGATCGCCGCCGAGCCCCGGACCAGGCAACGGACGGGGCGAGGGACGGGGCCACGGACGGGGCGACGGATTCCACGGGAACCGGCCCACCGGCCCGGCCCGCTCTGCCAGACTGGAGCGGTGCTGTTCCACCGCTCCCTGTCGCTCTCGACGTGCCGCTGCGGCCACGCGTCCGAGGCGCACCAGCACTACCGCCGCGGCACCGACTGCGCGGCCTGCGAGTGCCGCAGGTTCCGGATGACCGTGACGCTCGTGCGCCGCCAGCGCGACGGCGAGAGCCGGAGGGCACCGGGTGAGTCCCGCGCCGCGACGGCCTGAGGCCCGCCCCACCGCCACCGTCGTCGTCTGCGCCTACACCGAGGACCGCTGGGACGACATCGTCTCGGGCCTCGCCGGCGTCCGGTCCCAGACGGTCGCGCCGCTGGAGGTGCTGGTGGTCATCGACCACAACCCCGCGCTCCAGGCTCGCTGCGAGCGTGAGCTCACCGGCGTCCGGGTGGTGCCCAACACGCTCACCAAGGGTCTGTCCGGCGCCCGCAACACCGCCGTGGCCCTGGCCCGCGGCGAGGTCACGGTCTTCCTTGACGACGATGCCACCCCCGAGCCGCGGTGGCTCGAGCTGCTCCTGGCGGCGTACGACGACCCGCGGGTGCAGGCGGTGGGCGGCTCAGCCAGCCCGGTCTGGCCGGCGGGGCGGGGGCGACCCGATCAGCTCGCGCCCGAGCTCGACTGGGTCATCGGCTGCACCTACGTCGGGCAGCCCACCCGCCGCTCCGACGTGCGCAACCTGATGGGCTGCAACATGTCGTTCCGCACCTCGGTCTTCGCGGAGGTCGGCGGCTTCGACGAGACCGCCGGCCGGGTCGGCACGATCCCGCTGGGCTGCGAGGAGACCGAGCTGTGCATCCGGCTCACCCAGCGGGTGCCGGGGGCACGGGTGGTCTTCGAGCCGGCCGCGGTGGTGCACCACCACGTCACCGAGCCGCGCACCACCTGGGCCTACCTCCGCAGCCGCTCGATGGGCGAGGGCCTCTCGAAGGCGGCCATGGCCCGGCTCGTAGGAGCCGGCGACGCGACGTCGACCGAGCGCGACTACGTGCGGCGGGTGCTGACTGCCGGCGTCCGCCGCGAGCTCGCCCGCGGCCTGCGCGGCCGCGCCGCCGGCTGGCGCGGGGCGGCCGGCATCGTCACCGCGCTGGCCTGGACCTCGGTCGGCTACCTGCGCGGCCGCCTGGGACTCGGCTCCCGGATGGGCCGCACCGCGGCGGCGGGACGGGCCGGATGAGGGTCCTGATGCTGGCGCAGTTCTACCCGCCGGTCGTCGGCGGCGAGGAGCGCCACGTGCGCAACCTCTCCTGCGAGCTCGCCGCGCGCGGCCACGACGTCCACGTCGCGTGCCTCGACACCGCCGCCGGCCCGCCGCAGCAGGACCCCGGCGTCACCGTGCACGCGCTGGGCAACATCGGCCAGCGGGTGCCCGCGCTCTACCCCACGGCCGACCGCCCGCTGGCGCTGCCCGTGCCCGACCCGGTGGTCACCCGCGGCCTCAAGGCGCTGGTCGACCGGCTCCGGCCCGACGTCGTCCACGCCCACAACTGGATCGTGAACTCCTACCTGCCGCTGCGCGCCGCCCGCGCCCTGCCGCTGGTGCAGTCGCTCCACGACTACAGCCACGTGTGCCCGACCAAGCGGCTGATGTTCGAGGACGAGCCGTGCTCGGGTCCGGCGCCGCGCAAGTGCTTCACCTGCACCACCGACTGGTACGGCGCCGGCCGCGGGCCGGTGATCCAGGCGGCGGTCCGCGGCGGCCGGCCGGTGCGCAACCGGGCGGTCGACGTCTTCACGCCAGTCAGCCGGTTCGTCGGCGAGGCCAACCGCCTCGACGAGCAGGGCGTGCGCTGGCAGGTGGTGCCGAACTTCGTGCCCGACGCCCTCACCGAGCTCGACGCCCTGCCTCGCGACCCCGCGCTGCCCGCCGGCGACTACCTGTTCTTCGCCGGCGACGTCAGCGACCAGAAGGGGGTCGGCGCCATCCTGGGTGGCTGGCAGCGGCTCGACCCCGCGACCCGTCCCGAGCTGGTGCTGGTCGGCCGCGAGTCGATGGACCTCACCGGCCTGCCCCCGGGCGTGACCCGGCACGACAAGTGGGACCACGAGCGGGTGCTCTCGGGCTTCCAGCACGCGCTGGCCGCGCTGCTGCCGAGCAAGTGGCCCGACCCGTGCCCCACCACGGTGCTGGAGGCGATGGCGGTCGGCGCGCCGCTGGTGACCACCCACATGGGCGGCATCGCCGACATGGTCGTCGACGGCGAGTCCGCCCTCGTCGTCCCTCCCGGGGACGCCGCGGCGACCGGCGCGGCGATGGCCCGGATGGTCGCCGAGCCGGACCTGCGCGCCCGGCTCGCGGCCCGGGCGTCGGTGGAGGTGCGGCGCTACCTGCAGAGCCGGGTGGCCGCCGACCTCGAGGGGATCTACGCCTCGCTGGTGTGAGCCGCGCCGGTCTGGGTCGCGCCGGCCGCGACGGGCCGGGTGGCGTCGACGGCCGGGCGGCGTACGCGCAGCAGCACCCAGGTCACCGACGCCGAGACCAGCGCGGCGCCGAGCATGTGGAAGCCGACGAGCACCTCGGGCAGGTCGGTGAAGTACTGCACGAAGCCGATCGCGCCCTGCCCGAGCTCGATCGCGAGCAGCACCACGACCACCCGGCGCGCGTCGGGACGGCCCGCGGCCTGCACCGCGAGCAGCAGGCCCACGGTCAGGCCGACCAGCAGGAACACCACGTCGGCGTGCAGCTGGCTCCACTGCAGGGGGTCGAGGCCGTTGCGCTTGGCGTCGAGGTCGCCGGCGTGGGGGCCCGAGCCGGTCACCACGGTGCCGACGTAGAGCACCACCCAGGCGGTGGCGAAGGTGAGCCAGGCCAGCACCGCCAGCGGGCCGCTGCGCGGCGCCGGCAGCGGTGCGTCCACCGAGAGAAGGAACCGCACCGACAGCCCGATGATCGCCAGCGAGCACAGCAGGTGGAGCGAGACCACCCACGGGTTGAGGTCGGTCAGCACCGTGATCCCGCCGATCACGGCCTGGGCGGGGATGCCGAGCGCGAGCACCGTCGCCATGCCCCGCAGGTCGCGGCGCCGGGTGCCCCAGGCCGAGACGAACGTCGCGATCGCGATCGCCACCAGCACGAAGGTCAGCATCCGGTTGCCGAACTCGATGGCGGCGTGGAGGTCGAGCTCGCCGTGCGGGGTGTAGGAGCCCTCGGTGCAGCGCGGCCAGGTGGGGCACCCCAGGCCGGAGGCGGTCAGCCGCACCGCGCCGCCGGTCACCACCAGCACGCTGTTGGCGACCAGCGTGGCCCAGGCCAGCGCCCGCACCCACCTGCCGGCGAGCCCGACCCGCACCAGCACCCGCTCCCTCACTCCCACCGGAACGTCCTCGCGGTCAGGGCGGCGCCGACGACGGCCCAGCCGGCCAGCACCAGCAGGTGGGTCCAGCCGACGGTCCCGTCGACCAGGGCGTCGCGCATCGCCTCGCCCAGCGCGCCCGAGGGCAGCCACCGGACCAGGTCGCCGAACCCGCCGTACGCCGAGGCCGGCAGCACCACGGCACCGCCGGCGAGCAGCAGGAGGTAGACGAGGTTGGCCACCGCGAGGGTGGCCTCTGCGCGGAGCACGCCGGCGACGAGCAGCCCGAGCGAGGAGAACGCCGCGGTGCCGAGCACGACGGCCAGCAGCGCGCCCGCCCAGCCGCCGGCAGGGTCCCAGCCGAGGGCCAGCCCGACGCCGACCACCACGACCACCTGGAGCGTCTCGACCAGCACCAGCGCACCCACCTTGCCGGCGAGCAGCCCGGTGCGCGGCAGCGGGGAGGCACCCAGCCACTTGATGACGCCGTAGCGGCGCTCGAAGCCGGTCGCGATCGCCAGCGACGTGAACGCCGTCGACATCACCGCCAGCGCCAGCACGCCCGGGACGAACACGTCGACGACCGGGTGGTCGTAGTCGAGGCCGAGCCGGTCGGCGCCGCGCACGCCCCCGACCAGCACGATGACCGGGATGACGACCGCGATGAGCAGCTGCTCGCCGTTGCGCAGCATCAGCCGCGCCTCCATGCCGGCGTGGGCCAGCACCTGGCGGGGCAGCGGCGCCGCGGCGGGACGGGGGGAGAGGTCGAGGGTCACGGCACGAGCTCCCGGCCGGTGAGGGTGAGGAAGACGTCCTCGAGAGTGCGCCGGCCCAGGGAGAGCGACTCCGGGACCACGTCGTTGTGCTCGCACCAGCGCGAGACCCGGGCCAGCGTGGACGCGTCGGCCGGGCCGGTGACGACCAGGCTGAGCTCGTCGAGCAGGGTGACCTCGGTGCCGTCGCCCAGCGCCGCGCGCAGCGACTCGGGCGCCCCCGGCGGGAACGGCCGGGTCACCACGACCCGGATCGTCGAGACGCTGCCGCCGCGGGTCAGCTCCAGGGGCGAGCCCGAGGCGAGCAGCCGGCCGTGGTCGATCACGTGCACGTGGTCGGCGAGGCGCTCGGCCTCCTCCATGTAGTGCGTGGTGAGCACGACGGTGGCCCCGTCGGTGCGCAGCTGCTCGAGCAGCTCCCAGGTGGTGCGCCGGATCGCCGGGTCGAGCCCGGCGGTCGGCTCGTCGACGAAGACCAGCTCGGGCCGGCCCACCAGGGCCATCGCCAGCCCCAGCCGCTGCTGCTGACCGCCGGAGAGGCGCCGGTAGGGCGTGCGCCCGCAGTCGCCCAGGCCCAGCCGGTCGCCGAGCTCGTCGACGTCAAGGGGGTGGGCGTGTAGGGAGGCGACGTGGCGCAGCATCTCCATCGCACGCACGCCGCTCCAGGCCTGCCCGCCCTGAAGCATCACGCCGATCCGGGGGAGCAGCGCCTGCCGCTCCCGCACCGGGTCCAGGCCCAGCACCCGCACCGAGCCGGCCTGGGGGCGACGGTAGCCCTCGCAGGTCTCCAGCAGCGTCGTCTTGCCGGCGCCGTTGGGGCCGAGCACCGCGGTGATGGTGTGCCGGGCGACCGCGAGGGAGAGGCCGTCGAGGGCGGTGCGCTCGCCGTACCGCATCACCAGCCCCTCCACCGCCAACGCGGTCGGGGACGGCTCGGGCACCGCCTCAGTCTAGGGTCGGGGGGACGGCGGCCGGCCGAGGGGTTGGCGCCGCGACGACGGCGTACCGGCGCAGGCCTGGTAAGGGCCACCTCAGTAAGGCTGGGCTTACTTGAAGCCGTCACACCAATATCGGCACACTGGTGTTGTGGAATTCATCGAGGGCGTCGCGAGCAGCGACGACGGACCCACGCGACAGCGCGTCGCGCGGGCCATCCTCGTCAACGGGCCCTCCACCGCGGCGGCTCTCGCCGAGCGCCTGGCGCTGACCCCGGCCGCCGTCCGGCGCCACCTCGACCAGCTGGTCGAGGAGGGTGCCGTCGTGGCCCGCGAGCCGCGCAGCCGCGGTGCGCGCGGTCGCGGCCGGCCGGCCAAGGAGTTCGCGCTCACCGAGCACGGCCGCGAGGGCTTCGAGCAGCAGTACGACGACCTCGCCGTGCAGGCGCTGCGGTTCCTGGCCGAGACCGGGGGCGAGGCCGCGGTGCGGGAATTCGCGAACCGTCGGGTGGCGTTCATCGAGGAGAGGTTCGGGATGGTCCTCGCGGAGCACCCCGACCTCAGCCCCGCCGAGGTCCTGGCCCGCGTCTTCACCGACGAGGGCTACGCGGCCGGGGTGCGCGACCTGCTCCCGATCAACGGGCAGCACGTGGGGGAGCAGCTGTGCCAGCAGCACTGCCCGGTCTCCCACGTGGCCCACGAGTTCCCCCAGCTGTGCGAGGCCGAGACCGAGGCCATCGGTCGCGTCCTCGGCCGCCACGTGCAGCGGCTGGCCACCATCGCCCACGGCGACGGGGTCTGCACGACGTGCATCCCCAGCATTCCCGGCTCACCCGAGACCAGCACCACCAACGAGAAGGAGCGGGTCACCACATGACCTCGATCGAAGAGCTCAACCCCGAGCTGCAGGGCATCGGTCGCTACGACTTCGGCTGGAGCGACCCCGACGTCGCCGGAGCGACGGCCCAGCGCGGGCTCGACGAGGCCGTGGTGCGCGACATCTCGGCGAAGAAGAACGAGCCGCAGTGGATGCTCGACCTCCGCCTCAAGGGCCTCAAGCTGTTCCACCGCAAGCCGATGCCGACCTGGGGCTCCGACCTCGGCGGCATCGACTTCGACAACATCAAGTACTTCGTGCGCTCCTCGGAGAAGCAGGCCACCTCCTGGGAGGAGCTGCCCGAGGACATCAAGAACACCTACGACAAGCTCGGCATCCCCGAGGCGGAGAAGCAGCGCCTGGTCGCCGGCGTCGCCGCGCAGTACGAGTCCGAGGTCGTCTACCACTCGATCCGCGAGGACCTCGAGCAGCAGGGCGTGCTCTTCCTCGACACCGACACCGCGCTCAAGGAGCACCCCGAGCTCTTCCAGGAGTACTTCGGCACGGTGATCCCGGTCGGCGACAACAAGTTCGCCGCGCTCAACACCTCGGTCTGGTCGGGCGGCTCGTTCATCTACGTGCCGAAGGGCGTGCACGTCGACATCCCGCTGCAGGCCTACTTCCGGATCAACACCGAGAACATGGGCCAGTTCGAGCGGACGCTGATCATCGTCGACGAGGACGCCTACGTGCACTACGTCGAGGGCTGCACGGCGCCGATCTACTCCTCCGACTCGCTGCACTCCGCGGTCGTGGAGATCATCGTCAAGAAGGGCGGCCGCTGCCGCTACACGACGATCCAGAACTGGTCCAACAACGTCTACAACCTCGTCACCAAGCGCGCGACCTGCGAGGCCGGCGCGACGATGGAGTGGGTCGACGGCAACATCGGCTCCAAGGTGACGATGAAGTACCCCGCCGTCTACCTCATGGGCGAGCACGCCAAGGGCGAGACGCTCTCGATCGCGTTCGCCGGCGAGGGCCAGCACCAGGACGCCGGCGCCAAGATGGTGCACGCCGCCCCCCACACGTCGAGCTCGATCCTGAGCAAGTCGGTGGCCCGCGGCGGCGGCCGGACGTCCTACCGCGGCCTGGTCCAGGTCAACGAGGGCGCCTACGGCTCGAAGTCCAACGTGCTGTGCGACGCGCTGCTGGTCGACCAGATCAGCCGCAGCGACACCTACCCCTACGTCGACATCCGCGAGGACGACGTCTCGATGGGTCACGAGGCGAGCGTCTCGAAGGTCTCCGACGACCAGCTCTTCTACCTCATGTCGCGAGGCATGGAGGAGGACGAGGCGATGGCGATGATCGTCCGCGGCTTCGTGGAGCCGATCGCCAAGGAGCTCCCGATGGAGTACGCCCTCGAGCTCAACCGCCTGATCGAGCTGCAGATGGAGGGCGCGGTCGGCTGACGCCGGCCCCCGCCCCGAGGAACGACGCAGCACCGACCCACGTAGAGAGAACAGACAAGTGACTGTGACCGACACCGCCCGCGAGAGCGTGGCGGCGAGCCTCGAGCAGGACGGGGTGCAGAGCCACCTCAACCCGCCGCCGTCCTACGACCTCACCGACCACCCCGTGCCCACCGGGCGCGAGGAGGTCTGGCGGTTCACCCCGCTCAAGAGGCTGCGCGGCCTCCTCGACGGCGAGCCGTCCGCGGCCTCGCTGCGCTGGGAGACCGAGCTGCCGGGGGGCGTGACCCTGACCGAAGTCACCGGCGACGAGGCCGTCGGGCTCGGCGAGCTCGGACCCAACGACCGTCCCTCGGCCCTCGCGGTCGCCCACGCCGGTGGTGCGCGCCTGCTCGACGTGCCGGCCGACCTGGAGCTCGACGAGCCGGTCGTGCTGCACCTGCACGGCGAGTCGGCCGACGACCTGGTGTGGGGCCGGCTCGTGGTGCGGATCGGCGCGCACGCCCGCGCGACGGTCGTCATCAACCACACCGGCTCGGCGCGCTACTCCGCGATCACCACCGTGCTCGTCGGCGACGGCGCCTCGGTCAACGTGCTCACCCTGCAGGACTGGGACGACGACGCGGTGCACCTGGGCCGCGACGCCATCCGGGTCGGTCGCGACGCCTCGGTGCGGCACACCGCGATCTCCTTCGGCGGTGACCTGGTGCGGCTGCACGCCAACGTCGAGTACGCCGCCCCGGGCGGCGAGGCCGAGCTGCTCGGCCTGTACTTCGCCGACGAGGGCCAGCACCTCGAGCACCGGCTCTTCGCCGACCACAACGCGCCGCGCACCCGCAGCAACGTCCTCTACAAGGGCGCGCTGCAGGGCGAGGGCGCCCACACCGTGTGGATCGGCAACGTGCTGATCCGCAAGGTGGCCGAGGGCATCGAGACCTACGAGGAGAACCGCAACCTGGTCCTCTCCGACGGCTGCCAGGCCGACTCGGTGCCGAACCTCGAGATCGAGACCGGCGAGATCGAGGGTGCCGGGCACGCCTCGGCCACCGCCCGCTTCGACGACGAGCAGCTGTTCTACCTGCGCTCGCGCGGCGTCTCGGAGAAGGAGTCCCGGCGCCTGGTCGTGCACGGGTTCTTCAACGACCTGATCCGCAAGGTCGGCATCCCCTCGATCGAGGAGCGGCTGCTCGCGACGGTCGAGGCCGAGCTGGCCAAGAACGTGCTCCGGGACGTCGACGCATGACGTTCGTGCGCGCCTGCCTGGTCGCCGACGTGCCCGCCGACGAGGCGCTCGGCGTCTCGCTCGGCGACCTCGAGGTCGCGGTCGCCCGCGACGGCGAGGAGCTGTTCGCCATCCAGGACCTCTGCTCCCACGCGGCGGTCGCGCTGTCGGAGGGCGAGGTCGCCGACTGCACGGTCGAGTGCTGGCTGCACGGCTCGCGCTTCGACCTCCGCACCGGCAAGCCCACCGGCCTCCCGGCCACCGAACCGGTCGCGACCTTCCCCGTGGAGGTCCGCGACGACGCCGACGGAGCCGCTGTCTACGTCGACACCACCACCACCCTGAACGGAGTCACCCCTTCATGAGCGAGCTCGTCATCCAGGACCTGCAGGTGTCCGTCGACACCGAGGACGGGCCCAAGGAGATCCTCAAGGGCGTCACGCTGACCATCAAGGACGGCGAGACCCACGCGATCATGGGCCCCAACGGCTCGGGCAAGTCGACCCTGGCCTACTCGGTCGCCGGTCACCCCAAGTACACCGTCACCGGCGGCAGCGTGACCCTCGGCGGCGAGGACGTGCTGGCCATGTCGGTCGACGAGCGCGCCCGCGCCGGCCTGTTCCTCGCGATGCAGTACCCCGTGGAGGTGCCGGGCGTCTCGGTCGCGAACTTCCTGCGCACCGCCAAGACCGCCATCGACGGCGAGGCCCCGAAGCTGCGTACCTGGGTCAAGGACGTCAACGGCGTGCTGGGCAACCTGAACCTCGACCCGACCTTCGCCCAGCGCTCGGTCAACGAGGGCTTCTCCGGCGGCGAGAAGAAGCGCCACGAGATCGCGCAGCTCGAGCTGCTCGACCCGAAGGTCGCGATCCTCGACGAGACCGACTCCGGCCTCGACATCGACGCGCTCAAGATCGTGTCGGAGGGCGTCAACCGGTTCCGCGCCCAGGAGGGCAAGGGCGTCCTGCTGATCACGCACTACACGCGGATCCTGCGCTACATCCAGCCCGACTACGTCCACGTCTTCGTCGACGGCCGGGTCGCCGAGCAGGGCGGTCCCGAGCTGGCCGACCAGCTCGAGGCCGAGGGCTACGACAAGTACGTCAAGGCGGCCGCGGCCCGGGCCTGACGCCCCCGCCCGACCCGACCCGACCCCACCGCTAGGAGACCGCATGGACGGCCTGCTCCCCGAGCTGGAGGTGGTCCGCAAGGACTTCCCCATCCTCGAGCGCACGCTCGCCGGTGGCGTACCGCTGGTCTACCTCGACAGCGCGAACACCTCCCAGAAGCCGCAGGTGGTCATCGACACGATGGTCGACCACCTCGAGCGCCACAACGCCAACATCGCCCGCGCCATGCACCAGCTCGGCGCGGAGTCGACCGAGGCGTTCGAGAACGCCCGGGACACCGTGGCGGCGTTCCTCAACGCGCCGAGCCGCGACGAGGTGATCTTCACCAAGAACGCCTCCGAGGCGCTCAACCTGGTGGCCAACACCCTCGCCTGGGCGACCGGCGACCTCGCCGTCGGCCCCGGCGACGAGGTGGTGATCACCGAGATGGAGCACCACTCCAACATCGTGCCGTGGCAGCTGCTCACCGAGCGCAAGGGCGCGACGCTGCGCTGGTTCGGGCTGACCGACGACGGCCACCTCGACCTCACGAACCTCGACGAGCTGGTCAACGAGCGCACCAAGGTCGTCTCGCTGACCTGGGTCTCCAACATGCTCGGAACGGTCAACCCGGTGGCCCGGATCGCCGCCCGCGCCCACGAGGTGGGCGCGATCGTGGTGGTCGACGCCTCCCAGGCGGTGCCCCAGCTGCCCGTCGACGTCGCGGCGAGCGGTGCCGACCTGCTGGCGTTCACCGGCCACAAGTGCGTCGGGCCCACCGGCATCGGGGTGCTCTGGGGGCGGCGCGAGGTGCTCGACCAGCTGCCGCCGTTCCTGGGGGGCGGCGAGATGATCGAGACCGTCCGGATGGAGGGCTCGACCTACGCCGGCATCCCGCACAAGTTCGAGGCCGGCACCCCGCCGATCGTGGAGGCCGTCGGCCTCGGTGCCGCGCTGGAGTACCTCGGTCACCTCGGCATGGACGCCGTGCACGCGCACGAGCAGGCGATCACCGCCTACGCCCTGGAGGGGCTGGCCACCGTGCCCGGCCTGACCGTCCTGGGCCCCACGGTGGCCGCCGAGCGCGGGGGAGCGATCTCGTTCGAGATCGACGGCGTGCACCCCCACGACGTCGCCCAGGTGCTCGACTCCCGCGGCGTCGCCGTCCGCGCCGGCCACCACTGCGCCAAGCCGGCGCACGCCCGCTTCGGCGTGCAGAGCTCGACCCGGATGTCGTCGTACCTCTACACGACGCCGGGCGAGATCGACGCGCTGGTCGAGGCGCTGCACTACACCCGTTCCTACTTCAAGCTGGGGTGAGCGCATGTCCACCGAGCTCGACGCGCTGTACCAGGAGATCATCCTGGACCACTACAAGAACCCCCACCACCAGGGCCTGCGCGACCCGTTCGAGGCCGAGGTCCACCACGTCAACCCGACGTGCGGCGACGAGGTGACCCTGCGGGTCCACCTGGCCGAGAGCGAGGGGACCACCGTCGTCGAGGACGTCTCCTACGACGCGGTGGGCTGCTCCATCTCCCAGGCCTCGGCCTCGGTGCTCACCGACCTGGTGATCGGCAAGCCCCTCGACGAGGCGCTCGCGGTGCACCAGGAGTTCCTGACCCTGATGCAGGGCAAGGGCACCGTCGAGCCGGACGAGGAGGTGCTGGAGGACGGCATCGCGTTCGCCGGCGTCGCCAAGTTCCCGGCCCGCGTCAAGTGCGCCCTCCTGTCCTGGATGGCGTGGAAGGACGCGACCGCCCGCGCCGGCACCACCGCCGGCACCCCGACCGAGGAGGCCACCCATGGCTGAGACCCACCCCACCGTCGACCACGGCGACCTGCCCGAGGTCCCCGAGGCCGCAGCCCCCGCGGCGCCGTCGGGCGCCACCGCCACCGCGACCGTCGACGACATCACCGAGGCGATGAAGGACGTCGTCGACCCCGAGCTGGGCATCAACGTCGTCGACCTCGGCCTGGTCTACGGCGTCCACGTGGACGAGAAGTCCAACGTCGTGCTCGACATGACGCTCACCTCGGCGGCCTGCCCGCTCACCGACGTGATCCAGGACCAGACCAACTCCGCGCTCGAGGGCCTGGCCGCCGACGTGGCGATCAACTGGGTCTGGATGCCGCCGTGGGGCCCGGACAAGATCACCCCCGACGGCCGCGAGCAGCTGCGGGCGCTCGGCTTCAACGTCTGAGCGCTCGCGCCTCGCTGGTGCCGGTGGGCTAGCGTCGGGCCCATGTCCTCCGACGCGCCGCTCGACGGTCCCAGCAGCACCGGTGGTCCCGACGGCCCGCCCCCCGAGGTGAGCGGCGAGGTCGAGGCGTTCTGGGCGCTGGCCAGCCGCTCGGCGCGCCTGTCGAACCTGCCCGGGTACCTCGGCCCGACCGCCATCGCCTCGGTGATGCCGCCCGCCTGGAGCCTGGGCAGCACGCCCGAGCAGGCCGACGAGCTGGCCACGCTGGTCGAGACCGGCGCCAAGACCGCCACCGCGAGCGCGCACGACGACTACGCCGCGGCGGGGGAGCCGCTGCCCGAGCCGGGCACCCTCGGCATCGTCCTCGACGGCCGGGGCAGCCCGCGCGCCCTGGTGGTGACGACCGAGGTCGAGGTGCTGCCCTTCGCCGAGGTCAGCGACGACCACGCCGCCGCCGAGGGCGAGGGCGACGGGTCGCTGGGCGACTGGCGCCGGCGCCACGAGCAGTTCTTCGCCGAGACGGCGACCGGCGGGTTCCGCGAGGACATGCTGGTCGTTCTGGAGCGCTTCCGGGTGCTCCACACCCGCGACTGAGTCGTGACCGCGGTGCTGGTGCCCGCCGCCCGGCTGGTGCGGTGGGTCGACAACTTCTCGACCCGGCACGGCGGCGTCGACCTCGCCGTCGCCGACGGCGCCCTGACCGGCGCCGGTGCCGACGGGTCGACGTTCGCGGCCCGGCTGCCGTTCGCGGCGTCGTACGACGGCCCCGCGGACCCCGCGGCGCTGGCCGACGCGGTGGTCGCGCCGGCCGCCTGGGGCGTGCTGCTGGTGCGCAAAGGCGGCTTCGCGGTCGCCCGGCTGGCCGGCGACCGGATGGGGGAGTCGAAGGTGGGGCAGCGCCACGTGCAGGGGCGCACCAAGGCCGGCGGGCAGTCGCAGCAGCGCTTCGCCCGGCGCCGCGACAACCAGGCCCGGCAGGCCTACGAGGCGGCCGCCGAGCACGCCGTGCGGATCCTGGGCGACGTCCGGGTGGTGGTCGCCGGCGGCGACCGGCCCGCGGTCGAGGAGGTGCTGGCCGACCCCCGACTGCGGCACGTCGAGGTCGTCGAGCCCTGGCTGCCGGTGCCCGACCCGCGGCGCGCGGTGCTCGAGGGCGCGGTCTCCGACGCCTGCGCGGCACGGATCGAGGTCGTCAACGCCGGGGAACGGTGAGCCGTGCGCCTGCTGCTGATGTCGGACACCCACCTGCCCAAGCGGGCCCGCGACCTGCCCGAGCCGCTGTGGGCCGAGGTCGACCGCGCCGACGTCGTCGTCCATGCCGGCGACTGGGTGGAGGAGCCGCTGCTCGACGAGCTGGAGGAGCGCAGCCGGCGGCTCGTCGCCTGCTGGGGCAACAACGACGGCCCCGGCCTGCGCGCGCGGCTCCCCGAGGTGGCCCGGGCGACGCTCGGCGGGGTGCGGCTCGCCGTGGTGCACGAGACCGGGCCGGCCCGGGGCCGCGAGGAGCGGTGCGCGGCGACGTACCCCGACGTCGACGTGCTGGTCTTCGGGCACAGCCACATCCCCTGGGACACCACCACGACCACCGCCGACGGCCGGCCGCTGCGGCTGCTCAACCCCGGCTCGCCCACCGACCGCCGGCGCCAGCCCCACCACACCTGGCTGACCGCGACGGCAGCCGACGGCCGGCTCTCCGACGTACGACTGCACCGGCTGCCGCCCCGGCCCCCGGCACCGCGCCGGTGACCTCGGGCGCCCGTGCGGGGTAGTCACGGGCGAACGGCAGGTGGTTGCGGGCGGTTCGGGTGCCGAACGTCCGTGACTACCGCGCCGTGCGGGTCCGGTCACTCCCGCACGGCGTCGGGGTCAGCCGCGTGGGGGCGCCCGCGGGGGCCGGCGATCGGCTAGCGTCCGGAGCATGTGGCAGCCGGATCCGGCCTGGCACCCCCTCCCAGGCGGTGCCGGACCCTCCACGTTGGGCGTCTGGCGCACCGTCCTCGGCGGCCGGCCGGTCGTGGTCAAGCGACTCGCCCGCCCCGCCGAGCACGACCCCGCCGAGCTGCGCGACCCGCACCACTTCGCCTACTGGCGCCGCGCCGCCGACGTGGTGACGGCCGGGCTGGTGCTCGACACCCCGGGCCTGCGGGCGCCGCGGCTGACCGCGGTCGACGAGGACGACGAGGGCGTCACCCTCACCGAGGACTGGGTCGAGGACGCCGCGACCAGCGGCCTGTTCCGCGCCCACGCGCTCGCCCGCTTCGCCGGCGCCCGGCTCGAGCCGGCCGACTGGCTGGCCCGCGACCAGCTGCGCGACCGGCTGCGGCGCACCGAGCGCCAGGGCGGGTGGCGGACGCTGGCCCGGACGACCGTCGCCGACGTCGCGGACCACCTCTGGCAGCGGCGGGAGCGGATGCTCGGCGAGCTCGACGGGTTGCCGCAGGTACTCCAGCACGGCGACCCGGTGCCGGGCAACCTGCCGGGCCGCGACGGCGACGAGGTGGTCGCCGTCGACTGGGCCACCCTGGGCCGGGGGCCGGTCGGCGGCGACCTGGGGCTGCTCGCGCTCCAGGCCCGCGAGGAGTTCGAGCCGCTGCTCGAGGCCTACGTCCTCGGCCTGCCCGAGGGGCTGGCGACGCCCGAGGAGGCGGCGCTGGGCGCCCGGGTGACGGCCGTGCTCACCGCGCTCAGCCGCGCGGAGTGGGCACTGTCGCGGGTCGCCGGTGGCGAGGGCGCGCTGGCCGGCAAGTACCGCCACCCCGCGGTGGCACCTCACCTGCGCGCGCTGCAGCGCCAGTTCCCCCAGCTCGAGGCGCTGCTCGAGCGCTCCTGAGCCGTCAGCCCAGGTCGCGGGCGGCGAAGGTGTCGCAGTCGCGCAGGGTGCCGCCCTCGAGCCCGATCCGGAACCAGCGCATCCGCTGCGCCGAGGAGCCGTGGGTCCAGCCGTCGGGGTCGACGCGGCCGCCGGACGCCTCCTGGATGCGGTCGTCGCCGACGGTCTTGGCGGCGTCGAGCGCCTCGCTGATGTCGCCGTCGTCGATCGACTCGAAGATGCGGGTGCCGGAGTCGTCGGTGGAGTCGACCGCCCCCTTGGTCCACATGCCGGCGTAGCAGTCGGCCTGGAGCTCGAGGCGCACCGCGTCGCTCTCCGGGCCCTGCTGGGTGCGGACCTTGCCCATGGTCCCGAGCAGGTTCTGGACGTGGTGGCCGTACTCGTGGGCGAGCACGTAGGGCTCGACGAAGTCGCCGCCCTGCCCGCCGAGCTGGCCCTCCAGGACGTCGTCGAAGAACGTCGAGTCGAGGTAGATCGTTCGGTCGGCCGGGCAGTAGAACGGCCCCACCGCCGAGCTCGCGCTCCCGCAGCCCCGGGTCTGCACGCCGTTGCTGAAGGTGACGACGTCGGTGGGCGTGAAGTCGGTGCCGGACTGCTGCGGGAGGGTGGCGCTCCAGAAGCTCCGCAACGACACCTCGACCGCCTTGCGGGCGCAGTCGGCGCTCTCGTTGGCGTCGGCGCCACTGCGGCACTCGGCGTAGCGGTCGGCGCCGTCGGAGCCGACCGACCCGCCGCCGTCGTCGCTGCCGAGCAGGTTGCCGCCCACGCCCGTGCACTGGGTGAGCACGAGGAAGAGCAGGATGATCACGACGCTACCGATGCCGCCCCGCCCCCCGATGCCGCTCGGGATCGGCAACCCCCGGCCGAGCCCGCCGCCGCTCGAGCCGCGGCCGGCGTCGCGGGTGCGGCCGGTGTCGATCCGGGCCTTGGGGTTGAAGCGCATCGAGACTCCCGTCACCTGGGGGGCTACCGGGGCGTCGGTACCCGCGCCGCCGCCAATACACTAGTCCCAGTCATGATCACCGCCTCCCAGCTGGAAGTCCGGGCCGGGGCGAGACTGCTCATGGAGAACGTCAGCTTCCGCGTGGCGCCCGGCGACAAGGTCGGGCTCGTCGGTCGCAACGGCGCCGGCAAGACCACGCTCACGAAGATCCTCGCGGGCGAGGCGCTGCCGGCCGCCGGCGCGGTCACGACCACCGGCGAGGTCGGCTACCTCCCGCAGGATCCCCGCACCGGCGACCCGGACATGTTGGCGCGCGAACGCATCCTGTCCGCGCGCGGCCTCGACGACGTCGTACGCCGGCTGCGCAGCGCCGAGGCCGAGATGGGCAGCGACGACCCGGCGGTCGCCGAGCGGGCGATGCGCCGCTACACCCGCGCCGACGCCGAGCTGCACGCCGGCGGCGGCTACGCGGCCGAGTCGGAGGCCGCGACGATCGCGGCCAGCCTCGGCATCGCCGAGCGGATCCTCGGCCAGCCGCTGCGGACCCTCTCGGGCGGCCAGCGCCGCCGGGTCGAGCTGGCCCGGATCCTGTTCTCGGCAGCCGACACCCTGCTGCTCGACGAGCCCACCAACCACCTCGATGCCGACTCCATCGTGTGGCTGCGCGACTTCCTCAAGTCCTACCCTGGCGGGCTGATCGTGATCAGCCACGACAACGACCTGCTCGAGACCACCGTCAACAAGGTGCTCCACCTCGACGCCAACCGCACGGTGATCGACGTCTACAACATGGGCTGGCGGGCCTACCTCACCCAGCGCGAGACCGACGAGCGGCGTCGCAAGCGGGAGCGGCAGAACGCCGAGTCGAAGGCCAAGACGCTCACCGACCAGGCCAACCGGATGCGGGCCAAGGCCAGCAAGGCCTCGGCGGCGCAGTCGATGCTCAAGCGCGCGGAGAAGATGATGGCCGGCGTCGAGGCCGAGCGGCAGGCCGACAAGGTGGCCCGGATCAAGTTCCCGGCCCCGGCGCCGTGCGGCCGTACCCCGCTGACCGCGGCCGAGCTGTCGAAGTCCTACGGTTCGTTGGAGGTCTTCACCGACGTCGACCTGGCGATCGACAAGGGCTCGCGGGTGGTCATCCTCGGGCTCAACGGTGCGGGCAAGACCACGCTGCTGCGGATCCTGGCCGGCGTCGACCGCTCCGACACCGGCAAGGTGGTCCCGGGCCACGGGCTCAAGATCGGCTACTACGCCCAGGAGCACGAGACCCTCGACGTCGACCGCACGGTGCTGGAGAACATGCAGGCCGCCGCGCCCCAGCTCACCGACACCGAGGCCCGCGCGGTGCTCGGCTCGTTCCTGTTCTCGGGCGAGGACGCCCACAAGCCCGCCAAGGTGCTCTCCGGCGGCGAGAAGACCCGGCTGGCCCTGGCCAGCCTGGTGGTCTCGAGCGCCAACGTGCTGCTGCTCGACGAGCCCACCAACAACCTCGATCCCGCTTCCCGCGAGGAGGTGCTGGCCGCGATCCGCACCTACGAGGGCGCGATCGTGCTCGTCACCCACGACGAGGGCGCCGTACGGGCCCTCGAGCCCGACCGGGTGCTGCTGCTGCCCGACGGCGACGAGGACCTCTGGAACGACGACTACGCCGACCTGGTGTCGCTGGCCTGACCGGTCGCGCCGGTGGCTCGGGTGTCGCCGCCGCTTCCTAGACTCGCGGCATGACTCCCGACGCCCTGGCCGCCGCCGGCCTGCAGGTCACCTCCGACGGCCCGGTCACCACCGTCACCCTCGACCGGCCGGAGGTCCGCAACGCGCAGACCCCGGCCATGTGGCGGGCACTCGCCGCCGTGGGGGCGGGGCTCGGCGACGAGACCCGGGTGGTGGTGGTCCGCGGCAGCGGCGCGTCGTTCTCGGCCGGGCTCGACCGCACCCTGATGAGCCCGGGCACCGCTCCCGCGGGGGTGGAGTCCGTGGCCGACCTGTTCGCCAGGAGCGACGACGAGATGGCCGCCACGATCGACGACTACCAGCGGGGCTTCACCTGGCTGCGCGACCCGCGCTGGGTCTCCGTGGCCCAGGTTCACGGCCACGCCGTCGGTGCCGGCTTCCAGCTCGCGCTCGCCTGCGACCTGCGGGTGGTGGCCGACGACGCGTCGTTCTGCATGAAGGAGGCGGCGCTGGGCCTGGTGCCCGACCTGACCGGAACAAAGCCGCTGGTCGAGTGCGTTGGCCCGATGCGGGCGCTCGAGATCTGCGCCACGGCACGCCCGGTGGGCGCCGCCGAGGCCGTGGAGATCGGGCTGGCGCTGGCCTCCGTGCCGGTCGACGCGCTCCCGGGCGCGGTGGCCGACCTCGTGGCCGCGCTGACCGCGCCGCTCCCGGGGGCGGTGCGCGAGATCACGGCGCTGCTCAGGGGCGCGGCGGGACGCAGCGACGACGAGCAGCGTCGCCTGGAGCGGGAGGCGCAGGTGCGCCGCTTCCGCGAGGTGGCGGCGGTGCTGGGCGGCTGACCCACCCACGACGGAGACGAGGAGGCCAGCAGTGTCGGGGATGTACGGCGCCCAGTCGGCGTGGCGGAGCATCCGCTCCGACCGCAGCGTGGTCGACGCGCGCCTCGACCGGCGGATCCTGCGCCGGGTCCTCGGCTTCGCCGGCCCCCACCGCCGCCTGATCGCGGTCTTCCTGGCCGTCACAGTGCTCAACTCCGGCATGGTCGTGGTGACCCCGCTGCTGGTGCAGCGGATCATCGACGACGGCATCCTCGGCGGCGACGGCGGCCTGATCACGGTGCTGGCCCTGGCCATGGTCGGCGCCACCGTGGTCAGCGGCGTGCTGTCGATCCTCGGCGGCTGGCTCTCCTCGCGGATCGGCGAGGGCCTGATCTTCGACCTGCGCACCCGCGTCTTCGCCCACGTGCAGCGTCAGTCGCTGGCGTTCTTCACCCGCACCCAGACCGGGGCGCTGGTCTCGCGGCTCAACAACGACGTCATCGGCGCGCAGCGCGCGTTCACCTCGACCCTCGGCGAGAGCGTCTCCAACACGATCGCGGTCCTGGTCGTCGGCATCACCATGCTCGCCCTGAGCTGGGAGGTGACCCTGCTCTGCCTCGGCACCTTCCCGCTGCTGCTGCTCGCCTCGCGCTGGGTCGGCAAGCGGCTGCAGGGGCTGACCCGCGACCAGATGGACGGCAACGCCGACCTCGGCAACACCATGACCGAGCGGTTCAACGTCGGCGGCGCGATGCTGCTTAAGCTCTTCGGCCGCCGCGACGAGGAGGACGCCCAGTTCGCGGTGAAGGCCGCGCGGGTCCGCGACCTGGGTGTGCGGATCTCGTTGACCACCCGGATCTTCGGCACCGCGATGATGGCGGTGCCCGCGCTCGCGACCGCACTGGTCTGGGGCGTCGGCGGGCACCTCGCCCTCGACGGCGGCCTGACCATCGGCACCCTGGGCGCGCTGGCCACCCTGCTGCTGCGGCTGCTCGGGCCGCTGCAGGGGCTGTCCAACATCCGGGTCGACGTGATGACCGCGCTGGTCAGCTTCGACCGGGTCTTCGAGGTGCTCGACCTGCCCTCGCTGATCGCGGAGCGACCCGACGCCGTCGCGCTGCCACCCTCGGCCGGCCGGCTGGAGTTCGACCGGGTCTCGTTCGGCTACCCCCGCGCCGACGACGTCTCGCTGGCCTCGCTCGAGACGGTGGCGCGCGCGCCGTCGTCCGACCACGGGCTGGTGCTCTCCGACATCTCCTTCACCGCCGAGCCCGGCCAGATGGTGGCCCTGGTCGGTCCCTCGGGAGCCGGCAAGACCACGATCACCCACCTGGTCGCCCGGCTCTACGACGTGCGCGAGGGCGCGGTGCGCATCGACGGCCACGACGTGCGCGACGTGACGCTCCAGTCGCTCGAGGACGTCGTCGGCTACGTCACCCAGGACGCGCACATGTTCCACGACACGATCCGGGCCAACCTGCTCTACGCCCGTCGCGGCGCCGACGACCAGCAGATCTGGGCGGCGCTCGAGGCGGCCCAGGTCGCCGACCTGGTGCGCAGCCTCCCCGACGGGCTCGACACGGTGGTGGGCGACCGCGGCTACCGGCTCTCCGGCGGCGAGCGGCAGCGGCTGGCCATCGCCCGGCTGCTGCTCAAGGCGCCGTCGGTCGTGGTGCTCGACGAGGCGACCGCCCACCTCGACAGCGAGTCGGAGGCGGCGGTGCAGTTCGCGCTCGACGCGGCGCTGCAGGGGCGCACCTCGCTGGTGATCGCCCACCGGCTCTCCACCGTGCGCAACGCCGACCAGATCCTCGTCGTCGACGGCGGCCGGATCGTCCAGTCCGGCACCCACTCCGAGCTGCTCGCGCAGGGCGGCCTCTACGCCGACCTGCACCGCACCCAGTTCCTCGACGACCTCGACGACCTGACCGCGCCGACCACCGGCTGACTCACACGCGCCGACCCGGGCCCGCTACGCCGACCCGGCCCCCGTGCGGTCGCGCGCGGGGGAGCGGCGGCGCGGCCGGTCGGAGCGCGGCCCGTGCCGCCACTCGTCCCAGAGCAGGTAGAGGAAGCCGAAGACGGCCAGCACGCCGAAGAACCACCACTGCAGGCCGTAGAAGAAGTGCGGGCCGTTGTCGAGCTCGGGCAGCTCGACGGGCTCGAGCCCCTCGGCCGGCTCGCCGTCCTCCGACTTCAGCTCCACCCAGCCGCCGTACACCGGCAGGCCGACGGCCTCACCGATCCGGTCGCTGTCGACCGCCCGCGTGGACAGGTCGTCGACAGCGGTGCTGTCGCCCGAGCCATCGGCGCGCACCCAGCCGACGACCTCGACCTCGCCGCTCGGCGGGGGCGGCACGTCGTCGCGCTCGGTGCCGCGCGGATCGGTCTCGACCCAGCCCCGGTCGACCAGCAGCGCTGTGCCGTCGGCGGTCACCAGCGGCACCACCACGTCGACCCCCGAGGCGCCGTCGCGGGTGCGGTAGCGGACCACCACGGTGCGCTCGGCGTCGTAGCTGCCGGTGGCCGAGACCAGCCTCCACTCGGCGTCGTCGGCGACCTCGCCGCCGACGGTGAGCACGTCGCCGACCGGGGCGGGTGGCCGGTCCTCGTTGGCGCGGACCACGGCGTTGTCGGCCTTGCGGTCCTCGAGCCGGTCGAACTGCCACTGGCCCAGCCACCAGGCGCCCGTCGCGAGCAGCGCCACCGCGATCGCGAACAGGCCCCACCGGCGGACCAGGGCGACGCGGTTGGATGCCACGGGTCTCACGCTATCCGCCGGGGCGGCACCCCCTCGTAGAGTGGTCCCCATGCAGCCGTTGGCGGACAGGTACGGCCGGGTGGCCACCGACCTCCGGGTCTCGCTCACCGACCGCTGCAACCTGCGCTGCACCTACTGCATGCCCGCCGAGGGCCTCGACTGGCTGCCCGGCGAGGAGGTGCTCACCGACGACGAGGTGGTGCGCCTGGTCGGCGTCGCGGTCGAGCGGCTCGGCGTCCGCGAGGTGCGCTTCACCGGCGGCGAGCCGCTGCTGCGCCGCGGCCTGGTCGACATCGTGGCCCGGGTCAAGCGGCTGGCGCCCGCGCCCGAGGTCTCGCTCACCACCAACGCGCTCGGCCTGGCCCGCACCGCCGCGGCCCTCGCCGCCGCGGGCCTCGACCGGGTCAACGTCAGCCTCGACACCGTGCGCCCCGAGACGTTCGCGGCGATCACCCGCCGGGCCCGGCTCGACGACGTGGTGGCCGGCCTCGAGGCGGCTCGCGCCGCGGGGCTGGGGCCGGTCAAGGTCAACGCCGTGCTGATGCGCGGCGTCAACGACGACCAGGCGCCCGAGCTGCTGCGCTGGTGCCTCGACCGCGGCTACGAGCTGCGCTTCATCGAGCAGATGCCGCTCGACGCCCAGCACGGCTGGGACCGCGGCGCGATGGTCACCGCCGACCAGATCCAGGCCGCGCTCGAGGCGGCGTACACGCTCACGCCTGCGGTGGAGCCGCGCGGCAGCGCCCCGGCCGAGCTGTTCACCGTCGACGGCGGCCCCGGCACGGTCGGCATCATCGCCTCGGTCAGCCGGCCGTTCTGCGGCGACTGCGACCGGGTGCGGCTCACCGCCGACGGCCAGGTGCGCAACTGCCTCTTCGCCCGCGAGGAGTCCGACCTCCGCGCGGCGCTCCGCTCGGGCGCCAGCGACGCCGAGCTCGCCGCCCGGTGGGTCACCGCGATGGCCGGCAAGCTCCCCGGCCACGGCATCGACGACCCCACCTTCCTCCAGCCCGACCGCCCGATGTCCGCCATCGGGGGCTGACCACGCTGCGCCGAGTCGTCGTTACTCGGCACGAGTAACGACGACTCCGCGGGGGTCAGGAGGGGGGGGGGACGACGTCCGTGAGGAACGACCGGGCGCCGAGGAAGTCGGAGAGCGACTCGCGGTGGTCGTCGCACGCCAGCCACACCTTGCGGCGGTCGGGCGTGTGCAGCCGGGGGTTGTTCCAGAGCAGCTGCCAGGTGGCCGGCTGCTGGCAGCCCTTGGCCGAGCAGGTGGCGGGGCCCTCGGGCTCGGCGTGGTCCGCGGTCACCGGGGGCTCCGAACGGCGAGGGAGGGGAGCGTGGGTGGTGCCGGGCAACCACGGGGACAGCTGTCCGGCACCACGCTGCGACCGGGGCCGGGGCCTCGGCTGCCGGGAAAGTCTCGCACGCCGGTCGGGGAAGTCAACGCCGGTCCGGACCGCGGTCCGGACCCGCCCCGAGCTGCGGGTGGAGGTCGCCGGGGGAGACGAGGTCGAGCCGGTCGTCGGTGCGCGTGGCGGCGGCGTTCGCCATCACGACGGCGACGTAGGGCAGCACCAGCGCCCCGGCGATGAGGAACCAGCACAGCAGCCCGGGGCCGACGATCACCGCGCCGATGAAGCACGCCGAGCGCAGGCTCATCGAGAGGAGGTAGCGCTTCTGGCGCTGGGCGATGTCGGCGTTGCGGCTGGCGGCGACGGTGGTGATGCGCACTGCCTCGTCCTGCCTCGCCCGGGTGGCCATGCCTCCAGCGTACGGGGCGGGGGGCGGCACTAGTCTGTGTCTCCCACCACTCCAGGAGGACCGATGTCCAACCGCACCTACCGCGTCACCGAGATCGTCGGCACGTCCCCGGAGGGCATCGACGCAGCCATCCGCAACGGCGTCGAGCGGGCGGGCAGGACCCTGCGCCACCTCGACTGGTTCGAGGTCACCCAGGTGCGCGGCCACGTCAAGGACGGCACCGTCGAGCACTTCCAGGTCGGCATGAAGGTCGGCTTCCGCCTCGAGGACGACGAGTGACCCGCACCGCGGGCGCCCGGTTGGGTCTACGCGGCAGTAATCACTAGCGTCGCCCGGGTGACCGACCAGACACCCGAGACCGGCCGCTCGGTCCTCGTGACCGGAGGCAACCGCGGCATCGGCCGCGCCATCGCGGAGGCGTTCGTCGCCGCCGGCGACCAGGTGGCGGTGACCACCCGCAACGGCGGCGCCCCCGACGGCACCCTCGACGTCCGCTGCGACGTGACCGACCCCGAGGCGATCGAGGCGGCGTTCGCGACCGTCGAGGAGGCGCACGGCCCGGTCGAGGTGCTGGTCGCCAACGCCGGCATCACCCACGACACGCTGCTGGTCCGGATGAGCGACGACGACTGGCAGGGCGTGCTCGACACCAACCTCACCGGCTCGTTCCGGCTCGCCCGCCGCGCGGTGGCGAAGATGATGCGGCTGCGCCGCGGCCGGATCGTCTTCGTCTCCTCCGTGGTGGGGCTGCTCGGCTCGGCCGGCCAGGTCAACTACGCGGCGTCGAAGTCCGGGCTGGTCGGCATGGCGCGGTCGATCGCCCGCGAGTACGGCTCGCGCGGCATCACCGCGAACGTCGTCGCCCCGGGCTTCGTGGAGACCGACATGACCGGCGTGCTCACCGACGAGCAGCGCACGGCGATCAAGGCGCAGGTGCCGCTGGGGCGCTACGCCACGCCCGACGAGGTCGCCTCGGCGGTCACCTGGCTCGCCGGCGACGGCGCGGCGTACGTGACCGGCGCGGTGATCCCCGTCGACGGCGGACTCGGCATGGGTCACTGAGAGGACTCGGACATGACAGGCATCCTCGACGGCAAGCGGATCCTGGTCGCAGGCGTGACCATGGACTCCTCGATCGGCTTCGCCGTGGCGAAGTACGCCCAGGAGCAGGGCGCGACCGTGCTGATCTCCAACTTCGGCCGGGCGCTCGGCATCACCCGCCGGATCGCGAAGCGGCTGCCGCAGGAGCCGCCGGTGCTCGAGCTCGACGTCACCGACGACGACCACCTGGCCGGCCTCGCCGACCAGGTGCGCGAGCACCTGGGTGAGGGGGGCGGGCTGGACGGCGTGGTCCACTCGATCGCCTACGGCAACCCCGAGACCTTGCTCGGCGGCCGGTTCCTCGAGGGTCCCTGGCCCGACGTGGCCCAGGCGGTGCAGGTCTCGGCGTACTCGCTGACCTCGCTCACCGAGGCCTGCCGCCCGCTGATGGGCCCGGGCGGCTCGGTGGTGGGGCTGACCTTCGACGCCACGGTCGCGTGGCCGGCGTACGACTGGATGGGGGTGGCCAAGGCGGCGCTGGAGTCGTCCTCGCGCTACCTCGCCCGCGACCTCGGCCCGCACGGCATCCGGGTCAACCTGGTCTCGGCCGGGCCGCTGCGCACGCTGGCGGCCAAGGCGATCCCCGGGTTCTCCGACCTGGAGGACATGTGGACCACGCGGGCGCCGCTCGGCTGGGACAACGCCGACCACGAGCCCACCGCGAAGGCTGTCTGCGCCCTGCTCTCGGACCTGTTCCCGGCGACGACCGGTGAGATCGTGCACGTCGACGGCGGTTTCCACGCCATGGGTGCCTGAGCCCGACCCCGAGTCGGTAGCGTCTCCCGGGTGACGTCGGGCGCGCTCGTGGAGCTGCGGGTCCTCGAGGGCCCCAACCTGTACTTCCCGCGCGCCGCCGTCAAGCTCACCCTCGACGTCGGCGACCTGCTGACGGCCCCGGTGGCCGAGGCGAGGGCGCTGGCCGCCGCGGTCGGGCTCACCTCGGCCCGACCGGGGGAGCCGGGCAGCGGGTTCCGCGAGCGGTTCGTGCTGCGCTTGGTCGAGCGGGTGGTGCGCGCCGTCGCGCGATCGGCCGGCACGACGCGCCTCGCCGTCCGGGTGCGCAGCGGACCGGAGCCGGGCCAGGTCGTCGCGGCCTACCCCTGGCGGCACCGGCTGCGCGCCGAGGAGCTGGGCCGCGGGGTGGCCGCGGTGCTCGACGCGGCAGCCACCGGCCCGGACGACGATCTCGACGCGGCGATCGCGACCGCCGGGACGCGGGTGCGAGTGAGCGAGCCGGGGCCGGGTCCCCGGACGATCACGCCGCGCATCCCGGTCGTCGCCGTGACCGGCACCAACGGCAAGACCACCACCTCGCGGATGATCGCGCACGTCGCCCGGACCGGCGGGCTGCTGGTCGGCTGGAGCAACACCGACGGCATCTACGTCGACGGACGACTGGTCGAGGCGGGCGACTACTCCGGTCCCAGCGGCGCCGGCCGGGTGCTGGCGCACCCGGAGGTCGAGCTCGCGGTCACCGAGACCGCTCGGGGCGGCATCCTCCTCAGGGGCATCGGGCTCACCCGCAACGATGTCTCGGTGGTCACCAACGTCTCGGCCGACCACCTCGGCCTGCACGGCATCGACACCGTCGACCAGCTCGCCGAGGTCAAGGGCGTGGTGCCCCGGATCACGCGCGCCGGCGGCTGGGCGGTGCTCAACGGCGACGATCCGCGGGTGCTGGCGATGCGCACCACGCTGAAGGCGCGACCGTGGGTGTTCAGCCGCGACCCCGAGTCGCCCGGCGTGCGCGAGGTGCTCACCCACGGCGGGCGCGCGACCACCGTGATCGACGGCTGGGTCACCGTGCTCGACGGCGGCGCCGACCCGCTGCCGTTGGTCGAGCTGGTCGACGTGCCGATGACCCTGGCCGGGCTGTCGCGCTTCAACGTCGAGAACACCCTCGCCGCCGCCTCGGCGGCGCTGGCGATCGGTCTCGATCCGGAGGTGGTCCGCGCCGGCCTGCGCGACTTCAAGCCCGACGCCGAGCACAACCCCGGCCGGATGAACGTGTTCAGCGTCGGCGAGGTCACCGTCGTGGTCGACCTCGCCCACAACGAGGCGGGTCTCGAGGCGCTGCTGGAGATCATGGCCGGCGTGCGCCGCCCCGGCGGGCGGCTGCTGCTCGGTCTCGGGGTCGTGGGCGACCGCACCGACGAGCTGATCGTCGCGATGTCCGAGGTCGCGGCGCGCGACGCCGACCTGCTGGTGCTGGGGCACAAGGAGCGTTACCTCCGCGGTCGCTCCACCGAGGAGCTCGAGGCACTGGTGCGCGGCGGGGCAGCCCGGGTCGGCGTGAGCCGGGTGCCGGCGTACGACACCGAGGTGGCGACCCTGGCCGCGCTCGTCGAGCAGGCGCACCCGGGCGACGTGGTGGGACTGATGTGCCACGCCGAGCGGCAGGAGGTCTACGACTGGATCGCGGGCCGGGGCGGCAGCCCCGACGACCCCGCGACGCTGCGGGCCAAGGTGCGCGCCGCAGCGGGCCCGTCGTGACCCGCAGCCTCGCGCCCCCGGCCGGCGGCGGCCGGATGCGGTTGCTGCTCGGCACCCTCGCCGCCGTCGCGGTGGCCGTCGCCGCCGTCGTCGGCGTGCTCGTGGTGGGGGGGGGGGGGCCCGCCCCCCCCCCCCCCCGCGCGCCCCCCCCCCCCCCCCCCCGCGCCCCCCCCCCCCCGGGCCGGGCC
>NZ_JAFFJT010000014.1 GCF_016924665.1 Nocardioides sp. SYSU D00038
GCCCCCCGCGCCGCGGCCGGGGGGGCCGCCGCCCCGGCGGTGGGGGTGCTCGTGGTGGTCGGCGGGGACCCTGCCCCCGCCGACCGGGCCGAGCCGCCGCCCCGCCACTCGCTCGACACCCCCCGTACCGCCGGCGGCTGGACCCTCGACCGCACGCCGGCCGGCCGGGCGCGCGCGGCCGAGCAGGTGGCGGCCGTGGGCGACATCGGCGCGTTGGTGGTCTTCGCCGAGTACGCGCGGGCCGCGGGCGGGGCGCTGGCCTTCCTCGGCCTGGTGCCCGACCCAGACAGCGAGCTCGGCCGCGAGCTGGCCCGGCCGCGCACCGCGCTCGCGGGGTACCTCGCCAGCGCCGGCGTACCTCGACCGACCTTCGCCGACGCCGGCGCCCTCGGCGGGGCGCTGGCCTGCGCGGCCGTGACCGCCCCGCGGGTCACCGACCAGCTCACGTCGTGCGGCTGGGCGGACGCCACCACGCTCGGCGTCGTGACCTACGCGATCGAGGGGCTCAGCCTCCCGGCCGCGGCCGAGCTCACGCGCGACTTCCGCCAGCACGTCACCGTCGACGCACCGTGACGTCAGCCCGGTGACGGGCTGCTCGACGAGGTCCTGCCGCTACCACGAGCGTCAGCCGACCGCCTTCTCGGCCAGCTCGCGCAGCCCCTGGATCGCCTCGGGGCTGGTGCCGAGCACGGTGGAGAACTCGTAGGAGGTGTCGCCGTCGAGCACGTAGATGGTCGACGTGCTGAGGTAGGAGTCGTCGCCGAGGTCCAGCTCCTCGATGTCCTGCATGAGCTCCTTGGTGTCCTCGTAGAGGGACTTCACGGTGACACCGGCGTCCTCGAAGCCCTCGGAGAGGTGCCCCTCGCGGTAGACGACGGCCGAGAACTGCTTGACCGGCGGCGGGTCGGAGTTGCCCCAGATGCATTGGTCGCCCCCGGTCTGCTCCAGGTGGGTGGCCTCACCGTCGTCCCACGGACCGCCGAAGACGGCCTCGATGTCGGCGGTCGCCAGCAGTCCGCAGACGTCGAACGGGCCGTCATCACCCGAGTCGTCGCCCGAGTCGTCGCCCGAGTCGCCGCCGCCGTCGCCGGAGTCGCCGGAGTCGCCCGCGGCGCTGGAGCCGTCGCCCCCGCCGCCGTCGTCGCCGGAGTCGCCGCCGCAGCCGGTCAGCAGCAGGACGGTGGCGAGGAGCAGGGCGAGGAGCTTCCCGAGGAAGGTCGTCATGCTCGCGACCCTAGGGAGCGCCCGGAACTCCGGCAATGGCCCGTTCGGGGCATCCCCGCCGTGCTCAGGCAAAGAAACCCGGGGTGAGGTCAGGCGGTCGGGTCGTCGCCGGCGTCGCTGGGGGCGACGAAGTCGGGGTCGGCCGCGGGGACGTCGGTGGTCACGCCGGCACCGGCCTGCGCCTGGCTCGACCAGGTCTCGAGCTCGCTCATCACCGCGGCGTGCTTGTCGACGCAGATGACCACGAGGTCGCCGGGGTGGGAGCGCGTCATCGCCCGGCGGACCGCCGCGATCTCGTCGTGCACCTCCTCGACCTGCTTGCACCGGGCGCCGTCGGCCATCGCCTGCCGGACCCCCTCGGTGACCAGACCGGCCACCTCGCCGGGCTCGCGGCCGCGCGGGTTCGCGTCCTCGCGGACGATCACGACGTCGAAGTGGCGGGCGGCGATCGCACCCAGCTCGCGCATGTCCTCGTCGCGACGGTCGCCGGCGGTCGCGACGATGCCGATCCGCGACGGCCGGGCGAGCTCGTGGCTCGACTCCAGCGAGTCGCCGACCCGGTCGACGAAGTCGCCCAGCATCTTCATCCCGGGGGCGTTGTGGCAGTAGTCGACGATCACGTTGACGCCGTTGACCTCGACCTCGTTGAGGCGGCCGGGGGAGAGGTAGTAGTTGGTCGAGAACGACCGCAGGCCCTGGCGGATGTCGTGCAGCGGCGCACCGGCCGCGAACGCCGCGGCGGCGGCTGCGAGCGCGTTCTGCACGTTCATCCGGGCCCGGCCGCCGAAGGTCGACGGCAGGAGGTGGGTCCAGGCCAGCTGCATCTCGCGGGGCCCGTGCTTGACCACGATCATCTCGCCGCGCTCGGATGGGTTGAGCACCAGCGCCTTGCCGCCGCGACGGCAGTGTGCGTCGATCATGTCCCGGATCTCCGAGCCGGGCTCCTCCATCGAGAACCACACCACCTGGCCCGAGCAGCGGCGGCGCATCTCGCGCACCAACGGGTCGTCGGCGTTGAGCACGGCGTGGCCGTCGCGCGGCACCGCCTCGACCAGCACCGCCTTGACGTCGGCAAGCTGCTCCACGGTGTCGATGCCGCGCAGGCCGAGGTGGTCGGGCTGGACGTTGAGCACGACGGCGACGTCGTTGCGCTCGTAGCCCAGACCCTCGCGCAGGATGCCGCCCCGGGCCACCTCGAAGACGGCGAAGTCGACGCGCGGGTTCTGCAGCACCATCCGGGCCGAGCGCGGACCCGACGCGTCGGCCCGGATCACCAGCCGCTCGTCGATGACCACGCCGTCGGTGGAGGTCATCCCGACCTTGCGGCCCATGCCCTTGAAGATGTGGCTGATCATCCGCGAGGTGGTGGTCTTGCCGTTGGTTCCGGTCACCGCCACGATCGGGATCCGCGACGTGGCTCCGGGCGGGAACAGCATGTCGACCACCGGCTTGGCGATGAACTGCGGCTCGCCGATGGTCGGGTGGGTGTGCATCCGGAACCCCGGCGCGGCGTTGACCTCGCAGATCGCGCCGCCGGTCTCGCGCACCGGCTCGGTGATGTCGGGGCAGATGAAGTCGATGCCGGCGATGTCGAGGCCTACCATCCGGGCGGCCTCCTCGGCGATCTCGACGTTCTCGGGGTGCGCCTCGAAGGTGCGGTCGATCGAGATGCCGCCGGTGCTCATGTTGCCGGTGAGTGCGAGCCGCACCACCTGGCCCTCGGGCGGCACGTCGGTCATCTCGAACCCCTGGGCCCGCACCCGCTCGACCGCGGCGTCGTCGACCTTGATCCGGGTGAGCACCTTCTCGTGCCCGACGCCGCGGCGCGGGTCGGCGTTGGCGGTGTCGACCAGCTGCTCGACCGTCGAGATGCCGTCGCCGGTCACGCTGGCGGGCACCCGCTCGGCGATCGCGGCGACCCGGCCGTCGATGATCAGGCAGCGGTAGTCCTTGCCCGTGATCTGCGACTCGACCACGATGACGCCGCGGCGCGACTGCTCCTGGGCGACCGCGAACGCCGCCCGCACGTCGTCGGCCGACCCGAGGTCGAGGCAGACCCCACGGCCGTGGTTGCCGTCGAGCGGCTTGACCACCACGGGGTAGCCGATCCGCTCGGCCGCGCGGACGGCGGCGTCCTCGGTGCGCACGGTCTCCTGCTTGGGCACCGGCAGGCCGGCGGCGCTGAGCAGGCGGGTGGTGAGGTCCTTGTCGGAGGCGATGTCGACCGCGATCGCCGAGGTGGCCGACGTCATGGTGGCGCGGATCCGCTTGGCGTGGACGCCCTGCCCCAGCTGCACCAGCGAGTGCTGGTTGAGCCGCAGCCAGGGGATGTCGCGCGAGACGGCCTCGTCGAGGATGGCCTGGGTGGAGGGGCCGAACGCCGTGCGCTCGGCGCGCAGGATGAACGACTCCAGCTCGTCGTCCCAGTCCAGCTCGGGGTCGGCCTGCACCAGGTGGTTGACCAGGCGCACGGCGAGCCGCGCGGCCGCGAGCCCGACCTGTTCGTCCTGGTAGCCGAACACCACGTTGTAGACGCCCTCGCGGCCCTTGACCTGGCGGGTCTTGCCGCGCCGGATGTCGTGACCCACGACCTGCTGGAGCGCAAGGGCCGTGTGCTCGGCGACGTGCCCGAGCCAGGTGCCCTCGTGCAGCCGCTCCACGAATCCGCCGCGCCGGCCGCGCGAGCAGGAGTGGTCACGCAGCCCCGGCAGCATCTCCAGCAGGTTCTCGGTGAACCCGGGCAGCGTGTCGGTGGGGAACCGCTCCAGCGCGCCGAGGTCGACGACGAGGTGGATCGCCTTGTCGTAGGACCAGACGTTGGCCCCGCGGTAGACGCGGGTCTCGAGGATGGTCAGGTCGGGGGTGGGACGCTCGGTCACGCGGGATCTCCGTCCGAGGTGCGGGAGGGGTCGCGGGGCGTGTCGGTGGACCGGTCCACCGACTGGTTCGGGGGCTCCGCCGCCCGGCCGGGACCGGAAGGCCGCGACCGGGTGCGACGGGCCAGGCGCCGGCGCAGCACCGAGGGGGAGGCGTCGGCAGCCGCGATGTCGCGCGCCAGCTGGCGCAGGTCGCGGCCGGCCTCGGCCATCTCGGCGGCCTCGTCGGGGTCGGGGGTGGCGGCCTGCGGCACCAGGGTGCGGGTGGTGAGGTCGAACTCCGCGCCGTCGGGCAGCACGTGCAGCACGACGCCGCTGACCAGCAGGGCCGCCGAGCGGCGGGCCTCGTAGGAGTTCGTGACCAGGCGGGCGGGGTCGACGATCGTGACCGCCCCCTTGCCGATCACCCGGAGCAGCTCGTGGGTCTCGCCGTCGACGTCGGCGCGGGTCACGACCGCGGCGGTGTCCTCGTCGACCCCGATCCCGAGCAGCTGCGGCGACTGGCTGACGATCATCAGCAGCCGCCCGTAGCGGTTGCGCTGGTCGAAGTGCTGGTCGATGACGGTGGCGGAGATCAGCCCGAGCCCGGCGGCGACCTGGGTCATCCGCTGCTTGGGGGTCGCGCCGCCGACACCGAACGCCACCATGTGGCTGGACTGGATGCTGGCCCCGGCCGAGGTGCCGCCGACCACCGCGCCGCGGTGGTGGGCCGCCACGATCGCGTCGCCCACGGGGGTGCCGCCCAGGATGGCGCTGAGCTTGAGCTGGTTGCCGCCGGTCATGAAGACGCCGGTCGCCTGCTCGAGCCGCTCGACCAGGGCGGGGTCGTGGGCGCCGTCGCGGTCCTCGGGCCGCACCGACAGGACCTCGGCGGCGCCCTCGGCGCGGAACACGGCGTCGTAGACCTCCACCACCTCGTCGCCGAGGCTGGAGGCGGTCGGGACTACCGCGATCCGGGCCTCCGGGCCCCCGCTGGCAGCGACGAACTCCTTGAGGATCCGGCGCTTGCGCAGCTTGTCCTCGGCGCCGCCGATGACGAAGAGGGGTCCGCGGGGCATGCCCGCCACCCTAGTGGGGCGGGTCCTCCGACCGGGCTGTGGCGGGGTCGGGTGGAGCCTGCCACGCTGGGTGCGTGAAGACGATCGTCGTGATGCGCCACGCCAGCGCCGAGCAGTCGGCTCCCACGGACTTCGAGCGACGACTCACCGACCGCGGCCTGGCCGACGCCGAGGAGGCGGGTCGATGGCTGGCCGCGCGGGGGCTGGCGCCCGACGCCGCGCTGGTGTCGGCGGCCGCACGGACCCTCCAGACCTGGGAGTCGGTGGCCGAGGGCGCGGGCTGGGACCTGGAGGCGCAGCCGGACGAGGCGCTCTACGACGCCGGGCCGGAGTCGGCCCTCGACCTGGTGCGGCTCACTCCCGAGGAGGTCGGGACCCTGGTCGTCGTCGGGCACAACCCCACCGTCGGCCACCTCGCGCAGCTCCTCGACGACGGCCAGGGCGACGAGGACGCCGGCAACGAGATGGCGCTCGGCTTCCCGACCGCCGCCCTCACGGTGCTGGAGCACGACGGCCGCTGGGCCGACCTGGAGGAGGCCTCGGCCCGGGTGGTGGCGTTCCACGTCGGCCGCGGCCCGGAGGCCTGAGCCCGGCTCAGACCGGGGGCGAGGGCGTCACGATGCCCACCTCGGCGTCGGCGGCGACGATCTCCTCGCGGGAGATGCCGAGCAGGTAGAGGATCGCGTCGAGGTAGGGGACGTTGACGGAGGTGTCGGCGGCCTGGCGCACGACCGGCCGGGCGTTGTAGGCGATGCCGAGGCCGGCGGCGTCGAGCATGTCGAGGTCGTTGGCGCCGTCGCCGATCGCGATCGTCGCCGCCTCCGGGAGTCCCAGCTCGGCGGCGAACTCGCGCAGCGCGCGCGCCTTGCCGGCGCGGTCGACGACGTCGCCGACCAGCTCGCCGGTCAGCACGCCGTCGACGACCGCGAGCTGGTTGGCGCGGGCGTAGTGGATGCCGAGGTCGGCGGCGAGCCGGTCGGTGATCTGGCTGAAGCCCCCGGAGACCAGGGCGAAGCGGTAGCCGAGCCGGCGCAGGGTGCGCACGAGGGTCCGCGCACCGGGGTTGAGCACGATGGCGTCGTAGACCTGGTCGAGCGCGGCCTCCGGCACGCCGGCCAGCAGCTTGACCCGGGCCCGCAGCGACTCCTCGAAGTCGAGCTCGCCGCGCATGGCGGCCTCGGTGACTGCGGCGACCTCGTCCTCGAAGCCGGCGTGGGCGGCGAGCATCTCGATGACCTCGCCCTGGATCAGGGTGGAGTCGACGTCCATCACGATCAGCCGCATCCCGCGGCGGAGCAGGTTGGCTGGCTGGACGGCGATGTCGACGCCCTGGGCCGCGGCCTCCAGGGCCAGCACCCGACGCAGGGCGTCGGGGTCGGCGCCCGAGACGTGCAGGTCGATGGCGGTGACGGGGTAGCGCGCCATCCGCTCGATCCGGTCGATGTTGGCGCCGCTGTCGGCGATCCGCCCCGCCACCGCGGCCATCGCGGCGGCGCTCAGGGGGGTGCCGATCAGGGTGACGTGGGAGCGTCCCGACCGGCGGGCCTGGTTGTCGCCCGACCCGCGCTCCACCTCGACGGCCATGTCGAGCTCCGCGGCGGTGCGCTCGACCGCCTCGCGCAGCCGGCGCCAGTCGCGCGGGACCGTCACGAGCAGGCCGAGGATCAGCCTGCCCCGGAGCACGATCTGCTCGACGTCGACCACCTCCACCCCGGCCCGGCCCAGCGTGGCGAACAGCGTGGAGGTCACCCCGGGCCGGTCCTTGCCGGTGAGGGTGATCAGCAGGGTCTCGGGGCGGGAGCCGTCACGGTCGGTCATGTCGGCACGAGGCTAGGGCATGGCCCGTCCCGGGCCAGGTGTCTGGGCCACCCGCCAGGAGTTCCGGCGTTCCGCTGCGCGGGTGCGCGGGCGCGCGCACCATCGACGGGTGACCACCCTCCCCGCAACGCCGACGGCCTCGTGCCGCGAGTGCGGCTCGACCCGGGTCGACGACGTCGCCGTCGACAGCTGGGCCTGGGCCAACCTCGAGGGGGCCACGGGGTCCGACGAGGGCCACGAGCCGGCCTGGCCGCACCTCGCCACCACCGCACGGCACTGTCGCTCGTGCCACGCGGAGTGGGCCCCGGTCGACGTCTGAGCGCCTGGTCCGTGCGGCGGTCAGTCCGGGGGCCACGCCTCGGGCGACGACGCCGCGACCATGGCGTGCCGGCCGGCGCGGGCCAGCGGCTCCAACGCGGCGCGCCGGGCCTGGATCTCGTGCAGGCTCACGGCTCCGCCGTCGTCCTCGAGCGCCAGGTCCACCACCTGCAGCGCCTGCACCGCCCGGGACAGCAGGTCGACGCTGCGCTGGGGAACGCCGTCGGGAGCGAGGAAGCTCCGTCGGTGCCGGAGGTTCATCAGCTGGTCGGCGACCTCGGGGCGCCAGCGGGCGACGTCGAGGGAGGCCAGCTCGTCGGCGGCCGCGAGCAGAGCGGCGCGCAGGCCCCGGTCGGCCTCCCCGAGGTCGGGCAGCTGGCGCGGTGCCGCGGGCAGGGCGTGCCAGGTGACCACCGCGCCGACCCGCACCGGCACCAGCCCCACGCCGGCGCCCGACGCCACCACCGCTTGGCCGGCATCGACGGCCTCGCTGTTGAACGCCGGTGGGCCGCCCAGGCCCACCAGGTCACCCTCGACGGGGTACGCCGCGCCGAACGACGTCGCGCCCTCCACCCGCAGTCGGGCCAGCCCGGCCATCAGGGTCACGGCGGCGTCGTCGCCGCCGAGGCCCAGCGCCGCCAGGCCGGCGACCGTGTGGGTCGCCTCCTCGCCGATCACCGCGTCGAGCAGGTCGTCGGGGGCCGCCCAACCGCGCAGCCAGGCGGTGCCCCACCAGGCGAGGCGGGTCGCCCAGGGCGCGGCGGTGGCGGGGGAGTCGGGGCTCACGGCGCGCGACGATACGCGCCGCCCCGCGGTCCGCCGACGGCCGCTCCGGGCCACGCCGCCGCGGTGCGGCGGGAGGTCGATAGGGTCGGACCATGTCCGCCGTCCTCGAGCTCACCGACGTGACCGTGAGGAGGGGGGACAACCTCCTCCTCGACCGCGTCAGCTGGACCGTGGAGGAGGACGAGCGCTGGGTGGTGCTCGGCCCCAACGGCGCGGGCAAGACCACGCTGCTCCAGATCGCCGCCGCCCAGCTGCACCCCACGTCGGGGCGGGCGGCAGTGCTCGAGGAGGTGCTGGGACGGGTCGACGTGTTCGAGCTCCGGCCCCGGATCGGGCTCACCTCGGCCGTGCTCGCCGAGCGGATCCCGCGCCACGAGAAGGTCGCCGACGTGGTGGTGTCGGCGTCGTACGGCGTGCTCGGCCGGTGGCGCGAGGACTACGACGAGCTCGACCACGACCGGGCCCGGTGGCTGATGCAGGAGATGGGCGTGACCGGCTTGCGCGACCGCACGTTCGGCACCCTCAGTGAGGGCGAGCGCAAGCGGGTGCAGATCGCCCGGGCCCTGATGACCGATCCCGAGCTGCTGCTGCTCGACGAGCCCGGCGCCGGCCTCGACCTCGGTGGGCGCGAGGACCTGGTGGCCACGCTCTCCACGCTGGCCTACGACCCCGACTCGCCCGCCACCGTGCTGGTCTCGCACCACGTCGAGGAGATCCCCCCGGGCTTCTCCCACGCCCTGCTGCTGCGCGGTGGCCGGGTCACCGCCCAGGGGCTGGTCGACCACGTGCTGACCGAGGAGAACCTCTCGCGCACGTTCGGGATGCCGCTGACCCTCGACCGCGTCGACGGCCGGTTCGCGGCCCGCCGGCGGACCCGCCGGGCCGCCGGCCAGTGACCCGACCAGTGACCCGACCAGTCACCTGCCGGTGACGGGGCCCGGTCCCCGGCCGCGAGCGGCGGAGCGAGCCCTCCGCCGGGGGAACCACCCGATAGGGTCGGGCCATGGACTGGTTCCGCGATCACCTCTGGGAGACGTGGCTCGGGGTGGGCATCGTCCTCGGCATCGCCGAGATGTTCTCCCTCGACCTGTTCCTGGCCATGCTCGCCTTCGGTGCGCTGGTCGGCATGCTGGCCGCGCTGCTCGGGCTGCCGTTCGTGGTCCAGGCGCTGCTCGCCGCCGGCGCGGCGGTCGCCACCCTGGGGCTGGTCCGCCCGCGGCTGGTCCAGCGCCTGCACCAGGGCCCCGAGCTCGCGCTCGGCCACGGCAAGCTGGTCGGCCAGCAGGGCGTGGTGACCGAGCGGATCACCGGTCTCGACGTCGGCCGGGTCCGGCTGGCGGGCGAGATCTGGTCCGCGGCGCCGTACGACTCCACCCTGGTCATCGAGCCCGGTGAGACCGTGGAGGTCCTGCAGATCCGCGGCGCCACGGCGTACGTCCACCCCATCCCCTCCCTGGAAGCGTGAGGAGACGCCCATGACCGTCGTCGTCCTGGTCCTGCTCGTCCTGCTGTTCCTGTTCGTGATCACGGTGCTGGCCAAGACCGTCCGCATCATCCCCCAGGCCCGCGCCGGTGTCGTCGAGCGGTTCGGCAAGTACAAGGAGACGCTGCCGGCCGGCCTCAACATCGTGGTGCCGTTCATCGACAAAGTGCGCTACCTCATCGACCTGCGCGAGCAGGTGGTGAGCTTCCCGCCGCAGCCGGTGATCACCGAGGACAACCTCGTGGTCTCGATCGACACCGTCATCTACTTCCAGGTCACCGACCCGATCGCGGCGACCTACGAGATCGCCAACTACATCCAGGCCGTCGAGCAGCTCACGATGACCACGCTGCGCAACATCGTCGGTGGCATGGACCTCGAGCAGACGCTGACCAGCCGCGAGGAGATCAACCACGGCCTGCGCGGCGTCCTCGACGAGGCCACCGGCAAGTGGGGCATCCGCGTCAACCGCGTGGAGATCAAGGGGATCGACCCGCCGCCCTCGATCAAGGACGCGATGGAGAAGCAGATGCGCGCCGACCGCGACAAGCGGGCGCTCATCCTCACCGCCGAGGGCCAGCGGCAGTCGGCGATCCTCACCGCCGAGGGCAACAAGCAGTCCGCGATCCTCAACGCCGAGGGCGACCGCGAGTCGCTGATCCTGCGCGCCCAGGCCGACCGCGAGGCCGCCATCCTGCGCGCCCAGGGTGAGGGCCAGGCCATCCAGACCGTCTTCCAGGCCATCCACGACGGCCAGCCCGACCAGTCGCTGCTGGCCTACCAGTACCTGCAGATGATGCCGAAGATCGCCGAGGGCGACGCCAACAAGGTCTGGATCGTGCCGAGCGAGATCGGCAAGGCGCTCGAGGGCCTGGGGTCGACGATGAGCAACCTGCAGGGGATCCCGCAGGAGGTCGACGGACCGCGCACCCGCATCGACATGGGTCCGAGCGAGCCGCAGCTGCCCAAGGGCTCCGGCAACGACGCCGAGCAGAGCGAGGCGCAGGCGGCGGTGGAGGCCGCGATCGCCGAGGCGCGCAGCGCCGCCAACCCCGGTGCGGGCGCCGGCGTCGCCCAGACCGACGCCCAGGCCCCGGCCCCGGCACAGCCCGACGCGCCGCCGGCCGCACCGGGTGACGACGGCTCCGGAGCGGCGCCCGGGGCGTGAGCCCGGCCGAGATGGCCCTGGTGCTCCTCGCGGGCACCGGGGCCGGTGGCATCAACACGCTCGTGGGCTCAGGCACGCTGATCACGTTCCCGACCCTGCTCGCGCTCGGCGTGCCGCCGGTGACCGCCAACGTCTCCAACAACATCGGGCTGGTCTCGGGGTCGGTGTCGGGGGCGATCGGCTACCGCCGCGAGCTCGCCGGGCAGCGCGCCCGGGTGCTGCGGCTGCTCTCGGCGTCGTTGGTCGGCGGGTTGGTGGGCGCGGTGCTGCTGCTGGTGCTGCCCGACGACGCGTTCTCGGCGATCGTGCCGGTGCTGATCATGGTGGGCGTGGTGCTGGTCGTGCTGCAACCGCGGCTGCAGCGCTGGGTCGCCGGTCGCCGGACCGCGGCCGCGGGCGACCGACCGGCCGGCGACCCGTGGTGGGCGTGGCCCGCGGCCCTGGGCACGGGGGTCTACGGCGGCTACTTCGGCGCCGCCCAGGGCGTGATCCTGATGGGCGTGCTCGGCATCGCCGTCGACGAGCCCCTGCAGCGGCTCAACGCGGTCAAGAACGTGCTCGCCGCCGGCGTCAACGGCGTCGCGGGGCTGCTGTTCGTGGTCGTGGCCGACGTCGACTGGGTGGTGGTGCTGCTGATCGCGGTGGGTTCGACGCTGGGCGGCGTGCTCGCGTCGGCCTACGGGCGCAAGCTGCCCGCGATCGTGCTGCGCTGCCTGATCGTCGTCGTCGGCCTCACCGCAGTGACGGTGCTGCTGCTCACCTGACCGCCCGACCCGGGCGGCCGGCGATGCGACCGGGCTGACGACCGGTGCGCCCGGACCTGTCGGCCAGAACCTCGACCTCTCGGCCAGAACTCCGGCCGAGAGGTGCGGATTTCCCCGGTGAACCGGGGAAACCACCCGCCCCGTCAGGCAGCCTTGCGGGCCGCCCTGCGCGCCTTCCTCGCCGCCCGGCGGTCGGCGCGCGAGGTGGTGCGCAGGCCGAGGACCCCCGCGAGAACGGCGCCCGCGGCCGGGGCGGCGAGGGCCAGGCCGGTGCGCTGCGGCACCTCGCCCTGCCGCGGGCCGATCAGGCCGGTGGCCAGGTCGGCGGCGTCGACAGCGATGCCCAGCGTGACCAGGCCGGTGCGACCACGGCCCTTGGCGAACAGCGTCGCGAGCCCGATGGCGATCTCGCGGGAGCCGAACATCCGCGACAGGTAGGGCAGCTGCGGGTTGGCCCGGGCGTCGAGCTGGAGGGCCTGCGCGGCCAGGTCGGGGCGGGCCAGGGCCAGCGTGCCGACGGCGATCCGGCCGAGGGAGAGTCCGGTGACTGGGTTCACCCCAGGGAGACTAGCGCCCGCCCCTCGGCGACGGTGCGAGCCCTCGCCGCGCGGTGCTGGGTCCGTGGCGGGGCGCCACCAGCGGCATGGCACCCTCGCAGCGTGGACGCACGGGTGAGCGGACGGGGCTGGGTCGCGATCGGGGCGGCGGGCGCGGTGGTCGCCGCCCTCCTCGTCGCGTGGGTGGTGACCCGCGGCGGCTCCGGGGAGGAGGACGGCGCCGGGAAGCGGTCGCGGATCGCCGAGCTCGGCCCGGTGGTCCTCGACGGCGACCTGGTCGTGGGTGGGGCGACCGTGAGCGACGGCGACCTGCCCCCCACCTCGGTGGGCTCCTCGACCGACGGCTACGTCGTGAGCTACCAGGAGCGCAGCAGCGGTGCGAGCCGGGTGCTGGTGCTCGACCGCGACGGCGCCGAGCTGCGGCGCGTCGACGACACGTTCGGCCTCGCCATCACCGACCCCGGGTCGGGCTCCGCGGCCTGGGTCGAGGGCACCGGGCGCCGCCGCGAGCTGGTGCTGGCCGAGGTCGGCAGCGGCGACGAGCTGGGCCGCTGGCCGGTCGACGCCTTCGCCCTGCCCGGTGCCGTGCACGGCGCGGAGGTCGCGGTGAGCGACGGCGAGACCTCGCAGGTGTACCGGGCCGGCGACGACGAGCCCGCCACGCTCGGCTTCGTGCCCGCCGGCGACGTCGTGCTCGACCTCGACGACGACCTGCTGGTGACCGGCGACCTCGACGGTCGGGTCACCACCTGGACCCGCGACGGGGAGGTCCTCGGCGAGCTCGAGGGCATGTTCTCGGCCGTCCTCGACCCCGCCGGCGACCGGCTCGCCGGCATCGGGCAGCCCGAGCCCGCCGTGGTCGCCGGGACGGACGGGGCGGTCGAGCCCCTCGACCTCGACGACGAGGCGGTGCTCGGCGTCGCCTGGCACGGGAGGTCGACGGTGGTCGTCGACGTCGGCGTCGCGGCCGCGGAGGAGCAGGTGGGCGCCCGCTACGCCTGCGACGCCGCCGCCCGGTCCTGCCGAGCGGTGCCCGCCCCCGACGGGGCCACCGTCGGCACCCTGGTCTCCAACGACGCCGTCGGGCAGCTGCTGGTGAGCGGCGGCTGACTCAGATCAGGTCGCGCTTGGGCGGGGCGACGTACGCCGCCAGCCAGCGCCCGATCTCGTCGTAGGCCTGCTTGCGCGGCCCGGGGCGCGAGAGCACGACGTCGTGGCGGGCCCCGGCGACGGCGATGTAGGTGACGTGGCTGCCGTAGGACGTCGCCCAGCGACGGATCTGCGGCACCGAGAGCACGATGTCGGTGCCGTGCACGTCGTCGCCCATCGCCGTGGGGGTCGACGACCGGTCCGACGACAGCACCAGCACCGGGCAGTCGAGCCCCAGGCCGCGGTGCAGCCGGGCGTGACCGCGACGGATGGCGGCCAGCCACCCGGCGTAGACCGTGAACGACGAGACCGGCTTCCAGTCGAGGTTGAACTCCCACTCGCCCTCGTGGTCGACGTGGAGGCTGCGTGCGTAGAGCCCGGTCACGGTGCGCTTGATCTCGCGCATCGGCCGCCGGGTGGCCACGCCCTTGATCACCGGGGTGCCCACCACCCGCATCACCGCCGAGCCCTGGAGGTCGAGCCAGGGGGAGTTCATCACGGCGCCCCTGAGCTCATTCGGACGCCGCTCGTCGGCCCACAGCCCGCTGATCAGGCCGCCGGTGGAGTGGGCCGAGACGACCACGTGGTCGTGCCCGTCGCGCACGGTGACCCGGCGCCAGGCCTCGTCGAGCTCGGGGAAGTAGTCGCGCAGGTCGGTGATGAAGTTGGGCGTCTGGTGCGGGCGGAGCGAGCGACCGTACTTGCGCAGGTCGAGGGCGTAGAAGTCGTAGCCGCGCGCGGTCCACCACTCGGCGAACTCGGCCTGGAAGAAGTAGTCGGCGAAGCCGTGGAGGTGCAGCACCGCCTTGGTCGTCGGCACGTCGGAGGCGCGGGAGACCAGCGTGGCGACCACCTCGCCCTCGTCGTCGCGGGGGAGCGGGATCGTCTCGGCCGCGAAGGGCCGGCCGAGGACGTCGGTGACGGCGTCTGCTGGGTCCACGGGCACGCCTGCATCCTCGCAGGCCCGGGCCGAAGTCGGCGGCAGCCCCACCCGGTCGCGGACGCGGGGGCCATTGACCCTCAGCCGCGGTACGACGCCGCGGCGGCGACCAGGCCGGCGAGCAGGCCCACGTCGGCTGCGGTCTCGGGGTGCCACTGCACGGCCACGCAGAACCGCTCGCCAGGGGCCTCCATCGCCTCCACGGTGCCGTCGGCGGCGTGCGCGACCGCGGCGAAGCCCGGGTGGGCGGCGACCGACTGGTGGTGGTGGCAGTTCACGGTCAACGACGGTCCGACCAGCCCGCCGACCCGCGAGCCGTCCGCCGTGGTGACGTCCACGGCACCGAACGCGTCGCCACCCGGGTCATGGCCGTCGTGGCCCACCAGGTCGGGGGTGTGCTGGTCGAGCGCGCCCCCGGCGTGCACCGCCATCAGCTGCATGCCCCGGCACACGCCGAGCAACGGCACCCCTGCGGCGGCTGCCGCGTCGAGCAGCGCGAGCTCCCAGGTGTCGCGGTCGGTGCGCCACGAGCGGGTGCGCTCGTGGGGCTCGGCGCCGTAGCGACCGGGGTCGACGTCGGCGCCGCCGCTGATGACCAGCCCGTCGATCCGCCCGACCACCGCCTCCGCCGCTCCCACCGGGTCGACCGGAGGCAGCAGCACCGGCACGCCGCCCACCGACCGCACCGCGTCGGCGTAGTCGCTGGGCAGCAGGTCGGCGCGCTGCGACCAGACGCCCCAGCGGGCGTCCTCGCGGTAGGTCGACAGGCCGATGACCGGAGCCGTCACGGCCGCCTCACAGCGGGGTGACGTAGGCGCCGGAGATGCCGCCGTCGACCAGGAACGTGCTGGCGGTCATGAACGAGGAGTCGTCGGAGGCCAGGAAGAGCACGGCGGCCGCCATCTCCTCGGGCTCGCCGAACCGGCCCATCGGCACGTGCACCAGCCGACGGGCGGCGCGCTCGGCGTCCTTGGCGAACAGCTCCTGCAGCAGCGGCGTGTTCACCGGCCCGGGGCACAGCGCGTTGACCCGGATGCCCTGGCGGGCGAACTGGACGCCGAGCTCGCGCGACATCGAGAGCACGCCGCCCTTGGAGGCGGAGTAGGAGATCTGACTGGTGGCCGCGCCCATCACCGCCACGAAGGAGGCGGTGTTGATGATCGAGCCGCGGCCCTGCTCGAGCATGTGGGGGATCGCGGCCTTGCAGCACAGGTAGACGCTGGTGAGGTTGACCTCCTGCACCCGGCGCCAGGCATCGAGGTCGGTGTCGAGGATCGAGTCGTCCTCGGGCGGGCTGATGCCGGCGTTGTTGAACGCGATGTCGACCGAGCCGTAGGTGTCCTTGGCGGTCTGGAAGAGTGCGTCGACCTGCTCCTTGTCGGTGACGTCGACGTGCACGTACGTCGCGACCTGCTCGCCGCCGAGCTGGCCCACCACCTCGTGGCCGCGCTGGTCGTCGATGTCGCCGATCACGACCCGGGCGCCCTCCTCGACGAAGCGCTGCACGGTCGCCAGGCCGATGCCCGAGCAGCCGCCGGTGACGACCGCGACCCGGTCCTGGATGCGTCCTGCCATGGGTGGTGGTTCTCCTTCGTGCCGAGGTGGGGGGTGGATCGGGTCAGTGGGCGAGGAAGACGTTCTTCTCCTCGGTGAACGCCATCGGGGCGTCGGGGCCGAGCTCCCGGCCGAGGCCGGACTGCTTGTAGCCGCCGAACGGGGTCCAGTAGCGCACCGAGGAGTGGGAGTTGACGCTGAGGTTGCCGGCCTCGACCGCTCGGGCGACCCGCAGCCCGCGGCCGAGGTCGGAGGTGTAGATCGAGCCGGAGAGGCCGTACTCGGTGTCGTTGGCGAGCTCGACGGCGTGGGCCTCGTCGTCGAACGGCATCACCGCCACCACCGGCCCGAACACCTCCTCGCGCCAGATCCGCGCGGCGGGGTCGTCGACGGCCACCACGCTCGGCGGCACCCACCAGCCGGCCCCGTCGGGAGCCTGCCCGGCGATCGCCACCTCGACCTCGTCGAGGTAGCCGCGCACCCGGTCCCGCTGACCCGAGGAGATCAGCGGGCCCATCTCGCTCGCCTCGTCGCTGGGGTCGAGCACCCGCAGCGCCTCGACGGCCGGGGCGAGGTGGGTCAGGAACTCGTCGTACGCCGAGCGCTCGACCAGGATCCGGGAGCGGGCGCAGCAGTCCTGGCCGGCGTTGTCGAAGACGGCGTACGGCGCGCTGGCGGCCGCCGCGGCCAGGTCGCTGTCGGCGAACACGATGTTGGCGCTCTTGCCGCCGAGCTCCAGCGTCACCCGCTTCACCTGGTCGGCACAGCCGGCCATGATCCGCTTGCCCACGTCGGTGGAGCCGGTGAAGCAGACCTTGCGGACCAGGGGGTGGGTGACGAACCGCTCGCCGACGACCGAGCCCTTGCCCGGCAGGACGGTGAGCACGTGCTCGGGCAGCCCGGCCTCCAGCGCCAGCTCGCCGAGCCGGACCGCCGTGAGCGGGGTCAGCTCGGCGGGCTTGAGCACCACGGTGTTGCCGGCGGCCAGCGCGGGGGCGAACCCCCAACCGGCGATCGGCATCGGGAAGTTCCACGGCACGATCACGCCCACCACGCCGAGCGGCTCGTGGAAGGTGACGTCGGTGCCGCCGGCCACCGGGATCTGGCGGCCGAACAGCCGTTCCGGAGCGCCGGCGTAGTAGTTGAGGCAGTCGCGGACGTTGCCGGCCTCCCAGCGCGCGTTGCCCCAGGTGTGGCCGGCGTTGCGCACCTCCAGCTCGGCCAGCTCGTCGACGTGGGCGTCGACGACCGCGGCGAACCGGCGCAGCAGCGCGGCCCGGTCGCCGGGGGAGACCGCGCGCCAGGCGTGGAAGGCCTCATGGGCGGACGCGATCGCGGCGTCGGCCTGCTCGACCGTGGCGAGCGGCACGTCGGCGACCGGCTGCTCGGTCGCGGGGTTGACGACGGTGAAGGTGTCCATGGGTGGTGCTCTCAGAGCCTTTCGAAGCCGCGGCGCAGCTCCCAGTCGGTGACGGTGGCGTTGTAGGCGGCGAGCTCGACGTCGGCCATGTTGACGTAGTGGTCGACGACCTCGTCGCCCAGCGCGGCGCGGGCCACGGCCGAGGCCGCGAACCGCTCGCGCGCGGCCCCCAGGGTCTGCGGGACCCGGGGGCGGTCGGAGGTGTAGGCGTTGCCGACGAGCTCGTCCTCGAGCTCCAGCCCGCTCTCGATGCCGTGCAGCCCGCCGACGAGCATGGCGGCGATCGCGAGGTAGGGGTTGACGTCGGCGCCCGGCAGCCGGTTCTCCATCCGGGCGCCGGCGCCGTGGCCGACCAGCCGGAGGGCGCAGGTGCGGTTGTCGAGACCCCAGGCGATCGCGGTCGGCGCGAACGAGCCGTCGGCGAACCGCTTGTAGGAGTTGACGTTCGGCGCGTAGAGCAGGGTGAAGTCCGCGGCGGTGGCGAGCACACCGGCCACGAACTGGTCGTAGAGCGGGGTGCGTGCCCCGGACTCCTCGTCCCAGAACACCAGCTCGCCGTCGGTGCCGCGCAGCGAGAGGTGGATGTGGCACGAGCTGCCCTCGCGCTGGTCGTACTTCGCCATGAAGGTGATCGCCTTGCCCTGCTGGGCCGCGATCTCCTTGGCGGCGGTCTTGTAGACGACGTGGTTGTCGGCGGTGGTGAGGGCGTCGGCGTAGAGGAAGCCGATCTCGTGCTGCCCGAAGTTGCACTCGCCCTTGGCACCCTCGACGTCGAGCCCGGCGTCGTACATGGTGTTGCGGATCGCCCGGAGCAGCGGCTCCACGCGCGTGGTCCCGAGGATCGAGTAGTCGACGTTGTACTGGTTGACCGGCACCAGGTCGCGCCAGCGCGCGTCGTGGGCAGCCTCGTAGGTGGTGTCGAACGCGATGAACTCCAGCTCGGTGCCGGCCAGCGCCACCCAGCCGTGCTCGGCGCACCGGCCGAGCTGGCGCTGCAGGATGCTGCGCGGCGACTGCGCCACCGGGGTGTGGTCGGGCCAGACCAGGTCGCACTGCACCATCGCGGTCGCCGGCAGGTGGGTCAGCAGCCGGATCGTGCGCTCGTCCAGCACGAACTCCATGTCGCCGTACCCGCGCTCCCACGACGAGATCGCGTAGCCGTCGACGGTATTCATGTCGACGTCGACCGCGAGCAGGTAGTTGCAGCCCTCGGTGCCGTGGTCGACGACGTGGTCGACGAAGTAGCGACCGTGCAGGCGCTTGCCCTGCAGGCGACCCTGCATGTCGGTGAAGGCCACGACGACTGTGTCGACCGCGCCGTCCTCGATCCTCCGGACCAGATCGGCCATCGAGAGGTGCCGGTCGTTGCGCAGGTCCACGTGCAGGGGGTCGGCCACGGGCGTCTCCTTCATCCCACGAGCCCGCGCAGCAGCGCGGCCGTGTCGTCGCAGTGCTCCGCCATCGCCCGGCGGGCGTGGTCGGGCTTGCCGGCCAGGACCGCCCGGGCGACCCGGGCGTGCTGGCGGTCGGAGTGGGCGATGTTGGTGTCGAGCACCGGGATCGCCAGCAGCATCTCGTGCAGCACCGACTGCACCTGGGTGACCGCCTCGACCGTGCGCGGCGAGTCGGTGAGCGCGGCGACGGTGAGGTGGAAGCGCGAGTCGGCCTGCCGGTGCTCGGCGGGCCGGCGCGCCGCCTCCACCTCGGCCAGCGCCTGCTCGAGCTGTATCCGCCGGTCCGCCGGCAGCCGCCGCGACGCGGCGAGGTGGGCGGCGCCGGGCTCGACGATGCGCCGGTAGTCGAGGGCGTCGAGCCAGTCGCGACGCCGGGCAGCGGTGGTCCGCGCGGCGGCGCGGCCCGAGGGCGTCGAGGGCTTGAGCGTGACCACGGTGCCGCCGCCGCGACCGCGGGTGGTCTCGACCAGCCCCGCCTCGCGCAGCGCCGCCATCGCCTCGCGCAACGTCGCCCGAGAGACCCCCAGGCGCGCGGCCAGGTCGCGCTCCGGGGGCAGCGTCGACCCGCGCGGGTAGACGCCCAGCCGGATCGCGGTGGCCAGCTGCTCCACGCACGCCTCGAACGCGTGGTGACCCCGGACCGGACGCAGCACCGCCTCGGGCAGGTGCTCGGGGGTCGCGGTCATGGCGCAATCCTGTGGTCGGGGTCGGGGGGCGTCAACGGGACCCGACGGTAAAGGTCGGAGTTCATACCAATTTTACGGCGACCTGTTTACACCCTCCGGCGCCCGGGTCTAGGTTCCCGTTCACGATTGCACGATCGTCTCCGAGAGGTTGTCCATGACAGACCAGATCCACAACGACGACGAAGCACTCCTCGCCAAGCTCGGGTACAAGCAGGAGCTGAACCGCACGTGGTCCAGCTTCTCCAACTTCGCCATCTCGTTCTCGATCATCTCGATCCTGGCTGGCTGCTTCACGACCTTCGGTCAGGCGTGGAGCAACGGCGGACCGATTGCCATCTCGTGGGGCTGGCCGATCATCTCGCTCTTCATCCTGATCATCGGCTTCACGATGTCGGAGCTGGTGTCGGCATACCCGACGTCCGGGGGCATCTACTGGTGGTCGGCCAAGCTGGGTGGGCCCGCCGCCGGGTTCTTCACCGGCTGGCTGAACCTCATCGGCCTGATCGCGGTGACGGCATCGGTCGCGTACGGCGCGGCCAACTTCGTCGACATCTTCTTCAGTCTGCTGAGCGACGAGTGGGCAGCCAACTACAGCCTGCAGCGGGTGTTCCTCGTGTTCGTCGTGATCCTGGCGTTGGCCGCGCTGGCCAACATCTTCTCCAGCCACCTGCTGGCGATCATCAACAACATCTCTGTCTGGTGGCACGTGGCGGGAGCCGCGATCATCATCGCGCTGCTGATCGTCGTCCCCGACGACCACCAGAGCCTGGGTTGGGTGTTCAGCGAGCGGATCAACAACTCCGGCTACGACGACGGGGCCAGCAGCGGCCTGATGTTCTGGTTCCTGGTGCTACCGCTCGGCTTCCTGCTGACCCAGTACACGATCACCGGCTTCGATGCCTCCGCCCACCTCTCGGAGGAGACCGACGCCGCATCCAGCTCGGCCGCCAAGGGGATCTGGCGCTCGATCTTCTACTCGGCCGTCGGTGGCTGGATCCTGCTCCTGGCGCTGCTCTTCGCCGTCCAGGACCCCCAGGCGGTGACCGACGGCATCAACGTCGGCGCCTACGGCTCCAACGTCATCCTCGACCAGGCGCTCGGCGATGCCACGCACACGATCGTCATCGCCATCTCCGCCTTCGGACAGCTGTTCTGCACGACGGCCTGCCTGACCAGCGCCTCCCGGATGACGTTCGCGTTCAGCAGGGACGGAGCGATCCCGGGGTCGGGTCTGTGGTCGAAGGTCAACCGCAAGAGGGTGCCGGTCAACGCGGTCCTCTTCGTCACCGTCATCGCCGCCCTCATCACCCTTCCGGCGCTGATCGAGGTCAACTTCGGCACCGAGGAGGCGCCGATCATCCTGCCGACGGCGTTCTACGCCGTCGTGTCGGTCGCCGTCATCGGTCTGTACTCGTCGTTCGCCATCCCGATCTGGCTGCGCTGGCGCAAGGGCGACGACTTCGAGGCCGGCAGCTGGACCAACGGTGCGAAGTACAAGTGGATGAACCTGGTCGCCGTCGTCGAGATCGTCATCATCTCGATCTACTTCATCCTGCCGCTCTACCCGTCGGGCTGGATCACCAGCGACGACTTCGAGTGGAAGTTCGTCAACTACGCACCGATCCTCACCGGCGGCACCATCATCCTGGTGGCGCTCTGGTGGCACCTGTCGGCCAAGAAGTGGTTCACCGGACCAAAGCACACCATCGACCGCGCAGTCATCGACGCCTTCGACGACTGAGTGATCGCCAGCCCAGCCGCCCTGGACCGCCTCGCCTGCCTGGCGGGGCGGTCCTGGCGCGTCGCCGAGCTGCCTGGCGGCCTGACCAACCACAACCTCCGGGTCACCACGACCGACACGGGTGAGCCGCTCGACGTGGTGGTGCGGTGCTCGCAGGGCGACGCCGGGCTGCTCGGCATCGACCGCGACGCCGAGCACCTCAACACGGCCACCGCGGCAGCCGCGGGGGTGGGCGCGGAGGTGGTCGAGTACCGGCCCGAGCTCGGCATGCTGGTGATCACCTACCTCGGCGGCCGCGCCCTCACGAACGCCGACTTCGCCGACCCCGCCGTGCTGGCCCGCGCAGCCGACGCCTGCCGGCGGCTGCACGCCGGGCCGTCGTTCGTGGGCCGGTTCGACATGTTCGAGCGCCAGGCGTCGTACCTCGCCACGGTGCGCGAGCGCGGCTTCGCCCTGCCCGCGACGTACGACGACCACGCCGACCGCTGGGAGCAGGTACGGCGGGCGCTCGGTGCCGCGCCCCGGCCGAGCGTGCCCTGCAACAACGACCTGCTGGCCGCCAACTTCATCGACGACGCCGGCTGGCACGGGGAGGGCCGGGTCTGGCTGATCGACTACGAGTACTCCGGCAACAACGACGCCTGCTTCGAGCTCGGCAACACCGCCACTGAGTGCGACTTCGACGGCGACCGGGTCGAGGCCTGGGTCGAGGCCTACTTCGGCAGCCCGTCCCGCGCCGACCTGGCCCGGGTGCGGCTCGGCGCGCTGTGCAGCGAGTACGGCTGGTCGCTGTGGGGCTTCATCCAGGCCGCCACCAGCCCGCTCGACTTCGACTTCCACGCCTGGGGGAGCGAGCGGTTCGAGAAGGCCGAGGCGACGTTCCGGGGGCCGGCCTTCCCCCGCCTGCTCGAGGAGGTCGTCGGATGACCGGGCTGCCGCAGCGGGCCCGGGTGGTGGTCGTCGGCGGTGGCGTCGTCGGCTGCTCGGTGGCCTACCACCTCACCCGGCTCGGGTGGACCGACGTGCTGCTGCTCGAACAGGGCCGGCTCTCCTCCGGCACCACCTGGCACGCCGCCGGGCTGGTCGGGCCGCTGCGGGCCTCCGAGAGCGGCACCCGGCTGGTGCAGTACTCCGCGGAGCTCTACACCGCGCTGGAGGAGGAGACCGGGCTCGCCACCGGCTACCGCAACGTCGGCGGGGTGATCGTGGCACGCACCGAGGACCGGATGGTGCAGCTGCGGCGCACGGCGGCCAACGCCGCGGCGTACGACATGGACTGCGAGCTGATCGGGCCGGAGCGGGCCCGCGAGCTGTGGCCGCCGATGCAGGTCGACGACGTGCTCGGCGCGATCTGGCTCCCCGGCGACGGCAAGGTCAACCCCACCGACGTCACCCAGTCGCTGGCCAAGGGGGCCCGCCAGCGCGGCGCCCGGATCGTCGAGAAGGTCCAGGTCACGGCCTTCGACGTCACCGAGACCGCCGCGGGGCGGCGGGTGACGGGCGTGCGCACCGACCGTGGCGACGTCGAGGCCGAGGTCGTCGTCAACTGCGCCGGTCAGTGGGCCAAGGCGCTCGGCGACCTGGTCGGCGTACCCGTGCCGCTGCACTCGGCCGAGCACTTCTACGTCGTCACCGAGGAGGTCGAGGGCACCCACCCCGACCTGCCGATCATGCGCGACCCCGACGGGTGGACCTACTTCAAGGAGGAGGTGGGCGGCCTGGTCGTGGGTGGCTTCGAGCCGGAGGCCAAGCCCTGGCGCTCGCCCGACGACCTGCCCCACCCCTTCGAGTTCCAGCTGCTCGAGGAGGACTGGGAGCACTTCTCGGTGCTCATGGACGAGGCGCTGGTGCGGGTGCCGGCACTGGAGCACACCGGGATCCGGAAGTTCTACAACGGCCCCGAGTCGTTCACCCCCGACAACCAGTTCCTTCTCGGCGAGGCGCCCGGCCTGGCCGGCTTCTTCGTGGGAGCCGGGTTCAACTCCGTCGGCATCGCCTCGGCCGGCGGGGCCGGGCGGGCGCTGGCCGAGTGGATCGTGGCGGGGGAGCCGCAGGACGACCTGGTCGGCGTCGACCTGCGCCGGTTCGCGTCGTTCCACGCCGACAACGCCTGGCTGCGCTCGCGGGTCTCGGAGGTGCTGGGGCTGCACTACGCCGTCCCCTGGCCCAACCGCGAGCTCGAGTCGGGGCGTCCGCAGCGCACCTCGCCGGTGCACGACCGCCTCGCCGCCCGGGGTGCGGTCTTCGGCACCCGGATGGGCTGGGAGCGGCCCAACGTCTTCGCGCCGACCCCGGCCGAGGCTCGGCTGGACTACGCGTGGGGCCGCCCGTCGTGGCTGCCGTGGTCGGTGCGGGAGCAGGAGGCGTGCCGCGGCGACGTGGCGGTCTTCGACCAGACCTCGTTCTCCAAGTACGTGGTCGCGGGCGCCGACGCGCTCGCCGGCCTCCAGCGGGTCTGCGCGGCCGACGTCGACGTGCCTGTCGACCACTGCGTCTACACGCCGTTCCTCAACAGCCGGGGCACCTACGAGGCCGACCTCACCGTCACCCGCACCGGCACCGACTCGTTCCTGCTGGTCTCGAGCTCGGCCACGACCGTGCGCGACCTCGACTGGCTCACCCGCCACGGCGTCGCGGCCAGCGACGTCACCGACGAGCACGCCGTGCTCGGCGTGATGGGGCCCCGCTCGCGTGCGCTGCTGTCGGGGCTCTCCGACGACGACTGGGGCGAGGAGGAGTTCCCGTTCGCGACCAGCCGTGAGGTGGCCGTGGCCGGTGTCCGGTTGCGGGCGACCCGGATGACCTACGTCGGCGAGCTCGGCTGGGAGCTGATGGTGCCGGTCGCGGGGGCCGGGGAGGTGCTCGACGCCCTCTCGGCGGGCGGGGCCGCCGACGCCGGCTACTACACGATCGACTCGCTGCGTCTCGAGAAGGGCTACCGCGCCTTCGGCCGCGAGCTCACGCCCGACGTGACCCCGGTCGAGGCCGGGCTGGTCTTCGCGACCGCGCTCAAGGGCGACAAGGACTTCCTCGGCCGGGCCGCGCTCGAGGCGCGGCGGACCGAGCTGGCCGCGGGCGGCCCGCGCCGGCGGCTGGTGTCGTGGGTGGCGAGCGACCCGGAGGTGATGCTGTGGGGCGGTGAGCTGCTGCTGCGCGACGGCGATCCTGCCGGCCAGGTCACCAGCGCCGCGTGGGGCGCCGCCGTCGGCGCCTCGGTCGGGCTGGCCTGGTACCGCGCGCCCGGCCCCGTCACCGCCGCCGACCTCGCCCGCGGCGGCTTCCAGGTCGACGTGGCCGGCGCGCTGGTCGACGTACGCGTGACGCTGAAGGCGCCGCTGGTCTGAGCGCCGCCTGCCGCTTGTAACGCTCAGTTATCCGAACTGGTGCGCCCCTACAAGGGCGCGGTAGTTCGGATAAACGGGCGTTACAAGCGGCGCGCGGCGCGGATCCCCAGCGCCCGACGGGGGAAGTTCGTCGTGACCAGCCAGGCCCGGCCGGGCCGCATCCAGTAGCGCAGGGCGCCAGGGGTGTCGACTGTCCACACCAGCAGGGGCAGACCACGCCGCCGGGCGAACGCACGGACGCCGAGCCGCGCCAGCGTGTGCTTGGCGACCACCAGGTTGGCGTGGGACTGGCTGACCCGCAGCTGCGGCCGCAGCTCCGAGACCCGCACCCGCACCTGCTCCCACCACGGCAGCCCGCGCACCGAGCGACCCAGCGACAGCCCGACCAGCAGCTGGTGCCCGTGCGCGTCGGCCCAGTCGCGCACCGCCCGCACGCCCTTGTCCTCCAGCGTCGTGACGATCACGTTGTCCACCCCGAGCGCCTCGACGGCGAGCCGGGTCGCCTCCACCTCGTACGCCGCCCCAGGATCGCGGTACTGCTCGTGGCTGGAGGTCATCTTGAGATCGAGGTGCGCACGGGCGCGGCCCCGGATCGCGTCGAGCACCTCGGCGTAGAGCAGCACGTCGGGCTGCAGCACCCGCAGCTGGTCGAGAGTCAGCGCGGCGATCCGCGCGCGGGCGTCACCGATGCGCACGTGCGCGGAGTGCGAGACCACCAGCGTCCCGTCGAGGCAGCGCTGCACGTCGAACTCGACGTACTCGATCCCCAGCTCGAGCGCGCCGAGCAGGGCCCCCATCGAGTTCTCGGCCTCGACGGCGTCGCCGGCGCCGAAGCGGTGGGCACTCAGCAGGGTCTGCTGGCGTTGCCGGGTGCGGAGGAGTCCAGCCACGCCGGACAGCCTGCCAGCACCGCGACCGGACCCGGAGGCGGCCCCGGAGCGGGGCTCCAGCCTGCGACGTGACTCACCCCCAGGGGCGGGGAGGAACGACCACGCACACCCGCATCGGTGACTAGGCTCGTCGTCATGGAGCGGACGGGGAGGGGACGCGAGGGCGCAGCCCTACGCTTCGTCCACGACCGCGTGCAGAGCTGGCGCAGCGGCTCGCCGCGCAGCCAGCTCAACGTGCTGGCCGTGCTGCTCACCGGCGTGACCGGCTCGTTCGCCGTCTCGCTGTGGAACTACTCCTACATGCCGCTGACCACGTACTTCGCCTGGCTGCTGCTCGGCATGCTGCTGCTCCGGTTCCGGCCCCTCACCGTGCTCTCGCTCTACGCCGCCACCGCGGCCGTGGTGGCGATGGTCGTCGACGTGCGGCCGATCGATGGTGCCCGGGTGGCGGCCCTGGTCACGCTGGCACTCTCGGTGGTGCTGATCCTCTACCAGTCGAGCCGCCAGCGCAGCGGGTTGCCGGTCACCCTCGGTGAGGCGATGCTGTCGGACCTGCGCGACCGGCTCCAGGCCCAGGGCCGGGTGCCCGAGCTGCCGGGGGAATGGCAGTCGACGTCCGCGATGCTGGCCTCCCACGGCGTCGGCTACGCCGGCGACTTCCTGGTCGCCGATCTCAGCGACGACGGTCGCCGGCTGGAGATGGTGCTCGTCGACGTCTGCGGCAAGGGGGTCGCCGCCGGGGCCCAGGCCCTGCAGTTCGCCGGTGCGCTCGGCGGCCTGATCGGCGCGATGGACCAACCCGACCTGTTCCGCGCCGCCAACGCCTTCCTGCTGCGCCAGCGCGCCGACGAGTCGTTCTCGACCGCGGTGCACCTGCGTGTCGACCTCGACACCGGCGCCTACCGGGTCACCAGCGCCGGCCACCCGCCCGCCCTGCGCTACGACGGTCGCGCGGCCGAGTGGCGCGTCGACAACGCCCGCGGCACCGCGCTCGGCATCGTCCCCGACCCCGAGCTGCACAGCAGCGAGGGCGTGCTGCTGCCGGGGGAGGCGCTGCTGTTCTACACCGACGGCGTGGTCGAGTCGCGCGGCGCCGACCTCGACGCGGGCATCGAGTGGCTGCGCACGGCGGCGGGCGAGGCCGTGCGGCGGGGGTACGCCGGGGCCGCCCGCCGGATCGTGCGCCAGGTGCGCTCGGGCGACGACGACCGCGCGGTGCTGGTGCTCAGCCGCGGTCCACGCCCGCGCCCGGTCGGCGCGCCGGCGAGCACGATCCCGGGCACCAGCACCGGCTCCTGAGCCGAGGCGACCGACCCCGGAGGCACTGGTCTGGACCGGCCACGCGCCGGGTGTCCCCTTATGCCCCCAGGGGTACTGCGGCGACGGCGTTCCGTACCGGGATCGGGGACCGGGAGGAGTGCCTGCTCCCTCCACCCTCCCGAGAAGGACAACTCCATGAGGAACTCCGCACTGGCGGCCCTGGCCGCCCTCCTGGTCGTGCTCGCCCACCCCGCGCCCGCCACCAGCGCGCCACCGGCGAAGAACATCACGTGCGACAACACCGCCAGCACCCCGCTCAGCGGCACCTACAAGAACGTCACGGTCCGCCCCGGCGACTCCTGCTACCTGCTCGACGCCACGGTCACCGGCAACCTCCACGCGCGCGACCCGCACACCGTGCGCGTCATCGACACCGAGGTCCGCCGGAACATCATGGTGATGGGCGCCACCCACGACGTCGTGATCGGCTCCCGCGGCTGCGCCTACGACCCGGTGGCCGGCAACAACATCATGGTCAAGAAGTCCCACAACGTCGTCGTGTGCTGGATGACCGTGAAGAACAACATCAAGCTGTCACAGAACGACGGACGGATCTCGCTGTTCCGCAACACCGTCGGTCGCAACATCCAGGTCACCAACAACCTGGCCTACGCCCCGCAGGCCGGGGACGGGCAGCACAAGCGCATCAACGCCATCCGGCTGCGCCACAACCGGGCCGGCGGACACATCACCGTGAGCCGCAACGCCGGCCGCCCGGTGATCGCCCACCACAACAGCCCAGCGATCCGGGGCTGACGCAGGATCACCCGGGCGCGGTCCCGGCCGGCTCTCGGGGCCGGCCGGGACCGTTCAGTCCCCGGCGCCGCTCCCTGTGCGCGCCCGCCACCACGCGACGAGGCCCGCACCCACCGTGCCGCCCAGGGTGCCGAGCACCTCGTCGCCGAGGGTGTCCTCGTAGGCCGTGTCGAGCTCGGTGCCGTGGCGGATGAACGTCCACCACTCACCGACCTCCCAGCCGATCGCCAGCACCGCGCCCAGACCGGCGACCATCACCACCAGCGCCCAGGTCGGCTCGACCGCCCGGCCGATCACCAGGCCGAGACCGAAGAGCAGGAAGACCCAGTTCACGAAGTGGTTGAGGTCGTCCCACCACACCACGCTGTCGTAGAGGTCGAGGCTGTTGCCCGTGACGTCGACGAGGAAGCCGAGCATCACCAGCGAGAACGCGCCGTACGGCGGGTCGGCGGCCGGTCGCCGACGCCGCACGACGAGCCACCACAGCGCCGGCACCAGCAGCATCAGCAGCGGATAGGCCACCAGCCGGGCGCCGAACGCCTTGTCCGCGAACCGGTCGATGCCAGGCACCCACTCCGCCACCGCCAGCTGAACCACGGTGAGCACGATGATCCCGGCCGGCACCCACACGGGGACGCCACGGCGACTGGTGGACGGGATCGTGGGGGTCTCGGTCACGGGTGCATCATGGCGGTCCGGGCCGGCCCCGACGGTGGAATACCGGGTCCGACACGCGCGTTGGGCCAAGTGGTTCCACATTCAACTACCCTGGTGGGACCGGTCGACGAGGAGGAGCGGTCATGCAGTTCGGGATCTTCAGCGTCGGGGACGTCACCCCCGACCCGACGACGGGGCGCACGCCCACCGAGCACGAGCGGATCAAGGCCCAGGTCGAGATCGCCAAGAAGGCAGAGGACGTCGGACTCGACGTCGTCGCCGTCGGCCAGCACCACAACCCGCCGTTCGTGGCCTCGTCGCCGACCACCACGATGGCGTGGATCGCCGCGCAGACCGAGCGGATCGTGCTCTCGACCGCCACCACGCTGATCACCACCACCGACCCGGTGCGGATCGCCGAGGACTACGGCACCCTGCAGCACCTCACCGACGGCAGGGTCGACCTGATGATGGGTCGGGGCAACACCGGCCCGGTCTACCCCTGGTTCGGCAAGGACATCCGCGAGGGCATCAACCTCGCCATCGAGAACTACGCGCTGCTGCACCGGCTGTGGCGCGAGGACGTCGTCGACTGGCAGGGCCGGTTCCGCACGCCGCTGCAGGGCTTCACCGCCACGCCGCGACCGCTCGACGGCGTGCCGCCGTTCGTCTGGCACGGCTCGATCCGCAGCCCCGAGATCGCCGAGCAGGCGGCCTACTACGGCGACGGGTTCTTCCACAACCACATCTTCTGGCCGGCCTCGCACACCAAGCAGATGGTCGACCTCTACCGCCGCCGGTTCGAGCACTACGGCCACGGCGGCTACGACCAGGCGATCGTCGGGCTCGGCGGCCAGTTCTTCATGCGGCCCAGCAGCCAGGACGCCTGGAACGAGTTCCGCCCCTACTTCGACAACGCCCCGGTCTACGGCCACGGTCCGTCCCTGGAGGAGTTCACGACCCAGACGCCGCTGACCGTGGGCTCCCCCCAGCAGGTCCTCGAGCGCACCCTCGGCTTCCGCGACTACGTCGGCGACTACCAGCGCCAGCTGTTCCTGGTCGACCACGCCGGGCTGCCCCTCAAGACCGTGCTGGAGCAGCTCGACCTGCTCGGCGAGATCCTGCCCGCGCTGCGCGCCGGGATGGCCGAGGGCCGCCCCGCCCACGTGCCGGACGCCCCCACCCACGGGTCGCTCGTGGCCGCAGCCGGCGGCGCCCGCGACACCACCGTGCACGCCGAGGACGATGTCACCGGCCGGGTCGCCGACGAGGCGCAGGACGACGCGCAGGAGGTCTCGGCATGACCCGCCGCGTCGTCGTGGTCTCGGCTGGCCTGTCGGTGCCGTCGTCGACCCGGCTGCTGGCCGATCGGCTCGGGGCGGCGGTGGTGGAGCGTCTCGGCGCCGACACCCGTCTCGACGTCGTCGAGCTGCGTCCGCTCGCGCACGCGCTGGCCGACGCGCTGGTGACCGGGTTCGCCTCCGGCGACCTGGCCGAGGCCCAGGACCTGGTGCGTCGCGCCGACGGGCTCGTGGTCGTGACGCCGGTGTTCGCGGCGTCGTACAGCGGGCTGTTCAAGACCTTCTTCGACGTCCTCGAGCAGGGCACCCTCGACGGCAAGCCGGTGCTCCTGGGGGCGACCGCCGGCACGGCGCGGCACTCGCTGGTGCTCGACCACGCCCTGCGCCCGCTGTTCTCCTACCTGCACGCCGTCGCGGTGCCGACCGGCGTCTTCGCGGCCACCGACGACTTCGGCACCGACGCCGACCTCTCCGGGCGGATCGCCCGGGCGGCCGGCGAGCTGGCCGACCTCGTGGGCGGCGGGCCGGCGCTGCACGTGGTCACCGACGCCGAGGTCGCCGAGGCGGGCGCGGTGCCGTTCGAGCAGCTGCTCGCCCGGGCGTCCGGTCGGGAGTGACCCGGCACTGACGCCGCCGCCCGGCCGACCTCAACCCTGCTCGGCCAACCAGGCGTCGACCCGTCGGTCGGCCTCCGCCGGGTCGACGTCCTCGACCCTGGTCAGCACCGCCCAGCGGTGGCCCCAGGGGTCGAGGAGGGAGCAGAAGCGGTCGCCGGTGACGAAGGTCTGCGGCTCCTCGTAGGCCTTGGCGCCGGCGGCGACCGCCGCCGCGAAGACCGCGTCGACGTCGTCGACGTAGACGACCGTGGAGTGGTGCACGGCGTCGTCGCCTGACGGCGCGTGCAGGTGGTTGTCGGGAGCGGGGTCGCTGAGCTGCAGCCGCCCGCTCGGCAGCTGGAGCTCCGCGTGGGCCACGGTGCCGTCGGGCCCGTCGTTGCGGCTGACCAGCTCGGCGCCGAGGACACTGCAGTAGAAGTCGATGGCGGCGCTCGCGCCGTCGACGCAGAGGAACGGCGTGAGGCTGGTGTAGCCGGCGGGCGGGTTCTGGGGGCGGTCCTGGTTCTGGTTCCGGTTCTGGTTCTGGGCCTGGTTCTCGGTCTGCGAGGTCATGTCCCCGATCCTGCCTAGGCTGGCGGCGTGGGCTCTTGGACAAACCCGACAGCCGTGGCGCCCCGCTCGGTGGGCGTGCTGCGCCCGGAGGTGCAGGACGTGCTCGTGCACCGCGACCGGCTCGACCCCGACCCCGCCCTCGCCACCTGGGTGGAGCACTACTGGACCGTCCGGTGGGACCTGCGCGACGCCGAGCCGTTCGTCGCCGAGGTGGTCTCGCACCCCTCGGTGCACGTGACCGTCGAGACCGGCACCGAGCCCCGCTTCGGCCACGTGCTGCCCGCCGGGCTCGTGCACGGCGTCGTCACCAGGCGGTTCTCCCAGCGGATCGCCGGGGCCGGACGGGTGTTCGGGGTCAAGTTCCACCCCGGAGGCTTCGGGGCGTTCACCGGCGCCGACGTGGGTGGGTGGACCGACCGGGTGGTGCCGCTGGTCGAGGCCCTCGGCGCGGAGGCCACCGGGTTCACGCGCGCGGTCCTCGACCTCGACACCGACGAGGAGCGGGCGCGCTGCGCCGACGGGTTCCTGGCCGCCCGCGCCCCCGCACGCGACCCACGCTACGACGACGTGCTCGCGGTGGTCGACGACATCCGCTCCGATCCCCGCCTCACCTCGGTCGACCTGGTCGCCCGGCGCCACGGCGTCTCGGAGCGCACCCTCCAGCGGCTGTTCCGGCGCTACGTCGGGGTCGGGCCGAAGTGGGTGCTGCAGCGCGCCCGGCTGCATGACGCCGTCGACCGCATCGACACCGGTCGGTACGTCGACCTGGCCGGCCTCGCCGTCGAGCTGGGGTGGTTCGACCAGGCCCACTTCACCCGCGACTTCACCGCTCTGGTCGGGCAGTCGCCCGCGGCGTACGCCGCCCGCCGTCCGGTCTGAGGACCGAGCGCCTGCCGGCGCGGCGTCAGTGCTGGTAGGTCCCGTGCACGTAGCCGCGCGCGGCGGTCTTGAACGCGAGGTTGAACGACACCACCGCGGGCGAGGCGTCGGAGTCGACGCCCAGGGTGGGCTCCTTCACCGCGTGCACGGCGAAGTAGTAGCGGTGCACCTGGTCACCGGCCGGGGGAGCGGCACCCATGAACGCCTTGGCGCCGCCGTCGTTGCGGCACATGAATGCGCCACCGGGCAGGCTCGCGCCCTCGGCGCCCGCGCCGGCGTCGAGCGAGGTGACGTCGGCGGGCAGGTCGACCAGCACCCAGTGCCAGAACCCGCTCGGGGTGGGGGCGTCGGGGTCGAAGCAGGTCACCGTGTAGCTCTGGGCGTCCGGCACCGGCTCCCAGGCGAGCTGGGGCGAGGTGTTGCCGGCGTCGGCGACCTGGTCGTCCTTGAGCGGCTGGCCGTCGGTGACGTCGTCGCTGGTCACCGAGACGGCCGGGACGGCCGGGAGCAGGTCGTAGGGGTTCGGGCTGACGGGACGCTCGAGACTCATGGGCGCCACGGTAGTCCGGAGACTGAACCGGTGGAACCGGGCCGGCGACGGGGGCGGCGAGAATGGGCCGGTGGACGACGACTTCCCGATCTACCCGTCGGGCCTGCGACTCTCCGGGCGCCGCGTGGTGGTGGTCGGCGGCGGCCACGTCGCTCAGCGCCGGGTGCCGCAGCTGATCGGGGTGGGCGCGGACGTCGTGGTCGTCTCGCCCGCGGTGACGCCGGCGATCGAGGGCATGGTCGGGGCGGGCGAGCTGACCTGGCACGAGCGCGGCTTCGTCGAGGACGACCTCGACGGCTGCTGGTACGTGATCGCCGCCACCGACGACGCGGACGTCAACGCCCGGGTGAGCGCCGCGGCCGAGGAGCGCCGGATCTTCTGCGTGCGCTCCGACGACGCCACCCGAGCCACCGCCTGGACCCCCGCGGTCGGCCGCCACGAGGGCTTCACCGTCGCGGTGCTCGGGCAGCGGACGCCGCAGCGCTCCGCCGCGATCCGCGACCGGGTGCTCGAGCTGCTGCGCACCGGCCGGATCACGACCCGCGAGGAGCGCGAGCGCGCCCCCGGCGTCGTGCTCGTCGGGGGCGGGCCGGGCGACCCGGAGCTGGTGTCGTTCGCGGCGCGGGCCGCGCTGATGGACGCCGACGTGGTGATCGCCGATCGGCTCGCGCCCCGCGAGCTGCTGGGTGACCTGCCGGCCGACGTCGAGCTCGTCGACGTCGCCAAGCTGCCCCGCGGCCGCTCGGCCCAGCAGGAGGAGATCAACCGGGTCATCGTCGCGCGCGCGCTCGAGGGCAAGCGGGTGGTGCGGTTCAAGGGCGGCGACAGCTTCGTCTTCGGTCGCGGCTACGAGGAGGTGCTGGCCTGCCGGGAGGCCGGCGTGCCGGTGCGGGTGATCCCGGGCCTGACCAGCCCGGTCGCCGTACCCGCCGTCGCCGGGATCCCGGTGACCCACCGCGGCGTCGCCCACGAGTTCGCCGTGGTCTCCGGGCACCTGCCGCCGGGGCACCCCGACTCGCTCACCGACTGGTCGGCGCTGGGCCGGCTGCGCGGCACGGTGGTGGTGATGATGGGCGTCGAGAACGCGCCCGCGATCGCGGCCGCGCTGGTCGAGGGCGGCCGGTCGGCGGACACGCCGGTCGCGGTCGTCTGCGACGGGACGATGCCCGGCGAGCGCACCGTGCTCAGCCGGCTCGGCACGCTCGCCGACGACCTGCGCACCCAGGCGGTGCGGCCCCCGGCGATCATCGTGGTCGGCGACGTGGTGGCGGTGGCCCACCCCGACGAGTACGCCTGATGGGGGAGCGGATCGAGGTCACCGACCCCGCCGACCCGCGGCTGGCCGACTACCGCGACCTGCGCGACGTCGAGCTGCGCAAGCACCTCGAGGCCGAGCACGGGCTGTTCCTGGCCGAGGGGGAGAAGGTGGTCCGCCGCGCCGTCGCCGCCGGCCACACCCCGCGGTCGTTCCTGATGGCGCCGCGCTGGCTCGCCCGCCTCGCCGACGTGCTGGAGCGCCACGACGCCCCGGTCTACGTCGTCTCGGAGGCGCTGGCCGAGCAGGTGACCGGCTTCCACGTCCACCGCGGCGCGCTGGCCTCGCTGGAGCGCCGACCGCTGCCCCCGGTCGAGGAGGTGCTCGCCGGCGCCCGGTCGGTGCTGGTGCTCGAGGACGTGGTCGACCACACCAACGTCGGCGCCATCCTCCGCTCCGGGGCCGCCCTGGGCTTCGACGCCGTGCTGCTCTCGCCCCGCTGCGCCGACCCGCTCTATCGGCGCGCGGTCAAGGTCGCGATGGGGGCGGTGTTCTCCCTGCCGTGGACCCGGCTCCCGGACTGGGCGACCGCGCTGCCGGACCTCTCCGCCCGCGGCTTCACCACCGTCGCCCTCACCCTCGCCCCCGACGCCGTGCCGGTGGAGGACGCCGTCGCCGGCCTCGACCAGGTCGCCCTCGTGCTCGGCTCGGAGGGCCACGGCCTCTCGGCGCGCTGGGAGCAGGCCGCCGACCGCCGCGCCATCATCCCGATGACCGCCGGCATCGACTCCCTCAACGTCGCCGCCGCCAGCGCCGTCGCCTGCTACGTCACCGCCCGGCGCTGAGCCGGGTTCCGGGGTCCAGGGGGTGCGGTTTGGTCACCAACCGCAGCCCACGGGCCCCCCGGAGCGCGGTTTGTGACCAAACCGCGGGCACACCCGACGGCTATCCCGTCTGCCTCCAGGCCGGGGTCGGTTGGGGTCACCGTGGTGCGGTTTGGTCACCAACCGCAGCCCACGGGCCACCCGAAGCGCGGTTTGTGACCAAACCGCAGCCCCACCCGACGGCCACCCCTGTCTGCCCCCGCCCGGACCGGGCACCGCGAGGCATGCGCATCGTGGTGACGGGAGCGACCGGCAACATCGGCTCGGCGGTGGTCCGGCGGCTGCTCGCGGAGGGTGGCCACGAGGTGGTGGGCGTCGTCCGCCGCCCGCCCCCCGACGACGCCGGCGGCGACGTGACCTGGCACCGCGCCGACCTCTCCAGCGACGAGGGCAGCGCCGCGCTGGCCGACGCCTTCCGCGGCGCCGACGCGGTGGTCCACCTGGTCTGGGGGTTCCAGCCCTCCCACGACCCCGACTACCTGGAGCGGGTCGGGGTCGGCGGTACTCGGCGCGTCGTCGAGGCGGTCGAGGCCGCCGGGGTGCCCCACCTGCTGCACATGTCGTCGGTCGGCGCCTACGCACCGCGCGCCGACGACCGCGGCGTCGACGAGGCCTGGCCCACGACCGGCGTGCCGACCTCGATGTACAGCCGGCACAAGGTCGCCGCCGAGCGGCTCCTTGACGACCACGAGGCCTCCGGCGCGGACACCCTGGTGACGAGACTGCGGCCCGGGATCGTCGGCCAACGCACCGCCGCCAGCGCCCTGCTGCGCTACGGCGTCCCGGGCGTGGTCCCGGCGCGGGCCCTGGGCCTGCTGCCGGTGTTGCCGCTCGACCGGGGCATGGTCGTGCCGATGGTCCACTCCGACGACGTCGCGGAGGCGGTCGCCGCGGTGCTGCACCAGCGTGCCGGCGGTGCTTTCAACCTCGCCTCCTCGGAGCCCGTCACGGCCGCCGACGTCGCCGACGCGCTCGGCGCCCGGCTGGTGCACGTGCCGTCCTCGGTGCTGCGCCCGGCCGTGTCCGCCGCCTGGCGGCTGCGGCTCCAGCCGGTCGACACCGGGTGGCTCGACCTCGCCTTCGCACTGCCCAGCCTCGACAGCACCCGGGCCCGGGTCGAGCTCGGCTGGGCGCCGACCCGCACCGGGCCCGAGGTGCTCCGCGAGGTGGTCGCCGGGATGCGCGAGGCCGCCCACGGACCCACTCCGGCGCTGCGGCCCCGCACCGTGCCGGGGGCGCTGCGCGACGCGGTCCGCCGCGGACCGGTGGCCGTGCGCCGCCGACCCTGACCCCCACCAGGTCAGGCCGGAAGGATCAGGCCGGAAAGATCAGGCCGGAAAGATCAGGCCGGAAAGATCAGGCCGGAAAGATCAGGCCGGAAAGATCAGGCGGCAAGATCAGGCCGGCCAGGACTCGGGGTAGTCCGGCGCCGCCTTCTCCATCAGCTTCTGCAGCTTCTTGCGGGCCTTGGTCGGCACCCGGTCGCCGAAGACGGTGCCGAGCGTGTGGTCGGTCTCGTGCTGCAGGCACCGCGCCAGCAGCCCCGAGCCCGAGAACTCCACCGGCGTCCCGTCCGGCCCGGTGCCCGTGACCGTCGCGAAGTCCGGCCGCGCGCACTCGACGTACGCCCCCGGGTAGGACAGGCAGCCCTCCTCGGCGACGTCCAGCTGACGGTCCTTGCCCTCGGGCAGGGTCAGCACCGGGTTGCACACGACCCCCACCGTGCGGGTCCCGGTGTCGTCGGGGCAGTCGAAGACGAAGACGGCCAGGTCGACGCCGATCTGGCAGGCCGCCAGCCCCACGCCGTCGGCGGCGTACATCGTGGCGACCATGTCGGCCACCAGCGTCGCCAGCTCCTCGTCGTACGACGTGACCGGCTGCTGCGGCCGGTGCATGACCGGGGTGCCCCAGCGGGTCATCGGTCGCACCGTCCCTCCGGTGGGCAGCTGGCCGTGGGGGGCGTGGACAGGCGCGTCGGGCATGCCCCGATCCTAGGAACGGCGGGTGTGACGCGCGCAACCGGCACGGCTGTAGCCCGGTGTGTAACTCTCAGTTACATTGACGCCATGTCCCTCCTCCAGAGCCTCAAGCCGGGCGGCAAGCACGGCCTGTCGTCGAAGGAGTCGCGCGACCCGATCGGCTACGCCGTGGCGGCCCTCAACCGACTCGCCCAGACCGACCTGCTCGACCGGATCGGCCTGCGCAAGCCCGCCGAGCAGGCGGTGTTCACCGCGACCCGCAACGGCTTCAAGACCGTCACCACCGCGAGCCGCACGTTCGCGCGGGCCGGCCGCAAGGACGCCCCCGGCACCCGCGCCACCGCGACCCGCACCGAGGGGGTCTTCGACCTCACGCCCACCGACGACGAGCAGATGCTCCTCGACGTGGTCACCGAGTTCGCCGACGAGGTGGTGCGGCCCGCCGCCGCCGAGGCCGACGACGCGTGCGCCGCGCCCGAGGCGCTGCTCAAGGCCAGCCTCGAGATCGGGCTGCCGATCCTCGGGGTCCCCGAGGCCCTGGGCGGCGTCACCGAGGAGCGCTCCGCGATGGCCGGCACCCTGGTCGCCGAGGCCCTGGCCAAGGCCGACATGGGCCTGGCGGTGGCCGCGCTGGCGCCCGGCTCGGTCGCCACCGCGCTCGGGCTGTGGGGCACCGACGCCCAGCAGCAGACCTACCTCCCGGCGTTCACCGGCGACGACGTGCCGGCCGCCGCCCTCGCGCTCACCGAGCCCACGGTGCTCTTCGACGTGCTCAGCCCAGCGACCACGGCGGTGCGCCAGGGCGACTCCTACGTGCTCAACGGCGTGAAGTCGCTGGTGCCCCGCGGCGACCGGGCCGAGCTCTTCGTCGTGGGCGCCGCCCTCGACGGCAAGCCGGTGCTGTTCCTCGTCGAGTCCTCGACGCCCGGCCTGCAGGTCGAGGCCGACCCCGCCATGGGCGTGCGCGCCGCCTCGCTGACCCGGCTGACGCTCACCGACGTCACCGTTCCCGCCGACGCCGTCCTCGGCGCGACCGACGGCACGACGTACGCCGAGTGCGTCCGCCTCTCCCGGCTGGCCTGGTGCGCGCTGGCCGTCGGCACCGGGCAGGCGGTCCTCGACTACGTCACGCCCTACGTCAAGGAGCGCGAGGCGTTCGGGGAGCCGATCGCCCACCGGCAGTCGGTGGCGTTCATGGTCGCCAACATCGCGATCGAGCTGCAGGCCATGCGCCTGCTCACCTACAAGGCCGCCGGCCGCGCGGCCGCCGGCAAGGACTTCTCCCGCGAGGTCGCCCTCGCCCGCAAGCTGTGCGCCGACAAGGGCATGCAGATCGGCCTCGACGGCGTCCAGCTGCTCGGTGGTCACGGATTCGTCAAGGAGCACCCGGTGGAGCGCTGGTACCGCGACCTGCGCGCCATCGGGATCATGGAAGGTGCAGTGATCGTCTGATGGCCATCAACCTCGACGACCCCCGGAAGTTCCGCACGCTCACCGACCAGGCCCACCAGGTCGCGATGAACATGCTGCGGCCGATCTCGCGCAAGTACGACCGCGCGGAGCACGAGTACCCCCGCGAGCTCGACATGCTCGCCGCGATGATCGATGGCCTGTCCGAGTCGGGCGCGAGCGAGGGAGCCGGTGCCGCCGGAGTCCGCCGCGACGACAAGGCCGAGGAGCGCGGCGGCGTCAAGAACGGCGCCAACCTCGCCTCGGTGATGTCGATCGCCGAGATGTGCTGGGGCGACGTGGGCCTGCTGCTCTCCATGCCGCGACAGGGCCTGGGCAACTCCGCGATCGCCTCGGTGGCCGACGACGAGCAGCTCGAGCGGTTCGCTGGGGTCTGGGCCGGCATGGCCATCACCGAGCCCGGCGTGGGCTCCGACTCCGCCAACATCACCACCACCGCCGTCCTCGACGGCGACGAGTACGTCATCAACGGCGAGAAGATCTACGTCACCGCCGGCGACCGGGCCGACCACATCGTGGTGTGGGCGACGCTCGACCGCTCGCTGGGGCGGGCCGCGATCAAGTCGTTCGTCGTTCCCAAGGGCACGCCCGGCATGCGGGTCGACCGGCTCGAGCACAAGCTCGGCATCCGCGCGTCCGACACCGCCACGATCATCTTCGAGGACTGCCGGGTGCCGAAGGAGAACCTCCTCGGCTCGCCGGAGATCGACACCAAGCAGGGCTTCGCCGGCGCGATGGCGACCTTCGACAACACCCGGCCGCTGGTCGCGTCGATGGCGGTCGGCTGCGCCAAGGCCGCCCTCGACCTCACCCGCGACCTGCTCGAGCAGGCGGGCGTGACCATCGACTACGACCGCCCCGCCCACGTTCAGTCCGCCGCCGCGGCGAAGTTCCTCCAGATGGAGGCCGACTGGGAGGGCGCCCGGCTGCTCATGCTCCAGGCCGCCTGGAAGGCCGACAACCGCGAGCCGAACTCGCTCGAGGCGTCGATGGCCAAGGCCAAGGCCGGCCGGGTCGGCTCCGACATCACGCTCAGCTGCGTCGAGCTGGCCGGGTCGGTGGGCTACAGCGAGGCCGAGCTGCTCGAGAAGTGGTCGCGCGACTCCAAGATCCTCGACATCTTCGAGGGCACCCAGCAGATCCAGCAGCTGATCGTGGCCCGTCGGGTCCTGGGCCTCACCAGCGCCGAGCTGCGCTGACCCCAGACCCGGCACGACTCAGCACTGCCCCGGCTCGCGGTGAGCCGGGGCAGTGCTGTCGTCGCGGTCGAGCCGGGAGCGGTCTCAGCCCTTGTCGGGGTCGGCCGCGCGCGACAGGGTCTGCGACTCGCTGACGACCCGGGCGACCGTGGCCGGCGTGACGACGTCCTCGGTGTCGACCTGGTGCAGGTCGGTGTCCGTGGTGTCGGGGTTGGTCGCCAGGTCGGCCGCGGGGGTTCCGGCCGGGGTGACCAGGTCGTCGTCGGGACCCCCGGTGGGCTGCACCGAGATGCTCGGCCGGTTCAGGTCGGGCTCCGACTGCTCGCGCGCCACGGCGGCGGCGGCGGCCTCGGCGGGCGACGGCGGCTCGGCGAGCACGACCTCCGGCTCGCGGTCGGCGGTGTCGGTGGCCGCCTCGGGCGTCTTCGTGGGGATGGCCTCGGGGGCGGGCGTGGCCTCCGGGTCGGCCTGGTCGTGCCGGCCGGCAGCGACGTCGGCGAGCCCGCGAGCGAGGCCGACCCCCCGGGCCGCCACCACCAGCGGGACGCGCGCCACCGTGGTGACACCGTGGGTGACGCCGTGGACGAGGGTGCTGAGCGGGTTCACGATCGAGGTCCTCCTCGGACGGGTGCGAACGGACCTGCCCTCGGTACCCGTTGCGAGGTCGCGGAACCGGGTCAGGAGACGCTGCGGAAGGGGTCGTGCTCCGCGAGGAGCTTGTCGACCCGGGCCTGGTCGAGGCGGGAGACGACGTACTGGTTCTCCTGCGCGTCGCGCACGCACTTGGCCAGGGTGAAGGCCGAGCTGGTGAGGAACAGGGTGGTCATCGCCAGGAACGCGCGCACCCACGGGTCGACCGGGAGGTAGCAGATCGCCAGGATCATCGCTCCGAGGGCCACGGCGAAGGAGATGCCGGCCTGGGCGAAGAACGCGGTGGTGTTGCGGGACGGGGCGGTGGTCTGGGTGGTCATGACCGCAGTGTGGGCTCGCGGCGGAGCGGCCGACATCGTCCGGCGTACTCAGGTGGCGCCACCTCGGCGGGCTCAGCCGAGCAGCGCGGCCCCGCTCGACGCGACCGCCCGCAGGTGCGCCGGCGGCCGGTGTCCGGCCGCCGCGAACGCGGTGTCGACCGCCGCCGCCACCGCCTCGACCCGCTCGGCCGGCACCAGCGCCACCGCCGAGCCGCCGAAGCCGCCCCCCACCATCCGCGCGCCCAGCGCGCCGGCCTCGCGCGCGGTCGTTGTGGCAAGGTCGAGCTCGGCGCAGGACACCTCGTAGTCGTCGCGGAGCGAGGCGTGGGAGGCGTCGAGGAGGCCACCGACCGCCGTCCAGTCGCCGCTCTCGAGGGCGTCGACCGTGGCGGCGACCCGTTCGATCTCGGTGACGACGTGACGGGCCCGGCGGCGCAGCCGCTCGTCGCCGAGGTCGTCGAGCATCCCGAGCCGGGCCTCGCGGAGGCTCTCCAGCCCCAGCCTGCGGGCGGCCTCCTCGGAGTCCTCGCGCCGGGCGCCGTAGCCGCCGTCGACCAGGGCGTGGCTGACCCGGGTGTCGGTGACCAGCAGCGCCAGGCCCTCCGCGGTGAGGTCGAGCGGCACCTGGTGGGTGGAGTCGTCGTCGAAGTCCACGAGCAGGGCGGCCCCGGCCTCGGCGAGCATCGCCACGGTCTGGTCGAGCCCACCGGTCGGCGCACCAGCCACCTCGCGCTCGGCCCGGATGCACAGCTGGGCGAGCTCGCGCCGGCCGGTGGTGAGCAGGTCGGGGTCGACCAGGGAGGCCACCGCGACGCCGACGGCGCACTCCAGCGCCGCCGAGCTGGACAGCCCGGCGCCCACCGGCACGGTGGAGTCGACGGCGAGGTCGAGGCCGGGCACCGCGCGGCCGGAGTCGCGCAGCGCCCACAGCACCCCGGCGGCGTACGCCGCCCACCCGGTGGCCGAGGCGCACTCGTCGAGCGTGCCCTCCCACGGCTCGTCGGAGTGGCGGCTCACCAGCCGCACCCGGTCGTCGTCACGAGGACGCAGCGCGACGTGGGTCGCGTGCTCCAGCGCGAGCGGGAGGCAGGGGCCGCGGTGGTAGTCGACGTGCTCGCCGATCAGGTTCACCCGCCCGGGTGCCCGGGCCGCGACCGTCGCCTCGGCCCCGTAGTGCTGCCGGAGAATCGCGGCGGCGCCGAGGCGCAGGTCGTCGGGGTCGCCGGGGGTGAGGAACACCCCCGCACCCTAGGACCGGTCGGGGTCCGGGCCCGCCTCCGGGTCGCGGTCGACGGAGATCACGAAGTCGTCGCCGTGCTCGGTGACGCCGGTGACCACGGCCTGCTCGACCGCCTCCACGGCGTACGCGCGGCGCACCATGAGCGGGTCCTGGCGCAGGTCCTTCACCAGCGCCACCGCGAGACCGATCATCACCAGCACGAACGGCACCGCGGCCACGATGGTGATCCGTTGCAGGCCCGAGAGTGCGTCGGAGCCGCCCACCAGCAGCATCACCGCCGCGACCGCACCGGTCGCCACGCCCCAGAACACCACCGTCGGGCGTCGCGGCTCGGAGCTGCCGTGCTCGGACAGCGAGCCCATGACGACGGACGCGGCGTCGGCGCCGGAGACGAAGAAGATGGCCACCAGCACCATCACCAGGACGCTCGCGAGGGTCGACAGCGGCAGCTGCTCCAGCGTGGTGAACAGCTGGCTCTCCAGGCCGCCCGCGCCGGCGATGTCGGTGCCGGCCTCCTGCAGGTCGATGGCGGTGCCGCCGAAGATCGCGAACCAGACCAGGCTGACCAGGCTCGGCACCAGCAGCACCCCGGTGACGAACTGGCGGATCGTGCGACCGCGGGAGATGCGCGCGATGAACATGCCCACGAACGGTGTCCACGACAGCCACCAGGCCCAGTAGAAGATCGTCCACGACTGCAGCCAGGCGTCGGTCTCGGCGCCCTCGGCCCCGGTGCGGGCGGCCATCATCGGCAGGTCGCCGAGGTAGCTGCCCATCGCGGTCGGCAGCAGGTTGAGGATGAACACGGTCGGACCGACCACGAACACGAACGCCGCGAGGGTCACGGCCAGCACCATGTTGATGTTCGAGAGCCACTGGATGCCCCGGGCCACGCCGGACACCGCGGACAGCACGAAGGCCGCCGTGAGCACGGCGATGATCCCGACCAGCACGGCGTTGCCGACCTCGCCGATGCCGGCGACGATCTCGAGGCCGCTGCGGATCTGGAGGGTGCCGAGCCCCAGCGACGCGGCCGACCCGAAGAGGGTGGCGAAGATGGCCAGCATGTCGATGACGCGGCCGGCGGGGCCGCGGGCGTGCCGGCCCAGGAGCGGCTCGAACGCCGCCGAGATCAGCTGGACGCGGCCCTTGCGGTAGACGCCGTAGGCGATCGACAGGCCGACGACGGCGTAGATGGCCCACGGGTGGAGGGTCCAGTGGAACAGGGTGGTGGCCATCGCGGTCTGCGTGGCCTCGGGGTTGCCGGCCTCGCCGGTGCCGGGCGGCGGGGTGGCGAAGAACGAGATCGGCTCGCTGACGCCGTAGAACATCAGGCCGATGCCCATCCCGGCGCTGAACATCATCGCGATCCAGGAGGCGGTGCGGAACTCCGGCTCCTCGTCGTCGCGGCCCAGGGGGATCCGGCCGAACCGCCCGATCGCGAGCCAGAGCACGAAGACCACGAAGCCGCTCGCCGACAGGACGAACAACCACCCGAGGCTGTCCATCACCCAGCCGAGGGCGTCGGTGCTCGCCGTGGCCAGGGTGTCCTTGCTGACGAAGCCCCACACCAGGAAGCCCACGGCGAAGGCGCTCGTGACCCCGAAGACGAGGCGGTCCAGGCGGGGCGGCGACTGGGCCCCCTCGTCGACGGGGACGTCGAGGGCGGGGTGGGGGGCCTCGGACCGGGGGACGACCCCGGAGGTGGGATGGCGGGACGGGGTGTTCTGCCTCAATGTCACCACTGACTGCTACCCGCTGGTACCCCGGGGCATGCCCGAACGGGTGAGGCGAGCGTCACGCGCGGGCGTCAGCCGCGCGAGCTGCGCTCGGTGCGACCGCGGACCACGCCGATGAACGACTGGACCCGCTCCTCGTCGTTGTCGACCAGCCAGGCCAGCCCGATCCGGGTGGGCGGTAGGTCGGTGACGGGGCGGTGGACGACGTCCTTGCGGTGGTGCAACCGGGCGACCGACATCGGCACCAGCAGCACCCCCGAGCCCGACGCGACCACCTCGACCGCCTCCTGCTCCGACATCGCCGGCCAGTCCAGCTGGGGCACGTCGGGCGTCCACCCGGAGGCGTGCGGTCGGACCAGCTGCTCGCCGGCCAGGTCGTCGAGGGTCACCTCGTCGACGACGGAGACGACGTGGTCGGCCGGCACCACGACCACCGGCACCTCCTCGTAGAGGGGGATGCAGTGCAGCCCGGCACGGTCGACCGGCAGCCGGACCAGGCACATGTCGAGGCTGCCGTCGCGCAGCCCCACCTCCTGCTCGGCCTCGGTGACCGGCACCAGCTCGAGCGTGGCCCGGGTGCGCTCGCGCCAGGTGCGGGCCCACTTGTCGGGGGTGGCGCCGGTGACGAAGCCGACCCGGAACCCGCTCACAGGCGGCACTCCTTCCCCGAGCAGGCCAGCAGCGCGCGGAGGGTGCGACGCAGCTCGCGCACCGTGCGCTGCCGCTCCGGGCCCATCGCCCGCAGCGACGCCCCGCCCCGCGCGAGCAGGTTGTCGAGCTCGTAGGGGTCGCTGCGGAGGTCGTAGAGCTCTTCGTGGTGGTTGTTGATGTAGTCGACCAGCTTCCACCGGCGGCTCACCACGGCGTTGAAGTCCGAGAGCATCGCCCGGCGCGGCGACTCCACGACCGTCTCGGGGTACTCGTCGACACCGGTCAGCGTCTGCTTCTCCAGCGGGATCAGCCCCCGCGAGAGCAGCAGGTGGCGGCGGGGGAGCCGGTCGACCCGGCCCCGGGCGAGCGGGAGCAGGGAGAGCCCGTCGACCCGGGCCGGGATCGGCGTACCGGTCATCGCCGCGATCGTGGGGGCGAGGTCGATGTTGCCGGCGAGCTCGTCGACGTGGCGACCGCGGGGGATGCCCGGTCCGCGCACCCACAGCGGCACGCTGACGGTCTCCTCGAACTGGTTGTACTTGGCGATGTCGAGCCGGTGCTCGCCCATGTTGTAGCCGTTGTCGGAGGTGAAGAGCAGGTAGGTGTTGTCGAGCGTGCCCTGCTCGCGCAGCCGCTTGACCACCTCCTGGACGGTCTGGTCGAGCACCTGCACCGACCGGATCCGGTCGCGGAAGGCGGCGTCGACCTGGGCCATCTTGGCCGCACTCAGGCGCTTGCGGGTGCGGACCGTGCCCCACTTGTCGGAGACGTCGGCCTCGTCGAACGACGGCACCCGCGGGTAGCGCACGTCGGTGAAGTCGTTGTCGTAGCGGTCGGGATGGGCGTACGGCGAGTGCGGCGAGTACGACGCGTAGTAGACGAGTTTGCCGCCCTCGCGGAAGTCCATGCCGTCGAGACCGTCGACCAGCTGCGCGACCCGCTCGCCCATCAGGCTGTCGAGGTAGCCGGCCCGCGGTTCGTCGTCGACCTCGCCGTTGGTGTTCATCACCGTGTCGGCCTGCTGGTAGGGCTTGCCGCCGACCGGGCTGAACCACGATTCCCACGCCGGTGGCACGTAGGTGCGGAGCGAGGCCTTGTCGGGGCCGTCGTAGCCGCCGGGGAAGGGGTACTCGTTGAGGTACTTTCCGAGCAGCGCGTTGTCGTAGCCCTCGGCGGCCAGCCAGGTCGGCAGCGCCCGGTCCTCGCCGGCGCCGCGCCAGCGGAAGAAGCCGCCCGCGGGGTAGTGGTTCCCGCGCACCCCGTGGTTGTGGGTGTACTGCCCGCTGAGGATGCTGGCCCGGGAGGTGCAGCACGTCGACTGCTCGACGTAGTAGCGGTCGAAGGTGGCCCCGGCGTCGGCGATCAACCGCTGGGTGTTGGGCATCCACCGGGCCAGCTTCTTGTCGAGGTCGTCGGCGACGAAGACCACGACGTTGGGGCGACCGGCCGCCTCGCGCTCGCCGCCCGAGGAGCTGAGCTGCACCGCGCCGGCGACGGCGAGGACGCCCGCCAGGGCGACCGCCGCGACGCCCGCGATCAGCCGGTCTCGCCTGGTCACGGACGCACTCCCTCCTGTCCGCTGGTGGTGTCGTGGGGCTGCTCGCCGGGCCCGTCCGAGCAACAGCCCGCAGGTCGGCAGACCTGCGGGCTCTGGCTGCGCGCGAGTCTAGCCGGGGCCGCGCCGGCTCCGGAGCCGCCGTGCCGGGGCCGCTGCGCGAGCGGTCGCGGACGAGGCGGCGGCTGCCGAAACACGAGCGACACCGACCCGCAACGCGGCGCTCCTAGCCTGCGCCGGTCGGTCGAGGACCGACTTCCCGAGAGACAGGAGAAGCCGTGAGGGTCTTCACCTCCACGCGAGCACGTCGCTGGGCGCTGCTCCCGCTCCTGGCGGCGCTGGCGCTACCACTGGCCACGCCGTCCCAGGCCGCGGAACCCATTCCCACCGCCGTCGACCCGACGACGCTGCCGGACCCGCTGGAGCGAGGTGACTACACCCCGGCGACCATCCAGGAGACGAAGCTGGGGCTCGCCGCGCTGCAGGAGCCGAGCTCGTCCGGCGCGGCACCGACGGCCGGGACGGCGCAGGCTGCCGAGAACATCCAGATCCGCGGCTCCCTCTACTACCCCGTCGACCGCACCGAGCCGTCGCCGGTCATCGTGCTCGTGCACGGCAACCACGGCTCCTGCGACGCGGGTCAGAACAGCGCCACGCTGAGCTGCACGCAGTTCAAGCGCAACGAGGCGGGCTACGCCTACCTCGGCGAGAACCTCGCGACCTGGGGCTACACCACCTTCTCCCTGTCGCAGGACCAGCTGATGATGCGCCAGGACAACCCCAAGGGGAAGGGCATGCACCAGCGGCGACTGCTGATCGCCGCGGCCCTCGACGCGCTCACCGCCGCGAACGCCGAGGGCGGCCTCCCGGTCGACGCCGACACCACCATCGGCACCACGCTGGTGGGCAGGCTCGACCTCACCCGGATCGGCCTGATGGGCCACTCCCGCGGCGGCGACGCCGTCACCAGCTTCATCGACTACAACCGGCAGCGCACCGACGGCCCCCGCTACCCCCTGCGCGGCGTCATCTCGCTCGCGCCGGTGGACTACGAGCGCAAGGCGCCGTACGGCACGCCGTACCTCTCGATCCTGCCGTGGTGCGACGGCGACGTGTCGAACCTGCAGGGCGCCCGCTTCTTCGAGCGCAGCCAGTACGTCAACGGCGACGACCCGTTCCCGCGGATCCAGATGTCGCAGCAGGGCGCGATCCACAACTGGTACAACACCGTCTGGTTCGCCGACGGCCAGGACGGCGGCAACGTCAACGACGCGGCGTGCGGCAACTCCCAGCCCACCGACGGCGGCAACGTGCAGCCGAACAACCTGCGGCTCAGCGGCGCGGCCAGCTACGACCCGTGGTCGTACGTGATCGACAACTCCGACACCTACAACCCGCTGGTCAACACCAAGATCTCCGGCGACCCGGCGCGGATGGGCGACCAGGAGAAGATCGGCCTCGCCACCATGTCGGCGTTCTTCCGCCGCTACGTCGGCGGCGAGGGGGCGTTCGACCCCTACCTGACCGGTGAGCTCTCGGACACCCCGTCGCACCGGCAGATCCCCGACTCGGCCTGCCCCACCAGCGTGTCCGGCACCCGCATCGGCTGCGATGAGTACGTCTCCACGAGCTACTTCGCGCCCCCGGCGGAGCGGGTCGACGTGATCCGGCCCGAGGTGACCAACCCGCTGAGCCTGAACGCGCTGGGCGGGTCGCTCAGCGGTAGCGGCTTCGCCTACCCCTACGTCGACAACGGCGGGGTCGCGCTGCCGAAGAAGACCCCCGGCGGCTACGACTGGTGCAACCCCGAGCCCGACGACTTCGCGCCGTCCCAGCTGGGCAAGAGCACGCAGCCCACGGGCGCCAAGGCCTGCCCGCTGCCGGGGAAGGCCGAGCTCGGCGGCCAGAACGGCATCCGGGAGAACGCGCCGGTCAACCACTCCTACGGCCGCCAGCTCGCGCTGGCGTGGGAGCCGGCGCAGGACGCGCGGCTGACCGCCGACATCCCGGCCGCCAACGGCGACGTCAGCGGCCTGAAGGCGCTGGCGATGGGCGCGGACGTGAACTTCTTCGACCTCCGCAACCCCGGCGCCGACGCCGACCGGCTCGACGCCGAGGGCGACCAGCTGCCGGTGTCGTACGACCCCACGGCGACCACGCAGGACTTCGTGATCGCGCTGACCGACACGGCCGGCCACGAGGGCACCGTGCACGCCGCCGACGAGCGGTGGGGCAACGCCCTGCACATGTCGACCGGCACCGTCACCGCACGCACCCACATCGTGCTCGACCAGATCCGGGTGCCGCTCAGCGAGTTCGCCGCCCAGGGCGTCGACCTGACCTCGGTCGACGAGGTCGAGCTGCGCTTCGGCGTGCCCGGCACCCCGCAGTCCGGCTCGATCCAGCTGGCCGACGTCCGGTTCCAGGAGGCGGTGACCGACGAGCCCCTGGTGCTCTCCGACGGCACCGACGTCGACCAGGGCGCCGGCCACGGTGCGCCGGAGACCGGGCCGGACCCGGCGGCGTTCCTCGCCGAGACCGACAACACCCCCGGCAACCTGGCGCTCACCGACCAGGTCGACAACCCGTGGGCCAACACGACGTGGGTCGTCGACGACGACCGCGCGCAGTGCCCCGACGCGAACGTCACCTCGGTGCAGGCTGCGGTCGACCTCGCCTCGCCGTGGGACACGATCGTGGTCTGCGAGGGCACCTACGAGGAGTCGTCGACCCCGGTCTTCGGCCCCGGCAACCCGGTCGCCACCGAGGCGCGCAACGGCCTCACCATCACCAAGCCGCTCAAGATCAAGGGAGCGGGAGCCGACAAGGTGACGATCAAGCCCGACCCGGCGATCGACTCGCTGGCCGGCCTGGTGCCGTACCTGCGCGACGGCGGCGGCAACGTGGTCACGGTGTCACGGCAGTCGCTGGGTTCGACCGACACCAACGAGATGTTCGTCGACATCTCCGGGGTGACGGTCACCTCCGGCGACACCTGGGCCGAGGCCGGCATCGCCTTCTTCGGGGCGGCCGGTCGGGTCTCCGACAGCGTGGTCGGTCCGCTGCGCCGGGCCACCGACGCCGAGGAGCTGGCGGCGAACCCGCACGGCTGGGGCATCGTCAAGACCAGCCTCGTCCTGGGCGCCGGCCCCGGCACCGTGGAGAACGAGGTGACGGTGGCCGACAGCCTCGTCACGGGCTACCAGTCGGGCGGCATCCTGTTCGACGGCGCCCGGGGACCGGACGGGCACACCGACAACACGGTGCGCACCGGCACCGAGCAGCACGGCTACGTCTCGGGCACCGTCGTCCGCGGCACGCCCAACGCGGTCCACCCGCAGACCGGCGTGCAGTACGCCAGCGGGGCGGACGGGTTCGTGCGGGGGAGCCGGATCGTCGGCAACTACTTCCGTCCCGACCCGGCCCGGTCCTACGGCCTGCTGCTGACCGACGCTCGCACCGAGGTGCCGGGCGCGCTGACCGGCACCGGCAACGTGATCACCGGCAACGGCTTCGCGGTCTACAACGCCAACGCCACCGGCACCGGCGTCCGGCAGGGTGGTGCCTTCGCCCTGCAGGCCAGCTTCGTCGGTCAGGGCAACCCGGTGCCGGGCGGTCCGGCCGACCCGAGCGCCGGGCTCGAGGCGATCTCCGGCCCCGACGGGGCCACGCCCACGGTGACCACCCCGGGCCGGCTCTCCGCCCCGCCCTCGAGCGTGCCGACGTCGTACGGCGCGACCGTCGACGCCGCCCCCTCGGCGGCGCTGGTCGACCCGCTCGACGGTGCCGAGGTGAAGGTGGGGGAGACGCTGTGGCCGCTGGTGCGCGGTCTCGACGACCACGCGCTCTCCGGGGTGACGCTGCTCGTCGACGGCGCTCCGGCGGGTGCCGACACCTCGGCGCCGTACCAGTTCAGCTGGACGCCGACCGCGGCGCACGCGGGGCGGACCGTCACGCTGACCGCGGTGGTCACCGACTCCGCCGGCCAGCAGACGACCGCGGAGGCGCTCAGCATCGAGGTGGTCGACGAGGAGGTGACCCCGACGCTGGCGCTCGGCAAGCCGGTCAAGAACCGCAAGGCCGGCACCGTCGCCCTCGCGGTGACCACCAACACCGGCGGCACGATCACGCTCACCGGCGCCAAGGTGGTCTCGGCCACCACCCGGCCCGGCGGCGCGACGACGACGAGGCTGGTGGTGCGGGCGACCAAGGCCCAGCGCAGGAAGCTGGCGCGGAAGGGTCGGCTCCAGGTGCGGGTCACGGTGCGGTTCACCGCCGCCACCGGAGGCACCGTGGTGAAGACCAGGACGGTCGTGCTGGTGAAGAAGAGGAAGTAGCAGCACCCGGCAGCACCGGCAGGGGTCCCGCGCTCGCGGGGCCCCTGCCGGCCGTCGTACGCCGGACTCGACCGCGAGGCTCGACGGGCTGGGCTCGACGGGCTGGGCTCGACGGGCTGGGCTCGACGGGCGGAATGGCGGGACGGGCTGGGAGATGCGTCAGGGCCACCTCCGCGGAGGTGGCCCTGGGGTGCAGCCGATCTGGTGTCCGAGGGGGGACTTGAACCCCCACGCCCTAATACGGGCACTAGCACCTCAAGCTAGCGCGTCTGCCAATTCCGCCACCCGGACGAGTGCGCGAGGAACTCTAGCAAAGGGATTCGGGATCACCCGCATCGGCATCGGCCCCGTCCGGGGAGGGGGCGGATGGCATGCTGAGGACATGTCCGACGCCCCCGCAGAACGTGCCTCCGGGACCCCTCCCGAGCCGGCGGGGGACCCCGCCGCGGAGGTCGTGGAGATCTGTCGCGACCTGCTGCGCATCGACACCAGCAACTACGGCGACGGCTCCGGCCCGGGCGAGCGCAAGGCCGCCGAGCACGTCGCCGCGCTGCTCGACGAGGTGGGCCTCGAGCCCGAGGTGATCGAGACCGGGCCCGGTCGCGCGAACGTGCTCGCCCGCTGGGGCGGCACCGAGGGCGACGGCCTGCTGCTGCACGGCCACCTCGACGTGGTGCCCGCCGCGGCGGAGGACTGGCGGGTCGACCCGTTCTCCGGCGAGCTGGTCGACGGCTACCTGTGGGGCCGCGGCGCGGTGGACATGAAGGACTTCGACGCGATGCTGCTCTCGGTGGTCCGCGAGCGGCAGCGCACCGGCCGGGTGCCGACCCGGCCGATCGTGCTCTGCTTCACCGCCGACGAGGAGGCCGGCGGCCACCACGGCGCGGAGGTGCTGGTGAACGAGCACCGCGACTGGTTCGACGGGGTCACCGACGCGGTCGGCGAGGTGGGCGGCTTCAGCGCCACCGTCCGCGGCCGCCGGGTCTACCTGATCGAGGCCGCCGAGAAGGGCATGGCCTGGATGAAGCTGACCGCCCGCGGCCGCGCCGGCCACGGTTCGATGGTCAACTCCGACAACGCCGTCACCCGGCTGACCGCCGCGGTGGCCCGGATCGGCGCCCACGAGTGGCCGGTCCGGCTGACCCCGGCCATGGAGGTGCTGCTCGCGACCGTCGCCGACCTCGCCGGCACCGAGGCGACGCCCGAGAACGCCCGCGACCTGGTGGAGGAGTTCGGCGGCGCGACCCGGATGATCGGCGCGGTCATCAGCAACACCACCAACCCGACGATGCTGGGCGCCGGCTACAAGGTGAACGTCATCCCCACCGAGGCCACCGCGCACGTCGACGGCCGGTTCCTGCCCGGCTACGAGGACGAGTTCTTCGCCACCCTGGCCGAGCTGTGCGGCGACGACGTCGAGATCGAGTACGTCAGCAACCAGCAGCCGTGGGAGACGCCGTACGAGGGGTCCCTGGTCGACGCGATGACCCGCAGCATCCTGGCCGAGGACCCCGAGGCCATCGTGGCGCCGTACCTGATGAGCGGCGGGACCGACGCCAAGCACTTCCGCAAGCTCGGCATGGGCTCGTTCGGCTTCGCCCCGCTCCGGCTGCCCGCCGACCTCGACTTCACCGCGCTCTTCCACGGCGTCGACGAGCGGGTGCCGGTGGACGCGCTGGAGTTCGGTGCCCGGGTGTTCGACCGGTTCCTCGACGGGGTCTGAGGGTCGTTGGGTGTGCGGTTTGGTCACCAACCGCACTCCGCGGGCCGCTGGCGCTGCGGTTTGTGACCAAACCGCACACCCGCGTGCGGGTCACGTCCGCGCCACCGTCTGACTCGCACCCGGGACACTCGGACCGGGGGGCCGCGGTCTGGTCACCAACCGCACTCCCGGGCAGCTCTGCGTCGCGGTTTGTGACCAAACCGCATCCCACCGAGGCCCTTCAGGCGGTGCGGACCGCCCGGATGATCTTGCGCCGCAGGATCACCCGACGGGTGCCGTCGGGGCCGATCCGCACCCGGTCGAGCTCCCAGCCGCCGTGCTCGGCGCGCTCGACGAGCAGCTTGGTGACGACGTTGCGGGGGAACTCCCGGGAGAACGTCACCTTGTCGAACTCCCACTCCACCCCACGACCGAGTGGACGGACCACGGCGCGCGAGGGCACCCGCGACATCAACCCACCTCCGACACGTCGTCAAGGGCCGCGCGGATCTCCGCGGGCAGCTCGAGCTTCTCCGTGGCCAGCGCCGCGGTCAGCTGCGCGGTGGTGCGGGCGCCGACGATCGGGGCGGTGACGCCCGGCCGGTCGCGCACCCAGGTGAGCGCCACCTGCAGCGGCGTCCAGCCGAGGCCGTCGGCGGCCCGGACGACCGCCTCGACCACGGCGGCCGACCGGTCGTCGAGGTACTGCTCCACCATCGCCGACGTCTCGGAGGCGCCGCGGGAGTCCGACGGGGTGCCGGTGCGGTACTTGCCGGTGAGCACGCCCCGCGCCAGCGGCGAGTACGGCAGCACGCCGAGGCCCAGGGCCCGGGCCGCGGGCAGCACCTCAGCCTCGAGGTCGCGGTTGAGCAGGGAGTACTCCATCTGGGTCGAGGCCAGCGGCGTGCGGCCGGCGCCGGCCCGCTGCCAGGTCGCCGCCTGCGCGGTCTGCCAGCCGACGTAGTTGGAGATGCCGACGTAGCGCACCCGGCCGGAGGACACCGCGACGTCGAACGCCGACAGCGTCTCCTCCAGCGGCGTCCGGTCGTCCCACACGTGCTGCTGCCACAGGTCGACGTGGTCGACCCCGAGCCGCTTCAGCGACTGGTCGAGGCTGGCCAGCAGGTAGCCGCGCGAGCCGTCGTAGACCCGCTGCCCCCGGCGTACGCCGAACCCGGCCTTGGTCGCCACCACGACGTCGTCACGCGACACCACGTGGCCGAGGAACGAGCCGAGCATCGTCTCCGAGGCGCCGCCGCCGTAGACGTGGGCGGTGTCGAGCAGGCTCCCGCCGGCGTCGACGAACGCGCGCAGCTGGTCGCGTGCCTCGTGCTCGTCGGTGGCAGTGCCCCAGCCCATCAGCCCGAGCGCCAGGCGCGAGACCTGGAGCCCGGTGCGACCCAGGGAGCGGTGCTGCATGGCGAAACCGTAGCCGCCGCGCCGCGACCCCTCCCGGGCGGCTCGCCGGACGTTCGTAGACTGCGACCCCGTGTGGGACCTCCTCCAGGCCGTCGTGCTCGGCACGATCCAGGGACTGACCGAGTTCCTCCCGATCTCCAGCAGCGCCCACCTGCGGATCTTCCCCGAGCTGTTCGGGTGGGGGGACCCCGGCGCGGCGTTCACCGCGGTGATCCAGATCGGGACCGAGCTGGCCGTCCTCATCTACTTCCGCCACGACATCTGGCGGATCGCGTCGACCTGGCTGCGCTCGCTGGTGCGCCCGGAGTACCGCGGCCACCTGGACGCCCGGATGGGCTGGTTCATCATCATCGGCTCGCTGCCCATCGTGGTCCTGGGCATCCTGCTCAAGGACGTCATCGAGGACGACTTCCGCAGCCTGTGGATCATCGGCACCACGCTGATCGTGCTCGGCCTGGTGCTCGGCCTCGCCGACCGCGTCGGCGGCACCTCCAAGACCCTCAAGCACCTCTCGGTGCGCGACGCGGTGCTGATGGGCCTGGCCCAGGCGTGCGCGATCGTGCCCGGCGTCTCGCGCAGCGGGGCGACGCTGTCGATGGGCCGGTTCCTCGGCTACGAGCGCGAGACGGCGACCCGCTACGCCTTCCTCCTGGCGATCCCCGCCGTGGTCGGCGCCGGGCTCTTCGAGCTCAAGGAGATCCCGCACGGCGACAACACCTACGGCTGGGGTCCGACGATCGTGGCGACCGTCGTGTCGTTCGTGGTCGGGTACGCCGCGATCGCCTGGCTGCTCCGCTACGTCACCACGCGCTCGTACGCGCCGTTCGTCGTCTACCGGGTGCTGCTCGGCGCGGCGGTGCTGGTGCTGGTCGGCACGGGGGTGCTCGCGGCCTGAGGGGTGCGGTTTGGTCACCAACCGCACGCCTCGGGTCGCGCGGGATGCGGTTTGTGACCAAACCGCACACCCCGGAGCCGCTCAGAGCCACCCGGAGCGCTTGAACCACACCAGCAGCCCGGCCGACGTGGCGACCATCAGCACCAAGGCCATCGGGTAGCCGAACACCCAGTGCAGCTCGGGCATGTGGGTGAAGTTCATGCCGTAGACGCCGGCGATCAGGGTGGGCGCGGCGACCAGGCCGACGCCGGCTGAGATCTTGCGCATGTCGTCGTTCTGCTGCACCGAGATCCGCGCGACGTGCGCCTCGAACGCCGAGGAGAGCAGGGCGTCGAGGGTCTCCACCGCCTCGGCCACCCGGGTGACGTGGTCGAGCACGTCGCGGAAGAACGGCGCCGCGTCGGGTGGGACGTGCTGGGCGCCGCCGGAGGCGAAGCGCCGCATCGGCTCGCGCAGCGGCATCACCGCGCGGCGCACCTCGGCGATCTCGCGCTTGAGGGTGTAGATCCGGACGGCGTCGTCGGTGCGGGCGGGGGAGAACACCGAGGCCTCGACCTCGTCGACGTCGACCTGGAGGTCCTCCATCACCTCGCCGTAGCCGTCGACGACGGTGTCGCAGACCGCGTAGACCACCGCGGCGGGGCCGTGGCCGAGGAGCGCGTGCTCGGACTCGAGGCGGCTGCGCGCGGACTGCAGCTGCGACCCCTCGCCGTGGCGCACCGTGATGACGAAGTCCGCACCGGCGAACAGGTTGATCTCGCCGGTCTCGACCGCGTCCTCGGCGTCGACGTACCAGAGCGTCTTGAGCACCAGGAAGATGCTGTCGCCGTAGCGCTCCAGCTTGGGTCGCTGGTGCGCCTTGACCGCGTCCTCGACCGCCAGCGGGTGGAGGCCGAACGCGGCGGCGACCTCGTCGAGCTCGACCCGGGTCGGCCGGTGCAGCCCCACCCAGACGAAGTCGCCGTCCTCGGTCGCGGCCGCGCGGAGCCGGGCGTAGTCGTCGGGCTGGCAGGCGACCTCGACCCGGTCCCCGTGGCGGTACACGGCGCTGTCGACGATCACGCACCGAGGCTAGCCCCGGCGGTTTCCGGCGGGCCCTAGGCTCGCGGCATGGCAACGGTGATCCTCGTGCGTCACGGACGCACGACCGCCAACGCGTCCGGCACCCTGGCCGGTCGGCTCCCCGGTGTCCGGCTCGACGAGGTCGGGGCGGGGCAGGCGGCCCGCACGGGCGAGCGGCTCGCGGTCGTGCCGCTGGTGCGGGTGGTGACCAGCCCGCTGGAGCGCTGCAAGCAGACCGCCAAGGCGCTGCTCGCCGCCCAGCCCGGCGACCCGGCGACCGCCACGGAGCGCGCGATCACCGAGTGCGACTACGGCGAGTGGCAGGGCCGCTCGCTGCGCGAGCTCGCCAAGGAGAAGCTCTGGCGCACCGTGCAGGCCCAGCCCTCGGCGGTGACCTTCCCGGGCGGTGAGTCGATGGGGCAGATGCAGCACCGCGCGGTCTCCGCCGTACGCCGCATCGACGCCGAGGTCGAGGACGAGCACGGCCCCGGCGCGGTCTGGGCGGCGGTGAGCCACGGCGACGTCATCAAGTCGGTGCTGGCCGACGCCCTGGGCATGCACCTCGACGCGTTCCAGCGGATCCAGGTCGACCCCGCGTCGGTCTCGATCATCCGCTACACCGAGGCCCGGCCCTACGTGCTGGCCAGCAACACCTCGGCCGGCGACCTGTCCTGGCTGGCGGCCAAGCCCACCGCCCGTCGGGGACGACGCGCCGCAGGCACGAGCCGGGCCGCGGACGCAGCGGTAGGCGGCGGCGCCGGGCCGGGTACGCCGTGACCACCCCGTCTCCTAGGCTGGCGACATGCCCCCGCTGATCCACCGGTTCGACCCCCCGGAGCGCTTCGTCACCGGCACGGTCGGCCCTCCCGGTGGACGCACGTTCTTCCTCCAGGCGCGCACCGGCACCCGGCTCGTCAGCGTCTCGCTGGAGAAGCAGCAGGTCGCCGCGCTGGCGGAGCGGATCGACCAGCTGCTCGACGAGGTGATGGCCGGCGGCGCGACCGAGGGCGTGGTGCCGGCGGTGGCCCCGCTCGCGCTCGAGGACTCCGCGCCGCTGGACCAGCCGATCGAGGAGGAGTTCCGCGCGGGCACGATGACGCTGTCGTGGGACCCCGACGACGATCGGGTGGTGATCGAGGTCTTCCCGTTCACCGAGGCGGCCGTCGTCTCACCGGACCAGCTCGACGAGGACCTCGAGGAGCCCGAGCCCGACGAGGTGTTCCTGGTACGGCTGCCCGCCGGCACGGCGCGGGCGTTCGTCAAGCGCGCCGAGCGGGTGCTCGAGGCCGGCCGGCCCAGCTGCCCCTTCTGCGGCAACCCCATCGATCCCGACGGTCACCTGTGCGTGCGGGCCAACGGCTTCCGGCGTCGAGACCCCTGACATGACCGCCGAGCCCGAGGGCCACGAGGTCGACCTCCTCGCGGACGAGCTGGTCGTCGAGGGCCGGATCATGCCGGCCAGCAACGCCACCTACTACGGCACCGTCGGCGGTCTCCCGGTCGTCTACAAGCCGGTCGCGGGGGAGCGGCCGCTGTGGGACTTCCCCTCCGGCACCCTCGCCGACCGCGAGGTCGCGGCGTACCTGCTCTCGGAGGCCACCGGCTGGGACGTCGTCCCGCACACCTGGCTGCGCGACGGTCCCGAGGGTCGCGGCATGGTGCAGCTGTGGCAGGAGGTCGACGCCGAGCAGGAGGCGATCACGATCGTCGGCCTGGGGGAGACCCCGGCCGGCTACCGCCACGTGTTCGACGGCGTCGACGGTCGCGACCTCCCGGTCTCGCTGGTGCACGAGGACTCCGCCGCGCTGCGGCGGATGGCCGTCTTCGACGTGCTGGCCAACAACGCCGACCGGAAGGGCGGCCACGTGCTGCCGATGGCGGACGGGCACCGCTACGGCGTCGACCACGGCCTGACCTTCCACGCCGAGCACAAGCTGCGCACGGTGCTGTGGGGCTGGCTCGGTGAGCCGCTGCCGGCCGAGGACCTCGAGGTCGTCGAGCGGGTACGGACCCTGGCCCGCGGACCGCTCGGCGACGCCCTGTCGGCGCACCTGGCCGACGAGGAGCTCGAGGCCCTGCTCGGTCGTTGCCGGCGGCTGGCCGAGCGGGCGGTGATGCCCGCCCCCCGCGGGGAGATGCCGGCGATCCCGTGGCCGCCGTTCTGACCTCGGACCACTAGGCTCGACCCATGCGCGCCTGGCCTGCCCCCGACGTACCGACCCTGTCCGTCACCGGCCCGCAGGTCTCCCTCCACGACACCGCGACCGGCAGCCGGGTGACGCCCGTGCCCGAGGGCGCCGCCCGGCTCTACGTCTGCGGCATCACCCCCTACGACGCCACCCACCTGGGTCACGCCGCGACCTACGTCGGCTTCGACCTGCTCAACCGCGCGTGGCGCAACGCCGGCCACGAGGTCGTGTACGTGCAGAACGTCACCGACGTCGACGACCCGCTGCTGGAGCGGGCCGCCAAGGTCAACATCGACTGGGTCGAGCTGGCCGAGCGCGAGACCCAGCTGTTCCGCGACGACATGACCGCGCTGCGCGTGCTCCCGCCCGCGCACTACGTCGGGGCGGTCGAGTCGATCCCGCTGGTGATCGACCTGGTGCAGCGGCTGCAGGCCGCCGGCAGCGTCTACAGGGTCGAGGACGACCTCTACTTCTCGGTCACGGCCGATCCCGCGTTCGGGCAGGAGTCCGGCCTCGACCGGGCCGCCATGCTCGAGATCTTCCCCGAGCGCGGCGGCGACCCCGACCGGCCGGGCAAGAAGGACCCCCTCGACTGCGTGGTGTGGCGCGGCGAGCGCGAGGGCGAGCCCGCCTGGGACTCGCCGTTCGGCCGCGGCCGGCCGGGCTGGCACGTCGAGTGCACCGCGATCGCCCAGGAGCACCTCGGCGCGGCGTTCGACGTGCAGGCCGGCGGCAGCGACCTCGTCTTCCCCCATCACGAGATGTGCGCCGGCCACGCCCAGGTCGCGGACCCGTCGGCGCCGTTCGCGAAGACCTACGTGCACGCCGGGATGGTCGGCTACGACGGCGCGAAGATGTCGAAGTCGCGCGGCAACCTGGTCTTCGTCTCGGCGCTGCGCAACAGCGACGTCGACCCGATGGCGATCCGGATGGTGCTGCTGCGCCACCACTACCGCACCGACTGGGAGTGGCTCGACGGCGAGCTGTGGGAGGCCGTCGACACCCTCGAGCAGTGGCGCCGCGCGCTCTCCCTGGGCGCCGGTGCGCCGTCGGGGCCCGTCGTGGCCGAGGTGCTGGCCGCCCTGGCCGACGACCTCGACGCCCCGCGGGCGCTCCGGGCGGTCGATGCCTGGGTGGCGGCCACCCTCGGCACCGACGGCCTGGCCGACACCTCCGACCCCGACGCCGCCCTCGCGGTGCACGCGGTGCTCGACGCCGCGCTCGGGCTCGACCTCTGAGGCGGCCCGGCGCGGTTTGTGACCAAACCGCACCCGGCCAGGGCTCAGGTCCGCGGTTTGTGACCAAACCGCACCCCGCCAGGGCTCGGGTCGGCGGTTTGTGACCAAACCGCACCCGGCCAGGGCTCAGGTCCGCGGATTGTGACCAAACCGCACCCCGCAGGGCTCAGGTCCGCGGTTTGTGACCAAACCGCACCCGGCCAGGGCTCAGGTCCGCGGATTGTGACCAAACCGCGCCCCGCGCGCGTCAGCCGTCGTCGTCGCGCCGCTTGAGGTACCGCTCGAACTCGCGGGCGATGGCCTCCCCGGACGCCTCCGGCAGGTCGGTGGTGTCGCGGGTCTCCTCGAGCGACCGGACGTACTCGGCGACGTCCTCGTCCTCCTCGGCGAGCTCGTCGACGCCGCGCTCCCAGGCCTGGGCGTCCTCGGGCAGGTCGCCGAGCGGGATGCTGGTCTCGAGCAGCTCCTCGAGCTGGCCCACCAGCGCGAGCGTCGCCTTCGGGCACGGCGGCTGGGCGACGTAGTGCGGCACCGCGGCCCAGTACGACAGCGCCGGGATGTCGAGGCGCACGCACGCGTCCTGGAGCACGCCGACGATCCCGGTGGGGCCCTCGTACGTCGACTGCTCGAGCTTGAGGCGGTCGACGAGGTCGGGCTCCGTGGCGGTGCCGGTGACCGGGATCGGGCGGGTGTGGGGGGTGTCGGCGAGCAGCGCGCCCAGGGTGACGACCAGCGTGGTGCCCAGGTCGTCGCAGGCCGCGAGGATCTCGGCGCAGAACTGGCGCCACTTCATGTTCGGCTCGATGCCGCGCACCAGGATCACGTCGCGGTCGAGGTCGGGGGGCGAGCAGACCAGGATCCTGGTGCCAGGCCAGCTCACGCGGCGGTGGCCGTGCTCGTCGGTGCCGACCACGGGGCGGTTGACCTGGAAGTCGTAGAAGTCGTCGGGGTCGATGGCCCCGACCACGCGCGCACCCCACACCCGGGCGAGGTGGTCGACGGCCGAGCTCGCGGAGTCCGCGGCGTCGTTCCAGCCCTCGAAGGCGGCGATGACGACGGGCTGCACCAGGCCGGGCATCTCCTCGATCTCGATCACGATGAAATCCTAGTCTGCGCACCTCACCGACCGGCGCGGGGATTTAGAGGAACCCGCCCGGCGGTGCCACGATTCGGGAATCCTGTCCGCACCGTGGACGCTGCTTCCTAGGCTGGACCCAGCACCCGCGAGGTGTGGCCCCCCGAGAGGAGTACGCGTGACTGAGCAGGCACGCCGCGAGCAGCACCTGAGGCCGGACGCCACGGCCGCCCTCACCAGCGCCCTCGAGGAGCGGATCCTCGTCATCGACGGGGCCATGGGCACCGCGATCCAGCGCGACCGGCCCTCCGAGGAGGGCTACCGCGGTGAGCGGTTCGCCGACTGGCCCAGCGACCTGCAGGGCAACAACGACCTGCTGACGCTGACGCAGCCCGACATCATCGCCGGCATCCACCGCGAGTACCTCGAGGCCGGCGCCGACATCATCGAGACCAACACCTTCAACGCCAACGCGATCTCGCTCGCCGACTACGGCATGGAGGAGCTCGCCTACGAGCTCAACTACGAGGCCACCCGCCTCGCCCGCCGGGCCGTCGACCAGGTCGCCACGCCCGAGCGGCCCCGCTACGTCGCCGGCGCGCTCGGCCCCACCACCCGCACCGCCTCGATCTCGCCCGACGTCAACGACCCCGGCGCGCGCAACGTCAGCTACGACGACCTTGTCGCGGCGTACTCGGAGTCCACCCGCGGCCTCCTCGACGGCGGCTCCGACCTGATCTTCATCGAGACCATCTTCGACACCCTCAACGCCAAGGCGGCGATCTTCGCCGTCGAGACGGTGTTCGAGGAGTACGGCCGCCGCTGGCCGGTGATCATCTCCGGCACCATCACCGACGCCTCCGGGCGCACCCTGTCGGGCCAGGTCACCGAGGCGTTCTGGACCTCGGTGCGCCACGCCCGGCCGATCGCCGTGGGCCTCAACTGCGCCCTGGGCGCCAAGGAGATGCGCCCCTACATCGCCGAGATGGCCCGGCTGGCCGACTCCTACGTGTCGTGCTACCCCAACGCCGGCCTGCCCAACGCCTTCGGCGAGTACGACGAGGCGCCCGAGGAGACCGCCGCGATCATCGCGGAGTTCGCCGACGCGGGCTTCGTCAACCTCGTCGGCGGCTGCTGCGGCACCACGCCCGCCCACATCGCCAGCATCGCCAAGGCGGTCGAGGGCAAGCCCCGCCGACAGCCGGCGACGGTCGAGCCCGCCATGCGTCTCTCCGGGCTCGAGCCGTTCACGATCACCGACGACAGCCTCTTCGTGAACGTCGGCGAGCGCACCAACATCACCGGCTCCGCGAGGTTCCGCAACCTGATCAAGGACGGCGACTACGACACCGCCCTCTCGGTGGCCGCGCAGCAGGTCGAGAACGGCGCGCAGGTCATCGACATCAACATGGACGAGGGCATGATCGACGGCGTCGCGGCCATGGACCGCTTCACCAAGCTGGTCGCCAGCGAGCCCGACATCAGCCGGGTGCCCGTGATGGTCGACTCCTCCAAGTGGGAGGTCATCGAGGCCGGGCTCAAGAACGTCCAGGGCAAGGCGATCGTCAACTCCATCTCCCTCAAGGAGGGCGAGGAGAAGTTCCGCGAGCAGGCCACGCTGTGCAAGAAGTACGGCGCCGCCGCGGTCGTCATGGCCTTCGACGAGGACGGCCAGGCCGACAACCTCGAGCGCCGCAAGGTGATCTGCGAGCGCGCCTACCGGATCCTGGTCGACGAGGTCGGGTTCCCGGCCGAGGACATCATCTTCGACCCCAACGTGTTCGCCGTCGCCACCGGCATCGAGGAGCACGCGACGTACGGCCTGGACTTCATCGAGGCCACCCGCTGGATCAAGCAGAACCTGCCCGGGGCCAAGGTCTCGGGCGGCATCTCCAACGTCAGCTTCTCGTTCCGCGGCAACAACCCCGTGCGCGAGGCCATCCACGCGGTCTTCCTGTACCACGCGATCGACGCCGGCCTCGACATGGGCATCGTCAACGCCGGCGCCCTGGTCGTCTACGACCAGGTCGAGCCCGAGCTTCGCGAGCGGATCGAGGACGTCATCCTCAACCGCCGACCCGACGCCGCCGAGCGGCTGCTCGAGGTCGCCGAGGCCCACAACAAGAAGGGCGAGGCGGTCGAGGCCACCGAGGAGGAGTGGCGCTCGCTGCCGGTGGGGGAGCGGATCACCCACGCCCTGGTGAAGGGCATCGACGCGCACGTCGAGGCCGACACCGAGGAGCTCCGCCAGGAGATCGCCGCGCGCGGCGGCCGCCCGATCGAGGTGATCGAGGGCCCGCTGATGGACGGCATGAACGTGGTCGGCGACCTGTTCGGCGCCGGAAAGATGTTCCTGCCCCAGGTCGTGAAGTCGGCGCGGGTGATGAAGAAGGCCGTCGCCTACCTCATCCCGTTCATCGAGCAGGAGAAGGTCGACAACCCGGCGCTGGCCACCGCCAAGGACACCAACGGCACCATCGTGATGGCCACGGTCAAGGGCGACGTGCACGACATCGGCAAGAACATCGTCGGGGTGGTGCTGCAGTGTAACAACTTCGAGGTCATCGACCTCGGCGTGATGGTCCCGGCGCAGAAGATCCTCGACACCGCCACCGAGGTGGGCGCCGACATCATCGGCCTCTCCGGGCTGATCACCCCCTCGCTCGACGAGATGGTGAACCTGGCCACCGAGATGCAGCGCCAGGGCCTCGAGATCCCGCTGCTGATCGGCGGCGCCACGACCTCGCGCGCCCACACCGCGGTCAAGGTCGACCCCAAGTACGCCGGCCCGGTGGTCTGGGTCAAGGACGCCTCGCGCTCGGTGCCCACGGCGGCGGCGTTGCTCCACGACACCCGTCGCGACACGCTGCTCGCCGAGGTCAAGGAGGACTACGACGCGCTGCGCGCCCGGCACGCCTCCAAGAGCGAGCGGAAGCTCCTCGACTACGACGCCGCCCGGGCCAACGCGACGCCGATCGACTGGTCGTCGTACCAGCCGCCCGCGCCGCGGCAGACCGGCATCCACGTGCTCGAGGACTACGACATCGCCGAGCTGCGCGACTACATCGACTGGCAGCCGTTCTTCAACGCCTGGGAGATGAAGGGCAAGTTCCCCGACATCCTCAACAGCCCCACCACGGGCGAGGCCGCGCGCAAGCTCTACGACGACGCCCAGACCATGCTCGACAAGCTGATCGCCGACAAGTGGCTGCGGGCGCGCGGCGTCTACGGCTTCCTGCCTGCCGCGGCCGACGGCGACGACACCATCGTCTACGCGGACGAGACGCGCACCACCGAGCTCACCCGCCTGCACCACCTGCGCCAGCAGGGCGAGCACCGCGACGGCGTGCCCAACCGCTCCCTGGCCGACTACGTCGCTCCAGCAGCCACCGGGCTGCCCGACCACGTGGGCGGTTTCGCGGTCACGGCCGGCATCGGCCTGCCCGAGCGGGTCCAGGCGTTCCGCGACGAGCTCGACGACTACAGCGCGATCCTGCTGGAGTCGCTGGCCGACCGGCTGGCCGAGGCGTTCGCCGAGCGGCTGCACCAGCGGGTGCGCACCGAGTTCTGGGGCCACGTGCCCGAGGAGCAGCTGAGCAACGAGGACCTGATCGCCGAGAAGTACACCGGCATCCGGCCCGCGCCGGGCTACCCGGCGTGCCCCGACCACACCGAGAAGCTCACCCTGTGGGACCTCCTCGACGTCGAGGCGGCCACCGGCATCGAGCTCACCGAGTCGATGGCCATGTGGCCGGGTGCGTCGGTCTCGGGCTGGTACTTCAGCCACCCGCAGGCGCAGTACTTCGTGGTGGGCCGGCTGGGCCGCGACCAGGTGATCGACTACGCCGAGCGCAAGGGCTGGACCCTCGCCGAGGCCGAGCGCTGGCTCTCGCCCAACCTGGGCTACGACCCGGAGGACTGATGCCGCTGCCCGCCGCCGTCCTATGGGACATGGACGGCACGCTGGTCGACACCGAGCCGTACTGGATCGCGACCGAGTTCGCGATGGCCGAGAGGTACGGCGGCACCTGGAGCGAGGCCGACGCCCTCCACCTCGTGGGCAACGACCTGCTGTCCTCGGGCCGCTACATCCGCGATCGGATGGGGCTCTCGCTCGAGCCGGAGGCGATCGTCGAGGAGCTGCTCGACGGGGTCGTGGCCCGGGTGCAGGAGTCGGTGCCGTGGCGGCCCGGCGCCCGCGAGCTGCTGACCGGTCTCCACGACGCCGGCGTGCGGTGCGCGCTGGTGACGATGTCGTACGAGCGCTTCGTCGCCCCGATCCTGGCCCACCTCCCGGCCGAGGCCTTCCGGGTGATCGTGACCGGCGACCGCGTCGAGTTCGGCAAGCCGCACCCCGAGCCCTACCTCACCGCTGCGGCGTCGCTGGGGGTCGACCCCGCCGACTGCGTCGCGATCGAGGACTCCAACACCGGCGCCAAGTCCGCCGAGGCCGCCGGCTGCACGGTGCTGGTCGTCGAGAGTCACGTGCCCGTCCTCGACGGCCCGCGCCGGATCTTCCGGGACAGCCTCGCCGACGTCTCCGTCGACGACCTGGGTGGACTGGCCGCCGAGCTGGGTTGAGGGGTGCGGTTTGGTCACAAACCGCGTCCTGCGGCGCTCCGAGCGCGCGGTTTGTGACCAAACCGCGTGCCTTGTCGCGAACGGCCGCGTCGGCGCGCCTCCGACAGCCCGGTACGCCGCCTTTCGGGTCAGGGGCGGCGGTGTGGTCACAGACCGCACACCTGAGCCGCGCTGAGGCACGGTTTGTGACCAAACGGCGGCCTCCTCAGGCCGGCGGAGTCGCCTCGGACCCGACGACGGCGCCACCCTCGGCCACCGCGTCCCGCGACGGGAGCGGCGGGGGAGTGCCTCCCCAGGCGGGACAGATCGCCTGGTGGGGGCAGAACCGGCAGGCGGGGCCGCGGTTGGGCAGCCACTCACCGGAGTCGTGGGCCTCCCGGATCGCCGCCCAGATCGCCTCGACCTTCCGCTCGGTCGCGCGCAGGTCGTCCTCGTCCGGCTCGTAGCGCAGCACCTCGCCGCTGCCGAGGTAGACCAGCTGCAGCACCCGCGGCACCACGCCCCGGGTGCGCCAGAGCACGAGCGCGTAGAACCTCATCTGGAACAGCGCCCCGGCTTCGAACCCCTCGCCCGGCGCCCGCCCGGTCTTGTAGTCCACCACCCGCACGGAACCGTCCGGGGCGACGTCGAGGCGGTCGACGATGCCGCGCAGCAGCAGCCGCGACCCGAGCAGCGCCTCGACGTACACCTCGCGCTCCGCGGGCTCGAGGCGACGCGGGTCCTCCAGGTCGAAGTACGCCGCAACCACCTCGTGGCACGACGCCCACCACTCCTCCCGGTCGAGGTCGGGGCCGAACATCTCCTCCATACTCGGCTCCTCGGCCACCACGGCGTCCCACGCGGTCGGAAGCAGCGACCGGGCGGTCTCGGGGGTGCGGTCCGCGGCCGGCACGTCGTAGAGGTCCTCGAGGACCTTGTGCACCAGGGTGCCGCGGACGGCGTCGGGGGAGTACGGCTCGGGGAGCCGGTCGACCGAGCGGAACCGGTAGTGCAGCGCGCAGCGCGTGAAGTCCATCGCGCGGCTGGGCGACAGCGCACCCAGGACCTCCACGCCGTCGACGGGTGTCCCGACCCGGGTCGGGTCAAGCGGCACGACCGGGTCGACCTCGAACGCCGCGACGTCCTGCTCGGCCACCATGTCCGCACCCTAGACGCGGCCGGCGACGGTCCCCCCGCGCGGCCCGTCCGCATTCGCCGACGCCCCGCGAGGGCCGGGCCCGGCCGGTCCGGGGCTCGACCGCGGCTAGACCGCGACTCGACCGCGACTCGACCGCGACTCGACCGCGACTCGACCGCGACTCGACCGGGGGCACCGGGCCGTCGCCGCGACCGCGGCCCGGGCGGGGGACGTCGGATAGCCTCGCCGACGTGTCCGACCCCGAATCCAGACCCCGCGCGCCCCGGCCTCCGGGGACGTTCCGGATCGGCACCATCGCCGGGAGCGACGTGCTGGTGTCGTCGTCGTGGTTCGTGATCGCGGGGCTGATCGCGGTGATCGTCTCCCCACGGGTCGACCAGGTGCAGCCCGGCCTGGGGGCGTGGAAGTACGTTGCGGGGCTCGCCTTCGCGGTCATCCTCTACGGCTCGGTGCTGCTCCACGAGGCCTCGCACGCCTACATGGCGCGGCGCTACGGCTTCGGCGTCGGCTCGATCACGCTGCACTTCCTCGGCGGCATGACCGCCATCGAGGGGGAGGCGCGGCGGCCACGGCAGGAGTTCATGATCGCCGTGGTCGGTCCGCTCACCTCGCTGGCGGTCGGGGCGGCCGGGGTCGGACTGTGGTTCGTCGTCCCCGACGGGCTGCTGCTGATGGCGGTCGAGGGGCTGGCCGGCGCCAACCTGCTCGTCGGGGTGCTCAACCTGGTCCCGGGCCTGCCGCTGGACGGCGGCCGGGTGCTCAAGGCTGCGGTCTGGGGTGCGACGGGCGACGTCCACCGGGGCACCATCGTCGCCGGCTGGGGAGGCCGGGTCACCGCCGTCCTGGTGCTGGTCTGGCCGTGGGTGCAGGAGCGGGTGCTCGACACCCCGCCCTCGCTGCTGGACTTCGTCATCGCCGGCATCATCGCCCTGTTCCTGTGGTCGGGCTCGACCGCTGCCATGTCGTCGGCACGGCTGCGCCGCCGGATCCCGCACCTGGTCGCCCGCGACCTGGCCCGCCGTACCCTCACCGTCCCCGAGGACCTACCGCTGGCGGAGGCGATCCGCCGCGCTCAGGACGCCGAGGCGGGCAGCATCGTCACGGTGACCTCGGGCGGGCACCCGGTCGGGCTGGTCAACGAGGCCGCCGTGCTCGCCACCCCCGACGACCGCCGACCCTGGGTGGCGACGTCGTCGGTGTCGCGCTCGCTCGGCGAAGGGCTCTCCCTGCCGGTCACGATCACGGGCGAGGAGCTGATCCTCGCGATCAGCCGGACCCCGGCGGCCGAGTACCTGCTGGTCGAGGAGGACGGCGGCATCTACGGCGTGCTGTCCACCGCCGACGTCGATCGGGCGTTCCGGGAGGCGCCGCACTAGGGTGCGGGGCGTGACCGAGGCCCCCGACGTACCCCACGACGCCTGGTCGGGCGTCCACCGCGGACCGCTTCGGGCCGGTGAGTGGGTCCGCCTGACCGACCAGAAGGGCCGGCGCCACAACATCTGCCTCGAGGCCGGCAAGCGCTTCTTCTCCAACCGCGGGCACTTCGAGCACGACGACCTGATCGGGCGCGAGGAGGGGTTCACCGTCACGTCGTCGGCGGGCGGGGAGTACCTCGTGTTTCGGCCGCTGCTCTCGGAGTTCGTGGTCTCGATGCCGCGCGGGGCGGCGGTGGTCTACCCCAAGGACGCCGCCCAGATCGTGGCGATGGCCGACATCTTCCCCGGCGCCGACGTCGTGGAGGCCGGGGTCGGCTCCGGCGCCCTGACCTGCTCGCTGCTGCGCGCGGTGGGCCCGCACGGGCGGGTGTCGTCGTACGAGCGCCGCGAGGAGTTCGCCGACGTTGCCCGGGCGAACGTCGAGCAGTTCTTCGGCGGCTCCCACCCGGCCTGGGAGCTCACGCTCGGTGACCTGGCCGAGGCGCTGCCGGCAAGCGGCGACCGCTGCGACCGGATCATCCTCGACATGCTCGCCCCCTGGGAGTGCCTCGACGCCGCCGCCGACGCACTCCGGCCCGGCGGGATCGTGTGCGCCTACGTCGCGACCACGACCCAGCTGTCGCGGTTCATGGAGACGGTCCGGGTGCACGGCGGGTTCACCGAGCCCCAGGCGTGGGAGTCGCTCGTGCGCGACTGGCACGTCGAGGGGCTCGCGGTGCGGCCCGGGCACAAGATGATCGGCCACACGGCGTTCCTGGTCACCGCTCGGCGGATGGCCCCGGGTCAGCGGGCCCCGCTGAAGAAGCGCCGGCCCGCGCCCGGCGCCTACGGCCCCGACTACACCGGTCCGCGGCCGCCGGGTGTGCCCGTGGAGTCCGCCGAGGGCTGAGCGGTGTCGGCGGCCCGGTGGGTGCGGTTTGGTCACAATCCGCGCCCCGCGGCCCGTCCGGTGTGCAGTTTGTGACCAAACCGCACACCCCCGCTCCGACCGCACGGCGCCACCGACCCGCCCGGTCGCACGAGCACCACACCGCCCGTCCACCCTTCGGGCACGCGTTCAAATCGTGACCAACACCGCGAGATATCCCCTTCTCTCCCGGACGTGCGCGGGTAATGTCGCACGCACAGGAGGTGTTGCCGATGTCGACATCGGATGGCGTTCCCAGCACGGGCGGCAGGAGCCCCGAGGAGCTCATGAGCCAGGTGCGCTTCCTGGAGGCCGAGGTCTCCGAGCTCCGCCGCAGGGTCGGTGACGGGCCCACCCAGTCGCGGGGGCTGGAGCTCCGGCTCGCCGACGCCCAGCGGTCGCTGGCGGCCGTGACCTCGCAGAACGAGCGCCTGGCCCAGACCCTGCGCGAGGCCCGCGAGCAGATCATGAAGCTCAAGGAGGAGGTCGACCGGCTCGCGCAGCCTCCCGCCGGTTTCGGCACCTTCCTCGCCCGCAACGACGACGACTCCGTCGACGTGTTCACCGGAGGACGCAAGCTCCGGGTCAACGTGAGCCCGAGCGTCGACCTCGACTCGCTGAGCAAGGGCCAGGAGGTCATGCTCAACGAGGCCCTCAACGTCGTCGCGGCGCTCGAGTACGAGCAGGTCGGCGAGGTCGTGATGGTCAAGGAGATCCTGGCCGACGGCCAGCGGGCCCTGGTCATCGCCAACGCCGACGAGGAGCGCGTCGTACGCCTCGCCGAGCCGCTGCTCGCCGACACCATCCGCGCCGGCGACAGCCTGCTGCTGGACTCACGAGCCGGCTACGTCTACGAGAAGGTGCCGAAGTCCGAGGTCGAGGAGCTGGTGCTCGAGGAGGTCCCCGACATCGCCTACGAGTCGATCGGCGGCCTCGGCGGCCAGATCGAGGCGATCCAGGACGCCGTCGAGCTGCCGTACCTCCACCCCGAGCTGTTCCGGGAGCACAAGCTGCGCCCGCCCAAGGGCGTGCTGCTCTACGGCCCCCCCGGCTGCGGCAAGACCCTCATCGCCAAGGCGGTCGCCAACAGCCTGGCCAAGAAGGTCGCGGCGCGCACCGGCCAGGAGGGGAAGTCGTACTTCCTCAACATCAAGGGCCCCGAGCTGCTCAACAAGTACGTCGGCGAGACCGAGCGCCACATCCGCCTGGTCTTCCAGCGGGCCCGCGAGAAGGCCAGCTCGGGCACGCCGGTGATCGTGTTCTTCGACGAGATGGACTCGCTGTTCCGCACCCGCGGCTCCGGGGTCTCCTCCGACGTCGAGAACACGATCGTGCCGCAGCTGCTCAGCGAGATCGACGGTGTGGAGCTGCTCGAGAACGTGCTGGTCATCGGCGCCTCCAACCGCGAGGACATGATCGATCCGGCCATCCTGCGGCCCGGCCGCTTGGACGTGAAGATCAAGATCGAGCGCCCGGACGCCGAGTCGGCGCGCGACATCTTCAGCAAGTACCTCACCCCCGACCTGCCGCTGCACGCCGACGACCTCGCCGAGTTCGGCGGCGACCGCGACGCGACCGTGGCGGGCATGATCCGCGCGACCGTGGAGCGGATGTACACCGAGACCGAGGAGAACCGGTTCCTCGAGGTGACCTACGCCAACGGCGACAAGGAGGTCCTGTACTTCAAGGACTTCAACTCCGGCGCGATGATCCAGAACATCGTCGACCGCGCCAAGAAGATGGCCATCAAGGACTTCCTCGACCACGAGCAGCGTGGGCTCCGCGTCTCGCACCTGCTGCAGGCCTGCGTCGACGAGTTCAAGGAGAACGAGGACCTGCCCAACACCACCAACCCCGACGACTGGGCGCGGATCTCGGGCAAGAAGGGGGAGCGGATCGTCTTCATCCGCACCCTCATCACCGGCAAGCAGGGCACCGAGCCGGGCCGCTCCATCGACACCGTCTCCAACACCGGCCAGTACCTCTGACCCCTCGACCCGCGCCGGATCGACGTCCGGCGCGGGCGGGTCGTGGCCCCTCCGGGGCCGGCTGATGCTGCTCAGCTCACGCCGCTCGGGCTCATCGACACGGGTGACGTCGGGCCGCGCACCGAGGCGGCGACGACCGCGACTCGCGTGCTGGCGGCCGCCAGCTGCGGCGCGACGAGGGGTGCGGTTTGGTCACAAACCGCACCCCTGATCACGCCCCGGCCAGGGTTTGTGACCAAACCGCGGACCCTTGAGGCCGCAACCCCGCCCCCAGCCTGAGGTCCCGACCGATCGGCGAGGGCGCCGACACACCCCGCGTGGTGGTAGCCTCCGTGAGCCGCTGGAAGCTGAACGTCACCGGCATGATGACCTCGGTCGCGCCATCGGTGACGCAGCCCATCAGTAGCTCGCGGCCGGACAGGTCGACCACGCCGCTGATCTGGACGGCACCCTGATCGTCGATGTCCAGCCCGACCAGCTGGGACAGGTCGCCGCGTTCGATGCCCGCACGGTCGCCCACCACGCACGTCCAGGAGTTGGCCGACTCCACCACCATCCCGCCGGTGCCGGTCAGCTGGTAGGTGCCAGCCGGGAGGGTCGCCCGCATCCACTTCTCGTCCACGAACGACTCCCCGCCCTCGGCCAGCACGATCCGTCGGGTGACCGGCTCGAGCTCCTGCGCGTGCCGACCGTCCACGCGGTCGGCGTTGAGGCGGGGTACCAGCCGGTTGCTCGAGACCTTGAGCGACGGTGCGGAGCGGCGCGACTTCAGTCGGAGCGCGGGGCCTGGGCCGGTGTTCTTGATCGTGGTGGTCCCGCGCACCGTCGTGGTGCCGCCGACCACCAGCCCGCGGCCGGTGGCGGCCCAGGCGACGGCGTCGACGCCGGCGACCAGCACCGTGGCAGCGCCGAGCACGGCGAGCCCGGTGCGCACCCGGCCCCCGCCACCTCGCGATCCGGCCCTCGACCGACCGCCGCCCCACCGCTGCGAGCGCGCGCTCATGCGCGGGCCTCGATCACCAGGTTGAACGGCGTCTCGGCCGCAACCCGGGCGGTGGCGAAGCCGGCGTCCACGAACGCCGCGGTGAGCCGCGCCGGTCCGGCCTGGGCGCCGAGCGCCGCGCCGCCGTCGGAGATGCTGTGAGGCACGCAGAGCGCCGAGCTCGCGGCGTAGTAGGTCAGGGTCACCGGGCTGTCGAGGGAGTCCTCGAGCCGGTCGGTGGCGAACGGCTCCACGGCGAACACCTGACCGCCCTCGGCGAGCCGGCCGCGGCAGTGGGCGAGTGCACCGACCGGGTCGCCCAGGTCGTGCACGGAGTCGAAGAAGCAAACGAGGTCGTAGGAGCCGGTGAACGTGGCGGCGTCGGACACCTCGAAGCGCACCCGGTCACCCACCCCGGCGGCCTCGGCAGCCTCGGTCGCCCGGCGCACCGACTCGGCGTGGGAGTCGATGCCCACGAACGTCGAGCGCGGGAACCGCTCGGCCATCATCACCACCGCCGAACCCAGACCGCAGCCGACGTCGATGACCCGGATCCCCGACTCCAAGCGCTCCATCAGGCCGGTGACCGCCGGCAGCCACTCGCTGAACAGGGAGTTGCGGTAGAGCGTGCGGAAGAACCGGTCGACGCCCGCGAACAACCGCGGGTCGTGGTCGTGCCACGGGACGCCGTCGCCGGTGGCGTAGGCGTGCGCGAGCCGGTCGACCGATGCGTAGACGGCGGTGATCACCTCGAACCCGGCGACGCCGGCGGCCGGGCTGTCGTCGTCGGCCAGGACCATCGCGTGCTCGGCCGGCAGCGCGAAGGTCGTGGTGGCGGGGTCGTAGGTGAGGTAGCCGATCGCCGCCTGGGTGGCGAGCCACTCGCGGACGTAGCGCTCGGCCAGGCCGGAGCGCTGGGCGAGCTGGGCGCTGGTCGTCCGCTCCACCGAGGCGAGCGAGCGCCACAGGCCGAGCCGGTCGCCGAGGTGGGCGAGCACGCCGTTGTAGGCGATCGCCCGGTCGACCGCGACCTTCATGGCGAACTCCTGGACCCGTTCGAGGTCGAGCGCGGGTGCATCGAGCTGGGTGGTCATGGACGGTTCCTCTCTGCGGGGCACCCCAGTGGTGCCCGGTGGCGTCACCCTCGCGGCGACCGATCGCACCGGGCTGTCACCCGCGTACGTCGCCTCACACGCCCGGTGACAGCGTGGTGACAGCGGACCACCCCACCCTCGAGTCCATGACCGAGCTCCTCGACACCTCTTCCTTCGTCTCCGTCCCCGACCTCACCCACCTCGGCACTGTGGTCACGGTGTGGGCCCATCCCGACGACGAGGCCTACCTCGCCGGCGGGCTGCTGGCCGCGCTGCGCGACGCCGGGCAGCGGGCGGTGTGCGTCACCGCGACCCGCGGCGAGGCCGCCGACCCGCACGCCACCGCGGGGGAGCGGGCCGCCCTCGCGGCCCGACGCACCGAGGAGCTGGCGGCATCGCTGGCGGTGCTGGGCGTGACCGAGCACCGGTGGCTGGACCTGCCCGACGGCGGTTGCGCCGACCTCGACCCGTCCGGCCCCGTGCGGTGCCTGGTCTCGATCCTCGACGAGGTGCGGCCCGACACGGTGGTGACGTTCGGACCCGACGGCGTCACCGGCCACCCCGACCACCGCACGGTGGGGGCCTGGACCGAGGAGGCGCTACGCCGCGCCGCGGTCGACCCGCTCGTCCTGCACCCCGTGGCCCCACTCGAGCCCGTCGACGCGGCGCTCGACGAGGAGCTCGACCTCTACGCCGAGGGCGGTCCGCGCACCTGCGCCGACGACGAGGTCGACCTCGCCCTGCCGCTGACCGGCGCCGCGCTCGACCGCAAGGTCGAAGCGCTGCTGCGCCAGCGGTCGCAGACCGGGCCGCTGGTCGACGCGATCGGGCTCGAGCGCTACCGAGCCTGGGTGGCGACCGAGCTGTTCGCCACCCCGGTCCGCGCCGGGTGACGAGCGGGCCCCGGGTCGGGCACGCTGGTGCCTCGCTCGTTGCACCGTCAGTTGCCGCGTCCGTTGCTGCGTCCGTCCCTGCGTCTGTCCCTGCCTCCGTCGCTGCGCTCGTCCATGCGTCCGTCGCCCCGCCCCGGGTCGCGCCGGTTGCCGGCCAGCCGCTCCGGTGGCCGCGGCTCGAACGATTGGCGGGGGACGCCCGCCGTGCCGAACAGGAGCCCCGCATGCCGTCCGCCGATCCGCCCACCGTCCTCCGCGGCGCGGTCGAGGTGCGGGTCGGCGTCCTGGGCCCGCTCACGCTGGAGGTCGACGGCGCCCCCGTGACAGTGCCCGGCCCACGACGGCGAGCGCTGCTGGCCCTGCTCGCCCTCGCGGGCGGCCGGGTCGTGGGTGTGGAGCGGCTCGTCGACGCGCTCTGGCCGGAAACGCCTCCCGACAACGCGGTGCCGGCGTTGTACAACCACGTGTCCCGGCTGCGGGGACACCTCGGCGCGCACGCCGGACGGCTCGAGCGCCTCGAGCACGGCTACCGGCTGGTGCTGGGTCGCGACGAGCTCGACAGCGACGCCGTCCGGCGGCTGGCCCGGCTGGTCGGTGCGCCCGGGACTCCGCCGCAGCAGGCGGCGTCGTACGCCCGGGCCGCGCTGGACCTGTGGCGCGGCACCGCGCTGGAGGAGTTCCGGGCGCTGCCGGCACTGGAGGTCGAGTCGGTGCCGCTCGACGAGCTGCGGCTGCGGCTGGTGGACGACCTGCTCGCCGCCCGGCTCGGCGCAGCCGAGCCTAGGGTGGCTGCGGACGCCGCCGCGGCGGTCGCGGCCCAACCGCTGCGGGAGCGCTCGGCCCTGCTGCTGGTTCGGGCTCTGGCCGCCGAGGGCCGGACTCCCGAGGCGATGGCTGCGGCCCAGGCCTACCGGCACCGGCTCGCCGAGGAGACCGGCCTCGACCCCGGGCCCGCGCTGGCCGAGCTCGAGCAGGCCGTGGCCAGCGGCCGCCTGGCTCCGGCAGCGGAGACCTTGGGCACCCAGGGCGCCGGAGCCGACAGGACCAGCGGCTCCTACGGCACCAACGGCCGGGCCCTCGAGGCACGCCGCGCAGTCGTGCGGCCCGTCGTGCGGCCGGACGGGCCGCTCGTGGGCCGGGAACGCGACCGGGCCGAGGTGCTGCGACTGGTCGGCAACCACGCGGTCGTGACCGTCACCGGGACGGGAGGCGTGGGGAAGACGCGCCTGGTGCTCGACGTCGCCGCCGACACCGCGGCGCGGTCGACGGAAGCGGAGGACCGCCCGGACGTCGTGGTCGTCGACCTCGCCGCGGTCGACCGGCCCGAGCGGCTCGCTGCGGCGGTCGCCACCGCGCTCGGGCTCCGCGCGACCGGGCGTCCCACGGACGTCGCCGTCGCCGACGCCCTCGGCCGCCGCGAGGTGTTGCTGGTGCTGGACAACTGCGAGCACCTCGCCGCGGCCTGCCGCGACCTGGTCACGACGCTGCGCGGCCGGGCGCCCGGGGTACGGGTGCTGGCGACCTCGCGGGTGACGCTGCACGCGCCGGGGGAGTACGTCGTGCGACTGCAGCCGCTGGGAGTGCCGCGCGACGCGGCCGACCCGTCGGCGGTGCGGCGGCAGCCAGCGGTCCGGGCGCTGGTGGAGCACGCCCGACGGCTGCGGCCCAACTTCGAGCTGGGCGAGGACGAGTTGGCCGACGCGGTCGAGGTGCTGCGTCGCCTGGACGGACTGCCGCTGGGCATCGAGCTCGCCGCTCGTCAGGTGGCGGTGATGCCGGTGCGCGCGGTGCGAGCGCGGCTCGACCGGGCCCTCGATCTCGCGACCGGCCTGCACCGTCCCGACGACGACCGGCAGCGGACGCTGCGCGCCACGATCGACTCGTCCTACCGGCTGCTCGGCGAGGAGGAGCGGCGGCTGCTGCGGTCGCTGGCGCCGTTCCCGGGAGGCGTCGACCTGGCCACCGTCGAGGCGCTGGCCGCCGACGCCGGCACCCGGGCGGACCCCATCGACGTGCTGCACCACCTCGTCGACGCGTCGCTGGTGGTCGCTGACACCGACATGGGTCGCTACCGGCTGCTGTTCACCGTGCGGGAGTTCCTCATCGAGCAGCTGCGCGCAACCCGGGAGCTGGCGGCGGCCGAGCAGTACTTCCTCGACCGGTGCCTGGCCGTGGCGACCGATCTGGGGGCGGCGATCGTCGGGCCCGACGAGCGGATGGCGGACGTCCAGGTCCGCTGCGAGCTCGACAACCTGCGGGCCGCGCGCGACGTGGCGGCCGGGAGCGGCCGCGACGACGTCCGGCTGGGCCTGACGCTCGCGCTCGCCGACGGCCTCGTGTGGCGCGACCTGCGCGAGACCTGGGACTGGGCGCTCGAGCTGGCCGCCGACCCGGCCCTCGAGGAACACCCGCTGCGCGCTGCGGTGCTGGGTTGCGCCGCCGAGGGCGCCCGGCTGCTCGGCGACCTCGACCGCGCCGAGGCGCTGGGGCGGCAGGCACTGGCGGTCGCCGGACCCGACGCCGACCTCGCCTCGACCTACCGGGCGTGGAGCGCGCTGGCCTCGGTGGCCCACTTCCGCGGAGACTTCGACCTCGCCCGCGAGCTGTGGCTGCGCTCCGGCGAGGGGCGCCCCGCGATCGCCGGCAGCTACCTCGCCTCCGCGGCGCTGGCCACCGGCTACGGAGGCGACCCCGCTCTCGCCCGCGAGCTGCTGACCCGTGCCCGCGCGCTGGTGGCGGACTCCGGGTCGGCCTCGCAGGCGGCGTTCACGTCGTACGTCGAGGGCGAGCTGATCGCCCCCGAGCGACCCGCCGATGCGATTCCGCTGTACGTCAGGGCGATCGAGTCGGCGCGCGGGGCCGGCTCGACGTTCGTCGAGGGCGTGGCCAGCGTCGCCCTGGCCTCGGCCCGGGCCCGCGCGGGCGACGTGGCCGGTGCCGCCGCCGGGTTCGACGAGCTGATCGGGCTGTGGCGTCGTACCGGCCAGGGGACCCAGCTCTGGACCACCGCTCGCAACGCGGCCGGGCTGCTCGCCGGGGTCGGCCGTCCTGACGTGGCCGCCCTGCTCCTGGTGTGCGCCGACGCCGCCCCCGGCGCCGCGGCGGTCGGCCCCCGGATCGCCCGCTTCAGCGGTCGGTCCTTCACCGTCGTCTCCGACCTGGTGGACGACGCCGTGCTCGCCCGAGTGCGGGAGGAAGCCGCTCGGCTCGGCCCAGACGGCGTCCTGGACCTGGCCGTCGCCGAGCTTCGGGTGCTGGCCGGCGGGTAGTCCTGGATCGTCGGGCGCCGGGGGTACGGTTTGGTCACCAACCGCACCCAGGGCGGGCCGGTGGCTGCGGTTTGTGACCAAACCTCACCCCTTCGAGACCGGCGCACCCACCAACCCCACCCCGCCCGCCCCGTACGCTCGGACCATGAGCGTCCGTCGTGTCATGGGCACCGAGGTGGAGTACGGCATCTCCGTGCAGGGGCAGCCCCTCGCCAACCCCATGGTCGCGTCCTCGCAGATCGTCAACGCCTACGCCTCGGCCACCATCAAGGCCCGCCGGGCGCGCTGGGACTTCGAGGAGGAGTCGCCGCTGCGCGACGCCCGCGGGTTCGACATGTCCCGCCAGGTGGCCGACCCCAGCCAGCTGACCGATGAGGACCTCGGGCTGGCCAACGTCATCCTCACCAACGGCGCCCGGCTCTACGTCGACCACGCCCACCCGGAGTACTCCACCCCCGAGGTGACCACGCCCCTCGACATCGTGCGCTGGGACAAGGCGGGGGAGCAGGTGATGCTCGACGCGAGCCGCCGGGCCGCCCAGATCCCGGGCGCCGCGCCCATCCACCTCTACAAGAACAACACCGACAACAAGGGCGCCTCCTACGGTGCGCACGAGAACTACCTGATGCGTCGGTCCACGCCGTTCGCCGACATCGTCAAGCACCTCACCCCGTTCTTCGTCAGCCGCCAGGTCATCTGCGGCGCCGGTCGGGTCGGGATCGGCCAGGACGGCCGCGAGCAGGGGTTCCAGGTCAGCCAGCGCGCCGACTTCTTCGAGGTCGAGGTGGGGCTGGAGACCACGCTGAAGCGGCCGATCATCAACACCCGCGACGAGCCGCACGCCGACCCGGAGAAGTACCGCCGCCTCCACGTGATCATCGGCGACGCCAACCTCTCCGAGGTCTCGACGTACCTCAAGGTCGGCACCGCCGCGCTGGTGCTGTCGATGATCGAGGACCAGTTCATCTCCGGCGACCGCTCCGTCGACGGTCCGGTCGCCGCGCTGCGGGCGGTCTCCCACGACCCCACCCTGCGCCAGACCGTCACGCTCGCAGACGGCCGCACCATCACCGCCGTCCAGCTGCAGCTGGAGTACCTCGACCTGGCCCGCAAGTACGTCGAGGACCGCCTCGGCGCCGACGCCGACGCCCAGACCCTCGACGTGCTGGCCCGGTGGGAGTCGGTGCTCGACCGGCTGGAGCGCGACCCGATGCTGTGCGCCGCCGAGATCGACTGGGTCGCCAAGCTCAAGCTGCTCGAGCAGTACCGGCAGCGCGACGGCCTGGAGTGGGACGACGCCAAGCTCCAGCTCATCGACTACCAGTACTCCGACATCCGGCCCGAGAAGGGGCTCTACCACCGGCTGGCCGCGGCCGGGCGGATGGAGCGGTTGCTCGACCAGGCCTCGGTCGACGCCGCGATGCACGACCCGCCCGACGACACCCGCGCCTACTTCCGCGGTCGCTGCCTGGAGAAGTTCCCGGACGCCGTCGCCGCGGCGTCGTGGGACTCGGTGATCTTCGACCTGCCCGGCCGCGAGTCGCTCCAGCGGGTGCCGACGATCGACCCGTTGCGCGGCAGCAAGGCCCACGTGGGCGACCTGCTGGAGTCGTCGGAGACCGCCGAGGCCCTGGTGGCGGCCCTGACCCGCTGACCCGCAGACCTGCAGTGCCGCCCCGCCAGCGCCCTCTCGCCAGCGGAGCGTCGGTGCTGCGTCGGTACCGGCGACCGGCCGAACCCGCCGGAACGGGACCCGGCGTGGCAATCCGGGGCGGCGATCCGGGGCGGAACGTCGGGCACGCTGTCGGGTCGAGTGGATAGGGTCGTGGCATGGCACAGGAGCAGAAGCAGCCACGGCGGTCCTCCGAGACCGAGGAGACGACCGAGGTCGCCCCGGAGACCGACGTCGCCGAGCGCAAGGAAGCCCTCGACGACGACGTCGACGCGATCCTCGACGAGATCGACGACGTCCTGGAGTCCAACGCCGAGGACTTCGTGAAGTCGTTCATCCAGAAGGGCGGACAGTGACGGACTCCCGACTCCCGGCCGCATACCTGCGGCCGGGCTCCTCGTCGTTCACCGACTTCCTCGCCGAGCAGGCGCCCGACCTGCTCCCGGCCCGCCGCGGGCTGCCCCAGGGCAGCGCAGCCGAGCTGGCGCCCCACGCGACGACGATCGTCGCGGCCACCTTCGAGGGTGGCGTGGTGATGGCCGGTGACCGGCGCGCCACGATGGGCAACGTGATCGCCCAGCGCGACATCCAGAAGGTCTTCCCGGCCGACGAGTTCTCCGCGGTCGGCATCGCCGGCACCGCCGGGCTCGCGGTCGAGATGGTCCGGCTCTTCCAGACCGAGCTGGAGCACTACGAGAAGATCGAGGGCACCACGCTCTCGATGGACGGCAAGGCCAACCGCCTCTCCGCCCTGATCCGGGCCAACCTCGGCATGGCGATGCAGGGCCTGGCGGTCGTACCGCTGTTCGCCGGCTACGACCTCGAGGCCGCCCAGGGGCGGATCTTCAGCTACGACGTCACCGGCGGCCGCTACGAGGAGACCGCGTTCCATTCGGTCGGCTCAGGCTCGATGTTCGCTCGCGGGGCGCTGAAGAAGCTCTACCGCGACGACCTGGACGCCGAGCGGTGCGTGGAGGTCGTGGTGCAGGCGCTCTACGACGCCGCCGACGACGACTCCGCGACCGGCGGCCCCGACCTGACACGTCGGATCTTCCCGGTGGTGCAGGTGATCACCGAGAACGGCGGCGTGCGGCTCGCCGACGCCAGCGTGGCCGAGATCGCCGACTGGGTGATCGCCGGACGGATGGAGCGGCCCGACGGACCGGCCGCCGAGCTGACGGGGGGTGCCTCGGCATGAGCATGCCTTTCTACGTCTCGCCCGAGCAGCTGATGAAGGACCGGGCCGACTTCGCCCGCAAGGGCATCGCCCGGGGTCGGTCGGTGGTGGCGGTGCAGTTCGCCGACGGCGTCCTCTTCGTCTCCGAGAACCCCTCCCAGGCGCTGCACAAGGTCTCGGAGATCTACGACCGGATCGCGTTCGCCGCGGTGGGCCGTTACAACGAGTTCGAGAACCTCCGCATCGCCGGGGTCCGGCTCGCCGACATGCGCGGGTACTCCTACGACCGGCGCGACGTGACCGGTCGCGGGCTGGCCAACGCCTACGCCCAGACCCTCGGCACGATCTTCTCCAGCGGCGGCGAGAAGCCCTACGAGGTGGAGATCTTCGTCGCCGAGATCGGCGACGACCCTTCGGCCGACCAGATCTACCGGCTCACCTACGACGGTCAGGTCGCCGACGAGCAGGGGTTCGCCGTGATGGGCGGCCAGGCCGACGTCGTCGCGGCCTACCTCCAGGAGCGGTACGTCGCCGGTGCCTCCCTCGACGAGGCGCTCGGTCTTGCCGTCGCGGCCCTGGGTCACACCAGCAACGAGCGGGGCGAACCCCAGGACCGGGTGATCCCCGTCGAGGACCTCGAGGTCGCCGTGCTCGACCGCACCCGCGCGCAACCCCGCAAGTTCGTCCGCCTCCGGCCGGCCCGGCTCGAGACCCTGCTGGGCGGGCGCGGGCCCTCCACCCCCGCGCCGCCCGACCCCGACGACAACGCACCCGGTACCGGCTCGAGCGACGCGTTCCCGGACGACCCCGCCGATCCGACCGACCAGACCAGCGGGGGAGTCAGCCCGCTGGAGGACCCGCTCACCGGAGCGCCGCCGGTCGCGCCCCCGCCGGTCGCGCCGCCCGAGGACGACTCCGGTCCGCTCTGATCTGGTCGGGGTGCGGTTTGGTCACCAACCGCACCCGATCCGGTCGCCGGGCGCGGGTTTGTGACCAAACCGCGCAACCACCAACCGTCCACATCCACCCTCCGGACGACGTCGTCCACAGCGCCGGCGGGTAGGCCCACGCCCGGGACCCGACCTGCGGGACCGTCTGCGCATGTCCACGGCTCCGCGGCAGCGTCGCAGCTCCGGCCCGTTCCGCGGCCAGGAGCGGTCCTCGGCGTTCCGCCGGGTCAGCCACGGGCTGTACCGGCCGGCCACCGACCAACCACCCTTCGACGAGCTGCTCCTCGACCTGGCCGCGTGGCTGCTCGTGCTGCCGGACGGAGCGGCGTTCACCCACCTGACCGGCGCCCTGCTGCGCGGCTGGGACGTCCCGACCCTGCCCGACCGGTTGCCGGTCTTCGTCGCGGTCCGCGGTGACGTGCCCCGGCCGCGCCGCCCCGGGCTGGTCTGCGCCCGCCTGGTCGGCGACCAGACGCGCGAGGTCCGCCACGGCCTACCCGTCGACCCCGCCGCCGAGATCCTGCTCCGCGCCGCGCGCGACCTCGGCGTGCTCGACCTGGTCGTGCTCGTCGACGCCGCCCTGCGCGCGGGGGACCTGTCCGCCGACGCGATGCGGGCGATCCTCGACAGCCGCCGGCCCGGCGTGCGCGCCCTGCGGGACGCCTGGGCGCTGCGCGACCCGCTCGCCCAGTCCGCGGGCGAGACGGTGCTGCGCACCTTCCACCACGCCGCCAAGGTCCCGGTCGCCTCCCAGGTCGTCCTCCACGGCGAGGGCGGCGCCGTCGTGGCCCAGGTCGACCTGCTGGTCACGGGGACCCGCCACGTCCACGAGTACGACGGCGCCCACCACCGCGACGGTCTCCAGCACCGCATCGACCTGCGCCGGCAGCGCGCTCTGCTCCGCGCCGGCTTCCAGCCCCGAGGCTTCACGCTCGACGACCTGCTCAACCACCCGGCCGCGGTGATGCAGGAGCTCGACCGCGCCCTGGGTCGGCGCCACGACGTGCGGCGGGTGGCCTCGTGGCGCCGGCTGGTGGGCCAGTCGCTCTACTCGGCCGCGGGCCGGACGCGGCTGGTCAACCGGTGGCAGCGGCGGATGGGCACCTTCTCCTGGGGTCCGGGTCCGTGACGCCGTCCCGATCCCGGCAGAACGTCGCAGCCGCGCGCGTCGATGGTCCCCACGGGATAGGGGTCGCCCTCTAGGCTGGCAGCGTGGACCGGCGGATCTTCGGCATCGAGAACGAGTACGGCGTCACGTGCACGTTCAAGGGCCAGCGCCGCCTCAGCCCCGACGAGGTCGCGCGCTACCTGTTCCGCAAGGTGGTCTCGTGGGGGCGCAGCAGCAACGTCTTCCTGCGCAACGGCGCCCGGCTCTACCTCGACGTGGGCAGCCACCCCGAGTACGCCACCCCCGAGTGCGACGACGTCGTCGACCTGGTGACCCACGACAAGGCCGGCGAGCGGGTGCTGGAGGGGCTGCTCCTCGACGCCGAGCAGCGCCTCCACGACGAGGGCATCGCCGGTGAGATCTACCTGTTCAAGAACAACACCGATTCCGCCGGCAACTCCTACGGCTGCCACGAGAACTACCTGGTCGGCCGTGCCGGTGAGTTCAGCCGGCTCGCCGACATCCTGATCCCGTTCCTCGTGACCCGCCAGATCGTGGTCGGGGCAGGCAAGATCACCCACACGCCGCGGGGGGCCAGCTACAGCGTCAGCCAGCGCGCGGAGCACATCTGGGAGGGCGTCAGCAGCGCCACCACCCGCAGCCGGCCGATCATCAACACCCGCGACGAGCCGCACGCCGATGCGGAGAAGTACCGCCGGCTGCACGTCATCGTCGGTGACTCAAACATGAGCGAGACCACCACGATGCTCAAGGTCGCCAGCTGCGACCTGGTGCTGCGGATGATCGAGGAGGGCGTGGTGATGCGCGACCTCACGATGGAGAATCCCATCCGCGCGATCCGCGAGATCTCCCACGACGTCACCGGGCGGCGCAAGATCCGCCTCGCTAACGGTCGCGAGGCCAGCGCGCTGGACATCCAGCAGGAGTACCTCAGCAAGGCTCGTGACTTCGTCGACCGTCGCGGCATCAGCACCCCGGTCATCGAGCAGGCCCTCGACCTGTGGGAGCGCGGGCTCAAGGCGATCGAGTCCGACGACCTCGGCCTGGTCGACCGCGAGATCGACTGGGTCATCAAGTGGAAGCTGATCGACCGCTACCGCGCCAAGCACGACCTGCCCCTCGGCCACGCCCGGATCGCCCAGCTCGACCTGGCCTACCACGACATCCACCGCCAGCGGGGCCTCTACTACCTGCTGGAGAAGCGCGGGGCGGTGGCGCGGGTCACGAGCGACCTGAAGATCTTCGAGGCCAAGTCGGTGCCGCCGCAGAACACCCGGGCCCGGCTGCGGGGCGAGTTCATCCGGCGGGCCCAGGAACGGCGCCGCGACTTCACCGTCGACTGGGTGCACCTCAAGCTCAACGACCAGGCTCAGCGCACCGTGCTGTGCAAGGACCCGTTCCGCGCGTACGACGAGCGCGTGCAGCGGCTCATCGACGGGATGTGAGCCCGGTCGGGGTGGGGGGTGGGGGCCCACCCCCCCCCCCGCGGGCCCGCGCGCGCGGGGTGTGGGCCCACCCCGGTTTGGACACCACCCGCCCGCCGGGTGGCCTCTCGCGCGCGTTTTGTCACCAAACCGCGCCCCACCCACGCCGCCGCCGCGCACCCGCCCGTTAGGGTTCACCCTGCACGCCACCCTCCCGTGAAGGTCTTCGAACTGTGATCCGACGTCGTCCCGGCCGCCGCCTCGCGGCCCTCCTGCTCGCCCTCGCGCCCGTCGCAGCGCTCGCCGCCTGCGGTGAGGAGGCGCCTCCCGGACTCGAGGCCGAGACGGGCTCCAAGACCGCGGAGGGGGCGGCCGCGTTCACGGTCTCCGGCGACGTCGGGGAGTCCCCGAAGGTGACGTGGAAGGCCCGGATGAAGGCCGACGACATCGAGCACGAGACGCTGGTGACCGGCGACGGGCCCGCCCTCGAGGAGGGCGCCTCCGCCCTCGCCCACCTCTGGATCGGCAACGGCTACACCCAGAAGTCCGGTTACGACACCCGCGAGGAGGGTGCGCAGCTGCTCACCGCCAACGGCGAGCTGCCCGAGTTCCTGGCGCCGGTGAAGGGCGCGACCGTCGGGAGCCGCATCCTGGTCACCGGGTCTGCCGAGAAGGTCTTCGGCGAGGGCGGCAACCCCGCCCTCGGCATCGGCAACAAGGACACCGTCGCGGTGATCATCGACCTGGTCAGCGACCTCGCGAAGCTGCCCACCGACATCCGGGCCGACGGCCCGCCGTGGATGCCGCGCATCGTCACGAACGACGACAAGCTGCCCACCGGCTTCAACTTCTCAGACGCCACCGCCCCGGACGACAAGCTCCACAAGGCGGTGCTGCTCAACGGCAAGGGCGCCAAGGTCGAGAAGGGCCAGACCATCGCGGTCAACTACCTGGGCCAGGTCTACGAGGGCAAGAAGCCGTTCGACGAGAGCTTCAGCAAGCCCGCGCCCACGACGTTCCAGATCGGCACCGGCGCCGTCATCAAGGCGTGGGACCAGGCGCTGGTCGGCGTCACGGTCGGCAGCCGGGTCGTGATCGCGGTGCCCCCGGAGCTGGGGTACGGCGAGAAGGGCAACAAGGACGCCGGAATCAAGGGCACCGATACGCTGTTCTTCGTCATCGACGTCCTTGGTGCGGCCTGACGCTCTGCGATGATGACGCCCTGACCGGGCGGGCTCCGGCTCCGGGCCTGGTCGCCGACCGGCGCAGGCACCAGGGCACGGCCAGCACCCGGATTGGACGTCGGGGCGGACACCCGACCGCGCCGGTGCCCAGCGACCGCGGTCGGCCCGAGAACACCAGGGGGTGAGCAGCAGGGTGGACATGACGACGCGCAAGGCCGAGCGGCTGATGAACCTCCTCATCATGCTGCTCGTCCAGCGCACCTACGTCCGCAAGGACCGGATCCGCGCGATCCTCTACCCCGACTCCAGCACCGACGCGTTCGAGAAGATGTTCGAGCGCGACAAGGAGGAGCTGCGCAGCCTCGGCGTGCCGATCGAGATCGGTCACGTCGACGCCTACTTCGAGGACGACCCCGGCTACCGGATCAAGCCCGACGAGTTCGCACTCCCCGACATCCGGCTCACGCCCGACGAGGCGGCCGTCGTCGGTCTCGCCACCAAGGTGTGGCAGCACGCCCGGCTCGCCGAAGCCACCGCCGAGGCGGTCCGCAAGCTCACCGCGCTCGGCGCGGAGGTCGACGTCAGCGCGCTCGACATCATCGAGCCGCGCCTCAACGCCGACGAGCCGTCGTTCGATGTGTTCTGGGAGGCGACCCAGGAGCGGCAGCCGGTGACGTTCGACTACCGCCGCCCCGGTCACGAGGAGGCCACCACCCGACACCTGCAGCCGTGGGGCGTCACCCGCTACAGCGGACGCTGGTACGTCGTCGGTCACGACACCGACCGCGACGCCGAGCGGGTCTTCCGGCTCTCCCGGGTCGTGGGGGAGCCGAAGAAGGAGGGGGAGCCCGGCTCCTACGACGTCCCGGAGGGCACCGACATCAGCGCCGTGGCTCGCCGGCTGGCACCGCCGCCGGTGACCACCCGCGCCGTGGTGCTGCTCCGCGAGGGGGCGGGCCACCCGCTGCGGCGTGCCGCCGACGAGGTCGAGAGCGACGTGCCCGGTCCCGACCAGCGCACCAGCTGGGACCGGGTGGTGCTCACCCGCAGCCCGATGGGCCTGGCCGACGAGGTGCTGGGCCTGGGCGCCGACGCCTACGTCGTGGAGCCGGCCGAGGTCCGCGAGCAGGTCGTGACCCGTTTGCGGGCCGCGGTGGGGGAGTCGTCGTGAGCGCCGGCGCCAAGGAGCAGGTGGCCAGGCTGCTGACCCTGGTGCCGTTCCTGCACGCCCGCGGCGAGGTGCGCGTCGAGGAGGCCGCCGCGGCCCTCGGCGTCCAGCCCGACCAGCTGGTGCAGGACCTGCAGGTGCTCTTCATGTGCGGCACCCCGGGCGGCTACCCCGACGACCTCATCGACGTCGACCTCGAGGCCCTCGACGAGGACGGCGACCGGGTGATCCGGGTCTCGAACGCCGACTACCTGTCGCGGCCGATGCGGCTGACCGCCACCGAGGCGAGCGCGGTCATCGTCGCGCTCCGGGCGCTGCGCAACGGCGCCCGCGACGCCACCCGCGAGGTCGTCGACCGCGCCCTGGCGAAGCTGGAGACGGCCGCCGCCGAGGGCTCGGGCGCGCAGCGCATCGACCCCGGCGCCGGGGCCGGCGACCCCGACCTCGCGCTGCTCGCGACCCGCCTGCAGGCCGCTGCAGACCAACGCCGCCAGGTCCGGCTCAGCTACTACGTCCCCGCCCGCGACGAGCGTTCGGAACGGATCGTCGACCCGCGCGGGGTCGTCACCGCGAAGGGCTTCTCCTACCTCGACGCCTGGTGCCACTCCGCGGAGGCACCGCGGCTGTTCCGCCTCGACCGGGTGGAGTCCGCCGAGGTGCTCGACGCCGCGATCCTCAGCGAGCCCGAGGCGCCCCGCGACCTCGGGGACGGGTTCTTCACCAGCGCCCAGGACACCACGCCGGTCACCCTCGAGCTGCAGCCGCAGGCGCGCTGGATGGTCGACTACTACCCCGTCGAGGACGTGCGACCCCGCGAGGACGGCGTGCTCCACGTCGACCTGGCCGTGGCCGACCCGCGCTGGTTGGTACGGCTGCTGCTGCGGCTCGCGCCGTACGCCACCGTCGTGGAGCCGGTCGAGCACGAGCAGGCTCGGTCAGAGGCCGCCCGGGCGGCGCTCGCGCTCTACGCGTAGGGCCGGCGCGGGTCGGCGTCCCGTCGCAGGACCGGGGTGGCCCGCTGCCCGCCCTACGCCGGGCTACACTGGCGGCGTACCCCAACCAGTGGTGAGGACCCCATGTCTGTTCCGATGATCGGTATGCCGAACGGCGCCGAGTGGCTCGTGCTCCTGGCCATCGTCGTGCTCGTCTTCGGTGCGGCCAAGCTGCCCGAGCTCGCCCGGGGCACCGGCCAGGCGCTCCGGATCTTCAAGGCCGAGACCAAGGGCCTCAAGGACGACGACGACACCACCGGCGACACCCCGGAGGTGCTGCCGCCGACCGCGGTCGAGCCCCCCGTGCAGCAGAGCGAGGCCCAGCGCCGGACCGACGGTCCGACCGCCTGACGGCTGGCCTCGTCCCGCCCCACCCCGACACCTGAGCCGAGCCACGGTCGAGCATGCGCCTGTCCGGCCTGGTCGCACTCTTCGTCGGCAAGCCCGTCCACCCCATCGGGGCCGACGGCCGGATGGCGCTCTCCGACCACCTGCGCGAGCTGCGCGCCCGGATCCTGAAGATCGCCGTCGTCATCGTCGTCGGCCTGGCGGTGTCACTGATCTTCTACAACCACCTGTTCGACGTGGTGGCGGGGCCGTACCGGGACGCTGCCGAGAAGATCAACGAGGGGCTCCCACCGGGGGAGCAGCGCACCATCGACACCATCGACGGCGCCGGCGGCGGCCTGCTGCTCTACCTCAAGCTCGGCGCGCTCGCCTCGATCGTCCTGACCAGCCCGGTGTGGCTGTACCAGATCTGGGCCTTCATCCTCCCGGGCCTGCACTCCCACGAACGCCGCTGGACCCGGGTCTTCGCCTCGGTGGCCGGTCCGCTGTTCCTCGTCGGCGTCTGGCTGGGCTACGTCACGCTGCCCAAGGGCCTCGAGGTGCTCATCGGGTTCACCCCCGACGGCCTGACCAACTTGATCGAGTTCAACGACTACCTCACGTTCTTCAGCCGCACGCTGCTGGTCTTCGGCATCGCCTTCGAGATCCCCGTCTTCGTGGTGCTGCTGAACCTGGTCGGCGTGGTCAAGGGACGCTCCCTCGGCGCGCACCGGCCGTGGATCATCGTGGGCGTCTTCGTCTTCGCCGCGGTGGCCACGCCATCGGCCGACCCCTTCACCATGACGTTCATGGCGGTGCCGATGGTGCTGCTGTTCTTCGTCTCCGAGATCATCGCCCGCTTCAACGACCGGCGCCGCGCCCGCAGGAACCCCTACCGCGACCTCTCGCCCGACGAGCTGTCCCCACTGTGAGGGCCCGTGGCTGACCCGCTGCCCGACCTCGACCCGTTCGACCTCCCGGAGTGGCTGGGTGCGGGGACCGTGACCTGGACGGCAACCTCCGGGCTGGGCCGCGCCTCCGTCGTCCCCGGCCTGCTCGCCACCGACGCGGGCGAGGAGCTGGCCTGCGACCTGGTCGCCGTCGACGACGCCCACCCGGTCCCGGTCGTCGACGAGGCCTGCCGCCGGCGCGCCCACCAGTCGTGGCGACACGGCCAGGTGCTGCTCGTGGAGCGCGACGGTCGGGCCGCCCTCGCCGCGCCCGGCACCTGCTTCTCGGCGGACTCGGTGCTGGAGACCCTGCGCCGGCTGTCCCTGGCGGTCGGCGCCCAGCCCGAAAAGTTCTTCGTACGTCTGGCGGTCGGGTGAGCGCGAGCGCCGCTAGGCGCCTCTCCGTGGGTGCGGTTTGGTCACAAACCGCGGCCCGACGCCCGGCCGGCGTGCGGTTTGGTCACCAACCGCGGCCCCAGCGCCCGGGTGGCGTGCGGGTGGGCACCGACCGCAGCATCCGGCTACTCCAGAGCCGGTGGGTCACCACCGGGAACCGCCGCGGCCGAATGGGCTGCGGTTTGGTCACAAACCGCGCTCCCACCCACCCACCGGCCCGCGGTTTGGTCACCAACCGCACGCCGTCCCCCGCCGGTAGGGTCCCGACGTGCCCCGCGAGATCGCCCTGCTCACCAACCCCACGTCCGGCCGGGGGACGGGGGCCCAGGTGCACGGAGCGGTGCTCCGGCGACTGCGCGACGCCGGCCTGGGCGTCCGCGACCTGCGCGGGCGCGACGCCGACGAGTCCCTCGACCTGGCCCGGGACGCGGTGGCCGAGGGGATCGACGGCCTGGTCGTCGTAGGCGGGGACGGCATGGTGCACCTCGCCCTCCAGGCGGTGGCCACGACGTCCACCACCCTGGGGATCATCCCCGCCGGCACCGGCAACGACGTGGCCCGCTACCTCGGCCTGCCCCGCCGCGACCCGCTGGCGGCCGCGGATCGGGTGGTGGCCGGCCGGGTGCGCACCATCGACCTGGCGCGCACCGGTGTGCACTGGTACGCCACGGTGCTCAGCGCCGGGTTCGACGCGCTGGTCAACGAGCGCGCCAACGCGATGGCCTGGCCGCGGGGCCAGATGCGCTACAACCTCGCCACGGTCGCCGAGCTGCGCACCCTCCGGCCGTGCCGCTACACGCTCGACCTCGACGGTGTCCAGCGGCACGTCGAGGCGGTGCTGGTCTGCGTGGGAAACGGCCCGTCGTTCGGCGGCGGCCTGCGGATCACCGAGGGCGCCGTGCTCGACGACGGCCTGCTCGACGTGGTGGTGATCCACCCCCTCACCCGGGGCGACCTGCTGCGCACCTATCCCCGGGTGTTCCGTGGCACCCACGTCACCCACCCCTGCTACGAGCACCACGTCGCCCGCCGGGTCACCGTCGCGACCACCGGCATCACCGCCTACGCCGATGGCGAGCGGCTCGCCGACCTCCCGCTAACGGTGGAGTGCGTGCCCGGCGCGCTGCGGGTGCTGTGCTGAGCGGGGCCCTTCCCAGCCGGCCGTAGGGTGGAGCCATGAGCTCCGCCGACGAGCTGTCGCCGTCCGAGCGGTACGCCAGCTACCGCTCCGGTCGCAGCCACCCCGTCGTCCGCGACTTCCAGTCCCTCTACGACTTCCCCCTCGACGACTTCCAGCTGCGGGCGTGCCGCGAGATCGAGGACGGCCGCGGAGTCCTGGTCGCCGCGCCGACCGGCTCCGGCAAGACCATCGTTGGCGAGTTCGCCATCCACCTGGCTCTCACGACCGGGCGCAAGGCGTTCTACACGACCCCGATCAAGGCGCTGTCGAACCAGAAGTACCACGACCTGGTGGCGCGCTACGGTCCCGACCAGGTCGGTCTGCTGACCGGCGACAACGTCGTGAACGGCGAGGCGCCGGTCGTCGTGATGACGACCGAGGTGCTGCGCAACATGCTCTACGCCGGGTCGCGCACCCTCGTCGGTCTCGGCTTCGTGGTGATGGACGAGGTGCACTACCTCGCCGACCGTTCCCGCGGCGCGGTGTGGGAGGAGGTGATCATCCACCTGCCGGAGTCGGTGAGCGTGGTCAGCCTGTCGGCGACCGTCAGCAACGCCGAGGAGTTCGGTGAGTGGTTGGCCACGGTGCGCGGTGACACGACCACGATCGTGGAGGAGCGGCGCCCGGTACCGCTCTTCCAGCACGTCATGGTCGGCAAGCGCCTTCTCGACCTGTTCGCCAAGTCCGACGTCGACGCCGCGGCCGGCTTCGTCAAGGAGGGCGCACCGGTCAACGGGGAGCTGATGCGGATCGCCCGCGACGACTGGGCCAGCTCCCGGATGCGCGACCGACGCTCCCCGCGCGACCGCGGTCGGGCCAAGGGCGGTCCACGCCAGGTGGGCAACGGACGCCGGGTCTGGATCCCCAGCCGCAGTGACGTCATCGAGCGCCTCGACCGCGAGGGGCTGCTGCCGGCCATCGTGTTCATCTTCAGCCGGGTCGGCTGCGATGCGGCCGTGACCCAGTGCCTCCACGCCGGCGTCCGGCTCACCACGCCGGAGGAGCGCGACGCGATCTTCGAGTACGTCGAGACGGCGTGCCGCCACGTGCCCGAGGACGACCTGCGGGTGCTCGGCTACCACGACTTCCTCGACGGACTCACGCGCGGCGTCGCGGCCCACCACGCCGGGATGCTGCCGGTGTTCAAGCAGATCGTGGAGGAGCTCTACCTGCACGGGCTGTGCAAGGTCGTGTTCGCCACCGAGACCCTCGCGCTCGGGATCAACATGCCCGCGCGCACGGTCGTGATCGAGAAGCTGAGCAAGTGGAACGGCGAGACCCACGCCGACATCACGCCGGGGGAGTACACCCAGCTCACCGGCCGCGCCGGCCGCCGGGGTCTCGACGTCGAGGGCCACGGCGTGGTGCTCTGGCAGCCGGGGATGAACCCCAAGGAGGTCGCCGGCCTCGCCTCCACCCGCACCTACCCGCTGCGGTCGTCGTTCCGGCCGTCGTACAACATGGCCGTCAACCTCGTTCACCAGTTCGGTCGCGGCACCGCCCGCGAGCTGCTGGAGCAGTCGTTCGCCCAGTTCCAGGCCGACAAGGCGGTGGTCGGGCTCGCGCGCCAGTTGCGCAAGGCCGAGGAGGCGCTCGACGGCTACCGCGAGGCAGCGACCTGCCACCTGGGCGACTTCATGGAGTACGCCGGGCTGCGGCGGCGGATCAGCGAGGTCGAGAAGAACGCCAGCAAGGCCCGGCGGGCCGACCGGCGCGAGGAGGCGGTCGCGTCGCTGGAGGCGCTGCGGCCCGGCGACGTGATCATGGTGCCGACCGGGAAGTTCGCCGGGTACGCCGTGGTCGTCGACCCTGGCAGCAGTCCCGAGGGCCCGCGGCCCTACGTCGTCACCGCCGACCGCCAGGCGCGGCGCCTCGCCATGGTGGACTTCCCCACCCCGGTGCAGGCGCTGACCCGGATCCGGGTGCCGAAGTCGTTCAACGGCCGCAACCCGCAGATGCGCAAGGACCTCGCCGCGACGCTGCGCAACCGCACCCACGACCTCACGCCCCCGCCGGGCTCACGACCCACGCGCGGCGCACCCCGATCCGACGCCGCCAGCGAGCAGGTCGACCGGCTGCGCGACCAGCTCAAGCGGCACCCGTGCCACGCGTGCCCCGAGCGCGAGGACCACGCCCGGTGGGCCGAGCGCTGGTTCAAGCTCGACCGCGACGCCGCCACGCTGCGGCGCCGGGTCGAGAACCGCACCAACACCGTGGCCCGCCAGTTCGACCGGGTCTGCGACGTGCTCACCGCGCTCGACTACCTCGACGGCGACACCGTCACCGAGCGCGGCGCGCAGCTGCGCCGGCTCTACTCCGAGATGGACCTGGTCGCGGCCGAGTCGATGCGGCTCGGGCTCTGGGACGGGCTCAGCGCGGCCGAGCTCGCCGCGGCGCTGTCGGTGCTCGTCTTCGAGGCCCGTCGCCCCGACGACGCCTCCTCGCCGCGGCTGCCCGGCGGCCGGGTCAAGGAGGTCGTCGCCGAGATGGTCCGCCTGTGGGCCGATCTCGACGCATTGGAACGCGAGCACCGCCTCGACTACCTGCGCCAGCCCGACCTCGGTTTCGCGTGGGCGGCGTACCGGTGGGCCGAGGGCGACGAGCTCGACGACGTGCTCACCGTCGTCGACCTCGCGGCCGGTGACTTCGTGCGCTGGATGAAGCAGCTCGTCGACCTCGCCGGGCAGGTCGCCGACGCCGCCGGTGGTGGTCCGCTGCGCGAGACCGCCCGCGACGTCGTCCGGCGGCTGCGACGCGGGGTGGTCTCCTACGACGCGCTGGAGGAGTAGCCGGTCGCTCGGGGGTGTGGTTTGGTCACCAACCGCACCCGGAGGGCGCGTCGGGACGCGGTTTGTGACCAAACCGCACCCCTGCCGAGTCAGTCGAGCAGGGCCCTCACCGCGTCGGCGACGGGAGTGTCGCCCCCGACCAGGTCCCACTGCTTGCCGATGCTGCCACGCTCGTCGAGCACGGCCGCGACCACGGCCGCGGTGTCGGCGCGGGTGACGTCGGCCTTCTCGAGGGTCTCCGCGAGCGCGACCCGTCCCGTGCCGGGGTCGTCAGTCAGCACTCCGGGCCGCACGATCGTCCAGTCGAGGTCGCTGGCGCGGAGCGCGGCGTCGGAGTCGCGCTTGGCCATCACGTAGGCACGCCAGACCTCGTTGGCATCGGCCGGCGGGTCCTCGTCCATGCCCAGCGCCGAGACCTGCACGAACCGTCGGATGCCGACGCTCCGGGCGGCCTCGATCGACTTCAGCGAACCCTCGAGGTCGACCGTGCGTTTGCGCTCCTTGTTGCCGTCGGGTCCGCCCCCGGCGGCGAACACCACCGCGTCGCAGCCCTCGAACGCCGCCACGAACGCGTCAACGCCCTGGTTCTCGATGTCGAGGAGGCGCACCTCGGCGCCCTGGGCCTCGAGCTCGGCGCGGTACTCCTCCTTCCGCACCAGGGCGACCGGCTGGTGACCGTTGGCGACCAGCTGGTCGAGGAGGAAGCGGGCCACCTGTCCGTGGCCCCCGACGACGGCGATACGACTCATGGCCGCAAGCCTACGGAGGCAGCGATGGGCACGAGGATTGCTGCGGTTTGGTCACCAACCGCGGTCCGGCGGAGCGCGACGGCCGCGGTCTGGTCACAAACCGCGGCTCAGGATGACCCGGGGGACGGCCCGTCCAACCCGACCAGGTCGTCCACGGGAACCAGGGACCGGTGCAGCCGGAGCCACGCGCGGGCCCGGCGGGCCTCGGTCAGCGACCGGCCGGCGAACCGGGCCACCGCCAGGTCGGCTCCGCCCTCGGCCCGGACAAGGAGCACGACTGCGCCGTCGGCCGGTGCGAAGGTGACGAGCGCGACCCGGGTCCACGGCAGGGTGCGCCCGTCGGCCAGGTTGATGCCGTCGTCGTCGAGGCGCACGGCGGGCTGCCGCCCGGCGGTGAGTCGGAGCGTGCCCCAGCCGGCGAGCCCGGCCCCGATGCCGGCGTAACCGACGGCTTGCACCCGGTCGACGCCGGTCAGGTCCTGGGTGACCAGGGCGGCCAGGCAACCGCCGGCGAGGGCCAGCCCGGCCACGACGAGGACCAGCGTCATCCCGCTCCGACCCAGCGGGACGCGCAGTGCGAGCGGGGGAGCCACGGCGCTAGGAGGGGGTGATCGCCGTGGTCAGGCGGGCGGCTGGGCTCTCCAGGTTCCACCGGTGCGCCAGCTCGACGACCCGGTCGGGGTCGCGCGGCACGGTGGGCAGCGCCAGGTCGGACCTGTCCAGCGGGAGCTCGCGGGCCACCGCGACCACCTGGGGGGCAACCGCGAGGTAGTCGAGGGCGGCGCGCACCTTGCCCCGGGGGCCGGGAGCGAGGTCGGAACCCGGGTCGTCGGCTGCGGCGAGCAGCCCGGGGATGTCGCCGAACCGGCCGAGGAGCGTGGCGGCGGTCTTCTCGCCGATGCCCGCCACCCCCGGCAGCCCGTCGGAGGCGTCGCCGCGGAGGGTCGCGAAGTCGGCGTACTGGTGCGCGTCGACGCCGTACTTCTCTCGCACCCACGCGTTGGTCACCCGTTCGTGCTTGCTGACGCCGCGCGCGATGTAGAGCACGCGGACCTGGGCCTCGTCGTCGACGAGCTGGAACAGGTCGCGGTCGCCGGTGACCACGTCGACCGGCAGCCCGGCGCCGGTGGCCAGGGTGCCGATCACGTCGTCGGCCTCGTAGCCGTCGGCGCCGACCACCGGGATTCCGAACGCGTCGAGCACCTCGCGGATGATCGGCACCTGCACCTCGAGCGGGTCGGGCACCTCCTCGACGTCCGGGGCCTCGCTGCGCTCGGCGACCACCCGGTGGGCCTTGTACGACGGCAGCAGGTCGACCCGCCACTGCGGGCGCCAGTCGTTGTCCCAGCAGCAGACGAGGTGGGAGGGCCGGTACTCGCCGACCAGCCGGGCGATGAAGTCCATCAGCCCGCGCACCGCGTTGACCGGCGTGCCGTCGTCGGCCAGCACCTCGGGGACGCCGAAGAACGCCCGGAAGTACATCGAGGCGGTGTCGAGGAGCATCAGGCGGTGGTCGCGATCTGGCACGCCCCAGACACTAGTGGCCCCGGCCACTAGCCTGTGCCCCGTGAGCCCTTCGGACGTCGAGGACAAGGACCGCAAGATCCTGCAGCTGCTGGCCGAGGACGGGCGGATGTCCTTCACCGACCTGGGCAAGGCCACCGGGCTGTCGACCTCGGCCGTGCACCAGCGGGTCAAGCGGCTCGAGCAGCGCGGGCTGATCCTGGGCTACGGCGCCACGGTGAGCTACGACGAGATCGGCCGACCGCTGACGGCGTTCATCTCGATCCGTCCGATGGACCCCTCGCAGCCCGACGACGCCCCCGAGCGGCTGCGCGGGATCCCGGAGATCGAGTCGTGCTGGTCGGTGGCGGGAGAGGAGTCCTACATCCTCAAGATCCGCAGCACCAAGCCGGCCGACCTCGAGGACCTGCTGGCCCGGATCCGGTCGGCAGCGAACGTCTCCACGCGCACCACGATCGTGCTGTCGACGTACTACGAGAACCGGCCGGTCGTCCACCACGAGTGACGCGGAAGGGGTGCGGTTTGGTCACCAACCGCACGCGGGCGGCCCCGATCCGCGCGGGTTGTGACCAAACCGCAGCCCTGCCGCGCGAGCACCGGCACGCCGGCAGCAGGCGGCGACCGACGCGGCCGGGGTTTGGGGACGGCGCGGGGGAGGCAGCATCCCCTGCGACAGACCACCTCGGGAGGAGACCAGCACCGTGGCCACCGGACCCACCGACATCCAACCCAAGCTGGATCGGATCGCTGAGCTGCTCATCGAGCGCGACATGCGCTACCACGGCTTCATGCCGTACGGCGACGGCTGGTACGACACCTCCCAGACCGCCGTCACCGACCTCGACAACCCGGTGGCGCCGGGGTGGATCCCCGGGCCGGGCGGGCCGCCGACGGGCGTGGTGATCTCCAACCAGCAGTTCAACGACATCTCCGGCGAGGACTCCTTCAACCCCACCACCGAGGTCTACGACCACTGGCCGCAGCGGGTGGCGGAGATCTTCGAGCCGTTCCTCGACTGCCCGCTGCGCGACGACTACGACACGCTGCTCTCGTTCGCCCGCAACGGCACCGAGCAGCTCAGCCTCAACGTCGTCCCCGGCGACAGCGAGCTCGACATCACCTACGCCGACAACCCCGACCTCCGCAGCGCGCTCGACACCGGGTCGGCCTCGCTCGCCGACCTGCACGGCGAGGCGATGAACGCCTTCCGGCTCCGCTACTGGGGCCGGCTGGAGGGGATCTTCGACCGCTACAGCCTCGCGGCCCGGTCGCTGTGGGTCATGTACCTGGCGCAGTCGGAGATCTGGGCCAACTACTGGGACGACCTCGAGGCCCTCTGCGACCGGGTGATCCAGGGGCTCGACGACCCGCAGTCGGTCGACATCCCGTTCACGACGATCGCGACCATCTCCGGGATCCTCGGCAAGCTCCCGGCCGTGGGCCCGGTCTTCTCCGGCATCGGCACGGCCGCCACCATCCTCGGCACCCTGCAGACGGCGTTCGCCCACGAGCCCACGACCCGCGGCTACTCCTTCGACGGCGACGCCCACGCCTGCGAGGACCAGATCGTCCAGGCGCTCAGGGACCTCAGCGACGACGTGCGCGACCAGGAGGAGGGGCTGGCCGAGAACGCCCGGTCGGTGGAGGAGTGCCTGGGCGGGGCCGACTTCCGGCTCGACCGGCCCGTCGACGTCCTCGACGCCGACCAGCGCTCCGACGTCATCACCGACGGCGACCTGGTCGTCCTCGACCGCGGGACGCTGGAGTTCATCGCCCGCGACATCCTGCAGGCGGTCGCCACCACGCTGCGCGATGCCACAACGTGGAACCGGGTCAGCATCGCCCAGTTCGCGTTCCGCCGACCGGCGGCGGTCGGGCGTGCCACGATCGGCCCCTACAACCCGCTCGACAACGTCTGCGAGCGGCTGAACCTGCTCTGCGACACCGCGGCTGCGACCCTCGACGACGTGGCCGAGGTGCTGATGGTCTTCGCCACCAACTTCGAGCTGCTCGACGACGCCGTCGGCGGCCAGATGGAGCAACACCTGGCCGCGCTCGACAACTGAGCGGCAGCCGCCGTCACCAGGCCTGCAGCGCCGCCGTGCGTCGCGAGGCCTCGGCGACCTCGGCCGCCCGCAGCGCCGACTCGTCGAGCCGGCCGTGCTCGGCCCACCACGCCTGGCCCTCGGCCGGCAGCGTGTGGATCGGGTCGTAGTACTCGTAGGTGCGCGAGAGCGCCTCGGTGTCGTCGGCCTCGATCGAGGTGCGGTAGTTCTTGGTCCAGTACGAGATGCCGCGCTCGTGGTCGTAGTCGGCGAGCTGGTGCACCCAGCGCTTGCCGACGAACGGCACGTCGCACACGATCCGTGGGGTGGCGAAGCCCGGCAGGTAGCCCATGATGTGGTGCTGCAGGCGCTGGGCGTCGGCGACCGAGACCCGCCAGTGCTCGGAGAACGGGATCATGTCGCACATGTAGAAGTAGTAGGGCATGACCTGGGCGCCGTCGAGGAGGCGGAAGCACAGGTCGAGCAGCGCGTGCGGGTCGGCGTTGACGCCGTTGAGCAGCACGCCCTGGTTGCGTACGTCACGCAGGCCGGCCTCGAGCATCGCGGACGTCGCCCGCGCGACCAGCGGCGTCACCGACGCGGCGTGGTTGGCGTGGGTGTGCATCGCCAGCGAGACCCCGCGGGAACGCGCGAGGCCGGCGACCCGGGCCACGCCCTCGCGGACGTCGTCCTGCAGCCAGTGCTGCGGGAGCCCGATCAGCGCCTTGGTGGCCAGCCGGACGTCGCGGACGTTCTCGATCGCGAGCAGGTCGGTGAGGAACGCCTCGAGCCGGGGCCAGGGCATGTTGGCGACGTCGCCGCCGGAGACCACCACGTCGCGCACGGTCGGGGTGCGGCGCAGGTAGTCGAGCATGTCGCCCAGCCGGTCCTGCGGCTTGGCGACGAACTTGAGCTTGTCGACCACGGGGGTGGAGTTGCCGACCAGGTCCATCCGGGTGCAGTGGCCGCAGTACTGGGGGCACGTCGGCAGCAGCTCGGCGAGGACCTTGGTGGGGTAGCGGTGGGTGAGGCCCTCGGTGGCCCACATGTCGTGCTCGTGCAGCGAGTCGCGGGTGGCGTGGGGGTGGGAGGGCCAGTCGGTGCGCCGGTCGCTGAAGACCGGGATCATGTAGTGGCGCACCGGGTCGGCGTAGAGCGCCTCGGTCATCGATCCCGGCCCGCCGGGCACGAAGGTCGGGACCATCGTGTTCATCATCTGCGGCGGCACCAGCATCGACATCGTCGCGCGTTCGGCCTGGTCGCGCTCCAGGTCGGCGTAGAACCGCTCGTCGACGAGGTCGCCGAGGAGGTCGCGCAGCTGCCGCACGTTCTTGACGCAGTGGGCCCGCTGCCACTGCACCGACTCCCACTCCGCGGCGGTCACGTCGCGCCAGCCCGGGAAGCGGGTCCAGTCCGGCTCGACCAGCTCGACCTGCCGGTAGGGGTAGGGCTGACCGCCCTGGAGGTGCGCGGCGATCGAGGTCTCGATGGTCATGGCCCGAGGATAGCCACAGATCCTCCGGTAGTGCAGCATCGTCGCCGCAGATCCTCCGGCTAGTCGAGATCTGAGGCGCGCAACGTCCTGACGACCGCGGGGTGGTCGGGGCCGGCTCCGTAGCGCAGGGCGAAGACGCCCTCGACCAGCGAGCGCAGGTCGGGGTCGGCGCCGGGAGCGAGCTCCTGCGACATCAGCAGCAGCCGCGGGGCGAAGCCGTCGTGGGGTGGGTGGTAGTCGCGCACCGGCAGCAGCCGGCCCCCGAGCCGCTCGTAGAACACGATGCGGCGCCGGTGCTCCTCGACCTCGGCGGGGGAGAGGCCCTCCTCGTCGGGGTCCTCGACGTCCCAGACGAACAGCCGGCGGCCCTCGCGGCGCAGCCGGTCGGTCACCGCGGCCCAGAGCCGGCTCCCGTCACCCCGACCGCGGGTGCCCACGGCGTAGTAGCGCAGGAACGTCCAGCCGCTGTCAGCGCCGTCGTCGGCGACCAGGTCGCGCACCAGCGCGAGCCCCACCGGCGCGGCGTCGACGACGCCGACGAGCATCCGGTCGACCAGCAGGTCGGCGAACGGCACCCGGAGCGCCTCCGGGAAGGCGTCCTCGTAGATCGCCCGCACCCGGTCCACGTCGTCGGCGGACAGTGCGCCGAGCTCCACCAGCTCCATCGACACCATCAGCCGCCCTCCTCGGCGTCCCAGGCGGTCTCGCCCCCGACCACGGTGCGCAGCACCTCGATCGCCCCGATCCGGTCCGGGGCGACGGCCGCCGGGTCGTCGGAGAGCACCACCAGGTCGGCCAGCATGCCGGGGGCCAGGGTGCCCAGCCGGTCCTCGAGGTGGGAGGCCTGCGCCGAGCCCACCGTGTACGACGCCAGCGCCTCGAGCCCGGTGAGCGCCTCGGCGGGCCCGAACGCCGCGCCGGCGGCGGTGCGCCGCTCCACCATGTCCTGCATGCCGAGCAGCGGCGCGCCGTCGACGACCGGCCGGTCGGAGCTGCCGGGCAGCACCAGCCCGGCGTCGAGCAGCGAGCGCAGCCGGTAGGCCTGCCCGGCGCGCTTCGGGCCGAGCGCCCGCAGGAAGCCGTCGCCGAGCTCGCGGACGAACCTGGCCTGAGGCACCGGCACCACCCCGAGCGCCGCGGCGCGGGTCACCTGGTCGTCGCGGGCCACGCCGAAGTGCTCGATCCGGTGTCGCGGGTCGGGGCGCGGCCAGCGCCGCTGGGCCTCCTCGTAGGCGTCGAGCACCAGGTCGATCGCCGCGTCGCCGATCGCGTGCGCCGCCACCCGCCAGCCGGAGCGGTGGGCGTCGACGATGGTGCGCCGCAGGTCGTCGGCCTCGCCCTGCAGGTAGCCGCGCTCTCCCGGCGCGTCGGCGAAGTCGTGGCACATCGCGGCGGTGTGGCCGATCAGCGAGCCGTCGCTGAAGATCTTCATCGGACCGATCCGCAGCCGGTCGTCGCCGAACCCGGTGCGCAGGCCCAGGTCGAGCCCGACCGGCAGGCCGTCGTCGGCGTGCCCCGCCAGCGGGTGCAGCACCTCGGCGGCGACCATCAGCTCCACGCGCACCGGGAGCCGGCCGGCGTCGCGCGCCCGCTGGTACGCCGCCACCTCCACCGGGCTCTTGCCGATCCACCCGCCACCTATCCCCGCCTCGACGCAGCGGGTGATGCCCTGGCGCAGGTAGACCCGCGCCGCCCGCTCGATCGCGTCGACGAGCACGTCGACGGGGTAGGGCAGGACCAGCGGGTTCAGCAGCTCCTGGGCCGTCTCCTGCAGCACCCCGGTGGGCCGGCCGTCGGCGTCGACGACCACCACCCCGCCGGGGACCTCGCGGCCCCGCTCGGCCAGGCCGAGCCGGGCCAGCACCGCCGAGCTGACCGTGCACATGTGGCCCGAGGTGTGCCGCAGCCACACCGGCCGGCCGTCGGCGGCCCGGTCGAGGGCGTCGCGGTGGGGGTGGCCCCCGACCTTGTTGTCGTCGTAGCCCGCGCCCACGACCCACTCGCCCTCGGGCGTCTCCCGCGCACGCTCGGCGACCCGGTCGAGCAGCTCGTCCATCGAGCCCACCCGTAGGTCGACCTCCGCGAGCGTGAGCCCGTACCACGCCATGTGGTTGTGGGCGTCGGAGAAGCCGGGAGCGACCACGGCGCCGCCCAGGTCGACGACCCGGCGGGCGGGCACCTCCTCGAGCGCCACGACCCGGTCGCCGAGCACGGCCACCGCCTCGGCGGTGCCGGCCCGGTCGGGCCCGGTCAGCGTGCGCACCCGAGCGTTGGTGAACAGCGTGTCGGCGAGCAGGCTCATGCCAGCTGCGCCTTCGCCACCCGGTGCGAGGCGGTCAGGGGGAGCTCGTCGCGGAACACCCACGAGGTCGGCACCTTGAACGACGCCAGCCGCTCCCGGCACCACGCGGTGAGCTCCTCCGCGCTGGCGCCGGGTGCGACGACGTAGGCGCGCACCTCCTCGCCGCGCACCTCGTCGGGCACGCCGACGACCGCGGCGAGGCGGACCGCCGGGTGGGCGGTGAGCACCTCCTCGACCTCGTGGGCCGCGACGTTCTCGCCGCTGCGCCGGATCATGTCCTTGAGGCGGCCCTGCAGGTGGACCCGGCCGGCGTCGTCGATGCGGGCCAGGTCGCCGGTGCGGAACCAGCCGCCCTCCTCGAACGGGTCGGGCAGCCCGAGGTAGCCGTCCATCATCCCCGGTCCGCGCAGCCACAGCTCGCCGTCGACAACCCGGGCCTCGCGGTGCGCGGCCGGCCGGCCGAGGCACCCGGTGCCGACGAGCTCGTCGTGGTCGTCGTCGGTGACCCGGATGTCGGCGCCGGTCTCGGTCATGCCGAAGCACTCGTACCAGCCGACGCCCCAGCGCTCCTCGATCGCCGCGTGGGCCGACGGCGGGATGGCCGAGCACTGCACCACCCGCACCCGGTGGTCGCGGTCGAGCGGGTCGGGCGGCATCTTCATCAGCAGCGTCGGCATCGAGGCCAGGCAGTAGAAGTAGGTCACCCGGTGCTCGCGCGCCTTGGCCCAGAAGGTCGAGGGGTGGAAGCCGTCGAGCACGACGAGGTGGGCGCCGGCCAGCATCGCGGTGACCAGGTTCCACTGCGGGTCGATGTAGTAGAAGGGCTGCGCGGTCAGCATCACGTCGTCGGGGCCGATCCGCGGGAACCCGTCGACCAGCGAGCCGGCCAGCGTCGTCCAGTAGCCGTGGGAGAGGACGCAGCCCTTGGGCCGCCCGGTGGTGCCGCTGGTGTACTGCACGTTGGCGGTGGTGCGCCCGTCGACCTCGACCGCCGGGAGCGGGGACGGCGCGCCCTCGGTCACCGGCAACGACGCCGCGTCGACGACCTCGAGGCCGGGCAGGCCGCGCAGCACCTCGGCGTACGCCGGCGAGGTCACCGCCAGCCGGGTCCCGGAGTCGGCCACCACGTGACCGGCGTCGACCGAGCGGTAGCGGGTGTTGAGCGGCACCATCGCCGCGCCGAGCCGGTGCAGGGCCAGCCAGGTCAGCGGCAGCTCGGGGCGGTTGTCGAGCATCACCGCCACCCGGTCACCGGACCCCACGCCGCGCGCGACCAGGCCCGCGGCCGTCGCGCCCACCCGCGCGCCCACCTCGGCGAAAGTGAGCGTCACGACGTCGGTGCCGTCGTCGAAGGTCCAGGCGGGCCGATCGGGCCACGCACCCACCGCGTGGTCGAGGAGCGCCACCAGGTCGGAGCGCGGCGGCTCAGCCACGCCGGAACTCCGCGGTGGGTGCGGCCGACTCGCCCGAGAGCGAGGTCAGCACGGCGTGGTCGACCTCGCGCTGCATCGCCTCGTCGACGGTGGCGTCCAGCCCCGCGTCGAGCACCTGCTTGGCCAGGCTCACCGACAGCTCGGGCCGCTCGGCGATCCGGCGGGCGAGGTCGAGCGCGACCTCCTCGTGCCGTCCGGTCGGCGCGGAGCGGGCGACCAGCCCGATCCGCGCGGCCTCGGCGCCCGAGACCCGCTCGCCCAGGAGCAGCAGGTCCTTGGCGCGGGCCCAGCCGACCAGCTGGGGGAGCAGCCGCGAGATGCCGCCGGTGACGCTGAGGCCGACACCCACCTCGGGGAAGCCGAACGACGCGTCCTCGGCGGCGACCACGAGGTCGCAGCAGAGCGCGAACTCGGCGCCGGCGCCGAGGGCGTAGCCGTGCACCGCCGCGATGACCGGGCCCGGGAAGCGCCGCACCAGCCGGGTCACGTCCTGGATGGCCTCCAACCGGGCCCGGGTCTCGAGCACGGTCTCCTCCGGCTCGGGCTCCTTGAGGTCGTGGCCGGCGCAGAACGCGCGACCCCTACCGGCGAGCACCACCGCGCGGACGCCGTCGTCCTCGGCGCGCCGGAGCGCGTCGACGAGCCCGTCGGTCAGGGCCGGCACCACCGCGTTGAGCCGGTCGGGGCGGTTGAGGTGCACCCGCGCGACCGGCCCGTCCACGGCGTACTCCACCGCTGGTCCGGTCGTCGGCGCCCGGCTCGGCTCAGCCTCCACGTGGTCCTCCCTGGTTGTCGTGCTGGGGTGCCGGAGCATCCAACACCAGTGCGACGGTAGGCCCGCACCCACCCCGCCCGCGAGGGCCGGGGCGGCGCGTCGGCGGCGACACGCCGCCGACCCGCGAGATTTCGGTGAACCGGAGGCGAACGGCAGGCATCGCCTGACCTGCGACGACGCGTGTTTGCGCAGGTCAGAGGGGCGTTGACAGGGCGGTCCGGGGCCACGAAGGTGTCCGGTGTTCGCTCGTGCAGGTCGTGGCCGGCGGACCGACGTCCGAGTGATCTGGTCGGAGGGTGAGGTGCCATCACCCCACCGACCTGGTTCGCGGAGGTCGGTCCGCTCCGCGAGGGCGGACACGGAAGGGCCCCTTGCCCCCTAGACAACAGCCCGGTCGCGGCAGCCAGCAGCGGCACGAGTTGGTCCGAAGGGCCACGGGGCCCTTCCGGAGCCCTGCAGGCGGGCTCCTCCTCCGAGCCGGCGTCCCGTCGCGGAGGCACCGGTAGCGTGGGCCCGTGCTCTGGAGGATCCCGCTCGCCGTGACCTCCGGTCTGCTGCTCTCGCTCGCCTTCGAGCCGGTCGCGCTGCCCTGGGTGCTGCCGGTCGCGGTCGCCGGCTTCGCCGTCGCCGTGCGCGGGCTGCCCGCGCGGCGCGCCTGGCTCCCGGGCCTGCTGTTCGGCGGCTCGTTCTACTTCGTCCACATCCACTGGATGAACGCAGTCGGCCGCGACGCCTGGCTGGCCCTCGCGGCGGTCGAGACCCTCTTCTACGCCCTCACCGCCGCGCTGTGCGCCCTGTTGGCCGCCCGCCGGTGGTGGCCGCTGTGGTGGGCCGCGGCGTGGACGGCGGTGGAGGTGTGGCGCAGCGGCTGGCCGTTCAGCGGCATGCCGTGGGGGCGGCTCTCCTTCGCCGTGGTCGACACCCCGGTCGCGGCCTCGCTGCCCTACGTCGGCGCGGTCGCGGTCAGCTTCGTCCTCGCGCTCCTCGGCTTCCTGCTCGCCCACCTGGTGCTGGCCCCGCGCGGCGGTCGTCGGCCGACCGCGCTGGCGCTGGCCGGGCTGGTGGCGGCGCTGGCGGTGCCGGCACTGCTGCCCTGGACCGGTGAGAGTGCCGGGAGCTGGCGGGTCGCGGCGGTGCAGGGCGACGTGCCCGGGCCCGGCAACGACATCCTCTACGACCACCGCCAGGTCACCGACAACCACGTGCAAGCCACCATCGACCTCGCGGAGCGGGTCGACGCCGGGCTCGAGCCGCGCCCCGACCTGGTGGTGTGGCCCGAGAACAGCACCGCCGTCGACCCCTTCCGCGACGCGGGCACCAACGCCGGCATCCGGGCCGCCTCCGAGGCGATCGACGCCCCCGTCCTGGTCGGCGGCATCGTCGACGCTGGCTCCGAGCACGTGCTCAACCAGGGGATCGTGTGGGACCCGGTCACCGGGGCGGGCGACCGCTACACCAAGTGGCACCCGGTGCCCTACGGGGAGTACGTGCCGTTCCGATCGTTCTTCGACAACATGAACTTCGGCCGGCTGGCGATCATCTCCCGCGACATGCTCAGCGGCACCCGCGGCGAGCCGCTCGAGATCGGCGGCGTGCGGGTCGCCGACGCCATCTGCTTCGACATCGCCTACGACGACGGCCTCCAGGCCCAGCTCTCCCGCGGCGCCGACCTGCTGACCGTGCAGACCTCCAACGCCACGTTCATCTTCACCCACCAGATCGAGCAGCAGTTCGCGATCACCCGGCTGCGGGCCCTCGAGTTCGGCCGCAGCGTCGTGGTCGCCTCCACCAACGGCGTCACCGGGGTGATCGGCCCCGACGGCGAGGTCGTCGACCGGGCCGACACCCGTAGCACCGCGGTGCTCAGCCAGGACGTCGAGCTGATCGGCAGCCGCACCCCGGCCACCCTGATCGGCCCGTGGACCGCCCGGCTGTGCACGCTGGTGACGGTGGCCGGCCTGCTGCTGGGGACGGTCGCGTATCGTCGGCGCCGGGACACTGCCGGGTCTCCGCCGGTGCTCGTGACCGCGGAGGGCGCAACGCCCGGACAGTGAACAGGGAGGCAGCCAGAGTGGACACCCGCGACCTCGGCCGCGTCGTGATGGTCGTGCCGACCTACGACGAGGCCGACAACCTCGCCTGGATCGTCGACCGGATGCGCACCGCCCGGCCCGAGGTCGACGTGCTCGTGGTCGACGACAACTCACCCGACGGCACCGGTCGGGTCGCCGACGAGCTCGCGGCGACCGATCCCGGCGTGCACGTGCTGCACCGCGCCGGCAAGGGAGGCCTGGGCGCGGCGTACCTCGCCGGCTTCGCGTGGGCGCTGGCCGCGGGCTACGACGTGGTGGGGGAGATGGACGCCGACGGGTCCCACCAGCCCGAGCAGCTGCACCGGCTGCTGGAGGGGCTGCTGGCCGCGGACCTCGTGATCGGCTCGCGCTACGTGCCGGGCGGCTCGGTGGTGAACTGGCCGCGCACCCGCGAGCTGATCTCGCGCGGCGGAAACCTCTATGTCCGGCTGCTGCTCGGCATCACGGTGCGCGACGCCACCGCCGGCTTCCGGGTGTTCCGGCGCAGCGCGCTGGAGAAGATCGACCTCGCCACCGTCCGCTCCACGGGCTACGTCTTCCAGACCGACCTGGTGGCCCGCTGCCTGCGCGCTGGGCTGACCGTGCGCGAGGTGCCGATCGACTTCGTGGAGCGCGAGCGCGGCGACTCCAAGATGAGCGGCGCCGTGGCGGCGGAGTCGCTGTGGCGGGTCACGGTGTGGGGGCTGCGCGAGCGCTGGGCCCAGCTGGCCGGCACCCGCCGCCGGCGGCGGTCGTGACCCGCTCGGTGACGGAGGTGCTGCCGCGATGAGCCCGACCCGCCGGCGCCGCTGGCTGCCCCTGCTGCTGGTGCTGGTGTTCGTGGTGATGCCGGTCGTGGAGATCTACGTGATCATCCAGGTCGGTCAGGTGATCGGCGCCTGGTGGACGATCCTGCTGCTGGTGCTCGACGGCATTCTCGGCTCCTGGCTGATCCGCCGCGAGGGCGCCCGGGCGTGGCGGGCCCTGCAGGCGGCGCTGTCCAGCGGCACCATGCCGGCGCGCGAGCTGGCCGACGGGGCGCTGATCCTGGTCGGCGGCACCCTGATGCTCAGCCCGGGCTTCGTCACCGACGCGTTCGGGGTGCTGCTGGTGCTGCCGTTCACCCGACCGGTGGCACGCCGGCTGCTGACCCAGGTCGTGGCGCGCCGGCTGCTCCCCGTGCCCCCGCCGGGACGCGGTCCCGGCGGCCGCACGTCGCGCGCCCCGGGAGACGCGACTCGCCCCGGACCGGGGACGCAGGGTCCGGTGGTCCGGGGCGAGGTGGTCGATCCCGACGAGGAGCCGCGCTGAGCCGGCTGCCGGGGCCTGACGACGTCAGGCGCTGACGGACTTCTTCTTGCTGCCGCGGTGCAGGTGCGCGGGGCCGATCTCGCCGCCGCGGAGCAGCTCGAGGCGCTCCTTGAGGATGTCCTCGAGCTCCTTGACCGAGCGGCGCTCGAGCAGCATGTCCCAGTGCGTGCGGGCGGGCTTCTCGGCCTTCACCTCGGGCTGGATCCCGGAGACGCTGAGGGCCTCGGCGCCGCAGCGCGGGCACTCCCAGACCGCCGGGATGTCCGCCTCGACCGACATCGTGATCTCGAACTCGTGCTCCTGCGGGCAGCGGTAGCCGACCTGCTGACGGGCGGCGAACTCGATGCCGCGCTCGTCCTCGAAGCTCTGGCCGCCCAGTCGGGCTCCACGCAACGTGCGCTCAGCCATGAGGCACCTCCAAACTTTTCGATCCCCGTGGGTGTTGCTCTGAAGAGACGGTCGGCCGCTCGCGCCGTGACGCGAGATCCTCCGCGGCGGCGGTCCCGACCCCTCGAAGTCTTCAACGGTAGCGAGGGAGCCAAGATTCCGCAGAATCAGTGGGCGGACCGTCGGTACGGAACCGGTACCCGGGAGCGGGCTCAGAACACCTCGGGCACCCGGTTGCCGGCGTCCCGGATGGCCCGGCGGGGGTCGACCCGCAGCAGCAGCACGAAGCCGAGCACGAAGAAGACGATCAGGACGGAGATCGCCGGGCGGTAGCTGCCGGTCAGCTGGAAGACCAGCCCGAACAGGAACGTCCCGAACCACGACGTGCCGCGCTCGCAGGCGTTGTAGAGGGCGAAGTAGTTGCCCTCGCGGCCGCGGGGGATGAGCAGCGAGAAGAAGGAGCGCGAGAGCGCCTGGGTGCCGCCGAGCACCAGGCCGATGGCGACCGCGACCAGCAGGAACAGCGCGACGTTGCGCTCGGGCAGGAAGATCGCAACCACCACGATCGCCATCCAGGCCACGATGCCCCACTTGATCGGCCGGTAGGAGCCGTGCCGCTGCGCCCAGCGACCGAACAGCAGCGCGCCGCCGAACGCCACGAACTGGATGACCAGGATCGTCGCGATCAGCACGCTGGTGCTGAAGCCCAGCTGCTTGGATCCGTACGTCGAGGCGGCGTAGATCACCGTCTGGATGCCGTCGTTGAAGAACAGGTAGGCGGCCAGGAAGGTGAGCGTCTTCGGGTAGCCGCGCATCTCCTGGAACGTCGCGGCCAGCTGGCCGAAGGACCGGTCCCACAGCCGGTCACCGGCGCTGGCCGGTACCGGGTGGGGCGCGTGGTTGCGCAGCCGCACGAACGGGATGAGCGTGAACCCCGCCCACCAGACCGCCGCCGAGAGCAGCGAGAGGCGCACCGCCATCGCCTCGGTGAGGCCGACGGCGTCGTGGCCCAGGAACACCCCGAGGTTGACCGCCAGCAGCAGCCCGCCGCCGAGGTAGCCGAACGCCCAGCCGCGGGCCGAGACCCGGTCGCGCTCGTCCTCGGTGGAGATGTCGACCAGGATCGCGTAGTAGCTGACCAGCGAGCAGCCGGCCAGCACGGTCGCGGCGACCACCGCGAACGCCCCGATCTGCCAGTGGTCGTCGCGGACGAGGAACAGCAGCGCGCCGCAGGCCGCCCCCGCCCAGGCGAAGCCGGCCATGTGGGTCTTCTTGCGGGGCGACTGGTCGACGAACGCACCCACCAGCGGCAGCACGAACGCGCTGAGCAGGGTGGCGAAGCTGGTCAGGTAGAACGGCAGCGACCCGGCCGAGAGGTGCAGGCCCAGCAGCGAGACCGTCTCGTTGCAGGCCTCCTCGGTCTTCTCCACGCAGCCGGCCGCCGTGCCCGCCACCGTGATCAGGTACGGCGCGAACATCACCGACAGCACGGTCGTGTAGAACGCCGAGTTGGCCCAGTCGTACCAGTACCAGGCGCGCTGGTCGCGGGCCCGGTGCAACGGCTCCAGGTCGGCGATCGGTGTCGGTGTGCTCATCTGGTCTCCCCTCCTGCCCGACCGTGCGGTCGGCGTACCCCTGCTGGACCTCCGGCGCGGCCTACCGCCACTGGCCGCGCTCGACCAGCACCTCCTTGAGCGTGACGGTGTCGTCGGTGAACAGCCCGTCGACCCCCCGGTCGAGCAGCTCCCTCATCTCCGCGGGGTCGTCGACGGTCCAGACGTGCACGTGCAGCCCGGCGGCGTGCGCGCGGCGCACCAGGCCGGGCGTCACCAGCGTCAGCGCGCCGCGGCGGTGGGGGACCTGGAGCGCGGCGGGCCGGCCGCGCGTGAGCAGCCGGGCCAGGCGGCCGCTGGGCAGGAACCGGTAGGCCGCGACCTCGAGCGGGTGCCCGGACGTCGGCACCCGGCCGCCGGTCAGCCGCCGGAACTCGCCCAGTCGGCGCGCGGAGAAAGAGCCGACCACGACCCGGTCCTCGGCGCCGCGCTCGGTGACGAAGGCGGCCAGCGGTGCCACGGCCGCCGCCGCCTTGATGTCGATGTTGAACCGCACGCCGGGGAACTCGTCGAAGAGACGGGCCAGGGTCGGCACCTCCTCGCGCCCGCCGACGACGACCTCGCGGACCTCCTCGGCGGTCAGGTCGGCGATCGCGCCGTAGCGGTCGGTGACCCGGTCGAGGACAGGGTCGTGGAAGGCCAGCAGGACGCCGTCGCGGGTCACGTGGACGTCGGTCTCGAGGTAGTCGTAGCCCAGCGAGACGGCGTGGCGGAACGCCGCCATCGTGTTCTCCAGGCCCACCACCTCCGGGTGGTGGCCGCCGCCGCGGTGGGCGAACGCCAGCACCGACCCCGGCCTCTCGAGCACCGCGTCGAGGTAGGGCAGCCCGGTGCGCGGCGAGGTCACAGCGAGCAGTATCCACCGGCGCGCGTCCCGGGGCCGAGCGCCGGGCCGGGCTACGGTGCCGGAATGGAGCCCCTGACCTGTCCCCAGTGCGGCACGGAGATGGAGCGGCGCCCGGTGGGGGAGGGAGCGGTCTCCTCGTGCCCCGACGGGCACGGCGTCTTCCTGTCCCGCAGCGACCTCGGCGCCCTGGTGGAGTCGGAGGGCGACTGGCACCGCTACGCCGGCCAGCACACCGCGCCGATGCCGCGCATCACGCCCAACATGACCGCGCCGCCGCCGACCCGGACGCCGGCCCGGGCGTGGGTGGAGACCCTCTTCTTCTGAGCCGGGCTCCGCGACCGGTCAGATGTCGCGGAACGTCTCGATGCTGGCTCCCAGGGTGTTGAGCCGCTCGGCGAGGTCCTCGTAGCCGCGGTGGATGACGTAGGTCGACCGGAGCACCGAGGTGCCCTTGGAGGCCAGCATCGCCAGCAGGATCACCACGGCCGGCCGCAGCGCCGGCGGGCAGACGATCTCGGTGCCGGAGAAGTGCGTCGGGCCCTCGATCATCACCCGGTGGGGGTCGAGCAGCTTGACCTGGCCGCCGAGCTTGTTGAGCTCGGTGAGGTAGATGGCCCGGTTCTCGTAGACCCAGTCGTGCAGCAGGGTCTGGCCCTCGGCCACCGCCGCGATCACCGCGAAGAACGGGAGGTTGTCGATGTTCAGGCCCGGGAACGGCATCGGGTGGATCTTGTCGTGGGGGGCCCGCAGGTGGCTGGGCCGGGTGGTGATGTCGACCAGGCGGGTGCGGCCGTTGCGGGCGTCGTACTCCTCGGTGCGGGAGTACTGGAAGCCCATCTCCTCCAGGGTGGCCAGCTCGATCTCGAGGAACTCGATCGGCACCCGCCGGATGGTGATCGACGACTGGGTGACGATGGCCGCGGCGAGCAGCGACATCGCCTCGATGGGGTCCTCGCTGGGGGCGTAGTCGACGTCGACGTCGATGTCCTCGACGCCGGTGACCGTCAGCGTGGTGGTGCCGACGCCGTCGACGGTCACGCCGAGCTTCTGCAGGTAGAAGCAGAGGTCCTGGACCATGTAGTTGGACGAGGCGTTGCGGATCACCGTGGTGCCGGGGTGCAGCGCAGCCGCCATCAGCGCGTTCTCGGTGACGGTGTCGCCGCGCTCGGTGAGCACGATCGGGCGGCCCGGGGCGATCGCCGGGCTGACCTGCGCGTGGTAGCTGCCGTCGGTGGCCTTGACCTCGAGGCCGAACGGGCGCAGCGCGGCCATGTGGGGCTCGACGGTGCGGGTGCCGAGGTTGCAGCCCCCGGCGTAGGGCAGCTCGAAGGTCTCGGAGCGGTGCAGCAGCGGGCCGAGGAACATGATGATCGAGCGGGTGCGCCGGGCGGCGGTCTCGTCGATGTTCTCGAGGTTCAGCTGGCGCGGCGGCACGATCTCGAGGTCGTTGTCGTCGTTGAGCCAGCGGGTCTGCACGCCGACGCTGTTGAGCACCTCGAGCAGCCGGTTGACCTCCTCGATCCGCGCGACCTTGCGCAGCGTCGTGCGGCCCCGGTTGAGCAGCGAGGCGCACAGCAGCGCGACACCGGCGTTCTTGGAGGTCTTGACGTCGATGCTGCCCGACAGCGTGGTCGGCCCGGTGACCCGCAGGTGGGTGGGGCCGGCGCCGAGCGCGACGATCTCGGAGTCGAGGGCCTCGCCGATCCGGGCCACCATCTTCAGCGAGAGGTTCTGGTGGCCCTTCTCGATCCGGTTGATCGCGCTCTGGCTGGTCGACAGCCGCTCGGCGAGCTCGGACTGGGTGAGCCCGCGGTAGGTGCGCGCGTCGCGGATCAGGTTGCCGATGCGTCCCTGGTAGCCCTCGTCGGTCATGCTCCCAACGGTAACTCACATGTGAGATAAAGCAACTCGCCGGGCGACGCCGACGAGTCGTGGGGGAGGACCTCGGTGCAAGGATGGCACACATGCGAGCGACGACCATCCACGCGCCGGGCGACATCCGGCTGACCGAGGTGCCCGACCCCACCATCGAGGCCCCCACCGACGCGATCGTCAAGGTGGTGGCGGGCTGCGTCTGCGGCTCGGACCTGTGGCCCTACCGCGGCGAGAACCCGATCGACGCCGGCTCCACCATCGGCCACGAGTGCGTCGGGGTGGTCGAGGAGGTCGGGGGAGAGGTGTCGTCGTTCCGGCCGGGTGACTTCGTGGTCGTGCCGTTCTGCCACGCCGACAACACCTGCGCCCACTGCCGCGCTGGCGTGCACTCGGCGTGCACCAACCTCGGGATGACCGCGTCGGGACAGGCTGAGTACGCCCGGGTCACCCAGGCCGAGGGCAGCCTGGTGAAGACCGACGGGACCCCCGACGACGAGCTGGTGCCGTCGCTGCTGGCGCTGACCGACGTGATGGCGACCGGGTGGCACGCCGCGGTGGCGGCGCGGGTCAAGGCTGGCGACACCGTGGTCGTGGTGGGCGACGGCGCCGTGGGCCTGTGCGGCGTGCTGGCTGCCAGCGTCATGGGCGCCGAGCGGGTGGTCGTGATGTCGCGCCACGAGCCGCGGCAGCGGCTGGCGCGCGAGCTCGGCGCCACCGACGTCGTGGCCGAGCGGGGCCGCGAGGGCGCGGCGGCGATCAAGGAGCTCACGGCCGGGGTCGGCGCCGACGCGGTGCTCGAGTGCGTCGGCACCGACGACGCGATGGGCACGGCGTTCGCCGTCGCCCGGCCAGGATCGACGGTCGGGTTCGTCGGCGTGCCGCACGGCGTCGAGCTGCCGGTGCGGCGGATGTTCCAGAAGAACGTCGGGCTGGCCGGCGGCATGGCGCCGGTGCGGGCCTACCTGCCGGAGCTGCTCGACCTGGTCGTGAGCGGCCGGATCGACCCCGGGCGGGTCTTCGACGCGACGATGCCCCTCGACGAGGTCGCGGACGCCTACCGGGCGATGGACGAGCGCCGGGCGATCAAGGTGCTGCTGCGTCCCTGACCGGGCGCGTCCCCACGACGCGCAGGGTCAGCGCTCGCCGGGCAGCGCGACCGGCTGGCACTCGCAGCCGGCGTCGCAGGCGAGGAAGGTGTGCGCGGCGTGCCCGCAGCGCTGGCACGGCAGGTCGTGCGACAGGTGCGTGTCGCTCTCGACCACGGTGTCCCACATCGACTCCACCTCCCCTCGAGGCCTTGGTGCGGTGCGACCGACGGTAGGACCCGGGAGGGACGGTCGGGGCGCGAAACACCGGGCCTGGTCCCAAGACCATCCGAGCGGACCGTGGGGGCATGGCCCGTTCGGGTGGTGTGCACGACACGCGGGGGCCCGCGTGGGACGATCGGCGCCGTGGGCGGCACGGCGGACGACGGGCGGTTGCGCGACCTGGTCCGGCTGCGCCGGGTGCGTGACCGGATCGACCGCGAGTACGCCTCTCCGCTCGACGTCGAGGCGCTGGCCCGCGGCGAGCACATGTCGGCCGGGCACCTGAGCCGGCAGTTCCGCGCGGCGTACGGCGAGTCGCCGTACTCCTACCTGATGACGCGACGCATCGAGCGGGCGATGACGCTGCTGCGCCAGGGCGAGCTCAGCGTGACCGAGGTCTGCTTCGCCGTCGGCTGCCAGTCGCTCGGCACGTTCAGCACCCGGTTCACCGAGCTGGTCGGCGTGCCGCCGAGCACCTACCGGCAGCAGGCGCGCAGCGACATGGCCGGCGTCCCGTCCTGCGTCACCAAGCAGGTCACCAGACCGGTCAGGAATCGAGAAGCGAAGCCGCCCGCCCGGCCCTAGCGTTCGGGGCATGGACATCAGCATCCACTCCGCGTTCCTGCCCCACGACGACGCCGAGGCGGCCCTCGGCTTCTACCGCGACCTGCTCGGCTTCGAGCTGCGCAACGACGTCGGCTACAACGGTCTGCGCTGGCTCACGGTCGGGCCGCCCGGCCAGCCCGGCACCAACCTGGTGCTGTTCCCGCCCGGCGCCGACCCGGGCGTGACCGATGACGAGCGCCGCACCGTGCTGGAGATGATGGCCAAGGGCACCTACGCCATGGTCACCCTCGCCACCCCCGACCTCGACTCGGTGTTCGCGCGCCTGCAGGCCGGCGACGCCGAGGTGATGCAGGAGCCGACAGACCAGCCCTACGGCATCCGCGACTGCGCCTTCCGCGACCCTGCCGGCAACACCGTGCGCATCAACGAGGTGAGCTGACCGGACCACCGGCACCGATGGATCCGGAGGCCGAACCCGGTCTGAGCGAGCGACCCTCAGCACCCCGGATCCGGTAGACAAGGGACCGCCGTCGCGCCGACGGCGGTCCCGCCGAACGATGGAGAGCCGACACCGCATGACCCAGCACCCCGCCGACAGCCACGACCGCATCCGGGTGACCGGTGCCCGCGTCAACAACCTCAAGGACGTCAGCCTCGACATCCCCAAGCGCCGGCTCACGGCGTTCACGGGGGTGTCCGGGTCGGGCAAGAGCTCGCTGGTCTTCGGCACCATCGCGGCGGAGTCACAGCGGCTGATCAACGAGACCTACAGCGCCTTCGTGCAGGGCTTCATGCCGTCGCTGGCCCGCCCCGAGGTCGACCACCTCGAGGGGCTCACGACGGCGATCCTCGTCGACCAGGAGCGGATGGGGGCCAACCCGCGGTCGACGGTCGGCACCGCCACCGACGCCAACGCGATGCTGCGCATCCTGTTCAGCCGTCTCGGCGACCCCTACGTCGGGCCGCCGACGGCGTACTCCTTCAACGTGCCGACCCGCAAGGCCAGCGGGATGATGACCACCGAGAAGGGCGGCCGCACCGAGCGCCGGGTCGCCAAGCAGGAGGTCTACCTCGGCGGCATGTGCCCGCGCTGCGAGGGCATGGGCAAGGTCAACGACATCGACCTGACCGCCCTCTACGACGAGGAGAAGTCGCTCAACGACGGCGCGCTCACCGTGCCCGGCTACTCCATGGACGGGTGGTACGGCCGGCTCTTCGAGGGCATGGGCCTGCCGATGGACAAGCCGATCAAGTCCTTCACCAAGAAGCAGCTCGAGACGATGCTGTGGTCGGAGCCGACCAAGATCAAGGTCGAGGGCGTCAACCTCACCTTCACCGGCATGATCCCGCAGATCCAGAAGTCGATGCTGTCGAAGGATCCCGAGGCGATGCAGCCGCACATCCGGCGCTTCGTCGACCGTGCGGTGACCTTCCAGACCTGCCCCGACTGCGACGGCACGCGGCTCACCCCCGAGGCCCGGGCCTCGAAGATCCGCGGGGCCTCGATCGCCGACCTGTGCGCGATGCAGATCAGCGACCTGGCCGCGTGGGTGCGCGACCTGGAGGAGCCGTCGGTCGCGCCGCTGCTCAAGGGGCTGCAGCACCTGCTCGACTCGTTCTCCGAGATCGGCCTGGGCTACCTCTCGCTCGACCGGCCGGCCGGCACGCTGTCCGGCGGCGAGGCGCAGCGGACCAAGATGATCCGCCACCTCGGGTCGCCGCTGACCGACGTCACCTACGTCTTCGACGAGCCCACGATCGGCCTGCACCCCCACGACATCGAGCGGATGAACCAGCTGCTGCTCCAGCTGCGCGACAAGGGCAACACCGTGCTCGTCGTCGAGCACAAGCCCGAGGCCATCGCGATCGCCGACCACGTCGTCGACATCGGCCCCCGCGCCGGCAGCGAGGGTGGCCGGGTGGTGTTCGAGGGCACCGTCGAGGAGCTGCGGACCAGCGACACCCTCACCGGCCGCCACCTCGACGACCGGGCCTCCCTCAAGGACGAGGTGCGCGAGGCGTCCGGGGCGCTGGAGATCCGGGGCGCCTCGACCAACAACCTCCGCGACGTCGACGTCGACGTGCCCCTGGGGGTGCTGACGGTGGTGACCGGCGTCGCCGGCTCGGGGAAGAGCTCGCTGATCCACGGCTCGCTCGCGAGCCGCGAGGGCGTGATCGTCATCGACCAGGGCGCGATCAAGGGCTCGCGCCGGAGCAACCCCGCGACGTACACCGGGCTCCTCGAGCCGATCCGCAAGGCCTTCGCCAAAGCGAACGGCGTCAAGCCGGCCCTGTTCAGCTCGAACTCCGAGGGCGCCTGCCCGACCTGCAACGGCGCCGGCGTGATCTTCACCGAGCTGGGGCCGATGGCCACCGTGGAGTCGCCGTGCGAGGAGTGCGAGGGCCGCCGGTTCAAGGCGGAGGTGCTCGAGCACACCCTGGGCGGCAAGGACATCGCCGAGGTGCACGAGATGTCGGTGACCGACGCGCTCGAGCACTTCGGGGGAGGCGAGGCGAAGGTCCCGGCCGCCGTGAAGATCCTCGACCGCCTGGTCGACGTCGGCCTCGGGTACATCACCCTCGGGCAACCCCTGACGGCCCTGTCCGGCGGGGAGCGCCAGCGACTCAAGCTCGCCGTCCAGATGGGGGAGAAGGGCGACGTCTACATCCTCGACGAGCCCACGACCGGCCTGCACCTCGCCGACGTGGAGAACCTGCTCGGCCTCCTCGACCGCCTCGTCGACTCCGGCAGGTCGGTGATCGTCATCGAGCACCACCAGGCGGTGATGGCGCACGCCGACTGGATCATCGACGTCGGCCCGGGCGCCGGCCACGACGGCGGCCAGGTCGTGTTCGAAGGCACGCCGGCCGACCTGGTCGCCGCGGACGAACCGACGCTCACGGGGCGGCACCTGGCCCAGTACGTCGGTCAGCCGGTGGGCTGACGTGCCGGCTGGGGCGCTGGCCAGGGGTTGGCTGGAGCCCGGTCGAGGCAGGTCGGCCCCGGACTCGGCGTAGCGGAGGGGGCTCGGTTACGGCCGTGGCGAGACCGCGGAGCAGTGCTCGGCCTCGGCGACGGGATCCTCCATGCGCCACCCTCCATGCGCCACCCTCCATGCGCCACCCTCCATGCGCCTGTCCTGCGCCCGTCCTACGCCCGGACGGGCATGAGCACGACACCTCTTATGTCAGGTCGGTTTCGCGCGGACGTGCTGGTTGCGCGGAGGAGTCCGCCAAGCTGCGTGTCCGATCCATCCGGTTGGCGCTGCACGCCGGCCGAGGATCCGGGACGCCAACCGCGCCTTTGCGTGGTTGGTGCGCTGGTGCGAGCACGAACCGGCGCCTCAACCGCGCCTTTGCGTGGTCGGTCACATCCGTCCGCCGACGTGTCGCGTCCACCCACGACGCGGCGAGGCATACCGCCGATAAGCGACATTATGTCAACTTACCTGGAGGGGGGAAGGCCTCGTCCTCCTCCGCCGTTGCTCGGCGCCCTGCCGAGGAACGCCACGAGTCGGTCGACGGCCGGGGCGTCGACGGGCACCGCGACCCTTGGTCCGAACGCGTCCCCGCGGCGTTCGTCGGTGAGCAGCGACGACACCAGCGCCAGCACGTCGGCGGCGTGGTCGTCCGGGACGCGCGGGTCGGCGCCGCGTGCCGTGGCGACGTCCCAGGCGTGCACCGTCAGCTCGATGGCGCCGGTGCTGGCGGCGTCCTGGGCGAACTTGGCGCGTTTGGTGCCGGGCTCCGCGGCGACGGTCGCCTCACGATGGCTCCTGGCGAACTGCTCCACCCGTGCGATGGCGTGGGCGGCGGGGTCGGCGACGCCGTTCGGCGCTGGAGGCTGCTCGAAACCTCCCGAGGTGAGCATCGTGGCGAACCCGTCGGCGGAGCCGGCGACGTGGAGCAGCAGGGTGCGCAGGTCCCAGCCCGCGCACGGCGTGGCGCGGTGCAGCTCGTCGGGGCGAACGTCGCGCAGCGTGCCGAGCAGCACCTCGCAGGAGCGCCCGAGGCGCTCGGTCGTTGTTGTCACTGCGCGGCCCGCCAGGCGTGCGCGGCCGGGGCCATCGCCCAGGGCTCGCTCGGCAGGGTCTCGCCGGTCTCGAGCAGCGACTTGAGGTTGGCGAGCACGGCCGGCCAGCCCGAGGAGATCCCGTCAAGCATGGCGCGGTTGGGCAGGTTCTCGTGGGTGACGGTGAGCCGGACGATGCCTCCATGGGGGTCGACCTGGAAGGTCACGACCGACGGCCCGTCGGGGCGCTCCTCCCCCGGTGAGTCCTCAAAGGTCACGACCAGCCGGCGAGGCGGGTCGGTCTCGAGCACGGTGCCGACCACGTCGACCACGCCGCTGTCGTCGCTGCGGCGGTGCTCCCATGACGACCCGACCGCCCAGTCGGAGACGTTGCGGTGGTGCCAGTACTGAGCCGTGACGTCGGCGTCGGTGAGCGCCTGCCACACCTGCTCGGCAGTGGCGCGGATGTAGGTGACGTAGACGTAGCTGGGCACGGACCCAGTGGTGTCGTTCATGGCGAGCTCCTCTGCTGTGTGCTTGATGGCGCGGATGGCTTGCAGCCGCGGTCGGTCGAACTCCGAGATCCAGCGCTGCTCGATCTCGTGGATCGGGGCCGGGTTGAGGTGGTGCCGCCGCTCCCTCCCCCGCCGGACGACGGTGACGAGCCCCGCCCCGACCAGCAGGTCGAGGTGCTGCGTGACCGACTGCCGGGTCATGCCCAAGTGCTGGGACAGCTCGGTCAGGGTCTGGCCGTCCTGCGTGCGCAGCCGGTCGAGCAGCTGCCGCCGGGTGGGGTCGGCCAGCGCCTTGAAAGCCGCGTCCATCGATCCCGGGTCGGTGCTCACGCCACCAATATGCAGGTAAATGCCTGCATGTGCAAGACGGAAGTGTGCGGTTTGGTCACAAACCGCGCCTATTCGGCCTCGTCACGTGCGGTTGGTGACCAAACGGCGGGCCTCTCCCGGTGGTGCTGCGGCCGCGGGCGCGCCCGGCTTCCGGGTGGTCGCCGGTGCGCGGTTTGGTCACAAACGGCATGAACCCGTCCCTGGGACGTGCGGTTGGTGACCAAACCGCGGGCCCCACCCGGATCCGGCTCCGGGCGCCGGACGTGCCTGGTGCTCAGGCCGAGCGCCGCGCGGTCTGGTCACAAACCGCAGGAAATTCGCCCCGGATCACGCGGTTGGTGACCAAACCGCACCCCCACACACACAGCCCTCGCCCCCGGCCGCACCTCAACCCCGGCGAGGGAGCCGCCGCACGGCGACCAGCACGCCGACCTTGTCGATCCGGTGCTCGGGGTTCTTGAACTCGTCGGACCAATAGTTGCCCTCGGCGTGGTCCTCCGCGGTCGCGCAGGTCGAGAGCGTGATCATCGCCCGGGTGGCAGTGACCCCGGGCCGGCCGGGCACCGCCGCACGCTGCTCGCGCAGCGACCGGGCCGAGCGGAACGACGTCTCGCGGGTCCTCGTCACCCGGTAGACGTAGCGCGTGCGCCCCACGTCGACCAGCACCCGGTCACCGCGGCGCAGGTCGGGCAGGAACTCGAAGGCGCGGGTCGAGGAGGTGCGGTGGCCGGTGACCTGGTAGTTGCCGACGCCGCCCGGTCCGGTGCCGCCGCGCGGGCCGTACGGGCTGGCCAGCCGGCCGCGGTCCTGGATGGCCGTGCCGGGGGCGTCGTCGGTCCAGCCCCGGTAGGGGACGACGACCAGCCGGTCCAGACCGAGGCGCGGCACCGAGAGCAGGGCGCGCCGCGGACGACCGTCGCTCGGAGCGGGCCTGGGGGCGCGGGCCGGGGACGTGGTCGTGGACGTGGTCGTGGACGTGGTCGTGGGCGGCTCCCCCGACGCCGTCTACGCCGGGCTGCTCGATGCCGAACCCCCGCCGAGGCCCTCCTCCGGAACGGTCCCGGCCGACGACCGCTCGGTGTCGGTGCAGCCCGCCACCGCGCCGACGAGGAGCGCAAGCCCGGCGGCGACGGCGGCGAGGTTGCGCACGGTGTGCCTAGAGCCCGGCCAGGGCCGGCACGGCGCTGTCCACCGCGGCCCGGGTCCACGCGACCGGGTCGTCGGTCACCGGCGAGACCGTCACCAGCCCGATGCCCAGGTCGGCGTACGGCTTCATGGTCTCGGCGAGGCCCGCGAGCTGGTCGTCGGAGACGGTGGTGATCACGCTCTTCTCGATCGCGTCGTAGTCCGTGCCGAGCCGCTCGCAGTGTCCGCGCAGCACCTCGAGCTTGCGCCCGACGAACTCCGGGCTCTCGCCGAAGATGTTGCAGGCGTCGGCGTACTGGGCCACCATCCGCAGCGTCTTCCGCTCGCCACTGCCGCCGATCATGATCGGCAGCCGCCCCTGCACGGTGGGCGGCACGTTGACGGTCTCGGCGAGCCGGACGTGCTCCCCCTCGAACGGCCCGTCGTCGTCGCTCCACATCTGCCGGCAGATCCGCAGCGTCTCCTCCAGCCGCTCGAACCGCTCGGCCATCGGCGGGAACGGCACACCGAGGCCGAGGTGCTCGCGCTCGTACCAGGCCGCCCCGATGCCGAGCACGGCCCGGCCCCGCGACAGCACGTCGAGGGTGGTCACGGTCTTGGCCAGCAGGCCGGGGTGGCGGTACGTCGCGCCGGTGACCAGCAGCCCGAGCCGCACCCGCTCGGTGACCGCCGCCAGGTGCCCCAGCGTGGTGTAGCCCTCGAGCATCGGCTCGGGCGGCCCGCCCAGGTCCTCCATCTGGAACCAGTGGTCCATCACGGTCACGATCGAGACCCCGCCCTCGTCGGCCGTCCGCGCGGTCTCGACCAGGCGGTCGACGAGCGTGTGCTGCCAGTCGGGGTGGCTGAAGTTCGCGTAGTGCACGCCGAGTTCCATGCCCCCGAGCCTAGGCCGGGCCCGGAACGCCCACTCCAGCCCAGTGCGCCGCTCAGCCCAGTGGCCGGCTCAGGCCCAGTGCGCCGGCCGGTCCAGGTGCGCAGGCAGCACCGTGGCGTCGTCACCGCGGGCGGCGTTGACCTGCGGCTGGGTCACGAACAGCGCGTCGGCCAGGTCGGTGCCGCGGACGTCGGCGTCGCGCAGGTCCGCGCCCAGCAGGTCGGTGAGCCGCAGCGACGCCCCGCGCAGGTCGGCGGCGACGAGCAGGGCGCCGCGCAGGTCGGCGCGGTCGAGGTCGCGCCCGGACAGCTCCGCCCCGAGCAGGTCGCGGCGGGACAGGTCCTGTCCCCCGCCGCGCACCGCCCGGCTGGCCCGGCCCAGCAGGTCGCCGGCCCGACCGCGCAGCGCGTCGAGGTCCGTGGCGAGGACGACGGCGGGCGGCGCCGCGTCGAGGGCGGCCAGCTCCGCGGCCACCGCCTCGAGCTCGGCCAGCGGACCCGCACCGGCGGTGCGTACGGCGGCGGCGGCGGCCACCACCGCTGCCGCCACCTCGTGCACGCCGCGCAGCGCGCGGAACACCGCGAACACCTCGGCGGCCAGGTCGGGGTGCTCGCGCCAGGACCGCCCGGCGTAGGTGACCTGCACGACCTGCTGGCCGGCGCCGAAGCACTCGAAGACGGTGCACGACGGGTACCCCCGCTCACGCAGCTCGGCGTGGATGCCGCAGCCCGCGGCCGGCGTCAGGTGGTGGCAGGGGGTGTCGGCCGGCTTGTCGTGGCCGAACCCACCGCCGCGCGTGAACGCCATCGCCGCACAGCACAGCCCCTCGCAGCGCGCACAGTCCGAGGCCAGCTCCACGACGCCACCGTACGGCCGACCCCTCCCGCGGCGCAGGCACCGACCGGCACCGAGCCGGGCCGCGACTGGCTAGCGTGCAGCCATGCCCACGCCGGCCACCCCCTACCTCGTCGTCGACGTCGACCGCCTGCGCCGCAACGTGCGCCGCGCCGCCGACCGGGCCGCGGTCACCGGCACCGCGCTGCGTCCCCACGCCAAGACCCACAAGTCCCCCGAGATCGCCCGCCTCCAGCTCGCCTCGGGCGCGGTGGGGCTCACGGTGGCCACCCTCGGCGAGGCCGAGCTGTTCGCGCGGCAGGGCTGCACGGACCTGTTCCTCGCCTACCCGGTGTGGGTCGACGAACGATGCGCCGAGCGGCTCACCGAGCTGGCCAGGGTCACCACGCTGGCGATCGGGGTCGACTCCGTCGAGGGGGCGGCCCGCGCCGGCCGGTCGGTGGGCGGCACCGGCATCGAGGTGCTGGTCGAGGTCGACTCCGGACACCACCGCACCGGCTGCCCGCCGGAGCGGGCCGGCGAGGTCGGGGCGGTGGCGCGGCGCGCGGGCCTCGAGGTGCGGGGCGCGTTCACCTTCCCGGGGCACGCCTACGCCCGCGGGGGCGCCATCGCCGCCGCCGACGGGGAGTCGCGGGCACTCGCGGTGGCCGCCGAAGCGCTGCGCGCGGCCGGCGTGGAGCCGCGGGTGCTGAGCGGCGGCTCCACCCCCAGCCTCGAGCTAGCCGACACCGACGTCGTCACCGAGCTGCGCCCCGGGGTCTACGCCGTGGGCGACGCCCAGCAGTGGGAGCTGGGCGCGATGGACCCGGGCGACCTGGCGCTGACCTGCCGGGCCACCGTGGTCAGCCACGCCGGCGGTCGGGCCGTCCTCGACGCCGGCAGCAAGGTGCTCGGCGCCGACCGCGCGGCGTACGCCACGGGGTACGGGCGGCTGCTCGCCGAGCCGGGCGCGCGGATCGTCTCGCTCTCGGAGCACCACGCGGTGGTCGACCTCGCCGGCGCCCCGCTGCCGCCGCTCGGCAGCCAGGTCGACGTCGTGCCCAACCACTCCTGCGCCGCGGTCAACCTCGTCGACCGCCTGTGGGTGCGCGGCACGGGCGGCCCCGGCGGTGCCGGCAGTGCGGCCGGCCCGACCTGGTGGCCGGTCGCCGCCCGCGGACTCAACGGGTAGGGCCCTCCCCTACGATCGGGGTCATGCTCAAGCGCCCCCTGGCCGTCCTGACCTGCCTGCTCGCCACCTCCGTGCTCGCCGCCTGCGGCGGCGACGGCGGGGACGACGAGGCCTCCGACCCGACCACGCCGAGCGAGAGCACCTCGCAGTCGGCCGACGCCGGCGACGAGGGCACCGCGGCCGGCGGCGGCTCCTGCGACTTCGCCGAGGACCCCGCCGGGGCCGCCAAGGAGGTCGACCCGCCCGGTGACGAGGTGCTGTCGGGCACCGTCGAGGCGACGATGGCCACCAGCATCGGCGACCTCGTGCTGCAGCTCGACGCCGACGCCACCCCGTGCACGGTCACGTCGTTCGTCTCCCTCGCCGAGCAGGGCTACTTCGACGACACCACCTGCCACCGGCTCACCACCGAGGGGATCCTGGTCCTGCAGTGCGGCGACCCCACCGGCACCGGCACGGGCGGTCCGGGCTACACCGTCCCCGACGAGCTGACCGGCGCCGAGACCTACCCGCCCGGCACCCTGGCGATGGCCAACACCGGCGCACCGAACTCCGGCGGCTCGCAGTTCTTCATCGTCTACGGCGAGACCCCGCTGCCGCCCAGCTACACCGTGTTCGGCACCGTCGAGCCCGCGGGCATCAAGCTCGTCTCCCAGGCGGCCGAGGCCGGCACCGACAACGCCAACGGGCCCGGCGACGGCGCCCCCAACACCCCGGTCGACATCTCCGCGGTCACCGTCGGCTGACGGCCTCCTCCGGGAACTCCACACCGGTCAGGCGCTCCGACTCCGACCACACGGCCTTGGCCAGGTCGGGGTCGAGCGCCCGCCGGTCGCGCCCGACCGCGGTCGGCCAGCCGTTCATCTCGCGGAACCGGTGGGGACCGACGTAGGTGTTGCCGGGCACGTCCATCGTGGCCGCGAAGAGCGTGCTCAGCGCCCCCCGGGCCGGGCTCATGCCCACCAGCCTGATGCCGTGCCGTCCCACGAACGTCTTCAGCCGGCTGCCGGTGTTGGCCGTGACGTCGGTGGCGGTCGATCCGGGGTGGGCGCCGGTGGCGCGCAGCGTCGAGCCGGCAGCGGTCAGGCGCCGCTGGAGCTCGGCGAGGAAGAGCAGGTTCGCCAGCTTGGAGGCGGCGTACGCGGCGTACGGCCGGTAGGGGCGACGCTGCCAGAGCAGGTCGTCGACGTCGATGCGTGCCCCGCGGTGCGACGCCGAGCCGACCACCACCACGCGGTCGGTGATCGTGGGCAGCAGCAGGTTGGCCAGGGCGAAGTGGCCCAGGTGGTTGGTGGCGAGCTGCAGCTCAAACCCGTCTGCGCTGAGCCGGTACGGCGTCGCCAGCACCCCGGCGTTGTTGACCAGCACGTCGACCGGGCCGACCGCGGCGGCGAAGGCGCGCACCGAGGAGAGGTCGGCGAGGTCGAGCCGGCGCACCTCGGCCGAGCCGTCGAGCCCGGTCAGCGTCGCCGCGGCCTGCTCCCCCGCCTCCACCGAGCGCACCGCCAGCACGACGTGCGCGCCGGCGGTCACCAGCCCGCGCGCCGTCTCCAGGCCCAGACCTCGGGCGCCGCCGGTGACGACGAAGCGGCGGCCGTCCTGCCGCGGCACCTGCTGCCACGGCTCGACCCGCGCCATCAGGTCCCGGAGGGGGCGTGCAGCCCCGCGTCGACCGGCTCGCCGACCGCGCTCTCGACGTAGGCCACCGGCTCGCCGAGCGCCACCGTGCGGCCCACGGTGCACAGCCGGTCGCGGATCTGGTCGAGGGTGCGCGGCACCACCGCGCGGGCGGCGTCGCCGGCCTCCCCCTCGGGAAAGGTGACCTCGAAGGTGACCCGCAGGTCGACCAGGTGGTTGCCCGACCCGTCACGCACCTTGTGCCCCTCGGCGCGGGCCCGGAAGCTCTCGAACTCGGCGCGCTTGCGCGTGATCAGCTCCAGGTCGACGGCGCCGCAGCCAGCCAGCGCGACCAGCAGCAGCTCGACCGGCGTGAAGTCGGGGTCGTCGCGGGTGCCCGAGCCGACCGCGAGGTGGCCTCCGCGCCGGTTGGTGGCCTGCCAGCGATCCTCGCCGAGCTTGTGGAGGTCGATCGCGCGCAGCGTGTCCGGCCCGGTCACGGGCGTGGTGTCGGTCATGGCGCCCAGCCTGCCAGAGCCGCGACACGCCCGGGATCACCGTTTCCTTGAGCGATCGCCCATCAGCGGCAACGGTGGAGAGGTACTGACCGCGATCAGAGAGAGAGCCATGCTCACCCTCACGGACAACGCCAGCACGATCGTCAAGAACATCATCGACAGTAGGATCGACGCCGACGGCGTCGAGGCCACCACGGGGCTGCGGATCAGCTCCGACGAGGGCCCCCAGCCGGGGTTCGCCGTCCAGGCCGCCACCCAGCCCGAGCCCGGCGACCAGGTCGTCGAGCAGGCGGGCGCCACCGTCTACCTCGACGAGCAGGCCGCGGTGCAGCTCGACGACAAGGTGCTCGACGCCGCCGTCGACGAGAGCGGCCGCGTGGAGTTCGCGCTCGGCATGCAGGCCTGACGGCCCGGCCGACCCGGGCCGGCCGGCGGGCCATCCCCCCTCCCCCCCCGCCGGCCGGCCCCGCCGTCTCCCTCGGTCCCTAGGCTGCGGGGCCGACCCAGCGGTGGTTGACGAAGTTGCGGTGGCGACCCGCCGGTGGTTGAGGAAGTTGCGCTAGCAACTGTCTCGAAACCCCGTACGGCGAAAGCCCTCCGTCCCCACCGGACGGCTTGCGTCCCACCAGGTAGTGAGTGAGGACTTCGTCCTTCCTCAACCAACGAGCACCGGTGGGGAACCGGGCGGAAAAGCCCGGCGGGCCGGGAGCTGGACAGCCCCGGCCCGCCTCTCGTGGGTAGGGCCAGCGTAGCCCGCACTAGCCGGCCAGCACACCCCTGCCGAACCGTTCACGGCCCCGCCTAGGCTGGCCGGGTGGCCCCCTCGAGCTCCGACGCCCCCGTCGCTCCCGCCGCCTCGCTGCAGCACCGCGAGGCGGTCGCGCGTTTCGACCTCCTCCGCGTGACCTCCTACGACGTCGAGCTCGACCTCGCCGGGAGTCCCGAGACGTTCCGGTCGGTGACCACGATCGTCCTGGTCAGCAACGGCGGCTCGACGTTCCTCGACGTCAAGCCGGTGCAGCTGCACGCCATCTCGGTCGACGACGTCCCGCTCGACCCGGGGGCGCTCGGGCGCGGGCGCTACCCGCTCGACCTGCCGGCCGGCGAGCACCGCATCCGGGTCGAGGCGACGATGCGGTTCCGCAACGACGGCGAGGGACTGCACCGCAGCACCGACCCGGCCGACGGTCGCGACTACGTCTACGGCATGTCGTTCATGGACGCCGCGCCCAGCATCTTCGCCTGCTTCGACCAGCCGGACCTCAAGGCGCCGTACACGTTCCGGGTCACGGCGCCCGAGGACTGGACCGTGGTCGGCAACGCGCCCGCCACGAACCCCGAACCCGGCCGGTGGGAGCTGGGGCCGACCCAGCCGCTGTCGACGTACTTCGTCACCCTGGTCGCCGGGCCCTACCACGTGCTCCGCTCCGAGCACGACGGCATCGCGCTGGGCCTGAGCGCCCGGCAGAGCCTGGCCGAGGCGCTGGAGGCCGACGCCGAGGAGCTGTTCGAGATCACCGCGCAGTGCTTCGACGAGTTCCACCGCCTGTTCGGGATCCGCTACCCCTTCGGCGACTACCACCAGGCGTTCGTGCCCGAGTTCAACGCCGGCGCCATGGAGAACCCGGGTTGCGTCACGTTCCGCGACCCGCTGGTCTTCACCGACCGGGTCACCCGCGGGGCCCGGATCCTGCGCGCCACCACGGTGGCCCACGAGATGGCGCACCAGTGGTTCGGCAACATCGTCACCCCGAAGTGGTGGGACGACCTGTGGCTCAACGAGTCGTTCGCCGAGTACATGGGCAACCGGGTCACCGCCGACGTCACCGAGTACGACGACGCGTGGACCGACATGGCCTTCGCCCGCCGCCAGTGGGGGCTCACCGCCGACCTGCGACCCAGCACCCACCCGGTGGCCGGCAACGGAGCGGTCGACGCGGCCGCGGCGCTGCAGGACTTCGACGGCATCTCCTACGCCAAGGGCTCCGCGATCCTGCGCCAGCTCAACACCGCCATGGGCGACGAGGTCTTCTTCGCCGGCGTCACCGACCACCTGACCCGCCACCGGTTCGGCAACGCCACCCTCGACGACCTGTTCGCCAGCTGGGAGCGGGCTGGCTCCGGCGACCTCGGCGACGTGACGACCCACTGGCTGCGCACCGCGGGCCCCGACCGGGTCGGGCTCGACCGCACCGCGGCGTCGGTGCGCCGGGTGCCGCCAGCCGACCACCCGGCCGACCGCACCCACCACACCGCGGCGGCCGTGCTGCGCGACGGCGCGTGGGAGCTGCGCCCGCTCACCCTCGCCGGCGAGGCCACCCCCCTCGACGTCGGGGACCTGCCGGTCGTGCTCGACCCCCACCTGGAGACCTGGGCGGCGGTCGAGCTCGACCCCGCGACCCTGCGGGCGCTGCCCGGTGTGATGCCCACGGTCACCGACCCGCTGGTGCGGGCCGCGATCTGGAACAACGTCCGCACCGCCTTCCGGTTCGCCACCCTCGACCCCGCCGACGTGCTCGACCTGGCCACCGCGGCGCTACCGGTGGAGGACACCGAGGACACCGCCCGGCGCACGATGAGCTGGATCTTCTCCACCCTGCTGCCCGTGACCGCGCCGGACGCCATCCGGCGCCTGCACGCCGCCGCCCTCGACGCGCTCGCCGCGGCCGAGCCGGGCAGCGACGTCCAGCTCTCCGCGCTGCGCGCCGCCGTGCGCTCGGCGACCGACCCCGAGGAGCTGCGGACCTGGCTGGAGGTCCTGCCGGCCGGCGTCGAGGCCGACCTCGACCTGCGCTGGCGCCTGCTGGTGCGGCTCGCGGCCCTCGGCGCCACCGACCGGGCCGAGCTGCAGGCCGAGCTCGACCGCGAGCCGACGTCGGCCGCCGTCGTGCGCCACACCTCCGCGGTCGCCTCGCTCCCCGACGCGGAGGCGAAGGCGTACGCCTGGGACCGCTTCACCGGCAAGGTCGACGTGCCCAACTACGAGCTGGAGGCCGCCGGTCACGGCATGTGGCGCGGCGGGCAGGAGCACCTGCTGGCCGAGTACGTCGACCGCTACTTCGTCGACCTGCCGGCCACGGTGTCGGTGCGCAGCGGCTGGACCCTGGCCGACGCCGCCGCCCAGTTCTTCCCCGTCACCTCGCTCGACCCCGCGACGCTGGAGCGGGCCCGCGCGCTGGCCGCCGACCCGGCGCTCGACCTCTCGCTGCGCCGCCGACTCTCCGACGCCGCCGACGACCTCGCCTGCCGGCTCGCCGTCCTCGAGGCGTTCCCGCGCCCGTGACCGGCTCCCGGCCCCGACGCCCCGGGCCCACCGTCCGGACCCGGGTCACCGAGCACGCCGGCGACGGCGGGGAGCGGCGCCGCGAGGACCGGCTCGTCACCGAGGAGCCGCTGGAGGTGCGGCTGGCCTGGCCGGGAGCCACGGCCCGGCGGGTGTGGGTCACGATGCGCACGCCGGGCCACGACTTCGAGCTCGCCGCCGGCTGGGTGGTGCACGAGGGCCTGGCGACCGGGGTGCAGGGCATCGCGTACTGCACCGACGTCGACCTCTCCCCCGAGCAGGAGCTGAACGTCGTCACGGTGACCCTCGCCGGGCCGCCGCTGCGCGAGCCGGGTCACCGCCACGACGGCGCCGGCTCCTCGGCGTGCGGCGTCTGCGGCAAGGACTCGCTGGCCGAGGCGCTCGCGGTGCCGCGGGCCGCGAGCTGGGCCGGTGACCTGCCCTCCCCCGACGTGGTGCGCGCGCTGCCGCGGCTCCTCCGCGAGCACCAGCGGGTGTTCGGCAGCACCGGCGGCGCCCACGCCGCGGGCCTGGCCACGGCCGCCGGTGAGCTGGTGGTGGTGCGCGAGGACGTCGGCCGCCACAACGCCGTCGACAAGGTCACAGGCGCGCGGCTGCTCGCGGGGGCACCCGTCGCCGACGCCTGCCTGGTGGTGAGTGGCCGGGCCGGCTTCGAGCTCGTGCAGAAGGCCGTGGCGGCGGGCACGGGAGCGCTCGTCTCGGTGGGGGCACCCACCAGCCTCTCGGTCGACCTGGCCCGGTCCGCGGGGCTGGCGTTGTGGGGGTTCGCCTCCGCCGAGCGCTGCGTCCGCTACGCCTGACCAGCCCCCGCGCAGCCACCACGCAGCCACCGCCCAGCACCCGCGCCCGAGCCGCGCCGGACCGGCGCGGCGTGTGGTCGCAGTTGTGTCGGCACCGCCTCCTAGCGTGGGGGCATGCGCATCCTGCACACCTCCGACTGGCACCTGGGCCGGTCGTTCCACCGCGAGGGGATGCTCACCCACCAGGCGGCGTTCGTCGACCACCTCGTCGACGTCGTCGAGCGCGAGCGGGTCGACCTCGTGGTGGTGTCCGGCGACGTCTACGACCGCGCCCTGCCCCAGGTCGACGCCGTTCGGCTGGCCGACGAGGCGCTGGTGCGCCTCGCCCGGTCGCGGGCCCGCACGGTGATCAGCAGCGGCAACCACGACTCCGCCCAGCGGCTGGGCTTCAGCGCCCGCCTGATCGACGCCGCCGGCGTCCACCTGCGCACCGACGCCGGAGCGGTCGGCACCCCGGTCGTCGTCGACGACAAGCACGGACCGGTGGCGGTGCACGCGATCCCCTACCTCGACCCCGACGCGGTGCGCGAGCCGTGGGCGCTGCCCGCGCGCTCCCACCAGGCCGCTCTGGAGGAGGCGATGCGCCGGGTGCGCGCCGACACCGCCGCGCGCGGCCGGTCCCGCACCGTCGTGCTCGCACACGCGTTCGTGGCGGGCGGCGAGCCCAGCGACTCCGAGCGCGACATCTCGGTGGGCGGGGTCTCCCGGGTGCCGGTCTCGGTCTTCGAGGGCGTCACCTACACCGCGCTGGGTCACCTCCACGGCAGCCACGTGCTCACCGACACGGTGCGCTACAGCGGCTCCCCGCTGGCCTACTCCTTCTCCGAGGCCGCGCAGACCAAGGGCTCGTGGCTGGTCGAGCTCGACGCCACCGGGGTCAGCCACGCCGAGCTGGTGGAGGCCCCGGTCCCGCGTCCCCTGGCCCGACTGCGTGGCGACCTGGCGACGCTGCTCGACGACCCGGCCCTGTCCCGGCACGAGCAGTCGTGGGTGCAGGCCACGCTGACCGACCCGGTGCGGCCCCACCAGGCGATGGACCGGCTCCGCCGGCGGTTCCCCCACGCCCTGGTGCTCGCCTTCGAGCCCGTCGGAGCCACCCTCGACGGCGCTCCGGTCGCGGGACGGCCGGGCCGCTCCGACCACGAGCTGGCCCGCGACTTCGTCGCCGACCTGCGCGGCGTCCCCGTCACCGACGACGAGGGCGCGCTGCTCGACCGCGCGGTCGACGCCTGCTGCGACGACCGCGACCTCGACAGCCTGGTCAGCCCGGCCGAGGCGCTCTTCTGATGCGGCTGCACCACCTCGAGGTCACCGCCTTCGGCCCGTTCGCGACCACCGCCCGGGTCGACTTCGACGCGCTCTCGGAGGCCGGGCTGTTCCTGCTCTCCGGGGCCACCGGCGCGGGCAAGACCAGCGTGCTCGACGCCGTCTGCTTCGCCCTCTACGGCGAGGTCCCCGGCGACCGCAACGCCGCCAAGCGGCTGCGCAGCGACCACGCCGAGCCGCACGTCGCGCCCCGCGTGGCGCTGGAGGCGACGCTGGCCGGACGCCGGTTCCGCCTGGTCCGCTCCCCGGCCTGGGAACGACCGAAGAAGCGCGGCTCCGGCACCACCACCGAGCACGCCCACGTCACGGTCTCCGAGCGGCTCGGCGGCGACTGGGTGCCGCTGACGACCCGGCTGGACGAGGCGGGTCACCTGGTGAGCGGCCTGGTCGGCATGAACGTCACCCAGTTCACCCAGGTCGCGCTGCTGCCCCAGGGCCAGTTCCAGGCGTTCCTGCGGGCGAGCTCCAAGGACCGGCAGGCGCTGCTGCAGCGGCTGTTCCGCTCCTCGCGGTTCGAGGACGTCGAGCGCTGGCTGCGCGACCGCCGCACCTCGCTGCGCCGCGCCTCGGAGTCGGAGCAGCGGCGGGTGGCCGACCTGGTCAGCCGGGTCAGCGAGACCACCGAGACCCCCTGGCCGACGGAGTGGGACCTCGACGACCTCAGCGAGCCCGCCGGCGCCGGCGCCCTGCTGGCGTGGACCCGCGACCACGTCGCCCGGACCACGACCGCGGCGGCCGAGGTCGAGCAGCGCGACGCCGCCGCCGTGACCGCCGAGCTGGCGGCGCGCACCGCGCTCGAGGAGGCCCGATCCGACCACGAGCGGCGCGAGCGGCGCCGGCGGGCCGAGGCCGAGCAGGCCGCGCTGGCCGAGGACGAGCCGCGGCGCGCGACCGAGCGCGAGGCCCTGGCCCGGGCCCGGCGGGCCGCGGCCGTCGTACCCCTGCGCACGCTGGCGGTCGACACCGCCCGGGCCCTGGTCGAGGCCGAGGAGGCGGCCGCGGTCGCGGTGCGCGAGGCGCTGCACCACCTCGACGCCCCCGACCTGCCGAGCGTGGCCGGAAGGCTGGCCGAGGTCGGCGCCGCCGCCGAGGCGGCCCGGTCGGCGCGCCCCCGCGAGCGGCGGCTCCACGACCAGCTGGCCGCGACCCGCGAGGCCCTCGCGGGGCAGGAGCGGGCGGCGGCCGAGCTCGACCGGGTGGTCGCCGCGGCGGACGCCCTGCCCCGCGAGGTCGAGGAGCTGCGCGAGCGGCACGCCGCGGCGCGCGAGGCGGCGCCCCTGGTGGTGGTCGCTGCGGCCGAGGTGACCCGGCTGACCGAGGCGGTCGCAGCCCGCGACGAGCTGGGGGCGGTCGAGACCCGCCTCTCCGCGGCGCGCGCCGAGCACGAGGAGGCACGGCTCGCCACGCTGGCCCGACGCGAGGCCCTGCTCGACGTCCGCGAGGCGCGGCTCACCGGCATGGCCGCCGAGATCGCCGGCGCGCTGGCCGTGGGAGCGAGCTGCCCGGTGTGCGGCTCGTGCGACCACCCGCAGCCAGCGGTGCCGGCGCCCGGCGCACCGGGGGCCGACGCCGAGAAGGCGGCCCAGCGCGCCCTCGACGACGCCAACGCCACCGAGCTGGCCCGCCAGCTGGCGGTGCGCGACCTCGAGACCCGTCGCGAGTCGCTGCTCGAGCGGCTCGCGGCGACCGACCCGGCGACCCTCGACGACCGGCTCGCGGCCGGCCGCGCCGAGCACGACCGGCTGCGCACGCTCGCCGGCGACGTCGAGGCGCTGCGCGAGCGGCTCGACCGGGCGACCGCACAAGGCGAGGAGCTCGCCGCGCGACGCCGCGAGCTCGAGGCGGCACACGCACGCGGCACCGCCGAGCTCGAGGCGCGGCAGCAGGAGGTCGCGGCGCTGCGCGACGAGCTCGTCGCCGTCCTCGACGGCACCGGGGCCGCGGGCCTCGACGAGCTCCTCGAGACCCTGGAGCACCGGATCGGCTGCGGCACCGCGTGCCAGGAGGCCGTCGCCGAGCGCGACCGGGCCCGCCGCCGTGCCGAGGACGCCCGGGCGCGTCTCGAGGCGCAGGCGCGATCCGTCGGCTTCGCCTCGGCCGAGGAGGCCACGGGCGCCCACCTGCCCGACGTCGAGCAGGACCGCCTCGAGGCGGTGCTGGCCGAGCACGAGCGCCGGCGGGCGAGCGCGGCTGCGGTGCTGGCCGAGCTCGGCGACGCCCCCGACTCCGAGCCAGCCGACCTCGCTGCGCTCGAGGCCGCGCACGCCCGGGCCGCCTCCGCCCTCGCCGCGCTGCGCGCCGAGGGGCTGCGGCTGATCGGCGTGCACCGCCGGCTCACCGAGCTGGTCTCGGAGCTCGAGGAGGCCCTGCGCCGGTGGGCCCCGCTGCGGGCCGACCTGGTGCTGACCGACCGGCTGGCGTCGTTCGTCGACGGCACGTCCCCCGACAACCGATGGCGGATGCGCCTGTCGGCGTACGTGCTCTCACACCGGCTCCGGCAGGTGGTCGCGGCGGCCAACGAGCGGCTCGAGCGGATGAGTGACCAGCGCTACGAGCTCGAGCACTCGCACCAGCGCGGCGCCGGCGAGAACCGCGGCGGCCTCAGCCTCGTCGTCCGCGACGCCTGGTCGGGCGAGACCCGCGACCCGGCGACCCTGTCCGGCGGTGAGACCTTCGTGGTCTCGCTCGCCCTCGCGCTGGGCCTCGCCGACGTGATCACCCACGAGACCGGCGGCGCGGTGCTCGACACCCTGTTCGTCGACGAGGGCTTCGGCTCCCTCGACGCCGACACCCTCGACGACGTGATGGGCACCCTCGACTCCCTGCGCGACGGCGGGCGAGTGGTGGGCGTGGTCAGCCACGTCGCCGAGATGCGCGACCGGATCCCCACCCAGCTGGTGCTCACGAAGTCGCGGTCGGGGTCGTCGATCTCGCTGCGGCGGCCGGGCTTGGGCTGACGGTTGCCGTTCGGGCTGCGGTTTGGTCACCAACGGCGGCCCGAAGTGCCCGAAGGTGTGCGGTTTGGTCACAAACCGCAGCCCCAGCGGCCCACGGTGTGCGGTTTGGTCACCAACCGCAGCCCCAGCGGCCCACGGTGTGCGGTTTGGTCACCAACCGCAGCCCCAGCGGCCCACGGTGTGCGGTTTGGTCACAAACCGCAGCCCCGACCCGACCCTCAGGCCAGCTCGGTCCAGCTCGACAGGTCGAGCCCCCACTCGGCCTCGAGCCGGGCGACCTGCGGTCGGTAGAGGGCGCGGAGCGACTCGCGCAGCCCGTCGGGCCAGTCCCACTCCGCCTGGCTGGTCGAACCCGAGGCACGGGCGACGTCGGCCAGCGGCACGGGCGGGACACCGAGCAGTCCCCACACCCGGTCGACGGCCGCCTGGGCGTCGCGGCGGACCTCCTCGTAGACCATCACGTGCAGCCGATCGCGGCCGACCTGCGCGGCCCACATGGCCAGCTGGTCGGCGTACATCCCGGTCCACCCCTGCACGGTGATCGGCACCGGGTAGGGCCAGGACTTGCCGCGGGTGGCGGCGAGCCGCATCGCGGAGCGGAACCGCTCGACCGGGTCGCGCAGCAGCACCAGGACGGGTCCGTGCGGCACCAGCCGGGCGGCGGCCGCGGGGGCGGAGGCGTGACGGAGGTACTGCGGGGTCCAGTCGCCGCGCAGCAGACCGTCGTCGGGGAACAGCGCCCGGTAGTCGTCGGCCGGCACCCGGCCGTCGGCGACCTTGTGGAGGAGCTGCTGCTCCTTCTTGCCGTTGGTGCCGAGCCCCACCTGCGGGTGCTGCACGAGGAGGTCGGTGAACCACGTGGTGCCGCTGCGCTGGGCACCGATCCCGAGCCACGCCGGAGAGCTCATGGGCGTCACCCTACGAGGCCGCGGAGCCGGGGAAACCCACTGGGGCGAGCGCGTCGGGTCGGATAGGTTCGCCGACATGGTCGCAGCCGGCGCACAGCCTCCGATCGACGAGACCTTCACCGCGCTCCCCCACCGCCGGCTCGCCGAGGTCGCCCTGGGCCGGGCCCGCGAGCTCGGCGTCAGCCACGCCGACTTCCGCCTCGAGCGGGTGCGCTACCAGCACCTGCAGGTCCGCGACGGCGCCCTCCAGGGCGCCAGCGACCACGAGGACCTCGGCTTCGCGGTGCGCGTCGTCCACGGCGGGGCCTGGGGGTTCGCGTCGGGGGTGGTGCTCACCGACGCCGAGGCCCGCCGGGTCGCCGAGACCGCGGTGGCCGTCGCCACCGTCGCGGCTGGGATGACCAGCACCCCGGTCGAGCTCGCGCCCGAACCGGTGCACGCCGACGTCACGTGGGTCTCGGCGTACGACGTCAACCCGCTCGAGGTCCCGATCCCCGAGAAGGCCGCGCTGCTCGTCGACTGGACCGAGCGGCTGCGCCGGGGTGCCGCCGTCGACCACGCCTCGGCGTCGGTCGCACAGGTGCAGGAGAACAAGTTCTACGCCGACCTGGCCGGCACCGTCACCACCCAGCAGCGGGTCCGGATCCATCCCGAGTTCGAGGCGATGGGTGCCGGCGCCGACACCTTCGACTCGATGGCGAGCATCGCTCCCCCGGTCGGGCGTGGCTGGGAGTACGTCACCGGCTCGGCGCTGCACGACTGGGACGCCGAGCTCGAGGAGGTGCCCGAGCTGCTCGCCGAGAAGCTCAAGGCGCCCAGCGTCGAGGCCGGCCGCTACGACCTCGTCATCCACCCCTCGAACCTGTGGCTGACCATCCACGAGTCGATCGGACACGCCACCGAGCTCGACCGCGCGCTGGGCTACGAGGCCAACTACGCCGGCACCTCGTTCGCGACCTACGACCAGCTCGGCACCCTCCAGTACGGCTCCGGCGTCATGAACGTCACCGGCGACCGCACCGTCGAGCACGGTCTGGCCACGATCGGGTACGACGACGAGGGGGTCCAGACCCAGGCGTGGGACATCGTCCGCGACGGCGTGCTGGTCGGCTACCAGCTCGACCGCCCGATGGCCCACCTCAAGCCCGAGCTCAACGGCGGGCGGTCCAACGGCTGCGCGTACGCCGACTCCCCGGGCCACATCCCCATCCAGCGGATGGCCAACGTCAGCCTGCAGCCCGCCGACGACGGCCCGAGCACCGAGGAGCTCATCTCCCGGGTGCGGCACGGCATCTACGTCGTGGGCGACAAGTCCTGGTCGATCGACATGCAGCGGTTCAACTTCCAGTTCACGGGTCAACGGTTCTACCGGATCACCGACGGCGAGCTCACCGGCCAGGTCCGCGACGTCGCCTACCAGGCGACCACCACCGACTTCTGGGGCTCGATGGAGGCCGTGGGCGGCCCGCAGACCTGGCAGCTCGGCGGGGCGTTCAACTGCGGCAAGGCCCAACCGGGTCAGGTGGCCTCGGTCAGCCACGGCTGCCCGACCGCGCTGTTCCGCGACGTCCGGATCCTCAACACCACCCAGGAGGCGGGTCACTGATGTCCGGCGCCACCAGTCGATCGATCGGCCCGTCGACCGGCTTCCCCACCGATCCCCAAGGCCTGGTCGAGCACGCCTTGGCCACGACCGGCGCCGACGACTGCGTCGTGATCGTCACCGACCGCACCAGCGCCAACCTCCGCTGGGCCAACAACACGTTGACCACCAACGGGATGATGCACGGCGTCGACGTCACGGTCGTGTCCTTCGTGCGCGGCTCGGACGGTGTCTCGGTGGGCTCGGTCTCCGGCAGCGCCAGCACCCGGGAGCGGGTCGCCGAGCTGGTCACCGCGGCCGACGCCGCCGCCCGCGCCGCCGCGCCGGCCGAGGACGCCGCCGAACTGGTGCCGGGGCGTGACAGCCCGGACTGGGCCGAGCCGCCGGTGCCCACCGACATCCACGTCTACGACACCGTGGCACCCGCCCTGGGTGAGGCGTTCGGCACCGCCGCCGACGGCGACCGGGTGCTCTACGGGTTCGTCAACCACGAGATCGCCACCACCTACCTCGGCTCCTCCACGGGCCTCCGGCTGCGGCACGTCCAGCCCACCGGCCACTGGGCCTGCACGGGCAAGAGCGCCGATCTGACCCGCAGCGCCTGGCTCGGCGGCGCCACCCGCGACTTCACCGGCGTCGACCCGATCGGCTTCGAGCAGCAGCTGGCCACCCGGTTGGGCTGGGCCGAGCGCCGCCACGAGCTGCCCGAGGGTCGCTACGACACGATCCTGCCGCCCACGTCGGTGGCCGACCTGATGATCGACGCCTATTGGTACGCCGGCGCCCGGGTGGCCTGGGAGGGGCAGTCGGCCTACAGCCGGCGGCCCACCGGCACCCGGATCGGGGAGCGGCTGGTCCGCCCCGAGGTCAGCCTGTGGAGCGACCCGGGCGCGCCCGGACTCGAGTGCGCCCCGTTCGTGACCGCGGCGGCGTCGTCCAACGACAGCTCGGTCTTCGACAACGGCCTGCCGCTGGGACGCACCGACTGGATCCGCGACGGGGTGTTGACCTCGCTGCTGCAGACCCGCCACTCCGCGGCGATGACCTCGCAGCCGGTGACCCCGGCGATCGACAACCTCACCCTGGAGGTGGCCGGCGCCACCGGCAGCATCGACGACCTGGTGGCCGGCACCGAGCGCGGTCTGCTGGTGACCTCGCTGTGGTACATCCGGATGGTCGATCCGCAGAGCATGCTGCTGACCGGTCTCACCCGCGACGGCGTGTACCTCGTCGAGCACGGCGAGATCACCGGCGTCGTCAACAACTTCCGCTGGAACGAGAGCCCCCTCGACCTGCTGCGCCGGTTCAGCCACGCGTCGGCGACGGTGCCGGCGCTCAGCCGCGAGTGGGGCGACGACTACTTCTCCCGCACCGCCACCCCGGCGCTCCGGGTCCCGGACTTCAACATGTCGAGCGTGTCCCGGGCCCAGTAGCCCTTCCCTGCGGGCGCCGCTCCCGCTTCCGGCACAGCGTCGGGCCCGGCCGGGTCACTCGGCGAAGGCCTCCGGCGGCGGGCAGGCGCAGACCAGGTTGCGGTCGCCGTAGGCCTGGTCGATGCGCGCGACCGGGGGCCAGTACTTGTCGGGGTCGATCCCGGTCGGGAAGACCCCGAGCTCGCGCTCGTAGGGCCGGTCCCACTCGCCGACGAGCGCCCGCGAGGTGTGCGGCGCCCGGCGCAGCGGCGACTCCTCCGGGCTCCACTCCCCCGCGCCCACCCGGTCGATCTCGGCCTTGATCGCGATCATCGCGTCGCAGAACCGGTCGATCTCGGCCAGGTCCTCCGACTCCGTGGGCTCGACCATCAGCGTGCCGGCCACGGGGAACGACATGGTCGGGGCGTGGAAGCCGTAGTCGACCAGGCGCTTGGCCACGTCGTCGACGGTGACGCCGGTGGCCGTCGTCAGCCCGCGCACGTCGAGGATGCACTCGTGGGCCACCAGGCCGCCGTGGCCGCGGTAGAGCACGGGGTAGTGCTCCCCGAGCCGCTTGGCGACGTAGTTGGCCGACAGCACCGCCACCGCGGTGGCGCGGGTGAGCCCGGCAGGGCCCATCATCCGCACGTAGGCCCACGAGATCGGCAGGATCCCCGCCGAGCCGTAGGGGGCCGCGCTGATCGGGCCGATGCCCTCGCGCTTGTCGACCTCGGGGTGCAGCGCGTGGCTGGGCAGGTACGGCGCCAGGTGGGCCCGCACCGCCACCGGACCGACGCCGGGACCGCCGCCGCCGTGCGGGATGCAGAACGTCTTGTGCAGGTTGAGGTGGGAGACGTCGCCGCCGAACTCGCCGGGCTTGGCGAAGCCGAGGAGGGCGTTGAGGTTGGCGCCGTCGACGTAGACCTGGCCGCCGTGGTCGTGGACGATCCGGCAGAGCTCGGAGATGGTGTCCTCGTAGGCCCCGTGGGTGGAGGGGTAGGTGACCATGATCGCGGCCAGCTCGTCGGCGTGGGCCTCGCACTGGGCGCGCAGGTCGTCGAGGTCGACCGCGCCGTCGGCGGCGGCCTTGACCACGACCACCTTCATCCCGGCCATCACCGCCGAGGCGGCGTTGGTGCCGTGGGCCGACGACGGGATCAGGCACACGGTGCGCCCGGTGTCGCCGTTGGCCAGGTGGTAGCCGCGGATCGCCAGCAGCCCCGCGAGCTCGCCCTGCGAACCGGCGTTGGGCTGGATCGAGACCCGGTCGTAGCCGGTGACCTCGGCGAGCCAGCCCTCGAGCTGGTCGACGAGCTCGCGGTAGCCCTCGGCGTCCTCGGCGGGCGCGAACGGGTGGAGGTCGGCGAAGCCCGGCAGCGAGACCGGCTCCATCTCCGTGGTGGCGTTGAGCTTCATCGTGCACGAGCCGAGCGGGATCATGCCGCGGTCGAGGGCGTAGTCGCGCGCGGAGAGGCGGCGCAGGTAGCGCAGCATCGCGGTCTCGCTGTGGTGGCTCGAGAAGACCTCATGGGTGAGGTACGGCGTCTCGCGGCGCAGCGCGTCGGGCAGCGCGTCGCCGGTGGCCTGGTCGAGGGCGTCGAGGTCGGCCTCGACGCCGAAGGCGGCGAGCACCTTCTCCAGCGTGGTGCGGGTCGTGACCTCGGAGGTGGAGACGCGCACCGTGTCGGCGTCGACCAGCCGCAGGTGGAGGTCTCGCTCGCGGGCCGCGGCGACCACCTCGGCGGCCCGACCGGGCACGGTCAGGGTGAGGGTGTCGAAGAAGGTCTCGTTGGTGACCTCGACGCCGCCGTCGGCCAGGGCCCGGGCCAGCACCGCGGCGTAGCGGTGGGTGCGGGTGGCGATCGCGCGCAGCCCCTCGGGGCCGTGGTGCACGGCGTACATGGAGGCGACCACGGCGAGGAGCACCTGGGCGGTGCAGATGTTGGAGGTGGCCTTGTCACGGCGGATGTGCTGCTCGCGGGTCTGGAGGGCGAGGCGGTACGCCGGGCGGCCCTCGGCGTCGACCGACACCCCGACCAGGCGGCCGGGCAGGTGCCGCTCGAGCCCGGCGGCGACGGCCATGTAGCCGGCGTGCGGGCCGCCGTAGAACAGCGGGACGCCGAAGCGCTGCGAGGAGCCGACGACGACGTCGGCGCCGAGCGCGCCGGGCGCCTCCAGCACCGTGAGCGCCAGCAGGTCGGCCGCGACCACGGCCAGCGCGTTGCGCTGGTGGGCGGCCTCGATGACCGCGCGGGGGTCGAGGACCCGCCCGGAGGCCCCGGGGTACTGCACCAGTACGCCCGACAGCGGACCCTCGGGCAGGCCGTCGACCAGGTCGGTGACGACCACCTCGATGCCCATCGCCTCGGCGCGGGTGCGCACCACGTCGATGGTCTGCGGGAGCGCGTCGGCGTCGACGACGAACGGCCCCTCGGCCTTGCGGTTGCCGCGTCGTACGAGCGTCATCGCCTCGGCGGCGGCGGTGCCCTCGTCGAGGAGGCTGGCGTTGGCGGTCGGCAGGCCGGTGAGGTCGCCGACGACGGTCTGGAAGTTGAGCAGCGCCTCGAGCCGACCCTGGGAGATCTCGGGCTGGTAGGGCGTGTAGGCGGTGTACCAGCTGGGGTCCTCGAGCACGTTGCGCCGCACCACCGGCGGGGTGATCGTCGCGTGGTAGCCCAAGCCGATCATCGACTCCGCCGGACGGTTGCGCGCGGCGAGGGCGCGCAGCTCGGCGGCGGCCGAGGCCTCGGTGACGGCGGCGGGCAGCGCCAGCTCGGCGTCGGTGCGGATGCCGCCCGGCACCGCGGCGGCCATCAGTGCGTCGAGGGAGTCGAAGCCGAGGGCGGCGAGCATGGTGGTGACGTCGTCGGGGCGCGGCCCGATGTGGCGGTCGACGAACGGCAGCGCGGCGTCGAGCTCGGCGAGCGTGGGGTGGTCAGACAACGGGGGCTCCTCGAAACGGCAGGTCCGGGCGCCTCCCCCTCTGTCGGCGCGGCAGCGAGCCTCCAGAGTTGCCTGATCCGCGCGGTCCTGGGCGCCTGAGAGGTTCCGGGGAGGGATTGCCCCTTCGGCGCTCCCCCGGTCACCGTGGCGACCGGACGAGACTCTCCCGTGCGGGTTTGTCAGCGGGGCCCAACCTACCAGCCTGGACGCCGACGGCCCGCACCTTCGCGCGAAGGTGCGGGCCGTCGTTCCGTGGCCTCGGCCGACCGGTGGGGGTCAGCCGAGCTTGCGCGCGGCACGACGGGCGGCGAGCTCGTCGCCGGCGGTCGGGTCCGCCTCGTCCTCGTCAGCGGCGGTGCGCTCGCTGGGCAGCTCGGCGAGGGTGCCCTCGATCTCGCGCCAGACACCGCCGATCGCGATGCCGAACACGCCCTGCCCGCCGTGGAGCAGGTCGATGACCTCGTCGTTGCTGGTGCACTCGTAGACCGAGGCGCCGTCGCTCATCAGCGTGACCCGGGTCAGGTCGTCGGTGCCGCGCTGGCGCAGGTGCTGCACGGCGGTGCGGATCTGCTGGAGCGAGACGCCGGCATCGAGCAGGCTCTTGATCACCCGCAGGATCAGGATGTCGCGGAAGGAGTAGAGGCGCTGGGAGCCGGAGCCCGACGCTCCCCGCACGGTGGGCTCGACCAGGCCGGTGCGGGCCCAGTAGTCGAGCTGGCGGTAGGTGATGCCGGCGGCGTTGCACGCGGTCGGGCCGCGGTAGCCGAGGTCGCTGGGCAGCGGCGAGACGTCGTCGGTGAAGAGCAGCCCCTGCTCCTCGGCCGTCTCGGCGGCCAGCGACGCCTCGGGGTCTGTGCCCCGCTCCTGCTCGTGCTCGTTCACGCGGTCCTCCGTCGACTACTCCGTTGAGCGTAACCCCGAGGGGGAAGTCGTCGCGAGGGCTTCGGACGAAGCAACCACAACGGTGGAGTTACAACAGAGACAGTTCAAGGTAGGCCCCGCCCCCGGCCGGGTCAAAGACGCCACGCGGCGTGTCTCACCCTCAACGTCAGGTTGAGGGTTGGGGTTGGCTGCGGTCGCTCGTGCCTGAGTGGCGCAAAGGCGCCGTTCGTGCGCGGGGATCGGGTCGGCTGGGCGCACCCAAGCACGCAAAGGCGCCGTTCGTGCGCCGCAACAGGTCGGCCAGGCGCATCAACCACGCAAAGGTGCCGTTCGTGCGCCCGGACACCGCGCTCAGTGAGCGTCGAAGTCCTCGGGGGTGACCTGGTCGAGGAACTCGCGGAACTTCTCGACCTCGTCCTCCTGCTCGGCCGGCACCGCGAGGCCGGCCTCGTCGAGCACCTCCTCGGCGCAGACGATGCGAGTGCCGGTGCGCAGCGCGAGCGCGATGGAGTCGGACGGCCGGGCGCTCACCTCGGCCCCGGAGCCGAAGACGAGGGTCGCGAAGAAGACGCCGTCCTTGACGTCGGTGATCCTGACCTCGGTGAGCTCGTTGCCGGTCGCCTGGAGGACGTCCTTCATCAGGTCGTGGGTCAGCGGGCGCGGCGGGATCACGCCCTGCTGGGCGAAGGCGATCGCGGTGGCCTCGACGGCGCCGATCCAGATCGGCAGGTAGCGCTCCCCCGTCACCTCGCGCAGGAGCACGATCGGCTGGTTCGAGGGCATCTCGACCCGGACTCCCATGACATCGACCTCGCGCACGTCTCAACCCTACTCCGGTGCCGGATGGGCGCCAGTGGCGCGCGGGAGCGCAGCGGCTAGGGCGTGCGGATTGGTCACCAACCGCAGCTCCGCCCCGCTCCGGTGCGCGGTTTGGTCACCAACCGCAGCTCCGCCCCACTCCGGTGCGCGGTTTGGTCACCAACCGCAGCCCCCGCCCCACTCCGGTGCACGGTTTGGTCACAAACCGCGCACCCGCCCCACTCCGGTGCGCGGTCTGGTCACAAACCGCGCACCCCGGCCCGCCCCGCCCCGCTCTCGAGCAGGGACGGCGGCGACGGCCGTCGGGGTCACCGTTTGGTCACAAACCGCGCCCCAGGGCGGCCGCAACATGCGGTTGGTGACCAAACCGCACCCCTTGGGCGCGCCACGGGACCCAGCCACGCCGCCGATCCGGCAGCACCGCGTCTCAGGACCGCCGCAGGCCGACCTTCACCAGCGTGGCGTGCAGCCGGATGGCGAGGGCGGCGAACTCGGCGGCGGCGTCCTCGGTGCGGGCGCGGGCGGCGGAGTCGGTGGCCCGGCGGTGGTGGGCGGTGACCTGGTCGATCAGCCCGACCTCGCGGTCGGCGGCGGTCTTGAAGCCGCGCAGGTGCCGGGGCTCGAGGCCGAAGTCGGCGAGCTCGCGGGCGGTGGTGGCCACGACGAGGGCGTCGGTGTCGTAGTGGCGGGTGCCGGGGCGGGGGGCGAGGAGGCCGTACTGCTCGAGCTGGTCGAGCAGGTCCTCGGAGATCTCGGCGAGCTTGACCAGCTCGCGCCGCGAGAGCCGCAGGTCGTCGCGACGGCGGAACGACTCGGCGCTCGGCAGACCGTCGGGCGCGAGAGCGACCTTGGGCACGGTCGGCACCACCGACTCGATCGGCGGGGGCTCCAGGCCGCGGTCGATGGCGTCGAGGTGCTCCCCGATCACCTTCAGCGGCAGGTAGTGGTCACGCTGCATCCGCAGGATGTAGCGCAGCCGGTCGACGTCGCCCTCGCTGTACTTGCGGTAGTTCGACGGCGTCCGCTCGGGCTTGATCAGCCCCTTGTCCTCGAGGAACCGGATCTTGGGGATGCTCACGCCGGGGAAGTCCGGGACGAGGCGGTCGATGACCTCCCCGATGTTCATGGTGGCGGCGCCGCCGCCGGCCGCGGCCGAGGCCCCCATGCGTCAGGAGGCCTCGTGCCCGGCGAAGAAGACCAGCCGGTACTTGCCGATCTGCACCTCGTCGCTGTCCTTCAGCACGACCGAGTCGATCCGGTCGCGGTTGACGTAGGTGCCGTTGAGGCTGCCCGCGTCGCTCACGGTGAACGAGTCACCGGTGCGCTTGAACTCGGCGTGCCGGCGCGACACGGTCACGTCGTCGAGGAAGATCTCGCTGTCGGGGTGCCGGCCGGCCTGGACGACGTCCTGGTCGAGCAGGAACCGGCTGCCCGAACCCGGACCCCTCTGCACGACCAGCAGCGCGTGCCCCGACGGCAGGGCGTCCACGGCAGCGGCGTCGACGGGGTTGAGCTGGCGGTCGGAGGTCTCGACCCGGTCGAGGCCGATCTGGATGGTCGCCGTGGTCTCGCCGACCGGCTCGTTCGCGCCCGTGGCCTCGGCGGTCACCAGCGGCGTCCCGCACTGCGAGCAGAAGCGCGCGTCGTCGGGGTTGCTGTGGCCACAGGCCGTGCAGAACGGCATCTCATCCTCCGGGTCTTCTCCGACCGTCAACCCTCAAGCCGGGGCTGAGGTTGACGGTTGTCCGAACCTATCAGCCGGGCCCTCCCGATCAAGCGGCTTCAGGGAGTACGCCGGGTGGACGGTCAGCCGCCGAGCGTGGCCTGGTAGGCCGTGGAGTCGAGCAGCCCCTCGAGCTGCGCGGCGTCGGTCGGGACGACCTCGAAGAGCCAGCCGCCGCCGTAGGGGTCGTTGTTGACCAGGTCGGGGGTCGCCTCGAGCGCCTCGTTGCGGGCCACGACCTCGCCGGTCACCGGGGCGTACACGTCGCTGACCGACTTGGTCGACTCCAGCTCACCGCAGGTGCTGCCGGCCTCCACCGAGTCACCGACCTCGGGCAGCTGGGCGTAGACGATGTCGCCGAGCGCGTCCTGCGCGAAGTGCGTGATGCCGACCCGCACGGAGCCCTCGTGGTCGCCCGGGGTGCGGACCCACTCGTGCTCGGCGGTGTACTTCAGGTCGTCGGGGTACAAGGGGTCTCCTCCGGTGGGCGGTCGTCCGGTCGGCAGGCTACTGCCCGCCCTCCGGCTGGGCGAACTGAGGTTCGTCGGCCTCGCGCACCGACTCGATGTCGAGCGAGGAGAGCTCGTCGATCGCGACCTCGGCCCCGATGTCCTGCAGCTGGAAGCGGGGGCCCTTGGGGAAGGTGATCGCGGCGGTGAGCGCGTCGGGCTCACCGATCACGTCCACGACGTACGGCGCCTTGAGCCGCTCGCCCTCGACCGTCAGCCCGCCCACGCCCTCGTCGAAGTAGGTCTGCGCCACGACCCGGACGGTGCCGTTGAGCTGGATCGCCTCGGCACCGGCGGTGCGCAGCCCCTGCAGCATGTCGAGGAAGGTGTCGACCCGTACCGGCTCGTCGTCCGGCTCGATGGTGATCCGGATGCCGGGCCCGGTGACCGCGACCTGGCCGGCGAGCACGCTGAGCGTCTCGGCCTCGGTGCGCGCCCGGTCGAGCGCGACGCGCCGCGACTGGGTGTCGTCGCGGAGGTCGTCGCGCTCCCGCTCCAACCGCCGGATCTCCGCCTGCGCCCGCTGGGTGGTGGCCGAGAGGCCGTTGAGCACCTCGATGAGGTCCTGCTCGCGGTAGCCGGCGTACGTCGCGTCGTCGCCGGCGGTGCGCACCTGGGTCACCGCCGCGAAGCCGAGCAGGGCCAGCAGCACGCCGAGCACCACCTGGCCGCGGGAGGGCCGCAGCAGCGCGTGCCCGAGCCGCCGCAGCCCCGGGGGGCGGGCGGCCTGCTCGTCGGCGTCGACGCCGGGGCGGGGATCAGGCACCGAGCACGTGCCTCCGGATCGCGGCGACGTTGGAGAAGATCCGGATGCCGAGCACGACGATGACGCCGGTCGAGAGCTGTCCGCCGACCCCGAGCTTGTCGCCGAGGAAGACGATGCCGGCAGCGATGACGACGTTGCTGAGGAACGAGATCACGAAGACCTTGTCGGAGAAGATCTCGTCGAACCAGGCCCGGAGGCCGCCGAAGACGGCGTCGAGCGCGGCCACGACCGCGATGGGCAGGTAGGGCTCGAGGGCGAGCGGCACGTCGGGGCGCAGCACCACGCCCAGCACCACGCCCAGCAGCAGGCCGAGTGCCGCGATCATGGTCCGCCCTCCTGGGTCAGCATCGGGGTCCGCGCGTCGCGCGGCTGCAGCGAGCGCAGGCCACGCACCTGCGACGACGGAGCGCTCGGGAGCGTCAGCCGGTCGACATTCTGCCGCTCCACCACGAAACCGTACTGGTCGGCCAGCGCCTCGAAGCGCACCCCCGAGTAGGTCTGCAGGAGGTTGGCCTGAAGGTCGCGGGTGTCGCCGATCGCCGAGACGACGTACGGCGGGGTCAGCGGCGCGGCGTTGACCTGGATGGCGTCGCCGCTGTCGCTGAAGGGGCTGAGCGCGGTCAGCCGGGCGCCGTTGACCGCGATCGCCTCGGCCCCGGCCGCCCAGAGCCCGTTGACCAGCTGGTGCAGGTCGGCGGCACGCACCCGGGTGATGTCGTCGGAGCCCGGCGGGTCGTCGACGGTGAACCGCACGCCCTCGCCGCTGACGGCGACGAACCCGGTGGCGACCTGGAGCGAGCGCAGCCGGGCCCGCGCGGCCTGCAGGGCACCGGCCAGGGCGGTCGCCGTCTCGGCCGAGCTCGCGTTGCCCGATCGCAGCGTGGCGATCTCCTCCTGCTGGGCGGCCAGCGCCTCGCGGCGGGCGGTGATCCGCTCGATCAGCGCGGCGCGGCTCAGCTCGTCGGTCTCGCGGTTGGCGGTGGTCTGCAGCACCGCCATCGCCCCGAGCAGGCCGACGACGACCAGCACGGCCACCACGAGCGCCGGCCGAGCCGGTGTCCGGCCGCTCCCCGCCACGCGACCGTGCCGCTCGGCCACGACCCGGTAGTCCTGCTCGAGGGAGTCCTCGACGATCCGGTCGAGCAGCGGCATCGTCACCCGCGACGGGAGCCGCTCCCCCGCGCCGCTCCGGTCGCGGTCGGGATCGTGGCGGTCGGGATCGTGGCGGTCCCAGGGGCCCGGCACCTCAGCCGTCCTGTCCCGCGGCCCTGCGCTCGGTGGTGGCGAGCAGCTTGCGGACCTGCCAGGCGTAGAGGATGCCGGCCCACCAGTACAGGCCCAGGCCCCACAGCGCGAACGCCCAGCCGAAGACGCGCGCGAGCGTCGAGACGACGCCGTCGCCCTCTCCCAGCAGCAGCAGCGGGAAGGCGTAGAGCAGGTTGAACGTCGCCGCCTTGCCGAGGAAGTGCACCGGCAGGGCGCTGTAGCCGCGGGTGCGCAGCAGCGGCACCAGCCCCCACATCAGCAGGTCGCGCAGCGGCAGCGACACCGCCATCCACCAGGGGATCACGTCGCGCAGCGCCAGCCCGACCACGACCGCGAGGATGTAGAGCCGGTCGGCGACGGGGTCGAGGATCTGCCCAACGACGGTCTGCTGGTCGAGCCGGCGGGCCAGCCAGCCGTCGAGGAAGTCGGTGGCGCCGGAGACCATCAGCACGACGAGGGCGAGCTCGTCCTCCTCGGGGCCGAGCACCAGCCACAGGAAGAGCGGCACGCCGGCCAGCCGGAGCATGCTGAGGACGTTCGGGAGCGTCCACACGCGATGGCTGAGGTGCTGCTCGCTCACCACCACTGTCCCTGCTCTGTCCCGCCGTGTCGCACGCCCTCCCGGAGGCCCCGGGCTGCGGCAACCCTATCGGCCGCGGCTCATGCTCCCGGGACCGGCGTGGCGGCGCCGTCGTCGTGGTGCACGGCGTCCCGGATCTCCCCCACCAGGACCTCCAGCACGTCCTCGAGGGTGGCGATGCCGACGGTCCGGCCGACCTCGTCGACCACGCGCGCCATGTGGGCGCCGCGGCGCTGGAGGTGCTCCAGGGCGTCGTGGAGCAGGTCCTGCTCCCCCACCGGCGCGAACGGCCGGATCCACTTCTCCGAGATCACCCGCTGGCGGCGTTCCTCGTCGGACTCCAGCACGTCCTTGATGTGCAGGTAGCCCACGAGGTCGCCGTCGTCGCTGGCCACCGGGAACCGGCTGAAGCCGGTCGCCGCACACAGCGCCTCCACGTCGGCGGCCGTGGAGCCGCGGCTGACGGTGGTCAGGTCGCCGGTGCGCAGCAGCACCGCGCTGACGCTCTGCTCGGTGAAGCCCAGGGCGCCCGAGAGGCGGTCGTACTCGTCGTCGGCGATGAGCCCCTCGCCGCGCGACTCCTCGACCATCGCGGCGACCTCCTCGCGCGTGTAGGTCGAGCTGACCTCGTTGACCGCCTCGATCCGTAGCAGGTGCAGGGTGCCGTTGGCGAGCGCGTTGAGGCCCACGATCACCGGCCGCAGCATCGTGACGATCGCGTACATCGGCGGGCCGAGCACCAGCGCGGCCCGCTCGGGGCCGGCGATCGCGATGTTCTTGGGCACCATCTCGCCGAGCACCACGTGCAGGAAGACCACCAGGCCGAGGGCGAGCACGAGGGCGATGGGGTGCACGAAGCCGTCGGGCACGCCGAGGTCGTGGAAGACCGGCTCGAGCATGTGGGCGATCACCGGCTCGCTCACCGCGCCGAGGCCCAGCGAGCAGATCGTGATGCCGAGCTGGGCGCCGGCCATCATCAGCGAGACGTTCTCCATCGCGTGCAGCGTGGTGCGGGCCATCCGCGATCCGGCCTGGGCGCGCGGCTCGATCTGGGTGCGCCGCGCGGAGATGAGCGCGAACTCCGCGCCCACGAAGAACGCGTTGGCGGCCAGCAGGACCAGGGTCAGGACGATGCCGACGGTGCCGCTCATCGACGACCACCGCCCTCGAGGCCGGAGCGGTCGGCGGCCCGGTCGCCCCGCTCGTCGCCCTCGGCGCCGTCGAGCAGCCGCAGCGAGAGCCGGTCGATGCGCAACCCGTCCATGTGCTCGACGGTCAGCACCGCCAGCCGCTGCCGGGGCTCGTCGCCGGGGTCGGGGTCGGGCACCGGCACCTCGGCGAGCTCGCCGCGCTCCGGCACCCGCCCCAGGGTGCGCAGCACCAGGCCGGCGATCGTGTCGTAGTCCTCGCTCTCGGGGAGCGCGACGCCGGTGAGGTCCTCGACCTCGTCGGGGCGCAGCAGGCCCGACAGGCTCCAGGAGCCGTCGCGGCGCAACCGGCCCCGGGCGCCGACCCGGTCGTGCTCGTCGGCGATGTCGCCGACGATCTCCTCGACCACGTCCTCGAGCGTCACGATGCCGGCGTGGCCGCCGTACTCGTCGAGCACGACGGCGAGCTGCAGGCCCTCGGCGCGCAGCAGCGCGAGCAGGGGGTCGAGCCGCAGCGAGTCGGGTACCACCACCGGCTTCACCATGAGGTGCTTGACCTTGGTGGTGGAGCGCTCGTGCAGCGGCAGCGCCACCGCGTGCTTGACGTGCACGGTGCCGACGACCTGGTCGTCCTCGTCGAGCACCGGGAACCGGGAGTGGCCGGTCGAGCGGGTCAGCTCGATCACCGCGGCGGCCCGGTCGTTGACGTCGAGGCTGTGGGTGCGCACCCGCGGCGTCATGATCTCGCCGGCGGTGCGGGTGCCGAACTCCACCGAGCGCTCCATCAGCTCGGCGGTGTCGGCGTCGAGGGTGCCCTGGTCGGCCGAGCGCTGGATCAACGAGGCGAGCTCGGTGGAGCTGCGCGCCGAGCGCAGCTCCTCCTGCGGCTCGATGCCCAGCCGGCGCACGATGGCGTTGGCCGAGCCGTTGAGCAGCCGGATCGGCGCCCGGGTCAGCGAGGTGAAGCCGCGCTGGAACCGCTGGGTGGCGCGGGCGGTCTCGAGGGGTCGCGCGATCGCCAGGTTCTTGGGCACCAGCTCGCCGAAGATCATCGTCAGCACGGTCCCCAGCCCCAGCCCGATGCCCACCGAGACCGGACGGACGGCGCCGCCCGGCAGGCCGGCCGCCTCGAGGGGGTCGTCGACGATCTGGGCGATCGCCGGCTCGGCCAGGAAGCCGATCGCGAGGTTGGTCAGCGTGATGCCGACCTGCGCTCCCGACAGCTGGGTCGAGAGGCTGCGCAGGGCCTGCTGGACGCCCTGCGCACTGCGGTCGCCGGCGGCGGCCGCGCGGTCGATCTGGCCGCGGTCGACGGTGACCAGCGAGAACTCCGCGGCCACGAACAGGCCGCAGGCGGCGACCAGGAGGAGGGCGATGGCCAGGAACAGCCAGGACATCAGATCGGCTCTCCGCGCTGACCCGGGGCGGGCGGGGAGAGCCGGCTACTTTGGCAGCCGTCCATCGAGGTGGGCAGGCCCTTTCGTGGGTCAGGTGGTCGGTCGCGGTGCGGCACCCAGGGGCGACGCGGCCGGGCCACAGAGTCTAGCCAGAACGGGCCCCGGCGCCGAACGGGTCGACTTGGTAGTCCGAACGGGTGGTCCGACCCCAGAAACCCCTGGGGGTATCGGGGAGTCGTCCTAGTCTGCGGTCAGCGTGGCCGGTCCGGGAGGGGCCGGCTCCCCCCGACGCTCCAGGAGTACGAGCATGGCTCATGGATCTGCGGCGACCCGACGCGCACTCGTGCGCGGTGCCGGTGTCGTCGCGACCGCCGCGGCGGTCACGGTCGCGCGCCCGGGAGGAGCGGACGCCGCGGCCTACGTCCCCGGCCACTACCAGGGCGGCAACCTGCTGCCCGAGGACCAGCGCCACCTGGTGACCCGGTTCAGCTACGGACTCACCCCCGCCCTGGCCACCGAGGTTCAGGCGGCCGGCGGTGCGGTGAAGTGGTTCACCCGCCAGCTCAACCCGGCCCTGGTGACCGACACCTTCACGGCGCAGAGCGCCTCGTGGTTCCCGAGCCTGGACCGCAGCCCCGAGGAGCTGTGGAAGCGGCAGGTCGACCTCACCGAGCCCGGCTGGCAGGTGATGCAGGACTACCAGCGGCTGCTGCTGCTGCGCCGGGTGATGAGCAAGCGCCAGGTCCTCGAGGTGATGACGGAGTTCTGGGAGCACCTGCTCCACGTGCCCGTCGTCGACGACGGCGCCTTCACCCACCGGGCGTCGTACGGCGCGATGATCCGCAGCAAGGCACTGGGCCGCTACGACGCGCTGCTGCACGCCGCGATCACCCACCCCGCCATGCTCGTCTACCTCGACGGCGCGACCTCCACCAAGAGCCACCCCAACGAGAACCTCGGCCGCGAGCTGCTCGAGCTGCACACCGTCGGCAGGGGCCAGTACGACGAGGACGACGTCAAGAACTCGGCGCGCATCCTCACCGGCTACCACGTCGACAAGTGGCGCACCTGGGCCGCGTCGTACCGGACCGGCGACCACTACACCGGCGCGGTGCAGGTGATGGGCTTCCGGGCCGCCAACCTGGTCCCCGACGGGCGCGACGTCGTCAAGCGCTACCTCAGCTACCTGGCGCACCACCCCGCGACGGCGCAGCGGATCGCGCGCCGGCTGGCGGTGAAGTTCGTGCGCGACGACCCACCGACCGCGCTGGTCAACCAGCTCGCCTCGATCTACCTCAAGAACAAGACCGACATCCGCCCGGTGCTGCAGGCGCTGGTCGCCTCGAGCGCGTTCAAGACCTCCGCCGGCGCCAAGCTGCGCGACCCCGGCGAGGACGTGGTGGCGACCTACCGGGCGCTGGGCGTGACCATCGGCGCCAAGCCGACCGGGGCCCCGCTCAAGGAGTCGGCGCACGTGTCGATCCTGTGGCAGGCCATGAACCTCGGTCAGGCCCCCGGCGCGTGGCCGCAGCCCAACGGCCAGCCCCTCGACAACGAGTCGTGGAGCTCGCCGTCGCGGATGATCGCCTCGCTGGAGATGCACTACCTGATGTCCGGGGCGTGGTGGCCCAAGACCGGCATGACCTACCGGCCGCCGGCGGCCTGGCTGCCGAAGACGTCGATCCGGATGGACGAGCTCGTCGACTACCTCTCCCAGCGGCTGCTCCACCGCCGCTCGACCAGCACGCTGCTCCAGGCGTGCTGCGAGTCGGTGGGCGTCGAGCCGACCACCTGGCTGAGCCCCACCTCGGACGTCGTGCGCTGGCACCTGATGCGCGTCCTCAGCACCATCCTCGACTCCCCCGCCCACCTGACGAGGTGACCCCCGTGACCCGCACCTCCCCCCGCCCGGCCGCGTCGCCGTGCTGCGACGAGTTCGCCCGGGTGAGCCGGCGCGGTCTCTTCGGCGCGGCCGCCGTGGCCGGCCTGTCCACCACCATCGGCTCCGCGGTGCTCACCGCCGGCCCCGCCTCCGCGGCGCCCGCCGACTCGGTGCTCGTCGTGCTCTCGATGCGCGGCGCCGCCGACGGGCTCTCGCTCGTGGTGCCCTACACCGACCCGGTCTACTACCAGGCCCGCCCCGGCATCGCGGTGCCGAAGAACGCCCTGCTGGCCACCAACGGCACCTTCGGCCTGCACCCGCGGATGGAGCCACTGCTGCCGTTCTGGAACTCCGGTCGGATCGCCGCGGTCCACGCCGCCGGGCTGCCGGTGGCCAACCGCTCGCACTTCTCGGCCATGGAGGCGCTCGAGGACGCCGACCCCGGCAGCACGACCCGGGTCGGCTGGCTCAACCGCCTCCTCGGCGGCATCCCCGGCAGCTCGCCGCTGCAGGGCTTCAACATCGGCGGCGGCGTGGTGCCGACCGCGATGTTCGGCCCGCAGCCGGTGATGGCCTCCGGCGACGTCAGCCGGGTGCTGGTGGCCGGCGACGACGAGTACGACGTGGCCGCGGGTCGGCGGCGGTCGCTCGACACGCTGTGGGGCGACGTCGCGACGTCGTACGGCCGCGGCATGCGCACGGCGTTCTCGGCCGTCGACACGTTCGGGCCGGTGCGGGGCGCCGCCGACACGACCGCGGCGTACCCCGACACCGACCTCGGGAAGGCGCTGGCCCAGGCCGCGCGGGTGATCCGGGGCAACGTGGGGGTGCAGGTGCTCACGGTCGACCAGGGCGACTGGGACATGCACACCGACGTCGGCACCCTCGAGTGGGGCGCGATGATCGACAACGTCGACGAGCTGGCCCGCTCGCTGGCGGCGTTCCTCAACGACCTCGGCGACCAGACGTCCAAGGTCACGCTGGTCGCGCTCAGCGAGTTCGGCCGCCGGGTGACCGAGAACAGCAGCTGGGGCCTCGACCACGGCTACGGCAACGTGATGTTCGTGATGGGCGCCGGGGTGCGCGGCGGCTACTACGCCGACGGCTTCCCCGCGCTCAGCAACACCCTCGACGCCGACCTGCCGGTGACCACCGACTACCGCAACGTGCTGGCCGACGTCGTGACCCGGCGCTTCGACGTCTCCTCGGCCTCGGTCTTCCCGGGGCTCAGCCGCAAGAGCCTGGGGTTCATGCTCTGAGCGGTCCGCCGCACCCGTGACAAGAACACGTTCTACCTGTCACCGTGCTCCTCAGGCGGGCCGCGGACGGCGTCCCGCACCGGACGAGGGGTGGGGCGATGGCGCTGCGGGTCGTGCAGTGGGCCACCGGTGGGGTCGGCAAGGCGGCGATCGAGGCGGTCCTGGCCCATCCCGAGCTGGAGCTGGTCGGCTGCTGGGTGCACTCCGCCGACAAGCACGGCGTCGACGTCGGCACCCTGGTGGGGCGCGGGCCGATCGGCGTGCTGGCGACGTCGAGCCGCGAGGAGGTGCTGGCGCTCGAGGCCGACTGCGTGGTCTACGCGCCGCTGGTGCCCGACCACGACGAGGTCGCCGCGCTGCTGCGCTCCGGCAAGAACGTCGTGACCCCGGTGGGGTGGTTCTACCCCTCGGAGAAGGACGCCGCCCCACTGGTCGAGGCCTGCCGCGCGGGCGGCACCACCGCCCACGGCACCGGCCTCAACCCGGGCGGTATCACCGAGCTGCACCCGCTGGTGTTCTCGGCGATCTCGTCGGCGGTCACCTTCGTGCGCGGCGAGGAGTTCTCCGACATCCGCACCTATGACGCCCCCGACGTCGTGCGCCACATTATGTGCTTCGGCGCGACCCCCGAGGAGGCCCGCCAGGGCCCGATGCTGAGCCTGCTGGGCGGTGGCTTCAAGCAGTCGGTGCACATGTGCCTCGACGTGCTGGGCTTCAGCCGCGACGCCGAGCTGCGCACCTCCCACGAGGTCGCCGTCGCCACCGCCCCCATCGACTCCCCTATCGGCGTCATCGAGCCCGGGCTGGTCGCCGGGCAGCGGTTCGTGTGGGAGGCCGTGGTCGGCGACACCGTGGTGGTCCGGGTCGCGGTCAACTGGCTGATGGGCGAGGAGCACCTCGAGCCCGCGTGGGACTTCGGCCCCGAGGGCGAGCGGTTCGAGGTCGAGGTGCACGGCGACCCGAGCTCGTTCGTCACCATCAAGGGCTGGCAGCCGCAGACGGTCGAGGAGGGCCTGCTGCGCAACCCCGGCATCGTCGCCACCGCCGTGCACTGCGTGAACTCGATCCCCTACGTCGTCGCCGCCGAGCCGGGCGTCAAGACGTACGTCGACCTGCCGCTCGTCGCCGGCCGGGCGCACCCCGACCTCGCCTGACGGGGTGGTCGGTTTCCCCGGTGAACCGGGGAAACCCGCACTGGTCGGCTAGAACTTTGGCCGAGAAGTCGAGGTTCTGGCCGAGAGGTCCGGCCGTACGCCGTGCGGGTGGGGTCCCCGGTGAACCGGGGGAACCGTGACTTCTCAGCCAGAACTCTGGCCGAGAAGTCGAGGTTCTGGCCGAGAGGTCCGGCCGGGGCCGGCCGGCGGCCAACGCGGGCGGCCGGCCGACACCCACGCCCGGACGCAGCAGGGCCCGCGACACCGGACGGCGTCGCGGGCCCTGCTGCGAGGCGTGGATCAGGGACGGCCGTAGAAGACCGAGCTGGTCCAGATCCGCTCGCGCGACACGCTGCGCCCGGTGGACGGGGCGTGCCAGATCGAGTGGCCGCCGGCGTAGATGCCGACGTGGTAGACCCCGCTCCCCCCGGTGAAGAACACCAGGTCGCCGAGGCGGGGCTTGCCGACCCGTCGCACCGCGCCGGCCTGGGCCGAGGAGGTGCGGGGCAGGTGGCGACCGACCCGGGCGTAGACCCACCGGGTGAACCCGGAGCAGTCGAAGACGCCCGGCCCGTTGCCGCCGTAACGGTACGGGCTGCCGGCCTTGGAGGCGGCGATCCGGACCACGCGCTTGCCGCGCGAGGCCCGGTTCTTGTTGTCCGCGGCGCCGCCCTGGGGGACGACGCGCTCGGACGTGGCGCCCAGGGGCGCCCGGTGGGCACTGGCCGCGGGGGCCAGGGCGACGAGGCTCGCGGCCGGGAGGCCGACGAGCAGGACGAGTGCCGCAGCGAGCGAACCCAGACGGGTACGCCGCGACCGGTCACTGCGGGGGTGGGCAGACGGATGGGCAGGGTGGTACGAGCGCATGTGTGCGATCTCCGGCGGCGACGCCTTCGGAAGCTCACCTGTCGGGTTGGGACTGCCGTTGCCCCGGCCGGACCTCGTGGGCCCTGCCTTCACCCCCAGCCGCTCCGGGTCTCCCCGGGTCGGCGTACTGCTGGCTCTCCCGCGTCCGTCACCACACGCCCCTCGCGTGCTCGTCGTCACCCGGGGCCGTGACGGACTTCGGCGCGACCCGGGCGGCCCCGCCGATCCGACGGGGACTCGTCGGCACTCTGCCCCATCTGGTTCACGTTTCACCAACCGGGGCGGCGCGATCTGCGCCACATCACGAGCGCGATCCGGGTTTGTTGACCCACGACGGCGGCCGGCCGGCCGTCGCACGCAGACCGCTGGTCAGCGCCTGACCTGCATCGATGCCGGGTGCGGCGCAGGCCGGCCCGCAGCGCAGCCGTCCTGGCGGCGACCGCCGCGAATAGTCGATTATTTTACTCTTGTTTTGGCCGGTAACGCCCTGCGACCGCCGGGAACAGGTCTGGACACCGGCCCGTCGTGCTCCCGCCCGGGTTCCTGCGTGCGCTTCAATGCCGTCACGTGACGGGGCCGGTCCCGGCACCGCCTGAGAGGGGATCCCGATGTCCGACACCACCACCACCGACACCCCGGCCAGCCCGCTGGTCCGCGGGCTCGGGCTGCTCGTGATCCTGGCCGCCGGCATCGTCAGTCTGCCGCTGGCCGCGGCGCCGATGGACGGCGAGGGCTCGGAGAACTGGATCATCCCGCTCCAGCTCGTCGGCATGGCCGTGGTCGGCGCCGTGGTCGGCCGGCTGACCGGCTGGGGGCTCGCCAGGGGTGCGGCGATCGGGCTGGCCTGCGCGGTCGTGGGCGTGGCGATCTTCTTCGTCCTCCTCAACGGCTGGGACGGCGCCTGAGCTCACCCGCTCCCCCCGGCGACGCCGGTGCCGTAACCGCTGGCTGTGACGGCTGGGGCGTGACAGCTGGGCTGTGACATCCTGCGACCAGGCCTCCCGAGGAGGCCCCGGACGAGGGGTGCCGTACCCGGTCAGCGACAAGACGGCGCCGGGAGGTGCTCGTCGTGGCGTGGGTCGTGCTGGTCGTGTCCGGGGTGCTCGAGGCGGTCTGGGCCACCGCCCTGGGCCGCTCCGAGGGGCTGTCGCGTCCGTGGCCGACCACGGTGTTCGCGGTCGCCCTGCTGCTCAGCATGGGTGGGCTGGCCTGGGCGATGCGGACCCTGCCGACCGGCACGTCGTACGCCGTGTGGGTGGGCGTCGGCGCCGGGCTCACCGTCGGGTGGGGCATGGCCACCGGCACCGAGCCGGTCAGCGTCGTGCGCGTGCTGCTGATCCTCGGGCTCGTGGGCTGCATCGTCGGGCTCAAGCTCGCCCACTGAGCCGCCGGGCCCCGAGCCACGGCCGGCGCGCCGTCAGGCCAGGGCGCGGAGGTGGTGCACGAACGCGGGGTTGGTGAGCGCCCACGGCCCGCGGGCGGCGCGCACCAGCGCGATCGCGTCGTCGGGGCGGTGGCCCATCCGCACCAGCGCCGAGGCGACCACCAGCCCCGACCGGTTCAGCCCGCCCGAGCAGCGGACCAGCACCCGGCCGCCGGCGGCCACCGCCGCCTCGACCCGCTCGGCCAGCTCGGCCACCCGGGCTGCGATGCCAGGGTCGACGCCGGCGTCTGCCATCCGGGCGACCTGGTGCTCCACGCCGGCGGCGGGGCCGTAGCCCTCCCGGGTCGTCATGCTCACCACGAGGTCGAACTCGTCGGCCACCACGCACGCCGTCCGCGACTGCGAGCGCACGTCGTGCCCGCCCTGGAACAGCCCGGGCACCACCTCGTTCCACGGCTCCTCGCAGAGGGGGATCGACGTGGCCCGGCCCGAGCCGCGGCAGGCGGGGCAGTCGGGCATCGCGTCGGGCTCGGCGTAGCAGACGTGGCAGAGCACGGGTCCTCCCCTCCTTGCGTGCCGGATCGCCGGGGTCCGGCGGCCGTCGGAGTCTAGGGGGCGGGAAGGTCCACGGGACGGGTGCGCTCGAGGACGTGCACGCCGTCGGGCAGCACGTAGACCAGCGCGGGCGTCGACGAGCCGGGGGCCAGCACCAGCTGTGCGGGGCTGCCAGGGTCGGCCTCGGGGAACGGCGTGGGCAGGGCCTCGGGCTCGGCCACCCGTCCCCGGGGGTCGATGCTGGTCGCGCCCACGAGCTGCACCGACTCGTCGTCCTCGCCCACACCGGTGAGGAACACGTGCAGCACGTCGTCGGCCCCCGCCCGCACCTGCAGGCCGACGTGGGCCGGGGCGCCCGAGGCGGTCACCAGCGGCAGCGCCCGGGCCACGCCCACGTCGGGCAGGGCGAGCCGCAGCCGCCGGGCGGGGGTCAGCGTGAACGGGGTGCCGGACGGGGTGCGGTAGGCCGCCACCCGGCGCAGCGACCCGTCGGCGGGGTCGACGGCCACCGGTCGCCCCTCCGCCGACGAACCGTAGAGCAGCCGACCGTCGCTGTAGGTAGGCGCGAAGGACCCGTCGACCGCGACCTGGTCGGGCCGGCCGTCCCGAAGCCGGAGCAGCCAGGTGCGGTCCGGCTCCTGCCGGGCCGCGACCAGGGTGCCGTCGTCGAGCACGTGAGGCAGCTGCCACTGGAACAGGGTGCCGTCGACCAGCAGGTCCGGGCCGAGGCGCACGGCCCCCAGGTACCGCCCGTCGGCGTCGTGGTGGGCGAGACGCCGCTTCGCCGCATCGAGGAACCACCAGGTGCCGTCGGGCGCGGGAGCGCCGTACTCGGGGCCGAGGTCGAGGCTGCCGGAGTCGCCACCGGGGGCGGTGCCGAGCGACTCGGGTCCGGGTCCGTAGGGCACCACGAACCGCTCGCGCCATCCTGGTGGCAGCCCGGACGACGCCGCCGGCACCACGAGGCGGTCAACGTCGAGGTCCCGCTCCCCCGCCGCGGTCGCCGTGGGCGTCGCGTCCGTCGAGGCACTCGCATCCGACGAGACCGGCTGCCGGGTGGCGGTCGGGGACGACGACGGGTCCCGGTCCGACGAGCAGGCGGCGAGCAGCAGCGCCGCGAGCAGGAGCCCGGCGAGCAGGACTGCGCGGGCGGCCGGGGGGCGGTGGGGGCGACCGGCCACCGTCGTCCTCCCCTCCGACGGACGCCCTGCCCGCCTGGGTCATCGTGGTGGTCGCGGTGGGGAGTGACAAGCCTCAGCCCGCCGGGGCCACCCCTGGCACGACCTCGAGCCGGTCGAGGAGGAACAGCACGGCCTCGGCGAACGGGTGGCCCTCGGCCCGGCGCACCACCTCGGGCCAGTCGACCTGCTCGCGCAGGGCGCGGAGCACCGGCAGCACCGCGGCGACGTCGCAGTAGTGCTCGGTGAGCGCGAGCAGCTTGTCGGAGACCAGGTCGGTCACTGACACGACCGGCATCTCCACCGACAGCACGCCGCGCGACTCGGCCCGCTCGAGCTCGCCCTCGACGGTGGCGCTCAGCGAGCGGTGGATCACGTCGACGACCGACGGCCCGATCGGCACCTTGAACAGCCAGTCCTCGGGCGGCTGCACCACGGTGAGCCCGGCCGCCGCCAGCTCGGCGGCCAGCTCCTCGGCGTCCTCGGCCCGGACGAGGAAGTCGACGTCGTTGATCGACTCCGGTGCGCCGTGCGCCCAGGCGGCGTAGCCACCGGCGAGCGCGAACGGCCGGCCGGTGCCCTTCAGCACGACCGCCACGGTCTTCAAGGCCTCGCGCAGGTCGTCGCTGGTGGGATTCATGCGGGGCGGGTACCCGCTGGCCTCCGCGGGCATGACCGGCTGCCCACCGGGCAACGGGGGGTCATGCGCCTGGCGACGTTCAACATCCTCAGCGGCCGCTCCCCCGTCGACGACGTCGTGGACGAGCAGCGCTTCGCCGACGCGATCACCGCCCTCGACGCCGACCTGCTGGGCCTGCAGGAGGTCGACCGCAACCAGCCGCGCTCGCAGCACGCCGACCTCACCGCGATCGCGGCGGAGGCGATGGGGGCGCCGCACCACCTGTTCGTGGCCGCGCTGACCGGCACCCCCGGAGCGACCTGGTCGGCGGCCACCGGCGAGGAGCAGCCGGACTCCGCGGCCTACGGCGTCGCCTTCCTCAGCCGCCACCCGGTCGTCGGCTGGCAGGTGGTCCGACTGGCGCCGGCACCGGTGCCGGTGCCCCACCGGTTCCACGACCAGGTGCTGCCGGAGTGGGTGCGCGACGAGCCGCGGGTGGCCGTGGTCGCCGAGGTCGACACCCCGGCCGGGCGGATCGACGTGGTGACCACGCACCTGTCGTTCCTGCGGGCCTGGAACGGACGGCAGCTGCGCCGTCTGCTACGCGCGCTCCCCCGCTCCCGGCGGCCCCGGGTGCTGCTGGGGGACCTCAACATGGGCCGCGAGCGCGCCGAGCGGATCACCCGCATGCGCCCCCTGGCCACGGGTCCCACCTTTCCGGCCGCCGGCCCGGAGGAGCAGCTCGACCACATCCTCACCGACAGCTCGCTCACCGCGCGCCACGGCGGCCCGCAGCGGCTCCCGATGTCGGACCACCTCGCCCTGGTGGCCGAGGTCTCCTGACGGGGCCCGCCCTCGGGTGGTGGGTGGCGGGGTGGTGGGTGGCGGGTGGCGGTGCGTCAGCCCCCGTTGCGGGTCGGTGAATCGAGGCCTGCTCACCGCCGCCCGGCGCCGCGCGAGGCGGCGGTGCGTCAGCCGCTGTTGCGGGTCGGTGAATGGAGGCCTGCTCACCGCCGCCCGGCGCCGCGCGAGGCGGCGGTGCGTCAGCCGCCGTTGTGAGTCGGTGGACGGAGGCGTGCTCACCGCCGCCCGCTCGCCTGGCCCGGTGCCGGCCCGAGCGCGGCCAGCAGGACGGCCCTCAGCCCACCGTGCCACGATCCGCCGCCTCGGCGGCCATCGTCCGTTCGCCGCGGCGCTGCACCAGCAGGCCGACCACGACCAGGAGCACGCCGAGCGCCAGGAACCCGAGGTCCCAGGCCAGCGGGCCGCCGAGGTCGTCGCGGACGTGGTGGATGCCGAGCAGCTGGTGGTCGACGAGTCCCTCGACCAGGTTGAACCCGCCCCACCCGACCAGCACGCCGCCGAGGTGGAACCCCCAGCTCGGGGCCAGCCGGCCCTGCCGCCACTGCGCGAGGGTCACCAGCGATGCCCCGACGACGAACAGCCACGTGAGCACGTGGAAGAACCCGTCGGCCAGGATGTTGACCTCGAGGCCGGCGACGGTCGTGGTCGACTCCTCGCTGCTGAGCAGGTGGTGCCACTGCAGCAGCTGGTGGAGCACGATGCCGTCGACGAAGCCGCCCAGGCCGATGCCGTACATCAGCCCGGCCGCCCGTGACGGCCGCTCCCGCGCCGTGGTGCTCATGCGGGTCGGTTGCCGAGGGCCCGGCTTTCATCCCACGGCCTCCGACGGGCGTGGCTATCGTGCCGCTGTGGCCGCCCATCCGCCCTCCCCGTCCACCACCCCTCGGAGCCTGCCCCGGGTCGGGGCGCCGGCCACCCGCGCGCTCGAGGCGGCCGGCTACCGCACCCTCGACGACCTGGCCGGGGTGCCGAGCACCGAGCTCGCCGCGCTGCACGGCGTCGGGCCCACGGCGGTGCGGATCATCGAGGCGGCGCTGGCCGAGCACGCTCCAGAGCCCACCACCACACCCGCCGTCCGTGCGAAGGTCGACTTCAAGAGGACCTTCGACCCCTACCGCGCCCGGGCGGGCGAGTTCCGCACCCTCGACCTGCCGCCGCTGCAGTACCTCATGGTCGACGGGCACGGCGACCCCAACACCGCCCCGGCGTACGCCGAGGCTCTCGCGGCCCTCTACCCCGTGGCCTACAAGATCAAGTTCGCGAGCAAGCAGGAGCTGGGCCGCGACTACGTCGTGCCGCCGCTGGAGGCGCTGTGGTGGGCCGACGACATGGACGCCTTCACCACCGCGCGCGACAAGTCCGCGTGGAGCTGGACCGTGATGCTGATGGTCCCCGACTGGATCACCCGCGACCGGTACGACGGCGCGGTCGCCCGGGTGGCGGCCGCCGACCCGCCTGCCGCGCTCGCCCGGGTCCGCCTGGAGACCCTCGAGGAGGGCACGGTCGTGCAGACCCTCCACGTCGGCCCGTACGACGACGAGGCCGAGGTGCTGGCGCGCCTGCACCACGAGGTGATCCCCGCCGCCGGGCTGCGGATGACCGGCCGGCACCACGAGATCTACCTCGGCGACCCGCGTCGGGTCGCGCCCGAGCGGCTGCGCACCATCCTGCGCCAGCCGGTCGCGCCGGTCGAGCCGGCCGGGACGGTCGAGCCGGCCGGGACGGCTGGGGCCTGACCGACTACCCCGCCGACGCCGGACCGGTCGCGGGCCCGCCCAGCACGACGCCGATCAGCCGGTCAAGCTCGGCACCGGCCAGTCGCCGCGACGTCATCAGCCGGGCGTAGACCAGCGCCCCGACCAGCGCGAGCGCCGCCAGCTCCGCGTCGGTGTCGGGCCAGTCGCCGTCGTCGACGCCACGCCGGACGGCGCGCACGAGGCGGGCCCGCCGAGCGTCGTTGGCGGCGTGGTGGACGGCGCGGAACGCCGGGTCGCGCTCGGAGCCCTCGATGATCGCCGGCAGGCACTCCGCCACCAGGGAGTCGTTGAACGCCGAGTCCAGGTGGCCCAGCAGGGCCCGGACGTCCTCCCGCGAGTCGTCCCGGGCGGTTGGCTGCGGGTGCACCGCGCGCAGGGCGGCGACCACCAGGTCGGCGCGCTCGGGCCACAGCCGGTAGATGGTGCTGCGAGCGACCCCGCTGCGGGTGGCCACCCCGTCGATGGTGAAGCCGCCGTAGCCCTCCTCGGCAAGCTCGCGCACGGCCGCCTCGAGCACCGCGGCGCGGGAGCGCGTCACCCGCGGGTCCTCGCGGATCCCCTCGTCCGTCATGAATACCTCCCGCCTTTTGCAACACAACTGTTGCACAACTGTCGGAGGGTGCCTACCGTCGAAGCCGGAGGTGACCCACCATGGCCACGAGCGTGCGCTACATCGTCGACGACACCGACGACCTCTCGGTCTACGAGCTGCTCGGGTTCACCGTGCTGGCCCACCCCTCCCCCGGGTTCGCCGTGCTGGAGCGGGGCGGGACCCGCCTGCTGCTCAACGTCCCCGGTGGCGGCGGCGGAGCCGGCCGCACCACCACCGGCGCGACGCCGCGGCCCGGCGGGTGGAACCGGCTGCAGCTCGAGGTCGACTCCCTCGACGAGCTGGTCACCGACCTGGCGGCCGCGGGGGTGCGCATCCGCAGCGGCGTCGTCGACGGCCGCGGCGGCCGCCAGGCGATCGTCGAGGACACCTCGGGCAACCCCTTCGAGCTGTTCGAGCCCGCCGCCCGCTAGGGCGGCGGGCTCACGTCCGCCGGGATCCGGACAGCCACGGGCGGAGCGTTGCGGGGCCGAGGTCGGTGGTGGGCCGTAGTCTCGCCAGGGTGGCCGCGAGCAGCACACGACGACCCCGCGTCGTGATGATGTGCGGGCCAGGTGGTGCCGGCAAGACCACCTACGCCAAGCGCCTGGAGCGCCAGGGCTGGACGCGCCTGTCGTTCGAGGTCGAGTTCTGGGAGCGCGGGATCACGACGATGCCCGCCGCCGACGTCGTGGCCGAGGTAGCAGCGGACCTGAGGACGCGCCTGCTGCGCCACGTCACGGCAGGAGACGACGTCGTGCTCGACTTCGGCTTCTGGTTCCGGCGACAACGCGACGAGCTCCGCGCGCTCCTCGCACCCCGGCACATCGTGCCGGAGACCGTCTACATCGCGACGAGTCTCGAGACCATCCTGAGCCGGGTCGGTGACCGGCACGGCAGGCAGGCGGACGACTGGCCGCTCACCGTGCAGACGGCGACGGAGTACTTCCAACGGTTCGAGCCGCCGACGCCCGAGGAGGGACCGCTCGACGTGGTCCGCCAAGCCGGGTGAGCACCTAGGTCCCGCGCCCGGACCCCTGATCCTCGGACCCGGGGCCCGGCTGCCGCCCACCGCGCCCGGACGGGTCACGAGCGCCGGGCGAGCTCCACGACCGACCACGACAACGGCGGCACCACGACCTCGTGCCGCCCGGCGACGACGGGGGCCGGGAACCCGTGCAGGTCGACGGTGGTGCGCACCGGAGCCGTCTCCGACCGGTTGACCATCAGCAGCTGCAGCGCCCCCGTCTCGTCGTCCCACGTCGCGGTCGCCGCCAGCAGCGGCACGTCGCCGGCCTCGGCCTCGTAGGTCGCGACCCGGGACTCGACGCGCAGCACGTCGCCGCGCGCCGCGGCCGCGATCCGCGCGAACGGCTCGAAGATCGTCTGGGTCCAGGCCGGCCCGCCCGGCTCGGTGCGGATGGGCGCGATCACGTTGACCAGCTGGGCCAGGCAGGCGACCGAGACCCGATCGGAGTGGCGGAGCAGGGTGATCAGCAGGCTGGCGACCATGGTGGCGTCGAGGTCGTCGTAGGTGTCCTCCAGCAACGGTGGCGCCTGCGGCCAGAGGTCGGGGTCGGGGTCGACCCACCGCGACATGTACCAGACGTTCCACTCGTCGACGGCGACCCGCAGCCGCCGGCGCGACCGGAGCCGGGCGCCGACGTGGTCGGCGGTCGCGACGACGGCGTCGATGGCGCGGTCGAGGTCGTGGGCCCCGGCGAGGTACGCGGCGGGCGTGCGCCCGGTGGGGTCGTGGTAGCTGTGCAGCGAGACGTGGTCGACGACGTCGTAGCACTCCGTGAGCACCGCGGCCTCCCAGGCGGCGAAGGTCGGCGCGGCCGGGCTGGAGCTGCCGCAGACGACCAGCTCGACGTCGGGGTCGACCATCCGCATCGCGCGGCCGGTGGCCGCCGCGAGCCGGCCGTAGTCGGTCGCCGGCCGGTGCCCGATCTGCCAGGCGCCGTCCATCTCGTTGCCCAGGCACCACAGCCGCACGTCGTGGGGCTCCTCGGCGCCGTTGCTGCGGCGCAGGTCGGACAGCCGGGTGCCGCCCGGGTGGTTGCAGTACTCGAGGAGGTCGACCGCCTCCTGCACGCCCCGGGTGCCGAGGTTGACCGCCATCATCGGCTCGGTGCCCGCCGCCCGGCACCAGCGCATGAACTCGTCGGTGCCGAAGGCGTTGGTCTCGGTGCTGTGCCAGGCGAGGTCGAGCCGTGTGGGGCGCTCCTCGGGCGGGCCGACGCCGTCCTCCCAGCGGTAGCCGGAGACGAAGTTACCGCCCGGGTAGCGGACGACACCCACCCCCAGCCTGCGCACCAGGTCGAGCACGTCGGTGCGGAAGCCGTCGGGGTCGGCTGCCGGGTGCCCCGGCTCGAAGACGCCGGTGTGGACCGCGCGCCCCATGTGCTCGAGGAACGACCCGAACAGCCGTCGGTCGACGCTGCCGACCCGCAGCTCGGGCGTCAGCGTGATCGCGGCCTCGATCGGGTCGGCGTCGTGGGTGCTGGTCGTCACGGTCGGCTGGTCACACCTGCACCGGCAGACCGCCGGTGACCGCGAGCACCTCGCCGGTGACGTACGCCGACTCCGCCGAGGCGAGGTAGACGAAGGCGCCCGCGACCTCGACCGGCTGCCCGGCGCGGCCCATGGGGGTGTTCTCGCCGAACGACGCGGTCATCTCCTCGGGCATCGTCGCGCGCACCAGCGGCGTCCAGGTGGGGCCGGGCGCGACCGAGTTGACCCGGATGCCGTCCCGCGCGGCCGACCAGGCCAGCGCGCGGGTGAACGTCGCGATGCCGGCCTTCGTGGTGGCGTAGTCGAGCAGCTCCGGCGAGGGCGAGGCGGCCTGCACCGAGGAGGTGTTGATGATCGAGGAGCCACGCGGCATGTGCGGCATCGCCCCGCGGCACATCCAGAACAGCGCGTAGAGGTTGGTGCGCATGGTCCGGTCGAACTGCTCGGTGGTGATGTCGGCGATCCCGCCCGGCTGGGCCAGCTGGTAGGCGGCGTTGTTGACCAGCACGTCGATGCGCCCGTGCTCGGCGACCGTTCGGGCGACCAGGTCGCGACACGCCTCCTCGCGGGTCAGGTCGGTCGGCACCAGCGTGATCGAGCGCCCCGCCTCCTCGACCAGCCGCGCGGTCTCGCGGGCGTCCTCGTCGTCGCTCTCGAGGTAGCAGATCACCAGGTCGGCGCCCTCGCGGGCGAAGGCCAGGGCGACGGCGCGCCCGATGCCGGAGTCGCCCCCGGTCACGATCGCGACCTTGTGGCGCAGTCGCCCGTGTCCCTCGTAGGACTCCTCGCCGTGGTCGGGCCGCTCGGGCATCGACGCCGTGAGGTGGGGGTCGGTCACAGGCGGTCGCCGTAGGTCTCGATCGCGTTGGCGGCCTTGACGCGCTCGCGCACCGCGTCGGGCAGGGTGGTCAGCACGTGCCGCGGGTCGTCGAAGTCCCAGTGCGGGTAGTCGGAGCTGAACATCAGCGTGCGCTCGGCCTGCGCGATCTCGAGCAGCGTGTGCAGGTGGCTGCGCCGCCGCGGCTCGGGCATCGGCTGGGTCGTGAACCGCACGTGGTCGACCAGGTACTCGCTCGGCAGCCGCTTGACCCACGGCACCTCGTCGCGCAGGCCCTTGACGTTCTTGTCGAGGCGCCACATCACGTCGGGGATCCAGCCGAGCCCGCCCTCGGTGATGACCACCTTGAGGTTCGGGAACCGCTCGAAGACCCCGTGCACGACCAGGCTGATCACGTTCGCCTGGAAGACCTGGCTGAGGCCGGTGTGCCACTCGACGTAGTAGGTCGGCGTGCCGCCCGCCATCGGCGGCGAGGTGCGGAAGATGCCCTCGCCGGAGTTGGGGTGGACCGCGATCGGGATGCCGACCTCGGCCGCCGCCTCGTAGATCGGGTAGTAGTGCCGCTGCCCCATCAGGATGTTGGTCAGCGGCATCAGCACCCCGACGAACCGCCGGTCCGCGGCGGCCCGCCGGATCTCCGTGGCCGCCTGCTGCGGGTCCTGGGCGCCGACGACGAGGTAGCCGCGGTAGCGCTCGTCGGCGTCGAACCAGGTCGCCGCCAGCCAGTCGTTGTAGGCCGAGGCGATCATCGCGGCGGCGTCGGGGTCGGGCATCGCGCCGAGTCCGAGGACCTCGCCGCCGATCAGCACGGCGCGGTCGATCGCGTTCCCGTCGAGCAGCTGCTGCGCGGTGAACGCCGGGTCGGCGCCGGGCGCCGAGCCGTCCGGGGCGCGGGCGTCGTCGCGCAGCACCCCCGACTGGTTGACGTAGAGCATGTTCCGGGGGATCGAGACCGGCTCGCGGTGCCCGATCGTCGAGAGGCTGCGCCGCTCGTCGAGCCCCAGGCGCCGCTGGGCGGTGTGGGACAGGAACGGTCGCAGGTCGCCCATGCCGCCCTTCATGATCGGGTGCACGTCGCAGTCGACGAGGTCGTAGCGGGTCGGCGTCCCGTCGAGGGAGGCCGGCTGGTCGAGCAGTTCGGTCATGTGCGCTCCTGTGCGACAACCCGTTGCGGAAGACACCGTCGAGGCGTCAGAGTCATGAATAGCAAATCGTTTGGCATCCGCGATAGAGGCAGCGAGGAAACAAATGGAAGTTCGAGTCGGGACCGTGGACGAGGTTCGCCGCGACGGGTGCCGGGTCGTCGAGATCGACGGCCGCAGCGTCGGGATCATCAGCGTGGGCGAGGAGTTCTACGCGATCAACGACCGGTGCCCCCACATGGGGGCCTCGATGTGCACCGGGTCGCTGAGCGGGACGATGGTCGCCTCCGACCCGCACGAGTACGTCTACGGCATGGACGAGCGGGTGATCCGGTGCCCCTGGCACGGCTGGGAGTTCGACCTCGTGACCGGCCGCTCGCTGCTCGAGCCCAAGCGCAGCGGGCTGCGCACCTACCGGGTCACGACCGACGACGGCCACGTCGTCGTGCACGCCTGAGGGGACCAGGGTGCTCAAGAACATCGACCCGCTGCTCTCCGCCGACCTGCTCGGTCACCTCGCGGCGATGGGTCACGGGGACGTGCTCGCGCTCGTCGACCGCAACTACCCCGCCGCCTCGACGGCGCAGCGGCTGGTGACGCTGCCCGGGGTCGACGTGCCGCGCGCGGCCCGGGCGATCCTCTCGGTGCTGCCGGTCGACACCTTCGTCGAGCCGGCCGTGCTGAGGATGGGCGCCGTGGGCGACGAGGAGGTCGTGCAGCCGGTGCACGCCGAGCTCCAGGCGGTGGTCGACGAGGCGGAGGGCCGGGCGGTGACCTCCGCGGCGGTGGAGCGCTTCGAGTTCTACCGGCGCGCCGGCGCAGCGTACGTCGTCGTGGCGACGACCGAGGACCGCCCCTACGGCTGCTTCCTCATCACCAAGGGCGTGGTCTGAAAGTTCTCCCGCCCGGGTCTTGCCCGGCTGGGCGGAACGGCCTACGGTCCTAGCAATTCGATTTGCGTGACGCCCGTCACACGGCCGTTCCGGGACGGTCGCCGACCGTGGAGGAGCACCATGTCCGAGACCGTCCACCTCGATCGTCGTCACCTGCTGCGGGGCGCCGCAGGAGGGGCCCTGGGCCTGGCCGCCGCCGGCGCTGCGGGGGTCGCGCTGCCCAGCACCGCCGAGGCCGCGACGGCCGGGCTGATCCCTCCCACCGGGCGCTGGCCGCTGTGGAAGCAGGCCGACCGCAAGGGACTGGTCTTCGGCTCCTCGATCGCGACCTGGCAGCTCGACAAGACCTACCGGCGGCTGCACGCCCGCGAGGCCGGGCTGCTCTTCACCGAGGACGACCTGCTCTGGTACCAGCTCAAGCCCGGCCCCGACGAGCCCCTCAACTTCGGGCCCGGCGACCAGATCATCGACTTCGCCGAGCGCAACGACCAGCTCGTGATCGCCGCGCACCTCGCGTGGGACGAGGGTTTCGGCGAAGGCTGGAGCGAGGACGACCTGTGGGGGCTCGGCCGTGACGAGGCGAAGAAGCTGCTCTACGGCGTGATCCGCCGCGAGGTGAAGCACTTCCGCGGCCGCGCCGACGGCTGGATCGTCGCCAACGAGGTCACCGACCCGGAGGAGGCCGACCGGCACGGCTTCCGCAAGAACGTGCCCTGGTACCAGACCATCGGGCCCTCCTACATCGCCAAGAGCTTCCACATCGCCAAGGAGCACGACCCGAGGGCGCTGCGGATCATCAACGAGTTCGGGTTCGAGACCGTCAACGAGTGGGGCGACCGCCCCGAGCCGCGCCGCCGCGCCTACCTGAAGGCGATCGACCGGCTCCTCGACATCGGCGCGCCGGTGCAGGCGGTCGGCATCCAGGGCCACCTGCTCGCCGACGGCTTCCACCGCAAGTTCGACGAGCGCGGCTACCGCGCCTTCCTGCGCGAGATCGCCGACCGCGGACTGCCCATCCTGGTCACCGAGCTCGACGTCCTCGACGAGGGGCTGCGCAAGGCGCCCAAGGTCCGCGACCGCAAGGTGGCCGACGTCTACCGCCACTACCTCGACGTCACCCTCGACGAGCGGGCGGTCAAGGCGGTCATCGCCTTCGGCCTGACCGATCGCTACACCTGGCTCGACGAGGACCAGCCCCGCGAGGACGGCGCCCACCGGCGTCCGCTCGCCTTCGACCGGCAGCTGCGGCCCAAGCCGGCCTACCGCGCCATCAGCAACGCCTTCCGCCACGCACCGGTGCGCAAGCGGCTCTGGAAGCCCAAGAAGGGGCGCTGACCCCGGCCCGGCCCTGGGTGGCGGTGAGTCAGCCGCCGTTACGGATCGGTGGATCGGGGCCTGCTCACCGCCGCCCCGGGGCCGAGGCGAGGTGGCGGTGAGCGAGCCGCCGTTACGGGTCTCGTCGTGCCGGACGACGCCGTGGTGGTCGACCGGCACGCGGGGTGGTTGCTGGGGGCCGACATGGTGCTCGCGCCCAACGAGCACCTCGCAGCCCGTCCCGTCCGGATGTTCCTGCCGTCGGGTCGGGGGCGTCTGCGCAGCGGCCTGGCCGACAGCGGGGAGCGAGCGATGCGACCCGACGACGTCACGGAGGTGCACGGCATCCCGGTGACCACACCGCTCCGCACGGCCTGGGACCTCGGCATGGTGCGGTGGCCGGACGAGGCGGTCAGCGGCATCGACCGGATCTGCGCCCTGCGCCGCTTCACGAAGCAGGAGCTCCTGGGCGGCCTGCCGCGGTTTCGCGGCCGCCGCTGGGTGACCACGCTGCGGGCCATCGCACCCCTGGCCGACCCTCGCAGCGAGTCACCTCCTGAATCGGTGCTGCGCCTGCGTTGCCACGAGGCCGGCATGCCGGAGATGGTGCCGCAGGTCGAGGTCTGGGAGGACGGCGTCCTGCTGGCCCGGCTCGACCTCGCCGACGAGGAGCACCGCGTCGCCGTCGAGTACGACGGAGTCGAGTGGCACAGCACTCCGGAGCAGCTGGCGCACGACCGTTGGCGTCGGCTGATGCTGACCGAGGAGTTCGGCTGGACGATCGAGACGTTCACGGCGTACGACGTGTTCGGCCGACCGCGCGACTGCTTCCCGAAGCTCTACCGCCTCAAGCGGCAGCTCGGGCTCTGATCGGTCCGTCGAGTCGTCGTTACTCGTGACGAGTGACGACGACTCGTCAGAAGATGATCTCGCCGGACTTGCGGCGGGAGCGCAGGAGCTGGATGGCCTCGTCGAGGATGTCGGCCGCCTCCTGGTCGGAGCGGCGCTCCTTCACGTAGGCCAGGTGGGTCTTGTAGGGCTCGATCTTGGGGGCCGGGGGCGGGTTCTCCTGGTCGCGGCTGGCCGGCAGGCCGCACTTGGGGCAGTCCCAGGAGTCCGGGATCTGGGCCTCGACGGAGAAGGTCACCACCGAGCGGTGCTCGTGGGAGCAGAAGTAGGTGACGGCCTGCCGAGGGGCGGCTTCGCCGCGCTCGGCCTCGCCCATCGGTCCGGCGCCGACCCGGCTGCCCCGGATGGCGTTTCCTGCACCAGCCACGTGCGGTCCTCTCTCGGTCGCGCCGGCGTCGGCCGGCGCGGGGATCAGTGCGGGGGTTGCGCGGGTCGGCTGACCCGGGGGGTCACTGGTAGGCGAGCAGCAGGCCGAGCGCGATCACGCACGCGAACCAGATCGCCCCGACGCCGACGGTGAAGCGGTCGAGGTTGCGCTCGGCCACCGACGAACCGCCGAGGGAGCTCGAGACTCCACCACCGAACATGTCCGAGAGTCCGCCGCCCCGCCCCTTGTGGAGGAGGACCAGCAGGATCATGAGGCCACTGGTGATGACCAGGAGAATGGTGAAGAACAGTTCCACGGGCGAAATCCTACGTCACGCGCGCGCCGGTCAGAGGACCGGCATGTCGTAGAAGCGGCAGATGCCGCCGAACTCGTCGGCCTGCAGGCTGGCGCCGCCCACCAGGCAGCCGTCGACGTCGCCCTTGGCCATGATGCCGCCGACGTTGGCGGCCTTGACCGAGCCGCCGTAGAGGATCCGTACGCCGTCGGCGGCCGCGTCGCCGTAGGCCTCGCGGACCTGGCCGCGGATCGCCTGGCAGACCTCCTGCGCGTCGTCGGGCGTGGCGACCTCGCCGGTGCCGATCGCCCAGACCGGCTCGTAGGCGATGACCAGCCCGGCGACCTGCTCGGGGGTGAACCCGGCCAGCGAACCCTCGACCTGGGCCATCGTAAACGGCACGTGCTCGCCGGCCTGGCGCACCTCGAGCCCCTCGCCCACGCACACGATAGGCACCATCCCGGCGGCCAGCGTCTTGTGCGCCTTGGTGTTGACGACCTCGTCGCTCTCGCCGTGGTGCTCGCGGCGCTCGGAGTGCCCCACCACGACGTAGGAGCAGCCCAGCTTGGCCAGCATCGCCGCCGAGATCTCGCCGGTGTAGGCGCCGGAGTCGTGGGTGGAGACGTCCTGGGCGCCGTAGCGCACCGAGAGCCGGTCGCCGTCGACGAGCGTCTGCACGCTGCGCAGGTCGGTGAACGGCGGTACGACGACCACCTCGACCCGGCCGTAGTCGTGGCGCTTGTCCGACAGCGTCCACGCGAGCTTCTGGACCAGCACCACCGCTTCCTGGTGGTTGAGGTTCATCTTCCAGTTCCCCGCCATCAGCGGGGTGCGGGTGGTGGCCATGCGTCAGTCCTCCAGGACCTTGATGCCGGGGAGCTCCTTGCCCTCGAGGTACTCGAGGCTGGCGCCGCCGCCGGTGGAGATGTGCCCGAACGCCGCCTCGTCGAAGCCGAGCGCGCGCACCGCCGCGGCGGAGTCGCCACCGCCCACGACCGAGAGGCCGTCGACCTCGGTGAGCGCCTGCGCGACCGCGCGGGTGCCCTCGGCGAAAGCCGCGACCTCGAAGACGCCCATCGGGCCGTTCCAGAACACCGTGTGCGCGCCGGACAGCGCGGCCGCGAAGGCCTCCCCGGACGCCGGTCCGATGTCGAGGCCGAGGCTGTCGGCCGGGATCTGGTCGGCGGGTACGACGGTCGGGTGCGGCTCGCGGTCGCCGGAGGGGAACTCGGTGTCGACCACGACGTCGACCGGGAGCACGATCTCGACGCCGGTCTCGCGGGCCCGGTCGAGGTAGCCGCGCACGGTGTCGAGCTGGTCCTCCTCGAGCAGGCTCTTCCCGACCTCGAGCCCCTGGGCCCTGAGGAACGTGAACACCATGCCCCCGCCGATCAGCAGCTTGTCGGCCTTGCCGAGCAGGTTGTCGATGACGCCGAGCTTGTCGGAGACCTTGGAGCCACCGAGCACGACGACGTAGGGCCGCTCGGGCGACTCGGTGAGCCGGCGCATCACGTCGAGCTCGGCCGAGACCAGGCCGCCCATCGCGTGGGGCAGCAGCTGGGCGACGTCGTAGACGCTGGCCTGCTTGCGGTGCACGACACCGAAGCCGTCGGAGACGAACGCGTCGACGAGGCCGGCGAGGTCGGCGGCGAACGCCGCGCGCTCCTCGTCGAGCTTGCTGGTCTCGCCGGGGTTGAACCGGACGTTCTCGAGCACCGCGACGTCGCCGTCGGCGAGGCCGGCGACCGTGGCCCGGGCCGCCTCACCCACGGTGTCGGTGGCGAAGGCGACCTCCTGGCCGAGCAGCTCGCCGAGCCGCTCGGCGACCGGGCTCAGCGAGTAGCGCTCCTCGACCGCCCCCTTCGGGCGACCGAGGTGCGCGACCACCACCACCCGGGCGCCGGCGTCGGCCAGGGCCCGGATGGTGGGGACGCTGGCCCGGATCCGGCCGTCGTCGGTGATCTCGGTGCCGTCGAGCGGCACGTTGAGGTCGGAGCGGACGAGGACGCGCTTGCCGGCGACGTCGCCGAGCCCTGCGTAGTCCGACACGTCAGAGGGTCTCGCCAACGTGGGCGATCAGGTCGGCGAGGCGGTTGGAGTAGCCCCACTCGTTGTCGTACCAGCCCACGACCTTGACCTGGTTGCCGATCACCTTGGTGAGCGGCGCGTCGAAGATGCACGACGCCGGGTCGGTCACGATGTCGGAGGAGACGATCGGGTCGGTCGAGTAGCGCAGGAACCGGCCGTCGGCGGCCTTCTCGATCGCGGCGTTGACCTCCTCGACCGAGGTCTCGCGGCCGGCCTCGAAGGTCAGGTCGGTGGCCGAGCCGGTCGGGGTCGGCACCCGCAGGGCGTAGCCGTCGAGCTTGCCCTTGAGCTCGGGCAGCACCAGGCCGATGGCCTTCGCGGCACCCGTCGAGGTCGGGACGATGTTGATCGCGGCGGCCCGGGCGCGACGCAGGTCCTTGTGGATGTTGTCCTGCAGGTTCTGGTCGGCGGTGTAGGCGTGGATGGTCGTCATCAGGCCCTTGACGATGCCGAACTCGTCGTTGAGGACCTTCGCCATCGGCGCCAGGCAGTTGGTGGTGCACGACGCGTTGGAGATCACCGTGTGCGCGGCGGGGTCGTAGTCGGTGTGGTTGACGCCCATCACGACCGTGATGTCCTCGTTGGAGGCCGGCGCCGAGATGATGACCTTCTTCGCGCCGCCCTGGTCGACGTGGGCCCGCGCCTTGGTCGCATCGGTGAAGAAGCCGGTGGACTCGACGACCACGTCGACGCCCAGGTCGCCCCAGCCCAGCGCGGCGGGGTCGCGCTCGGCGAACGCCTTGATCTCGGTGCCTCCGACCACGATCGCGTCGTCGGTCGAGGAGACGTCGGCGTCGAGCCGGCCCAGGATCGAGTCGTACTTGAGCAGGTGGGCCAGCGAGGCGTTGTCGGTCAGGTCGTTGACCCCGACGATCTCGATGTCGAGGCCGGAGGCACGGACGGCGCGGAAGAAGTTGCGGCCGATCCGGCCGAATCCGTTGATGCCTACGCGAACGGTCACTGCGGCTGCTCCTGCACGTCGATGGGACTGGACTCCTCCGACCCTATCGCCCCCGCCGGTGCCGACCACCGGCCGTCCCGCGCTACGTGCGGGTAACCCCTCAGCCCTCCTCGGCGAGCATCTCCGGGGTCAGCGAGGCCTCGGTGTCGGGGATGCCGAGCTCCTCGGCGCGCTTGTCGGCCATGGCCAGCAGCCGCCGGATCCGGCCCGCGATCGCGTCCTTGGTGAGCACCGGATCGTGCAGCTGGCCGAGCTCCTCGAGCGAGGCCTGCTTGTGCTCCAGACGGAGCCGGCCGGCCATCCGCAGGTGGTCGGGGACCTCGTCGCCGAGGATCTCCATCGCCCGCTCCACGCGGGCCCCGGCGGCGACCGCGGCCCGCGCCGAGCGGCGCAGGTTGGCGTCGTCGAAGTTGGCCAGCCGGTTGGCGGTGGCCCGGACCTCGCGGCGCATCCGCCGCTCCTCCCAGGCCATCAGCGACTCGTGGGCGCCCAGCCGGGTCAGCAGCTGGCCGATCGCGTCGCCGTCGCGGATGACGACGCGCTCGACGCCGCGCACCTCGCGGGCCTTGGCCTGGATGCCGAGCCGGCGGGCGACGCCGACCAGCGCCAGGCCGGCCTCGGGTCCGGGGCAGGTGACCTCGAGGGACGACGAGCGCCCCGGCTCGGTGAGCGAGCCGTGGGCCAGGAACGCGCCGCGCCACGCGGCGACGGCGTCGCAGCCGCCGCCCGAGACCACGGCGGGCGGGAGACCGCGCACCGGGAAGCCGCGCTGGTCGAGCAGCCCGGTCTGGCGGGCCAGCGCCTCGCCGTCCTTGATCACCCGCACGATGTAGCGGGTGCCCTTGCGGATGCCGTTGCCCTGCACCATCACGACGTCGGACTTGTGGCCGTAGACCTCGGCGATGTCGGTGCGCAGCCGCCGGGCCGCGGCACCGGTGTCGAGCTCGGCCTCGACGACGACCTTGCCGCTGACGATGTGGAGCCCGCCGGCGAAGCGGAGCATCGAGGCGACCTCGGCCTTGCGACAGCAGGTCTTGGTGATCTGGGTGTTGGCCAGCTCCGCCTTCACCTGTGCCGTCATCGCCATGCTGCAGATCCTCGCACGCGAGTCAATCACCTGACGGACGGTCTGCCAGGCCTGCGACCGGGGTCACGCCCGCTCCAGGATCCGGGCGTACGCCGCCGCCAGCCGCCCCACGTCGTGGCGGGGCGAGCCGGGTGCCTCGGCGACGTCGTCGACCACCAGTCGGGCGCCGAGCGCCTCGACCGTGTGGGCGAGCTGCTCGAGGTCGTCGACCGTGCCGTCGCGGTCGGCCAGCACCGTGTGGATGCGCAGCTCGGGGGCGTGGGACAGCAGCACCGCCAGGTGGTCGGCCGGGCCGAAGCCCTGGGTCTCCCCCGGCTGCTCGGTGAGGTTGAGCACCACGACGACCTTGGCCGGGGTGTCGACCAGCCCCTGGCGCAGCGCGGGCACCAGCACGTGCGGGATCACCGAGGTGAACCACGAGCCCGGCCCGAGCACCACCCAGTCGGCCTCGGCGATCGCGGCCAGTGCCTCGGGCGAGACCGGCGGGTCGGCGGGGTCGAGGGCGATCGAGTCGATGATGCCGTTGGTGCTGGCCACCTCGACCTGGCCGCGCACCGCGGTGAGGGCGTCGGGGTCGGCGGGGTCGAGCCCGCGCACCTCGGCGGTGATGTCCATCGGGCACAGCGCCATGGGCAGCACCCGGCCGGTGGCGCCGAGCAATCGGCCGACGTAGTCGAGGGCGTCGACGTGGTCGCCGAGCAGTTCCCACAGCCCCACGATGAGCAGGTTGCCGATCACGTGGTCGCGCATCTCGCCGTCGCCGGCGAACCGGTGCTGGAGCACCCGCGCCCACAGGTCACCCCACTGGTCGGTGCCGCACAGCGCCGCCAGCGCCATCCGCAGGTCGCCGGGCGGCAGCACGCCGAACTCGCCGCGCAGGCGGCCCGAGGAGCCGCCGTTGTCGGCGACGGTGACGATCGCGGTGAGGTCGTCGACGACGAGCTCGTCGACCAGGCGGCGCAGGGCGCTCAGCGATGCGTGCAGGCCGTGGCCGCCGCCGAACGCCACGACCGCCTGGGCGCGGTCGGCGGTCATTCGCGGCCCAGGTCGCGGTGGACCGCGCGGGTCTCGATGCCCTCGGCGGCGAGCCGCCGGGCGATCTCCTCCGACATCGCGACGCTGCGGTGCTTGCCGCCGGTGCAGCCCACGGCGACCTGGACGAAGCGCTTGCCCTCGCGCAGGTAGCCGGCCGCGACGCCGCGCAGCAGCTCGACGTAGCGCTCGAGGAACTCCTCGGCGCCCGGCTGGCGCTTGACGTAGTCGGCGACCGCTGCGTCCATGCCGGTGCCGGGCCGCAGCTCGGGCACCCAGTAGGGGTTGGGCAGGAAGCGCATGTCGGCCACGAAGTCGGCGTCCACCGGGATGCCGTACTTGAAGCCGAAGCTCACCACCGAGACCTTGAGCCGGATCGCCTCGGGCGAGCCGAACGCCTCGGCGATCCGGTCGGTGAGCTGGTGGACGTTGAGCGCGGTGGTGTCGATGACCAGGTCGGCCGCGCCGCGCAGGCCGGCGAGCACCTCGCGCTCGCGCTGGAGCCCGTCGAGCAGCCGGCCGCCGGCCTGCAGCGGGTGCGGGCGGCGGGCGGCCTCCTGGCGGCGCACCAGCACCTCGTCGGTGGCCTCGAGGAACAGCAGGGTGGCCCGGCGCCCGGTCGCGCCCTTGGCGAGGTTGGCCTGCAGGGTCTGGAAGAACGAGCCCGAGCGCACGTCGACCACCACCGCGACCGGCTGCTCGGTGCCGCGACTCTCGTCGACCAGCCGGACGACGTCGCCCAGCAGGCTGGGCGGGAGGTTGTCGACGACGTAGAACCCGAGGTCCTCGAGCTCCTTGGCGGCGGTGCTGCGGCCGGCGCCGGTCATGCCGGTGACGACCACCATCTCACCGGACTGCGCGGTGCCCATCAGGCCTCGCCCTCCCCTTCAGCCTCGATGATCTCGCCGGTGGCGGTGTTGACGGTGATGCCCACGTCGCCAGTCTTGCGGCTCGGGGCGGCGACCGTGACGGCTTCCTTGATCGCGGTCGCCGTGCGGGCGCCGATGCCCGGCACCTGGGCCAGCTCCTCGACGCTGGCCTCGCGCAGCTTCTTCAGCGACCCGAAGTGCTTCATCAGCGTCCGGCGGCGCACCTCGCCCAGCCCCGGCACGTCGTCGAGCACGCTCTCGACCATCGACTTCGAGCGTCGCGACCGGTGGTGGGTGATCGCGAACCGGTGGGCCTCGTCGCGGATCCGCTGCAGCAGGTAGAGACCCTCGGACGAGCGGGCCAGGATCACGGGGTCCTCCTCCCCCGGCAGCCAGACCTCCTCGAGCCGCTTGGCCAGGCCGCACACCGGGACGTCGTCGATGCCGAGCTCGTCGAGCGCCCGCTGCGCCGCCGCGACCTGCGGCGGGCCGCCGTCGACGACCACCAGGCCGGGCGCGTAGGCGAACTTGCGCGGTCGCCCGGTCTCGGGGTCGACCAGCATCGGTCCGTTCTCGGTCGACACCTCCGTCGAGCGCGCCTGCTCGTCGAGCAGCCGCCGGAACCGACGGGTGATCACCTCGTGCATCGAGGCGACGTCGTTCTGCCCGTCGACGCCGCGGATCACGAACCGGCGGTACTCGCTCTTGCGGGCCAGCCCGTCCTCGAAGACCACCATCGAGGCGACTACCTCGGTGCCCTGGAGGTTGGAGACGTCGTAGCACTCGATGCGCAGCGGCACCTCCTCGAGCGCGAGCGCCTCCTGGATCTCCTCGAGGGCCTGGTTGCGGGTGGTGAGGTCGCTGGCGCGGCGGGTCTTGTGGAGCATCAGGGTCTGCGCGGCATTGCGGGCCACAGTCTCCATCAACGACCGCTTGTCGCCGCGCTGCGGCACCCGCACCTGCACCTTGGCGCCGCGCAGGTCGCCGAGGAGCTGCTCGAACGTCGACGCGTCGGGCGGCAGCTCGGGCACCAGGATCTCGCGCGGGATGGAGTCGGAGGCCTGGTCGCGGTCGATGCCGGCGTAGAGCTGGAGCAGGAAGTCGTCGACCAGCTCGGCGGTGCCGCCCTCGTCGACCCGGTCGGCCACCCACCCGCGCTGGCCGCGGATCCGGCCACCGCGCACGTGGAAGATCTGCACCGCCACCTCGAGCGGGTCCTCGGCCAGCGCGATCACGTCGGCGTCGGCGCCGTCGGAGAGCACGACGGTCTGCTTCTCCAGCGCCCGGTTCATCGCGCCGAGGTCGTCGCGGAGCCGCGCCGCCTTCTCGAAGTCGAGCGCCTCGGAGGCGGCGTACATTTCCTGCTCGATGCGGCGCGTGAACGGCCGGGTGCGACCGGCCATGAACTCGCAGAAGTCGTCGACGATCGCCCGGTGGTCCTCGGCGCTGATGTTGCCCACGCACGGCGCGGAGCACTTGTCGATGTAGCCGAGCAGGCAGGGCCGGCCGATCTGGCTCGACCGCTTGAACACGCCGTTGCTGCACGAGCGCATCGGGAAGACGCGCAGCAGGATGTCGACGGTCTCGCGGATCGCCCAGGCGTGGGAGTAGGGGCCGAAGTAGCGGGTGCCGCGCCGCTTGGCGCCGCGCCCGACCATCACCCGGGGGTAGTCCTCGCCGACGGTCACCGCGAGCCAGGGGTAGGACTTGTCGTCGCGGTACTTGACGTTGAACCGCGGGTCGTACTCCTTGATCCAGGAGTACTCCAGCTGGAGCGCCTCGACCTCGGTCTTGACCACGGTCCACTCCACGCTGGTCGCGGTGGTGACCATGGTGGCGGTGCGCGGGTGGAGGTTGCCGACGTCCTGGAAGTACGACGACAGCCGGGCCCGCAGGTTCTTCGCCTTGCCGACGTAGACCACCCGGCCGCGGGCGTCGCGGAACCGGTAGACGCCCGGCTGGGTGGGGATCGAGCCGGGCTCGGGACGGTAGGACGACGGCCCGCGGGAGCTCCGGGAGGGACGGGTCGCAGGCACGGGACAACCCTACGGTCCGCCGGGGACGGCCCCCACGCCAGCGGGCCGCGGGCGGTGCGTGTCCGGCTATGCCGCGTTAGTCGTGTGGTTTAGTCTGGTTTCATGCCCAGCCGCGATCCCTACGGGTATCCGCTCACGACCTCCCCCGAGGCGGCCGCGACGTACGCCGCCGGGCTGCTCGACGTGCTGCGGCTGCGCCGGGGCGGCGTCGAGCGGATCGCTGCCGCGGTCGCCCTCGACCCGACGTTCGCGGTCGCCCACGCCGACCTCGCCCTCCTCGGTCACGAGCTCTGCGCCCAGGTCGACGTGCTCGCCCGGCTGCGCGACGCCCGGCTGCACGCCGCCCGGGCCACCGAGCGCGAGCGCAGCCACGTGCACGCCGTGCTGGCCCACGTGGTGCACGGCGACCCCGGCCCCCTCACCGCCCACCTCTCCGCCTGGCCGCGCGACGCGCTGCTGCTGTCGACCGCCGTGCCGACCATCGCCTTCGCCGGCGTGACCGAGGTGCCCGAGGAGGCCTGGCAGATCGTCGAGCGGGCCGCCCCGGCCTACGGCGACGACTGGTGGTTCACCGGCCTGCTCGCCTTCGTGCGCCAGGAGCAGCTCCGCTTCGACGAGGCGATGGAGCTCTCGCACCGGTCACTGGCGGTCGAGCCGGGCGCCGGGCACTCCGCCCACGCGCGCGCCCACGCCCACTACGAGACGGGCGACCACGCGGCCGGCCTGGCCTGGATGGACGGCTGGGTGACCGGCGACGGGGCCGGCACGGACAGCATCAGCCACTTCTCGTGGCACGCCGCGCTGCACGAGCTCTCGCTGGGCGACCTCGACGCGGTCCGTCGGCGCTACGAGGCCCAGCTGCTGCCCTCCCACGGGCTCGGCTGCCGGGCACTGGTCGATACCGGCTCGCTGCTCTTCCGCTGGGCGCTGACCCCCGGCGCCACCGACGTCCCGGGGCTGGACGCGGTGGTCGCCGCCACCGGGCCGGACGTGCTCGCGCGGCCCGCGACGCCGTTCCTCGCCCTGCACGCCGCGGTCGCCCTGCTCGCGCTCGACGACGCCGCGGGCCTGAGCGCACTGGCTCGCTGGGCCGCCGACCACGACCACCCGGTGCAGCGCGGCGTGGTGGCGCCGCTGGCCCGGGCGTTCGGGCAGCTGCAGGCCGGGCGGTGCTCGGCCGCCGCCGACGCGCTAGCCCGCCTCGAGCAGGGGGTACGCCGGCTCGGCGGGTCGGACGCGCAGCGCGAGGTGGTCGAGGAGGCGCGGATCGCCGCGCTGCTCCGGGCCGGGCGCTGGGACGAGGCGCGGATCGTGCTCGACCGTCGGCTCGACCGGCGGCCGTCGCCCCGCGACGCCGCCTGGCGGAACGCGGCGCGGCCACCGGCCGGGTCGCTGACGCCGACGACCTGACGCCGACGACCTGACGCCGGGCTCAGGCCAGGCTGATCTGGTCGCCCTCGACCTTGAGCGGGATCTCCTCGAGCGGCTCGGTGGCCGGTCCGGCGGTGGGCGCGCCGTCCTCGATCGAGAACGAGCTGCCGTGGCAGGTGCAGTTGATGCTGCCCTCGGCGATCTCGGTGACCGGGCACCCCTGGTGGGTGCAGGTGCTGCTGAAGCCCTTGAAGGCGCCCTCGGTCGGCTGGGTGATCACCAGGCCTTCGTCGGGGAGGATGGTGCCGCCGCCGACCTCGATCTCCGAGGTGCCGACCAGGCCGGGGGCCGCAGCCCCGGTGCCGGGGCTCGGCGCCGCGTCGGGGGTCGACGTTCCGGACGACGAGCCCCCGCCCGAGGGAGCGGTCTCGGGCCCGGCGTCGTCGCCCCCGCAGGCGGCGAGCAACGGCAGGCCGAGGCCGGCGGTGACCAGGCCTCCGGTCAGGGAGCGGCGGCTGATGAGGTCGAGGCGCTCGGTCACGGTGTGGTTCCTCTCGGTGCCCGGGACAAGTTGAAACTCACACTACGTGGCTCGGGCCGCCCCGCGGGAGGTAGCGAACCTGAGGGATTGCTGTGAACTCGGGCCGCCGCCCGTGCCGGTGCAATGCCTCAGGCAGACCGTCGCGACCGACTCGTCGCGGCCGTCTTGCGCGCGGCCGTCTTCCGGGTCGGTGCCTTCTTCGCCGCGGCCGTCGTCGTGGCGCTGGTCTTCGCGGCCGACTTCGTGGTGGTCGTCTTGGTGGTCTTCGTGGTGGTCTTCTTGGTGCTCGCCCGCGCCCCAGGGGCCGGCTCGGCCGCTGCCGAGGCGCGCCGCTTCGGCTGGGCCGCCTCGCGGCCCTCGAGCAGCGGCGCCAGGAAGCGGCCGGTGTGGCTGTCGGGGTGGGCCGCCACCTGCTCGGGGGTGCCCTCGGCGACCACGGTGCCGCCGCGCGAGCCACCCTCCGGCCCCATGTCGACGATCCAGTCGGCGGTCTTGATGACGTCGAGGTTGTGCTCGATCACCAGCACCGTGTTGCCCTGGTCGACCAGTCGGCCGAGCACCAGGAGCAGCCTGCGGATGTCCTCGAAGTGGAGGCCGGTGGTCGGCTCGTCGAGGACGTAGACGGTGCGGCCGGTGGAGCGCTTCTGCAGCTCGGAGGAGAGCTTGACCCGCTGGGCCTCGCCGCCCGACAGCGTCGTGGCCGGCTGGCCGAGCCGGACGTAGCCCAGCCCCACCTCGACCAGCGTCTTCATATGCCGGGCGATGGCCGGGACCGCGGCGAAGAAGTCGAGCGCCTCCTCGATCGGCATGTCGAGGACCTCGGCGATGGTCTTGCCCTTGTAGTGGACCTCCAGCGTCTCGCGGTTGTAGCGCGCCCCGTGGCACACCTCGCACGGGACGTAGACGTCGGGCAGGAAGTTCATCTCGATCTTGATGGTGCCGTCGCCGGAGCAGGCCTCGCAGCGGCCGCCCTTGACGTTGAACGAGAAGCGCCCCTGCTGGTAGCCGCGCATCTTGGCCTCCGGCGTCGAGGCGAACAGCTTGCGCACGTGGTCGAAGACGCCGGTGTAGGTGGCCGGGTTGGAGCGCGGGGTGCGGCCGATGGGCGACTGGTCGACGTGGATCACCTTGTCGACGTGCTCGAGGCCGGTGATCGTGCGGTGCCGGCCGGGCACGGTGCGGGCGTTGTAGATCTGCTTGGCCAGCGAGGTGTAGAGGATGTCGTTGACCAGCGTCGACTTTCCGGACCCGGAGACGCCGGTGACCGCGACGAACAGGCCGAGCGGGAAGTGCACGTCGACGTTGCGGAGGTTGTGCTCCTTGGCACCGAGCACCGCCAGCTCGCGGCCCTTGGTGCGCGGACGCCGCACCTCCGGCACCGGGATCTCGCGGCGACCGGAGAGGTACTGCCCGGTGACCGAGTCGGGGTGGGTCCAGAGGTCGGCCACGGTGCCGCTGTGGACCACCTGGCCGCCGTGCTCGCCGGCGCCGGGGCCGATGTCGACCACCCAGTCGGCGGTCTTGATGGTGTCCTCGTCGTGCTCGACGACGATCAGGGTGTTGCCGAGGTCCTTGAGCCGCACGAGGGTCTCGATCAGCCGCTGGTTGTCGCGCTGGTGGAGGCCGATCGACGGCTCGTCGAGGACGTAGAGGACGCCGACCAGGCCGGCGCCGATCTGGGTGGCGAGCCGGATCCGCTGCGCCTCGCCGCCGGACAGCGAGCCGGAGGGCCGGTCGAGCGAGAGGTAGTCGAGGCCGACGTCGAGCAGGAAGTTGAGCCGTTCCTGGATCTCCTTGAGCACCCGCTCGCCGATCTGGCGCTCGCGGGCGGAGAGCCGGACCCCGCGCAGGAACTCGGCGGTCTCGTTGATCGGGAGCGCGCAGACCTCGGCGATGTTCTTGCCGCCGGCGTCCTTGGGGCCGAGCGTCACCGACATCGAGACCGGCTTGAGCCGGCTGCCGCGGCAGACCGGGCAGGGCACCTCGCGCATGTAGCCCTCGAACCGCTCCCGGCTGGTGTCGGACTCCGCCTCGCGGTGCCGCCGCTCGACGTAGGTGCGCACCCCCTCGAACTCCGCGTAGTAGGCGCGCTGGCGGCCGTAGCGGTTGCGGGTGACGACGTGGACCTTGGTGGAGTGGCCGTCGAGCACCGACTTCTGCTGCTTGGGGGTCAGCTGCTCCCACGGGGTGTTGAGGTCGAAGCCGAGCTCGTCACCGAGGGCCCCGAGCAGGCGCAGGAAGTAGTCGGAGACGTGGGCGCCGCTCCACGGCGAGATCGCGCCCTCGCCGAGGGTGGCCGAGGGGTCGGGCACGACCAGCTCGGGGTCGACCTCCATCCGGGTGCCGAGACCCGAGCACTCCGGGCAGGCGCCGAACGGGGAGTTGAACGAGAACGAGCGGGGCTCGAGCTCGTCGGTGTCGATGGTGTGCTCGTTGGGGCAGGCCATCTTCTCGCTGAACCGCAGCTCGCGACCGGGGTCCTTGTCCGGCAGGTCGACGAAGTCGAAGAGCACCAGGCCGCCGGCGAGGTTGAGCGCGGTCTCCACCGAGTCGGTGAGCCGGCGCTTCGACGACTCCTTGACCGCCAGCCGGTCGACGACCACCTCGATGGTGTGCTTCTTCTGCTTGTCCAGCTTGGGCGGGTCGTCGAGGGTGTGGGTCTCGCCGTTGACCCGGGCCCGCGAGAAGCCTTGGGCCTGGAGCTGGCGGAACAGCTCGACGTACTCGCCCTTGCGGCCGCGGATCACCGGCGCCAGCACCTGGAAGCGGGCCCCCTCCTCGAGGGCGAGCACCCGGTCGACGATCTGCTGGGGGGTCTGCCGCTCGATGGGGGCGCCGCACACCGGGCAGTGCGGCCGGCCGGCGCGGGCGTAGAGCAGCCGGAGGTAGTCGTAGACCTCGGTGATGGTGCCGACCGTGGAGCGGGGGTTCTTCGACGTGGACTTCTGGTCGATCGACACCGCCGGCGAGAGGCCCTCGATGAAGTCGACGTCCGGCTTGTCCATCTGGCCGAGGAACTGGCGCGCGTACGCCGACAGCGACTCGACGTAGCGGCGCTGCCCCTCGGCGAAGATCGTGTCGAACGCCAGCGACGACTTGCCGGACCCCGAGAGGCCGGTGAAGACGATGAGGGAGTCGCGCGGCAGGTCGAGCGAGACGTCCTTGAGGTTGTGCTCCCGGGCGCCCCGGATGATGAGCTTCTCCTGCACTGTTTGCGTCCCCTGTGTCGCGTGGTGGTGGCTGGTCCGAGCGTGGTGGCCGGTTCGAACACGTGTTCGCCATCGTAGCGACGTGCACCAGCCCGACACGCCGTCGCTGCACGATCTCACGGGCCGCCGACACCCGGCCCCCGAGGCTGGCGGGCCCCCGGCCCAGCCGCGAGGATGGTCACATGACTCCCCCCGACCAGCAGGACGGTCCCGGGTCCCGGTCCCCCGAGGCGCGGCCGGCAGACCACCGGCAGCTGCTCCAGGAGGCGACCGCGCGGCTGGTCCGCACCGTGGACTCGATGCCCGACGACTCCTTCGCCGCCGACACCATCCTGCCCGGCTGGTCCCGGGCCCACGTGGTGGCCCACGTCGCGCTCAACTCCGAGGCGCTCGCCGGCGTGCTCGAGGGTGTCGTGACCAGGCAGCCGACCACCATGTACGCCTCGCAGGAGCGCCGCGACGCCGACATCGTGGCCCTCGCCGAGGCCGGCCCGCGGGCGCTGCGCGACCGGCTGCTCGCCGGGGCCACCCGGTACGCCGAGGCCCTCGACCTGGTCGGCCCCGAGCACGAGGAGACGACGTTCGAGCGGACGCCCGGCGGCCGGGTGATCCGGGTCGGGGCGGTGCCGCTGATGCGGCTCACCGAGGTGGAGGTCCACCACGCCGACCTCGGCGCCGGCTACGCGGCCCACGACTGGCCGACCGAGTTCGTCGTGCTGCTGCTCGACCGCTGCGCCCGCCGCTACGACGCCAGCCGCGGTTTCACCGCCCGGGCCACCGACCTCGACCGCTCCTGGACCTTCGGCGCGCCGGGGCCGACGGTGACCGGGCCCGCCGCCGACCTGGCCTGGTGGGCCACCGGGCGCGGCGCCGGGGAGGGACTCACCAGCGACGACGGCCTGCTGCCGGGGATCGAGGCGATGTGAGCTACACGGGCGAGGTCGCGCCGGGCGGACCGGCCGACGTGCGCGAGACGTCGGCGTTGCGGATCAGCAAGGTGGCCGTCGACGAGCAGATGTCGAACAACTGCTACCTGCTGACCTGCCGGACGACCGGCGAGCAGGTGCTGGTCGACGCGGCGGCGCAGCCGGAGGTGCTGCTCCCACTGGTGGGCGACGCCGGCCTGGCGGCCGTGGTGACCACCCACCAGCACTGGGACCACCACCGGGCGCTGTCCGACGTCGTGGCCGCCACGGGTGCCGACGTGGTGGCCGGTGAGCCGGACGCCGACGCGATCACCGAGCAGACCGGGGTGCCAGTCACCCGACGGGTCCTCGACGGCGACCTGGTCGAGGTCGGCGCCTGCCGCCTGGAGGTGATCGCCCTCGCCGGCCACACCCCCGGCTCGATCGCGCTGCTGCACGACGACCCGGACGGCCACCCCCACCTGTTCACCGGTGACTCGCTGTTCCCGGGCGGGGTCGGCAACACCTTCGGCGACGAGGCGGCGTTCCGCCGGCTGCTGGGCGAGGTCTCGACCAAGCTCTTCGACCGGCTGCCCGACGACACCTGGTTCTACCCCGGTCACGGCAACGACTCGACGCTGGGCGCGGAGCGACCCCAGCTCGCTGAGTGGCGCGCTAGGGGCTGGTAGCCACGGGCGATCAGCCGGGCCGAGCGGTCTCGGTAGCGACCTGCCAGCGCCAAGACTCGACGCTGCCGCTTCGCGGGAACGTACGGAGCTGATCGATGCCCTCGTCGGTTACGAGATGCACTCCTCCGCCAGGTAGTGCCTCGCCGAGATAGCGACAGCGTGCGACGGTCCACAGCGCCTCCATCTGGATGGTCGCGAGCTGAGTCAGGTACGCGGACTTCTCCGGGTTCACCCACTTCGTCTTGTGGTACCAGACGCCCTTGTTTCGGGTGCCTTCTCTTTCGAGGTACGCCACGTTCACCCCATCCGCACCCAGCCATGCTTCGCGGTTGAGGAGGTCTTCCGTCAACTCTGGCGGCGGCTGGTCAGTGTCTGCTGGCAAGAAGTGGAGGGAGCCCGTGCCCCCGAGCGCGGTGAACCCGTGCTTCACACCGTTGTAGAGCTGGCTGTCGCCATTCACCGTTTGGGCGAGGATGCGGAGCAGGCGCACAGCTGCGTCCCGGTGTGCGATCCAGTCGGCGGACGGCTCGTCGGGCACGTCGCCCAGGAAAACCCAGCCCGCTGCGTTCATCCGGTCCTTAGGCCAGCTGCTGCGTGCGAGTTCATCGAGTTCGTCACGGAACTGGCCGGGGCCCTTCAACGCGGCAATCGTTAGCCAAGGGCACTCGGATTGCGCCTCGTGCGCGAGGTACATGCGCAAGAACGCTTCGGCCACGTGGTGTAGAAGGATCTGCGATTCGGTCACGACGAACCGGGTGTGTGCCGCCTCTCGCTCGACAGCAGCCTCAACGGACTCGTCGGGCTCATCCCGAGCGAGCACCCGGAGGGTGCCCCAGACGGTCTCCTCGCTGATGTTGTCGTCGATGAGGTTCGGGTTCGCCGCGCGCAGGATGAGCATCTGTAGTCGGTCACGAAAGTACGTGCTCGGGTTGGTGGCGTAGAACTCTCGGTTCAGCCGCTCGAAGGGGTCAGAGTGCGACATACGCGGACCCTACGAAGGGCCGCCGACAGGCCAGGCGAACCGCAGTGGAGTGGCCCGGCGCGGTTCCGGCGCGGCGGCGTGGTCCGACGGACGGCTTGCTCACCAGCTCAGGTCGCTGGGAGCGCTCGGCCCTCTTCAGGCGGATCATCGACCGGCTGGCCTCAATGGAGTCCTCGACTGCTTGTCCGGCGCAGCCCTCGATCTTGGCCTCGTGAGGCTCCTCGATTTTGACCGCCCCGACTGAGGCTCGGCGGCAATGTCTAGTGCGGCAGTCAGCTTTGCCCAGCGAAAGGCCCCAAGCCCGCCAATCACAGGTAACGTGCGAGCGTCAGCAACCCACCCGCGGGAAGGGCACCGTCGTGGCCGAGGAACGCAAGGGATTCTGGAAGTCGCTCGCCGACGGGCTCGCGCCAGACCCCGACGTGCTGGCCTCGGGGCAGATCGACAAGGCGGGCACCGTGTTGCGCATCTACCGAGACGGCACGTTCACGACGAAGCGACTGATCGGCGGCACCGAGTCTCCGCGTGAGCGTCTGCTCAGCATCGAGCACGACGCCGACTCGATGCGTCGCAAGTCAATGACCGGGCGGGGCACTGCGGCGGTCTTCACGGGTGGAATGTCGCTCTTCGCAGCGAACAACCGAGGGGTGATCTATGTGACCGTCGTCGGGGATAAGACCGGCGTGCGCACCTACACGACGCGCAATCCCGACGGTCACGTGCTCACCGCGATCCGCTCGCTGAAGGTCGCTGGCGACGCCGTGATCGCTCAGACGAACGCCGCCCCCGCGCCGCCGCCCGCCGCCCCTGCACCAGGACCGAGCACTACTGCTGCGGCGCCAGCGCCGCCAGCGTCGAGCAGCGAGCCGACTCTCCCCGCGCAGCTCCGGCAGCTCGCAGAACTGCTCGAAGCCGGGGTGCTGACCCGCGAAGAGTTCGACGCAGCGAAGGCCCGCCTGCTCGCGGAGTGACCTCCCCTGGGCGATGGGGCGGGGGGTACTAAAGAGAGATGATCGACTAACGGGGAATGTCCGCGCCGTGCGCGGCTGGTGAGCTCAGGCCTCCTCGGCCAGCACCTTGCGGAGCCGGCCGAGCGCACGGTGCCGGGCGACCCGCACCGCGGTGGGGGTCATGCCGAGCGCCGTCGCGGTGGTGGCGACGTCGAGGCCGACCACGTCGACGCAGGCCACCACCTCGGCCTCCCGCGGGCTGAGGTGGGCGAGCAGGAGGCGGGTGGCGTCCTGGTCGTGCACCGCGCCCTCCGGCGACGGGCTGGTGCCCCAAACCGGGTCGGTGCCGTCGACCGCGGTGGCGTCGGTGCGGCGGCGCTGGGCGGTGCGGCGCCGGTTGCTCAACACGTTGCGGGCGATCGTGAACAGCCAGCCGGCGAAGTCGTCGTCGGAGCCGGCGAACTCCCCCAGCTTGGTCGCGGCGGTCAGCCACGCGTCGGCGGCGACGTCCTCGGGGGACGCCGCGGGGTCGCCACTGGGCAGCGACGCGAGCCAGACCACCAGCCGGCGGGCATGGGCCCGGTGCAGCTCGCGCCAGGCGTCCTCGTCGCCCGTGCGGGCGCGGGCGACCAGCGGGCCGTCCTCCCGCGACCGCGCCACGACGCCCTCCGTCCCGCCGGCGGTCCCGCGCGGGACCGATGTGGGCGTGACAGTAACGATCCCGGGGCCCCGTGACATGTTGGAGGCGTGAAGTCCCGTCCGAGCCGCGCCGAGGTGTCGCGCCGCCTGCGTGCCGACCAGGGCACCGGCGTCACCACCGACCACGCTGCCGAGGAGGCCCTCGTGGCCAGGCTGGCGGCCTCCGCTGCCGCCGCCTCGACGGCCGCGCCCCGACGGCCGGCCCGCGCCCGGTCGGCGGTCGTGGCGGTGCTGCTCTCGGGTGCCACGGTCGCGGCCGGCGTCGGCGTGTCGTACGCCGCCGGCATCGTCGAGGCGCCGTGGACCCCCGACACCCCGCCGTCCCGCGAGCGGCCGGTGTCGCCCGACGTCACCGACGGGAACGGCAGCCCGTCGGGTCCCACGTCACCCGGCGACGGGACAGGGCTGCCCGGGCGACCCACCGACGCCACGGCGCCGGGCCGGCCCGAGACCCGTCCCGGCCAGGCCGACCCGGACCACCGGCCCAGCCAGCATCCCGGCCAGGGCGACGACCACCGGCCCAGCGAGCACCCCGGCCAGGGCAACGGCCAGGGGAACGATCCAGGGAACGGCCACCGACCCAGCGAGCATCCCGGCCAGGGCGACGACCACCGGCCGACCGAGCACCCCGGCCAGGGCGGTGGCCCGAAGGATCCGCGGCCGACCCGGTCGCCCGGCCCCGGCGACCGGCCGAGCGAGCACCCCGGCCAGGGCAGCGGCAGTGGCAACGGCGCCGGGCACCGTCCCACGACCCCGCCCGGACAGGCCGCGGACGAGAAAGTCCGGCCAGGGCTGTAACGCCCGGCGCGGGTCGTGACATGACCCCAGTGACCGCTTCGGCGGTCTCCGGGACGCCCGCTGCTCGACCCCCGATTCCTGCAGCGGGCGGCCCCGGGTCGCACCCGCTGCTCGACCCCCCGATTCCGCAGCGGGTCCGGGGCCCGTCCGCGGCCACCACGGGTGGCTGCGGACGGGCCCCGCGTCTCCCTCAGGCGGGCGGGTCGGCCCCGGGGTCGACCAACGGATCGCTGGCGGGGTCGACGACGACCGGCCCGATCCGGGCGTCCCGCGGCGCACCGGTCGTGAACCTCGCCACCGCCTCCGGCGTGACCCGCGCGAGCAGGTCCTGCGCCTCGCGGGACCGGACCCCCGACCAGCCCCGCCGGTAGGACTGCCACGGCTGCCGGACCGCCTGGTCGCCGAGCTCGGCGTACGTCGGCCGCAGGGGGGCCCGCATGCCGCGCGCGGCGTCGGCGACGTAGGAGGCGGTGCCGGCCAGGAAGGCGCGGTAGCGCACGAACCGGTGCCGCTCCCACTGGTGGTCGAGCGGGTCCGGCGAGGCGGCGCGCTCCTCGGGGGTGGCGGCGGGATCGGTGCCCCGCCGGATCGAGGCGAGGTCGGCCCCCGCGGCGTGACCCCGCGCGGCGACCCGCTGGATCTCGGCCGGGCCCATGTCGAGGTTCAGGCCGCCCTCGCCGTCGGCGAGGCGCACGGTGCAGATCCGGTCGCGCTGGCCGACGACCCGGGACCGGGCGTTGTCGCTCCAGCTCTGCATGGTGTTGAGCACGGCGACCAGCAGCTGCCCGACGGTCGACACCTCGGTCACGGGCGGCAGCCGCCCGCGGGTGGGGTCGAGCGGGCGGACGACGTTGTCCTCCGGGGGTGCGGCCGGGTCGGCGCCGCTGGCGAGGTTGATGGCGTAGGTGGGCCGGGTCGGCAGCGGCCGGTCGAAGAGGTGGACCGGGAGGTTGGAGGCGATGCCGCCGTCGGAGAACCAGCAGCGCACCCACCGCAGCTCCCAGCCGCCGTCCGGACCGGGCACCGGCAGCCAGGCGTGCAGCGGCAGCGCCGAGACCAGCAGTGGGAAGGAGAGGCTGATCCGCGCGCCGAGCAGGATCGGCAGGTCCTCCGGGGCGGGCAGGCACACCAGCCCGGCCGCCTCGGCGGCGAGGGCGCGCTCCGAGCCCGGTTCGGGCCGCTCGGCGTGGTCGACGAGGTGCTGCAGGACGTCGGGCGGGAGCAGCGGCTCGAGCTCGGAGCGGCGGAACGCCCACGCGTCAGCGCGCTGGGGGAAGTTGGTGCTGGTGCCGAGCGTGAGGTTGGTCGTGGTGGTGACCAGGTCGACGCCGATCCGGCCGAGGTCGCCGTAGGTGACCGGCGGGCCGTCCGGCCGCCCGGCGAGCTCCTGCACGGTGGCGTGCAGCCAGGCGGTCAGCCCGCCCTGGGCGCCCGGCCGGTCGCTCAGGCCGCTCACGACGCCGAAGGAGTTGTCGCGGACGACGTCCGGTGCGTCGGCCAGCACGCTGCCGACCCGGATCGCCACCAGGAGGACCGCTGCCGCCGCCAGCCCGACGACGACCAGCGGCCCGGCGGCGAGCAGCGCCCCCGGACCGGCGACCGCGACCGCCCCGGCTGCCAGGGCCAGCAGCACGCCGACGGCCGCCAGCACCAGCACGGCGGTGCGCGAGACCCCACCGCGGTCGCGCCACAGCACCCCGACCACCCGTCGCACCCGCGCCGCTGGCGACCCCGGCTGCCGGGCCGACCAGAAGGCGTCGTAGAGCGTGCGGGTCGACTCGGCGGGGGCGAACAGCCGCTCGAGCAGGGTGCGCCCCGCGGTGTCGGTGGCGGCCAGCCGCCCCGGCAGGTCGGCCAGCGTCTCGAACCCGCCGGTCTCACGGCCGAGCTCGGCCGCGGCCGCCGCGACCGCGCCGATCGCGCCCGCCGAGGAGCCGCCCACCGATCGCAGCCGGTGGTCGCGGGCGATCTCGACGATCGCGGGCGGGTAGACGATGCCGCTGGTCACCCCGCCCTTCAGCACCAGGTCGCACTCGAACGGGAGCCGAGACCTCACGTCGCTCATGCGCCGACCGTAGGCGGCGACGCCGACTCCCGCCACGGCCGGCGCGATCGGGCTGCGGTCAGGGTGCGGGCGAGGGCTGGGCGTCGGCGTCGGTGAACGGCGTGCCGCCGCCGAGCGAGTCGCTGACCGCCCCCGGCTCCAGCACCCGGTACGGCGCCGCCGAGGCGACCGCGCGGCCCTGCAGCGCGGCCACCGGGAGGCCGACCCGCGACGCGACCAGCAGCAGGTTGCCGCCGCGGCGGCCGCGCAGGGTCGCCGGCTCGGCGCTCACGACCAGCTCGGGCAGCCGCTCCCGCACCCCGGCCACCACCCGGCGGGTCCAGGCGAACGGCGCCCGGTCGGCCAGGTTGGCCAGCAGCAGCCCGTCGGGGGCCAGCGCCGCGGCCCACCCGGCCACCGCCTCGGCGGTCACCAGGTCGGCCGGGACCCGGCCCTCGTCGTAGGCGTCGAGCACCAGCACGTCGGCGGCGCCCGGACGCAGCCCGGCCTGCCCCGACCGCCCGTCGACCGGGCGGACCTTGATGCCGGCCCCGCGCGGCAGGGGCAACCGGTCGCGGACCAGGGCGGTGAGCTCCTCGTCGGGCTCGAGCACCACCTGGTGGGAGCGCGGCCGGGTGGCGGCGACGTAGCGCGGGAGGGTCAGCCCGGCGCCGCCGACGTGCACGAGGTGCACCGGCTCCCCCGGCGGCCGGCACAGGTCGACCACGTCGGCCATCCGGCGCACGTAGTCGAAGACGATCCGGGTCGGCCGCTCGAGGTCGACGTGGGACTGGTCGCGGCCGTCGCGGCGGACGACGTACCCGGCGAGGTCGGCGACGATCTCGACCCGCGGCACCCGGTGAGGCTACCGGCCGGGCGTCAGCCGCCGTGCGGCGTCGGGCGGTAGACCAGCTCCTGGATCCGCCCGTCGAGGAGCCGGCTGTCGAGCAGCTCGAGGTCCAGGTCGCCGAACCCGTCGAAGACCGGGCGGTCCCCCGTGCGGCCCGAGACGACCGGGAACACCGAGACCTGCACCCGGTCGACCAGGCCGGCGGCGACCAGGGACCGGTTCATCGAGAGGCTGCCGTGGGAGCGCAGCGGCACGGACGACGAGGCCTTCAGCCGGGCGACCACGTCGACCGCGTCGCCGTGCTCGAGGGTGACGTCGGGCCAGTCGAGGTCGTCGGGACCGAGGCTGGTCGACACGACCGTGGTGGGCTGGTCTCGCATCAGCGCGTTGACGTCGTCGAGCTCGGCGAGCTCGCCGGTGCGCGGCCCCATGAAGCGCACGAACTGCCGGAAGGTCCGCGCACCCAGCACCATCCGCTGCCCGGGGTCGTAGGCGGCCCGGCGCCGGTCGAGGAACTCGGGGCCCTGCTTGCCCCAGTAGCCGCCCCAGTCACCGTGCTCGTCGTAGGAGCCGTAGCCATCGAGGGTGCAGAACACGTCCCAGGTGTAGTCGCTCATGCCGGGATGGACCGGACCTGGGCCCGGGAGTCATCGCCGGACCCGGCGGCGGTGAGCCAGCCCCCGTTCCCACGCCACGAACGGCGGCCCACCCACCGCCGCCCGGGGCGGCCAGCGGGCAGCGGTGACCCAGCCCCCGTCCCCACGACGCGGACGGCGGCCCACGCACCGCCGCCCGGTACGCACGCGGCCGGACCGCGCGGCCCGGGCCGGCTCAGTGGTAGGTGACCTTGACCGTGTCGGTCACCGGCACCGACTGACAGCCCAGCCTGATGCCGTCGGCCAGGTCCTCGTCGTCGAGGACGTCGTTGTGCAGCATCTTCACCTCGCCCTCCAGCAGGCGGACGGCGCACGCCGAGCACTCGCCCTCGCGGCAGGAGTACGGCGCCTTCACGCCCTTGGCCTCGAGGTGCTCGAGCATCGTGGTGCCGGGCGCCCAGTCGTCGAAGGTGTGCTCCTGGCCGTCGAGCTCGACCTCGAGCCGCACCGGGCCCTGTGGCTGGTCGGCGTCGCCGGCGGGGTCCTGGGCGGTGTCGTCGGCGTCCGACTCCGCCGCCTCGATCTCGTGCTCGGCCTGCTCCTGCTGCCCGGCGTCGCCGAACGGGTTGCCGCCCAGGGAGACGAACTTCTCCTGGTGCCGGCGCTCGCGCGGGAGGCCCAGCTCCTTGAGCGCCGCGACCGTCAGCTTCATGAACGGTGCCGGGCCGCAGACAAACGCGTCGTAGGAGGCGTACGGCGCCGCGAACGCCCTGACCTGCTCCTGGCTCGGCAGCCCCTGCACCGACTCCAGCCAGTGCACGACGAGCAGCCGGTCCGGGTGGTCGGCGGCGAGCCGGCGGAGCTCGTCGGCGAAGATCACCGACCGCTCGTCGCGGTTGGCGTAGAAGACCACGATCCGCCCGGTGCCCTGCTGGAGCGCGGTGCGGGTGATGGAGATGACGGGGGTGATACCGCTGCCGCCGGCGAACAGCAGCAGGTCGGCGCTGAGCGAGGCCGGGGTGAAGATGCCGCTCGGTGGGAGCGACCGGATGGTGTCGCCGACCCGGAGGTGGTCGCAGATCCAGTTCGAGGCGTAGCCGTCGGCGGTGCGCTTGACCGTGACCGTGAGGTCGCCGCCGCCGACCGGGCTGCTCGACAGCGAGTAGCAGCGCGCGGCCACCCCCGTCCGGTCGCTCGGCACGGCCAGGGTGAGGAACTGCCCCGGCTTGTAGGCGAACGCTTCCTCGGCGCCCTCGGGCACGGCGAACGACACCGAGTGGGCGTCGGCGGTCTCCTCGACGACGTCGACGACCGTCAGGACGTAGGACTCAGGATCCACGGGAACGGGCTCCGCTGGCTCGGGCGACAAGGACTGAGGGTTGGGACGGGGACTGGGGCGGGACTGCGGGGAGCGGCTGGAGGACCCTACGGGGGCGGGCCCGGGAGCGGCCCGGCGGCCTAGTAGCCGTCCTCGGCGCCGATCGGGATGCGTCCCTCGCCCGCGGCCGCGTCGATGCTGGCCACCAGCCGGGGGCAGGCGGCGTGCACCGGCCGGCCCTCGGGCCGCCGGTCCATCCGCGAGAACTCGGGGCAGTGGCCCAGCGCCTCCTCGTTCCACTGGATCGAGGTGTGGTGCTCGCTGTTCTTCTTCACCGCGACCCGCGCCAGGCAGTCGAGGCACTCGACCTCGGTGAGCCGCGCGGAGGTGTAGAGCCGCTGGTCCTCGAGGGTCTCGGGACTCGTCGGCACGAAGGACGCCATCGGCCTAGGTGCCCGTCATCGCCGAGTCGGGCGCGACGTCGTCGGAGGCCTCGGCACTCCTGCCGGCGGCGTCGCCGTCCTCCTCCGCCTTGCGGCGCAGGTTCTCGGCGACCTCCTCCTGCCAGTACTCGTTGGCCTTGGTGGTGTCGACCTCGAACTCGAAGCGGTCGGTCATCTCGGCGGTGACGTCGGCGCGGTCGACGTAGAACTGCTCGTACCAGCGGCGCAGCTGGTAGACCGGCCCGTCCTCCTCGCACAGCAGCGGGTTCTGCACCGGTGCCTTGTTGAGCCAGATGTGCACGTCCTGCTCGAAGCCCTCCTTGAAGGTCTCCGAGTAGCGGCGCCCGATGTACTGCGCGGTCTCCTCGTCGACGCCCTCGGGCTTCTTGACGCACACGCCGTACTGGAGCTTGAAGGAGTTGTGGCTCGTCGGCACGTGGCAGTTGATCAGGATGACCTCGGTCTCGAAGCCCTTGTAGTCGACGTTGAGCCAGTTGATCATGTACGACGGCCCGTAGTAGCTGGCCTCCGACTTCAGCACCAGGTCGGCGTCACCGTAGCCGCTGCCGCCGACGTCGGGCCGGCCCTTGGACTCCATGAACTGGGTGGCGACGTGACCCTCGAACACGTTGCGGAAGCTCGTCGGGAACGCGAAGTGGATGTAGAAGAAGTGCGCCATGTCGACGACGTTGTCGATGATCTCGCGGCAGTGCGCGGTCGGCACGTCGAGCACCTCCCACGTCCAGTCGGTGTAGGCGTCGGTGCCGACACCGGGCAGCTCGGGGGGCAGCACGTCGAGGTCGGGCTCGGAGCCCTCGTGGTCGTGCCAGACGAGCACCTGGTCGTTGCGGATCACGACGGGGTAGCGCTGGGTGCGGGCGCGCAGCGGCACCCGACGGGCGTAGGGGATCGACTTGCACCTGCCGTCGCCGCCCCACCGCCAGTCGTGGAAGGGGCAGGCGATCTCGTCGCCCTTGACGGTGCCCTGGGTCAGGTCGCCGCCCATGTGGCGGCAGTAGCCGTCGAGCACGTTGATCTCGCCCCGGGAGTCGGCCCAGACGACGAGCTTCCCGCCGAACGCCTCCACGGCGTGGGGCTTGCCGTCGGTGAACATCGACCTCAGGCCCAGGCAGTGCCAGCCGCGGGCGAACCGCTCCGGAGGCGCGCCCTGGTCGAGGGCCCGGGCGCCGCTGCCGACGCCGGTGCTGGTCTGGCTCATCGCATGCCTCTCTCCCGCACGGGTGCGTACCCGACGACAGTAGCCGAAAACGAGAACACGTTCTAGTCTGACGCCATGCGCGTAGCCCTGGATCCCGAGCACCTCGCCCTGCGGGCCGAGCTGCAGGAGTACTTCGCACAGCTGGTCACCCCCGAGCGTAGGGCCGGCCTGGCCTCCGCGACCGGGGAGTTCGGCGAGGCGGGTGTCTACAAGGAGGTGATCCGCCAGATCGGGGCCGACGGCTGGCTGGGCATCGGCTGGCCGAAGGAGTACGGCGGCCAGGACCGCTCGATGGTCGAGCAGCTGATCTTCACCGACGCCGCCGCGGTCGCCGGCGTGCCGATCCCCTACCTGACGCTCAACACCGTGGGGCCGACGATCATGCGCTACGGCACCGAGGAGCAGAAGGAGTACTTCCTCCCCCGCATCCTGGCCGGCGACCTGCACTTCTCGATCGGCTACTCCGAGCCCGGCTCGGGCACCGACCTCGCCTCGCTGCGCACCCGGGCGGTCCGCGAGGGCGACGAGTGGGTGATCAACGGCCAGAAGATGTGGACCTCGCTCATCCAGTACGCCGACTGGATCTGGCTCGCCTGCCGCACCGACCCCGACCTACCCCGCCACAAGGGGCTGTCGATGATCCTGGTGCCGGCGCAGGCCGACGGCGTCTCCTACACCCCGGTGCACACCGTCGCCGGGGTCGGCACCTCGGCGACGTACTACGAGGACGTGCGGGTGCCGGCCGAGAACCTGGTCGGCGAGCTCAACGGCGGCTGGTCGCTGATGACCAACCAGCTCAACCACGAGCGGGTCTCGCTGACCTCCGCCGCGCCGACCATCCACTCCCTGCGCCTGGTGCGCGAGTGGGCCCAGCAGACCAAGAACCCCGACGGCCAGCGGGTGATCGACACCGAGTGGGTGCAGGTCGCGCTGGGCCGGGTGCACGCGCGGGTCGAGGCGCTCTCGCTGCTGAACTGGAAGCTGGCCGCCGACGCCGACGCCGGGGTGGCGCTGTCGCCGGCCGAGGCGTCCGCGATCAAGATCTACGGCTCCGAGCTCAACACCGAGGTCTACCGCACCCTGATGGAGGTCGTCGGCCCGCACGCCGGGCTGACCGCCGACTCCCCCGGCGCCGCGCTCGCGGGCCGGCTCGAGCGGTTCCACCGCGCCTCGCTGGTGATGACCTTCGGCGGCGGCACCAACGAGATCCAGCGCGACATCATCGGCTACGTCGGACTTGGCCTGCCGGCCGCGAAGCGCTGACGCGCACGGAGGAGACGACCATGGACTTCAGCTTCACCCCCGAGCAGGACGAGGCGGCCGCGCTCGCCGCCCGGATCCTGGGCGACCGGGCCACCAACGAGCGGATGCAGGTAGTCGAGGCCGCGGGCTCGCGGTTCGACGCCGACCTGTGGCAGGAGCTCGCGGGCGCCGGGCTGCTCTCGCTCGCGGTGCCCGAGGAGCACGGCGGCGCCGGGCTCGGCCTGGTCGAGCTGGCCCGGGTGCTGGTCGAGGTCGGCCGCGTGGTCGCGCCGGTGCCGCTCGCCGTGCACGGCCCGGCCGCGCTGCTGCTGGCCGAGCTCGCCGGTGACGAGGAGAAGGAGCAGTGGCTGGTGGGCGCGGCGACGGGTGAGCGGATCCTGACCGCCGCGGTCGCCGAGGAGCGCTCCCACCTGCCGGCCCGGCCCACCGTGACCGCCCGCGGCGAGGGCGACGGCTGGCGGCTGACCGGGTCGAAGTCGATCGTCCGCGCCGGCACCGTGGCCGCGCTCTTCCTCGTCACCGCCACCACCGACGAGGGCGTCGGCGTCTTCCTCGTCGAGCCGGGGCAGCCCGGGGTGGCCACCACCGAGGGCCGCACCAGCGACCGCGACGTCGTGGTCCGGCTCGACCTCACCGAGGCGCCCGGCCGGCTCGTGGGCGGGCTCGACGGTGCCGCCGCGGCGCGCCTGGGCCAGCTGCTCGTCGCGTGCTCGTGCGCCGAGCAGCTCGGCGTCACCGAGGGGGCGCTGCGGCTGACCTCGGCGTACGCCGGAAGCCGCGAGCAGTTCGGCCGCCCGATCGGCACCTTCCAGGCGGTCTCGCAGCGGCTGGCCGACGGCTTCATCGACGTGCTCGCCCAGCGGCTCACGCTGTGGCAGGCGGTCTGGCGGCTGGCCGAGGGCCTGCCCGCCGAGACCGAGGTCGCGAGCGCCAAGCTGTGGGCCGCCGACGCCGGCCACCGGCTCGCCCACACCACGGTGCACGTGCACGGCGGGGTCGGCATCGACCTCGACGGCGAGGCCCACCGCTACTTCACCTCCGCCAAGAGGTTCGAGTTCCTGTTCGGCGGCGCCACCGAGCAGGCGCTGGCGATCGGCCGCAGCCTGGCCACCGAGCCGGCCTGACCCCGGCCCGGTGAGCGCGCCGACCGTCCGCGACCACCTGCTCGCCCGGCGCGGCGACCGCAGCCCCGGGCTGCTGGCCGGCGACCGCACCTGGACCTGGGACGAGGTGGTCGCCGCGTCGGCGGTCCGCGCCGCCGTGGTCGCCGACCTGCTCGCCCCGGACCGGCCGCCGCACGTCGGCGTGCTGCTCGACAACGTCCCGGAGCACCTGCTGCTCCTCGGCGGCGCGGCGCTGGGCGGCTACGTCGTCGTCGGTCTCAACCCCACGCGCCGCGGCCCCGCGCTCGCGGCCGACGTGGCCCGCTCCGACTGCCAGGTGGTGGTCACCGACGCAGCCCACCTGCGGCTGCTCGACTGCCTCGACTACCCCGACACCCCCGACACCCCCGACACCCCCAAGGTCCGGGTGCCGGTGCTGCTCGTCGACGGCGACGACTGGGCGGGCCGGCTGCGGCGCCACCACGGCGCCTCCGTGCCGGACGCCGACGTCCGGCCCGACACGCTGCTGATGCTGATCTTCACCTCCGGCACCTCCGGCGAGCCCAAGGCGGTCAACGTCACCCACGCCAAGGTGGCCGGGCCCGGAGTGCTGCTGGCGGAGCGCTTCGGCCTCACCACCGACGACGTCGCCTACGTCGCGATGCCGCTGTTCCACTCGAACGCGGTGATGGCCGGCTGGGCACCCGCGCTCGCCGCTGGCGCCGCGGTCGCCCTGGCGCCGCGGTTCTCGGCCAGCGGGTTCCTGCCCGACGTGCGGCGCTACGGCGCGACGTACGCCAACTACGTCGGCAAGCCGCTGGCCCACGTGCTGGCCACCCCGGCGGCGCCCGACGACGCCGACAACCCGCTGCGGCTGGTCTTCGGCAACGAGGCCAACGAGCGCGACATCGCGGCGTTCGGGGAGCGGTTCGGCTGCACGGTCGTCGACTCGTACTCCTCCACCGAGAACGCCGTCATCGTCCAGCGGGTGCCCGGCATGCCGCCGGGGAGCCTGGGCCGGCCGCTGCCCGGGGTGAAGGTGCTCGACCCGGTGACGACGGCCGAGACGCCGGACGCCCGGTTCGGGCCGGGCGGCGAGCTGCTCAACGCCGACGAGGCGACCGGCGAGCTGGTCAACACCACCGGCGCGGGGGCGTTCGCCGGCTACTACCGCGACCCGGACGCCGAGGCCGAGCGGATGCGCGGCGGCATGTACTGGTCGGGCGACCTGGCCTACCGGGACGCCGAGGGCTTCGTGTACTTCGCCGGCCGCACGAGCGAGTGGCTGCGCGTCGACGGCGAGAACCTCGGCGCCGCCACCGTCGAGCGGGTGCTGCTGCGGCACCCGGCGGTCTCGGAGGCCGCGGTCTACGCCGTGCCCGACCCGTCCAGCGGGGACATGGTGGTGGCCGCGCTCTTCACGACCGCTCCCCTGGCCCCGGAGGAGCTGGAGCGCTTCCTCGACGAGCAGCCGGACCTCTCCACCAAGGGTCGGCCGCGCTGGGTGCGCCTGCTCGACACGCTGCCGCGCACCGCGACCACCAAGGTGCTCAAGGGCGAGCTGGCGGCCGAGGGCGTGACCGGCCGGGGCGGGACGCTGTGGGAGCGCGACGAGCGCGGCACGGCGTACCGCGAGGTGCTTGACCGCCTGTGACGCCGATCACTAGTTTGACGCGTGTCAACTAGGGAGCCAGGGAGGGCCGATGGCCGAGAACGTCCAGCAGGCACTGCGCGAGCGCAGCGGCGACGACGCGGTCGCCGTCGACGACGGCGAGCGGCGGTGGACCTGGCGCGAGCACCTGCGCGAGGCGGCCACCGAGGCGGCGGCGGTCGTCGCCGGTGCCGAGGCCGACCGCCCGCTCCACGTGGGCGTGCTGCTCGGCAACTCCGCCGACATGCTGCGCTCGATGGCCGCCGCCGCCCTGGGCGGCTACGTGCTCGCCGGCATCAACACCACCCGTCGCGGCGACTCGCTGCTGGCCGACGTGCTCCGCGCGGAGTGCCAGGTGCTGCTGGTCAACGCCGACCACCGCGACCTGCTCGAGGGGCTCCACGACCGGCTGGCCGAGGCCGGTGTCCGCGTGGTCGACACCGACGGGCCGGAGTGGGCCGACCGACTGGCGGCGGCCACCACCGAGGTCGCCGACCTGGTGCCCCACCGCGAGGTGACCGCGACGGACACCTTCATGCTGATCTTCACCTCCGGCACCAGCGGCGAGCCCAAGGCCGTGCAGGTGCCCCACCTGATGGTGCTGTTCTCGGGGCTCAACCTGGTCGAGCGCTTCGCGATGACCGCCGACGACGTCGTCTACATCTCGATGCCGTTGTTCCACTCCAACGCGGTGGCCGCCGGCTACGCCGTGGCCGTCTGCTCCGGGGCCCGGATGGTGCCGGCCAGGTTCTCGGCGTCCAGGTTCCTCGACGACGTGCGCCGGTTCGGCGTGACCTACATGAACTACGTCGGCAAGCCGCTCGCCTACGTGCTGGCCACCCCCGAGCGCGACGACGACGCCGACAACCCGCTGCGGGTCGCCTTCGGCAACGAGGCCAGCGACCGCGACATCGACGAGTTCGCGCGCCGGTTCGGCTGCCGCGTGGTCGACGGCTTCGGCTCCACCGAGCTCGCGGTGATCATCACCCGCGAGGACGGCACCCCGCCCGGCTCGATCGGCAAGGGCTTCCCCGGGGTCGCGATCTACGACGCCGAGACGCTCACGGAGTGCCCGGTGGCGCGGTTCGACCAGCACGGTGCGCTCGTCAACGCCGACGAGGCGATCGGCGAGCTGGTCAACACCGAGGGCGCCGGCTACTTCCAGGGCTACTACAACGACCCGGCCGCCGACGAGGAGCGGCTGCGGCACGGCATGTACTGGTCGGGCGACCTCGCCTACAAGGACGCCGACGACTGGATCTACCTCGCCGGCCGCACCGCCGACTGGATGCGCGTCGATGGCGAGAACCTCGCTGCCGGACCGGTCGAGCGGGTGCTGATGCGGCTCGACGCGCTGAGCCGGGTCGCGGTCTACGCCGTCCCCGACCCGCTGGTGGGCGACCAGGTGATGGCGGCGATCGTGCTCCGCGACGACGCGACCCTCACTCCGGCGGAGCTCGAGGCGTTCCTCGACGACCAGCCCGACCTCTCACCCAAGGCCCGGCCGCGCTACGTGCGGATCGCCCCCGACCTGCCGTCGACGGCCACCAACAAGGTGCTCAAGCGCGAGCTGATCGCGCAGGGCCCGACGGCCGGCGACGGCGTGCTGTGGGTGCGCGAGGAGCGCGGCACGGCGTACGCCGTGGCTGTGGCTGCCGACGCGTGAGCCGGAGGCCGACCCGTCGGCCGCGGGGCATGGCCCGCCCGGGTGGTGCCCGACCGCCGGTCGGACCGTCCTGGGCCGAACGCGCGCACAGCGGCGGGCGGGTGCCTAGCGTGGCCCGGTGACCAGACCCGCCCGAGCCGCCCTCGCCGCCGTCGCCGCCGTCGTCGCTGCCCTGGGGCTCCCGCTCCTCGTCGCCGCGACCCCCGCCGGCGGCGCCGACCATGCGCGGCCCGCGACGACCCGCACCGCCGTCGACAACCCGCTGGCCGACCGCCCGTGGGGCGTCTACCGCGGCGGCGCGGAGATGGCGTGGACGCCGTACGTGCGCGCGACCGGCGAGCGCAAGCGGCTGCTGGGCAAGATCGCGCTGCGGCCGAAGGCGAAGTGGTTCGGCGACTGGATCGGCGACGACGCGATCGCCGGCAAGGTCCGCGAGTACGTCCGCAACGCCCAGGCCGGCGACCCCGAGACGCTGGTGCAGATGACGGTGTTCCGGATGATGCCGTGGGAGCAGGAGGCCTGCCGCCGGCTGCCGACTGCGGCCGAGCAGGCGAGCTACCGGCGCTGGATCGACCGCTTCGCCGGCGCGGTCGGCGACGCCCACGTCGCCCTGGTGCTCCAGCCCGACGGGCCCTTCGCCCTCTGCGCCCCCGGCGGGTCGAGGCTGCCCTCGTCGCTGGTGGCGTACGCCGCGCGGGTCTTCTCGGCGCTCCCCCACACCAGCGTCTACATCGAGGCCGGCGCGGCCGACTGGCACCGCGACGACGTCCGGCCCGCGGTGCAGCTGCTGCTCGACGGCGGGATCGCCGTGACCCGCGGCTTCGCGCTCAACACCACCCACTACGACTCGACCCCGCGCCAGGTCCGCTACGGCGCCCGGGTGGTCGCCGAGCTCGCCCGCCGCGGCGTGCCCGGCGTGCACTTCGTCGTCGACACCGCCGAGAACGGTCGGGCGTTCACCGGCGAGCAGTGGCGTGCGGCCGGCCGGCCCGGCGGTCGCTTCGACAACGCCCGCACCTGCCGCACCCGCGCCGAGCGGCGGTGCGTCACCCTCGGCATCCCGCCCACCTGGCGGGTCGGCGACCCCCGGTGGCGGCTGCCGGCCGACGTCCGCGCCCTCGCCGAGCAGCACGTCGACGCGTTCCTGTGGGCGGGCCGACCCTGGCTGCGCAACCAGAACAGCCCGTTCTCGATGAGCCGCGGCCTCGCGGTCGCCCGCACGACCCGCTGGTAGCCGCCGAGCCGTCGTTACTGCACTGCAGAAACGACGACTCGGCGCGGGGGGTCAGAGCTTGCCGAGCCGGGCGACGGTGTCGTCGAACTCCGCGACCAGGTCGGCCATCACGTCGGCGACCGGGCGCACCTCGTTCATCCGCCCGACGATCTGGCCGACCGGCATCGAGATCACGTCGGGGTTGTGGGAGGCGTTGATCCGGTTGTGCGCCTCGGCCACCAGGAGGTTCTGCAGCGGCATCGGCAGCGGCTGCGGGGCGCCCTCCTCGGCCCAGGCCTCGGTCCACTTCGTCTTGAGCAGCCGCGCGGGCTTGCCGGTGTAGATCCGGGTGCGCACGGTGTCGCTCGAGGTGGCCCGGGTGAACGCCGTCTCCCAGCCCTCGTTGCTCGCGAGGTTGCGGTACTCCTCGGTGCCGAGCCAGATCGAGCCGGTCCACACGCCCTGGGCGCCCAGGGCCAGCGAGGCCGCGACCTGCCGGCCGGACCCGATGCCGCCCGCTCCCAGCACGGGCACATCGGGGCCGACCGCGTCGACGATGTCGGGGGTGAGCACCATGCTGGCGATCTCACCGGTGTGCCCGCCGGCCTCGTAGCCCTGGGCGACGATGATGTCGACGCCGTTGGCGACGTGGCTCAGGGCGTGCTTGGCGGCGCCCGCCAGCGCGGCGACCTTGATGCCGTGCTCGTGGCACTTCTCGATGACGTCGACCGGCGGTGAGCCCAGCGCGTTGGCGATCAGCACCGGTCGGTGCTGCAGCGCGACGTCGAGGTGGGACCGGGCCACCGAGTGCAGCCACCCCAGCACGCCCTCGCGGCCCTCGCCCTCGGGCAGCGGCGGCACGCCCAGCTTGAGCAGCGTCTCGTCGACGAACCTCCGGTGCTCCTCGGGGATGTACGACGACAGGTCGGCCGAGGTCCCCTCGGTGGGGATCTTCATCGGCATCACGATGTCGACGCCGTAGGGCTTGCCGTCGGTGTTGTCGTCGAGCCAGCTCAGCGTGCGCTCGAGCTCCTCGGTGTCGTTGAACCGGACGCAGCCGAGCACGCCCAGGCCGCCGGCCCGCGAGACCGCCGCGGCGACGTGCTCGGAGGGCGTGAAGGCGAAGATCGGGTGCTCGATGCCGAAGGCGTCGCAGAGTGGGGTGCGCATGGGTCCTTCCCGGGCGGGTGGGTGGGCGTCAGACCGAGGTGGCCTCGGTGGTGCCGGCCAGCGCCAGCTCCTTGGCGGCGGGGTACTGCGCCTTGCCCGTGGCGTTGCGCGGCACCCGGTCGACCACGGTCATCGCCCGGGGCAGCTTGTAGCCCGAGAGGTGGACGCGCAGGTAGGTGCGCAGCTCCTCCAGCTCGAGGCTGGCGCCCTCACGCAGCTCGACGACGGCGGTGACCGCCTGGCCGTACCTCTCGTCGGGCAGGCCGACCACCAGCACGTCGTAGACGGCCGGGTGGCCCTTGATCGCCATCTCCACCTCCTCGGGGTAGACCTTCTCGCCCCCGGTGTTGACGCAGTTGGAGCCGCGGCCCAGCAGCGTGACCCGGCCGTCGGTCTCGATCCGGGCGTTGTCGCCGGGCACCGAGTAGCGCTTGCCGTCGATCTCGAGGAACGTCCTGGCCGACTTCTCGGGGTCCTTGTAGTAGCCGACCGGCACGTTGCCGCCGCGACCCAGGCGCCCGATCTTCCCGACGTCGGCCACCGGGTCGAGCACCCGGTTGTCGTCGTCGAGCACCACGCTGTTGGGGCCGAGACCGACGATCGGACCGTCGGGGCTGATGTTGTTGGGGTCCTGCATGCCCATGCCCTGGAAACCCGTCTCGGTAGCACCCACCGAGTCGGTGAAGACGGCGTTGGGGAACGCCGTGATCCAGCGCTGCTTGACCGGCGGGCTGAAGATCGCCGCGCTGCTGCTGATCGCGAACAGGCTGCTGCCGTCGTACGGCGTGCCGGTGGCGGCCTTGGCCTCGTAGGCCTCGATCAGCGGCCGGGCCATCGCGTCGCCGGTCATGAAGATCAGCTGGACCTTCTCGCGCTCGATGACCTCCCAGGTGCGCACGGGGTCGAACTTCGGCTCCAGCACCGTGAGGTGTCCGGCGAACAGATGCATCAGCAGCCCGGCCTGCGCGCCGCCGTGCATGAGCGGGCTGAGCGGGAAGGTGACCATCCGCGGGTCGGTGGCCTGCCGCGACTGGGCGAACTCGTCGAGCGGCTCGCCGGTGTAGAAGTCGATGCCACCGCCGAGCACCCGCCAGAAGTCCTCGTGGCGCCACATCACGCCCTTGGGGAACCCGGTGGTGCCGCCGGTGTAGATGATGTGGATGTCGTCGTTGGAGCGCTCCGGGAAGTCGCGCTCGGCGCTCTGGCCGGCGAGGGCGTCGGCCCACAGCACGCCGCCGTAGGACGACACGTCGGAGTCGTCGTCGGGCTCGAGCGCGTCGGGCACCACGACGGCGAGCCGGAGCTTCTCGTGCTTGGGGAAGGTGGCGGCCACCAGCGGCGCGTAGGTGCGCTCGTGGATCACCGCGACGACGTCGGCGTTGTCGAAGAGGTAGTTGAGCTCGCCCTCGACGTAGCGGTAGTTGACGTTGATCGTGACCGCGCGGATCTTGACCACCGCGAGCACCGCGACGACGTGCTCGACGCTGTTCTTGGCGTAGATCGCGACGTGGTCCCCCGCGCTCACGCCCTGGCCGGCCAGGTAGTGCGCGAGGCGGTTGGCGTCGGCCTCGAGCTCGGCGTAGGTGACCGTGCGGTCGCCCACCTTCAGGGCCGGATTCTCGGGGACGGCGTCGACGGCGTGCTCGAAGAGATCAGCGATGTTGAGGGCCACGCCGCGAGACTAGAACACGTTCTCATTCTTGGCTAGCATCCGCTCCATGACCACCAGCGCCGACGCCGCGACCGGCTCCGAGAGCGGCCCGCCGACCGACCCGCCGGCCGACCCCGCACCCCACTGCCTCGTCGAGCAGGACGGCCACAAGCTGGTCGTCACCATGAACCGGCCCGAGGCCCGCAACGCGCTGTCGGGCGAGATGCTGGCGATCATGTCGGACGCCTGGGACCGGGTGAACGCCGACGACTCGATCCGGGTCTGCATCCTCACCGGCGCCGGTGGCTACTTCTGCGCCGGCATGGACCTCAAGGCGGCGAACAAGAAGCCGCCGAGCGAGAGCTTCGAGTCCGGCGAGTTCGACCCCTCGGTCATCAAGTCGCTGCTCAAGGGGTTCCGGCTGACCAAGCCGCTCATCGCGGCCGTCGAGGGCCCGGCGATCGCGGGCGGCACCGAGATCCTCCAGGGCACCGACATCCGGGTCGCCGGCGAGTCGGCGAAGTTCGGCATCAGCGAGGCCCGGTGGTCGCTGTACCCGATGGGCGGCTCCGCCGTCCGCCTGGTGCGGCAGATCCCCTACACGGTCGCCGCCGACCTCCTGCTCACCGGCCGCCACATCCTGGCCCCGGAGGCCAAGGAGCTCGGGCTGGTCGGCCACGTGGTCCCCGACGGGCAGGCGCTGGCCAAGGCCCACGAGCTCGCCGACCAGGTCGCGGCCAACGGGCCGCTCGCGGTGCAGGCGATCCTCAAGACGATGCGCGACTCCGAGGGCAAGCACGAGGACGACTGCTGGCGCGACGACGCCCGCATCGGCGCGGCGGTCTTCGCCTCCAACGACGCCAAGGAGGGCCCCCGCGCGTTCGCGGAGAAGCGCAAGCCGGAGTTCACCGGCAGCTGATCGGGCCTACTCGCCGACGGGGTGCACCTCGTCGTCGGCGACGAGCAGTCCCCCGGCGACCCGGCAGTCGCTCCCCGGGACGGGGTCGGACACCCACCCCTCCGGCGAGACGGCCCAGCACCGGTCGGACTCGGCGCCGGTCAGGTCGCGGGTGGTGCCGCTGAGCGCCAGCCAGCCCGACCCGACGTCGGCGTCGGCGACCGTGGCGGTGACGGCGTCCGGTACGTCGGCGACCTTCCCCGAGATCGGGTCCCACACGGCGGCCCGGTCGCCGCGGTCGACGAGGAGCCACACCCGATCCGAGCGCAGCACCTCCGTGGTCGCCAGCACGCGCTGCACCCCGGTCGGCAGGGGCACCTTGGAGAGCCGCCCGGTCGTGGTGTCGATCGTGGTCACGTCGTCGCCGCCCCCGGCGGCGACCAGGGTGGGGCCCCCGCCCAGCAGGCCGGAGGGCTCGGCGACCGGGACGGCCCAGAGGCGCCTGCCGTCGCCCGCCGAGCGGCCCACCAGCCGGACGTCGCGACCGGTGACCTCGACCAGCACGTCGCCGACGACGCGCGCGGCGACCAGGCAGTCGACGTCCGCGGCCGTGACCGCACCGTCGGAGACGCGCAGCAGGCCGGCGCGGCCGGAGCGCTCCTCGTCGGGGACGACGAGCACGTGCGCCTGCTCGCGGGCCGGTGTGAACCGGTCGGCCGGTCCGAGGTCGCACTCCATCACCGGTCGCCCCCGCCGCCGCCACTCGACCTCGCCGGTCGCGAGGCTGAGACCCACCGCCTCGGTGGCCCCGCCGGACGGGGTGCTGGCGACGACGAGGGTCACGTCGTCGTGGGCGATGCCACGGCCGGCGACGGGTGCACTCCAGAGCTCGCGCCCCGACCCGGGGTCGACCGCGAGTGAGCCGTCCGCCGTGCCGAGCACCACCAGGTCGGCGGTGACCAGCAGCGGCTCTGCGTCGGGGCCGCCGTGCGACCAGGCCTCCTCGCCGGTCTCGACGTCGCGGGCGGTGCCACCCGTGACCACGAGGCCTCCGGTCGTCGCCGACCGGTCGTCGAGGGCACCGGCATCCGCGTCGTCCCACGTGGGGCGGTCCGACGGCAGGCCCACCACCGCGAGCACGGCCACCACGACGCCCGCCGACAACGCGGCCACGCCGAGCAGCACCCGCCAGAGCACGGGGCGGACGGAGGTCGCGACCAGCCACACCAGCCCGACCGCGGCGAGGGCGGCCCCGCCGGCGTAGGGGATGCGCCCCCAGTCCCAGCCGGTGGTGGCCGCCACGAGGGCGAGGCCGACGAGGACGAGAGGGGCGCCGAGAGCGGGTCCGGACCTCCGAGATCTGGTCACCGCGTCACCGTAGCGAGCGGCGTCCGGCCTCCCCGGCAACGGCACCCCTATCCTGTCCGGCGTGGAGGGCGGGGTCTTCGGAGGTGCTGTGGTGCTGCTGGTGGTCGGGTTCGTCGGGCTGATGGTCGTGCTGGTGGTCTTCTCCTACCTGCAGGCCAAGAAGCGCCGTGAGGAGCTCGCGGCGTTCGCCGCGTCGCGCGGGTGGACCTACGCCGCGTCCGACCAGCGGCTGGTCGACCGGTTCGAGGGGGCGCCGTTCGGCCGCGGCGACGACCGCCGGGCGACCAACGTCGTCTACGGCCACCACGCGGACCGGCCGTTCGTCGCCTTCGACTACCAGTACGAGACCACGTCGGGCACCGGCGAGGACCGGCGCACCACCACCCACACCTACTCGGTGGTGTGCCTGGCCCTGGGCGTGACCGTGCCGTCGCTGTCGGTGAGCCCCGAGAACGTCTTCGGCCGCTTCTTCGGCCGGCTCACCAACTCCGACATCGAGCTGGAGCTCGAGGACTTCAACCGGGCCTTCACCGTGACCTCGACCGACCGCAAGTTCGCCTCCGACGTGCTGCACCCGCAGATGATGGAGATGCTGCTGCAGTGGCCGGACCTGGCCTGGCGGCTGGAGCGCGACTCGATCCTGGTCTTCCGCACCGGGCGCCACGCGATCCCCGAGATCGACGGCAAGCTGGCGGTGATGGACCAGATCCTGGCCGCGGTGCCCGAGTTCGTCTGGCAGTCGCTGGGCGGCCGGTCGTGACGGTCGTGCTCGCGGTGGTGGGCGGCGTCGTCCTGCTGCTCCTGCTGTCGGTCGTGGTGATGTACAACCGCTTCGTGCGCCAGCGCACGCTCGTCGACGAGGCCTGGGGCGGCATCGACGTCGAGCTGAGCCGCCGGCACGCGCTGATCCCCAACCTGGTCGAGGCGGTGAAGGGGTACGCCGCGCACGAGCAGGCGGTGCTCCAGTCGCTGGTGGCGGCCCGGGAGGCCGCGACCGCCCACCGCCAGGACGCGCCCAAGACCCGCGAGGCCTACGAGGACGAGGTCGGCCGGGCGCTGGCGCAGGTGCTGGCGCGGGTCGAGGCCCACCCCGAGCTGCGCGCCAGCGCGCACTTCCTCGACCTCCAGCGCGAGCTCACGCTCACCGAGGACCGGATCGCCGCCGCCCGACGCTTCCACAACGGCAACGTGCGCGCCCTCAACACCCGGGTGCGCACCTTCCCCTCCAACCTGGTGGCCGCCGTCTTCGGCTTCCGCACCCGCGAGTTCTTCGAGCTCCACGACCCGGCGCAGCGCGCCGTCCCCGACGTCGCACCCTGACCCGTCGCGCCGAGTCGTCGTTACTCGTGCCGAGTAACGACGGCTCGGCCGAGCATCCGGGGCAGCAGGCGGGCGCGGACGACGATGCCGAGGTGGGCGGCCAGCGCGACGTAGAAGAGCACGTGGGCCGCGACGTGGAGCGGCACGACGTCGTCGTCGCCGGCCACGACGAGCACCAGTCCGGTGAGCGGCATGGCGTAGAGGCTGGTCAGCAGTCCCACCTCGCTCGCGTGCAGCCAGCGGCGGCCACCGGCGGTGAGCGTGGGCGACCACGGCGGCAGCGGGGTGGTCAGCCGCCAGAGGGTCCGCACCACCGCGAGGGCGAGCAGGGTCAGCCCGAGCAGCACGTGGAGGTCGAGCAGGTCGAACGAGCCGTCGAGCACGTCGTAGCCGTCGTCGCGGTCTCCCCCGCGCCCGCGCCCCCGGCCCCGCCCTCCGGAGTCGCCGCCGGAGTCGCCGCCGCGGCCCCGGCCGCGCCCGTGCCCGGAGTCGTCGGGGTCCATGGTCCAGCCCACGACGAGCTGGGCGAGGACGAGCAGCACCGTCGCCCAGTGCAGGGTCCGGGTGACCACGCCGTAGCCGTGCTCGCCGTTGCGCAGGTGCATGGCCGGACCGTACCCGGGCCCTCGGCCCAGTCGGACCCGGGCCCGCTCAGACCGGAGTGATCGGCAGCGAGCGGCGCGGCTCGAACGCGAACGACGACCCGGTGCTGAACCGGGTCACGGCCACCTCGCCGGCCTCCGGCGCCGCCTCCTCGCGACGTACGACGAGCACGCTCCAGCCGTCGGGCCCGTCGGAGGTGGTCTCGACGTCGAGGTGGGGGTCGACCGCGCGGACCAGCGCGCGGAGCGGACCGAGTTCGCCCGGGCCGCACAGCGAGATCCACGCGCCGTCGCGCGCGGCGGCGTCGGGCCGCACCGTGAGGGCGGTGCCCTCGACGGTCGCGTCGACGTAGGCCGCGGGGTTGAGCAGCGGGTGCAGGGCGAGCACCCGCGCCGCGCCCGCCGCGTCGCGGGGCAGGTCGAGGCAGCGCCGGACCCGCTCGGCGGCGATCCCTGCGATGCCGGTGAGCTGCTTGACGCAGATCTCGCGGGCGGCGTCCGCCTCGGCACGTGCGCCGACCGCGTGGGTGAACGACAGGTGCAGCAGGTGCATCTGCAGGCACACCTCGTCGGCGATCCGCACCAGGGCGGAGTGCGACCACTCGGAGAAGTCGAGGTCGGCGAGCAGGGGCCCGGTGTAGTCGTCGCGCCCGCCACCGCCCGGCACCACCGGGTCGAGCTCGAGCGAGGCCGCCTCGGTCGCCATCACGTGGGCGTACGCCGGCAGCGGCTCGACGGGCGGATGGGCCGGGTGGATCACCACCGTCCACGCGCAGTGCGGGTGGCGGTCGGCGGGCAGCCGGGGCGGTCGGTGCACCGGGCGCACCTGGGCGCGCGGGTTGGTGGCGACCGCCGTGGCGTCGAACGTGGGGTCCTCGATGTCGTGGCACATCGAGCGCACGTAGTCGGGGCCCATCGGCTCGACGTCCATCAGCGCCCCGCAGTGGTCGAGGTGAAACCCGCCGCGCCAGCGGTCCTCGACGGTGTAGCGGAAGTCCATGAACTGCGGCGGCGCCCCGATATCGAGCTGGAGCCCCTTGAAGATCGTGACCACGTCGCCCTCGCCCTCGACCTCCGGGGCGTAGCCCAGGGCGCGCTGCATCCGCCGGGTGTAGACCGGGCTGGCCCCGGCCCACTCCTCGATCGCGACCTGCGCCATCCCCTCGCGGCCGAAGGCCTGGATGCACCAGGCCATCCCGCTGCGGTCGATCAGCTGGCCGATGAGCAGCAGCTCGGGCACCAGCGCGGCCAGCTGCTCCCGGGTCAGGTCGGCGTAGCGGCTGCTCACACCTCAGCCGACCGCCCGGTCGCCGGTCCAGTACTGCGCCCGCAGCGCCTTCTTGTCGGGCTTGCCGAGACCGGTGAGCGGCAGCGCGTCGGTGGCTATCACCTGCTTGGGCGCCTGCACCGACCCCTTGCGCTCCTTGACCATCTGCTGGATCTCGGCCACCACGTCGTCGTTGAGCTCGTGACCCTCGCGCAGCACGACGATCGCGGTGACCGCCTCGCCCCACTTCTCGTCCGGCGTGCCGATCACGCCGACCTGCGCGATCGCGGGGTGCTCGGCGACGACGTCCTCGACCTCGCGCGGGAACACGTTGAAGCCGCCGGTGACGATCATGTCCTTGGTGCGGTCGACGATGTACCAGAAGCCGTCCTCGTCCTCGCGCGCGACGTCGCCGGTGTGCATCCAGCCGTCGCGGAAGGTCTCGGCGGTCTCGTCGGGGAGCTTCCAGTAGCCGCCGGCCAGCAGCGGCCCGGAGACGCAGATCTCGCCCGGCTCGCCGGTCGGCACCGGCTCGCCGTCCTCGCCGAGCAGCGCCGCCCGGATGAACGCCGACGGCCGGCCGCACGACGCGAGGCGCTCGGGGTGGCCGACCGGGTCGTGGTCGGCCCGGGACAGGTAGGTGATCACCATCGGGGCCTCGGACTGACCGTAGTACTGGGCGAAGATCGGGCCGAACCGCTCGATGGCCTCCTTGAGCCGCACCGGGTTGATCGCCGAGGCGCCGTAGTAGACGGTCTCGAGCGAGGACAGGTCGCGGGTGCGGCTGTCGGGGTGGTCCATCAGCGCGTAGAGCATCGAGGGCACCAGCATGGTGGCGGTGATCTTCTCCTCCTCGATGGTGCGCAGCACCTCCGCGGGGTCGAAGCGCGACAGGACGTGCAGCGAACCGCCCTTGATCACCGTCGGCACGAAGAACGCCGCGCCGGCGTGCGACAGCGGGGTGCACATGAGGAACCGCGGGTTCTCCGGCCACTCCCACTCGGCGAGCTGGATCTGGGTCATCGTCGCCATCGTCTGCGACAGGCCGATCACGCCCTTGGGCTTGCCGGTGGTGCCGCCGGTGTAGGTGATCGACACGACGTGGTCGGGGGGCAGCGTGGCGGCCACGAGCTCCTGCGGCTCGAACGTCGCCGCGGCCGCGACCAGGTCGGTGCCGACGTGCGCGAGGGCCTCGGGCACCGGCCCGATCGTCAGCACCTGGGTCAGGCCCGGGCACTTCTCGAGCAGCTCGAGGGCGCGCTCGGTGAAGTAGGGGTCGATCACCAGCGTGGTGATCTCGGCGTCGTTGATGACGTAGGCGTGGTCGTCGGCCGAGCCGAGCGGGTGCAGGGAGGTGCGCCGGTAGCCCTGCGTCTGCCCGGCGCCGAGGATGAACAGCACCTCGGGCCGGTTGAGCGCCAGCAGCGCGCCCGCCGTGCCGGAGCCGGCGCCGAGGGACTCGAAGGCCTGGACGTAGCGGCTCATCTGCTCGGCCACCTCGCCGCCGGTGAGCGTGGTGCCGCCGAGGTGCATCACCGGCTTGTCGCGGTGCCGCTTGAGGGCGGCCACCATCAGGTTGCCGTTGTGGGTGCCGGTGCGCAGGTCGTCACTCATGGGGGCGAGACTAGAACGTGTTCCAGTTCCTGTCACGGTCCGGCACGGCTCAGGCCAGCAGCGCGGCGATCCGCCGGATCTCCTCGGGCGAGCGCAGCGACAGCATCAGGGTGGTCACGCCGGTCTCCTCCCACTGCGCGACTCGCTCTCGGACCTCCCCCTCGGTGCCGACGATGTGCATGTCGTCGACCAGCTCGTCGGGGATCAGCGCCGTGGCGCGGTCCTTCTCGCCGTCGAGGTAGAGCTTCTGCACCTCCGCGGCCAGCTCCTCGTAGCCCATCCGCTGGAAGACCTGGTTGTGGAAGTTGGCCTCCTTGGCCCCCATCCCACCCATGTAGAGCGCCACGAACGGCTTCATCGAGTCGAGCACCGCCTGCTTCTCGGCGCCGTCGGCCACCACCTGGAGGTGGCAGGTCGCGGCGATCTCGAAGTCGGCGCGGGTCCGGCGCGCTCCCGGGCGGGCGAAGCCCTCGTCGAGCCAGGGCTGGTACATCCCGGCCGAGCGCGGCGTGTAGAAGATCGGGATCCAGCCGTCGGCGATCTCGGCGGTCTGCGCGACGTTCTTGGGGCCCTCCGCCCCCAGCCAGATCGGGATGTCGGCGCGCAGCGGGTGCACGATCGGCTTGAGCGGCTTGCCCAGCCCGACCGACCCCTCCCCGGCGTAGGGCAGCGGGTGGTGGGGCCCGGCGTTGGTCACCGGCGCCTCGCGGGCCAGCACCTGGCGGATGATGTCGACGACCTCACGGGTGCGGGCCAGCGGCTTGGCGAACGGCTGGCCGTACCAGCCCTCGACGACCTGCGGGCCGCTGACGCCCATGCCGAGCACGACCCGGCCGCCGCTGAGGTGGTCGAGGGTGAGCGCGTGCATGGCGATCGAGGTCGGGGCGCGGCCCGACATCTGGACGATCGAGGTGCCGAGGCGGATCCGGCTGGTCTCGCGACCCCACCACGCCAGCGGGGTGAACGCGTCGCTCCCCCAGGCCTCGGCGGTGAAGACCGCGTCGAAGCCGGCCTCCTCGGCCGCGGCCACCAGCTCGCCCACCCCGGCGGGGGGCTGCGCGCCCCAGTAGCCCAGCTGCAGTCCCAGCTTCATCGTCCGTCTCCTTCGTCGGTGCTTGCCCGAACTGTAGAACGTGTTCTAGTTTCGGGTCCATGGCACGCACACTGTCGGCACCGGTCACCGTAGCGTTCGACTACACCAGGTCGACGGGACCGGTCCTCGGCCGCTTCCTGACCGGGTTGCGCGACGGGGTGCTCGTCGCCGGCCGGACCTCCGAGGGAGAGGTCGTCGTCCCCCCGCTCGAGTTCGACCCGGTCACGCACCAGGCCACGTCGGACTTCGTGGAGGTCGCCCCGGTCGGCACGGTCACGTCGTGGACCTGGGTCCCCGAGCCGGTGAAGGGGCAGCCGCTCGACCGGCCGTTCGCCTTCGCGCTGGTGACCCTCGACGGCGCCACCCGCCCGCTCCTGCACGCCGTCGACGTCTCCTCCCCCGAGGAGATGTCGACCGGCATGCGGGTGCGGGTGCGCTGGGCCGAGGAGCGGCAGGGTGCGATCACCGACATCGCGGCGTTCGAGCCCGACCCCGGCGGCGACGGGGTGGCGACGACGGCACCCGGCACCGACGAGCCGGTGACCGGCGTGGTCACGCCCGTCGCCCTCGACTACAACTACGCCGCCTCGCCGGAGGAGTCGGCGTTCTACCGCGGGCTCAACGAGGGCCGGATCGTCGGCCAGCGCTGCCCCGCCTGCCAGAAGGTCTACATCCCGCCGCGCAGCGCCTGCCCCGCCGACGGCACGCCGACCGCCGAGGAGGTCGAGCTCTCCCAGACCGGCACCGTCACAACGTTCTGCATCGTCAACGTGCCGTTCCTGGGCCAGAAGATCACCCCGCCGTACGTCTCGGCGTACGTGCTCCTCGACGGCGCCGACATCGCGGTGCTCCACCTGATCCTGGGCATCCCTGCCGAGGAGGTCCGGATGGGCATGCGGGTCAAGGCGGTCTGGAAGCCGCGGGAGGAGTGGGCGTTCTCGCTCGAGAACATCGACCACTTCGCACCCACCGGCGAGCCGGACGCCGACTACGACACCTACAAGCAGCACCTGTGATCAGGACGAGCGTGAGAGAGGCAACGCATGCGTGACGTCGCCGTCGTGGGGTTCGCCCAGCGACAGATGCCGGAGTTCGACGGGTCCCCGACCTGCGTGGAGCTCCTCGTGCCGCTGTTCGCCGAGTGCTACGAGCAGACCGGCTGGACGCGCCGGGACGTGGGGTTCTGGTGCTCCGGCTCCTCCGACTACCTCGCCGGGCGGTCGTTCTCCTTCGTGCAGGCCGTCGACGCGATCGGGGTGATCCCGCCGGTCAACGAGTCGCACGTGGAGATGGACCTCGCCTGGGCGATGTACGAAGCCTGGCTGAAGATCCAGACCGGCGAGGTCGACACCGCGCTGGTCTACGCCTTCGGCAAGAGCTCGGCCGGCGTGCTGCGCCGCACCCTCGCCCTGCAGCTCGAGCCCTACACCATGACGCCGCTGTGGCCCGACACCGTGTCGCTGGCCGGGCTGCAGGCCCGGGCCGGCATCGACGCCGGGCTGTGGGACGAGACGGCGATGGCCGAGGTGGCCAACCGATCGCTCACCGACGCGGAGAAGAACGAGTGGTCGATCCGCAAGGGCGGCTCGTCGGTGGCCGAGCTGCTGGCGCGCCCGGTCTACGCCGACCCGCTGCGCAAGCACGACTGCTCCCCCGTCACCGACGGCGCCGCGGCGCTCGTGCTGGCGGCCGGCGACCGCGCTCGGGAGGTGCGCGACCGACCGGCCTGGATCACCGGCATCAGCCACTACATCGACCCGATGGGCATGGGCACCCGCGACCTCACCCGCTCGCCCTCGGCCCAGCGCGCCGGCGCCGCCCTCGACCTGGGCGGGGTGGAGGTGGCCGAGCTGCACGCGCCGTTCAGCCACCAGGAGCTGATCCTGCGCCGCGAGCTCGGGCTGGCCGACGACGTGACGATCAACCCCTCGGGCGGGGCGCTCACGAGCAACCCGATGTTCTCCGGCGGCGGGATCCGCGTGGGTGAGGCCGCCAGCCGGATCTGGTCCGGCGAGGCGGGCAAGGTGCTCGGCCACGCGACCAGCGGGCCGGCGCTCCAGCAGAACCTCGTGTGCACGATGGCCGCCGATGTCGAAGGGGCAGCGAACTGATGGGCAAGCAACCCGCCGCGATCGTCGGCGTCGGCCAGACGCACCACAAGGCCAAGCGCACCGACGTCTCCATGGCCGGCCTGTGCCGGGAGGCGATCGACCGCGCGCTCGCCGATGCCGGGATGGGGCTCGACGACATCGACGCGATCGTCGTCGGCAAGGCGCCGGACCTGTTCGAGGGCGTGATGATGCCCGAGCTGTTCCTCGCCGAGGCGCTCGGCGCGGCCGGCAAGCCGCTGCTGCGCGTCCACACCGCCGGGTCGGTGGGCGGCTCGACCGCGATCGTCGCCTCGTCGCTGGTGCAGGCCGGCGTGCACAAGCGGGTGCTGACCGTGGCCTACGAAAAGCAGTCGGAGTCGAACGCGATGTGGGCGCTCTCGGTGCCGCTGCCGTTCAACATGCCCGTCCACGCGGGCGCCGGCGGCTACTTCGCCCCCCACGTGCGGTCCTACATCCGGCGTTCGAACGCACCCACCCACGTGGGCGCGATCGTGGCCGCCAAGGACCGCAACAACGCACTGAAGAACCCCTACGCCCACCTGCACAACGAAGGCACCACCGTCGAGTCGGTGCTCGCCTCGCAGATGCTGTGGGACCCGATCCGCTACGACGAGACCTGCCCGTCAAGCGACGGTGCGTGCGCGCTGGTGATCGTCGACGAGGACACCGCGGCCGCCTCGCCCAACCCGGCGTGGATCCACGGCACCGTGATGCGCTCGGAGGCCACCACCGCCGCCGAGCGCGACCAGGTCAACCCGCAGGCCTCCCGCGACGCCGCGGCCGCGCTGTGGAAGCAGGCCGGCATCACCAGCCCGATCGACGAGATCGACGCCGCCGAGATCTACGTGCCGTTCTCGTGGTTCGAGCCGATGTGGCTGGAGTCGCTGGGCTTCGCGGCCGAGGGCGACGGGTGGCGGCTGACCGAGTCGGGCGCCACCGCGATGGACGGCCGGATCCCGGTGAACTGCTCCGGCGGCGTGCTGTCGTCGAACCCCATCGGCGCCTCCGGCATGCTCCGCTTCGGCGAGGCCGCCCTCCAGGTCCGGGGCGCCGCCGGCGAGCACCAGGTCGACGGCGCCCGCAAGGCGCTCGGCCACGCCTACGGCGGCGGCTCCCAGTTCTTCGCCATGTGGGTCGTGGGGTCCGAGAAGCCCTCCAGCTGAGCCGCGGGGGCACGCGTTCGCCCAGGGTGAACACCCGGTCGGGGCCGGGACGCGGTGGGGTGGCAGGACCTATCGTCGGGTCATGGGTGACCTCGTCGCATTCCCCCGGCCGTTGTCCGACCGCCCCCCGGCCGAGCCGGAGCCGCTGTGGCGCGAGGCGGTGGGTCGCGAGCTGCGGGAGGCGCGGCACGACGCGGAGCGGACGCTGGCCGACGTCGCCGAGCGGGCCGGGGTCTCGACCCAGTACCTCTCCGAGGTCGAGCGCGGGCTGAAGGAGCCCAGCTCGGAGATCCTCGAGGCGGTCGGAGGAGCGCTCGGGCTGCGCCTGGTCGACCTCACCGGCCGGGTGGCCCGGCGGCTCTCGACCGGGGTCTCCGGCCCGGTCTGCCTGGCCGCCTGAGGCTCAGAAGCCGGGGAACACCGCGCGCAGGTCGTCGAGCGTGACCTGCCCCTCGACCCGCACGTCGGCCGGCGTGCGCTCGGGCCCGAGCCGACCGCCGATGAGACGCACCAACGCCCCCGGACGGCCGAAGAAGGTGGCGGTCGCCGCGTCGGTGCCGGGACGCACCGACACCGTCTCGTCGACGATCGCGATGCTGTGGGTGCCGGCCCCGACCACCGCGGACGTCGCCAGCCGGTCGGGCTTGGCGGTGAAGCCGAGCAGGAACGCCAGCGGGCCGGCGAGGTGGTCGAGCACCGCCACCGCCGCCGCGTCGTCGACCTCGGCGTCGGGGTCGAGCCCCACCCGGACGTCCCAGGCGTGCTGGGCGACCTCGTTGAGCCGCATGCCGAGCGGCACGATGACCGGCACCGGCTGGGGCAGGAAGCCGAGGTCGACCTGGACCGAGGCGACCTGCTCGGCGGTGAGCACCTCGACCGCCTCGACGTAGCGCTGGTCGTGCTCGACGAACCCCTCGGCCTGCTCGCGCGGCGAGGCGGCGTCCCAGCGGTCCCAGACGGCCTGGTTGTCGGCCTCCCCCGGCTCCTCGCCGGCCACGGCGGCGGCGAGCCGCGGGAGCATGATCTCGGCCTGGCTGCCCAGGTGGGAGAGCACGTCGGCGAGCGTCCAGTCCTCGGCACCCGACGGCGCAGCGAGCTGGTCGTCGGAGAGCTGCTGCACCAGGTCGGTGAGCGCGTCGTGGTGGGTGCGCAGGGCGGAGACGGTGCGGGAGGCGAGGTCGGTCACGCCCCGATCATGGCAGCCGGTGTCTTGCGCGAGTCGAGCACGCCGTCCGCGACGCCGTAGGCCACCGCCTGCGCGGCGTCGAGCACCAGGTCGCGGTCGGTGTCGGCGCGGAGCCGCTCGACGGGCTGCCCGGTGTGCCGCACCAGGATCTCCTCCATCTGCGCCCGCAGGCGGACGATCTCCTTCGCCTGCAGGGCCAGGTCGGGCAGCGTGCCCTGCCCACCACCCGACGGCTGGTGGAGCACCACCCGCGAGTGCGGCAGCACCATCCGGCTACCCGGCTCGCCCGCCGCCAGCAGCACGGCCGCCGACGACCCCGCCTGCCCGATGCAGGTGGTGCCGACCGTGGGCCGGATGAACTGCAGGGTGTCGTAGATCGCGAGCATCGCCGTCACCGAGCCGCCGGGTGAGTTGAGGTAGAGGTTGATGTGGCCCTCGGGGTTCTCCGACTCCAGGTGCAGGAGCTGGGCGATCACGACGTTGGCGACGCCGTCGTCGATCTCGGTGCCGATGTAGACGATCCGGTCGGTGAGCAGCCGGCTGTAGATGTCGACCGCCCGCTCGCCGCGCACGGTCTTCTCCACGACGCTGGGGATCGTGTAGGTGCTCATCGGGCCACCGTCTCGAACGCCGCGCCCACCCGGGCCGGCGTCACCGACGCCACGTCGCTGATCACCGCGTCGACGAAGCCGTAGTCGCGGGCCTCCTCGGCGGTGAACCACTTGTCGCGCAGGGCGTCGCGCTCCACCTTCTCGACCGGCTGCCCGGTGTGGTGGGCCGTGAGCCGCATCATCACGTCCTTGACGTGCTCGAGGTTCTCGGCCTGGATCTCGATGTCGATGGCGGTCCCGCCGATGCCGGCCGAGCCCTGGTGGAGCAGCACCCGCGCGTGGGGCAGGGCGAACCGCTTGCCGGGCGTGCCCGCCGTCAGGAGGAACTGGCCCATGCTCGCGGCCAGCCCCATCGCCAGCGTGCTCACGTCGTTGGGGATCAGCTGCATGGTGTCGTAGATGGCCAGCCCGGCGCTGACCGAGCCACCGGGCGAGTTGATGTAGAGGCTGATGTCGCGGTGGGGGTCCTCGGCCGACAGGAGCAGGAGCTCGGCGCAGAGCCGGTTCGCGATCTCGTCGTCGACCTCCTGCCCCAGCACGAGGATGCGCTGGTGGAGCAGCCGGTCGGCCGCGGAGAGGTGTGCTGTCTGGGTCATGCCTCCAGCGTGCAGCGGGCCTCGCCCGCCGGACCAGCGGATCTGCCGTGGGCGGTTCTGCTGTCGGCGGAACCACTGCCTAGGCTGCTCCCATGATCGAGCTCAGGACGCCGGCCCAGATCGAGCAGATGCGACCCGCGGGTCGCTTCGTGGCCGAGGTGATCACTGCCCTGGGCGAGGCCGCGGACGTCGGCGTGAACCTGCTCGACCTCGACGCCCTGGCGCACCGGATGATCAAGGAGCGCGGCGCGGAGTCGTGCTACATCGACTACCACCCGTCGTTCGGCGCGATGCCGTTCGGCAAGGTGCTGTGCACGTCGGTCAACGACGCGGTGCTGCACGGGCTGCCCCACGACTACACGCTGCGCGACGGCGACCTGCTCTCGGTCGACTTCGCCGCCAGCGTCGACGGCTGGGTGGCCGACTCGGCGCTCAGCGTCGTCGTCGGCACCCCGCGCGAGGAGGACCTGCGGCTGATCGACACCACGGCCCGCGCCCTCGACGCCGCGATCGCCCAGGCCCGCCCCGGCAACCGGGTGGGCGACATCTCGGCCGCGATCGGTGCCGTCGCGCGCGAGGCGGGGCTGTCGGTCAACCTCCAGTTCGGCGGGCACGGGGTGGGGCGCACCATGCACGGCGACCCGCACATCTCCAACGACGGCCGCCCGGGTCGCGGGCTCAAGCTCCGCCCGGGCCTGGTCATCGCGATCGAGCCGTGGTTCCTGCACACCACCGACGAGATCTTCACCGACCCCGACGGCTGGACCCTGCGCAGCGCCGACGGCTCGCGCGGCGCGCACATGGAGCACACGGTGGCGATCACCGCCGACGGACCGCTGGTGCTCACCGCCCGCGACTGAGCCTGGCCAGGCCGACGCCGGTCGGCTGGGGAGGCTCAGAGGAAGCGGGCCAGCTTCGACACGGCCTGGGTGGGGTCGGTGGCCGCGATCCCCTCGCCGATGGCCTCGATCGTCCAGCCGGCACCGGCGCGCACGAGCTTGCAGAGCACCAGCCCGGTCTCCGGCACGCCGAGGGAGAGGGTGTAGCGGGCCAGCTCCTCGTCGGTCTCGTCGTCGACGACCCGGCAGTAGGCGTTGTGGACCCACTCCAAGCCATGTCCCTGGAAGCTGCTCACCATCATGAAGATGACGTCGACGGGCCCGTGCACGCGGTCGAGGTCGATGACCACCACCTCGTCGTCGCCCTCGCCGGAGCCGCTGCGGTTGTCGCCCTGGTGGACGACGGACCCGTCGCGGGTCGCGAGGTGGTTGAAGAACGCGAGGTCGAACAGCGCGCCGCCGGAGAACTGGACCGCCGAGGCGTCGAGGTCGATCTCGGGGGCCCCGGTGCCGATGAAGCCGGCGGTGCGGGACTTGTCCCAGCCCACGCCCATCCGCACCCGGGTCAGCGCCCGGCCCCCGGCCTCCAGCGCCAGCTCCTGCCCCACCACCAGCTCGGTCATCGCGGCCCTCCCGTCGTCGTGCGTCGCGAGGCCGAACCTACCCCCGCCCGGGTCGACGGACCCGCGCGCCGGGTGCGGGTCAGCGACGACGGCGGGTCAGTAGGTGACCTGGAGCTCCTTGATGCCGTTGATCCAGGAGTGCCGCAGCCGGCGGGGGTCGCCGGCCTTGGCGATGTCGGGGGCGTGCTCGGCGAGGGCCTCGAAGATCAGCCGGATCTCCTGGCGGGCCAGGTTGGCGCCCACGCAGTAGTGGGCGCCGTGCCCGCCGAAGCCCACGTGGGGGTTGTGGTCGCGGGTGATGTCGAAGCGGAACGGGTCCTCGAAGACGTCCTCGTCGAAGTTCGCGCTGGCGTACCAGAGCGCGACCCGCTGCCCCTTGCGCACCGGCACCCCGCCGACCTCGGTGTCGGTCAGCGCGGTGCGCTGGAAGACGCTCACCGGGGTGGCCCAGCGGACGACCTCGTCGACCATGGTCGCCGGGCGCTCCTTCTTCCACAGCTCCCACTGGTCGGGATTGTCGAGGAAGGCGTTCATCCCGTGGCTGATCGCGTTGCGGGTGGTCTCGTTGCCGGCCACCGCGAGCAGGATCACGAAGTAGCCGAACTCGTCGTCGGTGAGGCCGCGACCGTCCTTGTCGGCGTGGACGAGCTTGCTGACGATGTCGTCGCGCGGGTTGGCCTGGCGGTCGGCCGACATCACCATCGAGTAGCCCAGCAGCTCGGCGGCGGCCACGTCGGGCTCGCCCTCGATCTCGGGGTCGTCGGAGGCGAGCATCTGGTTGGACCAGTCGAAGATCTTGTGCCGGTCCTCCTGCGGGATGCCGATCAGCTCGGCGATCGCCTGCAGCGGCAGCTCGGCGGCGACGTCCTCGACGAAGTTGCCCCGGCCGCGGGCGACGGCAGCCTTGACGATCTCCTGGGCCCGCAGGGTCATCACCTCCTCGAGCGCGTTGATCGCTCGGGGGGTGAACCCGCGGGAGATGATGCCCCGGGTGTGGGTGTGCTCGGGCGGGTCCTGGTTGATCAGGATCATCCGCTGGAGCTCGACCTGCTCGCGCGTCATCCCCTCGGAGAACCGGATGATCGCGCCGTTCTCGTAGGTCGACCAGTCCTTGGAGTTCTTGGAGATCGCGGCGACGTCGGCGTGCTTGGTCACCGCGAAGTAGCCGGGACCGCACTCCTCCGCCATGCCGTCGTAGCTGCCGGGTGCCTGCTCGATCCACTTCACCGGCTCGCTGCGGCGCAGCGCCCGGAACTCGTCGTGAGGGATCGCGACCTCGTTGACGAAGGGATCGGTGAAGTCGAACCCGTCCGGGATCAGGTCGGTCTGCGTCACTGGCTGCTCTCCCTCGCGAAGACTGGAACACGTTCTAGTGAGAGAGGTTACATACTCACGGTAGGTATTGGAAGGTTGTCGCCAGCGAGAACGTGTTCTAGTTTTGCGTCATGGGCAACCCCGTGATCGTCGACGCCGTCCGCACCCCCCTCGGCAAGCGCAACGGCTGGCTCGCCGGGGTCCACCCGGCCACGCTGCTCGGCTTCGTGCAGACCGAGGTGCTGCGCCGCGCCGCTGTCGACCCGGCGCTGGTGGAGCAGGTGGTCGGCGGCTGCGTGACCCAGGCCGGAGAGCAGTCCAACGGGATGGTGCGCCGCGCCTGGCTGCACGCCGGGCTCCCCCAGCACACCGGCGCCACGGTCGTCGACGCCCAGTGCGGCTCGGGCCAGCAGGCCGCGCACCTCGTGCACGACATGGTCGCCGCCGGCAGCATCGAGGTCGGCATCGCCTGCGGGGTCGAGTCGATGTCGCGCATCCCGCTCGGCGCCAACGTCCCCCCGGGCTCGGGCGACCCGCGCCCCGACGACTGGGACATCGACATGCCGAACCAGTTCGAGGCCGCCGACCGGATCGCCCGCAACCGGGGCCTGACCCGCGCAGACCTCGAGGCCTTCGGCCTGGCCTCGCAGCAGAAGGCGAGGGTGGCCGTCGACGAGGGCCGGTTCAAGCGCGAGATCGCCGCCGTCACCGCGCCGGTGCTCGGCGAGGACGGCCAGCCCACCGGTGAGACCCGGGTGGTCGACACCGACCAGGGCCTGCGCGACACCACGCTCGAGGGGCTGGCCCAGCTCAAGGCGGTGCTGCCCGACGGCCTGCACACCGCCGGCACCTCCTCGCAGATCTCCGACGGCGCCTCGGCGGTGCTGATCATGGACGAGGACCGCGCCCGCTCGCTCGGGCTCACCCCGCGGGCCCGGATCGCCGCGCACACGCTGGTCGGCTCCGACCCCTACTACCACCTCGACGGGCCCATCGACGCGACCCGCCGGATCCTTGAGCGCACCGGCCGCACCATCGACGACTTCGACCTGTTCGAGGTCAACGAGGCCTTCGCCTCGGTGGTGCTCTCCTGGGCCGGTCAGCACCGGGTGGACCTCGACCGGGTGAACGTCAACGGCGGCGCGATCGCCATCGGTCACCCGGTCGGCTCGACCGGCACCCGCCTGATCACCACCGCCCTGCACGAGCTCGAGCGCCGCGACCAGGCCTCGGCCCTGATCTCGATGTGCGCCGGCGGCGCGATGGCGACCGGCACGGTGCTCGAGCGCATCTGAGGCCCGACCTCAGCCGGCACCCGGCTCGGTCAGCGCGTAGGTGAGCGCCGGTGCGGCGTGCCGCATGGAGTACTGCGGCGGCGGCCCCGGGTCGCCCAGGCGCACCACGACCGTGTGCGTCCGCGGGTCGACCATCACCACCTGCCCGCCGAGGCCGAGCATCGCGAAGAACCGCTCGGGCGAGTCGGGAGCGAGCTGCTCGTCGGTCGCCTCGACGGTGCCGGAGGCCCCGACCAACGGGCCCTTGCGGTTGAGCCACCACAGGTAGCCGTAGCCGGCGTTGAGGCGGGGGGCGGACTGGCGGGTCGAGGCGGTCACCCACGACCGGGGCACGACCTGCTCGCCGTACCAGGACCCGCCGTCGGCGTAGAGCTGGCCGAGTCGGGCCAGGTCGAGGCAGGTGCTGGTCATGCCGAAGAACAGGTTCGTCGACCGGCCGCTGTCGTCGTGGCTGAGCTCGGTGTCGAGCATGCCCAGGGGTGCGAACAGCCGCTTGCGGGCGAAGTCGGCAGGGTCCTCGCCGGTGGCCTCGCGCAGCACCCGGTCGAGGACCTGGATGGCGGCGTTGTTGTAGATCCACTCCTCGCCGGGCTCGGTGGCCTGGCCGAGCCCGACGGCGTAGCGGGTGCGGTCGGGGGCGGCGAACAGGTCCTCGTAGTCGCTCTTGGGCGTCCAGAACCGGCCGCTGGTGTTGGTGAGCAGGTCGCGGATCGTGACCTCGGCGGAGTCGGTGCCGCGCCACTCGCTGACGTAGTCGGAGACCGGGTCGGAGATGTCGAGGTCGCCGTCGGCCTGCGCGATGCCGACCAGGATGCCGGCGACGGTCTTGGTGACGGAGTAGACGTCGCGCGGGTCGGAGCCCAGCACGTCGCCGTCGTCCCAGTTCCACTCCCCCACGACCGAGCCCTTGCGGGTGACCACGAAGCAGGACGAGCCGAACCGGTTGGCCTCGTCGGCGACCTCGTCCAGCCGGCCGGCGTCGAACCCGAGGTCCTCCGGTTCCGCGCGTGGCCACTCGCCGGTGGGTGAGGCGCCGCCCGACGGGTCTGCCGACGCCGACGGGTCGTCGGTGGCCGAGGGCGACTCGCTCGCGTCGAGGTCGGCCGCGGGCGGGTCGTCGCTGCAGGCGGCGAACAGGCCGAGCGCGAGCAGGAGGCCGGTGGCCCCGGCGAGGCGGCGGGCGGAGGGGCTCGTCACGCTGCCCAAGGTACCGGCGTCAGGCGCCGTAGACCGGCTCCGGGGTCGGCGCCTCGGCGAGCAGGTCGCGCAGGGCCGGCCCGACCTCGGCCGCCTCCCACCGACGGCCGAGGTCGCGCGCGGGTCCGTGGGACCAGCCGTTCTCGACGGTGACCTTGCCGCCGTCGATCTCGATCACCCGGCCGGTCACGTCGCCGGCCTCCTCCGAGGCCAGCCACGCCACGACCGGGGAGTTGTCCTCGGGCAGCGCCATCTGCGAGGTGTCGAAGGCGCCCTCGGTCATCCGGGTGCGCGCCACCGGGGCGATGGCGTTGACGGTCACGCCGTAGCGGCCCAGCTCCTGGGCGGCGACGAGCGTGAGCCCGGCGATGCCCGCCTTGGCCGCCGAGTACGTCGCCTGGCCCACCGAGCCCTGCAGCCCCGCGCCGGAGGAGGTGTTGACCACCCGGGCCGCGCGCTGGCGACCGGCCTTGGCCTCGGCCCGCCAGTAGGCGCCCGCGTGGCGCAGCGGGGCGAAGTGGCCCTTGAGGTGCACCCGGACCACGGCGTCCCACTCCTCCTCGGAGGTGTTGACCAGCATCCGGTCGCGCACGAAGCCGGCGTTGTTGACCAGCACGTCGAGCCCGCCCCACTCCTCGATCGCCTGCTGCACCATGGCCGCGGCCTGCTCGAAGTCGGCGACGTCGGCACCGTTGGCGGCAGCCCGGCCGCCCGCCGCGCGGATCTCGGCGACCACCTCGTCGGCGGGCGACTCGCCGGTGCCCTCGCCGGCGAGCGAGACGCCGTAGTCGTTGACGAGCACGGCCGCGCCGTGGCGGGCCAGCTCGAGGGCGTGGGCGCGGCCGATGCCGCGGCCGGCTCCGGTGACGATGGCGACGCGGCCGTCCAGCAGTCCGGTCACAGTGGCTCCTCGGGGTCGGGGGTGGGCTGGTGCAGGGGCAGGTCAGATGTGCAGGAAGACCGGCGGCTCGCCGCCGCCGTCGCAGGCCACCCGGGCCCCCGAGACGTACGACGCCAGGTCGCTCGCCAGGAACGCCGCGACGTGGCCGACCTCCTCGGCACGGGCCATCCGGCCGAGCGGGATGGTCCGCTCGATCCGGGCCACCGACTCGTCGCCGCCGTAGTGGTCGTCGGTGTGCTCGGTGCGGCAAAGGCCGACGTCGATGGCGTTGACCCGCACCCGCGGCCCCCACTCCATCGCCAGCGACCGGGTGAGCGAGTCGAGCCCGGCCTTGGCGGCAGCGTAGGCCGCGATGGTGGGCGCGGGGCGCGAGGCGGAGATGGAGGAGATGTTGACGATCGAGCCACCGCCGGCCTGGCCCTGCATGACCGCGTTGGCGGCCTGGGAGACCAGCAGGGGGCTGAGCAGGTTGAGCCCGACGATCTTCTCGTGGAAGCGCGGCGAGGCGGTCGCGGCCTCGGCGCTCGGGGCGCCGCCGGCGTTGTTGACCAGCACGTCGAGCCGGGTGTGCTCGCCGACCACGGTGGCCACGAGCGCCGAGACGGCCTCGGGGTCGCGCACGTCGCAGAGCAGGTGGGTGGTGCCGGGCACCGGCTCGGCGGCCGAGCGCGAGCAGGTCACCACGGTGGCGCCGGCGGCCACGAGCGCCTCGGTCACGCCCCGGCCCAGGCCCTTGGCGCCCCCGGTCACGAGGGCCACCCGGCCGGTCAGGTCGAGGGCGAGAGGCATGCTGCGCAGCCTACCAAGCAAATGTTAGGTTGGCACTCATGGGCACCTCCTCCGAGCTGCGTCCCGACGGCGTCCGGGTCGTCACCATGGACGCGCCACCGGTCAACGCACTCACCGTGGAGGGCTGGTTCGACCTGGCCCGCACGCTCGACGCGGCGAGCGCCGATCCCGACACCCGGGTGGTGGTGCTGCGGGCCGAGGGCCGGGGCTTCAACGCCGGCGTCGACATCAAGGAGATGCAGCACACCCCGGGCTTCGACGCGCTCCTCGGCGCCAACCGGGGCTGCTACGCGGCGTTCAAGGCGGTCTACGAGTGCACGGTGCCCGTGGTGGCCGCGGTGCACGGCTTCTGCCTCGGCGGCGGTGTGGGGCTGGTCGGCAACGCCGACTGCGTGGTGGCCAGCGAGGACGCCTACTTCGGCGTCCCCGAGGTCAAGCAGGGCGCCCTCGGGGCCGCGACCCACATGGCCCGGCTGGTGCCCCAGCACATGATGCGCACCCTCTACTTCACCGCCCGCACCATCAGGGCGGCCGACCTCGTGCAGTTCGGCTCGGTGCTCGAGGTGGTGCCGCGCGACCGGCTCGACGACGCGGCGCTGGCCGTCGCCACCGACATCGCCGCCCACGACACCCGGGTGATCCGCGCCGCCAAGGCCGCGCTCAACGGCATCGACCCCGTCGACGTCAACAAGAGCTACCGGTTTGAGCAGGGCTTCACCTACGAGCTCAACCTGATGGGCGTCAGCGACGAGCTGCGCGACACCTTCGCCGGCACCGAGAAGGGCAAGCGATGACCTCCGCGACTCACCGGGGACCCCGCGACAAGCGGATGAGCATCGACGACGTGGTCTCGCGGCTGCGCAGCGGGATGACGATCGGTATCGGGGGCTGGGGTCCCCGGCGCAAGCCGATGGCGCTGGTGCGCGCGATGCTGCGCTCCGACCTCACCGACCTGACGCTGGTCAGCTGGGGCGGCGCCGACGTCGGCCTCCTGGTGCGGGCCGGCAAGGTCCGCAAGCTGGTCTACGCGTTCGTCTCGCTCGACTCGATCCCCCTCGAACCCAACTTCCAGCGGGCCCGCCAGGCCGGCACCATCCCGGAGATCGTCGAGCTCGACGAGGGGATGTTCCAGACCGGACTGCGGGCCGCGGCCCAGCGGCTGCCGTTCCTGCCCGCCCGAGCCGGGCTCGGCTCCGACGTGCTGGTCAACAACCCGTGGCTGGCCACGGTCACCAGCCCCTACGACGAGGGCCACGGCCACGAGGAGCTGGTGGCCGTGCCGGCCCTGCGGCTGGACGCCGCGCTGGTGCACCTCAACCGTGCCGACCCCCACGGCAACGCGACCTACCTCGGCCCCGACCCCTACTTCGACGACCTGTTCGCGATGGCGGCCGACGAGGTCTACGTCAGCGTCGAGCAGGTGGTCGACACCGCCGGGCTCACCGTCGACACCCCCGTTCAGCGGCTGCTGCTCAGCCGGATGCTGGTCACGGGTGTGGTCGAGACGCCCCACGGCGCGCACTTCACCACCTGCACCCCCGACTACGAGCGCGACGAGGCCTTCCAGAAGGCCTACGTCGCGGCGGCCTCGGGCAGCGACGACGAGTGGGCGGAGTTCGAGCAGCGGTTCCTGGCCGGCGACGAGGACGCCTACCAGGCCGCGGTCCGGGCCTTCCACGAGGAGGAGCAGAAGTGAGCGAGCCGACCCGCGCCGACGTCTGCGCCGCCGCGATCGCCGACGCGTTCCGCGACGACGGCGAGATCTTCGCCAGCCCGATGGGGATGCTCCCCACGCTCGGCGTCCGGCTGGCCAAGCTGACCACCAACCCCGAGCTGGTGATCTCCGACGGCGAGTCGCTGTTCCTCGCCGGGGTGCCGCCGCTGTTCGCCAAGGCCGACGTGGTCGAGGGCTGGATCCCGTTCCGCAAGGTCTTCGACGTCGTGGCCAACGGGCCGCGGCACGTGATGATGGGCGCCACCCAGGTCGACCGCGACGGCAACCAGAACATCTCGGCGATCGGCCCGTTCGCCCAGCCCAGGCGCCAGCTGCTCGGCTCGCGCGGGGCGCCCGGCAACACCGTCAACAACCGCACGTCCTACTGGGTGCCCAAGCACTCGACCCGGGTCTTCGTCGAGCGCGTCGACGTCGTCTCCGGCGTCGGCCCCCGTCGGGCCCGCGAGGCCGGGGCGGCAGCCGCCCGGTTCAACGACATCCACCGGATCGTCACCAACCTCGCCGTGCTCGACCTCGGCGGACCCGACGACACGGTGCGGCTGCGCAGCGTGCATCCCGGGGTCACCGTCGCCGAGGTGCAGGAGGCGACCGGCTTCCAGCTGGCCGTCGAGGGCGAGGTGCCGACCACCCGCGAGCCGACCGTGGAGGAGCTGGTGATCATCCGCGAGGTGCTCGACCCGCGCTCGCTGCGGCACCGCGAGGTCCCCGATGCGTGAGCAGCTGCTGCGCACGCCGCTGACCGACCTGGTCGGCGTCCGGCACCCGGTCGTGCAGACCGGCATGGGCTGGGTCGCCGGGCCCCGCCTGGTGAGCGGCACCGCCAACGCCGGAGGCCTCGGCATCCTGGCCAGCGCCACGATGACGATCGCCGAGCTCGAGGCCGCGATCGTCGAGGTCAAGGGTCGCACCGACCAGCCGTTCGGCGTCAACCTGCGCGCCGACGCCGGCGACGCCGCCGACCGCTGCCGGCTGCTGGTCGACCACGGCGTCAGGGTGGCGTCGTTCGCCCTGGCCCCCAAGCCGGAGCTGATCGCGATGCTCAAGGAGCACGACGTCGTGGTCGTGCCCTCGGTCGGGGCGCCCAAGCACGCCGTCAAGGTCGCCGGCTGGGGCGCGGACGCGGTGATGATCCAGGGCGGCGAGGGCGGCGGCCACACCGGCCCGGTGCCGACCACGCTGCTGCTGCCCACCGTGCTCGACGCCGTCGACATCCCGGTGATCGCCGCGGGCGGGTTCTTCGACGGCCGCGGCCTCGCCGCCGCGCTGTCCTACGGCGCCGCCGGCATCGGCATGGGCACCCGGTTCCTGCTCACCCGCGACAGTGCCGTGCCCGACCCGGTCAAGCAGCTCTACCTCGAGCACGGCCTCGACGGCACGGTCGTCACCGACAAGGTCGACGGCATGCCGCACCGGATGCTGCGCACCGCGCTGGTCCGGGAGCTGGAGGAGACCAGCGCCGTGCGGCGACTCGGCCCCACCGTGCGCCGGACCCTCGCCTTCAAGCGGATGAGCGGGATGTCGTGGCGCCGGCTCGCCGCCGACGGCCGCGCGATGAAGCACGGCGGCGACCGGTCCTGGGCGCAGATGGTGCTGGCCGCCAACACCCCGATGATGCTGCGCGCCGGGCTGGTCGAGGGCGACACGAACGCCGGCGTGCTGGCCTCCGGCCAGGTGGTGGGCGTGCTCGACGACCTGCCGTCGTGCGAGGAGCTCGTCGACCGGGTCGTCGACCAGGCCGTCGCCGAGCTGCGGCGGGCGGCGTCGTACGTCGGCTGAGGCGAGCCGCGGGGTGGCGCCTCAGAGCGCCTTCTGCAGCTCCAGCTCGCGGCCGAGGGCGACGTAGCCCAGCCGCTCGTTGACCGCGATCATGTGCTCGTTGGACCCGGCGTTCCAGGTGTCGAGGCTCTCCAGGCGCGGCTCGGTCTCGCGCAGCCACCGGACCATCTCGGTCTTGAGCAGCAGTCCCAGCCGGTGGCCGCGGTGGGCCCGCGCGACGGAGGTGTCGTGCTGGCTGGCCTGCTCGGGGCGCTCGCCGTCGACGACCACCACGCTCTGCCCGGCCAGCTCGCCGGTGGCTCGGTGTCGCGCGAGCAGCCGGTACATCCGGTCGCCGCGGTCGGCCCAGGCGCGCTCGTAGGCCCGGATCCGCTCCGGGGTGTAGACCTCGTCCTCGATGTCGAGGTCGTCGGTGGGCGCGTCGTTGATGGCGGCGGTGAGCTCGGCGAGGGCGGCGAGCTCGTCGTCGGGGGTGGGTCCGTCGCGGTGCACCAGCTCGTAGTCGGCGGCCGCCGACCACGCCTCGGCGGCGAGCGCGTCGAGCCGGCTGGGGCTCAGGTCCGCCGGCCGCTGCCGGCGCAGCACGGCGGCCGAGCGCACCTCCAGCCCGTGCCGGGCACCGAACTCGCGGGTGGCCGGCGAGTCCCAGCCGTCGGTGCCGAGGGAGGTGCAGCCCGCGGCCCGGGCCCGCTCCTCGTGCCAGCCCAGCAGCTCCGACCCCAGCCCCCGCCGGCGGTGGTCGGGGTGCACGAGCACCTGCACCCAGGCCAGGTGGCGGTTGTCCCACGTGCCGACGTCGTGCTCCCCGGCCGCCACCGGCTCACCGCCGAGGCGGGCCAGCACCGGCACCGCGGCGTCGTCGTCCCACCCGTGCCGGTAGATCCCCTCGGCCTGGCGCAGCGTCCGCTCCCGGGTCCACGGCGCGTCGTGGCGGCGGACGGTGTTGACGACCTCGACGTGGTGCGCGAGGAGCTCGGTGTCGTCGGGACCGAACGCGATGATCTCGAGGTCGCTCACGCCGCCACCCTCACCCGGTCCGCCCCGCCGGTGCCACCCGATTTCTGCTCTGGTCGAGGTGCGAGGAGCCTCGGACGAGCCTCGAGACCCGTACGCCGAACGCCCCCCGGTGGGACCGGAGGGCGTTCGGGTGCGGGGGTTTCGAGGCTCGCTCCGCTCGCACCTCGATCAGCGCGCGGGGCGGGAGGGCTCTCGGCCGGCGAGGGATTCGAGGCTCGGCTTCGCTCGCACCTCGACCAGCGCTGGCTAGGCGAAGAAGACCCGCAGGTCCTCGGCGAGCAGCTCGGGCACCTCCATCGCGGCGAAGTGGCCGCCGCGGTCGTGCTCGGTCCAGTGCACGATGTTGGTGTTGTCGCGCTCGGCCAGCGGCCGGATGGTCTGGAAGTCGTCCTTGAAGACCGCGACCCCGATCCGCCCCTCGCTGACCACGGTCTCGCGCGGGGGGTGCTGCTCGGCGTAGTGGTAGCGGACGGCGCCCGAGGAGGTGTTGGTCAGCCAGTAGAGGGAGACCTGGGTGAGCACCTGCTCGGGCGTGACCAGGCTGGTGCCGTTGCCGAAGTTCTCGAACAGCTCGTTGTAGGCCAGCTGACCCACGGGCGAGTCCGACAGCGCCGCAGCGATCGTCTGCGGCCGGGTGCCGTTCATCGAGTTGTAGCCGCCGACGGACTGGAACCAACCCATGAACTCCAGCGCGGCGTACTCCTTGGGCCCGAACGACTCGAACTCGCTCGGGTCGCCCGAGGGGAAGGAGAACAGCTGCAGGACGTGGGCGCCGAGGAATCCCGTCGGGTTCAGCACCGCCAGCTCGCGGCCGACCATCGCGCCCCCGTCGCTGCCGTGGGCGCCGTAGGACTCGTAGCCGAGGCGCCGCATCAGCGCGTCGTACGTCCGCGCGACGCGGTCCATCGTCCAGCCCTCGTCGACGACCGGGGTGCTGAAGCCGAAGCCCGGCATCGACGGGACCACGAGGTGGAAGTCGTCGGTGAGCAGCGGGACGACGTCGAGGAACTCCGCGAAGGAGCCGGGGTAGGTGTGGAGCAGGAGCAGCGGCGTCGCGTCCTCGTTGGCCGAGCGGACGTGGACGAAGTGGATGGTCTGCCCGTCGATCTCGGTGGTGAAGTTCGGGACCGCGTTGATCCGGGCCTCGGCGGCGCGCCAGTCGAACGCCTTCCAGCGCTCGACCATGTCGGCCAGGTAGCCGGTCGGCGTGCCGTAGTCCCAGGAGTCGCCGGGGGCCGGCTGCGGGAGGCGGGTGTTGGCCAGCCGGGCCCGGAGGTCGGCCAGGGCCTCCTCGGGCACGGAGACGGTGAAGGGGCGGATCGAGGTGTCGGCGGTGGCGCCGTTCTGGGTGGTGTTCATGACCGCTACGCTAGGAGCAGTTCAGGAACACTTCGTTCCTACAAATCAAGGAAACTTCGACCATGTTGGAGACCTCCGCACGCCTGCTCGCCTTGCTCGGCCTCCTCCAGTCGCGCGCCGACTGGACCGGGGCCGAGCTGGCCCGACGCCTCGACGTCACCGACCGCACCGTCCGCAAGGACGTCGACCGGCTGCGCGCGCTCGGCTACCCGGTCGAGGCCGTACGTGGCCCGGGCGGTCACTACCGCCTCGGCGTCGGCAGCCGGCTCCCTCCCCTGCTGCTCGACGAGGACGAGGCGGTCGCGGTGGTGGTCGGCCTGCGGTCGGGCACGGCCATGCCGGGGATCGAGGAGATCAGCGCCCAGGCCCTGGCCAAGCTCGAGCACGTGCTGCCCGATCGCCTCCGCCGGCGGGTGGACGCCGTCCGCGAGGCCGTCACCGCCGGCCCGGAGAACACCGACACCAACGTCGAGGACCCGGTCGTCGACCCGGCCCTGGTCGCCGAGGTCGCGGCCGCCGTGCGCGACCGCGAGGAGCTGCGCTTCGACCAGCGCGTCGGCGACCGGGTCACCCGCCACCAGGTCGAGCCCTACCGCCTGGTGAGCTGGCAGCGGCGGTGGTGGGTGGTGGGCCGCGACGCGGCGACCGACACCTGGGCGCCGTACCGCCTCGACCTGATGGAGCTGCGCCGACCGGGCGGACGGCGGTTCGCGCCGCGGCCGCTCCCCGGCGAGGACTACACGGCCTTCGTGCTGCGCGAGGTCGCGCACGCCGGCTGGACCGTGCACGCGCGGATCGCGGTCGACGCCCCCGCCGAGGAGGTGATGGCCCGGATCAACCCTGCCGTCGGCGTCGTGGAGACCGTCGACGACGGGCACTGCGTGCTGGTCACCGGCGCCGACAGCGTCGAGATGATCGCGGTCTACATCGGCCTGCTCGGCCTCGACTTCCACGTCACCGACCCGCCCGAGCTGGTCGAGCAGGTCCGCGCCGTCGGGGAGCGCTACCGCAACGCGGTCCCGTAGCCGCCCGCTGGTCGAGCAGCGAGCGCCAGCGAGCGTCGTCGAGACCCGGTGGGACGAACGCCCTCCGGTGGGGACGGGAGGGCGTTCGGGTGCGGGGGTCTCGACGGACGCTCCTCGCTGGGGCTCGTCGCTGCTCGACCAGCGCGCGTCAGAGGCGCTCGATGATCGTGACGTTGGCCTGGCCGCCGCCCTCGCACATGGTCTGCAGGCCGTAGCGGCCGCCGGTGCGCTCGAGCTCGTTGAGGAGGGTGGTCATCAGGCGGGTGCCGGTGGCGCCGATCGGGTGGCCGAGCGCGATGCCGCCGCCGTTGACGTTGACCTTCTCGTGCGGCACGTCCAGCTCCTGCATCCAGGCCAGCACCACCGATGCGAACGCCTCGTTGCACTCGAACAGGTCGATGTCGTCGACGGTGAGGCCGGTGCGCTCGAGGGCGTGGCGGGTGGCGCGGATCGGGCCGGTGAGCATCCAGACCGGGTCGTCGCCGCGGACAGTGAGGTGGTGCACCCGGGCTCGCGGGGTCAGGCCGTGCTCGGCGACCGCGCGCTCGGAGGCGACGAGCAGCGCCGAGGAGGCATCGCAGATCTGGGAGGCCACCGCGGCCGTGATCCGGCCGCCGGGGGCGAGCGGCTCGAGCTCGGCCATCGTGGCCAGCGACGTCTCGCGCGGGCACTGGTCGGTGTCGACCACCGAGCCGTCGGCCAGCGTGACCGGCTCGACCTCGTCCTTGAACCGGCCCTCGCCGATCGCCGTGCGGGCCCGCTCGTGCGAAGCCAGCGCGAAGACCTCCATGTCCTCGCGGCTGATCCCCCACTTCTCGGCGATCATCTCGGCCGAGCGGAACTGGCTGACCTCCTGGTCGCCGTAGCGGGCCTGCCAGCCGGGCGACTCGGCGAACGGCGTGGAGAAGCCGTACTGCTGGCCCACGAGCATCGCGGCCGAGATCGGGATCGCGCTCATGTTCTGCACACCGCCGGCGACGACGAGGTCCTGGGTGCCGGACAGCACGCCCTGGGCGGCGAAGTGGACCGCCTGCTGCGACGAGCCGCACTGGCGGTCGATGGTCACGCCCGGCACGTGGTCGGGCAGGCCGGCGACCAGCCAAGCCGTGCGGGCCACGTCGCCGGCCTGCGACCCGATCGTGTCGCAGCAGCCGAGCACCACGTCGTCGACGGCGCCGGGGTCGATGCCGGTACGGCGCACCAGCGCCGAGAGGGTGTGGGCGGCGAGGTCGGCGGAGTGGACCTCGGCGAGCGCGCCGCGGCGCTTGCCGACCGGGGTGCGCACGGCGTCGACGATGTAGGCCTCGGGCATGTCAGGACTCCTGGGTCGGGCTGGCGGTCGGGCTGGCGGTCGGGCTGGCGGTCGGGCTGGCGGTCTGGCCGGCGGTCGGGCTGGCGGTCTGGCCGGCGGTCGGGCTGGCGGTCGGTCTGGACGAGGGACGGGCGATGCCGTCGAGCAGGATCGTGAGGTACTGCGAGGCGATCGCCTCGTGGCTGAGCTTGCCGCCGGGGCGGTACCACCGGACCGCGACCCACACGGTGTCGCGGATGAAGCGGTAGGTGAGCTCGATGTCGAGGTCGGCGTCGAGCACGCCCTCGCGGACGCCGTCGTCGAGCAACGTGATCCACACCTGTCGCGACTGGGCGTTGCGCTCGGCGAGGTAGGCGAACCGGTCGAACCCGCCGAGGTACGCCGCCTCGTTCTGGAAGATCGCGACCTCGTGGGGGTGCTCGTCGATCGCCGCGAACGACAGCCGCACGCACCGCTCGATCTTCACCCGCGCGTCGACGTCGCTGGCGAGCACCGCGTCGTACGCCGCGAACAGCTCGTCCTGGAAGGTGGACAGGATCTCGTCGACCATCGACTCCTTGGAGTCGAAGTGGTGGTAGAGGCTGCCCGACAGGATGCCCGCGGCGTCGGCGATGTCTCGCACCGTGGTGTTCTTGAAGCCCTTCTCGGCGAACAGGCGGGCCGCGATGGCCAGCAGCTCCTGGCGCCGGCTGTGGGCCGGTACGGCGTCGGCGGTCATGGCACCCAGTCTCCGGGTCAGGCCTGCTGGCTGCTGACCGCGACGACCTCGCCGGTCATGTAGGAGGTGTAGTCGCTGGCGAGCATCACCATCACGTTGGCGACCTCCCACGGCTCGGCGGCGCGACCGAACGCCTCGCGCTGCTTGAGCTCGGCCAGCAGCTCGTCGGAGGTGACCTTGGCCAGGAACGGGTGCATCGCGAGACTGGGCGAGACCGCGTTGACCCGGATGCCGTGGGGCGCGAGATCGATCGCGGCGCAGCGGGTCAGCGCCATCACCCCCGCCTTGGCGGCGGCGTAGTGCGCTTGGCCCTCCTGGGCGCGCCAGCCGATCACCGAGGCGTTGTTGACGATCACGCCCCGCCGCCCGGCCGCCGCCATCCGCTGGCCGGCGGCACGCACGCAGCGGAAGGTGCCGGTGAGCGTGATGTCGAGCACCCGCGACCACTGCTCGTCGGTCATCTCCAGGACGCTGGCCGTGCCGCCCAGGCCGGCGTTGTTGACCATCACGTCGACGCCGCCAACCTCGTCGGCGAGGTCGAGCAGCGCGCCCACCTGGGCCTCGTCGGTGACGTCGCAGACCCGCTGGCGCACCCGGTCGGCACCGAACTCCGCGGCCAGTGCCCCCTCCGCCTCGGCCAGGCGACGCTCGTGGGTGTCGCTGAAGACGACCGCGCGGGCGCCCTCCTCGAGCGCGCGTCGCACGACGGCGGCGCCGATGCCGGCACCGGCGGCGGCCGTCACGACCACCACCCGGCCGGCCAGCAGGTCGTGGCCGGGCACGTAGTCGGGCGCGGGCTGCTCGGGTCGGACGGTGGTCACTCAGGCCCCCTTGGGCTCTCGCGGGAGGCCGAGCACGCGCTCGGCCAGGATGTTGCGCTGCACCTCGTCGCTGCCGCCGTAGATCGTGTCGGCGCGGGAGAAGAGGAAGAGTCGCTGCCACGGGTCGAGCTCGTACGGCGCCGCGGCGATGGTCAGCCCGGCCGTGCCCAGCACGTCCATGGCGACCTCGCCGAGCCGGCGGTGCCAGCCGGCCCAGACGAGCTTGAAGATCGAGCCGGCGCCGCCGCCGGCCGCGGAGTCGTCGCCGCCGGTCACCTGGGAGAGGCCGCGCAGCGCCTGGAAGCGCAGCACCTCGAGCTCGACCTTGAGCGCGGCGAGCCGGTCGCGCAGCACCGGGTCGTCGAGGGCGCCGTGCTCGCGGGCCAGGCCCACGACGCCGTCGAGCTCGCGGGCGAAGCCGACCACCTGGCCGAGCACCGAGACGCCGCGCTCGAAGCCGAGCAGCCCCATCGCCACGCCCCAGCCGGACCCGGGCTCCCCCACCACGAGGTCGGCGTCGGTGCGGGCACCGGTGAGGAAGACCTCGTTGAACTCCGAGCCGCCGGTGAGCTGCTCGATGGGCCGGACCTCGACCCCCTCCTGGTCGATCGGCACCAGCAGGAAGCTGAGGCCGCGGTGGCGCTGCGAGCCGGGCTCGCTGCGCGCGACCACGAACAGCCACTGGGAGAAGTGGGCGTTGGAGGTCCACACCTTCTGCCCGTCGAGCACCCACGCGTCACCCTCGAGCCGGGCCCGGGTCTGCACGTTGGCGAGGTCGGAGCCGGCCCCGGGCTCGGAGTAGCCCTGGGCCCACAGCTCCTCGACGGCCAGGATCCGCGGCAGGAAGCGCTGCTGCTGGGCCTCGGTGCCGAAGGCTATCAGCGTCGGGCCGAGCAGCTCCTCGCCGAGGTGGTTGACTCGCGCCGGGGCGCCGGACCGGGCGTACTCCTCGTGGAAGATCACCTGCTGCCACAGGCTCAGCCCGCGGCCGCCGTGCTCGGTGGGCCAGCCCACGCACGTCCAGCCGTGCGCGGCGAGGTGGCGGTTCCACGCGAGCCGCTCCTCGACCGCCTCGTGGTCCTTGCCGGGCCCGCCCAGGCCGCGCAGCGCGCCCCACTCGCCGGCGAGGTGGTCCTCGAGCCAGGCACGGACCTCGACGCGGAACGCCTCGTCCGCCGCCGAGTAGCCCAGGTGCATGTTTGCTACAGTACCAAGCAACTGCTTGGTTGGGCACCCAGGAGGCGAGATGGAGCGCACCGTCCCCGGCGTGCTGCGTGCCGCGGCCGAGCGCCACGGCGACCGGCCGGCGTACGTCGAGGGCGGCGCCGCGACGTCGTTCCGCGAGCTCCTCGACCGGGTGCGGCAGGTCGCCGCCGGCTACGTCGGCCTCGGCGTCGGGCCCGGCGACCGGGTGTGCGTGTGGGCTCCCAACAGCGTCGACTGGGTGGTGGCCGCCCTAGCCGTCCACTACGCCGGCGGGACCCTGGTCCCCTGCAACTCCCGCTACACCGGTCACGAGGTCGCCGACCTGGTGCACCGCACCGGCGCCCGGCTGGTGCTGCTCGAGGACGGCTTCCTGGGCCGCACGCAGGCCGCCGACCTGCGCGCCGCGGGGGTCGGCGACGACGTGACCGTGCTCGACCTGCGCCGCGACCTCGACGGGCTGGCCCCCGGTGACGTCGACATCGACGCGGTGGCCGCCGCGGTCTCGCCGGACGACGTGGCCGATATCCTGTTCACCTCCGGCACGACCGGCCGCCCCAAGGGGGCCATGTCGGCCCATCGCCAGACCGTGGGCGTGGCCGCGGTCTGGGGCCGGCTCGGGGGCGTGACCGCCGACGACCGCTACCTGGTGGTCAACCCTTTCTTCCACTCCTTCGGCTACAAGGTCGGCATCGTCACCGGGTTGGTCACCGGGGCGACGCTCTACCCCCTGGCCACCTTCGACCTCGACGAGACGATGCGGCTGGTCGAGGAGGAGCGGATCACCGTGCTCCCCGGGGCGCCGACCATCTACCAGTCGCTGCTCGGCGCTCCCGGTCGCGACCGGCGCGACCTGTCGTCGCTACGGCTGGCGGTGACCGGCGCGGCCGTCGTGCCGGTGGTGCTGATCGAGCGGATGCGCGCCCCCGCCCCGGAGGGCCTGGGCATCGACCAGGTCGTGACGGCGTTCGGGATGACCGAGGCGGTCGTCGTGACGATGTGTCGCGAGGGCGACCCCGCAGAGCTGGTGGCGACCACCTGCGGGCGCGCGATCCCCGGCATGGAGATCCGCACCGACCCCGGCACCGGTGAGCTGCTGGTGCGGGGCGACCACGTGATGCTCGGCTACCTCGACGACCCCGCGGCCACCGAGGAGGCGATCGACGCCGACGGCTGGCTGCACACCGGCGACGTCGGCGAGCTCGACGCGGACGGCAACCTGCGGATCACCGACCGGATCAAGGACATGTACATCTCCGGCGGCTTCAACGTCTACCCCGCCGAGGTCGAGCAGGCGCTGATGCGGATGGACGGCGTCGCCGACGTCGCGGTCGTCGGGGTGCCCGACGAGCGGCTGGGCGAGGTCGGCCGGGCGTACGTCGTGCCGGCCGCGGGCGCGACCGTGGCACCCGACGAGGTGATCGCCTTCGCCCGGGAGAGGCTCGCGAACTTCAAGGTGCCGCGCGAGGTCGAGCTCACCGACGCGCTCCCCCGCAACCTGTCCGGCAAGGTGCTGAAGACGGCCCTTCGAGGCTCTCCGGCCGACACCTCAGGAACCGAGAAGGACTGACGCATGGATCTGGAACTCTCCGAGTCGGAGCTGGCCTTCCAGGCCGAGGCGCGGGAGTGGCTGGCCGCCAACGTGCCGGCCCAGCCGCTGCCCTCGATGGACACCGCGGAGGGCTGGGTCGCCCACCAGGAGTGGGAGCGCCGGCTCGCCGACGCGAGGTGGTCGGTCGTGTCGTGGCCGCGGGCCTACTCCGGCCGCGAGGCGTCACTGGTGGAGTGGGTGGTCTTCGAGGAGGAGTACTACCGCGCCGGGGCCCCGGGTCGGGTGTCGCAGAACGGCATCTTCCTGCTGGCGCCGATCATCTTCGACCACGGCACGCAGGAGCAGCAGGACCGGTTCCTGCCTACGATGGCCACGGGCGAGCAGGTCTGGGCGCAGTGCTGGTCGGAGCCGGAGGCCGGCTCGGACCTCGCCTCACTGCGCTCGACGGCCCGGCGCGACGAGGCGCGCGGCGGCTGGGTGCTCAACGGCCAGAAGACCTGGTCGTCGCGGGCGTCGTTCGCCCACTGGGGGTTCGGCCTGTTCCGCTCCGACCCGGAGGCGCAGCGGCACCAGGGGCTCACCTACTTCCTGTTCCCGCTCGACGCCGACGGCGTGACGGTGCGCCCGATCGCCCAGCTCGACGGCGAGGCGGGCTTCGCCGAGGTGTTCTTCGAGGACGTCTTCGTGCCCGACCGCGACGTGCTCGGCGCCCCCGGCGACGGGTGGCGGGTCGCGATGTCGACCGCGGGCAACGAGCGCGGGCTCTCGCTGCGCTCCCCCGGCCGGTTCTGCGCGGCGGCCGACCGGCTGGTCGAGCTCTGGCGCGAGCACGGCGACGCGGTGCCGACGGCGGCCGACGGCGTCGTCGACGCCTGGCTCAAGGCGCAGGCCTACCGCCTCTACACCTGGGGCACCGTGACCCGGCTCGCCGACGGCGGCGAGATGGGGGCGGCCGGCTCGGTGAACAAGGTGTGGTGGTCGGAGCTCGACATCGCGCTCCACGAGACCGCGCTCGACCTGCTCGGCCCGACGGCCGAGCTGGAGTCGCGGTGGCTCGACGGCTACACGTTCTCGCTGTCGGGGCCGATCTACGCCGGCACCAACGAGATCCAGCGCAACATCGTGGCGGAGCGGATCCTGGGGCTGCCCCGCGAGCCGAAGGCGAGCAGCAAGCAGGGCGAGCCGAAGGCGAGCAGCAAGCAGGGCGAGCCGAAGGCGAGCAGCAAGCAGGGCGAGCCGAAGGCGAGCAGCAAGCAGGGCGAGCCGAAGGGGGTGGCCCGATGAGGTTCGAGCCGACGAGCGACCAGCGCGACTTCGCAGCCGCGGTCGACGGGCTGCTGTCGGCGTCCGACACGGTGGCGGTGGCGCGGGCCTGGGCCGAGGGCGACACCGAGCCGGGGCTGCGGCTGTGGTCGCGGCTGGCCGAGCAGGGCGTCAACGCGCTGCTGGTCCCCGAGGACGTCGGGGGCCTGGGCGCGAGCCGCGTGGAGCTGGTGATCGCCTTCGAGCTGCTGGGCCGGCACGGCGTGCCCGGCCCGTGGGTCGAGTCGGCGGCGTACCTGCCGGTGGCGCTGACCGACACCGAGACCCTGGCTGCGCTGGCCGAGGGCGCCGTCGGCACCGTGGCGGCACCCCCGCACGCGCCGCTGGCGCTCGACGCCGACGTCGCCGACCACGTCTACCTCGCAACGGCCACCGGGCTGGTCGGCGGTGCGGTCGGCACCGGGAAGGTGTCGGTCGACCGGACCCGGCGGCTGTTCGAGGTGTCCGGGGTGGACGGCGACGGGTCGCCGGCGCCGCTCGACGCGGCGTTCGACTCCGCTGCCCTCGCGACCGCCGCCCAGCTGCTCGGCGCTGGTGAGCGGCTGCTCGCCGACTCGGTGACCTACGTCAAGCAGCGCAAGCAGTTCGGCCGCGAGATCGGTTCCTACCAGGCGATCAAGCACGCGCTCGCCGACGTGCGGATCGGGCTCGACTTCGCCCGCCCGCTGCTGCTGGGCGCCGCGCTCGGCGAGGTGCCGGCCGGCGCGGCGAAGGTCGCCTGCGGCGACGCCGCGTACCGCGCCTCGCGCACCGGCCTGCAGGTGCACGGTGCGATCGGCTACACCCAGGAGTTCGACCTCAGCGTCTGGGTCACCAAGGTGCGCGCGCTGGTGACCGCGTGGGGCACGCCCGCGCTGCACCGCGGCCGGCTGCTCGAGTCGCTCGTGGGGGCCTGATGGACTTCGCGCTGTCGGAGGAGCAGCAGGAGCTGGCCGCGACCGTGCGGTCGCTGCTCGCCAAGCGGGCCGACAGCGCCGCGGTCCGCGCCGCGGCGGTCTCGGAGCAGGGGCACGACCAGGAGCTGTGGCGCACGCTGTGCGAGCAGATCGGCGTGGCGGCCCTCGCGGTGCCGGAGGAGCTCGGCGGCGCCGGCTTCACCCTCTTCGAGTCCTACGTCGCGCTGGAGGAGCTCGGGCGCTCGCTCGCGCCCAGCCCGCTGCTGGCGTCGCTGGTGACCGCCGAGGCCCTGCTCGCCGGTGCGGACGACGACGCCCGCGCCCGGCTGCTCCCCCGCCTGGGGGCCGGTGAGGTCGGGGCGTTCGCCGACGGGGTCGAGGCCACGCACGTGCTCGACGGCGACCGCGCGACGGTGCTGGTCGTGGCCACCGACGACGGCCTGTTCGAGGTCGATCCGGCCGAGGCGACCCGTGCCTGGACCCCGACCATGGACCAGACGATCCGCCTGGCGTCGGTCACGTCGTCGCCGACCCGCCGGATCGGCGAGGCCGCCCCCGCGCGCGAGCGCGCCGCCCTGGTCGGCGCCGCCGGCGTCGCGGTGCTCCAGACCGGGCTGGCGGCGCGGGCCCTGGAGATGACGGTGGCCTACAGCAAGGAGCGGGTGCAGTTCGGGCGGCCGATCGGCTCGTTCCAGGCGCTCAAGCACCGGATGGCCGACATGCTGGTGCTCGCCGAGATGTGCCGCTCCGCGAGCTGGGCGGCGGCGTACGCCGTCTCGGTGGGCGCCGACGACGCCGCCCACCTCACCTCGGTCGCCAAGTCCTACTGCTCCGACGCCCTGGCCCAGCTCGCCGCCGAGACCGTCCAGCTCCACGGCGGCATCGCGATCACCTGGGAGCACGACGCCCAGCTGGTCTTCAAGCGCGCCCACGCGCTCGGTCAGCTCTTCGGTGCCGCTCACGAGCACCGCGCCCGGGTTCAGCTGTAGCCGGTCGGTCGTCGCCGACCCGGCGCTGGTTGACGCCGGGTCGGCGCGCACGGGCGTCGACAAGCGCCGGCTCGGGGATCACGGACGGGGCTGACCCACCGCTGCCGTGCCGGTCGGCGAGGCGGCGGTGACCAGGCCCCGGTCCGAGGTGGTCGGACGGCGGCTCACTCACCGCTGCCGTGCGAGTCGGCGGGGCGGCGGTGACCAGGCCCCGGTCCGGGTCGGTCGGACGGTGGCTGACCCACCGCTGCCGTGCGGGTCGGCGGGGCGGCGGTGACCAGGCCCCGGTTCGAGTCGCCCGGAAGGCGGCTGACCCACCGCTGCCGTGCGGGTCGGCGGGGCGGCGGTGACCAGGCCCCGGTTCGAGTCGGTCGGACGGCGGCTGACCCACCGCCGCCGTGCGGGTCGGCGGGGCGGCGGTGACCAGGCCCCGGTTCGAGTCGCCCGGAAGGCGGCTCACTCACCGCTGCCGTGCGGGTCGGCGGGGCGGCGGTGACCAGGCCCCGGTTCGAGTCGGTCGAACGGCGGCTGACACACCGCTGCCGTGCGGGCCGGCGGGGCGGCGCTGACCAGGTCCCGGTCCGGGCCGGTCGGACGGCGGCTGACACACCGCTGCCGTGCGAGTCGACGGGGCGGCGGTGACCAGGCCCCGGTTCGAGCAGGTCGGACGGCGGGTCACTCACCGCCGCCCCGCGGGCCACCGTGGCGAGCGGGTGCGCCTGGTCGTCACGGTCCGGTCATCACGGTCCGGCGTCCCGCCTACGGGGATCTGGTGTTCAGGTTCGTGTCCGGCAGGGTCCGGCGCTCCTGAGACCGGCTCGCACTACCCCAGCTCGATCCGCATCACGACCCGGCGCGGGGTGGGGCGGTGCACGACCTCGAGGCCGGCGGCCTCGAAGGTCGGCACGGTGCCGACGTGGAGCTCCTCAGCGATGACCGAGGTCGTGGTGATCGGGTACGCCTCGAGCGCACGGGCACCCGTCGTTCGCGCGTGGCCGACCGCGGCGACGGCCAGCGCCCGGCTGGTGCCGCGGCGGCGGTGGCCGGCGCGGACGAACAGGCAGGTGACCGCCCACACCGACGCGTCGGTACGGTCCTCGTCGCGGCCCTCCCACGGCACCTTGCCGACGCGCACCAGCCCGGTGTACGCCGGCCGCGGCTCGACCGCACACCAGCCGACCGGGGTGCCGTCGTCGTCGTAGGCCACCAGGCCGCTGCTCGGGGAGCCGGGATCGTCGCAACCGGCCTGCTCGCGCAGCCGCCAGGCCCGCTCCTCGGCCGGTGTGCCGGCGAACGTCTCGCGGGGGGCCAGCTTGTAGCGCTGGCACCAGCAGCGGGCGCCGGTGCCGCGGGTGCCGAACACCGCGGCGAGGTCGTCCCACGGGGCGCGGTCGGCGGTCACGATCTCCACGCGGTCGATGCTGCCAGCAACCATCCCCACCCGGCACCGGCTGTCGGTGGCCGCCCCTAGCGTGGAGGCAGCCATGGCGACCCTGCAGCGCATCCTCGACGTCCGCACCATCTTCCACGAGCCCGACGTGCCCGACCGGCCGCGCGGGGCGGAGGTGCTGGCGCGGTTCCCCGACGCCGAGCGCGTCGTGGTGCCCTCCCACCAGGACATCCCCGGCCTCTACGGCAACCCCGGCAGCGTCGACGACTGGGTGCGCACCAAGCAGACCGTGCTGGTGCTGGGCAGCAAGAAGAGCCTGCAAGCGCGTCCCAACGGGCGCTCGGCCGACTTCATCGGCCCCTCGACGTCCAACGGTTGCGCGATGGCGTGCAGCTACTGCTACGTCCCGCGCCGCAAGGGCTACGCCAACCCGATCACCGTCTTCGTCAACATCGAGCAGGTGCTCGGCTACCTCGAGCGCCACGCCGGCCGGCAGGGCCCGAAGACCACGCCCAACCAGTGCGACCCCGTCGACTGGGTCTACGACATCGGCGAGAACGGCGACTGCTCGGTCGACGCGCGGGTCAGCGACAACGTGCGCGACCTCGTCGACCTGTTCGCCCGCCTCGACGGGGCCAAGGCCAGCTTCGCCACCAAGCACGTCAACCGCGACCTGCTCCACTGGGACCCGCGCGGCGGCACCCGGGTGCGCTTCTCGCTGATGCCCGACCGGATGGCCAAGAGCCTCGACCTGCGCACGTCGCGGGTGGCGGAGCGGATCTCGGCCGTCGACGACTTCGTGGCCGCGGGCTACGAGGTGCACCTCAACTTCTCCCCCGTCGTCGTCCACGAGGGCTGGTACGAGGAGTGGTCCGAGCTCCTCGACCAGGTCGCCGACGGCGTCGGCCCGGCCGCCCGGCGCCAGCTCGCCTGCGAGATCATCTTCCTCACCCACAACCAGGGCCTCCACGAGGTCAACCTCGGCTGGCACCCCCGCGGCGAGGAGTGGCTGTGGCGCCCCGACCTCCAGGAGGCGAAGCGCAGCCAGAGCGGCCAGGACAACGTCCGTTACCGGGCCGCCTGGAAGCGGCGCTGGGTCGACCAGCTCACCGGCCTGGTGGCCGAGAAGCTCCCGGAGTGCCGGGTGCGCTACGCGTTCTGACCCGGGCCGGACACCCGAGGCCGGGCCCACCTCGGCTTCCTACACTGGTGCCGTGGCTGAGCAGCGGACCGAGTGCAGCGACACCGGCTCCGAGTTCGACCACCAGGTCGCCTCGCCGCTGCGCCACTTCATCCACACCGAGTCCGGCAGCGCCGGCATCCTCGTCGTCGCCTCGCTGGTGGCGCTGCTGTGGGCCAACTCGCCGTGGTCCGACGCCTACGAGTCGCTGCTGCACAGCACGGTGTCGCTGACGGTCGGCGGCCACGGCATCACCATGGACCTGCACCACTGGGTCAACGACGGCCTCATGGTGCTCTTCTTCTTCGTCATCGGGCTGGAGGTGCGCCGCGAGCTCTCGCTGGGCGAGCTCACCGACCGGCGCCGCGTGGTGGTGCCCCTCGTCGCGGGGGTCGGCGGCATGGTGGTGCCCGCGCTCGTCTACCTCGCGATCAACCGCGACGCCGACGCGCTCGGCGGCTGGGGCATCGTCATCGGCACCGACACCGCGTTCCTGCTCGGGGTGCTGGCGCTGGTCGGGCCGGCGGTCTCGACCCAGCTGCGGATCTTCCTGCTCACCCTCACCGTGATCGACGACGTCGTCGCGGTCAGCGTGATCGGCGTCGTCTACTCCGACGAGGTGCGGCTGGTGCCGCTCGCGGTCGCCGCGGCCGGGCTGGTCGCCCTGGTGGCGCTCGCCCGCGTCGGCGAGTGGCGCGCGTCGCCGTACGTCGCGGTCGTGGTGGTGATGTGGCTGGCGACGCTGGAGTCGGGCATCCACGCCTCGATCGCGGGCATGCTGGCCGGCCTGCTGGTGCCGGCGGCGGCGCCGCGCCGCGAGCTGGTGGAGTCGGCCGCCTCGCAGTTCCGCGCCTTCCGGCAGTCGCCGCTGCCCGACGTGCAGCGCTCCGCGCGCCAGGGCCTCAACCGGGCGATCTCGGTCAACGAGCGGCTGCAGGAGGTGCTGCACGGCTGGACCAGCTACGTGGTCGTGCCGGTCTTCGCGCTCGCCAACGCCGGGGTCGACCTGCGAGACGGCGTGCTCGGCGACGCCCTCACCTCCTCGCTCACCTGGGGCATCGCCCTCGGCCTGGTGCTCGGCAAGCTGGTGGGGATCGGCAGCGGGGCGCTCCTCGCCGTGCGGCTCGGCTGGGGCCGCCCACCGCAGGGGGTCGGCGGCGGGCACGTGCTGGCCGGAGCCGCGCTCTCCGGCATCGGGTTCACGGTGTCGCTGCTGATCGCCGGGCTCGCCTTCGACGATCCCGTGCTGCGCGACCGGGCCACCGTCGGCATCCTGCTCTCCACCGTGCTCGCCAGCGCCACCGGCTGGCTGCTGTTCCGCTGGGCCGCGACCATGCTCGGGCAGCGCGACGCCGCGCTGCCCACCGTGCTCAGCGACCCGGTCGACCCCGACCTCGACCACGTCAAGGGACCGGTGGGGGCGCCGCTGACGCTGGTGGAGTACCTCGACTACGAGTGCGAGTTCTGCGCCCGGGCCACCGGCGCCGCCCGCGAGGTGCGCGAGCACTTCGGCGACCGGCTGCGCTACGTCGCCCGCCACCTGCCCCTCGACGTCCACCCGCACGCCGAGCTCGCCGGCATCGCGGCCGAGGCCGCGGCCCGGCAGGGACGGTTCTGGGAGATGCACGACCTGCTCTTCGAGCGCCAGGACCGGCTCACCCGCGACGAGCTGGTCGGGCACGCCGCCGAGCTGGGCCTCGACCTCGGCACCTTCGAGGTCGACCTCGACGACGAGGCGCTGGCCGCCCGGCTGCGTCGCGACGTCACCAGCGCCGAGGCCAGCGGCGTGCGCGGCACCCCGACGTTCTTCGTCGGCGACCGCCGCCACGAGGGCCCCTACGACGCCCGCTCGCTCATCGAGGCGCTGGAGCGCTCGCGAACGCGCCGCTGATCCACGACCACCCGGCGCCGACCTCCACCACACCTCCACATCTCCTCCACCCGTCCCGCCGGGACCAGCCCCTACCGTCGGGGCATGACCTCCACCCCGCTCCCCGCCACCTCGCCCCGTCCGCTGCGGCACACCCTCGGCTGCCTGCTCGGCCTGACCACCACCCTGCTCCTCGTGCTGTCGGTGGGCGCGGTCGGCATGGTCGGCGACGGCGGGCGCAGCGACCTGCTGTGGGCCGCCGTCCCGGTGGTCGGCGTCGCGGGCGTCGCACTGGCGCGGCTGCGCCCGACGGGCACCGCGGCCGCGCTGCTGGCGATGGCCGCCACCCAGCTGGTCGTGACCGCGGTCGCGCTGGTCGCGGTGGTGCCCGGTCGCAGCGACGCCTCGGTGCTCGACCTGCTCTGGGTCAACGGCGGGTTCGCCGTGCTCTACGTCGCGGCGGCGGGGCTGTGCGCGAGCGCGGCCGGCGGCCGGGTCACAGGCCGAGCTCGGTGAGCCGGGCGTAGTAGGCGTCCTCGATCTCCTCCTCGGGGAGGTCGAGCTCCCAGAGCTGCTCCAGCTCGGTGCGGGTGGCCTCGGGCAGCGCCTCCCAGCGGGCGTTCCACTCCTCGACCTTCTCGGTCCAGTACGCCACCACCTTGTACGCCGACGCGGGCCGCCCCAGCTCGTGGCGCACGTGCTTGCGGACGCCGCGCAGCACCCGTGACTCCCCCACCACCCACAGGTAGCCGATTCCGTCGGGCCACTCCAGCCCGCGGACCACCTGCTCGATCCGGCTCGGCCCCACGCCGTTGCCGCCGGTGATCCACTCGACGTCGACGTGCGCCGGGATCTCGTCGCTGAACCGCTGCGCCACCCCCGGCACCTCTACGACCAGCCGCGACCGGACCCGGGGGTCGGCCTGGCGGAGGATCCGGGTGGCCGCGGGCAGCCCGGTGAGGTCGGTGACCAGCACCTGCCACTCGAGGTCGTCGGGGGCGTCGTACATCCCGGACGGGGTGTTGACGCCGCACACCTGGCCAGGCGCGACCTGGCGAGCCCACTCCGCGGCCACGCCGCCGGCGTGGAGCACCACGTCGATGGTCAGCAGCCGCCGGTCGACGTCCCAGTCGCGCACGGTGTAGGTGCGCAGCGCGCAGGGCTCGACCCCCTCGGGCCAGTCGAGCCAGGTCTCGGTGGCCACGGGCAGCCGCGGCTCGGCCTCACCGGGGTCGGGTAGCAGCAGCCGGAGGTACTCGTCGCCGACCCCCGTGGTCTCGAAGTCGGCGAGCCCGTCGCCGCCGAGCACCAGCCGGCGCAGCCCCGGCACGAGGTCGGTGACGGACTGCACGACGGCGCGGTGCACGCGCATGGGTAGCTGGCGCACGAGGAGACCCTTCGCTGGTGGTTAGGGTGACCTTACCTTCTGGGGCGGCGACGACCGGTGCCGGGTCAGTCCGTGGTGTGGTAGCGCCCGGTGTAGTAGAGCAGCGGCTTCTCGGCCTCGCCCACGGCCAGGTCGAGCACCTGCCCGATGACGACGTAGTGGTCGCCGGCCTCGTGGACGGCGTGGATCCGGCAGTCGACGAAGCCCACGGTGCCCTCGAGCAGGGGCGACCCGGTCGCCGGGGCAGGTCGCCACGACACGTCGGCGAACTTGTCGATGCCCTTGCTGGCCATGGTGTTGGAGAGGTCCTCCTGGCCGCTGGCCAGGAAGTTGACGCAGAACTTGCCGGAGCGCTGGATCATCGGCCACGCCCGCGAGGTGCGGGCCGGGATGAACAGCACGAGCGGCGGGTTCAGCGAGACGCTCGAGAACGACTGGCAGGTCATCCCCACCGGCTCGCCGCCGCTCAGCGCGGTGACCACGGTGACGCCGGAGCCGTAGCGGCCCAGCACGTCGCGGAACCGGCGCGCCGCCTCGACCGCCTCCGCGTCGTCGTGGTCGAGCGAGACGTCCTCACCGGGACGCAGCTGGAAGTCGTACATCGAGTCGCCGAGCCACGACTCGATGAGGTCGTGGCTGGGCCAGGTCTCGCGCGCATCGGGGCGCATCCCCTCCGGGACGGCGGCGTCCGAGTCCATGCGCACCACGGTAGGCCCCTACTGCCCGCCGCCGAAGTCGTGGCCCCAGTACGAGACCGCGGTCGACTCGCGGGCCACCCAGCGGGCGTCGTCGACCTGGAGGCCGTCGGTGCCGAACTCGACGTCGAAGCCGCCCGGCGACCGGACGTAGAAGCTGACCATCTCGTCGTTCATGTGCCGGCCCAGGGTGGCCGACAGCGGCGCGCCGTGCTTGCGCACCCGCTCCAGCGCGCGGCCGACGTGGTCGAGGCTGTCGACCTCGAGCATGATGTGCACGCACTTGCTGGGGTTGGGCATCGGCAGGAACGCCAGCGAGTGGTGGCGCGGGTTGACGCCGAGGAAGCGCAGCCAGACCTTCGAGCCGGGCTCCTTGCCGACGAACTCCCCCGGCATGCTCATCGAGTCGCGCAGCCGGAACCCCAGCACGTCGGTGTAGAACCGCAGCGCCTCCACGTCGTCGAGCACCGGCAGCACGATGTGGCCCATGCCCTGGTCGCCGGTGACGAACCGGGCGGCGTACGGCGTGACGACCGGCCGCGACTCGTAGGTGATGCCGTGGAAGAGCTCGAAGACGTTGTCCCACGGGTCGCTGAACCGCACCAGCTCCTGGACCCGGCGCTCGTCGAGCTCCTCGCGGGTGCCCTCCTCGTAGGGCACGCCGGCCTTCTCGAGGTGCTCGCGGGCGTCCTGCAGCGCCTGGTGGTCGGCGAGCTCCCAGCCGGTGGCCGCGAGCTGGTCGACGTCGGAGGGGAAGACCACGAGCCGGGCCGACACCTCGTCGATGCGCCAGTACTGGTGGGTGGGGTCGGGGCCGCGGCCCTCGGCGAGCCCCAGCACCTTGCCGGCGAACGTGCGCCACTGCTCCAGGTCGGTCGAGGCCACCCGGACGTAGCCCATGGACTTGACGTCGATCGTCATCGTCGCCTCACTTCGCTCGTTCGACGTGGCGGGCCAGGAACGCGGTCGCGACCTCGGCGAACTCGTCCGCCGCCTCGATCTGTGCCCAGTGCCCACAGTTGGGGAAGACGTGCAGGGAGGCCTTCGGGATCAGCTTGAGCGCGGCGAACGCGCCGTCGAGCGGGTTCACACGGTCCTCGCGACCCCAGGTCAGCAGGGTGTGCTTGCGCAGCCGGTGCGCCTCGCGCCAGAGCATGCCGTCCTCGGCGGTCTCGGGGTTCCAGAACGACATGCCCATCGAGCGCATCGCCTCCTGGGCTCCGGGCGCCGTGGCGTCGGCGAACCGCTGCTCGACCAGCTCGTCGGTCACCAGCGACTGGTCGACGACCATGGTCGAGATGAACGCGCGCAGCGACTCGCGGGTCGGGTCGGCGCCGAACGCCATCAGCCGCTGCACGCCCTCGGTGGGGTCGGCGTGGAAGAGATTCAGCGAGAGGCCGCCCGGCCCCATCAGCACCAGGCGCCCGACCCGGTCGGGGTGCTCGAGCGCCAGGCGCATCGCCGTACCGCCGCCCAGGCTGTTGCCGAGCAGGTGCACCCGGTCGATGCCGAGCTCGTCGAGCAGCGCGACCACGTGGTCGGCGGCGTGGCGGTAGTAGTTGCCGACCACCGGCGGCTTGTCGGAGCCGCCGAAGCCGGGCTGGTCGACCAGCAGGGTGCGGAACGACGCCGCGAACCGCGGCAGCGCCGGGCCGAAGTTGCTCCACGCCGAGGCGCCGGGGCCGCCGCCGTGGAGCAGCACGAACGGCAGCCCGCCGCCGACCTCGGTGACCGAGCCGGCCTCGTAGTAGTTGAGGGTGATGTCGCGGGCCTTGGCGGACCGGCGGGTGGACTCCTGGGAGTAGTCCGTCATCGGCTCAGTACATCCCCGGGTCGATCTTGTGGCCGAACTCGTGGGCACCGAACATCTGCAGCGCGCGCTCGGGGTCGTTGGCGGCGTGCACCCGGCCGGCGTGGGCGTCGCGCCAGGCGCGCTGGAGGTGGGTGCCGTTGGTGAGCGCCCGGCCGCCCGAGGCCTCGAAGAGCGCGTCGATGGCGTCGATGGCGCGCTGGCTGCCGAGCACCTGGTCGCGGCGCACCTTCAGCCGCAGCCCGAGCGGGATCTGCTCGCCGCGCTCGACGTGGGCCATCTCCTCGCGGATGTTGTTGACCAGCAGCGCCCAGGCGGCGTCGATCTCCGAGGACGCCCTGGCGATCCGCACGGCCGCGAACGGGTCGAGCGAGGCCTTCTCGCCGAGGTAGGCGGCCCGGGTGCGCTTCTGCTGCATCTCGACGTGCTCGGTGTAGGCGCCCACGGCCATCCCGATGATCGGGGTGGTGATGGTGCCGGTGAAGATCGAGTGGAACGGCAGCTTGTAGAGGTCGGAGGTGTTCTGCTCCTGGCCCGGTCCCTTGCACTGGCCGGTCTGGCCCATGCTCAGCGTGAACGCCTCGGGGATGAACACGTCCTCGACCACGATGTCGTTGGAGCCGGTGCCGGCGAGGCCGACCATGTGCCAGACGTCGACGATCGTGTACTTCTCGCGGGGCACCATGAAGGTCTTGAAGTCGACGACCTGCCCCTCGTCGTTGAACACCAGGCCGCCCAGCAGCACCCACTGGCAGTGGTCGCAGCCGGAGGAGAAGCTCCACTTGCCCGACAGCACGTAGCCGCCGTCGGCCACGGTCGCCTTGCCGGTGGGCGCGTAGGAGGAGCTGAGCCGGGTGGTGGTGTCCTCGCCCCAGACCGCCTGCTGCGCCTCGTCGGCGAAGAGCGCGACCTGCCAGGGGTGCACCCCGACCACGCTGGAGACCCAGCCGGTCGAGCCGCAGGCCGAGGCGATGTCGCGGACGGCGGTGTAGAACGTCACCGGGTCGGCCTCGAAGCCGTCGAACCGCCGGGGCTGCAGCAGCCGGAAGAACCCGGTCTCCTCCAGCTCCTTGATGGACGCCTCGGGCACCACCCGGAGTCGTTCGGCCTCGTCGGCGCGCTCCCGGAACGTCGGAAGCAGGTCGCGGACCCCGTCGAGAACAGCCTGGGACATGGGAGCACTCCTATTCGGAACCTGTACCGGGCAAGACTAGAACACGTTCTCGTTTTGCGCGAGTGCTGGGCGTCGGGTGTCGCCGGTGTGAGGCGTGGCGGGTCTCCCGGCGGCGGTAGGTCTCCCGGCGGCGGTGAGCCAGCCGCCGTTCGGCCGGCCCGAACCGGGGCCAGCTCGCCGCCGCCCCGCCGCCACCCCAGGCAGCGGTGAGCCAGCCGCCGTTCAGCGAGCCCGGACCGGGGCCAGCTCACCGCCGCCCCGCCGCCACCCCAGGCAGCGATGAGCCAGCCGCCGTTCAGCGAGCCCGGACCGGGGCCTGCTCACCGCCGCCCCGCCGGCACCCCAGGCAGCGGTGAGCCAGCCCCCATCCGCCCCGCCAGAACCGGGGCCTGCTCACCGCCGCCCCGCCGGCACCCAGGCAGCGGTGAGCCAGCCCCCGTCCGCCCCGCCAAAACCGGGGCCTGCCCACCGCCGCCCGGCCGGGGCCACCGTCAGCCAGCGCGCTGGTCCCGATCGCCCCCGGCCCGGATGGCGGCCTCGCGCACCTGCTCGGCGATCAGCTCCGCGATCCGGCCGGGGTCGTCGTACATCGGCACGTGGCCCACGCCCCGCAGCCGCACCACGTCGACGTCGGGCAGCTGGTCGGTGAACGGCGCGACGTGGCGCGCCGGGGGCAGCAGCCAGTCGTCCTCGCAGATCACCAGCCGCACCGGGGCGTCGACCTCGGTGAGGTCGAGGAGCCCGCCGCGGCGCAGGTCGGACCAGAGGTACGGCAGGAACGCCGAGCAGTGGGTGGCCGCTCGGACGAACGCGTCGCGCTGGTGCTGCGGCACCCGGTCGGGGTCGACGCTGACGACCCGCAGGCCGAGGCGGACCAGCCAGCGCGGCCGTCGGGCGAGGTCGCCGAGCAGCCGTCCCAGCAGGGCGAGCGGCGCGAGGGCGAGGAACTTCAGCCCCACCAGCTGCTGGGTCACCGAGAACCGCCGCCAGCCGCCGGCCGGGGCGATCGCGGTGACGCTGCGCGCCCGGCCGCGGCGGGCGAGCTCGAGGGCGACCCAGCCGCCGATCGAGTTGCCGGCGACGTGGCAGGTCTCCCAGCCGAGGTCGTCGAGCAGCGCCTCGACGCCGTCGACGAACGCGTCCAGGCCGACCTCCCGCCAGGGCAGCCGCGGACCGCCCCAGTGGCCGGGCAGGGTCGCCGCGACCACCTCGTGGTCGCGGGCCAGGGTCGGCACCACGTCCGACCAGACCTCGTGGCTCAGCATGAACGGGTGGATCAGCAGCACCGGCTCCCCGGCGCCGGTGTGCACCGACGGCGTGGGCTCGGGCATCCGGAGCCAGGGCCGGCGCCGGCGAATCGCCTGCGACCGAGTTGTCTGTGACCGAGTTGTCTGTGACACGGTGTCACGCTAGCGCGGTTCAGCCCACCCGCGCGACCTCGTCCCGGCCCGCGGCGGCGGGCTCGGCGCCGTCGGCCTCCCGGCGCAGCCTCAGCGCGATGTCGATCAGCTGGTCCTCCTGGCCACCGATCAGCTTGCGCCGGCCCGCCTCGAGCAGGATCTTGGCGCCGGAGACGCCGTAGCGCTCCGCCGCGTTGCCGGCGTGCTTGAGGAAGGAGGAGTAGACCCCGGCGTAGCCCATCATCAGCGTCATCCGGTCGAGCCGGCACTCCTCGGGCATCGCGGGCCGGATCACGTCCTCGGAGGCGTCGACGACCTGGAGGAAGTCGACGCCGGTGGTCCAGCCGAGCTTGTCGCAGACACCGATGAACGCCTCCAGCGGCGTGTTGCCGGCGCCGGCCCCGAAGCGTCGCACCGAGCCGTCGATCTGGGTCGCGCCCGCGCGGGCGGCGATGACGGTGTTGGCGACGCCGAGACCGAGGTTCTCGTGGCCGTGGAAGCCGACGTCGGCCTGGGCGCCGATCTCGGCCACCACCGCGGAGACCCGGTCGGCGGTCTGCTCCATGATCAGCGCCCCGGCCGAGTCGACGACGTAGACGCACTGGCAGCCGGCGTCGACCATGATCCGGGCCTGCTTGGCCAGCACCTCGGGCGGCTGGGTGTGGCTCATCATCAGGAACCCGACGGTCTCCAACCCCAGCTCGCGGGCCAGGCCGAAGTGCTGGATCGACACGTCGGCCTCGGTGCAGTGGGTCGCGATCCGGCAGATCTGGCCGCCGTTGTCCTGGGCCGCGCGGATGTCGTCCTTGGTGCCGACGCCCGGGAGCATGAGGAACGCGATCCGGGCCCGCTTGGCGGTCTCGGCAGCGATCCGGATCAGCTCCTGCTCGGGCGTGCGCGAGAAGCCGTAGTTGAACGACGACCCGCCCAGCCCGTCGCCGTGGGTGACCTCGATGACCGGGATGCCGGACGCGTCGAGGGCCTCGACGATGTCGTGCACCTCCTGGGCGGTGAACTGGTGCCGCTTGTGGTGCGACCCGTCTCGCAGGCAGGTGTCGGTGAGGCGGAGGTCGAGCCGACCCCACGGCTCCTCGCCGTGGGTGCCGGACCAGGTGCGCTCGAGTGCGTTGGGATCGGTCATGTCAGCGGCCCTCGCTTGCCATCGATCGAGCAATGTTCTCGCCGACCCGGGCGGCGGCGGCGGTCATGATGTCGAGGTTCCCGGAGTAGGGCGGCAGGTAGTCGCCCGCGCCCTCGACCTCGACGAAGATCGAGACCTTGGTCTGGCCCCGGGTGGCCGCCGACGGCTCGTCGACCTGCGGCTCCTGCAGCAGCCGGTAGCCCGGCACGTACTCCTGGACCGCCCGCTCCATCTCCAGCACCGACGCCACGATCGCATCGGTGTCGGCGTCGGGGGGCACGGCGCAGAAGATCGTGTCGCGCATGATCATCGGCGGCTCGGCGGGGTTGAGGATGATGATCGCCTTGCCGTGCGCGGCCCCGCCGATGGTCTCGACGCCCGCGGCGGTGGTGCGCGTGAACTCGTCGATGTTGGCGCGGGTGCCGGGGCCGGCCGAGACCGACGAGACCGACGCCACGATCTCGGCGTACGACACGCCGCCGTAGGGCTGCGCGGCCCGCGACACCGCCGCGACCATCGGGATGGTGGCCTGCCCGCCGCAGGTGATCATGTTGACGTTCATCGCGCCGACGTGCTCCTCGCCGTTGACCGGCGGGATCACGGCCGGCCCGACCGAGGCCGGGGTGAGGTCGACCGCGCGGATGCCGGCCTCCTCGTAGCGGGGCGCGTACTCGCGGTGCACGTAGGCCGAGGTCGCCTCGAAGATCAGGTCGGGCAGCTCGTCCTGCTTCAGCAGCCAGTCGACCCCCTCGTGGGAGGCCACCAGGCCCCGCTCGGTGGCCAGCCGCAGCCCCTCCGACGAGGGGTCGACCCCGATCATCCAGCGCGGCTCGATGCTCCCGCCGTTCTCGGCCGAGCGCAGCAGCTTGTACATGAGGTCGGTCCCGATGTTGCCGGGACCGACGATCGCGGCGGTCTTCCTTGCCATCTCTGCTCCTCGGGCTTCAGTCCACGAATCGGGCGGTCAGGGTGTCGAACCCGCTGATGGAGGCCTCTACGACGTCGCCGGCGCCGAACGGCACGAACGGGCCCAGGGCCCCGGACAGCACGAGGTGCCCAGCGCGCAGCGGGTCGCCGAAGCGGTGCGCCTGCACGGCCAGCCAGCGCAGCGCCTCGAGCGGGTCGCCCAGGCACGCGGCGCCGGTGCCGCTGGAGCGCTCCTCGCCGTTGATCCGCAGCGACATCGCCACCTCGCGCGGCTCCACCTCGTCGAGGGAGCGCGCGTCGCTGCCGACGACGTAGAGCCCGCTGGAGGCGTTGTCGGCCACGGTGTCGGTGAAGCCGATGTCCCAGTCGGCGATGCGGGAGTCGACGATCTCCAGGGCCGGCAGCGCGACCTCGACGGCGTCGCGGACCGCGGCCAGGGTGATGTCAGCCTCGTCGCCGGGGTCGACGTCGGAGGCCAGCACGAAGGCGACCTCGGCCTCGACCCGCGGCTGCACCAGGCGGACCATCGACACCGGGTCGTCGCGGCTGACGTCCATCTCGTCGAGCAGGTAGCCGAAGTCGGGCTGGTCGACGCCCAGCTGCTGCTGCACCGCCACCGACGTCGCACCGATCTTGCGCCCCACCACGCTCGCTCCGGCGGCCAGCCGGGCCTGCACCAGCCCCTGCTGCACGGCGTACGCCGCGGCTAGGTCGTCGGTGCCGATCAGGTCGCGCACGGGCGGGCAGGGCACCCGCGTCTCCAGCGCGTCGGCCAGGCGCGCGACGGCGGCCGCGACGGCGTCATCCGAGGTCACGTCACCGATACTAGAACCTGTTACAGTTTCGCGCCATGACGGGTCATGCAGGAGCGGCTGCCCCGGCGGCGCTGCCGGCCGAGGTCGACGTGGTCGTGGTGGGCGCCGGCGCCGCCGGGATGAGCGCCGCCCTGGCCGCCGACGCCCGCGGCCTGGAGACCGTGCTGCTCGAGAAGAGCGGCTACTTCGGCGGCTCGACCGCACGCAGCGGCGGCGGCGTCTGGATCCCGGGCAACTACGCGCTGGTCGAGGCCGGCCAGGCCGACGACCCCGAGGAGAGCAAGCGCTACCTCGACTCGATCGTGGGCGACGACGTGCCCAAGGTCCGCCGCGACACCTACGTCGACCGCGGCCCCGAGGCGCTGGAGTTCGTGCGCGACCACACGCCGCTGCGGTTCACCTGGGTGCCGCAGTACGCCGACTACCACCCCGAGGCGCCCGGCGGCCGCGCTGCCGGCCGCTCGTGCGAGCCGGTGCCCCTCGACGCCAGCTTCCTGGGCGCCGAGCTCGACCGGCTGCACCCGCAGTACACCAAGGCGCCGGCGAACATGATCGTGACCCAGGCCGACTTCCGGAAGATCAGCCTCGGCCTGCGCACCCTGCGCGGCCCGGTGACGATGGTGCGGGTGCTGCTGCGGCGGATCTGGGCCGGCCTGCGTCGGCGGCGGATGTTCGCAATGGGCAACGCCATCGCGATCGGGCTGCGCAAGGGGATGATCGACGCCGGCGTTCCGCTGCACTACGACACCGAGCTGACCGGGCTGCTGCTCGAGGACGGTCGGGTGACCGGGGTGCGGGTGCTGCACGACGGGGTGGAGTCGACCGTGCGCGCCCGGCGCGGCGTGGTGCTCGGCAGCGGCGGCTTCGAGCGCAACCTCGAGATGCGCGAGAAGTACCAGCCCCAGCCGACGTCGGTGGAGTGGACGACCGGCTCGCAGTTCAACACCGGCGGCGGCATCCTGGCCGGGATCGCCGCGGGCGCCCAGACCGACCTGCTCGACGACTCCTGGTGGGGGCCGACGATCCCGCTGCCGAGCGGCCCCTGGTTCTGCCTGGCCGAGCGCAACCTGCCGGGCTCGATCATCGTCAACCAGGCCGGCCGCCGCTACATGAACGAGGCGCTGCCCTACGTCGAGGCGGTGCACGAGATGTACAAGGGCGAGGCCACCGGTGTCGGCCACGTGCCGAGCTGGATGATCATCGACCAGCGCTACCGCGACCGCTACCTCTTCGCGGGCCTGTTCCCGCGCCAGCCGTTCCCGGGCCGCTGGTACAAGCACGGCACCATCCGCAGAGCCTCGACCCTGGCCGGGCTGGCCGAGGAGATCGGGGTGCCGCCGGAGGCGCTGACCGAGACGGTCGAGCGGTTCAACGGCTTCGCCCGCACCGGCACCGACGAGGACTTCCACCGCGGCGAGAGCGCCTACGACAAGTACTACTCCGACCCCACGGTCAAGCCGAACCCGTCGCTGCACACCATCGACAAGGGTCCGTTCTACGCCGTCAAGATCGTCCCCGGCGACCTCGGCACCAAGGGCGGCCTGGTCACCGACGAGCGGGCCCGGGTGGTGCGTCCCGACGGGTCGGTCATCCCCGGCCTCTACGCCGCCGGCAACGTGTCGTCGGCGGTGATGGGTCACACCTACGCCGGCCCCGGCGCGACCATCGGCCCCGCGATCGTGTTCGGCTACCTCGCCGCCGAGGACCTCGCCGAGGACCGTGCCGAGGACCGGGCCCCGGCCTGAGCCGCCGCCCGCGTCCGATCCGGGCGTCCGATCCGAGCGTCCGAGCCCCGCCCCTCCGAAGGAGCCCCACGTTGCCCATCGACCCGTCCGTGGCCATCGGTGCCCACGTCGGCACCCGCGAGTTCTCGTGGACCGAGAGCGACGTGCTGCTCTACCACCTGGGCATCGGTGCCGGCTCCCGCCCCGGCGACCACACCTCCCCCGCGGCGCTGCGCTACACCCTCGACGGGCCCGACCTCCAGGTGCTGCCGTCGTTCGGAGTCGTGGTGCCGACCTTCCACGAGACCGACCCGCCGCCGCTGGACCTGCCCGGCTGCGACATCGACCTGGCCCAGGTCGTGCACGGCTCCCAGTCGATCCGGGTGGCCGGGCCGCTGCCGACGTCGGGCACCGCCACCCTGGCCACCACGCTCACCGACGTGTGGGACAAGGGCAAGGCGGCGGTGATCTGGCAGGAGGGCGTCGCCACCGACGCCTCCGGGCGCGAGCTGTGGCGGGTGCGGTCCTCGATCTTCGTGCGCGGCGAGGGCGGCTGGGGCGGTGAGCGCGGCGGCTCCGAGCCGGTCGTGCTGCCCGACCGGGCGCCCGACCTGGAGGCGTCGTACGCCGTGACCCCGCAGCAGGCGCTGCTGTACCGGCTCTGCGGCGACCGCAACCCGCTGCACGCCGACCCGGCGTTCGCCGCCGGCGCCGGTTTCCCGGCCCCGATCCTGCACGGCCTGTGCTCCTACGGCGTCGTGCTCCGCGAGCTGACCGACGGGTTGCTGGCCGGTGACGCGACCCGGATCGCGGGCTTCGGCGGCCGGTTCTCCGGCGTGGTGTTCCCGGGCGAGACCATCGCGGTGCGCGGGTGGCTCGAGGACGGTCGGGTGGTCGCGGCCGCCACCATCGCCGGTGGCGGGCGCGACGGCTCCCCCGTGCTGTCCGACGTGGTGCTCGACCTGGCCTGACCCGGCGGACCGGGGCCGGTCAGGGCGACCCCGCGGCGGCGGCGTAGCGCGCCGCCAGCACCCGGAGCCGGTCGCGGAGCTCCGGGGGGTCCTCGACCACCAGGTCGAGGTCGAGTCGGGTCAGCCAGCCGACGAGGTCGTCGAGGGAGTCGCTGCCGGTCTCGAGCCGGCAGCTGCCGTCGTCGAGCCCGGTGAGCAGCCCGGCCTCGGGCGGCACCCGCTCCCCCACCACGTCGAGCGGCGCCAGCAGGCGCACGCTGGCGTGGTGGCGCCACTGGGTCTGCCCGACGCCGCGCACCACCCGGGTCGCGGCGTCCTCCGGCAGCTCGCGGGGCGCGAACCTCGGGCCGGTCGGCAGGCTCGGCCGCACCCGGTCGAGGCGGAAGGTGCGCCAGTCGTCGCGGTCGCGGTCCCAGCCGAGCAGGTACCAGCGCCGCCCCGTGTAGACCAGCCGGTGCGGCTCCACCAGCCGCCGAGACGGGTCGCCGTCGCGGGTGGCGTAGGCGAAGCGCAGGCACTCGTGGTCGCGGACGGCGCCCGCCGCCGCGGCGAGCACGTCGACGTCGACGCTCGGACCGGCCCCGGTCGCCGAGACCGTGGCGGCGGCGACGGTGTCGACCCGGTGGCGCAGCCGGGCGGGCAGCAGCTGGCGCAGCTTGGCCAGCGCCCGCACGGAGGTCTCCTCCAGCCCCGCCACCGACCCCGCGGCCGCGGCGGCCAGCCCCACGCCGACGGCGACGGCCTCCTCGTCGTCGAGCAGCAGCGGCGGCACCGCCGCGCCCGGGGCGAGCCGGTAGCCGCCGGCGACACCGCGCGCCGAGCGCACCTCGTAGCCCAGCAGGCGCAGCCGCTCCACGTCGTTGCGCACCGTGCGGGTGGTCACGCCCAGGCGCTCTGCCAGCTCGGCCCCGGCCCAGTCGCGCCGGGTCTGGAGCAGCGACAGCAGGCGCAGCAGCCGTACGGAGGTGTCGAGCACATGCCGATCCTGCCACCGATTGCGGAACCGCACGTTCCGCAAGCACCCCTAGCGTGCGGAGCACACCATCCCCACCACACGAGAGGCACCCTGATGACCCTGCGCGGCTTCGCCACCCTCAACCACTGGGCAGACGACGTCCCGGCCGCCGTCGACTGGTACGCCGAGCTGCTCGGCGTCGCGCCGTACTTCCAGCGCCCGGGGCCCGACGGGCGTCCGGCGTACGTCGAGTTCCGCGTCGGCGACCTGGAGGCCGAGCTCGGCATCGTCGACGCCCGGTTCCGGCCGGCCGGCGCATCGCCGGGCACCGGCGGTCCCCTGGTCTACTGGCACGTCGACGACCTCGCCGGCACGGTCGACCGGCTGCTGGCGCTGGGCGCGACGCTCCACGAGCCGGTGACCCCGCGCGGTGACACCGGCTTCGTGACCGCCTCGGTCGTCGACCCGTGGGGCAACGTGCTCGGCGTGATGGCGAACCCCCACTACGTCCAGGTGATCGAGGCGGTCGGGCGCTACGAGGGGGCGCGATGACGACCCCGGAGGTGCTCGACCTGCCCGACGCGACGGCCTGGGAGGCGTGGCTCGAGCGCCACCACGCCGAGCGCCCCGAGGCGTGGCTGCGGATCGCCAAGCGCGGCCGCGGGCACGTCTCGCTCTCCATCTCCGACGCGCTCGACGGCGCACTGTGCTTCGGCTGGATCGACGGGCAGCGCCGGGCGCTCGACGAGGTGTCCTACCTCCAGCGCTACTGCCCCCGGCGACCGCGGAGCACCTGGTCGCAGGTCAACGTCGAGAAGGTCGAGGCCCTGGTCGCGGCCGGCCGGCTGCGACCCGCCGGGCTCGCCGAGGTCGAGCGGGCCCAGGCCGACGGACGCTGGGCGGCGGCGTACGAGCGGCAGGCCACGGCCACCACGCCGCCCGACCTGGCCGCCGCCCTCGACGCCAGCCCCGCCGCCCGCACGGCGTACGACGCGCTCGGGCGCTCGGAGCGCTACGCCGTCGCCCTCCCCGTGCTCCGCGCCGTCGGCGAGGCGGCCCGCGCCCGTGCCGTCACCCGCGCGGTGACCCGGCTGACCGACGCGGCCCGGTAGTCCGTGACGTTTCGGCCCCTCCGCGGCCCGATCAGGGGCCCGAACGTCACGGACTACCGCGGCTTGCGGCCCAGCACGTAGATCCGGTCGGTGGTCTCGCCGCGGTCGGGGCGGGCGCCGCGGTGGTACCACTCGAGGTCGACCAGACCGGCCGACTCCAGCAGGGCGACGACGTCGGCCCGCTCGTGCAGCACGAAGTCGAGGTCGACGGGCAGGTCCCACCACTCGTCGTGGTGGCGCACCTCGCCGCCCGCGTGCAGGGCGACCACGAGCAGGCCGCCGGGCACGATCGGGCGCACCAGCGCCGCGACCGCGTCGGGCAGCTCGGAACCGGCGAGGTGGATCAGGGAGTACCACGCCAGCACGGCCGACCAGCCCTCGGCGGTGGCCGGGCGCATCAGCCGCCGCAGGTCGCCGACCTCGTAGCGGCCCTCGGGGTGGCGCTGCCGTGCCTGGGCGACCATCTCCGGCGAGAGGTCGAGCCCGGTGGCGTCCGCCCCCGCCCGGCGCAGGTGGTCGGTGACGTGGCCGGGCCCGCAGCCCACCTCGACCACCGGCCCGCCGGCCGCCTCGGCGGCCACCCGGTCGAGCAGCCAGGTCTCGAACGGCAGGTCGCGCAGCAGCTCGTCGCCGAGGCGGTCGGCGTACGTCGCCGCGACCGTGTCGTACGACGAGCGCACCCGCGCGTCGCGGGCCTCGGCCCCGCCGGCCAGCACCACGTCGCGGTCGACCGCGGCCGCCTCGGGCGCCGCACCGGCCGGCCCCGAGCCCTCGACCGGCCCGAGCAGGTGGACCCAGCGGCTGTCCTGCTCGCGCGGCCCTCGCGGCAGCTCGCGCACCAGGGGCGGCTCCAGGGCGGCCATCGCGGTCAGGCACGCCTCGACCTCGCCCCGGTCGGCGAACGGGTGCAGCCGCTCGGTACGGCTGCGCAGCGCGCCGGGCGGTTGGGGCCCACGCAGGAGCAGCACGGTGAGCAGCGCCCGCTGGTCGGGCCCGAGACCCAGTCGCGGCACCAGGCTCTGGACGTACTTCATGGTCCGGCGACCGGAGTCCTGCCAGGTCACCGCGACCAGGTCCTTGGCCTTGAGCGCGCGCAGCGTCTCGTGCACGGTGCGCTCGTCGTAGTCGACCACCGGGTCGCGGCTGCTGGCCTGGTTGCAGGCCGAGCGCACGGCGTTGACGGTCATCGGGTAGGTCGCGGGGACGGTGACCTCCTTCTCGAGGAGGCTCCCCAGGACCCGCTGCTCAGTGGCGTCCAGCACCGGGAGGTCAGGCACGCCCCCGAGGCTAGGACACCGCCGGCAGGCCGGGCAGGCCGGGCAGGGCGGCTCAGGCGGCGAGGCGGGTGCGCTGCGGGTTGGCCACCGGGTCTGCCGCCGGGGTGGTCGGCTCGGCGGTCGGCTCGGCGGTGACGGCGAGCGCCTTGTCGAGCCGGCGGGCGACCCGGGCCCGGCGCCACTCGGTGAGCAGCGTGCGCAGCACCCGGAGGCCGTCGCGGACGGCGTGCAGGTTCGACTCGCCGTGCACCCGCAGGCGCTCGACGCTCGGGACCTCGGAGATCGTGGCCTCGGCGGCGGCGAAGCGACAGGCGATGACGGTCTCGATCTCGAAGCCGTCGCCCCAGAACATCTCGCCCCGGGGGTGCACCAGACGGTGGTCGGGCAGGTCGAGCACCGGGATCATGTCAGCCCAGAAGGCGTTGTAGCCGTAGCATAGGTCGCTGTAGCGGGTGCGGAAGGAGAGGTTGAACACCTGGTTGAGGCCCCAGTTGCCCAGCGAGCGGACCGGGGTGATGTCGGCGGAGCCGCCGCCCTCGCAGAAGCGCGACCCCTTGGCGACGTCGGCGCCGGCGACCAGGGCCGCGACGAAGCGGTCGATCTCGGCCGGGTCGGCGGAGACGTCGGCGTCGAACATCACCACGACGTCGCCGGTCACGGCAGCGAAGCCGGCGGCCAGCGCGTTGCCCTTGCCCTTGCGGACCTGGCGGACGACCTTGAGGCCGGGTACGGCGCGACGCGCCACCTCGACGGTGTCGTCGACCGAGCCGCCGTCGACCAGGATCACCTCGTGGCAGTCGACGGTGGCCACCAGGTCGGGCAGCACGATCTCGAGGTTCCGGGCCTCGTTGAGCGCCGGCACGACGACGCTGATCCGCGGTGCGGCGGTGTTGCGTCGGGCGGCCTGCTCGGCGGTGAAGATGCTCATCTGCGGTGTGTCCCCTGTGTGCACGTGTCCGTGTCCTCGGCCGACCGGGCCCCTCGGCCGGTCGTCCGCCGACCCCCCATGGCCGGTCCGACACGAGGAACCCTAGGCACCCGCGAGCGGCGGCGCGACCCGCCGCGACACGGCAACCGCCGGGTAACACGGACGGCATCGTCGCAGGTCAGAGCGGGTGCCGCAGCTCGGCCGCCTGACACCCCCCGGGGTTTGCGTGACCGAGTTGTGCACCCCATGGACGTCTTGTTACCGCCCGGTTACCGAGCGGTGCACCTGCCGCGTGTCCCGGCCCACACCGCGGCGCCCGCGGTCTGGACCACCCCGCTCCGACCAGGGCCCGGCGACCACGACCGACTACGGCCCGGCGACCAGGGTGGTGATCGTCGCGGCGTCCGGGTCCCAGAGCCGCAGCCTGGCCAGCGACACCGCGCGCCGGCCGTGGTCGAGCACCCGCACCGCCGCCTCCAGCTGCTCGCGCGGCAGGCGACGGGCCAGGGTCAGGTGGGGCAGCCAGCCGCGGTGGCGGTGACCCCGGGTCTCCGCCCGAAGCCGCAACGCGAGGCCGGTCACCTCGTCGGGCACCTCCAGCGCCCAGGCGAGCGTCACCCGCGGGCCACCGAAGACCACCAACCCGGCCACCTGGGCCGGCACCGGCAGCAGCGGCCGGGTCAGCGCAGCGGCCAGCTCGCGGACCGTCGGCGTGACCGGCTCCTCGGTGGCGACCAGCGTCACGTGCGGCTCGTTGGTGGTGCCCCGGTGGTCCAGCTGCGAGGGCAGCCCGGCGTCGCGCAGCGCCTGCCAGTCGGCGCGCACGGCCGTCTGCCCCGCGTCGTCCGGGGTGAGCTCGAGGGCGTGCAGGCGGACCACGCCGGCCACCGTGCCACACGACACCCGCCGGGCCCCCACCCGGCGGGACGGATCAGCGCGAGAGCACCAGGCCCGAGGTCGGCACCCCGGTGCCGGCGGTGACCAGCACGTGCTCGGCCTCGACGGGGTTGACCGAGGTGCCGCGCAGCTGGCGCACGGCCTCCGCGATGCCGTTCATGCCGTGGATGTAGGCCTCGCCGAGCTGACCGCCGTGGGTGTTGAGCGGCAGCCGACCGCCCACCTCGATCGCGCCGTCCGCGATGAACCCGGGCGCCTCGCCCCGACCGCAGAAGCCCAGCTCCTCCAGCTGCATCAGCACGTAGGGCGTGAAGTGGTCGTAGAGGATCGCCATCGGCACGTCGTCCGGGGTGAGCCCCGACTGGCGCCACAGCTCGCGGCCCACGACACCCATCTCCGGGATGCCGATGTCGTCGCGGTAGTAGGAGGTCATCACGAACTGGTCGCGACCGCTGCCCTGCGCCGCCGCGGTGACCACCGCGGGGGTCTGGGGCAGGTCGCGGGCCCGTTCGGCCGAGACCACCACCAGCGCCACCGCGCCGTCGCTCTCCTGGCAGCAGTCGAGCAGGTGCAGCGGGTCGACGATCATCCGCGAGGACTGGTGGTCCTCGAGGGTGATCGGCCGCTCGAAGAAGAACGCCGCCGGGTTGGTCGCCGCGTGCCGACGGTCGGCGACGGCCACCCGCCCGAAGTCCTCCGACGTGGCGCCGTACTCGTGCATGTAGCGGCGGGCCTGCATGGCCACGGTGGCCGCCGGCGTGCCCAGCCCCATGGGGTAGGACCAGGCGTTGTCGAGGCCGTTGGTGTTGACCTGGGTGGCCGCGGCCAGCGAGAACTGCCCGAACCGGCTCTCGGAGCGCTCGTTGAAGCCGCGGTAGCAGACCACGACGTCGGCGACGCCGGTCGCGACCGCCATCGCCGCCTGCTGCACGGTGGCGCACGCCGCGCCGCCGCCGTAGTTGATCCGGCTGAAGAAGCGCAGCTCGGGGATCCCGAGCTCGCGGGCCACCGCGATCTCCGAGGAGGTGTCCATCGTGAACGTCGTGAGTCCGTCGACGTCGGCGGCGGTGAGGCCGCAGTCGGCGAGCGCCGCCCGCACCGCCTCGACGGAGAGCTGGAGCTCGGAGCGACCGGAGGCCTTGGAGAACTCGGTGGCGCCGATGCCGGCGATCGCGGCCCGGCCGGAGAGCCCGCTCACGCGACCGCCACCGTGACGGTGCCGGTGACGTGGTCGCCCAGGGAGACGCGGCCGACGACGGCGATGGTGGCCCGCCCGTCGACCACCTCGGTGACCTCGCCGCTGAACGTCAGCGTGTCGTAGGGGTGGGCGGGGGCGCCGAGCCGGATCGCGATGCCGCGCAGCTCGGTGTCGTGGCCGGCCCAGTCGACGACGAACTTCTCGACCAGCCCGTTGGTGGTGAGGATGTTCATGAAGATGTCCCTCGACCCCGACGCCTGGGCGATGTCGCGGTCGTGGTGGACGTCCTGCCAGTCGCGGGTCGCGATCGCGGTGCTGACGATCGTGGTGGGGGTCAGCGGCAGGCTCCACTCCGGGATCGTGTCGCCGGCCTGGATCGTCCTCATGCCTCCACCTTCCGCCACACGGGCAGGGTCAGCTCGTCGTCGACGGGGTTGAAGTCCACCCGCAGCCGGGTGCCGATCTCGAGGTCCGGCCCGTCGGGCCCGTCCGGGACCCCGACCACCTCCCCCACCATCCGGACGCCCTCGTCGAGGTCGACCAGCGCGATCACGATCGGCAGCTCCTTGCCCGGCACCGGCGGGTGACGGTGGACGACGTAGGAGAAGACGGTGCCGGTGCCGGCGGCGACCAGGTGGCCGCGGTCGTAGGCCTCGCACGACTGGCAGGCCGGGCCGGGCGGAAACCGCTTGGCCCCGCAGGCGTTGCAGACCTGGATCCGCAGCTCGCCCTGCCGGGTGCCGTCCCAGAAGAACTGCGAGTCGCGGTTGACCATGGGTCGGACGGCCATTCAGCGCTCCCTCGGGACGAACTTGAGCACGCGGAAGAGCATGGTGGCGACCTTCTCGGTGGAGCCGTCGGGGTGGTCGACGTACCAGGTGTTGCGCGAGGTCACGAAGTAGCCCTCGCCCATCGCGGTCCGCTTGGGCCCGACGACGGATTCGAGGGCGCTGGTGACGCGCACCTCCTCGCCGACCCGCAGGTAGCGCTCGTAGGTCTGCTCGCAGTTGGTGCCGAGGACGGCGGCGTAGCCCTCCTCGGTGAGCAGCTCGGTCATCCGGCTGAGCGGGTCCTCCGGCGGCCGCTTGCGGCCCAGGCCGGGCATCGTCCAGACCTGGGCCATCGACGGCGGGGCCTCGCCGCGGCGGAACCGCTCGTTGTCGTAGCCCATCGCGTCGAGCCAGGTGCCGATGGTCGCCTGGTTGACGGCGTACGGCGCCCGCGACTCGGCCGCTTCGCCGAGCGCCTTGATCTCCTCGGCCGCGGCCATGATCCGTTCGTGCCGCGCGGCGCTCCCCTGCGCCGCGCTCATCGCGGCACCCGCGGCAGCCCGAGGCCGAACATCGAGATCAGCTCGCGCTGCACCTCCTGGACGCCACCGCCGAAGGTCAGCACCAGGTTGCGCTTCTGCTGGGCGTCGAAGTACTCCACCAGCTGGCGGGTCTCGGCGTCGGAGGGGTCGCCGTAGCGGTGCACGACCGCGACCAGGTCGGCGGCGAGGTGCTGCACCTGGTCGGCGGCGAACACCTTCGACGACGACGCGTCGCCCACCGAGATCTCGCCCTGCGCGGCCGCGCGGGCAACCTCCCAGTTGAGCAGCTCGTTGACGCGGAACACCGCGGTGGTGCGGCCGATGACCTCGCGCACGTCGGGCCGGTCGACCACCCCCGCCTTGGTGGCCCACTCCACGACCCGGTCGCGCAGCCCCTCGATCCGGCCGGCCGGGCCCAGCATCACCCGCTCGTGGTTGAGCTGGGTGGTGATCAGCTTCCAGCCCTGGTTCTCCTCGCCGACGAGCATGTCGACCGGCACCCGCACGTCGTTGAAGTACGTCGCGTTGACGTGGTGGGAGCCGTCGGCGGTGATGATCGGCGTCCAGGAGTAGCCGGGGTCGCTGGTGTCGACGATGAGGATCGAGATGCCCTTGTGCTTCGGGGCGTCGGGGTCGGTGCGCACCGCGAGCCAGAGGTAGTCGGCCTGGTGGCCGCCGGTGGTCCAGAGCTTCTGCCCGTTGACGACGTAGTGGTCGCCGTCGCGGCGCGCGGTGGTGCGCAGCGAGGCGAGGTCGGTGCCGGCGTCGGGCTCGGAGTAGCCGATCGCGAAGTGCACGTCGCCGGCGAGGATCCGCTTGAGGAACAGGTCCTTCTGCTTCTGGGTGCCGTAGCGGATCAGCGTCGGGCCGACGGTCTGCAGCGTCACCGCCGGCAGGTGCACGTCGGCGAGCTGGGCCTCGTTGGCGAAGATCGTCTGCTCGACCTCGCCGAGCCCGTGCCCGCCGTACTCCTTCGGCCAGCCGACGCCCATCCAGCCGTCGGCGCCCATCTGTCGGATCACCCGCTGGTAGGTCTCGCCGTGCCGGTCGCGACCCATGTCGACGTGCTCGTCGTGGCTGGCCAGCCCGGCGAAGTAAGAGCGCAGCTCGGCCTTGAGCGCGCGCTGGTCGGCGCTGAGCTCGAGGTTCTTGGCGGTAGGGTCCTCGACGCGCACGTCGCCGGCGAGCGTGCCGAGGGCGTGGGCGATGTCGGTGACCCAGGAGAAGTAGTGGTGCAGCGGGTAGGTCTCGTCGACTCCCATGCCGCCGTGGAGGTGGTGGCAGGTGCGCAGCGCCCGCGGCGCCTCGGTGGTGACCCAGTGCGCGGCCACCGCGAGGTCGTCGGTGGCGTCGAGCCCCTGGGCGACCCGCCAGGCGGCGTTCTCGGCGGCCAGGTCGACGGTGCGCGAGGCGATGTAGATGTCGGCCGCCTGCATCGCGACCGCCTGGAACTGGGCCAGCGCGCGGCCGAACTGGGTGCGGCCCTTGATGTAGGAGGCGGTGAGGTCGCGCGCGCCCGCGACCAGCCCGGCGGCGGTGAGGCAGAGCCCGGCGACGGCGAGCTCGCGCAGGGTGCGGCCGGCGCCGTCGCCCAGGGGCTCGGCGGTCGCGCCCTCGAGGACGACGGTGTGGCGGGTGATCCGGGCCGAGCTGGACGACTCCAGCAGCGTGACGCCGGGGTCGTCGACGTCGACGAGCACCACGACGTCGCGCTCCCCCTCCGTGGCGGTGACCAGCAGGCGGCCCGAGCCGGCGACGTCGGAGACGTCGATCTTGCGGCCGGTGACCCGGCCGTCGGCGTACGTCGTCGCGGCGGGCTCGCCGATGGGCGTGCCGACCTCGCGCACCGCGGGGGTGAGCCGCAGGGTGCCGGCGGCCACGGCCGGCAGCAGCGCGGCCTGCTGCTCGGGGCTGCCGTGCGCCGCCAGGGTCAGCGCGCCGCAGCAGAGCGTCTCCCACACCGGCAGGTGCCGGGCGCGGGCACCGGTCTCGCGCAGCAGCACCCCGACGGCCTCGAGGCCGAGCCCCTCGCCGCCGTGCTCGGTCGGCACCGCCAGGCCGAGCAGCCCGGCCGCCGCCAGGTCGGCCCACCCCGCATCGCGGTCGAGGGCCTCGCGGACCACCGAGCGCACCGCGTCGAGTGCCTCCCGCTCGTCCTGGTCGGGGAGGAGGTAACCATCGGTGGCCACGCTGTGTGCTCCTGACTTCGGGGTACCGGTGCCTGCTCGGGCACCGAAACTGTAACGTGTTCTACCTCAGATCGAGCCGAGCGTCGAGAGCCGGCCAGCGAGCGGGGTGGGAGATGCGTCCGTCACCGCGGGTGCTGCTGCGCCGAGCGGTGCACGTGCCGTCGCCCGCGATCCCGCGCGGTCGGCTGGTCGACCTGGCGGGTCGCGGCACGACCTGGGTCACCGACACGCCCGGCCCCACCCCCGAGGCGCCGACCCTGGTGCTGCTGCACGCGCTGGGCTGCACCGGGCTGCTCACCTGGTTCCCGTCGGTGGCCCCGCTGGCCCGGCGGTTCCGCGTGGTCACCCTCGACCAGCGCTGGCACGGGCAGGGCATCCAGTCCCCGGAGTTCTCGCTGGCCGACTGCGCCGACGACGTCGCGGCGCTGGTCGAGGTGCTCGGCCTGGACCGGGTGGTCGTGGCCGGCTACTCGATGGGCGGCGTGGTCGCCCAGCGGGTCTGGCGCCAGCACCCCGCGATCGTCGACGGCCTGGTGCTGTGCGCCACCACCGACCGGTTCCAGGGCTCGCCGGCCGAGCGGCTGTTCTTCGCGGGGATGGGCACGGCGATGCTCGGCACCCGCGGCATCTCCCGGTCGCGGACGGCGCGCCGCGCGACCCGCTCGGCCGCCCGCGCCCTCGACCTGGAGCCGTCGGACGTGCACGACTGGGCGCTGGCCGAGTTCCGCTCCACGAGCCCGTGGGCGGTCGGCCAGGCCCTGGCGGCGCTGGGCCGGCACCACTCGCGGCCCTGGCTGGGCCGCATCGACGTGCCGACCGCGGTGGTCGTCACCACCCGCGACCGGGTGATCGCCGCGGAGCGCCAGGTGGCGCTGGCCCGCGCGATCCCCGGTGCCACCACCCACGAGGTGGCCGCCGGCCACGCCGCCTGCGTGCTCGAGGCCGAGGTGTTCGTGCCGGCCGTGGTGGAGGCGGCACGCACCGTCCACGCCCGCCGGCGCGACTTCCGCCGCGAGGCGCCCGGCGTCGTCCCCCCGGGACCGGCGGCCTGAGCCCGCCGGTCAGTCGGCGAGCGGCCGCGCCACGACCGCGGCGCGCAGCGTCGCCAGCTCGGTCGGGAACCGCTGCACGAGGTCGTCGACGTCGGGCATCGACTCGCGGCAGGCGATGATCCCGACGTGCAGCCGGCCGTTGTTGGACATCACGGTGATGTTGACGCCGGCCCCGTGGAAGACCGGGCCGAGCGGCTGCAGCGCCAGGATCTCGGCGCCCATGAAGTACAGCGGCACCGGCGGCCCCGGCACGTTGGAGATCACCAGGTTGTGCACGACGGGGTGCTTCTCGGCCAGCCGCAGCCCGGCGTACGCGCGGACGGCCAGGCCGAAGGTGCGCGGCGCGGCGAACTCGGCCCAGTCCTGCAGCGAGTCGGCGCTGATCGCCTGGTGGTGGTCCTTGGCGTGGCGGTTGGCGACCGCGAGCTGCTCCAGCCGCTCCAGCGGGTCGGCGACGTCCGTCCCGAGCCGGGTGAACAGCGCCGAGACCTTGTTGGCCCCGCCCGAGCGCTGCGACTCCTCACGCACCGAGACCGGCACCGTCGCCAGCAGCGACGACTCCGGCAGCTCCTCGCGGGCCTCGAGGTAGGAGCGCAGCGCTCCCCCCGCGACCGCGAGCACCACGTCATTGACCGTGGTGCCGGTGGCCTGCTTGACCTGCTTGACGTCCTCGAGCGACAGGTCGGCGGTGCCGATCGCCCGGTGACCGGTGATGGTGCCGTTGAACGACGTGCGGGGCGCGGTGAGCGGGGCGGCCATGGCGGTGCCGGCGCGCACCCGGCCGATGGTGCGGGTGATGCCCTTGCCGGTGGGGCTGAGCAGGCGCACGGCGTTCAGCGGCCGGGAGCCGGTGCTGACGACCGCGCGCCCGAGCAGCTCGAGCTGGCCCGGCTCGCGACCGAAGCCGTGCGGCTCGGCCGGCGCCAGCGGGGGCGCGTCGGGCTCGAGGCTGCACAGGTGGGAGATCAGGTTCGCCCCCGAGACGCCGTCGACGGTGGCGTGGTGCATCTTGGCGAACACCGCGACCAGCTCGTGCCCGAGCCCGGCGTCGTACTCCTCGATGACCCACATCTCCCACAGCGGGCGCGACCGGTCCAGCGGCTGTCCGGCGAGGTGGGCGCACAGGTCCATGAGCTCGCGGTAGCCGCCGGGCCGGGGCAGCGCGAGGCGGTGCACGTGGCGCTCGATGTCGAACTGCTTGTCCCGCACCCACACCGGGTGGTCGAGCCCGAGCGGCACCCGGCGCAGCTTCCGGGTGAACGCCGGCACGTCGCGGACGTGGTCGCCGATCGCGGCCTGCAGGCCGGCGAAGGAGTACGGCGTGGGCATCGTCGACGGGTCGAGCACGATCAGCCCGCACACGTGCATGAGCTGGGCCGGTGTCTCCAGGTAGAGGAAGCTGGCATCGAGGCCGGAGAGTCGGTCCATGACCGGCCATCCTAGGCGCGGAACTGGAACGTGTTCCACGGGTCGGGGACACCCCGCCGTGACGGCGGTCACGGCCTAGGCTGGCTCCATGGGGTACCTCCGCCGCCAGGTCGTGACCGCAGCGCTCACCGCCAACGCGATCCGTCCGGTACCGGGCTTCCGCGCCGGCATCCCGGCGTTCTTCGCCGGCTGGCTGACCGGCGAGCTGGCCCCCCACGTGCTGGCCGTGACGGCCGGCGACACCGCCGTCCACCTGGCCTCGGCGCGCCGTAGGGGTCGCCGCGGCCGGCCCGGCGGCCGCAGCCGGCTGGGCCTCGCCCTGGCGGGCGCCAGCACCCTCGGGCTCGGCTTCCTGGTGGCGCAGAGCCGCCGGGTCGGCGACCAGGCCGAGGACGCGCTCACCGAGGCGCTCGGCGTCGACTACGGCGCCGAGCTCGACCGGCTGCCGACACCCGCCGAGGTCGCGCGACCGTGGCGCCGGCTGGTCAACCCGTTCCGGATGCGCGAGCCGCGGGTGCGGGTGCACCGCAACCTCTCCTTCGGCGACGCGGGCCGCCGCAACCACCTCGACGTCTACGTCCCGGCCGAGGGCCCGGTCGAGGACGCCCCGGTGCTGCTCCAGGTGCACGGCGGCGCCTGGACCATCGGCACCAAGGACCAGCAGGGCATCCCGCTGATGCAGCACCTCGCCGCCAAGGGCTGGGTCTGCGTGGCCATCAACTACCGGCTCGCGCCGCGTGACCCGTTCCCCGCCCAGGTGGTCGACGTGAAGAAGGCGATCGCCTGGATCCGCGACAACATCGCCTCCTACGGCGGCGACCCCGACTACATCGCGATCACCGGCGGCTCGGCGGGCGGCCACCTGTGCGCGCTGACCGCGGTGACGCCCAACGATCCCGACCTCCAGCCCGGCTTCGAGGACGCCGACACCTCGGTGCAGGTGGCGGTCCCCCACTACGGCGTCTACGACTTCGCCGGCTCCACCGGCCTGCGCAGCGCCGAGCTGATGCGCGACCGGTTCCTCGGCCCGCGGGTGCTGCGCAAGCGCTGGCGCGACGACCCCGACGCCTTCGAGGCGGCGTCGCCGATCCTGCGGGTCACCGCCGACGCCCCCGACTTCTTCGTGCTCCACGGCAGTCGCGACACGCTGGTCGACGTCGGCCAGGCCCGGCTGTTCGTGGAGCGGCTCCGCTCGGTCTCCAAGCGCAGCGTGGTCTACGCCGAGCTCCCCGGGGCCCAGCACGCCTTCGACGTGTTCCCCTCGATCCGCTCCCAGCACGTCGTCCGCGCCATCGACCGCTACCTCCACTGGCACTGGAACGGCTACCGCCGCGAGCGCACCCCTCCCCCCGCCGCCTGATCCCGCCACGCCCGACCCTGCCGCCCGACCCCGCGCCGCGCGACCGGGGTAGTCACGGGCGTTCGGCAGGGGGCTCGGTCCGTTTCGGGTGCCGAACGTCCGTGACTACCGCGCCGCGGCCGGCCCTGGAGGAGGCCCCCCGCGAGGGCCCTGGTCAGCGCGGGAGGCCGAGGATGCGCTCACCGGCGACGTTGCGCAGGATCTGGGTGGTGCCGCCGGCGATGGACAGGCAGCGGGTGTTGAGCAGCTCCCAGACGTCGCGGGCGAGCGCCTCGGTGGGCACGGCGACCGCGCCGCCCTGGAGGTCGACGACCAGCTCGGCGCCGTCCTGGCGGTTGCGGACGCCGAGGAGCTTGGCGACGCTCGACTCGGGCCCGGGGCCCTGGCCGGCCAGCGAGCGCAGCACCGTGCGCACGCCGAGCAGCGAGCAGACCGTCGACAGCGCGACCGAGTGCCCCACCCGGGCCAGCTCGGTGGGGCCGAGGTCGCCGAGAGCCGCGAGCTCCACGGCCCGCTCTGTCGAGCGGCTCAGCCGCGAGGTGGCCATCGCGACCCGCTCGTTGGCCAACGTGGTGCGGGCCAGCCGCCAGCCGTCGTGGAGCTCGCCCACCAGGCAGTCGTCGGGCACGAAGACGTCGTCGAGGAACACCTCGTTGAACAGCGCCTCGCCGGTGATCTCGCGCAGCGGCCGGACGTCGATGCCGGGCGAGCGCATGTCGACGAGGAAGTAGCTGATGCCGCGGTGCTGCGGGGCCTCGGGATCGGTGCGCGCCAGGCAGATCCCCCAGTCGGCGCGCTCGGCCACCGACGTCCAGACCTTCTGGCCGGTGAGCCGCCAGCCGCCGTCGACCCGCTCGGCCCGGGTGCGCAGCGACGCCAGGTCGGACCCCGACCCCGGCTCGGAGAACAGCTGGCACCAGACCAGCTCGCCGAGCAGCGAGGGCCGCACGAAGCGCTCGCGCTGCGCGTCGGTGCCGTGCTCGAGGATCGTCGGCACGGCCCAGCCGGCGATCACGATGTCGGGCCGGGTCACGCCGGCGCGGACCAGCTCCTCGTCGAGCACGATCTGGGTGACGGCGTCGGCGCCCAGGCCGTACGGCACCGGCCAGTGCGGCGCGAGGTAGCCCAGCTCGACCAGCCGGGCCCGCCGCTCCTCCTCGGGCAGGGCCGCGACCGAGGCGACCCCGGCGCGCAGCCCCTCCCGCACCTCCGCGTCGCGTCCCTCGAGGTCGACCTGCACCCGGCGGCGGGTGCCCGCCACGGCGCGGGCGGTGAGCCGGGCCGCGGCGGCGTCGGCGCCGCCGAGCAGGCCGCGCAGCGACAGCGCCCGACGCAGGTAGAGGTGGGCGTCGTGCTCGAAGGTGAAGCCGATCCCGCCCAGCACCTGGATGCAGGCCTTGGCGTTGGCGACCGCGCCGTCGAAGCAGGTGGCCTGCGCGACGTCGGCGGCGAACGACCACTGCTCGACCGCCTCGGCGTCGCCGCGCCCGCCCGCCGCGAGCACGTGGTCGGCGGCCGCTGCGGCGTCCCACGCCGCGGCGGTGACGGCCTCGGCCGTCTCGAGCATCTCGGCGCACAGGTGCTTGATCGCCTGGAAGGCGCCGATCTTCTGCCCGAACTGCTCGCGCACCTTCGCGTACGACACGGCCGTCTCGAGGCACCAGCGCGCGACCCCGGTCGCCTCGGCGGCGGCGAGCGTCACCGCGACCCGGCGCACCAGGTGGGCGTCCACGCCCGGCAGGGGCAGCGCCTCGGCGGCCGCCGGGAGCGACACCGACCCGAACCGCCGGCTCAGGTCGATCCCGGTGGTCGAGGTGGCGGCATCGGGGGTGACCTCGAGCAGCGACCAGGCGCCGTCGGCACGGGGCGCGAGGAGGTGGGTGGCCGAGGGGGTGTCCCACACCAGGTGGAGCGAGGCGTCCAGCGCGAGGCCGACCACGGCCCCGTCGGCGACCGTGCGGGCGGCGTCGTCGGCTGCCGCCTCGCCGCCGAGGCCGCCCAGCAGGGTCGCGGCCACCGCCGTGCCGAGCAGCGGGCCCGGCACCAGCGCGTGGGCGCAGGCCTCGAGCGCCACCGCCACGTCGAGCGCGCTCCCCCCGCCGCCGCCTACCCGCTCGGGCAGGCCGATCGTCGGCACCCCCATCGACACGGTGGCCTTCCACGCATCGGCGAACGTCGCGCCGGCGTCGTCCTCGGCCGCGCGCACGGCCTCGGGGCCGCCCACCGAGGCCGCCCAGGTGCGCAGGCTGGCGGCGAGGTCGACGTGCTCCTCGGAGATGCCGATCGACATGGGGCGGGTCCTCCTCGGGACTAGAACGTGTTCTAACTCTATAGGCTGACGGCGTGACCGTCATGCCTCCCGACCTGCTCGTCCACGCCCTCGCGGCCAAGGGCTTCATGCCCGAGGACGAGGGCGACCTGCTCCACCGGCACGCGCTCGAGCGACTCCCCCACGGCCCCGCCCTGGAGGTGGGCACCTACTGCGGCAAGTCCGCGATCTACCTGGGCGCGGCCGCGCGCGAGGTCCGCGGCACGGTCTTCACCGTCGACCACCACCGGGGCTCGGAGGAGAACCAGGCGGGCTGGGAGCACCACGACGCCTCGCTGGTCGACCCGGCCACCGGGCTGATGGACACGCTGCCGGTCTTCCGCGCCACCCTCGCCGCGGCCGGGCTCGAGGACCAGGTGGTCGCGGTGGTCGGGCGCAGCACCACGGTGAGCGCCTGGTGGCGCACGCCGCTCTCGCTGCTGTTCATCGACGGCGGGCACGCCGAGGAGCACGCCCAGAACGACTACGCCGGCTGGGCGCCGTGGCTGCAGCCCGGCGGCCACCTGGTGATCCACGACGTCTTCGAGCGTCCCGAGGACGGCGGGCAGGCGCCGTTCCACGTGTGGCAGCGCGCGCTCGCCAGCGGCAGCTTCGCCGAGGTCGAGCAGGTGGGGTCGATGCGGGTGCTACGACGGACGGCCGGGGAGGCCGGGGACCCGGTCGGCTGACTCCGGCGACGGGCAGCCGCACTCCAGCGCGAGCTCGTCGAAGTGCGGGGCCAGCGAGGTCCCGCGCATGATCCCGGAGCCCGCGGTGCTGTGGCCCGCGACCTCGCCCAGGGCGTCGACGGCCAGCACCACCGCGGCCGCGGTGTACGTCGTGCGCTCGTCGGGCCAGTAGACGCCGCGCGCGTCGGGCACCCCGGCGGCGCGCGCCTGGGCGGCGGCCTCCTCGCCGTAGACCCAGCCGGTCCAGTAGGCGCCCGACTCGGTGCGCAGGTGCTGCATGTCGCGCAGCAACGCCAGCGCCCTCCGGTGGTCGCCCAGCAGGTCGAGGGCCAGGGCGAGCTCGCAGGTCTCGGCGCCGGTCACCCACGGGTTGGTGTCGACGCAGTGGATGCCCAGGCCGGGCACCACGAAGTCGTCCCAGCGGCTCTCGAGCAGCTCGAAGGCCGCCCGGCCGCGCACCGCGCCGCCGAGCACCGGGTAGTACCAGTCCATCGAGTACGACGACTTGTCCTCGAACAGGTCGCGGTGCTCGCGGACGGCGTGGCCGAGCCGGCCGCCGACCAGCTCCCACTCCGGCTGGGGGTCGTCGAGCAGGTCGGCGAGCGCCACGCCGGCGCGCAGCGAGTGGTAGATGCTCGAGCTGCCGGTGAGCAGCGCGAACGACTCGGTGGGGGTCCACCGGATCCCGCCGAACGCCAGCTGCTGGCTGACCACCCAGTCGAGCCCGGCCCGCACCGAGGGCCAGTAGCGGCGCACGAAGTCGATGTCGCGCCGGACCAGCCAGTGGTGCCACAGGCCCACCGCGAAGTAGGCCGACATGTTGACGTCGCCGCGCTCGTCCTCGGGGCGGCCGTCGACGATCTTCATCGGCCACGATCCGTCGGCGCGCTGGAGGGTCGGGATCCAGGCGTACGCGCGCTCGGCGGCCTCCACCTGGCCGCCGACGAGCATCGCCATCGCGGCCTCGACGTGGTTCCAGATGTCCACGTGCTCGCCGACGGTCCACGGCACGGCACCGCAGGGCTCCTGCATCGAGGCGATCGAGGCGGCCGTCAGCGCGACGTCCTCGGCCGAGACGACGCCCTCGACGAACGGGATCCGGGCGAGCTCACCCGCGGTGAGGTCGAGCGGCACGTCAGGCCGCCGTCGGCTTGCGGAAGTACAGCACCATGCTCTTGCCGATGAGCGGGTCGAGCACCTTGCCGGCGAGCCGCAGCGCGGTGGGCTGCTTCATGATCTCCCACACCAGCAGCCTGTGGTAGGCACGGGCCAGCGGGTGCTCGTCGTTCTCGACACCGACGGCGCACTTGATCCACCAGTACGGCGCGTGCAGGCCGTGGGCGTAGGACTTGCCCTCGAAGACCATCGCGTCGCCGGGAGTGCCGTCGTTGGGGCGCCCCGCCTTGGTGACCTTGTCGACCAGCTCGTGGTCGGTGTAGATCCGGATGTGCCCGCCCTCGGCGTTGTGGTAGTCGTCGGAGAGCTTCCAGTTCACGACCTCGGGCAGCCAGCGCGGCACCGAGACGGCCAGGGTGCCGCCCGGACGCAGCACCCGCACGAGCTCCTTGATCGCGTCGACGTCGGCGTGGATGTGCTCGAGCACCTCGGCGGCCACCACGCGGTCGAACTCGCCGTCGGCGAACGGCAGCTGCAGTGCGTCACCCTCCTTGACGTCGGCGGAGGCGCCGTCCGGCACCTCGCCGGCCTCGGCCATGGCGACGAAGAGCTCGCGCACCTTGGCGAGCTCGTCGGCGTCCATGTCGAAGGCGACGACGTCGGCGCCGCGGCGGTACATCTCGAAGGCGTGGCGCCCGGCGCCGCACCCCATGTCGAGCACCCGGTCACCGGGGCGGAGCCCCAGGCGGTCGAAGTCAACGGTCAGCACGGTGGTTCTCCTCCTGGGTGGTGCGGGTGAGCACGCCGGGCGCGGGCGTGGTGCCCCGCTCGGCGTGGAAGGCCTCGACGACCTCGCGGTAGGCGTCGGCGACGGTGGCGGCGACGGCGCGCCAGCTGAACAGCTCCTCGACGCGCTCGCGACCGGCGCGGCCCATCCGGGCGCGGCGCTCGGGGTCGTCGAGCAGCGCGCCCAGCGCCGCCTCGAGCTCGCCCACGTCGCCGGGGGTCACCAGGTCGGCGCAGAGGCCGTCGGGGCCGACCACCTCGGGGATGGCGCCGGCGCGGGAGACGATGAGGGGCGTCGAGCAGGCCATCAGCTCCGCGGTCGGCAGCGAGAACCCCTCGTAGAGCGACGGGACGCAGGCCACCTCGGCCGAGCCCATCAGCTCGACGAGCTCGGCGTCGCTGACGCCGTGGACGAAGCGCACGGAGTCCTGGATGGCGAGCTTGTCGATCAGCTTCTCGGTGCGCCCGCCGGGCTGGGGCTTGGTGACGAGCATCAGCTCCAGGTCGCGCTCGGTGCGCAGCTTGGCGAACGCCTCGAGCAGTGTTGCGATCCCCTTCATGGGCGCGTCGGCGCTGGCCATCGCCAGGATCCGGCCCGGCACCCGCGGCTTGCTAGGTGGCACGAACCCGTGGTCGACGCCGAGCAGGATCACCTGCATCCGGGCCGGGTCGACGCCGAAGTCGGTGGCGATGTCGCGCTTGGAGGTCTCCGACGGGGTCAGCACCTTGCGCGCGGCGCGCGCCACCCGCCCCTGCATCTTCAGGAACCCGTACCACCGGCGCAGCGTGAGCCGGCGCCACGGGTTGCGGGTCTGGGCCAGGTCGATCCGGCGGTCGAAGGTGATCGGGTGGTGCAGCGTGGTGATGAGCGGCAGCCCCATCTGCTCGATCTCGAGCATGCCGTAGCCCAGCACCTGGTTGTCGTGGACGACGTCGAAGTCGTCGAGCCGCTCGCGCAGCGCCCGCGCCGCCCGGGCGCTGAACGTCTTCGGCTCGGGGAACCCGGCCGTGCACATGGTGGCGAACTCCTCGACGTCGATCCGGTCGCGGAACTCGCGGAAGCGCGGCACGCGGAACGGGTCGGGCTCGCGGTAGAGGTCGAGGCTGGGCAGCTTGGTGAGGGCGACGCCCTCGTCGAGCTCGGGGTAGGGCTGGCCCGAGAACACCTCGACCGAGTGACCGAGCGCGACCAGCTCACGGCTCAGGTGGCGGATGTAGATCCCCTGGCCGCCGCAGTGCGGCTTGCTGCGGTAGGACAGCAGTGCGATGCGCATCGACGCGACGCCTCCCCTTGTGACAACCCGGTCGTGGACCGGGTGCGATGACAGCGCGCCGGGCCGGACAAACTGGAACGTGTTCCTATTATGTCCCACTCGTTGCTAACCTTCTCGACCGACCCGAACCAGGACACCGTGGTCCCGATTCCCGCAGGGGGTCACGGATATCATGACGTCCAGCCCAGTCCGAAGCACAACCGAAGACAGAACGGTAGCCATGACCGGCCGTCACCCGTCACGAGCATGGGGGTCCGCGTGAGCAGCACCAACTCCTTGACGGTCGAGGACCTCGGGTCCGCCGCGCAGCGGGACCGTCGCAAGCGCATCCTCGACGCCACCATCACGCTGGCCTCCCAGGGCGGCTTCGACGCCGTCCAGATGCGGGCCGTCGCCGAGAGCGCCGACGTCGCGCTCGGCACCCTCTACCGCTACTTCCCCTCCAAGGTGCACCTGCTCGTCTCGGCGCTCGGCCGCGAGTTCGACCGCGCCGAGAAGGTGCTGCGCGACCAGCCGATCCCCGGCGACACGCCGGCCGAGCGGGTGATCGAGGTGCTGCGCGTGGTCTCCCGCGGCTTGCAGGCCGACCCCCAGCTCACCGAGGCGCTCACCCGCTCGTTCATGTTCGCCGACGCCTCGGTCGCCCAGGAGATCCACCACGTCGGCATGGTGATGACCACCCTGGTCACCCGCGCCATGCACCCCGAGGACGCCGAGGTGAGCGAGGACGACATCGCGATCGCCAAGGTGATCGGCGACGTCTGGCTCTCCGCCCTGGTCGCCTGGGTCACCGGGCGCCAGACCCCCGCCGAGACCGTCCAGCACATCGAGGTCGCGGTCAAGCTCCTCCTGCGCGACTGACCCGCGCCCGGCGCCGTTGGTTGAGGAAGTTGCGCTAGCAACTGTCTCGAAACCTCCGTCGGCCGAACGCCCTCCCTGCTCACGGGAGGGCTCTCCTCTCACCGGGTTTCGAGAGAGGACTTCGTCCTTCCTCAACCACCGGTGGTCGAGGCAGTCGCGCTAGCCACTGTCTCGAAACCCCTGCACCCGAACGCCCTCCGTCCTCGGGCAGGCGCGCCGACCCGGCGCTTGTTGTCACCCAGGTGCGCCGACCCGGCGTTAGTTAACGACGGCTCGGCGAAACCTGGCGCGCTCGCTTCTCGACCAGCGGTGGTTGAGGAAGTCGCGCCGGCGACTGTCTCGAAACCCCCGCCGGCCGAACGCCCTCCGATAGGAACGGGAGGGCTCTCGGCTCACCGGGTCCCGACGACGCTCGCTAGCGCTCGCTGCTCGACCAGCGGTGCTCCCTGCGCGGGCGGCGGCGCCGACCCGGCGCTCGTTGTCACCGAGGTGCGCCGACCCGGCGTCAACTAACGACGGCTCGACGAAACCTGGGGGCGCTCGCTGCTCGGCCAGAGGTACGCGAACGATCCACCTGCCGGCGTGCCGCGCCGCCGGCACGGAGGCGGCGGAGCGACGGGCGGCGTTCGGCACGTAGACGGCGGCGTGGCGCCGAAGCGGACACCGGGGAACGGCAGGGCAGGGTCCGGCGACACGGCAACGAGTGCCGAACGACGTCCGGCGCGCAGCAGTCGCAGTGCCCACCAGCGCGGCACCCCGCACCCCCCCACCAACAGTCACCCGCGCCCCGCATCAGACGGCGAGGAGTCAGCACCCGCCCGACCGCCGTCCCCGGAGTCGCCCGCTACAGGGAGGGCTCTCGGCGCACCGGGTCTCGATGACGCTCGCTGGTGCTCGCTGCTCGACCAGCGGTACGCCGGCGGCCTACTCCAGGAACTCCGCGGTGGTGCCGCCCAGGTCGATCGGGTCGAGGCCGAGCTTGCGGTGGTCCCAGGAGCGGACCCGGTCGGCCTCGAGGCGCACGACGACCCGGTTGTGCGCCATCAGCTCCACGAACGGCTTGAGCTCCTCGGTGTACGGCGCGTTGTAGCGCTCGAAGATCCGCACGCACACGTCCCAGACGACGTCCTCGTCCTCGATCACGACGCCGGTGCCCTCGAGCGCCACCCCGCGCAGCTGGTCGTAGGTGTGGCCCGCCTCGGCGAGGAAGCTCATCCGGGGGTCGCGGCGCAGGTTCACGACCTTCTGCGACTTGCGCTTGGTCTCGATCCACACGTGCCCGTCGTGCCACGCGTACCACATCGCGACCAGGTTGACCTGGCCGCGCGGGCCGATGGTCGCGATCGTGCTGCTGCGTTGCTGGGTGAGGAAGGTGTCGACCTCGTCGTCGGACATCACGACCTGGCCGCGCTGGTTCGCCATGCTCCCGATCCTCCCGCAGCGGCTCAGCCGCCGAAGGCGTGGGTGGAGGTCACGCCCCCGTCGATGGCGATCTCGGCGCCGTTGACGTACGCCGACTCGTCGCTGGCGAGGTAGAGGTAGAGCGGCGCGATGTCCTCGGGGTGGCCGACCCGGCGCAGCGGCACCCGCGAGGCGCCGTACTCCATCGCGGCGTCGCCGCCGTGCACGCGCGTCATGGGGGTGTCGATCATCCCGGGGTGCACGGAGTTGACGCGGATGCCGTGGGGGCCGAGCTCCATCGCCGCGCACTTGGTCATGCCGCGGATCGCCCACTTGGTGGCGGCGTACGCCGTGCAACCGGCCATGCCGGCCAGGCCCTCCACCGAGGAGGCGTTGATGATCGAGCCGCCGCCGTTCTCCTTCATGGTGGCGGTCACGGCCTGCATCCCGAGGAAGCAGCCGAGCTGGTTGATCCGCCACAGCAGCTCGACCTCGTCGGCGCCCATGGTCGCGATGTCGCCGAAGCGCAGGATGCCGGCGTTGTTGGCCAGCACGCCGACCGGGCCGAACCGGCTGCCCGCCTCGGCGACCACGGCCTGCCACGAGCCGGGGTCGCTCACGTCGTGGCGCACGAACGCCGCGGCGTCGCCCAGCGAGGCGGCGAGCGTCTCGCCCTCGTCGACGGCGACGTCGGCGACCACGACTTGGGCGCCCTCCTCGACGAAGAGCCGGCTGATGCCGGCGCCCTGGCCCTGCGCGCCACCGGTGACGATCGCGACCTTTCCGGCGAGCCGGCCCATCAGGAGTCCACCGTCAGCTGCATGACCGAGTCGGCGGCGAACCCGCGGTGGGGGTCGCGACCCTCGAAGAAGCCACCGAGCTGGCGGTCGAGGTCGTCGAGGTCCCAGGTGGCGCCGGCGGCGTCGAAGCGCTGCTCGACCACCGGGGCGGCGACCAGGGCCACCATCCCGCCGTAGACCACGAAGACCTGACCGGTGATGGCGGCTGCCGCCGGCGAGGCGAGGTAGGCGACCAGCGGCGCGACGTGCTCCGGCGAGTAGGGGTCGATCTCGAGGCCGGAGCTGTCCTCGCCGAACACCTCGGCCGTCATCGCGGTGCGGGCCCGCGGGCAGATCGCGTTGGCGGTGACGCCCACCCGCGACAGGCCGCGGGCGGTGGAGAGGGTGAGGGCGGCGATGCCGGCCTTGGCCGCGGCGTAGTTGGCCTGGCCCGGGGAGCCGCCGAGGAACGCCTCGGAGGCGGTGTTGACGACCCGGCCGTAGACCGGCTCGCCGGCGGCCTTCGACTTCTCCCGCCAGTACGCCGCGGCGTTGCGCGAGAGCAGGAAGTGCCCGCGCAGGTGCACCCGCACGACCGCGTCGAACTCCTCGTCGGACATGTTGAACAGCATCCGGTCGCGGGTCATGCCGGCGTTGTTGACGACCACGTCGAGCGAGCCGAGCCCGGTCGCGGCGGCGAGCATCGCGTCGGCGGTCGAGCGCTCGCCCACGTCGCCGGCCACGACGACGGCCTCGCCGCCGCGGGAGCGGATCTCCTCCGCGGTCTCGTCGCCGGCGCCGGGGAGGTCGTTGACGACCACCCGCGCGCCGGCGTCGGCCAGGGCGAGGGCCTCGGCGCGGCCGAGGCCGGCACCGGCTCCGGTCACGACGGCGACCTTGCCGTCCAGGGACAGGTTGGCGTTACTCACCGGGGTCCTTTCGGTGGGCTGGGAGGGCGGGGGTGACCGGGGAGGTCCGGGTCACTCCTCCAGGGAGATGGCGGCACGCGGGCAGGCCGCCACGGCGCGCCGGACCTCCGCCTCGTTCTCGGGCGTGGTCTCGTCGGTCTTGACCACGAGGTAGTCGTCGTCGTCGAGCTCGAACACGTCGGGCGCCATCGCCTCGCAGAGGGCGTTGGACTCGCAGAGGTCGAAGTCCACCTTGATCTTCACTTCTCAGCTCCCTTCACTCGAGTGCCCGGGGAACACCTTCGCGGTCGGGTCGATCGCGACGGTGGCGTTGTTGACCGCGGTGGCGGCCTCGCCGAAGCCGACGGCGATGAGGCGCACCTTGCCGTCGTACTCCGTGATGTCGCCGGCGGCGAAGACCCGCGGCAGGTTGGTGCGCATGGAGGCGTCGACGACGATGTGGCGCTTGCGGACCTCCAGGCCCCACTGCTGGATCGGGCCGAGGTCGGCGACGAAGCCGAGCGCCGCCACCACGGCCTGTGCCGGGCGGGTCGTGGTGACGCCGTCGACGACGAGGTCGACGGCCTCCAGCCCGGTGTCGCCGCCCTTCAGCGCGGCCACCTCGGCCTTGGTGATGATCTCGACCGACGAGGCCCGCACCTGCTCGACGGTGCGCTCGTGGGCGCGGAACGCGTCGCGGCGGTGGACCAGCGCCACCGAGCGCGCGACCGGCTCGAGGTGCAGCGCCCAGTCGAACGCCGAGTCGCCACCGCCGACGATCACGACGTCCTTGCCGGCGTAGGGGGCGAAGCTGGGCACGAAGAACTCCATGCCGCGGCCCAACCAGCCGTCGCCCGCCGGGAGCGGCCGGGGGCTGAACTTGCCGATGCCGGCGGTGATGATCACGGCGCCGGCGCGCACCGTGGTGCCGTCGTCGAGGGTGACGGTGACGCCGTCGTCGTCGTGCTCCATCGCCGCCGCGGTGCGGTCGAGCAGGTAGGTGGGGTCGGCGGTCGCGGCCTGCTGCACCAGTCCCTCGACCAGCTCGCGGCCCTTCACCGACGGGAAGCCGGCGACGTCGAGGATCGCCTTCTCCGGGTACATCGCCGTGATCTGGCCGCCCAGCTCGGGCAGCGAGTCGACGACGGCGACCCGGTGGCCGCGGAACCCGGCGTAGTAGGTGGCGAAGAGCCCGGTCGGGCCGGCTCCGATGACGAGGATGTCGGCGTCAACCGTGTGGGGTGCGTTCACGCCCGCGATCCTTCTCCCTGTCGACACCGGTGCCAAGGGGCTGACGGGGCCCGGGGGACCGCCTGACCCAGATGGAACGTGTTCTAGTTTCGACCGCAACGTAGCCGCCGGCCGGGCGGAAGTCCAGCACCCGCGGGTCAGGTCGTCTCGAGGTCGGAGACCAGCCAGCCCTCGTCGGTGTTCACGACCGTCACCAGCGTGCGGTACGGCGTGTAGGTGGTCCCGTCGCCGCCCTTGGTGACGTACTGGTTGAGGAAGATCAGCGCCTGCACCTCGGTGCGGTTGGCGGCCACGACGCCCTGGGCGACCACCCGCACCTGCACCTCGGTCTTCTGCTCGACGATCTCCTCGCGCACCGCCTCGGCGGTCTCGAGGTACTCCTCGGCGCACTCCGGGGTCATCAGCGCGGTGGCCTCGTCGACCTGGTCGTCGTAGTTGCGCCAGCTGGTCGACACGATCGTCGCGGCGTGCTCCGCGGCCGCCGCCACGGCCCGCTGGGCGTCCTCGGCGCCGAGCAGCACCGGCTCCTCGGCACTGGTCGCGATGCCGCCCTCGGGCGCCGCGCCCAGCGGCGTGGGGTCGTCGCCGACCACCCGCAGCACGCCGAGCACCCCCACGACGACCGCCATCACCGCCGCCACCACGCCCAGCCAGCGGGTGGTCCGGGCGCCGCTCAGGACGCTCGGCGCGGGCTGGGTCGTGGGCTGGGTCGTGGGCTGGGTCGTGGGCTGGGGCGTGGGCTCGTCGGGTGCCGAGTCCCGGTCGTGGTCCGGGCCCTCGACCGACACCCCTGCGTCACCGGACGGCCCTGGTTCGTCGGCCACCCGCGGGTCGTCGAGCGGCTCCTCCGGCTCACGGTCCGGGGCGCCCGGTCCGACCTCGTCGGACCGGGGCGGGCGGCCCCGGCCGGCCACCCGGCGGGGCCGGGGGGTCGGGGCACTGGAGCGGGTACGACGGGGTGGGGTCGCCATCAGCACCGCCCCCGGCCCACGGGGTGTCCGGTCACGGCACGAACTGCAGGTCGCTGGTCAGCCACCGGTCCCCCTCCCGCTGGAGCTCGAGCTGCACGCGGAAGGGGCGCGCCTGCTCGTCGCCGGCCAGGTTCTTGTTGGTCACCCGGGTGGTGACCGCGGCGACCAGGGTCGCCGAGTCGGGGTCGGAGGCGACGATGCCCACCGAGTGGATCTCGCCCTCCTGCACCGCCTCGTTGTCGCGCAGGATCTGGATCATCGGGTCGGTCGCCTTCTCGTACTGCTCCAGGAACGCCCCGGTGCTCAGCCCGCGCACCCGCTCCAGCGACGCCTCGAGGTCGTCGTGGCGGATCGTGAAGAACGCCTCGCACATCTCCCGGGCAGCCGCGAGCACGTCGGCCTGCCGCCCCCGCTCCTCGTCGCTGCCGGCCTCGAGGGCGACGACGTCGGCGGCGCCGGCCCGCGGCAGGGTGGCGGGCACGCCGTCGTCGCCGCGGTCCTGCACCAGGCGGACGACGAGCACGACCGCGACCGCCGCGAGCACCAGCACGAGCAGGTAGAGCGCGGCGTTGAGGCGACCCCGCTGCTCGGTCACGGGGCGGCCACCGGGCCCACGAGCAGCCACTTCCACGCGTCGCCGCCGAGCACCGAGAGGTTGCCGGGGTCGGCGTAGCGCACCGGGCCGCCCTGGGCGTCGACCGCGCCGTCGATCACCCCGGTGGTCGGGTCGTAGCTGCCGCGGTAGGCCCGGCCGGGCACGCCCTGGGGCCGGGGCACGTTCGGTGTGCCACGCATGACGTACGGCGGCCCGGCCGTGCACCGGGCCGGGAAGATCGGTCCGTCGGAGAGGTCGCTCATCGGTCGCCAGTCCTTGCGTGGCTTGTAGCCCTTCGTGCAGGGCGGGACGGAGTAGTCGAGCTGGAGGTTGACGTGGCCGTAGCCGTCGCCGGGGGTGCCGGTGAACCCCGAGGAGATCACCCGGGGGAAGGTCACCAGGAGCTGCTCGACGCCGGCCAGGTGGGAGACCACCACCTGGTTGACGCTCACGGCGTTGGCCAGCAGCACCGGCAGCGTCGGCTCGAGGTCGGTGAGCAGCCGCTCCACCTGGCGGGTGGCCCCGGGCGTGCCGTCGAGCACGCCGCGCAGGTCGCGGTCGCTCTCGCGCAGCGACGCGGTGATCCGGCGCAGGTCGCGCGACAGGCTGCGGATGTTCTCGCCCTGCCCCTGCTGGGTCTGCAGCACCGTGAGCCCGGAGTCGAGCAGCCGGACGGTCTCGTCGGTGTGGGCCGAGGCCTCGTCGACGAAGCGGCCACCCTCGTCGAGCAGCGTCTGCAGCGCCTCGCCGGTCTCGCCGAACATGGTGCCGAGCTCGTCGACCACGACCCGTAGGTTCTCCCGGTCCACCGAGCCGACGAACTGGTCGATCTCCTCGAGCAGGTCGGCCTCGTCGACCGGCAGCGACTCCTCGGAGCCGACCAGCACCGAGCCGTCCTCGGCGTACGGCCCCTCGTCGTCGGGGGGCTCGAAGTCGAGGTACTGCTCCCCCACCGCGGAGAGGTTGTGCACGAACATCGGCGAGTCCTCGGGCAGCCGGGTGCCCTCGTCGAGGCGCAGGGTCAGCCGGACGCCGTCGGAGTCCGGGACCATCCGGGTGACCTTGCCGATCTTCACGCCGCGGTAGGTGACCTCGCTGCCCTCGAACAGCCCGCCCGAGGCGGGCAGCTCGGCGGTGACGGTGAGGCCGCGGCCGAGCACGCGGTCGACGAAGCCCAGGTAGCTGGCCGTGATGTAGACGATCCCGACCGCGCTGAGCACGAGGAACGCCGCGATCCGGACCCGGTTGCCGCGGGTCATCGGGCACCACCTCCGTAGAGCTCGCGCAGCGACCCCGCGGGGCCGGGTGTGGTCGTGGCGGCGCCGCGCCCGAGACCGAGCCCGGCGAGGATGTCGTCGAGCAGCTGGGGCACCTGGTCGAGGCCCGCGGAGTCGGGCACCTGGTTGAGCACCACGCAGACGATCTTGCGCCGGTGGGCCTCGGTCCGGCAGGCCTTCTTGAGCCTGGTCAGCAGGTCGGCGTCGGCGAGCACCTTGCGGCAGGCCGCGCTCGTCAGGCTCCCGCTGCGCAGGCAGCGACCCACCTGGGCCAGCAGCTCGCCGGGGTCGGGCACCTCCAGGGGCGGGAGGATGCCACCACCGGGCAGCAGGTTCTCGAGGCTGATGTCGGCGCGGATCGAGGTGTTGGCGTAGTCGCCGCGCACCACCTCCGAGGCCTCCTTGGGGAACGGGAAGCTGATCAGCAGGTTGAGCCCGGGGGCCAGCTCGTCGCCGGCCGCGCGCAGCCGGTTGAGGATCGGCCGGAGGTGGCGCAGCGACCGCACCAGGTCGTCCTTGGCCGCCCCGATCACCCGGGTGCCGACGACGCCGAGCTCGTCGAGGGCGCCGAGCATGGCGACCAGCTCGTCGTGCTGGTCACCGAGCACCTTGATCGCCGGCCCGGTCACGTCGATCGCCTCGCCGATGGTGCGCCGCTCGCGGTTGAGCGTGGCGGTGAGGTCGTTGACCGACTCCAGCGCGCGCACGATGTCGGCCTTCTGCTCGTCGAGGGTGCCGACCACGCCCTCCAGCGAGCCGAGCAGGTGCCGCAGCCGGCCCTCGCGCCCGCTCATCACCTCGTTGAGCTCGGCGGTGATGGTGCCGAGCTGGGCAACCCCGCCGCCGCTGAGCAGGAACGAGAGGGCGCCCAGCACCTCCTCCACCTCCGGGTTGCGGCCGGTGGCGGCCAGCGGGATGGTGTCGCCGTCGCCGAGCCGCTCGTCGGCGGCACCCTGCTCGGGGGCCTCGAGCGCGACGTACTTCTCCCCCAGCAGGCTGACCTGGCGGATGTCGGCGATCGCGTTGTCGGGCAGCACGACGTCGTCGCGCACCCGCAGCCGGACCCGGGCGTGCCAGCCCACCCGCTCGACGTCGGTGACCTCGCCGACGGTGACGTCGTCGACCATCACCGGCGACCGGGGCACGACGTTGAGGATGTCGGCGAACTCCGCCGTCACCTCGAACGAGTCGTCCTCGTCGACCGGCGAGCCGGGCAGCGGCAGGTCGTAGGCGCCGTCGAAGTCGCAGCCCGAGAGCAGCAGCGCGCCGGCCAGCGCGCCCGCGCCCAGCCGCAGCAGGCGGGTCCGGCGACGGGCGCTCACGGGGTGCCTCCCAGCAGCCCCGACAGGCTGGCGTCGCCGGGCCCGACGTAGCGCTCGGTGCCGGCCCCCGGCGCCGCGCCGCCAGCCCCGCCCCCATTGGCGGTCCCGCTGCCGCCCCCACCGCCGCGCCCGGCACCCGAGCGGCCGTACGGCGGCGGCACCTCGGGCACCTGGTTGAGCACCGGCTCGAGCAGCCGCTTGAAGATGTTGCAGGCGAGGTCCTTGGTGGGCCGCGGCAGCCGCGGCGCCTGCTGCACGATCGCGCAGAGCAGCCCGTCGGCGTCCCAGACGTTGCCCTGCACCCCGATCCGCGACCCGATGGTGCCGGTGGCGTTGTTGTAGGCGACGGTGAGGTTGCCGATCGCGACCGGCGCGGTGCGCAGCGCCTGGTCGAGGCTCTCGCGCTCGGAGCCGATGGTCTTCGCCACCCGGGTCAGTCGCTCCACGCTGCGCACCAGCGCCGTGCGGTTGCCCTTGACGAACTGCTCGACCGTGCCGACGGCACGCGAGACCGACGCCAGTGCCTTCTGCAGCTCCACCCGCTCCGAGACCAGCGACGCGGAGACGCCGGCCAGGTCCTTGATGAACGCCCGCACCAGCTCGTCGTTCTCGGCCAGCACGCTGGTGAACGTCGCGAGCTCGGTCACGGTGTCGAAGAGCGGGCCGCTGCCCTCGCCGAAGGTCTCGGCCGCCTCGGACAGCCGGGTGATCATCTCGTGGCCGCGCTCGCCCTGGCCGCCGAGGCCCTCGGCGCCGGCGCGCAGCAGGTTGTCGAGGGTGCCGTCGGCGTTGACGCCGTTGGGCCCCAGCGCCTCGGAGAGGTCGCGCAGGCTGGCGTAGATGCGGTCGAGCTCGACCGGCACGCCGGTGTCGGGCAGGGCGATGTCGGCGCCGTCGGCCAGCTTCGGCCCGCCGGAGTACGCCGGGGTGAGCTGCACGAAGCGGTCTGCCACCAGCGTCGGGGTGACGATCGCGGCCTTGGCGTCGGCCGGCACGGGGTGCTCGGCGTCGTACTCCATCTCGACGCGCACCGAGTTGCCCTCGGGCACCACCGCGGTCACCCGGCCGACGTTGACGCCGAGGATCCGCACGTCGGTGCCGACGTAGACGCTGACCGCCCGCGGGAAGTGGGCGGTCACCGTGCGGGTCTCGGCCGGCTCGCGGACCACGAAGAACAGCCCGACCAGCAGCGCGACGGCGACCGCGACGACCACGACGCGGGCAGGGACGGTCCGCAGCGCGGTGACGACGGAGGAGGCGGCCACGGCTCAGTCCTCCAGCACGCCGGGCACGAACTCGCCCGTCGGGATCGCGGCCAGGTTGGAGGCGTAGGCGTCGAACCACGGCCCGGTGCCGATGATGTTGCCGAGGATCGATGCGTAGGGACCCATCGCGGCCAGGGTGTCCTTGAGCTCGCGGTCCTTGTCGTTGAGCAGGGTCAGCAGCTCCTCCACCTCGGCCAGCGCCGGGGCCATCTGGGCCTGGTTGTCCTCGGCCACCCCGCGCAGCTCGCGGGCCAGCACCCGCGCGTTGACCAGCAACCGGTGGATCGCCCGCTTGCGCTTGCGGACCTCCTTGAAGACCAGGTCGCTGTTGGCCATCAGCTCGACGATGTCCTTGCTGCGGTCGGCGAGCAGCGTGCTGACCCCGCGCGAGCTGCGCAGCAGGGCCTGGATCTGCTCGTCGCGCGCGGCCACGGTCTGGGAGAGCCGCGCGATCCCCTCGAACCCGGCCTGGATCTCCGGCGCGGCGGCGTCGACGGTCTCGGCCACGGTGCTCAGCGCCTTCTTGAGCCGGTCGGTGTCGATCCGCTCGGTGGTGGTGGTGAGGTCGCCGAAGACCCCGACGATGTCGTACGCCGCGCGGGTGCGCTCCACGGGGATGACGTCGTCGGTGCCCAGCCGGCCCTCGCCGACCGGGGTGAGCTCGAGGTACTTCTCCCCCAGCAGGTTGAGCACCTCGACGGAGGCCTCGCTCTCCTCGCCCAGCTCGACGCCGTGGTCGACCTCGAAGGTGACCCGCACCAGGTCGCCGTCGAGCGCGATGTCCTGCACGCGACCGACCCGGATGCCGCCGACCTGCACCATGTTGCCCTTGCGCAGCCCGCCGGCGTCGGCGAACTCGGCCCGGTAGCTCTCGCCGCCGAAGCCCGGGAACCGCGAGAGGTTGAAGGCCGCGGCCATCACCAACAGCAGCACCACGATCGAGATCGCGCCCAGCCGCAGCACCTGCGCGTCGGTGTAGCGGTTCACCGGGTCTCCTCCGCCCCGTTGCAGCGCGGCGCGGTCGACCGGAACTCCAGCTTGTTGAGCGCCGCGAGCAGCTGCTTGATGCCGGGCACGTTGCTGATCTCCGGCAGCGTGATGCGGCCGGAGAACCCGCAGACGTAGTAGCTGTACCAAGCGCCGTAGGTGCCGGTGCGGGTCTGGTCGGTCATCGACTCCGGCAGCCGGTCGAGGAGCTCGACCACGAGCTTCTTGTTCTCCTTCTCGTTCAGGAGGCCGGCCAGGCGGCGCAGCTCGGCGATGTCGGACTTCAGCAGCGGTCGGCTCTGCCGCAGCAGGTCGGCCACCACGACCGTGAGGTCGGAGATGCTGCTCAGCGAGCCGCCGATGGTGCTGCGGTCGCGGGCCAGGTCGCGCATCCAGTCGCGCAGCTCGACGACCAGGGTGTCGAGCTGGCGGTGCCGGTCGTCGACGGTCTCGAGGGTGCGGCCCAGGTTGGTGACGACCTCCCCTATGAGCTGGTCGCGGTCGGCGAGGGTGTTGGTGAGCGAGGCGGTGTGGGACAGCAGGTCGCGGACGGTGCCGCCCTCGCCCTGGAGCACCTGCACCAGGTTGAGGCTGAGCTCGTTGACCTGCCGGGGGCTGAGCGCCTGGAAGAGCGGCTGGAAGCCGTTGAACAGCGTGGTGAGGTCGAGGGAGGGGCTGGTCTGCGCGATCGGCAGCACGCCGTCGGCGTCCAGCCGCTCGCCCTCGCCCGAGCCCTCCTCGAGCGCCAGGTAGCGGTCGCCGACCAGGTTGAGGAAGCGGATCTCGGCCCGCGACGTCGTGGTCAGCGGCACGTCGGCCTTCACCCGGAAGGTCACCAGCGCCTGGCTGCGCTCGTGGTGCTCGACCTTCTTGACCTCGCCGACGCTGACGCCGGCGACCCGCACGTCGTCGCCCTTCTCGAGCATCGAGGCGCTGCTGAAGACCGCACGGTAGGTCGTGCCGGCCCCGAACCCGATGTTGCCCATGATCGCCGCGAGCAGGCCGGTGACGAGCACCGAGATCACGGTGAAGACCAGGAGCTTGACGCCCGCGGCGATGGTGACGGCGTTGCGGCTGCGGCTCACGACCCGCCACCTCCCCGGACCACGGGGCCGTAGAGCAGCGAGCCCCAGGTGCCGTAGGTGTCGGCCGCCCGGCCGGTGCGGTCGGCCAGCAGCGCGGCGATGATCCGCCGGTCGCCCTCCGTGCCGGCGAACCCGCTGGTGGGGTCGGCGGCCTGCTTGCGGGTGCCGGGCGGGTCGAACAGGCCGAAGTTCGGCAGCGGGCTGGTCGGCGGGTTGTCGTCGAGGTCGGTGCCGTCGTCGAACGACACGGGAGGCACCGGCACCGGCGGGTCTGGCAGACCCAGGCACCAGGGACCGTGGCCCACCTCGCCGTACTCGGGCAGGTCGCGCTCGTCGTAGGCGCGGTACTGCGGGGTGCCGAACTCGATGTACTGCTTGATCCGGTTGCCCTCGAAGGTGCGGGCCAGCCGCGGCGCGTAGCGGGCCGCGCCCTTGATCAGGCACGGCAGCTGCGGCGAGTAGGTCGCGAGCAGCCGGAGCACCGGCTCGGTGACCTCACCGACCCGGATCAGGTTCTGCTCGTTGTCGGTCAGCACCCGGGTCGTCGTGGTGGCGAGGCCGGCGACGTCGGAGAAGAACACGTCGAGCTCGCGCTGCTTGGCGAGGATCGTCTTGCCGGTCACCGTCAGGTTGTCCAGCACGCCCACGAGGTCGGGGGCCGCGAGGTCGTAGGTGTCGGCCACCTCGGCCAGGGCCACGAGGTCCTTGCGCAGGGTGGGGAGGTGGTCGTCGATCTCGTCGAGGTAGCCGTCGAGCCGCTCCAGGGTCTCCCCGAGCTGCTCGCCCCGACCGCCGAGCGCGGTGGCGAGGGCGTTGAGGGTGAGGTTGAGGTCGGCCGGCTGGACGGCGCGCAGCAGCGGGAACAGGTCGGCGAGGATCCGGCTGAGCTCGACGTTGGTCTCCACCCGGTCGGCCGGGATGACGTCGCCGTCGTCGAGTCCGTCACCGGAGCGGGCGCCGTCGTCGGTCACGAACGAGACGAACTTCTGGCCGAACAGGGTGGTCGGCAGGATCTCGACCTCGGTGTCGGCCGGGATCTCGCGGGCGGCGTCGGGCCGGAGCGCCACCCGGATGCTCGCCTGGTCGCCGTCCTGCTCGACGGCGCGCACCTGGCCGACCAGCGCGCCGTGCAGGCGCACGTCCCCGAACTCGGCCAGCTGGAGCCCGGCCCGGTCGGCCTTGATGGTGACCATCGTGACCGACTCGAACTTCTTCTGGTAGATCGCGATCGAGAGGTAGACCAGCAGCGCGATCACCGTCAGGAACGCGACGCCGGCGACCAGCAGCCGGCGGTGCTCCGCCGGGCTGTCGTGGTGGACGTTGACGAGCATCAGCCGGTGATCCTGACCGTGGTCGTCGAGCCCCAGATCGCGAAGCTGAGGAAGAAGTCGGCCACCACGATGGTGACGATGCTGGTGCGGATCGCCCGGCCCACGGCGACGCCCACGCCGGCCGGGCCGCCGGAGGCGGTGTAGCCGTAGTAGCAGTGGATGAGGATCACCGCGGTGGCGAGGAACAGCAGCTTGACGAACGACCACAGCACGTCGATCGGCGGGAGGAACTGCATGAAGTAGTGGTCGTAGGTGCCCGGCGACTGGCCGTAGACCAGGGTCGTGATCAGCCGCGGCGAGAGGTACGACGCGTACAGCGCCACGACGTAGAGCGGGATCACGGCGACGAACGCCGCGACCATCCGGGTGGTGACCAGGAACGGCAGCGACGGGATGCCCATCACCTCGAGCGCGTCGATCTCCTCCGAGATCCGCATCGCCCCGAGGCGTGCGGTGTAGCCGCAGCCGACCGTCGCGGCGAGCGCGATCGAGGAGATCAGCGGCGCCACCTCGCGGGTGTTGAAGTAGGCCGAGATGAAGGCGCTGAACTTCGCCACGCCGATCTGGCTGAGCGAGGCGTAGCCCTGGATGCCGACCTCGGTGCCGGCGAAGAAGGACAGGAAGGCGATGACGCCGACGGTGCCGAGGATCATGCTCAGGCCGCCGGAGCCGAAGGTGACCTCGGCCAGGGTGTTGGTGATCTCGCGCGGGTAGCGCCGGATCGCCCGCGGAGCCCAGGCCAGGGCCTTGATGTAGAAGAGCAGCTGGTCGCCGTAGCCCTCCAGGGACCGGCGCGGTCCCTGGAGCACCGCGCTGCCGATCGCTCCGATGCTCGCCATCACAACCCCGGGGGCGGGACGACCTGGAAGTAGATGGCCGTGATGATCGCGTTGATGAAGAAGAGGAGCATGAACGCGACGATCACCGACTCGTTGACCGCCCGCCCGACGCCGCTGGGGCCGCCGCCGGCATTCAGGCCCTTGTAGGCGCCCACGACCGCCGCCATTCCGCCGAAGACGATCGCCTTGACGACCGCGATGTAGAGGTCGGGCAGGCTGGCCAGGGCCGTGAACGACGCCAGGAACGCGCCGGCGGAGCCGCCCTGCACGATCACCGTGAAGAAGTAGCCGCCGCCGATGCCGGCACCGATCACGATGCCGATGATCATCATCGCCACGAACATCGTCGCCAGGACCCGGGGCGCCACGAGGCGCTCGATCGGGTCGACGCCGAGCACCTCCATCGCGTCGATCTCCTCGCGGATCTTGCGGGCGCCGAGGTCGGAGCAGATCGCCGAGCCGGCGGCCCCGGCGATGATCAGCGCCGCGGCGATCGGCGCCGCCTCGCGCACGACGGCGAGGACCGCCGTGGCACCGGCGAACGACTGTGCACCGAGCTGGCCGGTGAGGTTGCCGACCTGGAGCGAGATCACCGCCCCGAACGGGATCGAGACCAGGATCGTGGGCATCAGCGTCACGCTGGTGATGAACCAGGCCTGCTCGACGAACTCGCGGACCTGGGGCGGCCGGGTGAGGATCCGCTTCGCGACCTCGAGGGTCATCGCCGCGATCTCGCCCGGTCCACGGATGGCCGAGACGACGCTGACGGCCATCAGGACACCTCCCCGCTCCGAGCGACAGCGGGCTCAGAATAGAACGTGTTCTCGTTTGCCACAAACGCCCCCCGGTCGTGGTCGCGGCCCTCTTCCTCGCAACGACCCCGCCGCCGCCGGGTCACGCACGGGTCACGCCACGGGTCACGCCACCGGTCCCCGGCCGACCCCAGGGCCTAGGATCGCGACGTGCCCGACCACCTGCGAGGCCCGTCCGGGCGAGGACCGAACGTGCGACGCTGGTGGGTCGCGGTCCGCGACCACCCGTCGGCGGTGCTGCTCGTCGGCCAGCTGCTGGTCGTGGTGGCGCACCCGTTCCTCGAGCCGTCGGCGGCCGGCCGCGCCGTCCTCGGCGTGGGGCAGATGGCGCTGGTGCTCACCGCGGTCTACGTCGTCCGCCGCACCCCGGCCCTGTCGTGGGTCGCGATCACCCTGGGCCTGCCGTCGATGGTCTTCGCGGTGCTGGAGGCGGTGCGTCCCCACACCGACTGGGTCGTGCTGGTCTCGGCCGCGGTGCACGTGCCGTTCTACTTCTTCGTCTCCTACGCGATGATCCGCTACCTCTTCCACGACGACCGGGTCACCCGGGACGAGCTGTACGCCACCGGCGCCGCGTTCACCGTGGTGGCGTGGGCGTTCGCCTACCTCTACGCGGCCGTGCAGGTCCTCTGGCCGGGCTCGTTCGTGGGTGCCGGGCCGCCCGGTGACCGGCCGTGGTTCGACCTCCTCTTCCTGTCGTTCACCACCCTCACCAGCGTCGGGCTCTCCGACGTGCTGCCGGTCGAGCCGCACGCCCGGTCGTTCGTGATGGTGGAGCAGGTCGCGGGCGTGCTCTACGTGGCCCTCGTGATCGCACGGCTGGTCGGGCTCAACGCACGTCGCCGCGCTGGCTGAACGATGCCCTCCGGGGCATCGCGCCCGGTGTCCACCTCTAGGGGTGGAGCTCCGCGGCCGGGGCTCACCCCTGAGTAGGTATTTGCAGGTCAGCACGTATGTGGCGGGTCGATCGGGGCCATCTCTGTGGCATGGACACGACAGCAGCAGCCCCCTCTCGGGAGGCCGAGCGCGCTGCCCGGGAGCACGAGACCGCGCGACTGTTCGCGGCCGCGAGCCAGTGCCAGGGGTCGGAGCGTGAAGCCCTCCTCCGCCGGATCGTCGAGATCAACACCTGCGTGGCCCACGCCGTGGCCCACCGCTACCGCAACCGGGACGTCGCGATGGAGGACCTCGAGCAGGTCGCCTGCGTCGCCCTGGTTGCGGCTGCCCGCAGGTTCGACCCGGACCGGTCGGAGAACTTCCTGACCTACGCCGTCCCCACGATCGCGGGCGAGGTGCGCCGCTACTTCCGCGACCACGGCTGGGTGGTGCGGCCCCCGCGCTCGCTCCAGGAGGCCCGGGCCCGGGTCAGCGCCGTGCGCGACACCCTCCCGCCGGGGGACGACGGCCGACCCGCCTCGCACGTCGACATCGCCCAGGTCACCGACCTCAGCGAGGCTCAGGTCGCCGAGGCGCTGCGCCTCGACTCGTGCTTCAGCCCGCTCTCGCTCGACCTCCACGGCCAGGACGGCGACGGTGTCGCTCTCGGCTCGATGATCGCCTCCGACGACGACGGCGTCTCCCGCGCGGAGGCGCGGGTGTTGCTCCAGCCGGCCATGGCCACGCTCACCGAGCGGCAGCGCCAGGTCCTCCAGCTCCGGTTCGGCCAGGGCCTGCACCAGCGCGAGATCGGCGAGATCATCGGCGTCAGCCAGGTGCAGGTCTCGCGCCTGCTCAGCCAGGCGCTCGGCACGCTGCGCACTGCGCTCGGGGCGGAGTCCTACGCCGAGGTCGCGTGACCTCGGGCGCTCACGAGCCACCAGCCGTGTCCCACCCGCCGTCGCGCCCCGGACTCACGCAGACCGGCCCCGCGACGGCCCCGCGCGCCCCCGCCCGGCACCGGGCGGGGGCGCTCGCACCTGGTCGCGCGACGGACGGGTGAGCATCCGCAGGACCGGACACCGTGGAGCCATGACTGATCTCACCCTGCAGCTGCTCCGGCACGGCTACGACGCCGTGGCCGTCGATCGCGCGTCCCGGGGCGGCGGCGACCCCTACGTGTCGCGGCTGCTCGGGAGACGAGCCGTCGTGGTGCGCGACCCCGAGGGGGTGCGCACGTTCTACGACGAGGGGGTGGTGCGCCGCAGGGGCGCGGTGCCGCCCCCGCTGGCCTGGCTGCTGTTCGGCCGCGGCGCGGTGCACGGTCTCGACGACGAGGCCCACCGCGACCGCAAGCTGATGTTCCTCGAGGCCCTCTCCCCCGCAGCCATCACACCCCTGGTCGAGCTCGCCGAGACCGAGCTTCGCCGCGCGGTCGCGAGCTGGCCGGACCGCGCCGAGGTGGAGGTGCACGACGAGCTGGTCCGCGCCTACGGTCGAGCGGTCCTGACCTGGGCCGGCCTCGACCTCACCGAGGCCGAGGGCGACCGGGTGGCTCGCTCGCTGTCCGGCATCGTCGACGGCTTCGGCTTCGCCGGCCCGGCGTACCTGAGGGGTTGGCGGGAGCGGGTGCGTCGGGAGCGCTGGGCCACTCGCCTGGTCGCCGACGTGCGCGCCGGAGGAGTCGCGCGCCCCGGCTCGGTGCTGGCCGAGGTCGCGGCCTCCGACCTGCCGACGCGCACGGCCGGCGTGGAGCTGCTCAACGTGCTCCGGCCGACCGTCGCGGTGTCCTGGCTCGGAACGTTCGCCGTCCTGCGCCTGGCCGAGCACCCCGACTGGGCCGATCGCGTCGCCGACGACGCGGCCGGGATGGTGCGCTACGCGTTCGCGCAGGAGGTACGCCGGACCTCGCCGTTCGTCCCCGTGCTCGCCGGACGGGTCCGCCAGGAGGCTCGCTGCGGCGAGGTGCGGCTCGGGCGGGGCGACCTCGTCGTCCTCGACGTCGTGGGGATCCACCGAGATGCCGGGCGCTGGCCCGATCCGGGCGCCTTCCGGCCGGAGCGGTTCGCCGCGGGTGCGGTGCCGGGGGCCTACGACCTGGTGCCGCAGGGGGGTGGGCACCCCTCCGGGCACCGCTGCCCCGGCGAGTCGCTGGCGCTGCGCCTGCTCGAGGTCACCCTGCGTGTCGTGGCGCCGCTGGGGTTGCGTCCCGAGCACGTCGCCGGGGCGGCCGTGGACCGGTCGCGCATGCCCACGCTGCCCCGCCGCGGCCTGCGGCTGGCTACGACCGGTCTCCGGGCGGGCCGGGCGCCCGCCGGCAGGACTGGGGAGCGGTCGGCGTGAGCGGCGGACCGTTCGTCCCGACCTGCCCGGGGTGCGGCCAGACCATGCACCCGGTGCTCGACCAGCGCCCGGCGACCGGGGGCGGACCGCTGCCCGCCGAGGTGCCCATCCACTTCGAGTGCCCCACCTGCGGACCACTTCCCGAGCCGGCGGCGGAGGTGCCCGGGGACTGACAGCCCTGACGTCTCGCGTCCGGACGGTTGGCTGGTCGGGAGCCGGATACCTCACGACTGTGACCAGCCTGACCCACGACCGCGCGCGCGTCGGAGGTTCCGCGGAGCGGGCCGTCGTCGTCGCCTCCGTTCCCTCCAGCCACGTCTACGTCCGCCACCTCGCACCGGAGGACGGCGGCGGTCCGCTGCGGCTCCCGGACCCCCGGCCCGACGACCCCGCCAGGTCGGCGGTGGAGCGGTGGTGGCCGCCCGTCATGCTCGACGCTGGCTGGGCCGCGACCGCCGACTTCGACCTGATGCACCTCCACTTCGGGTTCGACTCGCGCTCCCCCGCGGAGCTCGAGGCGCTGGTCGCGACGCTGCGTCGCCGCGGCAAGCCGCTCGTCTTCACCGTGCACGACCTGCGCAACCCCCACCACGAGTCCTCGGAGCTGCACGACGCCCAGCTCGACGTGCTGGTCCCGGCCGCCGACCAGCTCATCACGCTCACCCCCGGTGCCGCTCGCGAGATCGCGGGACGTTGGGGCCGCGAGGCCGTCGTCCTGCCACACCCGCACGTCGTCGGGCTCGACGACGCCGCCGCCCGGCGCCGCGCGCGGACCGCGCGCGAGCCGAGGTCCGGCAGCACGCCGTCGCCGTTCCGGGTGGGCGTCCACCTCAAGAGCCTGCGCCCGAGCATGGCGCCCCACCAGGTGCTGCCCACGCTCGTCGAGGCCGTCGCCGACCTGCCTGGCGCCGTGCTGCAGGTCAACGCCCACCACGACGTGGTCGACCCCGGTGGTGCGCACCACGACGACCGGCTCGCCGGCTGGCTGCGCGAGCGGGACCGGGACGGCGACCTGGAGCTGGTGGTCCACGACTATTGGGCCGACGCCCGCCACCTCTGGGACTACCTGGCGTCCCTCGACGTCTCGGTGCTGCCCTACCGGTTCGGCACCCACTCGGGCTGGCTCGAGGCCTGCCGCGACCTGGGAACGACGGTGGTGGCGCCCAGCTGCGGCTACTACGCCGAGCAGGGCCCGGTGCTGGGCTACGTGCTGGACGAGCAGGCGTTCGACCCGTCGACGCTGGCTGCGGCGGTGGCCCGGGCCCACCGCGAGCGACCGCGGTGGGGTGCGACGACCGAGGAGCGGCGCGCGCAGCGCCGCGAGGTCGCACGTCGCCACGACCTGCTCTACCGCTCCGTGCTCCGGGCCGGGTGAGCGGTGCGGATCTGCCTCGTCGCCTCCTCGCGCCACCCGATCCGCCAGCCGTTCGCCGGGGGCCTGGAGTCGCTGACCCACCAGCTGTGCCATGAGCTGACCGCCCGCGGTCACGACGTGACCCTGTTCGCCGGGCCGGGCTCGGACCCCGCGCTACCGGTGGAGGTCCTCGACGTGCCGGCGTTCGAGCCGAGCGCCGCGGCGATGGCGGACGTCAACGCGCCCTCGCGCACCTGGCTGGCCGAGCACCACGCCTACCTGGGCCTGATGCTCGCCCTGGGCTCGCGCTGGGCCGATCGCTTCGACGTGGTCCACAACAACAGCCTCCACCACCTCCCGGTCGCGATGGCGGGTTCGGTGCCGATGCAGGTGGTCACGACGCTGCACACCCCTCCGCTGCCGTGGCTGGAGTCGGCCGTGGCCCTGGCACCGGGGTCGAGCACGTTCGCTGCCGTCAGCCGCAGCACCGCCCGCGGCTGGGCGCACGTGGTGCGCAGCGAGGTCGTGCCCAACGGCGTCGACACCGACGTCTTCCGCGCGGGCCCCGGTGGCGGCCCGGCGGTGTGGAGCGGCCGCCTGGTGCCGGAGAAGGCGCCGCACCTGGCCATCGAAGCCTGCCGCCGGGCCGGCGTCCCGCTGGTGCTCGCCGGGCCGGTGAGCGACCCGGCGTACGTCGAGCGGGAGGTGCTGCCTCGGTTGGGACCCGACGTCGAGCTGGCCGGCCACCTCGGCCGCGACGAGCTGGTGGCCCTGCTGGGCCGGGCGTCGGTCGCGGTGGTGACGCCGGCCTGGGAGGAGCCCTACGGCCTGGTGTGCGCCGAGGCCCTCGCCTGCGGGACACCAGTCGCGGCGTTCGACCGCGGGGCGATGCGCGAGATCCTCTCGCCGCGCACCGGGCGCCTGGCCCGCTCGGGTGACGTCGACGCCCTGGCCCGAGCGGTCGCCCGGGCGGCGACCCTCGACCGTGACGAGTGCCGCGTCCACGCCGTGGCCCACTGCTCGGTGGCCCGCATGGTCGACGGCTACGAGCGCCTCTACGAGCGGGCGGGACGGCAGGACCGAGCGGCGTGATCGGCTACTACGTCCACCACCACGGTCTGGGCCACCTGCACCGGGCCCTGCAGGTGGCGGACGCGCTGGGCGAGCCGGTGACGGCGCTGTCGTCGCTGCCGCGCCCCGCGGATTGGACCGGGCCGTGGATCGAGCTCGACCGCGACGACGAGGACCCCACGCAGCTGCGGCCCTCGGCCGGTGACCGGCTGCACTGGGCCCCGCTGGGCAGTCACGGGTTGCGCTCCCGGATGGCCGAGATCGCCTCGTGGATCCGGCACCTCTCCCCTCGCGTGGTCGTCGTGGACGTGTCGGTGGAGGTGCTCCTGCTCGTCCGGCTGCACGGGATCCCGGTGGTCACGGTGGTGCAGCCCGGCGACCGCGGCGACCCCGCCCACCTGCTCGGCTACGACGTCGCCGACGCCCTGGTGGGCTGCTGGCCGGCAAGCGCCCGCGGCCTGCTTCGTGGCGTGCCCGGGCACGTGCTCGACCGGGTCGACTGCGTCGGAGCGATGTCACGGGCCGCGGTGAGCGAGTCGTCCGCCCCGGTCGCTGCCGGGCCGCGTCGCGCCACGCTCCTCTCCGGCATCGGCGGCAGCGCGCTCGACCGGGAGCTCCTCGACCGGATGGTGGCCGGGACCCCCGGGTGGGAGTGGACGGTACTCGACCGGCGGCTCGGCACCTGGGTCGACGACCCCGCCCCCGTGCTGGCGGCCTCGGACGTCGTGGTCACCCACGCCGGGCAGAACGCGCTGGCCGAGGTCGCCGCCGCCCGGTGCCCGGCCGTCGTGGTGCCCCAGGAGCGTCCGCACGGCGAGCAGCGGTGCACCGCGGCGGTGCTGGCCGGCGGTCCGTGGCCGGTCGTGGTGCGCGACTCCTTCGCCGGCGGCGACTGGGCGGCCACCCTCGAGCAGGCGGGCCGCCTCGACGGTCGCGACTGGGCCTCGTGGTGCGACGGCGGGGCCGCGGCCCGGTTCGCCGAGGTGGTGCGGGCCACGGCGCTGAGGTGCGCGTCGTGACCTCCGCCCTGCCCGGCGTGGCCGTGGTGACGATCGCCCACGGCCGGCACGACCACCTCGCGCTCCAGCACCGGTCGCTGGCCGCCGCGACCGCCCGTCCGGCCGACTACGTCGTGGTCGCGATGCACGACCCTGGGCTGGGTCCGGCCACCGTCGACGGGCTCGGCCGCCGGGTGCGGCACCTGCCCCGCCATCCCGAGGGGCTGCCACTGGCCGCCGCCCGCAACCTGGGCGTCACGACCGCGCTCGAGGCCGGCGCGGAGGTGGTCGTGGTGCTCGACGTCGACTGCGCCGCCGGACCCGGCCTGGTCGCGTCGTACGCCGAGGTGGTGCGCGAGCGGCCGGGGCACCTGTGGTGCGGGCCGGTCACCTACCTGCCCCCGCCGCCCTCCGGCGGCTACCGGCTCGACGACCTCGACGACCTCGACGACCCCCACCCCGCGCGACCTGCCCCCGCCCCCGGCGAGGTCGTGCTCGGCGGCGACCCGGACCTGTTCTGGTCGCTGTCCTTCGCCGTGCACCGCGACACCTGGCGACGGGTGGGCGGCTTCCACGAGGGCTACGTCGGCTACGGCGCCGAGGACACCGATCTCGGCCACACCGCCGCGGCGGCCGGCGTCGACCTGGCCTGGGCGGGGGCGGCGCGCGCCTACCACCAGCACCACCCGGTGAGCCGGCCGCCGGTCGAGCACCTCGACGACATCCTGCGCAACGGACGGCGGTTCCGCGACCGCTGGGGGCGGTGGGCGATGACCGGCTGGCTGGAGGAGATGGCGGAGCTGGGCCTGGTCGCCCGGCAGGGCGACGACTGGGTGCGGAGCGGGTCCGGCCCGCACGGATACGCACGCCCGCTCCCGGCAACCGTGCGGCCATGACCGACCACGACGGCTCCCCCGACCACCCGACCGACGGCCGGACCGCCCTGCTGGTGATCGACCTGCAGAAGGACTACGTGCAGGACCCCGAGCTGCGGCGCTGCAGCGACGACGTCGTCAAGCACACCAACGAGCTCATCGAGAAGGCCGAGGCGGCCGGCTGCCCGGTGGTGGAGGTCAGCACCGAACACGACCCCGACGGCAGCACCTGGGCGCTGAACATGCGCCAGGACGACCAGGGCCTGGTGCTCGCCGGCACCGAGGGTGTCGAGCGGCTCGACGGGCTGCGCCCGATCGAGCGGCGGGTCACCAAGACCCGCGACAGCGCGTTCTTCGAGACCGACCTGGTCGCGCTCCTCCAGGAGCTCGGGGTCGACCGGCTGGTGCTGGCCGGCATCTCCACCGAGTCGTGCATCCGGGCGACCGCGATCGACGCCTACGCCCACGACTTCCGGGTCGTGCTGCCCCGGGACGCGACCGCCTCGGTCGACGAGCAGATGCACGACGAGACGCTCAGCGCGCTGTCCGAGCTCTACCGGCAGCCGGTGGAGTGGGCCGCCGACATCACCTTCGACTGACGCCCACCCCGTCCGGTCAGCGCCCGGGCAGCCGGTCGTGGAGCAGCGCCGCCCGGGCGGCGTTGTGCCCCGGCGCGCCGTGCACGCCGCCCCCGGGGTGGGCGGAGGCGGAGGCGAGGTAGAGCCGCGGCACGCCGGTCTCGGCGCGGCCCAGCCCCGGCACCGGCCGGAAGACCAGCTGCTGGTGCAGCTGCGAGCTGCCGCCGCCGACCGCGCCGCCGACGAGGTTGGCGTCGCGGCCCTCCAGCTCGTGGGGGCCGAGGACACGACGGGCCAACACCCGGGAGCCGAACCCGGGCGCGAGCCGCTCGAGGCGGTCCTGCATCCGGTCGGCGAACCGCTCGCACTCGTCGCGGTCCCAGCGCCCCGTGATGCCGTCCGGCCCGGCGTCGCCGGCCACCTCCTGGGGCACGTGGGTGTAGGCCCACAGCGACTCGGTGCCAGCGGGCGAGCGGGTGGGGTCGGACGTGGTCATCTGCCCCACCAGCAGGAACGGCGCCGCCGGCACGAGCCCGGCCGAGACCTGGCCCAGCGCCTCGGCCATCTGCACCTCGTCGTCGGCGACGTGCACGGTGCCGGGCGCCTCGGACGGCGCCGATGCCCACGGCACCGGGCCGGACAAAGCCCAGTCGACCTTGACCGTGCCGGGGTCCATGGTGAAGCCGCGGATGCCCCGCCGGACCCGCTCCGGCAGGTGCTCGGGCGCCACCAGGCCGCCGAGCAGGCGCGAGGCGACCACGTCGGCCACCACGGCGCGTCGGGCCACGACCCGCTCACCGTCGGCCAGGCGGACGCCGACCGCGCGGCCGCCCTCGACGTCGACGCCCACCACCTCGGCGGAGCAGCGCAGGTGGCCCCCGCGCACCTCGAGCCGGTCGACCAGGGCGTCGGTCAGCCGGCCCGCACCCCCGCGCGGCACCGGGAACCCGACCGTCTGCCCGAGCATGGTCATCAGCAGGCCCATCAGGCCCGAGCCGGCGGCGTCGAGGGGGATGTCGGCGTGCCCGGCGTTGCCGGAGAAGAGCAGCCCGGGTCCGGGACCCGCGAACCGGCGTCCCAGCCCGGTGGCCGGCATCAGCAGGGTCTGCACGAACCGGAGCCCGCCGGCCCGGCGCAGCCGCGGCAGCAGGCCGAGAGCCGGGCGGACGGGCGGGAACGGCGCCAGCAGGGCCTCGACGAAGCGGTCGCCCACGGCGTCCCACTCCTGGCAGAGCCGCAGCCAGGCCTCGCCGTCGCCCGGTCGCGCGCGGTCGAAGCCGGCGGCGGTGGTGGTCCGGTCGCGGTGGAGCATCGCCCACTCGCCGTCGGGGGTGGGGTGGCCCAGCACCGCGGGGGCGTGCTCCCACACCAGGCCGTGCTCCTCGAGGTGCAGGCTGCGCAGCACCGGCGAGGCCACGCCGAGGGGGTAGAACGCGCTGGCGGTGTCGTGGACGAAGCCCGGGTGGACGTCGGTGTCGCTGCGCACCGCGCCGCCCGGGGTGGGTTGCGCCTCCAGCACCAGCACCGACCAGCCGCGGTCGACGAGGTGGTTGGCCGCGGTCAGCCCGTTGGGTCCCGCGCCGATCACCACGGCGTCGTAGCCGGCGCGGCCGCCCCGACGAGAGGCGCCGGAGGGAGTCACTGGCGGCGCTCGGCGATGAACGCGAGCCGGCGCAGGGTCTCGACGTTGCGCCAGCCCAGCGGCACGTCGCGCAGCGGCTTCGGCACCAGCAGCCCCGGGCCGCTGGCGACGTCCTCCTCGAGCACCACCGTGCAGCCGTCACCGTGCGGCTGGATCCGGATCGTCACCTGGGCCTCGCCCGCCGGCCAGCCCCGCGCGCGCAGCTTGAGCAGCGAGTGCGGCCGCGACTCCAGCACCTCGGTGGAGTCGTCGATGAGCATCGGCCAGGTGCCGACCGAGTGGTGCAGCTGGCTGCCCTTTGCCGGCCAGCTGTCGTCGACCTCCCTCATCCGGGAGGCGCCCACCACCCACAGCGGGTAGAGCCAGCCGTCGGCCAGTACCTCCCAGAGCTGCTCCGGCGTGGCCTGCATCGTCCTCGTGTTGGTGCTCATGCCGGGCCGGTAACCGTCGGGGCCGCCCCGGATGCAGCGCCGGGCAGCCGGACTGGCCCGGGAGGTGATCGGATACCGGTCGCGGTCCGTCGTGCCACGCCGCCAGGAGGTCCCGTGACCCTGCCCTCGCTCTGGGAGACCCGCCACCCGGGAGCCCCCCGCCCCGCCGCCGAGGTGGGCGGTCACCACGAGGTGGTCGTCGTCGGAGGCGGCATCACCGGACTGGTGGCTGCGGTCGAGCTGGCTCGCACCGGGCACGACGTGGCGCTGCTCGAGGCGCGCACGCTGGGCAGCGGCACCACCGGGCGCAGCACCGCCAAGGTCAGCGTCCTGCAGGGCAGCCGGCTCTCCTCGATCCGGTCGCGGCACCCCGAGGGCGTGGTGCGCTCCTACGTCGCCGCCAACCTCGCCGGGCAGGAGTGGCTGGCGGCGTTCTGCGCCGAGGAGGGCGTCGCCGTGCAGCACCGCACGGCCTACAGCTACGCCCACGGACCCGACGGCGCCGCCACCGCTCGCCGCGAGGCCGAGCTGGCGGCCGCCGCCGGCCTGCCCGCCCGCTGGGTCGACGACCTGCCGCTCCCGCTGCCGACCGCCGGAGCCGCGGCGCTCGACGACCAGTGGCAGCTGGACCCCCTCGAGCTGGTCGGGGCGCTGGCCGGGACCGCACGGCGGCACGGCGCCACCCTCCACGAGGGGGTGCGGGTGCGGCGGGTCACCGGGCACGGCCCGACGCACGTGCAGACGACGACGGGCGAGGTGACCGCCGACCGCGTGGTGGTGGCCACCGGCATGCCGATCCTCGACCGGGGTGGCTACTTCGCCCGGATGTCGCCCTCGCGGTCCTACGGGCTGGCCTACCTCACCCCGGAGCGCGCCGTCGACGGCATGTTCCTCTCGGTCGACCAGCCCTCGCGCTCACTGCGCGACACCCCCGGCCCCGGGCGGCCGGTGCTGCTGGTGGGTGGCAACGGCCACGCCACCGGCCGGCACGGCTCGACCCGGGCCCGGCTCGACGAGCTCGACGCCTGGACCCGGGAGCACTTCCCCGGCGCCGAGCTGACCCACGAGTGGTCGGCGCAGGACCACCTGCCCCACCACGGGCTGCCGTTCGCCGGGCCGCTGCTGCCCGGCCGCGACGACGTGCTGGTCGCCGGCGGGTTCTCCAAGTGGGGCCTGACCAACGGACCGGCCGCCGCCCTGGCGCTGGCCGCCCGGGTCGAGGGCCGGTCGCCCGCCTGGGCGGACGTGCTCGACCCGTTCCGGACCCGCGAGCTGCGGGGGCTCCCCCAGAGCCTGCGCGAGAACGCGGTCATCGGTTTCGAGATGGCCCGCGGCTGGGTGCGGCCGCTGGTGCCCACCGGCGCCGGGTCCGAGCCGCACGTTCGGCCCGGTGTCCCGCCGGTCGCCGACGGGCCCGGGGACCGGGTCTCCGCCGTGTGCACCCACCTGGGCGGCGTCGTGGCGTGGAACGACGCCGAGCGCAGCTGGGACTGCCCGCTCCACGGCTCGCGGTTCGACACCGACGGCTCGGTGCTCGACGGGCCGGCCACCTGCGGCCTCACCCGCCGGGCCGGGTGAAGGATCACCCCGACGGACGAGGGGTCCCGGCTTGGCGCGACGCCGTTCACCGGCTATCCATGGGGTGTGCACTCCAGCCTGGTCCGGGTGGCGGTCGTGACGACCGACGAGATCGTCGCGGCCGGGATCGAGCAGGTGCTCTCGGCCTCGGGGACGCCCATCGAGGTCGTCGCCCTCGACCCAAGCGGTGCCGCAGACGCTCCGGACGTGGTGCTCTACGACGTCAAGGGCCTCCACGACGGCGACGCCGGCGAGCTGGAGCACCTGGTCAAGGAGACGCCGTCGGTGGTCGTCGCCCTGGCCCAGGACCTCCGTCCCGAGCTCGCCCAGCGAGCCCTCGAGCTGGGGGTAGCGGGCTGCATCAGTCTCGCCGCCCAGCACCAGCAGTTGACCGACCTGGTCCGCGCGGCCGCGGCCGGTGAGCTGGCCGGGGAGGCCACCCTCGACACCCCGGGTCTCGACCAGACCTTCGAGCGGGTCGGCGGCGACGCTCGGCTCACCCCGCGCGAGCTCGAGGTCCTGCGGCTGATCACCCGGGGGCTCAGCAACGTCGAGGTCGCCGGCCAGCTGTTCGTGTCGATCAACACCATCAAGTCCTGCATCCGGTCGGCCTACCGCAAGATGGGGGTCACCACCCGCAGCCAGGCGGTCGCCTGGTGCCTCCAGCACGGGGTCGAGCTCACCTCCGACTCCTGACCGCCCCGAGCCCAGAGGGTTGGCATCGTCAGGAGTGGCAACCGTGCCCGTGCTGCTCGCTCGGGTGACACCGCGACACCCGCAGCGAGCAGGGCATGGGGTCCCGGGCGTCCGAGACCGCGCCACGACCCCCGACGCGTCACCGCGCCGGGGGTCGTCACACCTCTCGGGGTGGTTCGGGCCGAGAACCGGCCACCCCTGGGGATGGAAACGTCCGTCAGCCCGTCTGGACCACCCCCGGGCCGGTACCGGTTGTGCATGACCGCACCTGCACCGTGGCGCGCCGAGCGCGCCGTCCGCGAGGAAGAGACCGCGCGCCTGTTCGCCGAGGCCCGGCACGCCGACGACGCCACCCGTGACGAGCTGCTGCGGCGGGTCGCCGAGATCAACACCTGTGTCGCCCATGCCGTCGCCCACCGCTACCGCGGCCGCGACGTCGAGATGGCCGACCTCGAGCAGGTCGCCTGCCTGGCCCTGGTCCGGGCCGCGCAGCGCTTCGACCCCGAGCGCTCGGAGAACTTCCTGACCTACGCCGTCCCGACCATCACCGGCGAGCTGCGGCGCTACTTCCGCGACCACGGCTGGACCGTGCGACCGCCGCGACGGCTCCAGGAGGTGCGCAGCCAGGTGAGCTCGGTGCGCGACACCCTGCCCTCCGACGAGTTCGGCCGCCCGGCCAGCGAGCGCGAGATCGCCAAGGTGCTCGACCTGCCGGTCGGCGACGTCTCGGAGGCGCTGCGCCTCGACACCTGCTTCTCCCCCGACTCCCTCGACGTCGACCCGGCGACCTCGCCGCGCGTCGTCTCGGTCGACGACGGTCACGACGCCCCCGAGGCCAGGGCGATCCTCGAGCCCCTGCTGGGTCGACTCACCGAGCGGCAGCGCCGCCTGGTGCACCTGCGGTTCGTCCGCGACCTCACCCAGAGCGAGATCGGGGCCGAGCTCGGCGTCAGCCAGGTGCAGGTCTCGCGACTGCTCGCCCAGGTCTACGACACCCTGCGCGACGGGCTCGGCGTCCACCAGTTCTCCGACGTCGCCTGACCCGCGCCTGACCGTCGCCACCGTCGCCGACCGTCGTCCGACCGCACGCCGGCCCCGCGGATCCGGGGGCCGGCACCGACCGTCGGCGGCGCCGGCGCCCCGGAGCGGATCAGGGGGTGAAGACCACCTTGATCATGCCGTCCTGCTTCTTCTGGAACTTCGCGTACGCCGACGGCGCCTCCTCCAACGGGAGGTGGTGGGTGGCGAACGTCTCGACGCCCAGCACGTCCTCGTCCTGGCTGATCAGCTCGAGGATGTCGTCGCTCCAGTGGCGCACGTTGGCCTGGCCCATCCGCAGCTGCACTTGCTTGTCGAAGAGCTGGAACATCGGCATGGGGTCGAGCGCACCGCCGTAGACGCCCGACAGCGAGATGGTCCCGCCGCGGCGCACCGACTCGATGGCGGCGTACAGCGCGGTCATCCGGTCGACGCCGGCCTTCATCATCAGCGGCTCGGCGACGGCGTCCGGCAGCAGGCCGACCGCCTTCTGCAGCAGCGAGGTGCCGGGCGACCCGTGCGCCTCCATGCCGACCGCGTCGATGACCGAGTCAGCGCCCCGGCCGCCGGTGAGCTCTCGCACCTGCTCGGCGAGCCCCGCGGTCTTGCCGGCCTCCTCGATGTCGATCACCTCGGCCCCCCGGGCCTGCACCCGGGCCAGCCGCTCCGGCACCAGGTCGGCCACGATCACCCGGTGGCCGCGGTGCATCGCGATCCGGGCGGCCATGTCCCCGATCGGCCCGGCGCCCAGCACCAGCAGCACGCCGTCGGGCGGCAGCTGCGCGTACTCCACCGCCTGCCAGGCCGTGGGCAGCACGTCGCTGAGGAACAGGAAGCGGTCGTCCGGCGGGCCCTCGGGCACCTTGATCGGGCCGAAGTGCGCCTGGGGGACGCGGAGCAGCTCGGCCTGGCCGCCGGGCACCTGGCCGTACAGCTTGCTGTAGCCGAGCAGGCTGGCGCCGGTCCCGTGCTCGCGGTTCTGGGTCGTCTCGCACTGGCTCTGCAGGCCCTGCTCGCACATCCAGCAGCTGCCGCAGCTGACGTTGAACGGGATGACGACCCGGTCGCCGACCTGCAGGTTGGTCACCCCCGAGCCGACCTCCTCCACGATGCCCATCGGTTCGTGGCCCACGATGTCGCCGGGCTCCATGAAGGTGCCGAGCGGCTCGTAGAGGTGCAGGTCGGAGCCGCACAGGCCGGTGCTCGTGACGCGGATGATCGCGTCGGTGGCCTCCTCGACCTGGGGGTCGGGCACCTCGTCGACGCGGATGTCGCGGGTGCCGTGCCAGGTGACTGCCTTCATGTGTTCCTCCTCGGTGGGGACGTGCTGGGTCAGGTGCGGCCGGTGCCGATCCGGCGAGGGCGGCTCACCCGCGCAGGGCGGGGAGCACGTCGCGGCCGTAGCCGGCGATCATGTCCAGGTAGTGCGGGCCCATGTTGGCGACGTAGACCTCGTCGAAGCCCGCGTCGACGTACGACCGCAGCTGGGCGACGTGCCGCTCGACGTCGGGGCCGGCGACGATGCTCTCGGCGGTCGACTCCCGGGTGACGAGCTGGCTGGCCTGCTCGAAGTGCTGGGGGCTCGGCAGCACCTGGGCCAGCTCGCCCGGCAGGCCGGCGTTGGCCCAGAGCCGGTGCGCGTGGTCGACGCCCTCGTCCTCGGTGTCGGCCCAGGCGACCTTGACGCCGCCCTGGGCCGGCTTGCCGCCGGAGAGCTCCTTCCAGCGGGCGACCATCTCGGCGTCGTCGCTGGTGTTGATGAAGCCGTCGCCGATGCGGGCGGCGAGGTCGAGCGCCTTGGGGCCGAACGCCGAGACGTAGATCGGTGGCGGCTCGTGGGGCAGCGTGTAGATGCGTGCGGTGTCGACCTGGTAGTGACGCCCGGCGGTGGTGACGACCTCGCCGGTCCAGAGCCGGCGGATCAGGTCGACGGCCTCCTCCAGCATCTCCAGGCGGACGTCGGCGGAGGGCCACGGGCCGCCCAGGACGTGCTCGTTGAGCGCCTCGCCCGAGCCGACGCCGAGCACGAACCGGCCCTCGAGCAGGCACGCCGAGGTGGCCGCGGCCTGGGCGATGACCAGGGGGTGGGTGCGCACGGTCGGGCAGGTGACCGCGGTGGTCACCGGGAGCGAGCACGCCTGCGAGATCGCCCCGATCACCGACCAGACGAACGGGCTCTGCCCCTGCTCGTCGTTCCACGGGTGGAAGTGGTCGCTGATCCACAGCGCGTCGAAGCCGGCCGCCTCGGCCGCCACCGCCTGCTCGACGAGCTGGGCGGGGGTGTACTCCTCGCAGGACAGGAAGTAGCCGAACCGCATGGGGCCTCCCGGGACGTCGTCGTTCTCTGCTCCACCGCGGCGGTACCCCTCCCGTCCACCACCATCCGGCCCACCCCGCTCCCCCCCGTCCACGGCCCCGGGGGCGGATAGTCCCGGACGAAATGGCCCCCCCGCCCGGCCCGGACCCGACCACTTCGTCAGGGACTACCGCGGCCGGGCGGGGTTAGCGGGAGGACTTTCACCCCTGGGGGTCGTGTCGTCGGGGGCCGGTCCGGGTAACGCTGGAGCAGCCGTCCCTGCCGGGACCGTCCTGAGGAGGCCCCGTGAGCGTCACCGTCCCCGATCAGCGCGCCGGCCGCACCACGACCGCGCCGCCGGAGGAGGTCATCGACTTCGGTGGTCTGATGATCCGCTACGACGAGCGCGTGCTCCGGCCCCGGCCATGGACCAGCGCCCAGTCGCGGTGGGCGGCGGACCTGTGGGCGGCCCGCGGCGGGCGGGCCCTGGAGCTGTGCACGGGCGCCGGCCACATCGGCCTGCTCGCCGCCCACCTCACCGGTCGCCCGCTGGTCGCCGTTGACGTCGACCCGGTGGCCTGCGCCTGGGCCCGGCACAACGCGGCCGTCGCCGGCCTCGACCGGGTCGAGGTCCGCGAGGGCGACATGCGCGAGGCCGTCGCCGCGGGCGAGCAGTTCACGGTGGTCATCGCCGACCCGCCGTGGGTGCTGCACGACGAGGTCGACCGGTTCCCCGAGGACCCGCTGCTCGCCATCGACGGCGGCACCGACGGTCTCGACCTCGCCAGGATGTGCACCGCCGTGATGTCCCGGCACCTCGCGCCGGGCGGCACCGGCGTGCTCCAGCTCGGCGACCGCGACCAGGTCGAGGAGCTCAGCGCCGGTCTCGACGACCTCGCCGTCGTCGAGACCCGCGTGCACCCCCGCGGCGTCCTCGTCCGCCTCGACCGCCGCTGACCCCACGCGCCGGGTCGTCGTTACTCGTCACGAGTAACGACGACCCGGCGCCGTTGGGTCAGGGGCGGAGCTTGCGCGGGAGCAGCTTGTGGGTGCCGTCGCACCAGGGCTTGCTGGCCGACTTGCCGCAGCGGCAGACCGCGCTGACCGGGCGCACGGTCTCGTGGCGGGTGCCGTCCTCGTCCTCGATGACGTGGTGGCCACGCAGCAGCATCGGGCCGCCGGGGCAGAGGACGACGGCGGGCTGCTCGCCGGCCGTGCCCGGGGGCAGCTCCTCGGGCTGGGTGTCACGCAGGGCGCTCACGCCGCGACCTCCCAGACCTCGAGCAGGCGGTGGGCGAGCCGGTCCTCGAGGTCGAGGCAGGTGAACGCGCCGAACCAGATCTCCGGGGCCTGCTCGGGCTCCTCGGCCAGCAGGCTCCCGCAGATGGTCCGGACGGCGAGCTGCTCGTGCACCGCGTCGGCCTCCACGTGCTCGGTGTAGTAGGCGATCATTTCCGGCGCCATGCCGAGCCGCTCCAGGCCCTGCGCCATCCGGCGCGAGGGCAGCGAGCTGGTCGCCTCGAACGCCGCCAGGTGGCCCAGCGCCGCACCCCGCAGCCGCCGGTGCAGGCCGAACATCGACAGCGTGTTGTTCTGCTCCAGCACCTCCAGCGGCGCCTCGTCGACGTAGGCACCCTGCTCGGGGCGCAGCCCGCAGGCCGCGATGCCGCGGGCGAACAGGCCGGTGTGCAGCCGGGCCGGGTCGCCGTTGCCGTACTCGTCGAACTGCAGCTCCATCAGCGCCGCCTGCGCGGCCATCGGCAGCCGGGGCACGACCCACGCGGTGGGGTCGGCCTCCTTGAGGTGGTAGACCGACCGCATCCGCAGCAGGTCGAGGACCTGCTCGGTCGTCGCGGTGGTCTGCACGTGGCGGGCCAGCGAGGGGCCGTCCTGCTCGGCGACCCAGTCGAAGAAGTGCTCGACGACGTCCCGTCCCTGCGGTGCCCCGGGCCAGCGCTGTCGCAGCCGGCTCTCGAGCTCGCGCTCCAGCTCCCGGCGCACGGCGAGCAGGGCCGGCTCCCACTCCGCACCGTCGTCGACGTCGTCGAACCCCCGGTAGGACAGCTCGTGGGAGGCCCACAGCGTGATCGCGGCGTCCTCGGCGCTCTCGGGCGCCACGTCGACGGCCGTGACCGGACCGTCGTCCCACGAGCGGAGAGCCTCGAAGAACGCCGCGCTCAGCTCACCGCGGGGCTTGGGAAGCATCGTCATGGCGCACCAGTACCCCGTTCCCGTCGCCGCCCACCCCACCCTCGTGGGGGATGCGGCAGCCCTGCCTCGACCCTGCCCGACCCTGCCTCTACCCGGTCAGCCCTGGGGGACGACGCCGGCCTCGAGCGCGCGGCGGTCGAAGACCCGCCGGGCCCGGACCCGGTAGCGGACGATCTGGACCAGCCCGACACCCCACACGACGTACTGCACCGACATCGCCCACCGGAAGGCCTCCGCGGGGTACGCCGCGCCCGGCGGGGTCCGCCAGTCGAGGACCAGCCCGATCGCGAGCACGGCGAGCAGCGCGGCGAGGAAGCCCGCGACGTTGATGATGCCGCTCGCGCTGGCCAGCCGCTCGGCGGGGTTGGCCGTGCGGCCGACGTCGAAGCCGATCATCGACGCGGGGCCGCCGATGCCGGTCACCAGCACCAGGACCACGAGCAGCCAGAGCGGGGCGTCACTGGGCCAGACCAGCACCACCGTCCACACCGCCACGATGGAGACCACGATGCCCAGCACCATCGACGACCGGTGCCACGGGTGCCGCCCGACCGCCCAGCCCAGCAGCGGACCGGCCACGACCACCGCGAGGATCATCAGCGAGAGCAGCAGGCTGGCGGTCTGGGACGACCGACCCTCGCCCCGGACCAGGAACGGGTAGCCCCACAGCAGCGACAGGGCGGTGGCGCTGAACGGCGTCGTGAAGTGCACCCAGAAGCCCAGCCGGGTGCCGGGGTGGGCCCACGACGCCGCCAGGCTCGACCGGATCGCGCGCAGCGACATCGCCGGGCCGCGCTGGTGGGGGCCCTCGGGCGAGTCGTGGACGACGACCAGTGTCGCCACCGCCAGGGCCAGGCCGAGACCGGCGGCCGCCAGGTACGACGTCGTCCAGCCCAGCTCGCGCAGTGCCCAGGTCATCGGCACCGCCGCCCCGACGGCGCCGAGCTGGCCGAGGGTGCCGGTGAGCTGGGTGAGGAACGGCACCCGGCGGCCGTCGAACCACCGGTTGACGATGCGCAGCACGCAGATGAAGGTCATCGCGTCACCGATGCCGACGAAGGTGCGGGCGGCCAGCGCGAGCCAGTAGGTCTCGGCGACCGCGAAGACCGCCTGGGACAGCGCCATCACCACGGTGCCGACCAGCATCACGCTGCGCGAGCCGAAGCGGTCGACCAGCAGGCCGACCGGGATCTGCATGGCGGCGTAGACCAGCAGCTGCAGCACGGTGAAGGCCGCGAGCTGGGAGGCGGAGATCCCGAACCGGTCGGTGGCCAGCAGCCCGGCGACCGCGAGCGAGGTGCGGTGGAAGACCGCGACGAGGTAGACCGCGAGAGCCACCGACCACACCACCCAGGGGACGCGGTAGCCGGCTCTCACTCCCCCACTGTAGGAGCGGCGCGGGCGCCGGCCGGAGCCGGCGCGGACGCAGGGCACGGGCGGGTGACGGGGTTCACCTCACCGTGCGGGCGGCACGGGCACCTCGGCCTCCCACCGCTGCCGCCGCTCGGCCTCCGACTGCTCCCACCACGGCGTGCCGCGCTCGCCGAGCGCGACCTTCGCCGCCTGCACGCCGTCGCGGGCGCCGCGCTCCTCGTGGGTGCCCTTGGTGCGCTTCACCTCGCGCCGCCAGGCCATCAGGGCCCGCTGCAGCTCGCCGCGGCGCTCCTCGGGGATCGCGGGGTCGGTGGCCCGCCAGCGGCGGCCGTCGATGACGACGTAGCGACCGTCGGCGGTGGGCTCGGGTTCGGTCACTCCAGGCTCCTCGCTGCCACCGTCGACCCGCCTCAGTCGAGGCAGAACTCGTTGCCCTCGGGGTCCTGCATGTAGATGTGGCCCCCCGCCATCGGCGGGTTCGGCTCGTGCCGCTCGACGCGGGTGGCGCCCAGCGCCAGCAGCCGCTCGCACTCGGCCTCGAGCGCGGCCATCCGCTCCTCGCCCTCGAGCCCGGGGGCGGCGCGGACGTCGAGGTGGACGCGGTTCTTGGCCGCCTTGCCCTCGGGGACCCGCTGGAAGAACAGTCGCGGCCCGGTGCCGCCCGGGTCGACGCACGCCGACGCGGAGTTGCGCTGCTCGGGCGGGAGCGACTCCGAGAACGCGTCCCACGACTCGAAGCCCGGCGGGGGCGGGGGCAGCTCGTAGCCGAGCACGTCGACCCAGAACAGCGACAGCGCTCGTGGGTCGGCGCAGTCGAAGGTGACCTGGACCTCGCGCACCGGGGTCCCGCGGTCCGGGGCGCTCATCGGGTTGCCTCGATCATCTGGCGCAGCTCCTTCTTCAGCTCGCTGATCTCGTCACGCAGCCGGGCCGCCACCTCGAACTGCAGCTCGGCGGCGGCGTTCTTCATCTGGTCGGTCAGCTCCTGGATGAGCTGGGCGAGGTCGGAGCTCGGCATCCCGGCCAGGTCGGCCGCGTGCTGGCCGGCGGCGGCCTTGCTGAGGCCGGGCACCGGCTGCTTGGCGCGGACGCCGCCCGCGCGGCCCTTGGCCTCGGTGCCGGCCCAGGTCTCCAGGAGCGCCTGGGTGTTCTCGTCCTCGCGGGCGAGCATGTCGGTGATGTCGGCGATCTTCTTGCGCAGCGGCGTGGGGTCGATGCCGTGCTCGGTGTTGTAGGCGACCTGCTTGGCGCGGCGGCGGTTGGTCTCGTCGATGGCCGACTCCATCGAGGGGGTGATCCGGTCGGCGTACATGTGCACCTCGCCGGAGACGTTGCGCGCCGCGCGGCCGATGGTCTGGATCAGCGACTTGTCGGAGCGCAGGAAGCCCTCCTTGTCGGCGTCGAGGATCGCCACCAGCGACACCTCGGGCAGGTCGAGGCCCTCGCGGAGGAGGTTGATGCCGACGAGCACGTCGTACTCCCCCAGCCGCAGGTCGCGCAGCAGCTCGATCCGCTTGAGGGTGTCGACCTCGGAGTGCAGGTAGCGGGTGCGGATGCCGGCGTCGAGGAGGTAGTCGGTGAGGTCCTCGGACATCTTCTTGGTCAGCGTCGTGACCAGCACCCGCTCCGACTTGTCGGTGCGCAGCCGGATCTCGTGGATGAGGTCGTCGATCTGGCCCTTGGTCGGCTTGACCACGACCTCGGGGTCGACCAGGCCCGTGGGCCGGATGATCTGCTCGACGACGTCGCCGCCGACCTTGTCGAGCTCGTAGTTGCCGGGGGTCGCGGAGAGGTAGACGGTCTGGCCGATCCGCTCCAGGAACTCCTCCCACTTCAGCGGCCGGTTGTCCATGGCGCTCGGCAGCCGGAAGCCGTGGTCGACCAGGTTGCGCTTGCGCGACATGTCGCCCTCGTACATGCCGCCGACCTGGGGCACGGTGACGTGGGACTCGTCGATCACGAGCACGAAGTCCTCGGGGAAGTAGTCGAGCAGGCAGTTGGGCGCCGAGCCCCGGCTCCGGCCGTCGATGTGCATCGAGTAGTTCTCGATGCCCGAGCACGACCCGACCTGGCGCATCATCTCGACGTCGTAGGTCGTGCGCATCCGCAGCCGCTGCGCCTCGAGCAGCTTGCCCTGCTTCTCGAAGAGCTGGAGCTGCTCCTCGAGCTCGGCCTCGATGCCGGCGATCGCCCGCTCCATCCGCTGCGGGCCGGCGACGTAGTGGGTGGCCGGGAAGACGTAGAGCTCGGTGTCCTCGGTGAGGACCTCGCCGGTCACCGCGTGCAGCGTCATCAGCCGCTCGATCTCGTCGCCGAAGAACTCGATGCGGACCGCGTGCTCCTCGTAGACCGGGAAGATCTCGAGGGTGTCGCCGCGCACCCGGAAGGTGCCGCGGGTGAAGCTCATGTCGTTGCGGGTGTACTGGATCTCGACGAGCCGGCGCAGGATCGAGTCGCGGTCGTGCTCCTCGCCGACGCGCAGCCGCAGCATCCGGTCGACGTACTCCTGCGGCGTGCCGAGGCCGTAGATGCACGACACCGTCGACACCACGATGACGTCGCGCCGGGTGAGCAGGGAGTTGGTCGCCGAGTGGCGCAGCCGCTCCACCTCCTCGTTGATCGAGGAGTCCTTCTCGATGTAGGTGTCGGTCTGGGGGACGTAGGCCTCGGGCTGGTAGTAGTCGTAGTAGGAGACGAAGTACTCGATCGCGTTGTCCGGGAAGAGCTGGCGCAGCTCGTTGGCGAACTGGGCGGCGAGGGTCTTGTTGGGCTGGAGCACGAGCAGCGGGCGCTGCACCTCCTCGGCCACCCAGGCCACGGTCGCCGTCTTGCCGGTGCCGGTGGCGCCGAGCAGCACGACGTCGTCCTGGCCGGCACGGAGCCGCTTGCTGATCTCGGCGATCGCGGCCGGCTGGTCGCCGGACGGCTGGTAGTCGGAGACCACGTGGAACGGGGCCACGCGGCGCTCGAGATCGGTGACGGGGCGCATGCCTCGAGCGTACGGCGGACCGCCGACAGCCGCCTCCCGGAGCGGCTCGGGGCGACTGCCCACCGGTCCCCGACGCTCCCCACTAGATTGTGCGGCGTGACGACCGCGCGGCTCGACCAGGCCCTCCGGCTGGTGCGGCGCGTGCTGCTGGCGACGTTCGGGGTGCCGATCCTGATCGGCATCGCGATGAGCGTGGTCGACTCCTACCGGCGCCGGGGCAAGAGGCCGAAGCCGTTCCCGGTCACCGACCCGCGCACCGTCTCGGTCGGCGACGGCGAGATCACGACGTACACCTACGGGCGCGACCTCTACGCCGACATGCTCGCCGCGATCGAGGGGGCCCAGCGGCAGGTGCTCTTCGAGACCTACATCTGGAAGGGCGACCGGGTCGGCGAGCGGTTCAAGTCGGCGCTCGCGGCGGCCGCCGACCGGGGCGTGGAGGTCTACTGCATCTACGACGGGTTCGCGAACCTCGTCGTCTCGCCCCGGTTCAAGCGGTTCCCGGCCGGCATGAAGGTGCTGCGCTACCCCGTCTACGGCGCCGGCTGGCGGTTCTTCGACATCCGCCGCTACGGGCGCGACCACCGCAAGATCCTGGTCGTCGACGACACCGTGGGGTTCGTGGGTGGCTACAACATCGGCTCCGCCTACGAGACCGAGTGGCGCGACACCCACGTCCGGATCACCGGACCGGCGGTGTGGGACCTCAAGCGCGCGTTCGCCGACTTCTGGAACCTCAACCGCCGCCGCCGGTTCGGCACCAGCGAGCGTCCGCTGCTGCTCGAGACCGCCTCGACCTGGGAGCCCCGGATCCGGGTGCAGCGCAACGTGCCGCGGCTGTGGATGTTCCCCATCCGGGGCATGTACATCGAGGCGATCAACCGGGCCAGCCGGAACGTCTGGCTGACCACCGCCTACTTCATCCCCGACCAGGACTTCGTCGACGCGATCCGGTCGGCGGCCCGGCGGGGCGTCGACGTCCGGCTGCTGGTGCCGCTGAAGTCGAACCACATCGTGGCCGACTGGATCTCGCGCGGCTACGTCGCCCAGCTGCTCGAGGCAGGCGTGCGGATCTTCCGCTACAAGGACGCGATGGTGCACGCCAAGACCTCGACGGTCGACGGCACCTGGTCGACGGTCGGCACGGCGAACATCGACCGGCTCAGCCTCCAGGGCAACTACGAGATCAACGTCGAGGTTATCGACGAGTCGCTGGCCAAGGCGCTCGAGGAGGTCTGGCACGTCGACGAGTCCCACTCGATCGAGCTCGGCCGGGGCGAGTGGGAGGCCCGCGACCTGCACCGTCGGTTCACCGAGCTGGTGCTGCGGCCGCTGCGACCCCTGCTCTGAGCTCCGGTCGCGCCGGCGGCCCGGCGGCGGACCGAGGCCGGACCGATGAGTCCGGCCGGTCCGGCCGGTCGGCACCACCATGGGCGACGAGCGGGAGATCCGGGACCTGGTGCTGGGCTGGGCGGCCACCATCGACGCGGCCGGGCCGCTGGAGCAGGTGCTGGCCGACCACACCGACGACATCGTGATGTTCGACGTCCCGCCGCCCCACGACGGCGCGCGCGGCCTCGCGGCGTACGCCGACACCTGGCCGCCGTTCCTGGAGTACCAGCGCTCCGGTGCGGTCTTCGAGGTGGTCGAGCTCGACGTGACCGCGGGTGACGACGTCGCCTGGGCGTGGGCGCTGCTGCGCTGCGGGCTCCCCGACGAGCTGGAGCGCCACCCCGACCGTCGGCTCCGGCTGACGCTCGGCCTGCGGCGGCAGGGGGCAAGGTGGCAGGTGGCCCACGAGCACCACTCGTTCGCCGACGTCTCGGGCCCGTAGCACCGGGCCCCACCCCGGCGCGCGGTCACCTCCGCGGCGGGCGCCGGCTGCCCGGCGTGGGTCCCGGCAGGTGGGTGCGCGGCGCCATCCGGGCGCCGTGCCGCGGCCGGCGCAGCCCCGCGGCGGCGAGCAGGGCCGGCACCCGGCCGCGCTGGGGGCGCCACGGCTCGAGGAACTCCTCGAGCTCGACGTCGTCGAACTCCCGCCCGGCCAGGGCCCAGCCGACGTCCTTGGCGACGTGGTAGTCGCCGAACGAGACGGCGTCGGGGTCGCCGAGGGCCCGCTGGCGCACCTCGGCGCTGGTCCAGACCCCGATGCCCGGCAGCGACCGGAGCCGGACGTCGGCCTCGGCCGGCGGCAGCCGCACCAGCCGCTCGAGGCTGTCGGCGACCCGGGCCGCGGTGACCACGGCCCGGGACCGGGCGGGGTCGACGTGGAGGCGCAGCCACTCCCACGAGGGGATGGTGCGCAGCCGCTCGGGGGTGGGCTGCACCCACAGCCCGCGGGCCCGGCCTGCGCCCGGCGCTCGCTCGCCGTGCCGGTGCACCAGCATCCGGAAGCCGCCGAAGGCCTCCTGCCCGGTGACCTTCTGCTCGATGATCGAGGGCACCAGCGCCTCCATCAGCAGGCCGCTGCGCCCCAGCCGGACGTGGGGGTGGTGGCGCCGGGCCTCGGCCAGCACGGGGTGGCGAGGCTCGAAGCCGCTCCAGTCGTCGTGGGCACCGAGCAGCCCCGGCACCGAGGCCAGCGCCCACTCCGCCCCCGGGCCCCAGGCGGCCGCGACCACCCGGCCGTCGCGGTCGAGGGAGCGCACCCGCAGCGTGGCCGGGCCCTCCGGGGTGCGGATCCCGCGCCAGACGGTGCCGTCGTCGTCGTGCTTGAACGTCGGGTCGCCCCGGCCGCGGCGGTGCTGGAGGAGCGCGCCGGTGCGGCACGGCCAGTCGGGTCGCCAGACCCGCTCGGCGGCGCGCTCCTCGGCCCGGTCGACGTCCACAGCCCCGAGGCTAACCGGCCGCCCGGACACTGGAACACGTTCTACTCGAGGCCGCTACGCTGCGGCGCATGGTGCTGCAGATCGCCGACGACGCCAGGGTCCGGACCCTGACCCTCGACCGGCCCGAGGCGCTCAACGCCTTCAACGAGGAGCTCTACGACGCCACCGCCGACGCGCTGCTCGCGGCCGCCGAGGACCCGGGGGTCGCGGTGGTGCTGCTCACCGGCAGCGGCCGGGGGTTCAGCGCCGGCACCGACCTGCTCGAGATGCACCGGATCGCCACCGACCCCGACTTCGTGCGCGGCCGCCACGGGTTCGTGGGCCTGGTCGACGCGCTGGCGGCGTTCCCCAAACCGCTCGTGGTCGCGGTCAACGGGGTGGGCCTCGGTATCGGCTGCACCGTGCTCGGCTTCGCCGACCTGGCGCTGATGGCGAGCACCGCCCGGCTGAAGTGCCCGTTCACGTCGCTGGGGGTCGCCCCCGAGGCGGCGTCGTCGTACCTGCTGCCGCTGCTCGTGGGTCGGCAGAACGCCGCGTGGCTGCTGCAGTCGTCGGAGTGGGTGGGCGCCGAGGAGGCGGCGGCGATGGGCCTGGTGCGCACGGTGTGCGAGCCCGACGACCTGCTGGCCGAGGCGCACCGGCAGGCCGCCGTACTGGCCGCGCAGCCGATCTCGAGCCTGGTCGCGGTCAAGCGGACCATGACCGAGCCGCTGCGCGAGGGCATCGCCGCCGCCCGCGAGCGCGAGAACGCCGCGTTCGCCGAGCTGATGGGCGGGCCGGCGAACCTCGAGGCGCTCACGGCCTTCGCCGAGGGTCGTGCCCCCGACTTCACCGGGCTGCCGCCCGGCTGGTGACCGGTGCGAGGGACGGGTCGTCAGGCTTCCCTACGCTGCTGCCATGGCCCTCCTGCACCAGGCGACCCTGACCCCCACCAAGCGCGACCTGCTCGACGCGTGGCTGCCCCGCCAGTCGTGGTGGGACGGCGGCACCGACCGCGACCCGGTCGCGTCGTTCCGGCTCGACGACCCCGCCGGCGAGGTGGGCATCGAGCTGTTCCTGCTCGGCTCCTCCGGCGGGTCGACGCTGTTCGTGCCGCTCGCCTACCGCGCGGTGCCGCTCGACGGGGCCGAGGCGCACCTGGTGGGCGTCACGGAGCACTCGGTGCTCGGCACCCGCCACGTCTACGACGGGTGCGCCGACCCGGTGGTGGTGGCGGCGCTGGCCACCACCGTGCTCAGCGGCGGCACCGAGGCGCTCGAGGAGGTCGAGGGCCCCGACGGCCGGGTCCTTCGGGAACCGGCCGTGCGCGCCCGCGGCACCGGCTCGGCGCAGGCCGAGGTCGCGCCCGATGAATCGGTCACGGCTCGCGACGAGGGCGACCTGACCGTGGTCGGGATGGCCGGGCACGAGGTCGTGGTCGCCCGCCGCGTCGGCGCGGAGGTGGTGGCCGCCGAGACCCTGCGGGTCACCGGCGCCGGCCTCAGCGACGCGGTGGTCGCGGGGGTCCGGCCGATCTGAGCCGCGCCGACCCGGTCACTGCAGGTCGTGGTCCATCTCGAGGGGGGCCAGCGAGCCGAGGGACTCGGCGACCACCACGAGGTCGTCCCCCTGGGCGAGCCGGAAGTCCTCGGGCGGGTTGACGTGCGCGGTGCCGCCGCGGCTGACCGAGAGCAGGGTGGCCCGGTGGTCGGCGCGCAGCCGGGCCGAGAGCTGGTCGACGCTGAGCCCGACGTACTCGTCGGGCAGTGAGACGCGGTAGAGCTCGGAGCCGTCGCCGCCGGAGACGATGTCGGTGACCAGGTTGGCCAGCCCCGGGTAGAGCGAGGAACGCGCCATCAGCCGCGAGACGATCGTGGAGCTGACCACGATCTCGTCGGCGTCGGCGCGCTGGAAGTGCTCGACGTGGGCGGGGTTGTTGGCCTCGACGACCGTGCGCACGTGGGGTGCGAGCGACTCGATGGCGAGCACGCACAGGATCGACTTCATGTCCGCCTCGTTGCTGCCGTCGGCCGGGCAGATCACCGCGGCCATCGCGTCCTCGATGCCGGCCCGGTGGAGGTCGTCGGCCGAGGTGATGTCGCCGCTGACGAAGTAGACGCCGTCGCCGGCGGGGTTCTTCTCGACGTCGTGGAGCACCACGATCCTGGTCGTGTACTCGTCGGTGCGCAGCTCGGCGATCAGCTCGCGGGCGGTGGCGTTCCAGCCGCACACGACGATGTGGTCGCGGTATCCAGAGGCGCCCATGCCCTGACCTTCCTTGAGGATGTAGTCGATGAGGAAGCCGACCAGGGCACCGGTGATCGACGCGACGATCGCGACGCCGAAGAGCACCAGCAACCAGCTGACGACGTAGCCCACGGGCTCCTGGACGAACGAGGAGTCCCCCGACCCCATCACGGTCGTCACCGCCCAGTAGAAGCTGCTGCCCAGCGCGTCGAGGAACGCACCGACGGAGTCGAAGCGCCCCGGTGCCCCCTCGGTGAGGGTGACCAGCAGCGCGGCCAGGAGCAGGAACCCGAGCAGCCAGAGCGTGACCTTGAGGAAGAAATGGCTGTCCATGCCGCCGGTCATCCGCCGGAAGTGGTACGCCGCGCGCCGCAGCACGGGCACGTTCACGAGCGTCACGATGCGCGTGACGGCACGGCGGGGCAGGGGGATCCTCATGGTGCTTCCTGGCTCGGGGTCGCCGCATCATCCCATCGCCCGGGGCCCGGCGGGCATGACCCGTGCGGGCCATCCGGGTCCCGGCGACCGGGGCGTCAGTCCTCGGTCGTCCGGGCTCCCCCGCGTGCCTCGGCGTCCTCGGCGTCCTCGGCCGTCCTCGCCGCTTTCGCCGCCCTCGCGATCGTGTCCTCGACGACCTGGTTGAGGCGGGCGCCGTGGGGCCAACCGGCGTAGTGGCACAGGAAGATCACGATCTCGCGCAGCGCGCGGTCGTCGAGCTCGCCGTTGGCGTGGGCGGCCGGGACCTGGATGCCGAGCACGTCGGCGCCGCCGGTGCCGGTCAGCAGGCCGATGAGCAGCAGCCGACGGTCGCGGTCGCTGAGCCCGGGCCGCTCCCAGATGTCGGCGAAGAGGTGGTCGGCGGTGTAGCGGAAGAAGTCGCCGGTGCCGTCGGTCATGTCGAAGCCGTAGACCTCCTCCATCCGCTCCAGGCCGCGGCGTCGGGTCTCGGGCAGGTCGCTGAAGTCACCCATCGGTGCGCTCCTCGGAGGTGGTGGCGGGCAGCCCCAGGCCGGGGCCGAGGCGGTCGAGCGCGAGCCGGGCCAGCGGGGTGTCGACGCCCAGCTGGTCGGCGAGGCGGGTGGCGTAGGCGAGGTCCTTCTCCCCCAGCGCGCGGACGTGGTCGAGGACGCCGTACCAGAAGTCGTCCTCGGCCAGCGGCGCGGTGGTCTCGCGGTGCATGATCGCCCCCGGTCCGCCGGTGACGGCGTCGGTGTGGCGCACGACGTCGCCCAGGACCCGCAGGTCGAGCCCCGCGGCCTCGGCCAGCCGCTGCGCCTCGGTGGCTGCAGTGAAGGCGACGAAGTGCATCAGGTTGCGGGCCAGCTTGAGGCGGGTGCCCGACCCGATCGGGCCGGCGTGCACGACCTTCGACCCCATCACCTCCAGGGCCGGGCGCGCCGCGGCGAAGGCGTCGTCGGAGCCGCCCACGAGGATCGCCAGGCTGCCCTCGGCCGCTCCCATCGGCCCGCCGGAGACGGGAGCATCGAGGAGCCGCACGCCGTGGCGGCCCGCGGTGTCGGCCAGCTCGGCCGGCGTGTCGGGCGCGACGGTGGAGTGGATGACGACCGTCTGCCGGTCGCCGGCGACCCCCAGCACCGCGCCCAGCACGTCGCGGACCTGGTCGTCGTCACGCACCATCACGCAGACGACGTCGCAGTCGGCCGCGAGCTCGGCGACGCTGCCCGCCGCCGTCGCGCCGGCTGCGACGAGCTCGGCCACCGGCTCGGGTGCGAGGTCGTGGACGCGGGTGGTCAGCTCGCTGGCGGCGAGCCGCAGCGCCATCGGCCGCCCGATGTTGCCGAGCCCGACGAAGCCGACCGTGGTCACGAGCGGAAGACCTGGCCGCCGTCGACGGCCAGGATCTGGCCGGTCACCCACGACGCCTCGTCGGAGAGCAGGAACAGGCAGGCGCCCACCATGTCGTCGACCTGCCCCATCCGCTTGATGGCGAGGCTGGTGCGCACGATGTCGTGGGCGGCGTCGCCGGCCTGGGTGCGGGTGGCCTGGGTGTCGGTGGGGCCCGGGGCGATGGCGTTGACCCGGATGCCCATGCCGCCGAGCTCGTGGGCGAGCTGCTGGGTGAGCCCGTTGACGCCCACCTTGGCCAGCCCGTAGAAGCCGGAGTAGAGCCAGGCCGCGGTCGAGCTCTGGTTGACGATGGCGCCGCCGCCGCGCTTCTGCATCTCGGCGTGGACCGCCCGGGTCATCACCAGTGCGCCGTCCATGTTCACCGACATGAACTTCCGGTAGTAGTCCCAGTCGACGGAGATCAGCAGGTCGAACTGCATGTCGCCGTAGATCGCGGCGTTGTTGACCAGCAGGTCGACGCCGCCGTACGCCGCGACCGCCGCCTCGACGCAGGCCGCCGCCGACTCCGCCGACGACACGTCGGTGCGGACGAAGAGCCCGCCGACGTCGGCCGCGACCTTCTCGCCGGCCTCGACGTTGAGGTCGGCCACCACGACCGACGCCCCCTCGGCGGCCAGCGCCCGGGCGTAGGCCTCGCCGATGCCCTGGGCGGCCCCGGTGACGACGGCGACCTTGCCGGTGAACCTGGTCATGTGCTCCTGCTTCCTGGGTGGGTGTTCCGGTGGTTTCTCAGCGGGTGGTACCTCTGAACCTGCGCTTTCCGGTCGGCTCACTGGGTCTCGACACGCCGTCGCGACCTCGTTCCTCGGTCGCGGGCTTGCTCGACCCGGTCGCTCTCTTCCCGGCGTTCACAAGTTCACGCCGGGAAGGCGACCGTCTTCGTCTCGAGGTACTCCTCGAAGCCGGCGACGCCCATCTCCCGGCCGAGGCCGGACTGCTTGTAGCCGCCGAACGGCGCGTCGGGGCTGAACCAGACGCCGCCGTTGACGGCGAGGGTGCCGGTGCGGATCCGGGCGGCGACCGACCTGGCCCGCTCCAGCGACCCGGAGTCGACCGAGCCGGAGAGGCCGTAGGGAGAGTCGTTGGCGATCCGGACGGCGTCGTCGTCGCCGTCGTGGGGGATCACGACGAGCACCGGCCCGAAGATCTCCTCCTGGGCCAGCCGGCTGGAGTTGTCGAGGCCGGCGACCACGGTAGGCTCGACCCAGAAGCCGTCGCGCTCGATGACCGAGCCACCGGTGGCGAAGGTGCCGCCCTCCTTGACGGCCACCCGCAGGTAGTCGGCGACCCGGTCGCGCTGCGCCTGCGAGATCACCGGCCCGCAGACGGCGCCGGGGTCGGCGGGGTCCTGGGCGCCGATGGACTCCATGGTGGCCGCGGCGACCTGCACCGCCTCGTCGTAGCGGTCGCGCGGCACCACCAGCCGGGTGGTGATCGCGCAGCCCTGGCCGGCGTGGATGCAGGCGGTGAACGCCGTGGCACCGGCCACCGCGGCGATGTCGGCGTCGTCGAGCGCGATCGCCGCGGACTTGCCGCCGAGCTCCAGGAAGACCCGCTTGAGCGTGGGCGCCGCGGCGGCCATGATCGCGCGACCGGTCGCCGTGGAGCCGGTGAAGGAGACCATGTCGACCCGGGGGTCGGTGGTGAGCTGCGCGGCGACCTCGTTGGAGCGGGGCGTGATGACGTTGAGGACACCGGCCGGGATATCGGTGTGCTCGGCGACCAGCCGTCCGAGCTCGGCGGCGAGCCAGGGGGTGTCGGGCGCCGGCTTGAGCACGACGGTGCAGCCGGCGGCGAGCGCCGGGCCGACCTTGGCGAGGTTGATCTGGGTGGGCACGTTCCACGGCGTGATGGCTGCTACGACACCGACCGGCTCGCGCCGCACCGTGCGCCGGCTGGGGATGCCCATGGGGCTGGCGACGCCGAGGTCGGTCTCGAAGGCGTACGACTCGGCGAGGTCGGTCACCCACCGGAGCCCCTCGACCGGCACGTCGAACCCGGCGGCACCCATCATGAAGCTCGGCATCCCGACCTCGGCGGTGGTGAGCGCGCGCAGGTCGTCGGCGCAGTCGAGCAGCGCGCGGTGGAGCTGGCGCAAACAGCGCACCCGCAGGTCGACGTCGGTGGCCCAGCCGGACTCGTCGAAGGCGCGCCGCGCGGCCGCGATCGCGGCGTCGACGTCGGCGGCGGTCGAGTCGGGCGCCCGGCCGATCTCCCGCCCGGTGGCGGGGTTGAGGATCGGGTACGTCGCGCCGTCGCCGGCCGGACCGAGCCGCCCGTCGACGTACTGCCGGGCGGGCGGGCTGGCGAGCGTGGTCACGGGGTGGCGGCCTCGGGCTGGGTGAGGTGCTCCCCGGCCTCGACCGGGGGCGGCCAGACCGGCGAGGGGATCTCGTCGAGGTGGTAGTGGCCCGGGACGTCGTGGCCGGTGACGGCCATCCGCGCGAGCAGGGTCTCGGAGGCCTTGCCGGCCTTGAGGATCTCCATGAAGGTGTGGGCCGTCGAGGGCATGTCGAACCAGTCGCGCTGCCAGGCGAACTTGAGCAGGCCGTCGTCGGCGCCGCCGACCTGGCGCTCGACGCCGAACCAGGAGCCGCCGATGCCGAGCACCTCGTACTCGCGGCCGGTGGCGTCGTCGACGATGCCGGACCTCTGCTTCCAGAAGCCGACGACCATGCCCTTGGCCTCGTCGATCATCGTGCACTGGTAGTCGTAGTGCCAGCCGTCGAAGCCGTCCATCTCGATGCCGATGGCCCAGTCGCGGATCTGGTCGCGGCCCACGGCCATGAAGTGCTCGTCGGGGCTGTACATCCAGCCGTAGCTGGCGTCCTCGGCGTACCAGTCGGCCATGATCCGCCAGTCGCCGATCCGCTCGGCCTCCCGGTTGACCTCGAGCCAGGTCTCCCAGAACTCCTCGATCTCCGCACGGGCGATCGCCGCCATGTCAGTCCTCCTCCATCGGGTCGTCCACGACGGCGAGCGCCATCGCGGGGCAGTAGGTCACGGCCGCCTGCACCTGGGGGCGCAGCGACTCGTCGGGTCGGGGCTGCACGACGACCACCCGGTCGGCGGCGTCGTCGAAGGCGAAGACGTCGGGCGCCTCGCCGGTGCACATCTGGTGGCCCTGGCAGAGGTCGAGGTCGGCGACGACCCGCATCGCGGTCACGACCGCCTCCGGCGGTAGCGGACCCGGCACGGCTGCTGGAGCTGGATGACCATCTTGGAGACGTCGTCGCGGTAGTCCTCGGACGGCTGCGTCATCTCGAACTCGTAGTCGCGCAGGATGACGGAGAAGATCGCCTTGAGCTGCATCATCGCGAAGGCGTTGCCCACGCAGCGGTGCCTTCCGGCGCCGAAGGGGATCCAGGTCCAGCGGTTCTGGAGGTCCTCCTGACGCGGGTCGAGGTAGCGCCCCGGGTCGAACCGCTCGGGGTCGGGGAAGTCGTCGGCGATCCGGTTGGAGACCCGCGGCGACGCGGCGACCATGGTGCCGGGCGGGATGCGGTGGCCGGCGAGCTCGATCTCCTCCTGCACGACGCGCAGCAGGATGATCAGCGGCGGGTGCAGCCGGAGAGTCTCCTTGAGGGCCGCCTCCAGCCGCGGGATCGAGCGCAGCGCCTGGAAGGAGATCTCCACGGGTCCGTCCGGGCCGTCGGCGTAGAGGTCGTCGAGCTCGGCGACGACGTCCTTCATCACCTCGGGGTGGCGCATCAGCTCGATCAGCGCCCAGGCCGCCGTACCTGACGAGGTGTGGTGGCCGGCGAACATCATGGAGATGAAGATCCCGGTGATGTGGTCGGCGGTCATGTCGATGGAGATCAGGACGTCGAGCAGGTCGCGGTCGTCGCGGGGCACCGGCCCGCGCTGCTTGCGGCGGTCGATGATGTCCTGCACCAGCGCGACGAGCTGCTCACGAGCGGCGTCGCGGACCCGGAAGGACTCGATGTCCAGGTAGGGGTCGACGTAGGCCAGGGCGTCGGTGCCGCGCTCGAGGTCGTGGTAGTGGTGGGCGAAGCGGGCGTCGAGCTCCTCGCGGAACGGCTTGCCGATGAGGCAGCTGCTGGTGGTGTAGATGGTGAGCTCGGCGAACCAGTCGAGGAGGTCGATCTCGCCCTCCTCGCCCCACTCCCCCACCATCCGGTTGATCTCGGCCTCGATGGTGGCGGCGTGGCCGCGCATCATGTCGCCGCGCAGGGCCTGGTTCTTGAGCATCTGCTGACGCTCCGCGGGCGAGGCGTCGAAGACGACGCCCTTGCCGAAGATCGGGGTCATGAAGGGGTACGCCGCGGCCTGGTCGAGGGTGGAGTCGGGTGCCCGGAAGAACTGCTCGTTGGCCTCGGCCCCGCTGACCAGCACGACGTCGCGGTCGACGAGCCGGAACCGGCCGATGTCGCCGCACTCGGCGCGGACCCGCTCGAAGAGGCCGATCGGGTCGACCCGCATCTCGGCCAGGTGCCCCCAGTCGGCACCGGCGTCCTGGGCGGGGTCGTCGGCCGAGTCGTGGGCAGGGTCGTGGGCAGGGTCGTGGGCAGGGTCGTGGGCAGGGTCGTGGGCAGGGTCGTGGGCAGGGTCGTGGGCAGGGTCGTCCTCGGGGACGACGTAGGAGACCTCGGGGATCGAGGTGACGTCGCTCATGCGTCCTCCGCAGGGTCGTCGATCGGGGCCTCCGGGGAGACCTCGACGAGGTTGATGTGGACGCCGCGCGGGGCCGCGACGACGGTGGCGATCGCGTCGGCGATCGCCTGGGGCTTCATGAAGTGGCCGTGCCGGGCCAGGCCGAACCGCACCCAGGCGTTGAGGACGGCGGCCGCCTCGTCGACGTCCCAGTCGCTGCCCATCTCGCTCCAGGTGGGGCCGGGGCGGACGATGCTGGCCCGGACGCCGGTGCCCTCGAGCTCCATCTGCATGGCGTGCGCCATCCCCTCCAGGCCCCACTTGCCGGCGGCGTAGGAGGACATGAACGGCCGGGCCCGCACCGCGACGTCGCTGGAGACGAAGACGACGTCGCCGCGGCGCCGGGCGACCATGGCGGGCACGAACTCCCGCACCAGGCGGTGGGCGCCGGTGATGTTGAGGTCGAGCTCGCGGGCGAACCGGTCGGAGTCGACCTCGTGGACGGTGCCGGGGGCGACCGCGCCGGCGTTGGAGACCACGACCTCGATGTCGCCGAGGGCGGCGGTGACGCTGGCGCCGAAGGCCTGCACGGAGTCGGGTCGGTCGGGCTCGGCCTGGGTCACGTCGAGCGGGGCGACGGCCACCTCGCCACCCTCCTCGCGGATCCGGGCGGCCAGCTCGTCGAGCTTCTCGACCCGTCTGGCCCCCAGCGCCACGGGGTGGCCGGCGGCGGCCAGGGCCAGCGCGGTCGCCGCGCCGATGCCCGACGACGCGCCGGTGACGACGGCCGGGCGCCGGGTGGGGCGCGCGTACTTCCCCCGTCCCATCAGCGCGGCACCACCGAGGTGACCGGCACCGAGGAGAAGCCGCGGACGCTGACCGAGTGGACCCTCCGGCAGTCGTCGTGGGCCACCTCGACGTGCTGAACGCGTCGGACCAGCTCGTCGAGGGCGATCCGCGCCTCGAGCCGGGCGAGGTTGGCGCCGAGGCAGAAGTGCCGGCCGCCGCCGAAGCTGACGAGCTGGGCGACCTCGTCCTTGTCGCGGTGGATGTCGTAGCGGTCGGGGTCGCTGAAGACGGACTCGTCGCGGTTGGCCGAGCCGATGACGAGCAGCAACTTGGCGCCCCGCGGCGCCGTCCGGCCGTGGAGGGTGACGTCGTCGAGGAGGTGTCGGGCGAGGATCTGGCTGGAGGTGTCGTAGCGCAGGGTCTCCTCGATCCAGGGCGCCACCAGCGCGGTGTCGCCCCCGTCGCCGCCGCCGAAGACCTGCCGCAGCTGGTCGGGATGGCGGGTGAGGTGGAAGAGCGCGTGGCCGAGCAGCTTGGTGGTGGTCTCGTTGCCGGCCACGACCATGAGGAAGAGGAAGGCGATGATCTCCTCGTCGGTGAGCCGGTCGCCGCCGCCGTCGGGGTCGTCGAGGCGGGCGCCGAGGAGCGCGCTGGTGAGGTCGTCGGTGGGTCGCCGCTTGCGCTGCTCGACCATGGCGGCGTAGTAGCCGACGAGCTCGAGCGAGGCGTGCATGCCGGCGACCGGGACGTCCTGGACGCCGTCCTCGCGGTGGACGACGAGGTCGGCCAGCCGGCGGACCTCGTCGCGGTCGGCGGCGGGCACGCCCATCATCTCGGAGATGACGTCCATGGGGAGCTTGCCGGCGAAGTCGGCGATCCAGTCGAAGGCCTCCCCGGCCGCGGCCCGCTCGAGGCAGCCGCCGAGGTAGTGGTCGGTGAGCTGCTGGATGCGCGGCGCGAGCTCGGTGACCCGGCGCGGGGTGAAGCCCTTGGAGACGAGCTTGCGCAGCCGCTGCTGGCGGGGCGGGTCCATGCCGAGGAACGACATCACCTTGTGGGCGTCGGGGCCCCACGCGGACTTCTCGAGCGAGACGCCCATGGCGTTGGAGTAGACGCCGTCGCTGCGGAAGGCGGCCTGGACGTCGGCGTGCCGGCTGAGCACCCAGAAGTCGTGGTGGTCGTTGTGGTGGAGGGGGTCCTCGGCGCGCAGCCGCGCGTAGACGGGGTAGGGGTCCTCCTGGAAGGCGTAGTCGAAGGGGTCGAAGACGATCGGCTCGCTGGTGACGGTCATGCGGGTCCCTCCAGGATCGTCGCGACGACGGCGTCGAGGCGGTCGGCCATCTCGGCGTACGTGGTGAGCCCCATGCCGGCCTGGAGCAGGGCCCCGGACCAGACGAGGGTCAGCGCCTCGACGAGGACGTCGCCGGGCCCCTCGCCGTGCGCGGAGCGGAACCGCTCGACGAACTCGGCGCCGATGCGCAGCCGGAGCCGCTCGACCTCGGGGTCGGTGCCGAGCAGGGCGAGGTTGGCACCGGCCGCGACCTCGGGGCTGGCCTCGAGGACGCCGGCGAGGTGGCGGGTCAGGTCCTGGATCCGCTCTCGCGGGGTCGCCCCGGCCGGCACGTGGCCGCGCTCGCGGCGCAGCAGCCGCCAGAAAAGCTCGGCGAAGAGGTGGTTGCGGGAGGCGAAGTAGGTGTAGGCGGTGGCGGCCGAGACGCCGGCCCGGGTGGCCACCGAGCGCATCGTGAGCCCCTCGACGCCCACCGCGCGGAGCTCGTCGCCGGCCGCCGCGACCAACCGCTCGACCGTCTCGGCCTGCTTGGGGTTGAGGCCCTGGCGTGGCGCGGTGGTTGCGGTGGACACCTGACTGGACACCTGTCCAACCTAGAACGTGTTCTCGTCGGATGGCAAGGGTGTCCGCGGGAGCGGCCACAATGGGCGGGTGCTGGTGGCAGAGCTGGTGTCGACGTCGGAGGCAGTGGCCGCGACGCGCTCGCGCAAGGCGAAGGTGGCGGCGCTCGCGGCCTGCCTCACCGCAGCACCGGCGGCGGAGGTGCCGGTGGTGACCTCCTACCTCGCCGGTGCGCTGCTGCAGCGCCGCACCGGACTGGGCTGGCGCAGCCTGGCCGACCTGCCCTCCCCCGCGGCCGAGCCCACGCTGGAGGTGCTGGAGGTCGACGCCGCGTTCGCCGCGCTCGCCGCGCTGTCGGGAGCAGGCTCGCAGGCCGCCCGCTCGGCCGCGGTGACAGACCTGTTCGCCCGCGCCACCGCCGCCGAGCAGGCCTGGTTGCGGGGCCTGGTGACCGGCGAGCTGCGCCAGGGTGCGCTGGACTCGCTGGTGCAGGAGGCGCTGGCGGTGGCCGCCGGGGTGCCGGTGGCGTCGGTGCGCCGAGCCGCGATGCTGGCCGGCTCGACGGTGGCGATCGCGCCTGCCGCGCTGGCCGGCGGCGAGGAGGCGCTGGCGGCCTACGGGTTGGAGGTCGGGCGCCCGGTGCTGCCGATGCTGGCCTCCAGCGCGACCGACGTCGCGGCCGCGGTGGCGAAGGTGACCGGCGCTGCCGGGCCCGTGGGCGCGGCGTTCGCGGTGGACGTGAAGCTCGACGGGATCCGGATCCAGGTGCACCGCTCCGGTGACGAGGTGGTGATCGCGACCCGCACGCTGGAGGACATCACCGCCCGGCTGCCCGAGGTGGTCGAGGTGGTGCGGTCGCTCCCCGTGGCGTCGGTGGTGCTCGACGGCGAGGCGCTGGCGCTCGGGGAGGACGGTCGGCCGCGACCGTTCCAGGAGACGGCGTCGCGGACCGCGCAGGCGACCGGGACGCTGGTGACGCCGTACTTCTTCGACGTGCTGCACCTCGACGGCCAGGACCTGCTCGACGCCCCGGGTTCCGAGCGCGCCTCGGCCTTGGCCGGGGTGGTGCCGGAGGAGCACCGGGTGGCGCGGCTGGAGACGTCGTCGGTCGACGAGGCGGAGTCGTTCGCGCGAGACGCGCTGGCGGCGGGCCACGAAGGGGTCGTGGTGAAGTCGCTCGACGCCGCCTACGACGCGGGTCGTCGGGGGGCGTCGTGGGTGAAGGTGAAGCCGGTGCACACCCTCGACCTGGTCGTGCTCGGCGTCGAGTGGGGCTCCGGGCGGCGGCAGGGCTGGCTGTCGAACATCCACCTCGGCGCGCGCGACCCCGCGTCGGGTGGCTTCGTGATGCTGGGCAAGACGTTCAAGGGGATGACCGACGAGATCCTGGCGTGGCAGACCGAGCGCTTCCTGGAGCTCGAGACGTCGCGGTCCGGGCACGTCGTCCACGTGCGGCCCGAGCAGGTCGTCGAGATCGCGTTCGACGGCATCCAGCGGTCGACGCGCTACCCCGGCGGGATGGCGCTGAGGTTCGCTCGGGTGGTGCGGTACCGGGACGACAAGACCGCCGCGGACGCCGACACGGTGGAGACGGTGCGGGCGTTCCTCTGAGTCGCGAGTAACGGCGTTCGCCGGCCCGATCCCCGATCGATGAGCGCAGCAGCGCGGTCAGCGGGTGCGGTAGTGGGCATAGACCAGACCGCTGGCGAAGGACCGCGCCTCGACGAGGTCTAGGTCGAGGCGGACGCCGTCCGGGAAGAACCGGGTGCCGCCGCCAACGACGCTGGTGGTGATGAACAGGTGGTAGTCGTCGACCAGCCCGGCGGCGATCGTCTGGGCCGCCAGCGTCGGGCCGTCGACGGTGAGGTCACGGTCGGCCTCGGCCTTGAGCCGGCGCACGGTGTCGGGGTCGAAGGTCCGTTCGATCCTGGTCCTGGCGCTGGGCACTGACTCCAGCGTCGTGGAGTAGACGACCTTCTCGGCCGCCTGCCAGTCGCGGGCGTACTGCACGATGTGCGGCGGTTGGTCGGGAACGGTGTGCGCTGTCTCCCAGTAGACCATCGTCTCGTACATGCACCGGCCATAGAGGTAGGTGCCGACCGGGCGGAACAGGTCGTTGACGAAGGTGTGCACCTGCTGGTCGTCCGCGCCCTTGCCGAGGTCGCCCTCGGCTGCCACGGCGTAGCCGTCCAGCGAGGTGATCATCGAGTAGATGAGGCGGCCCATGGTGCTCCTCCGGTCCGGTGCGCGTCGGGGTGCTTGACGTTCCCAGGAGGTCTGACCGCTGCGGGTGCTGGCACTCATCGACGGCCCTTGTGGGACCAACTGACGTGCACACGCGGGCTCCCGGGAGGGGCCGTCCACAGGCCGGGCCCGGCGTGCCTCGGGGGGTCGGCGGTCGTGGTGGGCTGGTGGACATGGCAGCAGCCTCGGTCCTCGCGCTCCCGGCACCCCTCGGTGCCGTGGCCGAGGCTGCTGCCGGCGTGCAGGCGCTGCCCGGACTCGACTGGGAGGGTGTCGACGACGACGCGCTGGTCGAGGCGGCGCAGCACGTGGTGACGCTGCGGGCCGGGGTGCGGGCGGTGGAGGCGCGACTGCTGGCCCAGGTGGAGCGGCGCGACCTCGCCCGAACGCTGGGCTGGGGCTCCACGGCGGACTGGTGGGGCCACACCGCGGGCCTGCGGCACGGCGCCGCGAAGCAGGCGGTCGAGCACGCGGTGGAGCTGGTCGGGTCGCGTCCCGAGACGCTGTCGGCGCTGGTGGCGGGCACGGTCAGCCCCGAGCAGTCGGACGTGGTGCTCGACGCTGTGGACCGGCTGCCCGGGGACGACGAGGTCCGCGGCCTGGCGGAACGGGTGCTGCTCGACCAGGCAGCCGTCCTCACCGCCACCGACCTGGCCCGCACCGCCGAGCGGGTGGCCGAGGTGGTCGACCCGGACGGCAGCGCCCGGGCGGCCGAGGCTCGCCTGGCGCGGCTGGACCGGGTGGCCCACCACCGTCGGCACCTGACGATCTCCGAGGACGGCGCGGGCGGCGTACGGATCAAGGGGCGGGGCACGGTCGAGGACGCGGGCGTGCTTCGCGCGGCGTTGCTGCCGCTGACGACGCCGCAACCGGAGGTGGACCTCACCACTGGAGAGGTGCTGCCCGACCCTCGCGACTTCGGGGTGCGGATGTGGGACGCGCTCGTGCGGGTCGCCCAGCACTCGCTCGACACCGACCTGGCTCCCGAGGCGCACGGCGCCCGGCCACGGGTGGTGGTGACCACGGAGCTGGCCGGGTTGCGCGGCGAGGCGGGCCGGCTGCCCGTGCTCGACGACGGCAGCCGGCTGTCGGCCGCGGCCGTGCGCCGGATCGCCTGCGACTGCGACGTCATCCCCGCGGTGCTGGGCACGGAGGGCGAGGTGCTCGACGTGGGTCGGCGACGGCGGCTGGTGACCACCCCGATCTGGCAGGCGCTGGTGCTGCGCGACCACCACTGCGCGTTCCCAGGCTGCTCGCGGCCGCCGATCATGTGCCACGCCCATCACATCGTCGAGTGGGCGGCGGGTGGCGGGACCAGGCTGAGCAACCTGGTGATGCTGTGCACCCACCACCACCGGGTGCTCCACGACACGACCTGGCAGGTGCGGATCGACGCGGACTCGGGGCGACCGGAGTTCCTGCCACCTGGCCGGGACCCGGACGCCGATTGGATCCGGCACCGGCCCCGCCGGGAGTGAGCGCGACGGTTCCGTCACACTCGTGCAACTGGGAGTTGCACGCGGTTTACGATGCCGACATGGCGACCAGGGCTCCCGAGACCGACGGCCGGCGTTCGGCCGCTGCTGCGCGCCGTCGGGTGCGGGAGGGGCAGATCATCGCGGCCACGCGCGCGCTGTTCGACCAGCGCGGGGTGCGTGACGCCCAGATCGAGGACATCGCGAAGGCGGTGGGGATCAACCGCGCGATCGTCTACCGGCACTTCACCGGCAAGGAGGAGCTGTTCGCACTGACGCTGGTGGGCTACCTCGATGAGCTGCACGAGGAGCTGCAGGCAGCGTTCGCGGTCCATGCCGACGCCCGGGAGCGGCTGGCCGCCCTGGTCGGCGCGTTCGCCGACTACGGCGTGGCCCACCCGGCGTTCGTCGACTGCGCCCAGGCCTTGATGCGTCGAAGCGGACCCGAGCTGCTCGACGAGGTCTCCGAGAGCGCGATGTTCCGGCTCGGCCGGGCGATCACCACCTGCCTCACCGTGCTGACCACCGCTCTCGAGGAGGGCGCTGCGTCCGGCGAGTTCGCGGTGAAGGACCCGTCGCTGCTGGCCAACACCCTCTACGCCAGCGGACTGGGCGCGCTGCAGCTCGCCCGCGTCGGCCTCCTGGTCCGCGAGGCCGCGCCGGGCATCCCCGACGTCGCCAGCATCAGCCCCTCGCAGGTGCGCGAGTACATGGTCGACAGCGCGTTGGCGCTCGTCACCCCTCGCTGAGGCAGCAGTCGCCCCCAACGCAGAGCGCCCGGGCCGGCCGTTGCAGACCGACCCGGGCGAACCGTGGCCTGATCAGAGGCTGAGCCCCCCAGAGTCCAGACCGGGCGCCGGAGGGTCAGGCCTCTGAGCGGATCAGGGCCGCTCGAGGATGGCCGTCACACCCTGGCCGCCCGCCGCACACACCGAGATGACCCCGCGACCCGAGCCCTTCTCCGCGAGCAGCTTCGCCAGCACGTTGACGATCCGCCCACCGGTGGCGGCGAACGGGTGACCCGCGGCCAGCGACGACCCGTTGACGTTCAGCTTGCTCCGGTCGATGGCGCCCAGCGGCGCGTCGAGGCCCAGGCGCTCCTTGCAGAACACCGGGTCCTCCCACGCCTTCAGCGTCGCGAGCACCTGCGAGGCGAACGCCTCGTGGATCTCGTAGAAGTCGAAGTCCTGCAGCCCGAGCCCCTCGCGCTCCAGCATCCGCGCCATGGCGTACGCCGGGGCCATGAGCAGCCCCTCGCCGCCGTGCACGTAGTCGACGGCGGCGGTCTCGTAGGCCGTCAAGTAGGCCAGCACCGGCAGCCCGTGCTCCTCGGCCCACTCCTCCGAGGCCAACAGCACCACCGAGGCGCCGTCGGTCAGCGGCGTGGAGTTGCCGGCCGTCATCGTCGCGGCCTCGCCCTTGCCGAAGACCGGCTTGAGCTTGCCGAGCTTCTCGGCCGTCGAGTCGGGGCGCAGGTTCTGGTCGCGCTCCAGGCCGCGGAACGGCGTCACCTGGTCGTCGAGGAAGCCGCGCTCGTACGCCGCCGCGAGGTGCTGGTGCGACAGGGCCGCCAGCTCGTCCTGCTCCTCGCGGCCGACCTGCCACTCCAGCGCCGTCAGCGCCGCGTGGTCGCCCATCGACAGGCCGGTGCGCGGTTCGCCGTTCTTGGGGATGTCGAGGCCGATGTCGCCGGGTCGGATCGCGGCGAGCGCGGCCAGCCGCGACTTGGTGTCGCGTGCGGCGTTGACCTTCATCAGCTTCTTGCGCAGCTTGTCGCTGATCGCGACGGGCGCGTCGGACGTGGTGTCGGTGCCACCGGCGATACCGACCTCGATCTGGCCGAGCGCGATCTTGTTCGCGACCTGGATCGCCGCCTGCAGCCCGGTGCCGCACGCCTGCTGGATGTCGGTGGCGGGCGTCTCCGGCGACAGCTTCGAGCCGAGCACCGCCTCCCGGGCCAAGTTGAAGTCGCGGCTGTGCTTGAGCACCGCACCGGCCACGACCTCACCGACCCGCTCGCCCTCGAGCCCGAACCGGGTGACCAGGCCGTCGATGGCCGCGGTCAGCATCTCCTGGTTGGAGGCGCTCGAGTAGACCGTGTTGGACCGGGCGAACGGGATGCGGTTGCCGCCGAGAACGGCGACGCGACGGGTGGTCTTGTTCATGGTCCAATAGTCCCTCGGCTACCCACGAGTAGCAAAGCAATGAGGGGCACGTCACGAAATGTGGACGGCCAGTTACACAGGTAGTTACATGACCTGGTCGGGCGCGGACGCCGCCGCGAACCGCTCGACCCCCGGACCACGCACCGCCCGCCGCACCGATGGAGGAACCACCGCGCCATGAGTGACCGCTACCAGGGCTTCGTCTCGACCCCGATCGGCAAGCTGCTGGTCAAGAACCTCGGCCTGCCCGCCCCCGTCCGGCTCGAGCGCTACACCGCCGGCGCGCCGCTCGTCGCCGGCACCGTCGTGGTGGGCGGACGCGGCCGGCTCGCCGAGTCGCTGCCCGGCCTCCTCGACACCCTCGGCATCGCCTCCACCACCGCCACCGCCGACGGCGAGAAGTACAAGGGCCTGGTCTTCGACGCCACCGGCCTGGAGTCCTCCACCGACCTCGTCGCCCTCCGCGACTTCTTCACCCCCCTGATGCGCAGCCTCGACTCGTGCCCCCGCGTCGTCGTGATCGGCACGCCGCCCGAGCAGCTCGAGGGTCCCGCCCGGGTCGCCCAGCGCGCCCTCGAGGGCTTCACCCGCAGCCTCGGCAAGGAGATCGGCCGCGGCGGCACGGTCCAGCTGGTCTACGTCGCCGACGGCGCCGAGGCTGCCACCGCCTCCACCCTCGGTTTCCTGCTCTCCCCCAAGTCCGCCTACGTCTCCGGCCAGGTCGTCCGCATCGGCGCCACCGGCACCGACGTCCCCGAGGTCGCCGACTGGCAGCAGCCGCTCGCAGGCAAGGTCGCGCTGGTCACCGGCGCCTCCCGCGGCATCGGCGAGCAGATCGCCCGGGTGCTCCACCGCGACGGCGCCACCGTCGTGGGCGTCGACGTGCCGCAGGCCGCGAGCGAGCTGCAGACCCTGATGAAGGAGCTCGACGGCGACTGGCTCACCCTCGACATCACCGCCAAGGACGCCCCGCAGCGGATCGCCCACCACCTCAAGGAGAAGCACGGCGGGGTCGACGCGGTCGTCCACAACGCCGGCATCACCCGCGACAAGAAGCTCGCCAACATGGCCGAGGACCGCTGGGAGTCGGTGATCGCCGTCAACCTCACCGCGCCCGAGAAGATCACCCGCGAGCTCCTCGACCAGGGCCTCGTCAACGCCCACGGCAGCATCGTCGGGGTCGCCTCGATCGCCGGCATCGCCGGCAACGTCGGCCAGACCAACTACGCCGCCTCGAAGGCCGGCGTCATCGGCCTCGTCGACGCCTTCGCCGGCGAGCTCGACAACGGCATCACCATCAACGCCGTCGCGCCCGGCTTCATCATCACCCAGATGACCGCGGCGGTGCCGTTCGCGACCCGCGAGGTCGGCCAGCGGCTCAACGCCATGGCCCAGGGCGGCCTGCCCGTCGACGTCGCCGAGACCATCGCCTGGTACGTCAACCCCGCCTCCAGCGCCGTCAACGGCAACGTCGTGCGGGTCTGCGGCCAGATGATGCTGGGGGCCTGACGTGGCCGCCGCCCACGGATCGCCCGGATCGAACGCACCGAGCAAGACCCTCGACGGGCAGCCCGGCGGCGTCACCACGCTGCTGCGGGCCGCGCTGCCCTCGATCCCGGTGGTCAACCAGCTGCCCGGCGTGCGCAAGTCCGGCGGCAAGGACTTCGGCGGCCTGTCGTTCAGCCGGCCGCCCGTGACCGTCGACCGCGCGCACGTCGAGCGCTACGCCGAGGTCTGCGGCTTCCCGGCCAAGGACACCGTCCCGTTCACCTACCCCCACATGCTGGCCTTCCCGCTGCACATGGCGATCATGAGCGACCCGGCCTTCCCGGCGCCCGCGATCGGCACCGTGCACGTCGAGAACACGATCACCCGTCACCACGAGGTGCGACCCGGCGACGCCGTCGCGGTCTCCACCAGCGTCGGCGCGGCTCGCACCCACCCCAAGGGTCGGGTCTTCGACTTCGTCACCGAGGCCCGCGTCGACGGCGAGCTGGTCTGGGAGAGCACGTCGTCCTACCTCCGTCGCGGCAAGGGGGACGACGCCGCGCCCGCGGGCGCCACCTTCCCCGACGCCCCGGCAGGCGGCATCACCTGGCGCCTCCCCGGTGACCTGGGCCGTCGCTACGCCGCCGTCAGCGGTGACCACAACCCGATCCACCTCTACCCGCTCACCGCCAAGGCCCTCGGCTTCCCGCGCCAGATCGCGCACGGCATGTGGACCCTGGCCCGGTGCGTCGCCGCGCTCGAGAACCGGCTCCCCGAGCACTCCCGCGTCGACGTCGCCTTCAAGAAGCCGGTCGTGCTGCCGACCACGGTCGCGTTCGGGTCGAAGCCGCTCGACGACGGCTACGCGTTCTCGCTGACCAACCCCAGGAGCGGCGCGCCGCACCTCGCGGGTCGCACCACCGACCTCTGAGGACCGACGCAGCACGAGTCTCGCTGAGGGTCAGCGGCGCTTGCCGAACCGCACCGTCGTCGTGGTCGCCCGGGCCGCCATCGGCGAGGCCGCCCGGCGTTGGGTGAACGTCGCCGTCGCGGGGGTCCAGCTGCCGAGGTCGGTGCGGCCGTTGCCGTCCCAGTCGCCCGCGACCGGCAGATCACCGGGCTTGCCGAACCGCACGGACGCGGTCCACGCCAGGCCGTCGGCGTCGACCCGGCGCAGCGTGAACGTCGCGCTCGCCTGGTCGTAGACGCCGAGGTCGGTGCGCCCGTCGCCGTCCCAGTCGCCGGTCACCGGCAGGTCGTTGCCGTCGCCGAGCACGACCGTGCTGATCGCGCCGCTGGCCAGCCGCAGCCGGAAGTACGACGTGCCGGCCTGGCGGATGCCGACCTCCCACTTCCGGTCGCCGTCCCAGTTGCCGGCGATCGGCAGGTCGGGGGCGGTGCCGAGCACGATCGACGTGACGCTGGACCCCTTCTTGAGGCGGAACGTCTTCGTCGCCGGGGTGCGGACCCCGGGGTTGACCCGGCCGTCGCCGTCCCAGTCACCGAGCACCGGCTGGTCGGTGGGGCCGCCGAACGTCACGACCTTGGGACTCTGGCCGGGCACCAGGAAGCGGAACGTCGAGGCCGCCGAGCGCCGGAACACCGCCACCTCGGCCGCCCGGCTGCCGACGTACTGGCCGGCGAGCGGCACGTCCACGCAGTTCTGCGAGGCCTGGGTGCGGGGCATCGTGAAGCGGACGCCGTGGAACCAGCTGTCGATCACCGACCTCCCGCGCACGGTCTCGAAGTGCAGGTGCGGTCCGCTGGAGTTGCCGGTGCTGCCGACGTTGCCGAGCTGGGCGCCTTGGTCGACGCGCTGTCCGGCCGCCACCGACACCTTCGACAGGTGGGCGTAGAGCGTCGACTCGGTGCTGCTGTGCTGCACCACGACGTACTTGCCGTAGCCGCTGCCCACCTTCTTGACCGCCGTGGTCACCGTTCCGGCGGCCGCGGCGACCACCGGGTCTCCGTCGTCGTCGGTGCGGTTGAAGTCGATCGCCCGCTGGCTCGGGCTGTGGTTGCCGCGGGTGCGACCGGTCCACGACTGGCCGCACGGGAACGGCATCTCGGTCGGCGTCACCGGGGGCGCGGTGGGGGCCAGCGCCCGCATCGGCCGGGCCGGGCCGCGCTCGCCGTCCCAGGCGGCGCCGGGGGCGGCCAGGGCGCCGAGGGTGACGGCGACCAGAGCGGCCGCCACGCTCGCGCGGACGATGGTGGAGCGGTTCGCTCGGGGGGACCGGCGGGTCATCGCAGGGCACCTTCGGGGTCGGGGACGAGCCGCCTCGACGCTAGGGGGCCACGACCCCGGTGTCAGCCGAACCACCCGGTCCTGACCGTTCGTACTAGTCCCGTGACCCGAGGTGACTAGAGGGGCCCGTGGGTCAGGAGGGACGCCGCTGACGGATCATGCCCTCCTGGGCCACGGTGGCGGCCAGGGTGCCGTCGCGGGTGAACACCCGGCCGATCGAGAGCCCGCGACCGGCGTGCGCCGAGGGCGACCACTGGTCGTAGAGCCACCACTCGTCGGCCCGGAACGGCCGGTGGAACCAGATCGTGTGGTCGAGCGAGGCCATCAGCGTCTCGCTCGGGCTCACCTCGTGGGCGGCCAGCGAGACGCCGAGCAGGCTGACGTCGCTGGCGTACGTGAACGCCGCCTGGTGGATCAGCGGGTCGTCGCCGAGCCCCTCCTTGAGGCGGATCCACATCCGCGCCTCGGCCGGTCTGCTCGGGTCGGGCTCGAGGCCGAACCGGGAGTTGCCCAGCCAGCTGACCTCGATCGCGGCCCACTCCTTGCCGAGCTCGTCGGCCTCCTTGTTGCCACCCGAGCGCATCAGCTCGACCAGGTCAGCGCCCTCGGTGGGGTCCGCCACGGACGGGATCGCGTCCTGGTGCTCGAAGCCCTCCTCGGGCCGCTGGAAGTTCACCGTCTGGTAGTAGATCGGCCGGCCGTGCTGGCGGGCCTCGACCCGACGGGTCAGGAACGACCGCCCGTCGCGGATCCGCTCCACGTCGTAGATGATCGGGACGCTGTAGTCGCCCGGCAGCAGGAAGTAGGAGTGCAGCGAGTGCACCGCGAACTCCGGGTCGACGCTGCGGGTCGCGGCCACCAGCGACTGCGCCGCGACCTGCCCTCCGTAGACCCGCGGACGGGCGGAGTCGGGCTGGCGGCCCCGGTAGAGGTCGACGTCGAGGTCCTCGAGGTCGAGCAGGGCCACCAGGTCGCGTACGGCGTCGGTCACGTCCTCACCCTAGTGTCCGGGCCGGTGGCGCCGGTCCGCTCGCACCGTGGGTTGTGGCCCCAGCCACACGCCGGCTCCGACCCCGCGCCGCCACTTCTCGGCCAGAACCTCGACTTCTCGGCCGGAGTTCCGGCCGAGAGGTCACGGTTTCCCCGGTTCACCGGGGAAACCACCACCCCCGCACCACGCCCCGCCCCCTCAGGGCGTCTCGCCGTCGCCGCCCTCGTTGGCCTCCAGGCCGGCCAGGAACTGCTCGAACTGCTCGCCGATCTCCTCGCCCGTCGGCAGCGGCTCGTCGCGCGCCAGCAGGCTGGTGCCCGACTCCTCGGCCCGCTCGAAAGCGTCGTACTGGCGCTCCAGTGCCTCCACCACGTCGCGGACCTCGTCGTTGCTGGCCAGGTAGCGCTCGACCTCGTCCTCGCGGGCGTCGGCGTCGGCACGGAGCGCCGTGAGGTCGATGATCAGCCGGCCGACGATCTCGACCTGCTCCAGCAGCGCCACCGAGGCCCGCGGGTAGTCGAGCTGGGCGAGGTAGTGCGGGATGTGGGCGACGAAGCCGGCCATGTCGTGGCCCCACTCCCCCAGCCGCACCTCCAGCAGCGCCTGGGCGCTGCTCGGCACCCGCAGCTCGCCGCGCCACGGGCTGTCGCCGGTCAGCAGCGCCGGGTTGTTGGCGTGGTGGGTGATCGCGATCGGCCGGGTGTGCGGCACCGCCATCGGCACCGAGCCCAGCCCCACCACCCGGGTCACGCCGAGCCGCTCCACCACGGTGCGCACCGCGCCGGCGAACGCCTCCCACCGGTTGTCGGGCTCCGGCCCGCTCATCAGCAGGAACGGCGTCCCGCCGGTGTCGCGCAGCGCCCGCACCACCAGCCGTGGCGCGTCGTAGCTCTCGTAGTGGTCGCGCACGAACGAGATCGGCGGCCGCCGGGCGCGGTAGTCGTGGAAGGCGTCGACGTCGAACGTCGCCACCACCGGGCCCCCGCCGTCGTTGAGCTCGGCGAGGTGGTTGATCGCGTGGGCGGAGGCGTTGCCGGCGTCGAGGAAACCGTCCAGCGCCACCACCATCGTCAGCTCGTCGACGCCCTCGAGCTCGGGGACGTCGTCGACAATGTGGACGAGGCCGGGTTCTGGCGCCACGGGCTGCCTCTCGCTGGGTCGCGGGCGGACGGGGTCGGATGGAGATGGATGTCGGGAAGCCGCTGGGTCGGGCTTGGGGAGCGTCCCCGCCACCCACGATATTCCCCACGCCGACCCCGCTGGGTCAGGGGGCGACCGGCTCCTCGGGCGGCAGCGCGCTCGGGTCGGTGCTGCCCGGGACGCCGGGAGTCGGCGGGGTGGCGCCGTCGGTCGGGGTCGCGTTCGCGCTGGGCGCCGGCGGCGGGTCGGGCTCGAGCGCGTCGGGGTCGAACGTCACCAGCAGCAGCTTGCCTGCCTTCCGGGCGAGCTGGCGGGTGTTGAGCCCCACCAGGTCCTGGAGCGCAGCTCCCACCTCGACGCCGTCGCGGTTGAGCTCGTCGAGGAGCGCCCAGAGGTTCTGCTCGCCGTAGCTGGCCGCGAGGTACTCGCAGGCCCACCACGCCAGCCCGTAGTTGGCCGCCGAGTCGGCGTCGTTGAAGCCGTCGTCGTCGGGCATGTCGGTGAACCCGTCCCGGGCCGCGGTCACAGCCCGGGCGGGGATCAGCCGCTGCTCGGGAGCCAGCGGCCGCACCGAGACGAACTCCGCCAGCCCCTCGCTCAGCCAGATCGGCACGTCGTCGTCGCGGGTGCCGAGCGCGACGTGGGTCAGCTCGTGGCGGATCAGTCGGTCTCGGCCCAGCCCGGGCTTGTCGAGCATCCGCGGGTGCAGCGCGAACCGGGTGGCCGCCAGCGCGTCGCCGTCGGGCCGGCTCTTCACCGGGAACGCCACCCCGTCGAGCAGCTCGGGGTCGCCGCCGGGCAGGTCGTCGATCGTGTCGAGGTAGTCCGACGTCGACAGTGCGTAGACCACCACGCTCCGCGACCACGTGTACGGCACCCAGCCCGAGACGTCCGCGATCCCCCGCTCCACCGAGCGCACCAGCCGGTCGGCGGCCCGCACGCTGTCGTCGTCGAAGATGCCGAGCACGCCCGAGCCGGTGCGCACCCGGATCGGGCCCTCGTCCCACGGCTCGCCGTGCACGCCGTTCTCGGCCTCCCACTCCGCGTCGGTCACCGACGCGAGCAGGTAGTGCCCGCTGCGCCCCGCCGGGCGGAACAGGAACCGGTCGGGCGAGCGCACCGGCTCCTCGTCGTAGCCCGCCAGCTGGAGGGTCTGGTCGACGACGACCCAGTAGTCGTCGCCGCGGCGCAGGAGCTCCTCGGGTCGCAGCGCGTAGGAGAACGCCGCCAGCGGCAGCTGCTGGAGGTTGTCGAAGTAGACGTCCTGCTGGCGGCGGAACTCGGGGCGGCCTCGCACCAGGGTGGCGCGGAAAGCCCGCCGGTCACCCTCGAGCAGCGCCTGCTGCCGCAGCCGCAGCGCCTCCTGGAGGTCGGCGACCACGTCGTTGGGCACGTCGTACGTCGTGGCCGGGTCCTCGCTCGGTTGGTCGTCGTCGCCGAACAGCCCGCAGCCGGTCAGCGCCGGGCCGGCGGCGAGGGCCAGCACCACGGCCAGGGCCGGCAGGGCCCGACGGGACCGGCGGGAACGGCGCCGGTCAGCGCGACTGGTCGGCATCGACGGGCGCCCGGCCCTCCGAGAGGGCGGTGACGTCCTCGACGATGCCGCGCGCGAGCGCCTGTGCCGTCAGGCCGATGCGCTCGAGGATCTTGGCCCGCTTGGCGTGGGAGAGGAACTCCTGCGGGATGCCGTGCAGGCGGAACGGCGTCGTGACCCCGGCGTCGTTGAGGGTCTGGAGCAGCACCGCGCCGCAGCCGCCGACCCTGCCGTTGTCCTCGATGCTCACCACCAGCCGGTGGTCGCGAGCCAGGTCGACCAGCGCCGGCGCCACGGGCTTGACCCAGCGCGGGTCGACGACCGTGACGCCGATCCCCTGCGCGACCAGTCGCTCGGCCACGTCGACCGCCACCGCGCCCATCGCGCCGACGGCGATCACGAGCACGTCGTGGGTGCCGTTGCGCACCAGCACGTCGACGCCGCCGACGGTGTCGACCGCCGGCACGTCCTCGGGGGGCGGACCCTTGGGGAACCGCACCACGGTCGGGGCGTCGTCGACCTCGACCGCTTCGTTGAGCAGCTCGCGCAGCCGGGTGGCGTCACGGGGGGCGGCGATCCGCAGCCCCGGCACCACCTGCAGCACCGACATGTCCCACATGCCGTTGTGGGAGGCGCCGTCGTCGCCGGTGACGCCCGACCGGTCGAGCACGAACGTCACGCCGCAGCGGTGCAGCGCGACGTCCATCAGCACCTGGTCGAAGGCCCGGTTGAGGAACGTGGCGTAGACCGCGACCACCGGGTGCAGCCCGCCCATCGCGAGCCCGGCGGCCGAGGTGGCGGCGTGCTGCTCGGCGATGCCGACGTCGAACGTGCGGTCGGGGAAGCTCGCCTGGAACTTGTCGAGCCCGACGGGGTGCATCATCGCGGCGGTGATCGCCACGACGTCACGGCGCCGGTGGCCCAGCCGCACCATCTCGTCGGAGAAGACGTCGGTCCAGATCGCACCCTTGGGGTTCTCCTCGCCGGAGGCCACGTCGAACGGGCCGGGCGAGTGGAACTGGTCGGCCTCGTGACGCTCGGCCGCGTCGTAGCCGTAGCCCTTGCGGGTGATCGCGTGGACGATCACCGGCCCGCCGAAGCGCTTGGCCTGGGTGAGCGCCGCCTCCATCGCCTCGCGGTCGTGGCCGTCGACCGGACCGACGTACTTCAGGCCGAGGTCCTCGAACAGACCCTGCGGCGCCAGGGCGTCCTTGACGCCCTTCTTCATCGCGTGCAGCGCGTCGTACGCCGCCGGGCCGACCCCGGGCACCGACTGCAGGCGCTTCTTGACCAGGTCGAGCATCGGCTCGTAGCGCGGGTCGGTGCGCAGCCGGGTCAGGGCGGTCGCGAGCCCGCCGATCGTCGGCGTGTAGGAGCGACCGTTGTCGTTGACCACGATCACCAGGCGGCTGTCGCGGGCGATCGCGATGTTGTTGAGCGCCTCCCAGGCCATCCCGCCGGTGAGCGCGCCGTCGCCGATCACCGCGACCGTGTGGCGGTCCTCGCCGCGGATGGCGTAGGCCTTGGCCAGCCCGTCGGCGTAGCTCAGCGCGGTCGAGGCGTGGGAGTTCTCCACCACGTCGTGGGGCGACTCCTGCTGGCTGGGATAGCCGCTCAGGCCGCCCTCCTGGCGCAGGCTGCCGAACTCGCCGGCGCGCCCGGTGAGCAGCTTGTGCACGTAACCCTGGTGGCCGGTGTCGAACACGATCCGGTCGACCGGGGAGTCGAAGACCCGGTGCAGCGCGATCGTGAGCTCGACGACCCCGAGGTTGGGGCCGAGGTGGCCGCCCACCCGCGCGCAGGTCGCGACCATCAGGTCGCGGATCTCGGACGCGAGCTCGGTGAGCTGGTCGTCGGTGAGGGTCGCGAGGTCGGCCGGACCCGAGACCGTCTCCAGCACTCCCATGGACTCCACTTCCTGATCCTGCTGACACCCCAGCGGGCTGACGTCCGAGCATATCCGCCGGGTGGGTCCCGACCCGAGCCGACGGCGTGCGAGCCGCCCCACGGCAGCGTCGGGGCGGGATCTCGCGGCGCTCAGAGGTCGAGGACGGCGACCGCCGGCTCGTGCAGGCTGCCCATCCAGACCCGGCCCTCGTGCTCCCGCACGCCGGTGACCATGTGGTAGGCGTCGCTGGCCACGTCGCAGTCGTGCACGAGCACGCCGGCGTCGTCGTAGGCCTGCACCCGCACCGTGCGCTTCGGTGCCGGCTGCAGCCGCTCGGGGATCCGGGTCACCGAGCGCCGCAGCCAGAGCGGACCCGCCTGCAGCCGCTCGACCACCGGGTCACGTGGGCTGGCGATCGTCACCCAGATCAGCCCGTCGGAGCCGCGGGCGATGTTGTCGGGGTAGCCCGGCAGGTCGGAGCAGAGCAGGTCACGGTCCCCTGCCCTCGGCCCGCTGATCCAGTGGCGTACGACGGTGCGCGCGGCGGTCTCGGCGACCGCCACGAAGTCCTCGCCGCGGCTCAGCGCGACCCCGTTCGCGAACGCCAGCCCGTCGAGCACCACGTCCACCGACCCGTCGGTGTCGAGGCGGAGCAGCCGGCCGGTGCGGGTCACCTGCACGAAGTCGGCCTTCCAGTCCTCGATCGAGTAGCGGGTCGAGGAGTCGGAGAACCAGACCGTGCCGTCGGTGGCGATCGCGGCGTTGTTGCAGAACACCATCCGGCGGCCGTCGACGGAGTCGGTGACCCGCTCCACCGCGCCCGACGCCGGGTCGATCCGCAGCAGGCCCTGGTGGGCGTCGCAGACCAGGAGCCGGCCGTCGAGGTCGATCTCGATGCCGAGCGGGCGGCCCTGGGTCTGGGCGACCCGGTCGACGTGGCTGCCGTCGTGGCGCACCCGGAAGATGCTGCCGTCGGCGGTGCCGGTGAACACCGCGCCCTCGTCGGGGCCGGAGGTGCCGACGACGACGTCCTCGGCGCCGTCGGCGGGGACGGGGACGACCTGGAAGCCGCTGCTGCTCATGGGGCCATGCTCGCGTAGACCTCGGAGCCGAGGAAGTCCGGCAGCACCAGGTCGGCCGCGGCGGTCAGCGGCAGCGACGGCACCGTGTCGGGGTCGACGAACACGATCCGGCGCCCCTCGCCCACGACGATGTCGTCGTCGCCGAGGTCGGTGCCGGCGACGTAGATCCGCACCGCGTCGAGGCTGTCGTACGCCTCGTGGAACACCTCGACCTCGCGCCACAGCGCCAGATCGCCGGGCGCTAGCACCACGCCGGTCTCCTCGGCGAGCTCGCGGTAGGCCGCCGCCTCGAACTCCTCGCCCTCGTCGACGTGCCCGCCCACGAACCCCCAGCACTCGGGGTCGATGACCGGGAACTCGTCGCGCTCCTGCAGCAGCAGCCAGCCGCGGCGGTCGACCAGGACGATGCTGGCGAAGTGGTTCACGTCCCCGGTTCTACCGCGCGGGTGGTCGGCCCAGCCGGTGGGCGCGCCGTCCCAGGCCGTTGACCACCTTGGCCATCGGTCCCGGCACCGGCACCCGCAGCAGGGCGTGCTTGCGCACGTAGTCCTCGACGTGCCAGGTCGACCAGGTGCCGGCCCGGAAGCAGGCACCGTCGCCCACCCGCAGCGTCACCGGCTCGGCGCCCTCGGGCTCGTCGGGGGTGACCGTCACCGAGCCGTCGACGATCGTGACCGTCTCGTCGACGGCGAAGTACCAGCGGAACCGGCCGGCGGTGCAGTCCCACACGAAGCTCGACGCCGTCTGGTCCGCGGAGGTGACCCAGGTGCAGACCCGGGCGCGGGGCCGCCCCTCGAGCACCCACGCGGGGTTGATCGGGTCGTCGAGGAGCTCGACGTCGTCCCCCCGGACGACGGTCAGGGCCTGCTGCGGCACGGCGTTCCCCCTGCGATCCACCCGGCTGTTGTCGGGCCGACCGTAGCGACCGGCCGCCCGGCGGTGCAGGCGAATCCGCAGATCCCGGCCCTGCTCGCCCGGGGGCCTCCGGGGCCTGCCGTCAGAGGCGGGCCCGGTAGCGCCGACCCCGCAGCGCCTCCTCGACCAGCCCCACCGCGCGTCGTACGCCGGCGAGCCGGGCGTCCTCGGCGAGGAAGACCTCGACCGCGGCCTCCACCACGTCGGGCTCGGCGACGTCGCGCAGCTCTGCGCGCGCCTCGCTCAGCCCGCGCTTGGTCGCGGCCACCGACGCCTCGACGTGCAGCACCGCGAACCGGGCCAGCACCACCGCGTGCCGGCGCAGCACCGGCCGGGTGCGGTAGTCGGGCGGACAGAGGTCGAGCAGCCACGCCACCGCGGTGTCCTCCCAGCGCGGGGCGTCGGGCGGGCGGACCTCGCGGGGCCAGCCCGGTGGGGCGACGAGCGACATGGGCCGATCATAGCCCGGATTCGAACACCTGTTCGAGGCGACGGAGCAAGGGGTCGCGCAGCCCCACCACGTCGAGCGCCCAGAACGGGTCGCCGTAGACCAGCGCACCCCGCATCCAGTCCTGGTGCCCGGGCAGCAGCACCACCTGGAACGCGGGCTCGGGGATCCGGACCGACGGGCGGGTGAAGCCGTGCCGCGAGCCCGGCTGCCAGCCGCGCGCCGAGTAGAAGCCGGGGTCGCCCTCGAGGAAGACCGCGGGCGCCCCGAGCTCGCCGGCGGCGGCGACGGCCGCCTCCAGCAGGGCGCTGCCGATACCGCGCTGCTGGTGGGCGGGGTCGACCCCCAGGGGGCTGAGCACCAGCACCTCGACCTGCCGCTCCCGGGCGTCGACCCACGACCGGCTGAGCCGGACGTGGCCGACCACCGTGCCGCGGTCGACGGCCACCAGGTCGACGCGGGTGTGCCCTGCGGCGTCGAGGGCGTCGAGGAGGCGGGCGATCAGCGGACCCTCGTCGCCGAACGCGCGGGCGGCGACCGACCGCAGCGCGGCGCCGTCGTCCTCGCGAGCGGGGCGGACCTCGACCACGGCTCACCCCGCCAGGAAGCTGAACCGCACCTCGCGGTCGGCGTTGTCGACGTTGAGGTCGACCAGGCAGATGCTCTGCCAGGTGCCGAGGGCGAGGCGGCCGTCGAGCACCGGCACCGTGGCGTACGGCGGCACCAGCGCCGGCATCACGTGCGAGCGGCCGTGACCGGGCGAGCCGTGCCGGTGCCGCCACCGGTCGTCGGCGGGGAGCAGGTCGCCCAGCGCGGCGAGCAGGTCGTCGTCGCTCCCGGCGCCGGTCTCGATCACCGCCAGGCCGGCGGTCGCGTGGGGGACGAAGACGTGCAGCAGGCCGTCGCCGCGGTCGGCGACCCAGTCGGCGCAGTCGCTGGTGATGTCGCGCACCACCTCGCGGTCTCCGGTGCGATAGCTGCGGACCTCGGTGTCCATGGCCTCTCCTCGACGGGTGCGGGCAGAACGGGGGCGGAACGGGGTGCGACGGGTCAGGTCGCGGACGCGCCACCGGTGGGGTCGGCGGTGCCACCGGCGCAGGACGCGAACGGCTCCGGCGCGGTCTCCCCCGCACCGTACTGGTCGAGGAACAGCGGCAGCCGGGTGTCGTCGGCGCCCTCCAGCTCGAGCTGGCGGCCCCAGACCGTGACCACCACCGGCGCCCCCTGCTCCGGGTGCGGAGCGAGGATGCCGTTGTCCGGCAGCAGCACCGCCAGCCGCTCCACCTCCTCGGCCGCCAGTTCCGGGTCGTGGGTGATGACGACGGTGCCGTGCTCGAGGTCGTGCACCAAATTCTCCTCCGGCACCGGCGCGTCGTAGACGCCGCAGTCGAGCCACTCGTCGGCGTGGGGACCGCCGACCGGCGGCGACTGCTCGTAGTCGACGTCGCCGTCGACGTGGTCGACCGGCAGGTCGTCGTAGGACACGACCGCCGCCAGCCCGGTGTCCTGGGCCGACTCCTCCTCGCCGAGCCGGGTCAGGAGCACCGGCACCAGCACCGCCAACGCCACCACCAGCGCCGCGGTCACCGCGGCGACGACAACGCCGGCCCGGCTGCGCCGCGGCGGCTCGGGTGCGGGCAGGTCGGGTCGCGGGGACGGCGGGAGCAGCGGCCACTGCTGCCCCGCAGGTGGACCCGGCGGCGGATTCGGCGGGGGCGGGCCCAGTGGGTACGGCGGCGGGCCGGGCGGACCCGCTGGGGGCCCGGGAGGGCGCGGTGGCGGACCGGCGGGCGGCTCGCTCATGCGCCTTCCCCGAGCGCCCGCTCGAGGCGCTCGACCTTGGCGGTCAGCTGGCCGTCCCAGCCGGGACGGATGTCGGCCTTGAGCACCAGCCCGACGCGGGGCGAGACGGCAGCGACGGCGTCGACGGCGCGCTTCACGACGTCCATGACCTCGTCCCACTCGCCCTCGATGTTGGTGAACATCGCGTTGGTCTCGTGGGGCAGGCCCGACTCCCTCACCACCCGGACGGCGGCCGCGACCGCGTCGGTCACGCCGCCCTGCTCGTCGGCGGTGGTCGGGGAGATGCTGAACGCCACGATCATGGCGTCCACCGTAGTCGGCGGCCGGACGGGCAGGCGCGACGGATCAGCCGGCGGCCAGCACCGCCTCGACCAGGGCCCGCAGGTGGCTCGCGGTCGTCTCCTGGTCGAGCCCGGCGTCGCGGCGCAGCGAGTGCCAGGTGCCGACCTCGAGCGTGGTGGCCAGCAGCTGGACCAGCCGCTCGCGACGGGCGCCGCGCCGGCCGGCGAGCTGGGGCGCGAACACCTCCTCGACGAACTCGCGGTGTGCTCGGCGGCCGCCCTCGAACAGCTCTCGGAGCGCCGGCTCCCGCTCCACGAGAGCCACCGTGCGCCAGGTGCTGTCGCCGGTGCGCTCGTAGTCGCGCACCACGGTCTCGACGACCGAGGCGACGTCGCCCGGCACCGCACGGGCCCGGTCGGCGCGCACCAGCGGGGCGAACCGCTCGGCGACGCCGGCGAGGTAGAGGCCGATCTTGGAGCCGAAGTGGTTGACCACGGTCTGCTGCGACACCCCAGCCCGGCGGGCGACGTCGGCCAGCGTCACCTGGTCGTACCACGCTCCGTCGAACAGCTGCACCGCCGCGTCGAGGATGGCCTCCCGGGTGCGCTCCTGGGCGGCGGCCCGGGCCCCCATGTCGTAGCCGCGTCGTGCCATCGCCTGCCTCCTGCTCGACTGGACCAGCATTGGTTTGTACTTGACTCAAATGGATTGGATCTCATACTAACCAATGCGTGCGAGATCCGCACGTCCTACGATCCGAGAGATCCACCATGACCAGATTCCTCGTCTACACCGCCCCGGCGACCGGCCACGTGCTGCCGCTCGTCCCGGGGCTGCTCGAGCTGCGGCGGCGGGGCCACGCCGTCCACGTGCGCACCCACCCGGGGCTCGTCGCCGACCTGCGGGCCCTGGGCCTCGACGCGGCACCGGTCGACCAGCGCGTCGTCGACGTTCCCGTCACCGACCACGAGGCGACGTCGGACACCGACCGCCTCCGCGCCGGGCAGGTGGACCTGATGCTCCGCGGCCGCTTCGACGGGCCCGACCTCCGGGCCGCCATCGACGCCGTCGATCCCGACGTGCTGCTGGTCGACGCGATCAGCTACGGCGCCCAGACGGTCGCCGAGGCCTCGGGCCTGCCGCGCGCGCTGGTGCTGCCCTCGGTGCTGCCGCTGCCCGGGCGGGGCGTCCCGCCGTACGGGCTGGGACTGCGACCGATGCGCGGCCCGCTGGGCCGGCTCCGCGACGCGGTGCTGATGAAGGTGGTGCTCCGCATGTTCGGCAGGGCGATGCTGCCGGGGCTCAACGACCTGCGGCGGGCCGAGGGGCTGCCACCGTTCGCCGACGCCCTCGACCCCTACCGCGCGCCCGACGCGGTGCTGGCCCTCACCGGCGAGCCGCTGGAGTACCCCCGCACCGACCTGCCGGAGCACGTCCACCTCGTGGGCGCGCAGCCCTGGGACCTGCCTGCCGAGCGGCCGGCCTGGCTGGACGAGCCCGGTGACCCGTGGGTGCTCGTCACCTGCTCCACCGACTACCAGGGCGACGAGGAGCTGGCCCGGACGGCGGTCGAGGCGCTGCGCGACGAGCCGGTGCGCGTGCTGCTGACCGTCGCCGACGCCTACGACACCGTCGACCTGCCCGAGGCCGCCAACGTCCGCGTGGAGCGCTTCGTGCCCCACGGGCACGTGCTCCCCGAGTGCGCCGCGGTCGTCTGTCACGGCGGCTTCGGGATCGCCTCCAAGGCGATGGCCCACGGCGTCCCGACCGTGGTCGTCCCCTTCGGCCGCGACCAGCCCGAGGTCGCCCGTCGGGTCGTCGAGGCCGGCGCCGGGGTCACGCTCCGCCCCCGCGACCTCTCCCCCGTCCGCCTGCGCGACGCGGTCGCCGACGCTCGGCGCCTGGCCCCGGCAGCAGCGGCGGCCGGCGCCACCCTGCGCGCGCACGGCGGTGCTGGCCGGTTCGCCGACGCCGCCGAGGCCCTTGCGCCCGCGGCCGACGAGGAGGCCGACCGCGCCCTCAGTCGCGGGTGAGGGTGCTGGGCTCGGCCACCGGGTCCAGGTCGGGCACCAGCGTCCGCAGCCGGGCCAGCGCGTCGCGCGCCTGAGACTTCACGGTGCCCACCGAGATGCCGAGGCTCGCCGCGGTCTCGCGCTCGGTGAGGTCGTCGAAGTAACGCAGCACCACGACCGCGCGCTGGCGCGGCGCGAGGCTGCCCAGGGCAGCGCGCAGCGCCAGCCGCCGGTCGACGTCCTCGGCCGGCAACGCCCGCTCCGGCAGGTGCTCGACGCTGGTCTCGCGCCAGCGCCGGCCCCGCCAGCGCGAGACCACCTCGCGGGCCAGCACCGTGCGCACGTACGGCTCGGGACGGTCGGCGATCCGCCCCCAGTGCGGCACGCAGCGCACCAGCGCCACCTGCACGACGTCCTCGGCGTCCGCGTGGCTGCCGGTCATCAGGTACGCCGTGCGCAGCAGCGCCGGGCGCCGGGCAGCGACGAACTCCTCGAACGCCGCCCGCTGCTCCTCACGCCGGGCCACGACGCCGCCAGCGGATGAGGACGCAAGCGGCCGTCACCAGCACCGCCAGGAGTCCCGCGAGCACGAGGCGGGGGTCGGGCGGGTGCCCGGGTGAGACCGCGTCGAAGGTGGGGCCGCCTGCCAGCTGCCACGCCACCTCAGTGTGGCCGGTCAGTGTGCTGGTCAGCGGGCTGCCGCCGGTCGCGGTGATCTCGGTGCTTTCACCCGACACGGGATCGACCACGCTCAGGCCGAACCGCAGCTGCCGTCGGCGCTCGGGCGCGCGCACCACCAGCAGCCGCTCCGCGTCGAGCCAGGCCAGGACGCCGATGCTGCGTTCCGTCCCGAGGACCCGTCGGCCCGTGCCTCCCTCCTCACCGACCCGCACGTTGCGCGACATGGCTGGACCGATCGTGGCTGCCCGGCGACCGGTCGCGTCCACCGCGCTGACGTGGCTCTGGGCCGATCCGCCGAGGGGCACCACGCGCACGTGCGCAGCTGCGTCGTGGACGTCGGACGAGACCACGGTGTCCTCGGTGCGCCACCAGATCCGCCCGTGCCCGCCGCCATCGATCTGGTTGCCCCCCACGGCCCGCTCCAGCACAGGGGACGCCCGTGGCGCCAGGTCGGCGACGTCCCAGACCTCCAACGGGGCGTAGTCCGCGACGCCGTGCTGCTCCTGAGGCCCGTCGGCACCGGCTATCCAGTGGCCGAACTGCGCGACCAACGTCTCCGCGTCGGCGAAGACCAGTCGTCCGACGCTGAGACCGTGCTCGGTCTCGACCAGGTGCCGGCGCACTTCCCCCGTGGTGGCATCCCACAGGGCGTACCCCGTCACCGACTCCTCCTCGCCGGACGCACGCGAACCCGAGGGGTCACCCCGCAGCCAGTACGCCACCAGGCGGCCGTCCGGCGACAGCGTCACGCGGTTCTGCCCCTCCGCTCGCCCGGGCAGGTCGAGGAACGCGTAGGACCCCGTCTCGGCCGAGATGCCCCACGGCTCGACGTCGCTCCCGTACCAATCCCTGCGTTCGCCGAGCTCCACCAGGGCGAGGCGACCGGGAGGGCCGACCTCGTCGGTGCCGGCGAGCCACGGGCTCGGCTCCCAGACCCGGTCCGGCAGCGCGGCGGTCGACCCGGCCGGCCGCAGCTCCCCGTCGGGCTTCGACAGGTCCTGGACCCGCCAGCCGCCCACGGCCAGCACGACCGCGGCGACGGCGAGCACGGCCGCGGTCCCGGCCCGGCGCCGACGCGCGTACCGCCGTCCCCGGTCCCACAGGTCGGGGTCCGGGCTGCCGGTCGGGGCGTCGGCCGCCAGGTCGTCGAGCCGGTCGTGGAGGGTGCTCATGACCACCGACACGCGACGAGTGCCCCGGAGGGAGGGGTCATCCGGCGTTGAAGATGACGTACTCGCCCTTGCGCAGGAAGAACCCCTCCGTGCGTCGGAGGTGGACGCAGGTCACGCCGATCCGCTCGACGAGGCACTGCACCGGTCCGCCGCCCACCCGCGCGGCCTCGCCGTAGCCGAGCACCGGCGCCCCTGGTGAGCGGATGTTGTCGGTGTTGCAGACCGGCGTCGCCCGGCCGCCGCGCAGCTCCACGCGGCCGACCCGGTCGGTGGGCGCGCCGGCGCAGGCGTCGGGGTCCTTGATGCCGCCCGCGGTCAGCTCGCAGCCGGCGGGCAGCACGTCGTCGCTGACGACGCAGAAGATGTTTCCGCTGGGGGTGACGAACGTCGGGTGCTCGCTCGGCTCGCTCCCCCAGGCGTCGAAGTGGGCCAGCGCGTCGTCGTAGGTGCGCGGCACCGGCAGCTCGCCGCTCTGCTCGGGCTCGACCGCGCCCGTGGGCTCGGTCGGGTCGGTCGGGTCCGTCGGGTCCGGAGTGGTCGTGGGCTCGGGCGTGGCGGTCTCGGTCACCGTGGCGGTGACGGTGGCAGGGGTCTCCGGCCCGGCACCGCCGTCGCCGTCGTCGCCGCCGCCGCAACCGCCGGCGGCCGGGGCGAGGAGCACCAGACCCAGCAACGACAGTGCCACCCTGCGCCCACGAGTCATGGGCAGCAGGGTGGCACAGGTCGGGTCAGGCGCGGCGCAGGTTGCGCAGCACGTACTGCATGATGCCGCCGTTGCGGTAGTAGTTCGCCTCGCCCGGGGTGTCGATGCGGACCACGGCGTCGAACTCGACGTCGCCGGCCTTCACCTTGACGGTCCTGGGCGTGCGGCCCTCGTTGAGCTCGGTGATGCCCGTGATCGAGAACTCCTCCTCGCCGGTGAGGCCCAGCGACTCGGCCGACTCTCCCTGGGGGAACTGCAGCGGGATGACGCCCATGCCGATCAGGTTGGAGCGGTGGATCCGCTCGTACGACTCGGCGATGACGGCCTTCACGCCCAGCAGCGAGGTGCCCTTGGCCGCCCAGTCGCGCGACGACCCGGAGCCGTACTCCTTGCCGGCGAGCACGACGAGCGGGGTGCCGGCCGCCAGGTAGTTCTCCGAGGCCTCGAACACCGTGGTGACCTCGCCACCGGCGGTGAAGTCGCGCGTGAAGCCGCCCTCGGTGCCGGGCGCCAGCTGGTTGCGCAGCCGGATGTTGGCGAAGGTGCCGCGGATCATCACCTCGTGGTTGCCGCGGCGCGAGCCGTAGGAGTTGAAGTCGCGGTTCTCGACCCCGTGCTCCGACAGGTAGCGACCGGCGGGCGAGTCCTTCTTGATCGCGCCCGCGGGCGAGATGTGGTCGGTGGTGACCGAGTCGCCGAGCTTGAGCAGCACCCGGGCGCCCTCGATGTCGACCACCGGCTCCGGCTCGTCGGGCATGCCGTCGAAGTACGGGGGCTTCCGCACGTAGGTGGACTCCTCGTCCCACGCGAAGGTCTTGCCCTCGGGCGTGGGCAGCGAGCGCCACTGCTCGTCGCCGGCGAAGACGTCGCTGTAGCTGTCGCCGAACATCTCCGAGCTGATCGAGGCGGCGATGACCTCCTCGACCTCCGACGGCGAGGGCCAGACGTCCTTGAGGAACACGTCGTTGCCGTCCTGGTCCTGGCCCAGCGGATCGTTGAACAGGTCGACGTCCATCGAGCCGGCCAGCGCGTAGGCGACCACGAGCGGCGGCGAGGCGAGGTAGTTCATCTTCACGTCCGGGTTGATCCGGCCCTCGAAGTTGCGGTTGCCCGAGAGCACCGAGACGACCGCGAGGTCCTTCTCGTTGACCGCGGCCGAGACCTCGGGGATCAGCGGACCGGAGTTGCCGATGCAGGTGGTGCAGCCGTAGCCGACCAGGTTGAAGCCGAGCTTGTCGAGGTACGGCGTGAGGCCGGACCGCTCGTAGTAGTCCGAGACCACCTTCGAGCCGGGCGCCAGCGTCGTCTTGACCCACGGCTTGCGCTGCAGTCCCTTCTCGACGGCCTTCTTGGCCAGCAGGGCCGCACCGATCATCACCGACGGGTTGGAGGTGTTGGTGCACGAGGTGATCGCGGCGATGGTGACGGCGCCGTGGTCGAGCTCGAACTCGGTGCCGTCCTCGAGGGTGACCTTGACCGGGTCGGACGGGCGGCCGTCGGCGTTGGCCGCCGCGGTGTGCCAGTCGGCCGGCGCCGCGGCGTCGTCGTGGCCGTCGCCGTTGCCGTTGCTGGCCGGCGGGTCCGACGAGGGGAACGACTCGGCCGAGGCCTCGTCGGCACCCGTGGTGACGCCGTAGGGCTGCTCGTTCTGCGGTACGCCGGGCTTGCGGGCCTCGGTGCCGGTCTCGCCGTCGCCGACGTAGTCGGCCAGCGCGACCCGGAACGCCTCGCGGGCATCGGTGACCTGGATCCGGTCCTGGGGGCGCTTCGGGCCGGCGATCGAGGGGACGACGGTCGACAGGTCGAGCTCGAGCTTCTCGCTGTAGCGCGGCTCGGCGTCGGGGTCGTGCCACAGGCCCTGGGCCTTGGCGTAGGTCTCGACCAGGTCGAGCTGCTCGCTGGAGCGACCGGTGAGCTCGAGGTACTTCACGGTCTCCTGGTCGATCGGGAAGACCGCGATCGTCGAGCCGAACTCCGGGCTCATGTTGCCGATCGTCGCCCGGTTGGCCAGCGGCAGCGCGGAGACGCCGGGGCCGTAGAACTCCACGAACTTCCCGACCACGCCGTGCTGGCGCAGCATCTCGGTGATGGTGAGCACCAGGTCGGTGGCGGTGGAGCCCTCGGGCAGGTCGCCGGAGAGCTTGAAGCCCACCACGCGCGGGATCAGCATCGACACGGGCTGGCCCAGCATCGCGGCCTCCGCCTCGATGCCGCCGACGCCCCAGCCGACCACGCCGATGCCGTTGACCATCGTGGTGTGGGAGTCGGTGCCGACGCAGGTGTCGGGGTAGGCCTGCAGGGTGCCGTCGACCTCGCGGGTGAAGACCGTGCGGGCGAGGTGCTCGATGTTGACCTGGTGGACGATGCCGGTGCCGGGCGGCACGACCTTGAAGTCGTCGAAGGCGCCCTGCCCCCAGCGCAGGAACTGGTAGCGCTCGCGGTTGCGCTCGTACTCGATCTCGACGTTGCGCTCGAACGCCTCGGGGGTGCCGAAGACGTCGGCGATCACGGAGTGGTCGATGACCATCTCGGCGGGCGCCAGCGGGTTGATCCGGGTCGGGTCGCCGCCCAGGTCGGCCATCGCCTCGCGCATGGTGGCGAGGTCGACCACGCACGGCACGCCGGTGAAGTCCTGCATGATCACGCGCGCCGGCGTGAACTGGATCTCCTTGTCCGGCTCGGCGTCGGCGTCCCAGCCGGCCAGCGCGCGGATGTCGTCGGCGGTGATGTCGGCGCCGTCCTCGGTGCGCAGCAGGTTCTCGAGCAGCACCTTGAGGCTGAACGGCAGCGACGCGACGTCGAGCCCCTCGCCCGTGACCGCGTCGAGCCGGAAGATCTCGTAGGTCTTCCCGTTCACGTCCAGTGAGCTCTTCGCCCCGAAGCTGTCCTGACTGGCCACAGCCTTCATCTCCTCTTGCCACGTCGACGACGTCTTGGTGGTACCCGCTCCGGCCATCTTGCCGTCGCGGCGGAGCCAGGCGTAAGGAAGGTTCGCCTTACCCCGACCCGCCAAGATCTCTTGATATCAAGATACATGATGTCGAGGGGGCGGCCAAGCGCGACGCGCCCTCCCGGGGTGTCGCAGGGGTGTCGCGGTGCGGTAGTCACTGGCGTTCGGCACCCGGATCGCCGTGGCACGGGGGACCAACGGCCCGGAACCCCCCCGGGAGGGCGCCGACCC
>NZ_JAFFJT010000015.1 GCF_016924665.1 Nocardioides sp. SYSU D00038
GGGGGGGCGGGGGGGGGTTTCTCCGGGGGGGCCGCCCCCGGGCGCGGGGGGGGGGGGGGCCCCCACGTCCGTGACTACCCCGGTGCGACCGCCGACCACCCCGTCAGCCGGAGGTCGCGTCGAGGCGTTGGAGCAGGTCGTGCGCGGCCAGCTCGACCTCCTTGTGCCGCCACTCGCTGGCCCGGTAGACGCAGGCGATCAGCCCGGAGCGGTGCACCCGGCGCAGGTCGCCGCAGACGAAGGCGTAGCGCGCCTTGGTGCCGTCGGTCGCACCCTCGGTCAGCCCGAGGTGCCACGCGGCGTACTCCTCCCACGAGTGCCGCTCGAGGTAGGCGTTCTCGCGCGCCGCGTCCGGCTGCACCTCGCTCCAGTCGCTCTCGAGCACGTACTGCCGCCTGTCGATGAGGTCGCGCACGTGCGCCACCGCCGCCTCGTTCACCGCGTACGACGCCATGCCGGCACCGGTTCCCCGCCGCCCCGACCACGAGACCGCAGGGTCGGCGGGGCTCAGCGCACCAGCAGCGCCACGCACTCCACGTGGTGGGTCATCGGGAACAGGTCGAAGGCCCGCAGCGCCTCGAGCCGGTAGCCGTGCGCGGCGAAGAGCGCCACGTCGCGGGCCAGCGCGGCGGGGTCGCAGGCGACGTAGGCGACGGCCCGGGGAGCCCGGTCGGCGACCAGGTCGACCACCGCGCGGCGGGCGCCCTCACGGGGCGGGTCGAGCACCACGAGGTCGAACGGCTCGTCGTACGACGCCGCGAGCACCTCGGCGACGTCGCCGGCGGTCACCCGGGCGCCGCGCACGTTGCGCAGCGCGTGCCGCGAGGCGGTGGCGTCGCCCTCGACCATCGTCACCAGCGAGGGGTCGCCCACGGCGTCGGCCAGGAAGCGCGCGAACAGGCCGACGCCGGCGTAGAGGTCGAGCACCTTCTCCCCCGGCTTGGGTGCGAGCATCGTCAGCACCGCCCCGACCAGCGCGTCCGGAGCGCCGGGGTGGACCTGCCAGAACCCGTCGGCGGCCACCTCGAACTGCTGCTCCCCGACGGTCTCGACGAGCACGCCGGGCTGCGGCTCGCGGGCGTCGTGGCGCGCGATCAGGCAGTCGTCGACGCGCACCGTGCGGTGGGAGCGGTGCTGGCGCATGGCGAGGCCACCGTCGGGCAGGTGCACGTAGCGGTGGCGGGTGCGCCAGCGCAGGCCGGCGAGGTCGCCGGGCACGGCCTCGACCGTGACGTCGACGTCGAGACCGGCCAGCCGTCCCATCTGCTCACGCACGACGTCGGCCTTGAGCAGCCGCTGACGGGTCAGCGTGACGTGCTGGAAGTCGCAACCGCCGCACCCGCCGGGCCGCGCGACCGGGCACGGCGCGGTGACCCGGTCGGGCGAGGGGTCGAGCACCTCGACGGCGTCGCCGCGCCAGAACCGGTCGCCCTCGGTGCCCTCGGTGATCTCGACGACCACCCGCTCCCCCGGCAGCGCGTGGCGGGTGAAGACCACGCGCGACTCCGGCTCGGGCAGGCGTACGACGCAGTGGCCGCCGTGCGCCACCGGCCCGACCTCGGCCTCGAACCGCTCCCCGACCCGCGACCGGCCCTTCGCCGAGCGCGACCGCTGTCCCCGCTGCCGACCCCGGGGACGGCTCACCGAGGCACCTGGCTGTCGCCGCCGCTGCGGTCGACGTTGCCGCGGCGCAGGTCGCCGGGGCGGACCCGCAGGTCCTCGCGCAGCTCGCGCTCGCGGGCGATCTCGCTGGAGCGCAGCTGGTAGGGCACCGAGGTCACCATCACGCCCGGCGTGAACAGCAGCCGGCCCTTGAGGCGCAGCGCGGTCTGGTTGTGCAGCAGCTGCTCCCACCAGCGACCCACGACGTACTCGGGGATGAACACCGAGACCACCCCGCGCGGGTTCGCGCGCCGGATCTCCGTGGCGTAGGCGACGATCGGCCGCACCAGCTCGCGGTACGGCGAGTGCAGGACCTTGAGGGGGATGTCGATGCGCCGCTCGTCCCACTCGGCGAGCAGCTGCGAGGTGTCGTCGTCGCCGGTGGCGACGTAGACGCCCTCGAGCAGGTTGGGCCGGGTCGCCTTGGCGAACGCCAGCGCCCGCAGCGTCGGCTTGTGCAGCTTCGAGACCAGCACGATCGCGTGCACCCGGGTGGGCATCACCTTGTCCTCATCGTCGGCGGCGAGCTCGACCGAGACCTTGTCGTAGTGCCCGCGGATGCCGCGCATCACGAGGAAGAAGAAGACCATCGCCAGGATCGTGATCCAGGCCCCGGCGAGGAACTTGGTGACCAGCACGATCACCAGCACCACCGCGGTGAAAGTGAGCCCGACGGTGTTGATCGCCCGCGACTGGCGCATCCGGCGCCGGCGGCCGGGGTCGCGCTCGGTGGCCAGGTGGCGGGTCCAGTGCCGGATCATGCCGAGCTGGCTGAGGTTGAACGAGACGAAGACGCCGACGATGTAGAGCTGGATGAGCCGGGTGGTCTCGGCGTCGAAGACCAGGATCAGCACGATCGCCAGCGCGGCGAGGAACACGATGCCGTTGCTGTAGGCCAGCCGGTCGCCGCGCGAGCCCAGCGCCCGGGGGGCGAAGCCGTCCTTGGCCAGGATCGAGCCGAGCACCGGGAAGCCGTTGAAGGCGGTGTTGGCGGCCAGCACCAGGATCACGCCGGTCACCACCACCACGAGGTAGAAGCCGGGCGAGAAGTCGTGGAACACCGCCCGGGCGATCTGTGCGATCACCGCGTGCTGCTCGTAGTCGTCACCCACCGGCACGCCGTCGATCCTGAGCCGGTCGAGGTCGTGGGGGTCGACGTACCTCAGCCCCATCTGCTTGGCCAGCACGATGACGCTCACCATCATCGAGATGGCGATCAGGCCGAGCAGCAGCAGCGTGGTGGCGGCGTTGCGGCTCTTGGGCCGCTGGAACGCCGGCACGCCGTTCGAGATCGCCTCGACGCCGGTCAGCGCCGCACAGCCCGACGAGAACGCGCGGGCCAGCAGGAAGAGCAGCGCGAACGTCGTGAGCGAGCCGTCGTAGTCGGGCGACGGCTCGATGGTGAGGTCGGCGCTCTCGACCTGCGGCAGCGTCCCGCTGGCGAGCTCGACGAAGCCGAGCACGCACATGCCGAGGATCGCGACCATGAACGCGTACGTCGGGATCGCGAACAGGCTCCCCGACTCGCGGATCCCGCGCAGGTTCAGCGCCATCAGCACCAGCACCGCCAGCGCCCCCGCTGTCGCCTCGTGCCCCTGCAGCGCCGGGATCGCCGCAGCGGCGTACTGGGAGGCCGACGAGATCGACACCGCCACGGTCAGCACGTAGTCGACCAGCAGCGCGCTCGCCACCGTGGTGCCGGCGGTGGCGCCGAGGTTGACCGTGGCGACCTCGTAGTCGCCGCCGCCGCTGGGGTAGGCGTGCACGGTCTGGCGGTACGACGCGATCACGGCCGCCATCACCAGCGCCACCGCGATCGCGATCTTCCACGACCAGATGTACGCCGAGGCGCCGGCGAGGCTCAGCATGATGAAGACCTCGTCCGGGGCGTAGGCCACGGAGGAGAGCGCGTCGCTGGCGAAGACGGGTAGGGCGATGCGCTTGGGGAGGAGGGTCTCCCCCAGCTGGGAGCTCCGAAGCTTGCGTCCTAGGAGGATGCGCTTGGAGACGTCGCCGACGCCCACGAGGGGAAACCGTACGGCACAGCCCGGCTCCCGGGGTCATCACCGGATACGGTTGCCGGGTGCATGTCGTGATCATGGGCTGCGGCCGGGTCGGGTCGACCCTCGCCCGCAGCCTCGAGGACCGCAACCACACGGTGTCGATCATCGACAGCGAGCCCGACGCCTTCCGCCGGCTGGGGCCGGGGTTCAACGGCGACAAGGTGACCGGCTACGGCTTCGACCAGGCCGTGCTCGAGAAGGCCGGCATCCGCCGCGCCGACGCCTTCGCGGCCGTATCGAGCGGCGACAACTCCAACATCATCGCCGCCCGGGTGGCCCGCGAGACGTTCGGCATCCAGCAGGTCGTCGCCCGCATCTACGACCCCGGCCGCGCCGAGGTCTACCAGCGGCTCGGCATCACCACCGTCGCCACCGTGAAGTGGACCGCCGACCAGGTGCTGCGCCGGATCCTGCCGGCCGGCGCCGAGCCCGACTTCCGCGACCCCTCCGGCACCATCCGCCTCGACCAGGTGCCGGTGCCCGAGCAGTGGGTGGGTCAGCGCACCGTCCGCTTCCAGGAGCAGACGTCGAGCCGGATCGCCTGGATCGACCGGCTCGGCGAGGGCATGCTGCCCACCCGCGAGAGCGTGATCCAGGAGGGCGACCTGATCCACCTGGTCATGCGCGAGCAGAACGCCGCCGAGGTCTACCAGGCCATCGAGTCCGGACCCGAGGAGCAGTGACGTCATGCGCGTAGCCATCGCCGGGGCCGGCGCGGTCGGTCGCTCGATCGCCCGCGAGCTGATCCAGAACGGCCACGAGGTCCTCCTCATCGACAAGAACCCCGACTCCATCCGCCCCGAGCGGGTCCCCGACGCCGAGTGGCTGCTCGCCGACTGCTGCGAGCTGTCCTCGCTCGAGGAGGCCCGGCTCGACAAGTGCGACGTCGTCATCGCCGCCACCGGCGACGACAAGGCCAACCTGGTCACCTCGCTGCTGGCGAAGACCGAGTTCGGCGTCCCCCGCACCGTCGGCCGGGTCAACCACCCCAACAACGAGTGGCTGTTCTCGGAGGCGTGGGGCGTGGACGTCAACGTGTCCACCCCGCGGATCATGTCGGCCCTCGTCGAGGAGGCCGTCACCGTCGGCGACCTGGTGCGCCTGTTCACCTTCCGCCAGGGCGGTGCCAACCTCGTCGAGATGACGCTGCCCTCGGACTCGCCGTACGTCGGCAAGCCCACCGGCCTGATCCCCCTCCCCGAGAACTGCGCCCTGGTCACGATCCTCCGCGACGGCCAGGTCTACGTCCCCGACCCCGAGCAGCCCGTCGAGGCCGGCGACGAGCTCCTCTTCGTCGTCCCGGGCGAGGGCGAGGACGCCCTCGAGCGCCTCCTCGCCCCCGGCGCCCACGGCGGCTGACCGCCGCCCGTTGGTTGAGGAAGTTGCGCTAGCAACTGTCTCGAAACCCCAGACGGCCGAATGCCCTCCGGCGAGAACGGGAGCGCTTCCGGCTCACCGGGTCTCGAGGCTCAGGCCTAGCGGCCTTCGCACCTCGACCACCGCCACCCACTGGTGGTTGAGGAAGTCGCGCTAGCGACTGTCTCGAAACCCCGTACGCCGAACGCCCTCCAGTGCGGACGGGAAGACTCTCGGCTCACCGGGTTTCGAGACAGGACTTCGTCCTTCCTCAACCAGCGGTGCGGCGCTCGACCACCGCACGCCACCGCACGCCGGGGTGCCGCGCCACCGGGCACGGAGGCGGCGGAGCGACGGGCGGCGTTCGGCACGTCAACGGCGGCGTGGCGCCGACACGAACGTCGGGGCACCGCAGGGCAGAGTCCGGCGACACGGCAACGAGTGCCGAACGACGTCCGGCGCGCAGCAGCCGCAGTGCCCCACCACACGCGGCACCCCGCACCCACCCCATCGACAGTCAGCACCCGCCCGGATCACACCACCCGGAGTCAGCCCCCGCTCGAGCCCCGTGCGCGGAGTCCCCACGAACGGGAGTGCACTCGGATCACCGGGTCTCGAGGCTCAGGCCCAGCGGCCTTCTCACCTCGACCACCGCCACCCACCGGTGGTTGAGGAAGTCGCGCTAGCAACTGTCTCGAAACCCCGTACGCCGAACACCCTCCAATGCGGACGGGAAGACTCTCTGCTTACCGGGTTTCGAGACAGGACTTCGTCCTTCCTCAACCAGCGGTGCGGCGCTCGACCACCGCACGCCGGGGTGCCGCGCCGCGCGGCACGGAGGTGGCGGAGCGACGGGCGTCGCTCGGCACGTCAACGGCGGCGTGGCGCCGAAGCGAACACCGGGGAACGGCAGGGCATAGTCCGGCGACACGGCAACGAGTGCCGAACGACGTCCGGCGCGCAGCAGCCGCAGTGCCCCGCCACACGCGGCACCCCGCACCCACCCCCCCCCAACAGTCAGCACCCCGCCCGGATCACACCACCCGGAGTCAGCCCGCGCCCGAGCCCCGTCCGCGGAGTCGCTCCCCCAGGGAGGGCGGTCGGCTCAACGGGTCTCGAGGCTCAGGCCTAGCGGCCTTCGCACCTCGACCACCGCCACCCACCGGTGGTTGAGGAAGTTGCGCTAGCAACTGTCTCGAAACCCCGTACGCCGAACGCCCTCCAGTGCGGACGGAAAGACTCTCGGCTCACCGGGTTTCGAGACAGGACTTCGTCCTTCCTCAACCAGCGGTGCCGCGCTCGACCACCGCACGCCACCGCACGCCGGGGTGCCGCGCCACCGGGCACGGAAGCGGCGGAGCGACGGGCGGCGTTCGGCACGTCAACGGCGGCGTGGCGCCGCTGACCAGCCGGGGAACAAGACAGCAGGGTCCGGCGACACGGCAACGAGTGCCGAACGACGTCCGGCGCGCAGCCGCCGCAGTGCCCCACCACACGCGGCACCCCGCACCCACCCCCCAACAGTCAGCACCCCGCCCGGATCACACCACCCGGAGTCAGCCCGCGCCCGAGCCCCGTCCGCGGAGTCGCTCCCCCAGGGAGGGCGGTCGGCTCAACGGGTCTCGAGGCTCAGGCCTAGCGGCCTTCGCACCTCGACCA
>NZ_JAFFJT010000016.1 GCF_016924665.1 Nocardioides sp. SYSU D00038
GCGACGAGCCCCAGCGAGGAGCGCCCGTCGAGATCCCGGCACCCGAACGCCCCCGGTGCCCCGCGCTGGTTGAGGTGCGAGCGAAGCGAGCCTCGAAACCCCAGACGGCCGAACGCCCTCCGGTGGGAACGGGAGGGCTCCCGGCTCACCGGGTCTCGAGGCTCAGGCCTAGCGGCCTTCGCACCTCGACCAGCGGTGTGCGCTGGTTGAGGTGCGAGCGGAGCGAGCCTCGAAACCCCAGACGGCCGAGCGCCCTCCGGTGGGAACGGAGGGCTCTCGGCTCACCGGGTCTCGACGACGCTCGCTGGCGCTCGCTGCTCGACCAGCGGTGCGCGCCCGACCCACCCGCCGGGGTGCCGCGCCGCCGGCACGGAGGCGGCGGAGCGACGGCGTCGTTCGGCACGTAGACGGCGGCGTGGCGCCGCAGCGAACGCCAGGGCACCGCAGGGCAGAGTCCGGCGACACGGCAACGAGTGCCGAACGACGCCCGGCGCGCAGCAGCCGCAGTGCCCCACACCGCGCGGCACCCCGCACCCCCCACCACCACAGTCAGCACCCCATCGAGCCCCGTCCGCGGAGTCACCACCGACGGCGGGCGTTCGCCCACCGGGTCAGTACGACTTCGGCAACCCCAGGGAGTGCATGGCGACGAAGTTGAGGATCATCTCGCGGGAGACGGGCGCGATCCGGCCGGCGCGGGAGGCGACGAGGAGGCCGGCGACGCCGTACTCCTGGGTGATCCCGTTGCCGCCGTGGGTCTGCACGGCGCGGTCGGCGGCGTCGCAGGCGGCCTCGGCGGCGGCGTACTTCGCCATGTTGGCGGCCGCGCCGGCCCCCAGGTCGTCGCCCGCGTCGTAGAGGGCGGCGGCCTTCTGGGTCATCAGCCGGGCCATCTCGATCTCGATGTGGCTCTGGGCGAGCGGGTGGGCGATGGCCTGGTGGGCGCCGATGGCGTCCTTGAAGACCGTGCGCTCCTTGGCGTACGACGTCGCCTTGCCCAGCGCGTAGCGCGCGAGGCCGGTGGAGAACGACGCCGCCATGATCCGCTCGGGGTTGAGTCCGGCGAACAGCTGCACCAGGCCGCCGTCCTCGTCGCCGACGATCGCGTCGGCGGGCAGCCGGACGTCGTCGATGAAGACCTGGAACTGCAGCTCGGGGCTGACGATCTCCATCGGGATCGGGCGGTACTCGAAGCCGGGCGCGTCGGTCGGCACCACGAACAGCACCGGCTTGACCTTGCCGGTGCGAGCGTCCTCGGCGCGCGCGACGACGAGCACGTTGTCGGCCTCGTCGACGCCGGAGATGTAGATCTTCCGGCCGTTGAGCACCCACTCGTCGCCGTCGCGGCGGGCGGTGGTGGTGATGTTGTGGGTGTTGGTGCCAGCGTCGGGCTCGGTGATCGCGAACGCCATCGTGCCGGTGCCGTCGCAGATGCCGGGCAGCCAGCGCTGCTTCTGCTCCGGGGTGCCGTAGCGGCTGATGATGGTGCCGCAGATCGCGGGGCTCACCACCATGAGCAGCAGCGGGCATCCCTCGGCCGCGAGCTCCTCGCAGACCGCGGCGATGTCGCCGATGCCGCCGCCACCGCCGCCGTACTCCTCGGGGATGTTGATGCCGAGGTAGCCGTTGCGGCCGATCTCGAGCCACAGCTCGGTGGTCTTCTCGCCCGCGCGCGCCTTCTCGGCGAACCACTCGCGGCCGTACTTGCCCGCCAGCCGGGCCACGGCCTTGCGCAGCTCCTGCCGCTCCTCGGACTCCGTGAACGTGCCGCTCATGACTCTGCTCCTTCGACCACTGCGAGAACCTCACCGGACGCGACCTGCGCACCGGGCTGGACGTTGACCACCGCGACCGTGCCCCGGGCGGGCGCGCTCACGGTGTGCTGCATCTTCATCGCCTCGAGCACCAGCACCGGCTGGCCGGCCTCGACCTGCTGGCCGGCCTCGACGGCGACGCTGACGACGGTGCCGGGCATCGGCGCCAGCAGCGAGCCGCTGGCCACCGCGTCCGCCGGGTCCACGAACCGGGGAGCGACGTCGAGGCGTCTATGGCCTCCGGGCCAGTCGACGTCGACGGCCGGGCCCACCACCGCGACGTCGTAGGTCGTGCGCACGCCCTCGCGCTCGAGGACGACCCGGTCGGGGCCGGCCGCGACGACGGTGAACCCGTCGGCGCGGTAGCCGTCGCGGCCGCCCCACCACTCGACGACCGTCTCGGTGTCGTCGCCGTGGAACGTCGTGCGCTGGGGCGCGGAGGCGACGTTGCGCCAGGCGACCGGGGCGCCGTGCTGCACGGTGCGGGCGACCCGGCCGCGCTCGGCCAAGGCCAGCGCGGCGGCCACCGGCGCTCCCGGGTCGTCGGCCGGGGCCGGCGGCGCGAAGTCGTCGAGGAAGGCGGTGCTGACCCGGCCGGCGACGAATCCGGGGTCCTCGAGGATCGCCACCAGGTGGTCGCGGTTGGTGCGCACCCCGTGGATGCGGGCCCGCCGCAGCGCGGTGACCAGCCGGCGCGCGGCCTCGCCGCGGTTGCGGCCGGAGCCGATCACCTTGGCCAGCATGGCGTCGTAGTGGGTGGTGACCTCGTTGCCGGCGGCGAACCCGGTGTCGACGCGCACCCCCTCGCCGACCGGGATCTCGAACGCCGTGAGCACGCCGCTCTGGGGCTGGTAGTCGCGAGCGGGGTCCTCGGCGTAGAGCCGCACCTCGATCGCGTGCCCGTCGGGCCGCTCGGGGTAGCGCACCTCGGAGGTCTCGCCCTCGGCGGCGCGCAGCTGCAGCTCGACCAGGTCGGTGTGGAAGACCAGCTCGGTGACCGGGTGCTCGACCTGGAGCCGGGTGTTCATCTCCAGGAAGAAGAACTCGTCGCGCTCCTCGTCGAGCAGGAACTCCACGGTGCCCGCGCCGACGTAGCCCACCGTCTCGGCGGCGGTCTCGGCGGCCCGGTGGAGCCGGTGTCGCGTCGTTCGGGACAGCCCCGGCGCCGGGGCCTCCTCGACCACCTTCTGGTGGCGGCGCTGCAGCGAGCAGTCGCGCTCGCCGATCACCGCGATCCGGCCCTCGGCGTCGCCCCAGACCTGTACCTCCACGTGGCGACCGCGCTCGACGTAGCGCTCGACGAAGACGGTGCCGTCGCCGAACGCCGACGCCGCCTCGGCCTCCGCGCGCTCGACCTCGCCGGGCAGGGCGGCCAGGTCGCGGACGATCCGCATCCCGCGCCCGCCGCCGCCGGCGGAGGCCTTGACGATGAGCGGGAGGTCGGCCTCGGTGGCGTCCTCGGGGTGGATGCTGCCGAGGACCGGCACCTCGGCGGCCGTCATCAGCCGCTTGGCCTCGACCTTGGAGCCCATCTTCTCGATGGTGCGCGGGTCGGGGCCGACCCAGGTGAGCCCGGCCTCGACGACCGAGCGCGCGAAGTCGGCGTTCTCGGAGAGGAAGCCGTAACCGGGGTGGATCGCGTCGGCGCCGGCCTGGCGGGCGGCGTCGAGCAGCAGGTCGCCGCGCAGGTAGGTGTCAGCCGGCGCGACGCCCGGCAGCCGGACGACGAGGTCGGCCTCGGCGACGTAGGGCAGGTCGGCGTCGGCGTCGGAGTGGACGGCCACGGTCTCGATGCCGAGGTCGCGGCAGGTGCGGAACACCCGCGACGCGATCTCGGCGCGGTTGGCCACGAGGAGCCGCTTGATCATGACGGGCACCTTTCTGCGGGACGGGCTCCGGACGGGCGCCGCGGCACCGGCGGTGGGGGAAGTTGCGCTAGCAACTGTCTCGAGACCCCCGCCGGCCGAACGCCCTCCGGCGCTGGTTGAGGTGCGAGCGGAGCGAGCCTCGAAACCCCCGCCGGCCGAACGCCCTCCGGTGGGAACGGCAGGGCTCCTGCCTCACCGGGTTTCGAGACAGGACTTCGTCCTTCCTCAACCACCGGTGGTTGAGGAAGTTGCGCTAGCAACTGTCTCGAAACCCCCGCCGGCCGAACGCCCTCCGGTCCCCACCGGAGGGCTCTCCCCTCACCGGGTTTCGAGACGGGACTTCGTCCCTCCTCAACCACCGGTGGGTGGCGTTTCGTCCGACCCGACTCCAGCAGCGGAGATCGCGGGCTCACGGGCGGAACACCCCGAACCGGTCGGTGCCGGCGAAGGGCTTGTTCTCGATCACCGACAGGCAGATGCCGAGGATGGTGCGGGTGTCGCGGGGGTCGATGACGCCGTCGTCGTAGAGCATCCCGGAGAGGAAGAACGGGAGCGACTGCTCCTCGACCGACTGCTCGACGAACGCGCGCATCCCGGCGTCCGCCTCCTCGTCGTACTCCTGGCCACGGCCCTCGGCGGCCGCCCGGGCCACGATCGAGAGCACGCCGGCGAGCTGGGCCGGGCCCATCACCGCCGACTTGGCCGAGGGCCAGGTGAACAGGAAGCGGGGGTCGTAGGCGCGCCCGTTCATCCCGTAGTTGCCGGCGCCGTAGGAGGCGCCCATGATCACCGTCAGGTGGGGCACGGTGGAGTTGCTGATCGCGTTGATCATCATCGAGCCGTGCTTGATGATGCCGCCCTGCTCGTACTCCTTGCCCACCATGTAGCCGGTGGTGTTGTGGAGGAACAGCAGCGGCGTGTCGGTCTGGTTGGCGAGCTGGACGAACTGGGTCGCCTTCTGCGCCTCCTCGCTGAACAGCACCCCCTGCGCGTTGGCGAGGACGCCGACCGGTCGGCCGTGGATCCGGGCCCAGCCGGTGACCAGCGAGGTGCCGTAGAGCGGCTTGAACTCGTCGAAGACCTGCCCGTTGCCGGCCGAGACGCCGTCGACGAGGTGGGCGATCACCTCGCGGGGGTCGAACGGCTCCTTGAGGTCGGCCGGCACCAGGTCGAGCAGCGCGTCGGGGTCGGCGTCCGGCTCGGCCCAGCCGGCGGGCTCCGGTACGGCCTTGCGCCAGTTGAGCCGGGCGACGATGCGGCGCCCGATCCGGATCGCGTCGCGCTCGTCCTCGGCGAGGTAGTCGGCGAGCCCGGAGGTGCGGGCGTGCATCTCGGCGCCGCCCAGCGACTCGTCGTCGGACTCCTCGCCGGTGGCCATCTTCACCAGCGGCGGACCGCCGAGGAACACCTTGGCCTGCTCCTTGACCATGACCGTGTAGTCGCTCATGCCCGGCACGTAGGCGCCGCCGGCGGTGGAGTTGCCGAACACCAGCGCCACCGTCGGCAGCTTGGCGGCGCTCGACCGGGTGAGGTCGCGGAACAGCCGGCCGCCGGGGATGAAGATCTCCTTCTGGGTGGGCAGGTCGGCCCCGCCGGACTCGACGAGGGAGATCGTCGGCAACCCGTTCTCCTCGGCGATCTGCGCGGCGCGGAACAGCTTCTTGACCGTCCACGGGTTGCTGGCGCCGCCCTTCACCGACGGGTCGTTGGCGGTGATCATGCACTCGACGCCCTCGACGACGCCGATCCCGGTGACCACGCTGGCACCGACGGTGAAGTCGGAGCCCCAGCCGGCCAACGGCGACAGCTCGAGGAACGCCGAGCCCTCGTCGACCAGCAGCTCGATGCGCTCGCGCGGCATCAGCCGGCCGCGCTCGTGGTGGCGGGCGACGTACTTCTCGCCCCCGCCGGCCACCGCCTTGGCGTGCTCGGCCTCGAGCTCGGCCAGCTTGGCCAGCATGGCTTCGCGGTTGGCGCCGGTCGTCGACGCTGTCGTGGACGCCGCGGTCACTGCTCCACCACCTGCTTCATCCGCTCGAGGGTGGTGCGCATGCCGCGCTCGTTGGTGCGGCCGCGCAACCGGCCGAGCAGCAGCCAGTAGAGGCGGATCGGCAGCGACGGCTCGAGCCGGAAGTACTCGGTGACCCGGGTGCCGCCGTTCTCCGGCTGCAGCCGGTAGCCCCAGTTGTTGACCGCCACCGAGTCGGTGCCGACCGAGAACTCGAAGAGCTCGTTCTCGACGCACCTGGTGACCCTGCACGGCGACCAGTACGTCGGGCCGACGCCGTTGCGCTTCACGTGCCCGGCGAACGTCGCACCCACCTCCGGGCCGGTCGAGCCGCGGGTCCACCGCCCCTCGAAGGTCTCCGGGGAGAACTCGCCGATCCGGGTGACGTCGCTCACCAGCGCCCACACCTGCTCCGGCGAGGCCTTCATGTGCAGCGAGACCTCCCCGCCCAGCGGCCTCATGCGGCGTATCCCAGCAGCTTGGCGGCCAGGTCGTTGAGCACCTCGCTGGCGCCGCCCCCGATCGGGAGGAGCCGCGCGTCGCGGTAGTGGCGCTCGACCTCGGTGCCGTGCATGTAGCCGGTGCCACCGTGCAGCTGCACCGCCTGGTCGCAGACGTACGTCGCGGTGTCGCACGCCGTCTGCTTCGCCAGGCAGGCCTCGGCGATCACGCTCTCGCCGGCGGCGTGGCGCCGGGCCACCTCGCGGGTGTAGGTGCGGGCGACCTCGACCTGGCGTCGCATCTCGACCAGCTTGTGGCGCACGACCTGGTTGGCCGCCAGCGGCCTGCCGAAGGTCTGCCGGTCGCGGCAGTAGGCGGCGGCCAGGGTCAGTGCCCGGGCGGCGATGCCGTAGCCGTGCACCGCGAGCGCCAGCCGCTCGACCACGAACTGCTCGGCGATCTGGTAGAAGCCGGCGTTCTCCTCGCCGACGAGGTTGGCCACCGGCACCCGCACGTCGACGTAGGACAGCTCGGCGGTGTCGGAGCAGTGCCAGCCCATCTTGCGCAGCGACCGGCCGATGGTGAAGCCGGGCGTGCCCCGCTCGACCACCAGCAGGCTGACGCCGGCGTGCCCGGGCTCGCCGGTGCGCACCGCCGTCGTGACGAAGTCGGCGCGGACCCCGCTGGTGATGAAGGTCTTGGCGCCGTTGACGACGTAGTGGTCGCCCTCACGGACGGCGGTGGTGCGGAGGCCGGCGACGTCGGAGCCGCCACCCGGCTCGGTGACCGCGAGCGACCCGATCCTCTCGCCGGCCAGCGTGGGCCGCACGAACCGGTCGACCAGGTCGGCGTCGCCGCTCGCCGCGATGTGGGGCAGGGCGATGCCGCAGGTGAAGAGCCCCGCCATCAGCCCGCTGGAGGCGCCGGCCTCGAACATGCCCTCCTGCAGGTCGACGGTGTCGAGGACGTCGCCGCCGCTCCCGCCGACCTCCTCGGCGAAGCCCACGCCGAGCAGTCCCTGCTTGGCCGCGGCGACGTGGAGCTCGCGCGGGATCGTGCCGGCGTCCTCCCACGCCTGGAGGTGGGGGGCCACCTCGCGGCGCACGAACTCGGCGCCGAGCGCTCGGATGTCTTCCATCTAGAGCAGTCCTTCCTGGATGTGCACGACCCGCGACCGGACCCACTCGCCGAGGCCCTTGGCCTGCGGGTCGAAGCGGGTCGAGGCGGCCACGCCGGCGCCCAGCAGTCCGCGGATGATGACGTTGACGCCGCCCAGGTTGGGCAGCGGGTAGACCTCCACCTCGAGGTCGCGCGCCTCGGGCACCAGCTCGCGCACCTTGCGCGGGCTGATCAGCTTGGTCAGCCAGGTGACCCGCGCGTCGTGCTTGGCGGCGTCGGTGCCGTCGTGGGCGACCCAGAGCCCGAGGTTGGCGTCGCCGCCCTTGTCGCCCGAGCGGGCGTGCACGAAGGTGCCGAGCGGCATCCTGCGGTTGAGCGAGTCCGCCGGGGCGGGGTACGGCGAGGGCCGCAGCCCGGCCCGGTCGTCGACGGTGGACCACTCGGTCGGCTCGGGCACCACCTCGCGCCGTCCGTCGGCGTGCACGACCGTGTGGGTGACCGCCGACCGGTCGACGTACGCCGGCCGGTACACGCCGTAGGGCGTCGGCTGCGCGGGCGGGCCGGTCATCGTGAACCCGGGGTACGACGCCAGCGCCAGCTCGACGGCGGCGGCGGTGAACTCGCGGCCCACCGGACCGGGCTCGGGGTCCATCACCGTGCAGCGCAGCAGCACCGAGGCGCCCTCCTCGCTGTCGGCGTCGGCGGTGGGCGTCGGCAGCTGCGACCAGGTGACCGAGGCGGCGGTGAGCCGGGGGGCGAGCTGCTCGCGCACCCAGTCGGCCTTGGCCTCGACCTCGAGCCCGGTGAGCACCAGCTCGACGCTGTTGCGCCAGCCGCCGAGCTCGTTGACGCAGACCTTGAGCCGCTCCGGCGGCGCCTGGCCGGTGACGCCCGAGACCGCGACCCGGTCGGGGCCGGCCTGCTCCAGCCGCACCGACCTGAGGTCGGTGGTGACGTCGGGGTTGAGGTAGTGGGGGCCCTGGATCTCGTAGACCAGCTGCGCGGTCACGGTGTCGACGGTGACCGCGCCGCCGGTGCCGCGGTGCTTGGTGATCACGCTCGACCCGTCGGCGGCGAGCTCGGCGAGCGGGAAGCCCAGCGGCAGCGAGGGGTCGACGCCGGACCGGAACAGCTCGCGGAAGCCGGAGAAGTTGCCGCCCGTCGCCTGGGTGCCGCACTCGAGCACGTGCCCGGCCACGACCGCGCCGGCCAGCTCGTCGTACGACGTGGGCGTCCAGCCGTGGTGGGCGATGCCGGCCCCCACGACCAGGGAGGCGTCGGTGACCCGGCCGGTCACCACCACGTCGGCTCCCTCGCGCAGGGCCGCGGCGATGCCGAAGCCGCCGAGGTAGGCGTTGGCGGTCAGCGCGGCGTCGCCCAGCCCGAGCTCGGCCCCCTGGGGGCGGACGTCGTCGCCCTCGACGTGCGCGATCCGCACGTCGAGCCCGAGCCCGACGGAGACCTCGCGCAGCCTGTCGGCGAGACCGGCGGGGTTGAGGCCGCCGGCGTTGCTGACGATCCGCACGCCGCGCTCCAGCGCGAGGCCCAGGCAGTCCTCGGCCTGGCGCACGAACGTGCGGGCGTAGCCGAGCGCGGGGTCCTTCATCGCGTCCTTGCCGAGGATCAGCATCGTCAGCTCGGCCAGGTAGTCGCCGGTGAGCACGTCGAGCGGCCCGCCCTCGAGCATCTCGCGCATCGCGGACAGGCGGTCGCCGTAGAAGCCGGAGCAGTTGCCGACGCGCAGGGGCTCGCTCACCGCTTCGCCCGCCCTGGTCCGGGCGGGCCGGCGAAGGCCTGCGCGATCGTCAGCCAGTGCTCGGCGTCGGCGCCGGTGGCGACGAGGTCGGTGTCGTCGCGGTGGACCCGCTGCGTGACCAGGCGGCAGAAGTCGTACGCCGAGCCGGCGACCCGCTGGCCGGCGTCGTCCGGACCCCACGTCCAGGTCTCGCCGGACGGCGCGACCAGCTCGACGCGCACCTCGGCGGCGGGCGGCTCCTCGCCGTGCACGGAGTAGGCGAAGCCGCGGGTGCGCACGCCGAGGTGGGCGACGTGGCGGATCCGGTCGGTGGGCTCGGGCACGGTGCCGAGGGCCTCGTGGACGTCGAGCGCGTGGGCCCAGGTCTCCATGAAGCGGGCGGTCGCCATCGACGCGGCCGCCATCGGCGGACCGAACCACGGCATCCTCGCCCCGAGCGGCAGCTCGCGCAGCGCGGTGCGCAACGCCTCCCGGGCCGCACCCCAGCGCGCCAGCAGCGCCTCGGGGGCCAGGACGGCGACCTCGTGGGCGCCGGCGTCGACGAATCCCTCGGGGTCGTGGAGCGCCTGCGTGACCACGGCGTCCCACGCCTCCTTGCCCTCGGGCGTCACCGCGGCGGCGGCCAGCACGGCCACCTCGTCGGTCCAGAGCAGGTGGGCGACCTGGGTGGCGACCGTCCAGCCGGCGGCCGGGGTGGGTGTGGCCCAGCCGTCGGCGTCGAGCCCCTGGACGGTGGCCCAGAGCTGGTCGCCCTCGGCCGCCAGGTCGGCGAGCAGGTCGTCGAGCAGGGTCATGCGGACTCCTGGGGTGCGTCGCGGAGGGCGGCGTCGAGGGTGGCCGACCACTGGTCGAGGATCCGGGCGCGACGGCGGGCGTCGTCGGTGATGGTGGCCGCCAGGCCGAGGCCGCGCACCAGGTCGAGGGTGGCCTGCACGAGCTCGCGGACACCGGGTCTCGACTCGTCGGCGCCGAGCAGCTCGACGGTGAGCCGGTGCACCTCGCGGCCGACCCGCTGCTCCAGCGGCGCGACCGCGGCGAGCAGCGCCTGGTCCGTGCGGGCCGCGACCCACAGCTCGAGCGCGGCGGTGAAGACCGGGGAGGAGAAGTGGTCGCCCAGCACCTCGAGCACGGCGCGGGTGCGTCGCGGGCCGGTGGGCAGGTCGACGGCGGCCGCCTCGAGCTCGGAGCCGCGCACCCGGGTGAGGTGCTCGACCGCCGCCACGACCAGGGCGTTCTTGCTCGGGAAGTGGTGCAGCTGCGCGCCCCGGCTGACGCCGGCCCGCTCACTGACCAGCGTGGTCGTCGTACCCCCGAAGCCGCGCTCGACCAGCAGCTCGACGGTGGCGTCGAGCAGCCGGGCCCGCATCGCCCGGGTGCGCTCCTCCTGCGGCACGCGCGTCGCCGGGCCGGTGGTCACGGGCCCACCCTGCCCGACCCCTCAACAAACAGTCAAGCCTGACTGTTTCCCCGCCGAGTCGTCGTTACCCGGCACGAGTAACGACGGCTCGGCGGCATGGGGGTCAGCGGAGGCGCGAGACGAGGGGCAGCCGCGGGCGGGACAGCACGCCGACGAGCGCGGCGGTGAGCAGCGGCAGCACGACCACCACGCCCAGCACCATCAGCCACGGCACGTCGAGGAAGTGACCGCCGCCGGGGGCGTACTGACCGGTCAGCGGGTAGGTCACCGCGATGCCCGGCACGAAGCCGACCAGCGCCCCGAGCAGCGCGCCGAGACCCCCCACCACCAGCGCGTACGACGCCGCGACCGCCCGCCGGGTGCGCGGTGAGGCACCGACCGCCGAGAGCGTGGCCAGGTCGGGCCGGGCGTCGGAGAGCGCGAGGAAGGTGGCGGTGAGGGTGCCGCCGAGCATCAGCACCGCGCCGAGCCCGGCGAGCACCAGCTGGATCACCAGGGTCTCGTCGTCGCCCTGGTAGCCGCGCTCGACGTAGAACGACGCGGCGTCGGAGACCGCGGCCACCTGCTCGCCGATCTCCTGCTCCTCGGCCTCCGAGAGGTCACCCTCGACCACCACACCGACCTTGCCGACGGCCACGCCGGCGCGGTCGGCGGCGCCGGGTGACAGCACGGCCAGCGGGCCGGCACCGCGGTGGGCGGCCGGCAGCAGCAGCGCCTCGAGCTCGGTCTCGTCGCGCGCCGTCTCGTTGCCCATCTCGTCCATCGTGACGGTCCGCACCACCACCGGCTCGGTGCCGGTCGCGCCGTCGGTGAAGGCCACCACGCCGCCGGCGGCGAGCACCTCGCCCGCCCGAGCACGGTCGGTCGCCGCGACCCCGGGCAGGGCCGGCGGCACGGCCCGGCCCACCAGCACCGAGGCGCCGAGCGACGAGCCGTACTCGTCGCGGAGCGAGACGCCGTCGGTGTCGGCGACCTCGACGTACGACCACGGGCCGGCGTCCCACGACTCGGGGACGCCGCGCACGGGGGTGGTCGTGACGTCGGGGTCGACCCGCTCGACGGCGCCGACCAGGGCGTCCCAGTCGGGGTCGGCGGCGTAGACCGTCAGCAGCCCGGCACCGGCGGCGAGGCTCGGCCTGTAGGTCTCGCGGTTCTCGGCCTCGTCGCTGGTGATCGAGATGCCGAGTGCCACCACGCCGGTGACGGTGGCGGCCACCGCGGCGACCGCCGGCACCGTGCGGGTGCGGTGGCGCGCGGCGTCGCGCAGGGCGTAGCGCAGCGGGAGCGGGACCGAGCGGCCGAGCCGCCCCACCAGGGCCAGCACGACCGGCACCAGCAGCACCATGCCGAGCACGGTCGGCACCGCGGAGGCGGCGATCAGCATCTCCCCGCCCGAGCCGCGGGTCGCGCCCAGCACCGATCCGAGCACCCCGACACCGAGCAGCGCCGCACCCACCACCGGCGAGCGCAGCGAGGGCCGGGCGTCGGCGCGACGCCCGGCGAGCACCGCGACGACGTCCTGGCGCGAGGCCAGCACCGCCGGCACGACCGCGGCGAGGAAGGCGCTCAGCAGGCCGAACCCCGCCACCCCCGCCAGCTGGAGCCACGGCACCTCGAACGGGCCGAAGCGCGAGGAGTCGAGCCGCTGCACCAGCGGCACCGCGAGCGCCGCGAGTCCGACCCCGAGCAGCACGCCGAGCGCCGCAGCCACCGAGCCGAGCACCACCGCCGAGGCCAGCACCGCCCGGCGGGCCTGCTGGGGGGTGCCGCCCGAGGCGACCAGCAGCGCGAGGCTGCGCTGCATCCGGCGGGCTCCGACCGCGAACGCCGGGCCGGCCAGCAGCACCAGCTCGAGCAGCACCATCACGACCACCAGCGCCAGCACGGCCGTGGTCGCGGAGTCGAGCCCGCTGCCGCCGAGCGCGCCGTCGGGCAGCAGGTCGTCGGACGGCGGGTCGGTGATCACCGCGCGCGAGGCGACCGTGGCGCCGATGCCGTTGAGGGCGCGCACCGTCGTCCAGTCGACCGCCGCGTCGGCCACCAGCCAGCTCGCGACCGACGGCTCCTCCTCCGGCGTGACGAGGCTGCCGGGCGGCCCGGCCGCGACGGGGTACGACGTCGAGGCCGCCGACTCCGCGATGCCCACCACCACCGGCTCCACCGCCGGAGCGGCGGCGTCGGGGGCGCCGGCGGCGTCGGCGGCGTCGTCGTCGAGGTCGAGCACCTCGCCGACGGCGTACCCCTTGTCGGCGAGCGCCCGGTTGACCACGACCTCGTGGGCGGCGTCCGGCCAGGCCCCCGAGGTGAGCGTGAGCAGCCCGGAGGTGGCGTCGTCGGCGAGGTCGGTCTCGAGGACGCCCACGTTGGCGCGGCCGCCGGTCGCGGTGGTCACGAACGTCTCGGCCTCGCGGATCGGCACCAGCCGGGCGCCGTCCGGCAGCAGCGCGGCCACCTCGTCGGCGGTGGCCAGCCCCCGCCCCTGCTCGCTCGCCCAGCCCGAGGAGCCGTGGTCGGGGTCGAAGCCGTGCTCGACGTCGACCGCGTCGCGCTCGGCCGTCACCCGGGCCTCGGCCGCGCCCATCCGGCGCTCGAGCGACTCCACGCCGGTGACCTGCTGGGTGTGGATCACGACGTCGGCGGCGGTGATCGCCAGCACCGGCAGGCCGATCATCACCAGCATCAGCGCGCTGCGACCGCGGGCCCGCAGCGCCTCGCGGCGGGCGAGCCGCAGGGCGACCCGCCAGCCGCGCAGCCAGCCGGCCATCAGGCGCCGGTCTCGACGAGCGACTCGACGGGGTCGCTGGTGGTCTCGTCGACCACCACCCCGTCGCGCAGGAACACCACCCGGTCGGCCCAGGCGGCGTGCCGGGCCTCGTGGGTGACCAGCACGCCCGCCGCGCCGGCGTCGCAGCGTCCGCGCAGCAGCCGCAGCACGTCCTCGCCGGTCTCGGTGTCGAGCGCACCCGTGGGCTCGTCGGCCAGCACCAGCCGCCGGTCGCCCACGACCGCGCGCGCGATCGCCACCCGCTGCTGCTGGCCGCCGGACATGTGGTCGGGGAACCTGTCGGCGAGGTCGGCGATCCCGACCTCCTCCAGCGCGGTGCGTGCCGCCGCACGGGCCGCCGAGGTGCGGACGCCGTCGAGCTCGAGCGGCAGCGCGACGTTCTCGGCAGCGGTGAGGGCGGGGATCAGGTTGAAGTCCTGGAAGACGTAGCCGATCGACGTACGCCGCATCCGGGCCCGGCCGGCCGGGCCGAGGCCGGCCAGGTCGGTGCCCTCGACCCGCACCACGCCGGCGGTGGGGGCGTCGAGCCCGCCGGCGAGCGTGAGGAGGGTGGACTTGCCGGACCCGGACGGCCCCATCACCGCGACCAGCTCGCCCGCGGTGACCCGCAGCGAGACGGTGCGCAGCGCCTGCACGAGGGTCGCGCCCTCGCCGTGCTGGCGGCTGACGGCGTCGAGCTCGAGGACGGGCGCGCTCATCGGGTGGTCTCCTGCTTCTCGTCGGTGCGGCTCGGCTCGGGGGCGGGCGCCTCGGCGGCGGCCCGGCGTACCCGCGCCTCGCAGTGGTCGAGCCAGCGCACCTCGGCCTCGGCGGCGAAGACCAGCGACTCGAGCACCAGCGACCACGCGAGGTCGAGCGGCTCCTGCCGCTTGAGCCGGGTGTAGTCCTGCAGCGCCCGGATGGTGGCCGAGCGCTGCTGCTGGATCACCGTGCCGACGTCGACGCCCGGCACGGTCACGGCCAACGCGAGCTTGATCGCGAGCTCGTCGCGCGGCGGCTGGGTGCGGGCCACGGGGGTGGTGAACCAGGTCGCGACCTCGTCGCGGCCGGCGTCGGTCACCCGGTAGACGACGTGCCCCTGCTCGTCGGAGCCCGCGCCCTCCACCAGGCCGTCGCGCTCCAGCCGGGTCAGGGTCGTGTAGACCTGCCCGACGTTCAGCGGCCAGGTCGAGCCGGTGCGCTGCTCGAACTCGCTGCGCAGCTGGTAGCCGTACTTGGGTCCCTGCTCGAGCAGGGCGAGCAGGGCGAAGCGGACCGACACGGGGACCTCCTGGGGGTGGATACCCGGTATGTATACCACGTATGCACCTAGTCCGCGCGACCCCCGATCCGCAGGTCCATGCCGGCCAGCACGTGGCTGAGGCCGCGGTGCTCGGTGCTGCGCCAGGCCACGAGCAGGGTCAACGCGGCGTACGCCGGGAGCAGCGCGAGGGCCACCGGTCGCGGCACCACCTCGCCGCTCACGCCGAGCAGGAAGAGCGGAGCGATGCCGGTGCCGAGCTTGACCGCCCGCCCGGGCAGCGCCAGCGCCGGCCGCCGCGCGACCGGCCGCACCGAGATGACCGCCTCCCCGACCGTGCGGCCGGCGACCAGCACCATCAGCGCCTCCACCGCGAACGGCACGCCCCACTGCAGCGCGCCCTGGAGGCCGAGGTCGAGGCGGCCGAGGGGGCGGTCGAGCACGTAGAGGTGCACCGCGCGGTAGGCCAGCGCGCAGGTCGCGCCGAGCATCGCGACGAACAGCACGTCGCTGACGAATCCCACCAGCCGCCGGCCCAGGGTGATGCTGGTCGGCAGCGGCGGCGCCTCACCCCGGCGGCGTCGGACGACGAGGGCCGAGAGCAGCGACCCGACCGCCGCCCCGACCGTGTTGACGAGCAGGTCGTCGACGTCGAAGAGACGGTAGGGGCAGTCGTAGAGCCCCCAGACGCCGGTGCGCTGGGTGACCTCGATCAGCAGCGAGGCCGCCAGCCCGAGCACCGTCGCGACGACCACCCCGCGCTTGAGCACGACGCGCACGAACCAGCCGAGAGGCACGAAGAGCAGCACGTTGAGGGCGATCTGCAGGAACGCCGGTTGCCGCAGCACCGACCCCCAGCCCGCCTCCCCCGGCCCGCGCACCAGCCGCAGCGACCCGAGCGGGTCCAGCTGCGCGCCCTGGCACGCGTAGTCGCCGGCCGGCGGCACGGGCAGCAGCGTGTAGGTCCACAGCGCCAGTGCGTAGATCGCCGCGGTCAGCAGCACCGCCAGGTCCGTGGGCCCCAGCCGCCCGTCGAGCCGGTACTGCACGGCCGCGACCGGCACGAGCAGCACCACCGCCAGCACGCTCCCGAGCGCGATCGCGATCAGCGCGTTGGTGGCCTGGTCCGACACCGGGGCAGGCTACCGAAGCGCGCGGACCGCCGGTGGTCGACGAAGCTGCGCCGGCGCCCCTCGGTCGTTGAGGAAGTTGCCTGGCGACCCCCGGTGGTTGAGGAAGTTGCGCTAGCAACTGTCTCGAAACCCCCGCCGGCCGAACGCCCTCCGGTGGGGACGTGAGGGCGTTCGTCCCACCGGGTCTCGAGGCTCAGGCCTAGCGGCCTTCGCACCTCGACCAGCGTTGCCCCGCGCTGGTTGAGGTGCGAGCGAAGCGAGCCTCGAAACCTGCGCACCCGAACGCCGACCGTCCCCACCGGAGGACATCCCTCTCACCGGGTCTCGAGGCTCAGGCCTAGCGGCCTTCGCACCTCGACCAGCGCACGCCGGCGTGCCGCGCCGCCGGCGCGGAGGCGGCGGAGCGACGGGCGGCGTCCGGCACGTAGACGGCGGCGTGGCGCCGCAGCGATGGCCGGGGAACCGCAGGGCAGAGTCCGGTGACACGGCAACGAGTGCCGAACGACGTCCGGCGCGCAGCAGCCGCAGTGCCCACTACGCGCGGCACCCCGCACCCACACCCCAACCACAGCCACCCGCCCCTCGGATCACACCACCCGGAGCCAGCCCCCCGCCCGAACCCCGTCCGCGGAGTCGCCCGCTACCGGGAGAGCGTTCGGCTCGCCGGGTCTCGACGACGCTCGCTGGCGCTCGCTGCTCGACCACCGGTGCCGCCCGACCGCACGCCGGCGTGCCGCGCCGCAGGCACGGAGGCGGCGGAGCGACGGGCGGCGTTCGGCACATAGACGGCGGCGTGGCGCCGACACGAACGCCGGGGAACCGCAGGGCAGAGTCCGGCGACACGGCAACGAGTGCCGAACGACGTCCGGCGCGCAGCAGCCGTAGTGCCCACCCACGCGCGGCACCCCGCACCCCACCCCACCAACCGCCACCCGCTCCCCGAATCACACAACGAGGAGTCAGCCCCCGCCCGAGCCCCGTCCCCGGAGTCGCCCTTACCGGGAGGACATCCGTCGCACCGGGTCTCGAGGCTCAGGCCTAGCGGCCTTCGCACCTCGACCAGCGCCCGGCGGTCGGCTCACCGGGTTTCGAGACACGACTTCGTCGTTCCTCAACCAGCGGTGGTCGCTCGCGCTTCTGCTCGACCCAGCGGTGAGCGGTCAGCGGTAGGTGACCTGCTCCGCCGGGAGGTGCTGGTGCTCGTTGTAGGTCAGCAGCCGGGCGCCGGTCGAGCCCACGACGACCCGGGTGACCGAGGAGTTCACGATCGTGGTGTTCAGGCGCTGCCAGGCGGCGGCGCGGGCGGCCGGGTCGTCCGGGGTCACCAGCGCGGCGCAGGCGGCCGCGATCGGGCCACCGGAGGTCACGGCGACCACGGTGCGTCCCGGGCCGGCGAGGTCGCCGGCGGCGGACAGCGCGGCCCCCACCCGCCCGGTGAACGCCGCGAACGACTCGGGGTAGTCGGCGTCGTGTGCGCCGGTGACCCACCGCCCGGTCGCGAGCTCGAACAGCTGCTGGAAGGCGCGGCGGTCGAGGTCGGGGTCGACGCCGCCCGGGTGGGCGGCGACCACGCCGAGGTGGTCGAACTCGTCCCACCGCGGGTCCTGCGCCGCCTCGAGCCCCCACCCGGCGGCCGCCGTCATCGCCTCCGCGGTCTCGCGCTGGCGCCGCATGCTGCCGTGGACGACGACGTCGGGCCGCAGGCCGCGCTCGGCCAGCCAGGCCCCGAGGAGCCGCGACTGCGCCGCACCGGCCTCGGAGAGGACGTCGTAGTCGTCGCTGCCGAACGAGGCCTGGCCGTGCCGCACCAGGAGGAGGAGGCCCATGGGGCCCGAGACTAGGCGGCGACCGTGGTGACCACGCGCGCGCGTCCGACCGGCTCGAGCCAGGCGTCGCGGGCGTGCAGCAGCCGCACCGCCGACCACAGCACGAACGGCGCTGCGAGCACGATGCTGAGCTCCCACGAAGGGAGCCGAGCCAGGCCCGAAAAGACCAGGCTGGTCAGCGTGGTGGCGACGGCCAGCTTGGTGGAGTAGCCGACCATCGCGGCCGGGGGTGCAGGGGTGGCCCGGGCCGAGCGGAGGTCGACCGAGAACGGGCGCCGCGACGACCACCGCATCGCGGCCGACACCACCTGGAGCACCACGACCACCCAGGTGCACAGCAGCGCGGTCAGCTCGGGAGCCGACGGTACGCCGGCTCGCAGTCCCGCCAGCACCAGCGTGAGCGCCGACGCCACGAGCAGGAACTCGGTGAGCACCCACGTCCGCGCGGCGAAGACCTGGCCGGGCGGGACCGGCAGGCTCTCGCGCCACAGCCCGCCGCGCTCGTCGAGGCACCAGGCGTTGATGCCGAAGAGCAGGGCGCCGCCGGAGGCGACCAGCCCGGGCAGGATCGTCATCTGGCTCCACGACAGGTCGCCCGCGAGTGCCACCACCCCGGGTCCGATCGCGAGCACCAGCATGCCGCGCCGCATCGGCACCGCCCGCCAGACCGAGCCGCGGTCGGTGCGGACCAGGCCCGCGAAGACGCTCGACGGCAGTGCCCGGGCGGGGTGGGTGCCGCTCTCGACCCGCAGCTCGTCGCGCGGCGTACGCCGGGCGGCCAGGTGGGCGGGCACGGCGCCGAGCACGAGCGCCACCAGCAGCACCCAGAGCATCAGCCCGACGGTGGCGAGCCAGGCCGCCCCGAACCCGTCCTGCAGCCCGACCACGACCCGGCGGGTGGGCAGCGCGTCGAGCACCGCGCCGGTGCGGCCGGTGAGCTGGAGGTGGACGAGCACGGCGGCCACGAGCACGCCGAGGGTGCGCACTGTCGCGATGCCGTGGCGGGTGCGTCGCACCGCCTCGATCGCCCAGGCCACGACCTGGGCGACCGCGGTGGCCGCGGCCAGCCAGAGCAGCACGCCGAGCTGCACGGCGGCGAGGTGGCGGCCCTCCACCGCGTACGCGGTCGCGCCGAGCAGCAGCCAACCCTGCAGCAGCCAAGCGATGTTGAGCGGCGCCAGCAGGAGAGCGCCGAGGTGGTCGGTGGTGGGGCTGACGGGGTAGGCGACGGCGTGCTCTCGGGCGAGCAGCTCGCGACCGCCACCGGAGGCGACCGCGGAGACGATCGCCAGCACCAGGAAGCCGGTGAGCGCCGAGGGCAGCAGCAGGAGTGCGTCGAGGGCGTAGCCCTCCGCGCTGCCGGCCCCGGTCGCGAACGCCGGGAGCACGGCCGCACCGGCGGTCAGGCCGAGGAAGGTCGCGACCAGGCCGACGGTGACCGAGCGGCGGCGCACGGTCGCGGCGCGGAAGGCCAGCAGGTGGCCGACGTCGGCGACGGCTCGGCGCTGGCCCCGGAGGAGCTCAGTCCAGGAGGCCGCGGTAGGCACGCGCGCCCTCCTCGCCCGCCATCTCACCGGCGGTCACGGTCGCCACCCGGGCGCCGCCCCGCAGCACCAGCACCGCCGAGCAGGCCTCGATCGCCAGCTCCCGCAGGTGGGTCGACACCAGCACGCACGCACCGCGCGACCGGGCGTCGTTGACCACGTCGAGGGTGGCCTCGACGCCGATCGGGTCGACCCCGTCGAACGGCTCGTCGAGCAGCAGCACCTCGGGCTCGTGGAGCGCGGCCAGCACCACCGAGAGGCGGCGGCCCATGCCGTGGGAGAAGCCGGTGGTGACCCGGTGGGCCACGTCGCCGAGCTCGAAGCGCTCCAGAAGGTCCCGGGCGCGCTCCTCCCAGCCGTCGAGGCGGCGCAGCCGCGCCGAGAGCTGCAGGTGCTCCCACGGCGTCGCGCGCGGCACCAGGCCGCCCACGTCGGGGCAGTAGCCCACCCGGCGCTTGACCTCCAGCGGCGAGGCGCGCACGTCGTGCCCCGCCACCACCACGGTCCCGGCCGTCGGCGGCACCACGCCCGCCAGCACCCGCATGGTCGTCGACTTGCCGGCGCCGTTGCGGCCCAGCAGCGCGGTCGAGTGACCGGCGTACGCCGCCAGGTCGACCCCGGCGACCGCCTCCACCTCTCCGAAGCGCACGTGCAGGCCCTGCACCGCGACGACGGGCTCCCTCTCCCTGGTCACTCGAGCATCCTCGCGACCCGGCGCCGGCCGGGACAGGCGTTCACCCGCATATGGCCCGCGTCCCGCGGCAGGTCTGCCCGAAAGGATGAACGGGCGCCGGTGGATGAGGAGGTTGCGCAGCAACCGTCTCGAATCCCCAGACGGCCGGACGCCCTCCCGTCCCCAGGGGAGGACTCTCGGCTCACCGAAGAACGAGTGAGGACTTCGTCCTTCCTCGACCAGCGGTGCCCCGGCACGCAACGAGCCCCCGGCGACCGGGTCGCCGGGGGCTCGCGGAGCGGGTCAGGCCGGGAACGAGCCACCCGAGGCAGCGAGCTCGCGCAGCCACGGGGTCGGGGCGAACCGATCGCCGTACGCCGCGGCCAGCTCGTCGGCCCGCGCGACGAACGCCGCGAGCCCGACCTCGCCCTCGGCGTTCTCGTAGCCGGTCATGAACTGCGCGGCCCCGCCGGTCATGGGCGGGAAGCCGATGCCCATGATCGAGCCGATGTTGGCCGCGGCCGCGGAGGTGATGACGCCCTCCTCGAAGCACTTGGCGGTCTCGAGCGCCTCGGCGAACAGCATCCGGTCCTTGACGTCCTGGAGCGGGATCTGCTGCTCCGCCACCGGGAACAGCTCGGCCAGGCCCGACCAGATCGACTGCCGCTTGCCGGCCTCGTCGTAGTCGTAGAAGCCGGCCTTGCGCAGCCGGCCGGCGCGACCGGCCTCGAGCATCCGGTCGACGACCGCGGTGCCCGGGTGCTCGGCATACGCCGCGCCGTCGCGCTCCGCCGCCTCGCGGGTGGCCTTGGCGATCTTGGCCATCAGCTCGAGGTTGAGCTCGTCGGAGAGCTGGAGCACCGGGGCGGGGTAGCCGGCCTGGGTGGTGGCCCGCTCGATCGACCAGGGGTGCACGCCCTCGGCCAGCATCGCCATGCCCTCGTTGACCATGAAGCCGATGACCCGCGAGGTGTAGAAGCCGCGGCTGTCGTTGACGACGATCGGCGTCTTGCGGATCTGCTGCACCACGTCGTAGGCCTTGGCCAGCGCCACGTCGGAGGTCTTCTCGCCCTTGATGATCTCGACCAGCGGCATCTTGTCGACGGGGCTGAAGAAGTGCAGGCCGATGAAGTCGTCGGGACGGTCGACGCCCTCGGCGAGCTCGGTGATCGGCAGCGTCGAGGTGTTGGAGCACAGCAGCGCGTCGGGGTTGACGTGCGGCGCCACCTCGGCGAACACCTTGGCCTTCAGCGCCGGGTCCTCGAAGACCGCCTCGATCACCAGGTCGCAGCCGGCCAGGTCGGCCGGGTCGGCCGTCGGGGTGATCCGGGCGAGCAGCTCGTCGGACTTCTCCTGGGTGAGTCGGCCCTTGGCGACGGCCTTCTCGTTGATGGTCGCGGAGTAGGCCTTGCCCTTCTCGGCGTTCTCCTGCGCGACGTCCTTCAGCACGACCTGCATGCCGGCGCGGGCGCAGACGTAGGCGATGCCGGCGCCCATCATGCCGGCGCCGAGCACGCCGACCTTGGTCGCCTGCCACGGCTCGATGCCCTGCGGGCGCAGCGACCCGGAGTTGATCGCCTGCAGGTCGAAGAAGAACGCCTGGATCATGTTCTTCGAGCCCTGGTTGGTGATCAGGTGGGTCAGGTAGCGCGACTCGATGCGCGAGGCCGTGTCGAAGTCGCGGTTGGCGCCCTCGACCGCGGCCGACAGGATCGCCCGCGCGGCGGGGTAGACCGCGCCCTTGGTCTGCTTGCGCAGCAGCGCCGGGAACGCCGGTAGGAAGCCGGCCAGCGCCGGCGACTTCGGCGAGCCGCCGGGCATCTTGTAGCCCGGCGCGTCCCAGGGGTTGAGGCTCGCCTCGGGGTTGGCCTTGATCCAGGCCTTGGCGGCCGGGACCAGGTCGTCGCGGGTGGCGACGACCTCGTCGACCAGACCGGCCTTGAGCGCGGCGTCGGGCTTGAACTGCTTGCCCTCCAGCAGCACGGTCATCAGGCCGTCCTGCAGGCCGAACTTGCGCACGACGCGGGTCACGCCGCCGCCCCCGGGGAGCAGGCCGAGGCTGACCTCGGGCAGTCCCACGACGGCCTTGGGGTCGTCGACGACGATCCGGTGCTGGCAGGCGAGGGTGATCTCGTAGCCGCCGCCCAGCGCGGCGCCGTTGATCGCGGCCACGACGGGCTTGGGGAACAGCTCGAGGCGGCGCAGCGCGGCCTTGACGCCCTCGGCCAGCGCGAACACGTCGGCGGCGTCGTCGCGGCCCGCCTGCACCATGTTCTTGAGGTCGCCGCCGGCGAAGAAGGTCTTCTTCGCGCTCGCGACGACGACGCCGGTGACGCCCTCCTGCTCGGCCTCGAGGCGGTCGACCGCCGCCTTCATCGAGTCGATGTAGAGCTGGTTCATCGTGTTGGCCGACTGGTTCGGGTCGTCCAGCGTGAGGGTGACGATGCCGTCGGCGTCCTGCTCGTAGCGGACGGCGGTCTGCTCGGTGGTGGTGCTCATGGAAGTCCTGTCGTTGATCTGGAGATCTGCGTTCTGGGGGGGTCGGGGTGGTGACCCCGTGGTCGCGGTCGGCTCTCGGCTCACCGGGTCTCGACACGCACGGTCGCGACCTTGTTCCTCGGTCGCGCGTGCTGCTCGACCACCGATGAGCTCAGCTGACCTCGTTCCTCGGTCAGACGAGCTCGACGATCGTGGCGATGCCCATGCCGCCACCGACGCAGAGCGTGGCCAGGCCGCGCTTCTGGTCGCGGCGCTGGAGCTCGTCGATCAGCGTGCCGAGGATCATCGCGCCGGTCGCGCCCAGCGGGTGGCCCATCGCGATCGCGCCGCCGTTGACGTTGGTGATGTCGTGGCCGATGCCCATGTCGCGCATGAACCGCATCGCGACCGCGGCGAACGCCTCGTTGATCTCGAAGAGGTCGATGTCCTTGGTCTCCAGCCCGGCCTTGGCGAGCGCCTTGCGCGCGGCAGGGGCCGGGCCGGTCAGCATGATCGTCGGGTCGGCGCCCGAGACGGCCATCGAGACGATCCGGGCCCGGGGGGTGAGGCCGAGCTCGCGGCCGATCTCCTCGGTGCCGATCGCGACCAGCGCCGAGCCGTCGACGATGCCCGAGGAGTTGCCGGCGTGGTGGACGTGGCCGATCCTCTCGATCCAGTGGTACTTCTCCAGCGCCACGTCGTCGAAGCCCGCGTCGGCGCCGATCTGCGCGAACGACGGCTTCAGGCCGGCGAGGCCCTCCGGGCTGGTGTCGGGACGGATGGTCTCGTCGTGGTCGAGCACGGTGAGGCCGTTGATGTCCTTGACCGGCACCACCGAGTCGGCGAAGTAGCCGTTGGCCCAGGCCTTGGCCGCGCGGTGGTGCGACTCGGCGGCGTAGGCGTCGACGTCGTCGCGGGTCCAGCCCTCGATGGTGGCGATCAGGTCGGCGCCGATGCCCTGCGGCACGAAGCCGGTCTTGAGCGCGGTGGCCGGGTCGGACGCCCAGGCGCCGCCGTCGGAGCCCATCGGCACGTTGCTCATCGACTCCACGCCGCCGGCGAGGATCAGGTCCTCCATGCCGCCGCGGATCCGGCCGGCGGCCTGGTTGACGGCCTCGAGGCCGGAGGCGCAGAAGCGGTTGAGCTGCACGCCGGCGACGGTCTCGGGGTAGCCGGCGGCCAGCGCGGCGGTCTTGGCGATGTCGCCGCCCTGCTCGCCGATCGGCGAGACGACACCGAGCACGACGTCGTCCACGCGGGCGGGGTCGAGGCCGGGGTTGCGCACCTTGATCTCGTCGAGCAGCCCGACGATGAGGTCGACCGGCTTGACCTCGTGGAGGGAGCCGGCGGCCTTGCCCTTGCCGCGCGGCGTCCGGATGTGGTCGTACACGAATGCTTCTGCCATGACCGTCCTTCGAAAGACTGGGGTGGTGACCCGACCGTGACACAATCGGTGTCACGTTATTGTGACACTGTTGCTGTCACGGTCAAGGCGCAGGAGGTGTGACGTGACCGACGAGGGACTGCTGGGGCTCGACGAGCTCTGCGAGCGGGTGGGGATGAGCGTGCGCAACGTGCGCTTCTACACCGCCAAGGGGCTGGTGCCGCCCCCGATCCGGCGCGGCCGCTCCGGCTACTACGACGCCAACCACGTCGCCCGCTTCGAGCTGGTGCAGGAGCTGCAGAGCCACGGGTTCACGCTCGCCGCGATCGAGAAGTACGTCGCCGGCATCCCCGACGACGCGCGCCCCGAGGACATCGCCCTCGCCAGGACCATGCTCGCCCCGTGGCAGGCCGACCTGCCGGTCGACATGGACCACGACCAGCTCGAGAAGCGGGCTGGTCGCGCCCTCGACGCCGAGGACGTCGCGACCCTGCAGGCGCTCGGCATCGTCCGGCTCCGCGACGACCGCTACCTCGTCGCCCGCACCCAGCTCGCCCTCGGCGTCCGCCTCCTCGACCTCGGCTTCCCCAGGGCGGTCGCCCAGGCCGCCGCCAAGGTCTACCAGGACCACGGCCGGCAGATGGCCGAGGAGCTCCACGACGTCGTCTTCACCCAGCTCGCCCCGCTCTACGGCGACCACACCGAGCGGTTCCAGGAGGTCATGGAGCGCCTCAAGCCGCTCTCGGTCGGCGGCCTGGTCACGGCGTACGAGGCGGCGGTCGCGCGGGCCGCCCGCGACTCCCTGCAGCGCTGAGGTCTCGGGGCAGGCCCCGCCCACCACGCGACGCCTAGGGTGGGTCGCATGGCCCTGACCGTGCTCGTCACCGGTGCGACCGGCTTCGTGGGCGGTCGCCTGGTGCCCGCCCTCGTCGACGCCGGGCACCGGGTCAGGGCGATGACCCGCCGTCCCGAGCAGTACGACGGCCCGGGCGAGCCGGTCGGTGGCGACGTCTCCGACCCCGGGAGCCTGGCCGGGGCGCTCGACGGCGTCGACGTGGCGGTCTACCTCGTCCACTCGCTGGGCGACGACGACTTCGAGCGGATGGACGCCGAGGCGGCGCGCGGGTTCGGCCTGGCCGCCGCCGCGGCGGGGGTCGGTCAGATCGTCTACCTCGGCGGCCTGGGGAGCGACGACGACGAGCTCTCACCCCACCTGCGCTCGCGACGCGAGGTGGAGCGGCTGCTCGGGGAGGCCGGCGTGCCGGTCACCGTGCTGCGGGCCGCGATCGTGGTCGGCAAGGACGGCATCTCCTGGGAGCTGACCCGCCAGCTGGTCAAGAACCTGCCGGCGATGGTGGTGCCGAAGTGGGCCGAGACGCTCACCCAGCCGATCGCGCTCGACGACGTGATCCGCTACCTCGCCGGCGTGATCGGCAACGACGCCGCGAAGGGGCGGGTCTTCGACATCGGCGGTCCCGACCGGCTGAGCTACCTCGAGATGCTCCAGCAGGCCTCGGAGGTGATGACCGGTCACCGGGTGCCGATCGTGACCGTGCCCGTGCTCACGCCCAAGCTGTCGTCGCGCTGGATCGCGTTCGTCACCGACGTCGACACCACCACCGCGGCCAACCTCATCGACTCGATGGGCACCGAGGTGGTCTGCCACGACGACTCGATCCGCGAGGTCGTGCCCGGCGAGCCGGTCGGCTACCAGGAGGCGGTCCGGCGAGCGATCGAGGACGCCCGCACGAGCTGACCCGCCGCGCGGGTCGCGCCGCAGCGACTAGAACACCACCGGCAGCACGAGCAGCATGGTGAGCGACCAGGTGCAGTGGGTCAGCACCGGGCCCAGGATGCCGCCGCTCGCCCGACGCTCGAGCCCGACGACGACGCCGAGCAGCACGGCCGCGAACGACAGCATCACGTTGCCGGTGGCGGCGGTGGCGACGGCGTAGGCCAGCGTCGTCCAGGCGACGGGGTGGCGGGTGATCGCGGCGTACGCCGCGCCGCGGAAGAACAGCTCCTCGGCGACGCCGTTGACGGCGGTGACCGCGACCAGCAGCGGCAGCGACCCCTGGTCGGCGTAGTCGACGACGTCGACGACCAGCCCCTCCAGGGGCTCGAGGAGAGCGATCTCGCGCACGAGCAGCGCACCGACGACGAAGACCGCGGCGAGCAGCAGGCCCAGCAGCACCGGCGCGGCGCCCGGGCGCCGCCGCCGGGCGCCGGGGGGGGCCCGGCCCCCGGGGCGCCGCCGCCCCCCCCCCCCCGGCGCGGCGACCGGTCGCCGCTGCCGGTCGCCGTGGAGGACCCGGCCCAGGTGAAGCGGACCCGAGGCGAACGCGCCGACGACCCACACCGCGGCCAGGCCGAGCGTGGCGGGGTAGAACCAGGCGCTGCCCGGCTCGATCCGCAGCGAGAAGCCGAGGACGACCGCACCGACCAGCACGAACGCCGCCGTGACCAGCTGGCGTCGGCGCAGGGCCGGCCCCTCCTGGCGGTGGTCGCGGGGCACGACGTCCCAGAGGGCCCGCCGCACCCAGGCTCGTAGCTCGCTCACCACTCCGAGGCTATCGGCCCCGACCACTCCCGCCCGAGGAGAAGCCCGCGGCGCTGTGGGGGCGGCCGGAGCCGCCCGCCCTGGCGGCACCCTGGCCGCCGCTGCGCCGGCGCGGGGCGCCCGAGCTGGAGGCACCGGAGCCGGACGAGCCGGCCCCGCCGGAGCCACCGGAGCCGCCACCGCCACGACGGCGGTTGCGCCCGCCGCCGTTGCGCGGGGTGGCACCGGACTCGCCGCTGCCGCGACGGCCGCCGCCGCCACCGCTGCGCCGGGGACCGCGAGCCGGCTCGGGCGCCGACTCCAGCACCAGGCCGCCGGCGACCAGCACCCGGTCGCCGGGCGCGAGCTCGGCGAGCACCGGGTGACGCGGCGAGTCGACGCGGGTGACGGTCGGCTTGATCCCGGCCGCGCGGGTCAGCGCCCGGACGTCGTGCACCTGCTCCTCGGTCATCAGCGTGACGACCGTGCCCGCTGCGCCGGCGCGGGCGGTGCGACCCGAGCGGTGGAGGTAGGCCTTGTGCTCGGTGGGCGGGTCGGCGTGCACGACGAGCGCGACGTCGTCGACGTGGATGCCGCGGGCCGCGATGTCGGTGGCGACCAGCGTCGAGGCGGTGCCGGAGTGGAACGCCGCCATGTTGCGGGTGCGGGCGCCCTGGCTGAGGTTGCCGTGCAGCTCCACCGCGGGCACGCCCTGCCGGTTGAGCTGGCGGCTCAGCGCCTTGGCACCGTGCTTGGTGCGGGTGAACACCACCGTGCGGCCGGGGGCCGAGGTGAGGTCGACCAGCACCGGGATCCGCTGCTCGCGCGCGAGGTGGAGCACGTGGTGGTCCATCTTCGCGACCGGCGACTGGGCCGAGTCGGCCTCGTGGGTGCGCGGGTCCGTGAGGAACCGCTTGACCAGCACGGTCACGCCCTTGTCGAGGGTGGCCGAGAACAGCATCCGCTGGCCGCCCTGCGGCGTCCGGTCGAGCAGGCGGCGGACGACGGGCAGGAAGCCCAGGTCGGCCATGTGGTCGGCCTCGTCGAGCACGGTGACCTCGATGTCGGACAGGTCGCAGTGACCCTGGCCGATCAGGTCCTCGAGCCGGCCGGGGCAGGCGAGCACGATGTCGACGCCTCGGCGCAGGCCGGTGACCTGGGGGCCCTGGCCGACGCCGCCGAAGACGGTGCGCGTCGTGAGGCCGGCGGCCTTGGCGAGCGGGGCCAGCGACTGCTCGATCTGGCCGACGAGCTCACGGGTGGGCGCGAGCACCAGCGCCCGCGGGCGCTTGGGTCGCGCGGTGCCGCCGGCCGCCTGGAGGCGGGCGACCAGGGGCAGCAGGAAGGCGTAGGTCTTGCCCGAGCCGGTGCGGCCGCGGCCGAGCACGTCGCGCCCGGCGAGCGAGTCGGGCAGCGTGGCCGCCTGGATCGGGGTGGGGGTGGTGATGCCGAGGTCGGTGAGCACGCGAGCGAGGTCGGTGGGCACGCCGAGGTCGGCGAAGGAACGAGAAGACACGAAGGGTCACATTCTGTGGCGTTGTCCCGCCAGCGATGAGCGCGAGGCCCGGGTGGGACGTCCGGGATCGGACGCCACGCGAGGGCTGCGCGGGCAGACCCGAGGCAAGACTGGACGGGCCGCACTCCAGAGTCTAGGAGTGCGGCCCGCCGAACGCCGCATCCGCGGCACGTGCTCTTCGTCTCGTTGCTGTCTCGTTGCTACTTCTTGAACGCGTCCTTGACGTCGCCCAGGGCGTCCTTGGCCTTCTCGCCGGCGTCCTTGACCTTCGACTCCGCCTGGTCGCCGCGACCCTCGGCCTCGAGCTCGTGGTCGTCGGTCGCGCGGCCGGCGGCCTCCTTGCCCTGGCCGCCGAGGTCCTGCAGCTTGTTCTCGGCCTTGTCCTTGAGACCCATCGGGTCACCTCCGACTCGTCGACTCGTGCATGGACCGCTCCGGTGCCCGGGCCCGACCACGGACAAACCCGAGGCGACGCTCACGAGAACGCCAGCACGCCATCCTCGATCGCGCCGCGCCGGATGGTGCGCAGGTCGGTCAGGTAGTTCTGCTTGAGCTGCCACGGGGCGCGGTCGCCCTGCTTGGGCAGGTCGTCGAGCGCGCGCAGGATGTAGCCCGACGCCAGGTCCATAAACGGCAGCTCGCCCACCGAGTCGTCGCGCACGGGCACCACCGTCCGCAGCCCGCGTTCGTCCATGTGGGTCAGCAGCCGGACGACGTAGTCGCTGACCAGGTCGGCCTTGAGCGTCCACGAGGCGTTGGTGTAGCCGATCGTGTAGGCGAAGTTCGGCACCCCGCTGAGCATCAGGGCCTTGTAGGTCATCGACTCCGACAGGTCGACCTTGCGGCCGTCGACCACCAGGCCGACCCCACCGAAGGCCTTGAGCTTGAGCCCGGTGGCCGTGACCACGACGTCGGCCTCCAGCTCCTCGCCGGAGGTGAGCCGGATGCCCCGCTCGGTGAAGGTCTCGATGGTGTCGGTGACGACCGACGCGGTGCCGGCGCGCAGCGCCTTGAACAGGTCACCGCGCGGCACGACGCACAACCGCTGGTCCCACGGGTCGTAGGACGGGGTGAAGTGCTTGTCGACGTCGATGCCGTACTGCTCGGGCAGCTGCTTCTCGGTGAGGTTGCGGATCACCTTCTTCACCAGCGCCGGCTGCCGGCGGGCGAGCTGGTAGCTGCCGACCAGCTGGAGCACGTTCTTCCAGCGCACCACGGGGTAGCGCACCGCCTCGGGCAGGAACCGCAGCGCGCGGGCCACGGGGTCCTGCGCCGGCTGGCTGAGGATGTACGTCGGCGAGCGCTGCAGCATCGTCACGTGCTCGGCGGTGCCGGCCATGGCGGGCACGAGGGTGATCGCGGTGGCGCCGCTGCCGATCACCACGACCCGCTTGCCGGTGTGGTCGAGGTCCTCGGGCCAGAACTGCGGGTGCACGACCTGGCCGGCGTAGTGCTCGATGCCGGGGAACTGCGGCGCGTGGCCCTCGTCGTAGTCGTAGTAGCCCGAGCAGCCCCACAGGAAGTCGGTGGCCATGGTGGCCGGCTCGCCGTCGACGAGGAGGTCGACGGTCCAGCGGGCGGTGGCGCTGTCGAAGCTGGCGCCGACCACCTTGTGGCGGTAGCGGATCAGCCGGTCGACGCCGTTCTCCTCCGCGACCGTGCGCACGTAGTCGAGGATCAGCCCACCGTCGGCCAGGGCGGTGTCGCTGGGCCACGGCCGCCAGCGGTAGCCGAAGGTGAACATGTCGGAGTCGGAGCGGATGCCGGGGTAGCGGAACAGGTCCCAGGTGCCGCCGGACGCCTCGCGCATCTCCAGCACCGCGACCGACTTCTCCGGCAGCCGCTGCCTCAGCTGGCAGGCCGCGCCGATGCCGGACAGGCCGGCACCGATGACGAGGACGTCGACGTGCTCGGGATTGTTCTCGACCATGCGACGACGGTAGCCGAGATCGCGGCCTATTGACAGATGTTCAACAGTACGACGTGCGTCACTCCGGCTCGGCCTGCACGGCGACGCCGCGCTCGAGCAGGCCGGCGACGTCGGCGATCCCCCACGCGGCCAGCGCCTCGGCGGTGTGCTCGCCGGCGGCGGGGGGCGGCAGCCCCAGGCTCGCCCGGGTGCGGGAGAACCGCGGCGCCGGCGCCGGCTGGGTCATGCCGTGCCGCTCGACGAAGGTCTCGCGGGCCTTGAGGTGCGGGTGCTCGAACGCCTCGCTGATCGGCACGATCCCGGCCACGCAGGCGTCCGTGCCCTCGAACAGCTCCACCCACTCGGCCTGGCTGCGCCCGAGGAACGCCTCGTTGAGGACTCGCCGCATCTCGTCGTACTGCTCGAGGTCGGCCTGCCCGGGGCAGGTCTCCTTCACCCCGAGCAGCGTCACCAGGGTGTCGAAGAACTGGGGCTCCAGCGCCCCCACCGACACGTGCTTGCCGTCGGCGGTCTCGTAGACGTCGTAGAAGGGCACGCCGCCGTCGAGCAGGTTGGCACCCCGCTCCTCCTGGTAGCCGCCCGAGGCGAGGAAGGCCGCGGTCATCGCGTTGAGGTGGGCGGTGCCGTCGACGATCGCGGCGTCGACCACCTGCCCCTCCCCCGAGATCCGCGCCTCCAGCAGGGCGGCCAGGATCCCGATCACCAGGTACGTCGACCCGCCGCCGAAGTCGCCGACCAAGTTGCTCGGGAAGTGCGGACGGGCGGGGTCCTGGCCCATCCCGAACAGCGCGCCGGTGATCGCGATGTAGTTCATGTCGTGACCGGCCGACTGCGCCAGCGGGCCGTCCTGGCCCCACCCCGTCATCCGGCCGTAGACGACCCGCGGGTTGACCGCGAGGCAGTCGGCGGGCCCCAGCCCGAGCCGCTCGGTGACCCCGGGCCGCATCCCCTCGATCACCACGTCGGCGCCGCGCACCAGCTCGAGCACGGTCGCCACCGCCTCGGGCTGCTTGAGGTCGAGCGCCACGCTCGGCCGGCCCCGGTTGAGCAGCATCGTCTTCCCGCCCGCGAGCGCCTGCCCGCCCGGCCGCTCGATCCTGATCACGTCGGCCCCGAGGTCCGCCAGGATCATGCACGCGTGCGGGCCCGGCCCGATCCCCGCGATCTCCACGACCTTCACGCCCCGCAGCGGTCCCGTCCCCTGCCCCAGCTCGATGCTCATGGGCCGATCATGACAGTTCTGGTGTCACGGTGGGAGGTGGTGGTCGTGGGGGTGGGCGTGGTCGCCGCCGGGCGACGGTGAGCAGGCCCCGGTTTCGTGTGGTCGAACGGCGCCTCACGCACCGCTGCCCGGGTCGCCGCCGAGCAGGCCCCGATCTGACGCGATCGAACGACGGCTCACTCACCGCCACCCGGCAGCACCCGGCTCAGGAACTGCCGGGTCCGCTCCTCACGAGGCATGGAGAAGATCTGGGCGGGCGGGCCCTGCTCGAGGATCCGGCCCTCGCTGAGGAAGCAGACGGTGGTGGCGACGTCGCGGGCGAACGACATCTCGTGGGTGGCGAGGATCATCGTGGTGCCCTCGGCGGCGAGCTCGCGCACGATCGCGAGCACGTCGCCGACCAGCTCGGGGTCGAGGGCGGCGGTGATCTCGTCGAGGAGCAGCAGCTCCGGGCGGGCGCACAGGGCCCGCACCAGGGCGACCCGCTGCTGCTGGCCGCCGGAGAGCCGGTCGGGGTGCTTGGCGACGTGCTCACCCAGCCCGAACCGGTCGAGCAGCTCGTGCGCGCGGGTCTCGGCCTGGGCCCGCGAGAGCCCCTGCACCCGGCGCGGCGCGAGGGTGCAGTTGTCGAGGACCGTGAGGTGGGGGAAGAGGTTGTAGGCCTGGAAGACCATCCCGATCCGCTGCCGCACCAGCCGTGGGTCGACGAGCGGGTCGGAGATCTCCTCGCCGTCGAGGCGGATCACGCCGTCGTCGACGTCCTCCAGCAGGTCGATGCAGCGCAGCAGCGTCGACTTGCCCGAGCCCGACGACCCGATCAGGCACACCACGTCGCCGGCGGAGACCGACAGCGAGACGTCGTCGAGGACCACCCGGTCGCCGTAGGTCTTGCGGAGCCCCACCAGCTCCAGCAGCGGCGCGCTCACAGCGCCCCCGCCCGCTCGCGCTCGCGGTAGCGGCGCGAGAGCCAGTCGGTGAACCGCGCGAGCGGCACCGTCATCACGATGAAGAACAGCGCGACCACGACGTACGGCGTGAAGTTGAAGTTGTAGTTGGCGTAGTCGCGCGCGCTGTAGAGCGCGTCGAACAGCGAGACCGAGGCCACGAGCGCGGTGTCCTTCTGCAGCGAGATGAAGTCGTTGAGCAACGGCGGCACCACGCGCCGCACCGCCTGTGGCACCACCACGAACCGCAGCGCCTGGGCCCGGCTCAGGCCGAGCGCCTGCGCGCTGGCGACCTGGGACGGGTGGATCGACTCGATGCCGGAGCGGAACACCTCGGCGACGTACGCCGAGTACGAGATCACCAGCGCCACCGTGGCCCAGAAGAAGATGCCGGTCGGCAGCCCGGACAGCCCGAGCGACGGCATCCCGAACACCAGCAGGAAGACCAGCACCAGCGTGGGGATGCCGCGGAACACGTCAGTCCAGGCGACGGCGAGCGCGCGCACCGGCACCAGCCACGGTGCCCGCGACTGCCGGGCCAGCGCAATGGCCAGGCCGAGCGCGAGGATGATCGGCTGGGCGATCAGGAACATCCGGACGTTCTTCCAGAACCCCTCGAGGATCGAGGGGAACGACTCCCGGGCGTGGTGCCAGTCGAAGAACGTCGCCCGCACGGTCGGCCACCCCGGCGAGGTGACCACCACGGTCACCAGCACCCCGAAGAACACCACCGTCGCGAGCGCCGCGACGAGAAGGCCGCGCCGCCGCAGCCGTTGGCGTACGGCGCGGCGCTCGCGCTCGCGGGCGCTGGGTGACCAGCTCACTGCAGCTCGGGGACGTCCACCACGGTCGAGAGCCACTCGGTCTCGAGCTCCTCGAGGGTGCCGTCCTCGCGCAGCGCGGCCAGCGCCTGGTTGACGCAGCCGACGAGCGGGTTGTCCTTCTCGAACAGCAGCCCGAACTCCTCCTGCTGCCCGACCGCGGGCTGGAACTGGCCGATGATGCTGCTGCCCTCGATCTCGACCGCGGAGATGTAGAACGCGGTAGGCAGGTCGGCGAGGATCGCGTCGACCTGGCCGTTCTGCATGGCCTGCTTGGCGACGTTGGTGTCGTCGAAGACCAGCGGCTCCTCGGCGGGCTTGATGACGTCGCGGATCGCGGTGAGCGACGTGGTGCCGGTCTGGGCGCCGAGCTTGAAGTCGGCGAGCTCGGCGATGCTGGCCACGTCGGCCGCGGGCGACCCCTCGAGGGCGATCACGGCCTGGGCCGCGGAGTAGTAGCCGTCGGAGAAGTCGACGACGCGGGCCCGCTCCGGGGTGATCGAGATCTGGTTGATGTCGAAGTCGAACTCCTTGGGCCCCGGCGCGTAGGAGTTGTTGAACGGCACCGTCACCCAGGTGACGTCGGCCTGCTCGAAGCCGAGCTCCTCGGCGACGGCGTAGGCCACCGCCGACTCGAAGCCCTGCCCGTTGGTCGGGTCGTCGTCGACGAACCAGGGCTCGTACGCCGGCGAGTCGGTGCCGACGGTCAGCGTGCCCGGCTTCTTCGTGGGTAGCGACTCCGTCGCGCACTCCTCGGCGGCGGAGGGGGATGCGCCGCCGCCCGAGTCGGAGGCGGTGTCGTCGTCCTCGGCCGGCGCGCAGCCGACGGCGAGGAGCAGGGCAGGGACGGCCAGGATGGCGCTACGACGCAGACGCATGACCCAAAGCCTAGGGCTCCGGTAGGGAAACACCGGAAATGCAGAGGCCCCCCGCGCACCCGACAGAGCTCGCTTACCCTTGCTGCCTTCCGGCCCTGGGGGAGTTCGGCAAGATGCCGCCACACGGGGGGTTGGTCCCGAGTGTAGGTGAGCGCTCGGGCCGCCACCAATCCCGGTCCTCCCCCGCCGCCCGACCGGCGGCGGGCGATTTCGCCCGGCCCGCCGACCACCGGTAACCTCCTCGGCGGAGGATTCGCCTAGTGGCCTATGGCGCTCGCTTGGAAAGCGGGTTGGGTTAACGCCCTCAGGGGTTCGAATCCCCTATCCTCCGCCGATCCGGACGGCGCCGCACCCTCGTGGGGTACGGCGCCGTCCGCGTCCCCACGGGTCCCGCCGTAGCCTCGTCGGGTGCAGTGCCACCACTTCGACGCCGGCCGCTGCCGCTCGTGCAGCTGGCTGGCGGTGCCGCACGCCGACCAGCTGGTTGCCAAGCAGCAGCACGTTGCCGGGCTGGTCGACACCACCTGGCTGCCGGCGGCGGCCGGGCCCGAGGCGGGCTTCCGCAACAAGGCCAAGATGGTGGTCGCCGGCCCGGTCGACGCACCCACGCTCGGCATCCTCGACCCCCGCGGCGGAGGCGTCGACCTGCGCGACTGCGGGCTGCACACCCCCGGCATCGCGGCGGCGCTGCCGGTGCTCGCCGAGCACGTCACCCGCGCCGGCCTCACGCCGTACGACGTCCCCGGCCGCCGCGGCGAGCTCAAGCACCTGCTGGTCACCGAGTCGCCCGCGGGCGGCCTGTTGGTGCGCTGGGTGCTGCGGTCGCAGGAGCCCGTGGCCCGGCTGCGCAAGCACCTGCCCTGGCTGCACGAGCGGCTGCCGGCCCTGGTCGTCGCCAGCGTCAACCTCCAGCCGGAGCACAAGGCGGTGCTCGAGGGCGAGCGCGAGATCGTGCTGACCGAGCAGGTGTCGCTGCCGATGCGGGTCGCCGGGCTCGACCTCCACCTGCGCCCGCAGAGCTTCTTCCAGACCAACACCGCGATGGCCGAGGTGCTCTACCGCCAGGCGCGCGCCTGGGCCGACGAGCTCGCTCCCAGCACCGTCTGGGACCTCTACTGCGGCGTCGGCGGCTTCGCCCTCCATCTCGCGGCGCCCGAGCGCACCGTGACCGGCGTCGAGGTGAGCGTGGAGGCGGTCGCCAGTGCCCAACAGACCAGCGCCGAGCAGACCCGCGACGCGACCGGCCTGCCCGGGCTCGCCTTCGTCGCCGCCGACGCGACCGGGTGGGCGCTCGCACAGCCGGCCCCGCCCGACCTGGTCGTGGTCAACCCGCCGAGGCGCGGGCTCGGCCCGGCGCTCAGCACCTGGCTCGAGGAGAGCGGCGTGGGCGCGGTCATCTACTCCAGCTGCAACGCCGAGTCGCTCGCCCGCGACCTGGCGCTGATGCCGTCGCTGCGACCGGTGCAGGGGAGGCTGGTCGACATGTTCCCGCAGACCTCGCACTACGAGGTCGTGGTGCGCCTCGAGCGCTGACGGCTCAGCACCGGTCGGAGCACGACGGCCAGCACCAGCGCCGCGCCGCCCAGCAGCCCCCACCACACGGCGTCGTGCCGGGTCTCGGCGAGCACGTCGGGCGGGCGCTGCGGCGCGTCGGCCTTCTGCGGCGCCGGCTCGACGCGCACCTGCTCGGGCGTGCCGTCCTCGTCGATGCGCAGGGGCCGGGTCAGCGCCTCGAGCGGGCGCACCACCCCGGCCCCGGCCAGCGGGTTGGGCACGTCGGGCCGGCCGTCGGCCGTGGCGAGCAGCCGGGCCACCGCGCGCGCGGGCGACTCGTCGTAGACCGACTGGAGCAGCGCCAGCACGCCGCTCACCTCGGCCGCGGCCCAGGACGTCGCGGGCTCGGTGAGCAGGCAGGTGCCGCCGTTGACCGAGAACGACACCCCGCCCGCGGTGGGGGCCGCGAGGTCGGTCGCGGTGTTCCACAGCACCCAGGGAGTCGGGTCGTCGCCTCGGCCGGCCCCGTCGGCGGTGGTGCTCACGGCCACCACGTCGTCGTAGCCGGCCGGGAAGACGACCTCAGCGGCGTTCTCGCCCGGCACGAACTCCGGGAACGTCTCGTAGAACGGGTCGTCGGACCCCTGCGGACGGTTGCCGCTGGGCGCGACCACCACCGCACCGGCACGCCACAGCCGGCGCACCTGCCTCTCGACCCGCGGGTCGTCGGGCAGCGCCAGCGAGACGTTGACGACCCGCAGGTTCATCCCCGCCTTGGCCTTGCGGAGCGCGGAGCGGAGCGCGGCGACCACCGCGGGGGTCCGCACCGGCTCGGTGCCGTTGTCGGTCGAGCCGACAGGGTCGTCGTAGACCTTGAGGTCGAGGATCCGCGCGGCCGGCGCGATGCCGATCCGCTGGTCGCCCTGCGGTCGGCCGGCGATCAGCCCCGCCACGGCGGTGCCGTGGTGGTAGGTCACCTCCGCCGACGGCACGAACGACTCCCGCCCGGCGAACGCCACGTCGGCCGACGGTGCGACGCCGGAGTCGACGACCGCGACCACGACGCCCTGGCCCGGACGGCGGCCGCGGCGCTCGAGCTCGGCGTCGACGTCGTCCATCCCGAGCAGCTCCAGCGGCTCGCTGCGCCGATCGGTGGCCACCGGCTCGGTCGTGGTCGTCACCTCCGTGCAGTCCGCCTCGACCGCCGCCACCGCCGGGGTGGCGGGCGCGGCCACCAGCAGGCCCGCCGCCAGCGAGCCGGCGACCAGCACCCCGGGCCGCGGCGAGGTCACTGGCAGTCCTGGTCGGGCGTCGGCTCGGGGTCCGGGTCGGGCGGGCAGAGCGCGGCCTCGGTCGACAGCGCCACGCCCGGCGTGAACAGGTCGAGCCAGGCGTCGGGCACGACGGGCGCCTCGTCGGCGTCGTAGTCGAGGTTCGCCAGGGTCTCGCCGCCGATCAGGGCGAACACGTCGGCGCGGCTGTCGACCACGAAGAACTGCGAGCTCGTCGTCTCGTCCCAGTCGCCGGCGCGGACGAACGCCCCGCGTCCCGCCTGCACGGTGACGTCGAAGTCGTCGGGGTCGGTGAGGTCCTCGGCCGAGGCGGCGCCGGTGGGGTCGGTGGCCAGACCGACCAGCGGGACGTCGTCGGGCTGCGGGTCGAGCACGGCGCAGTGCTGCCCGCGCACCTCCTGCAGCGTGAACTCCGGCCACAGCGCCTCGTCGTGGACGCCGCCGGTCTGCGTCTGCGCCGGCGGGGTCGCCCCGGCCGGCATCGGCTGCGGCTGCCCGCCGCCCGGGAGCGTGGCGTACTTGTAGACGGTCAGCGCGAACTCGCTGAGCCGCGCCGGGCCGTCGGCGGTCAGCACCAGGCTGGTGCCGCCGGGGCCCTCGAGGTATTGCCCCACCGTCCCGCCCCCGGGCGCGGGCTCGCCGATCCCGGTGAGGTCGAAGCTCTCGAAGCCGAGGGTGCCGCCGAGCGGGAACAGCGAGAGCCACGACTCGGGCACCGGCACCGCGTCGGAGCGCGGCGGCAGCCCGAGCTCACCCAGCATCAGGTCCTGGTTCTCGGCGTCGACCACGGGGTAGCGGTAGGCGCGCCGCGGGCCGAGCCCCTCCTGCACGGTGGCGATCACGTAGTAGTCGCCGGCGTTCTCGACGAGGAAGCCGGCCCGCTCGGGCAGCCGGTCGACCTGGGGCCGGTCGGCCACCCGTGCCGCCACCCCGAGGCCCGGGCCGGTGCAGGCGGTCCACCCGGACGAGACGAACGAGTCGGTGGTCGGCAGCTCCGAGGGGGCACCGAAGATGCCGATGTAGTCGCCGGGGACCTGCTGGTTGATGGTCTCCTGGTCGACGAACGTCGGGTCGGCGTCGGCCCCGAGGATCAGCTGGGCCGAGGTGACGTTGGCCAGCGGGCGCAGCAGCGGCGGGTCCGCCTTCTCCAGGATGATGTACGGCGTCCCCTTGTCGCTGGAGATGATCAGGCCGCGGTCGTTCCAGTCCTCCTCGGTGCGCCCCACCAGCACGGCCGCGATCGCGGCTCCGGCGATGAGCAGCACCGAGAGCGCCAGCCCGCCGACGATCGTCCGCCCCGGGCGCGACGGCTCCACCTCGCGGCCGCCGGGCGCCCCGGAGAGGAACGCCGTGACCAGGCGGCGGCGGCTGAAGGCGTGCGCCTCGACCAGGTCCTTCTTGGTCGCCACGGCGTCAGCCCGCCACCGCGTCGAACACGCCGGTTGCCAGCACCAGCAGCGGCAGCATCGCCAGCAGGGTCACCGACTCGGCCAGGTCGCCGAGCCGGCCGCGCCGCAGCGACGGCGCCGACGGCAGCAGCGTCGCGGCCAGCAGCACGCCGCCCGCCGCGGCCAGCACGACCGCCGCGGTCGGCCGCCACGACGGGTGCATGAAGAGCAGCGACAGCCCCACCGAGACCAGGCCGAGGATGCCGGAGCCGAGCCCGACGAGCACCTCGTTGCCGGTGCGGTACTGGCGGGTGCGCAGCACCACGACCAGGCACGCGACGACGGCGAGCAGCGTGCCCCACAGGCCGAGGTCGACCGCGAGCGGCGCGACCAGCACCAGCAGCAGGCCGACGGTCGCGGTCACCGCCACCAGGATCTCGTGGGCGACCCGCGCGTCGGCCGCGACCCGGTCGGCGTCGATCGCCTCGGGGTCGGCGGTGATGTCGCTGGTCGTGAACAGCTGGTCCACGTCGGTCGAGGTCACGCCGAGGGCGAGCCAGGGGAAGATGCTGCCGGCGAGCACGACCAGCACCAGCGCTGTGGTCAGCACGACGCCCGGGTCGGCGTCGACGACTCGCAGCAGCAGCCCGGCGGCCAGGAACACCGCGCCCACCACCACGGGCGGGATGGCGAGCGCCCGACCCTCGCCCAGGCCGACCGCGCACACCAGCCCGGCGAGCAGGGCGGCGCCGCCGGCGCACGCCACCGGCGCCTCGAAGAACGGGGAGTCGATGCCGCGCATGGCCAGCATCGCGCCGGCCACACCGGCGTACGCCGCGCCCATCCAGGCCACGGCGACCGCCGCCTCGGTCTCGCGCTGCACCCGGCTGAGCACGATGGCGCCCGCGACCAGCGCGAGCGCGACCACCCCGGCCGCGACGCCGGCCAGCAGCGACTCGTGCTGCACGGCGAGGGCCACCGCGCCGAGCGCCATCAACAGTGCGCTCGCCGCGAGGGCGGTGCGCCGGCCGGACGCCGGTGACCAGGGCCGCAGGTCGCGCTCGACGACGTCGGTCATCGCCTCGACGACATCGTCGTAGACGCGCGGCGCGGGCTCGTCGACCCCGGCGGTGACGGTGAGCAGGCCGCCGTCCTCGACGCCCTGGCTGACCAGGCCGCTGTCCGGCACGAGGTGCCGGCCGTCGGAGGTCACGACGCGGTAGCCGCCATGCACGGAGGTGGCGTCGAGCAGCCCCACGCTGCGGGCGAGCTCGGGCAGCAGCTCCGCGACCGGGACCGTGCCGGGGAGCACCAGGTCGACCCGGCGGGTGCCGGAGGCGACGGTCACCTTGACCATGCCCGTGGGGCTGACTGGGGCCTGGGTCACGGCACCTCCCGCTGTGTCGGCTCGGCTCGGCAGCTCGGTCTCGTACGGACCCCGAGGGGGCCGGCGCCAGGCGCCGACCCCCTCGGGTCAGACCACCCTCGCGGGTGGCGTCGTGCTCACATCTGGGTGAACTGGTTCGCACCCCGGACGTCGGCGGCGCGGTACTCCGAGTTCGACTGGTAGACGGTCTGCCCGGTCTCGTCGAGCAGGTTGCGCATCTGCAGGATCGCCCAGTCCCACTTGGCCTTGGCGGCGGTGTAGGCGTTCTGCGCCTCACCGTGCCACTCGTGGCGCAGCGGCTGCAGCTCGCTCTCGAGCCGGTTCATGCGGTCGTCGATGTCCTTGACCATCTGGTGGAGGTCGGCGCCGGCCTGGTCGAGCCCGGCGTGCTGGACGAGGATGCCGTCGAGGGCGTTGAAGTCGGTCATGTCGTGGGTCCCTTCGGTCTACGGCGGTCAGACGGACGTGGAGACGTCGCCGAGACGGGACGCCGTGCGGGTGTAGTAGTCGCCCTGCTGCTCGTCGGTGGCGACGTTGGTGCGCTCGGTGACCTGCAGCGAGTTCTCGAACTCGTTGAGCGCGCCCACGATCATGCGCTGCTTCTCCTGCCAGGCCTCCTGGAGGATCTGGAACGCCCGGCTGCCGGAGCCGCCCCACTTGCCGTGGAGGTTGGCGATGTTGCTCTCGAGGGTGCCGGCGAGGCGGTCGAAGTCGACCTTGGCCTCCGCGACCAGGGCGGCCGCCCGGGTGAGGGTGCCCTCTCCCTGTCCGTAGGTGTTCTCGTGGGCCATGGTGCCCTTCCTTTCCCGAGGCGGCACGTCCGGCCGCTTGAAGTCTGGGGTTGTCTGGCTGGGATGGTGCTGGCGCCCGGTGAGCTCCTGGCCGGACATCCAGCGGTCTACCCGGGCCCCCCACCGCTAAACACGGAACTTGATTTCCCACAGGGTGCGGAACAGGCCGACCGCGACGACGGCGGCGCCGATGGCGAACGCCCCGGCCAGGCCCTCGGCCACCTCGGCCCGGCGCGACCACCACGCCGAGCGCCAGCCGCGGCCGGTCGCGACCGCGACCACCACCAGCAGCGCGGCGAGCAGGATGATCGCGATCGCCGCAGCGGTGCCGCGCCCGGCTCCGACCCGCTCGAGGAGCACCGCCAGCAGCGCCGCCCAGCAGGTCAGCCCCGCGCCGCGGAGCAGCGCGCGGGCGACCGCGTGGCGGTAGCTGCGGGCCGCCAGCAGGAGCGCGGCCCCGGCCAGGAGGACCACCGCCCGCGCGCCGACCCGGTCGACCGGCAGGGTGGCGGTGGCGAGCAGCATCGGCGCGCTGACCGCGGCGACCGCCCACGTGGCCGCGCTCGCCGCCACCACCAGGCGGGTGCCGCGCTCGGCCACCGCGGCGACGGCCTCCGGCGGCACCAGGGTGCGCCCGCGCCGCCCGGAGGGCCGCTCGCGCGCCGACCACGCGGTGACCGCGAGCCGCTCGATGTCGATGAGGTACTGGTCGGGCACGTCGACGGCCAGCGCGGGCACGAACCTGGCCGCCAGCATCGCCGCCAGCAGCAGCACCGCCCACACGACCTGGGGCGCGGTGCCGAGCAGCGCTCCGGCCGCGGAGACGACGAACACCGCGCCGCCCACCACCATCCAGACCCGCAGCGCCTCCTCGGCCCGCCGGTCCAGCGCGCGGGCCACGGCCGCGGTCACCGCGGCGACCAGCGCGGCCACGCCGAGCACGGTGGGCAACCGCTCCGGCCCCGGCCCCCAGGCGACGGCGTACGCCGCCGCGCCGGCCACGGCGGGGGCGACCACCAGCCGGGCCGTGACGTGGCGGCCGACCGGCACCAGGGCGAGCGCCGCGGTGGCGGCGAGGATCGCGACCGCCGCGTCGTGGTGGGTGCCGTCGGCGCGGGCCGCGAACCAGCCGGCGAGCACCGAGAGCGCGGTGGCGACGCAGCACCAGGCCGCCGCACCCGCGCCGGGACCGGCCGCCCGCTCGGGCGCCTCGCGCCGGGGGACGACCGCGGCGGCGCGCACGGCCCCCTCGGCCACCAGCAGGTCGCCGGTGCGGACCCCGGCCCGGCTGAGGGTGTCGTCGGGGGCGAGGGCGGCGCCGCCGGTGCTGCGGAGCGCGGGCGGCGCCGGCAGCCGGCACTGGGCGGCGTACTCGCGGGCGACGTCGGAGAAGCGCGCCTCGCCCGGGACCACCAGGTCGATGACGCCGGCCGGGCCGTGGACGGTCAGGGCCAGGCTGCCGGCGACCCGCCCGCCTGCCTGCATGCCGCCCTCCCGAGTGGTCCACGATGTCGTGCGTCAACCGACGACGATCGGGGTAGTACCCCCGTGGTGGCAGGTTAGTCCGACCGTTCCTGCCTGCCCGACGACGTACGACCGCAGGCCCGGTGCCGCGGACTCCCGGAAGGTGGCACCCAGTGACCAGCACGGCGCTGCGCGGCGGGCGGCTCGACGAGCCCGAGCTCCCCAGCGGTCAGGTCAAGCTCCAGGCACCCCCGCTGATCGAGCAGCACGAGGGTGCCTCCGGCGTGCTGATGAACGCCATCCCGATGCTCGGCAGCCTCGGCTCGATCGTGCTGGTCGCGACCATGGCCGGACGCGACACCGGCGGCCGCCACTACATCGCGGCCGGCATGTTCCTCTTCGCCACGATCGGCTTCATCGTCGTCCAGCTCGACCGGCAGCGGAAGCAGCGCGTGCAGCAGGTCACCGGGTCGCGCACGGAGTACCTGCGCTACCTGGCCAACGTGCGCCAGGTGGCGCGCGAGGCGGCCGAGCAGCAGCGGCGGGCGCTGACCTGGCACCACCCCGACCCGCGCACGCTGCCCGCGCTCGCGGCCGAGCGCTCCCGGCTGTGGGAGCACGGCAGCGCCGACCCGCGCTTCCTCCACGTGCGCTACGGCGTGTGCCACCAGCCGCTCTCGCTCGAGCTGGTGCCGCCCGAGAGCGCGCCGATCGACCAGGTCGACCCGGCCGCCGCGTCGGCGCTGCACCGGCTGCTGCTCGTGCACCGGGTGCAGCCCGACCTCCCGGCGGCGGTCGACCTCCAGGCCTTCGACCGGGTCGAGGTCTGCGGGCCCGAGGAGCCGGCCCGCGCGCTGGCTCGGGCGATGATCTGCTCGGCGACGGCGTTCCACTCCCCCGACCACCTCGTCGTGGCGGTGCTCGCCTCCGACCAGAACCTCGCCCACTGGGACTGGGTGAAGTGGCTGCCCCACGCGCAGAGCCCCCAGGAGTCGGACGCCGTCGGCCCGATGCGGATGGTGTCGACGTCGATCGACGAGCTCGCGACGCTGCTGCCGCCCGACCTCTCCGAGCGACCCCGGTTCGGCGCCGACGAGCGGCCCGCCGCGCCGCACATCCTGCTCGTCGTCGACGGCGGCGAGCTGCCGCCCGGCAACCACGTGGTGCCGCCCGACGGCGTGCACGGCGTGACCGTGCTCGACCTGCCGGCCCGGTGGGACGAGCTCGAGGACGCCAGCCGGCTGCGGCTCCAGCTCACCGGCGAGGAGGTCGAGGAGGGGCGCCAGGCGGTGCAGGCGCTGCGGCTGCGCGAGGAGCCGATCGCGGCGAAGGTCGACCAGTGCGACCTGTCGACGGCCGAGGCGTTCGCGCGTCGGCTGACCCCGCTGCACACCGTGACCACCGGCGTCGTCGAGTCGGCCGCACCCGACCTGACCGCCAGCGCGGACTTCATGGAGCTGCTCGGCCTCGGCGACGTGCGGGCCTTCGACACCGGGACCGCTTGGCGGGCGCGGCCCGCGCGCGACCGGCTGCGGGTGCCGATCGGCACCGGTGACGGCGGGGGGCTGGTGCACCTCGACATCAAGGAGTCGGCCCAGCAGGGCATGGGCCCGCACGGGCTGGTGATCGGCGCCACCGGTTCGGGCAAGTCGGAGTTCCTGCGCACGCTGGTGCTCGGGCTCGCGATGACCCACTCGCCGGAGCAGCTCAACCTCGTGCTCGTCGACTTCAAGGGCGGCGCGACGTTCGCCGGCATGGCCGAGATGCCGCACGTGTCGGCGGTGATCACCAACCTCGCCCAGGAGCTCACGCTCGTCGACCGGATGCAGGACGCCCTCTCGGGCGAGATGGTGCGTCGCCAGGAGCTGCTGCGCGAGGCGGGCAACTTCGCCTCGATCCGCGACTACGAGAAGGCCCGAGCCGCGGGCGAGCCGCTGGCGCCGATGCCGTCGCTGTTCATCGTCGTCGACGAGTTCTCCGAGATGCTCTCGGCCAAGCCCGAGTTCATCGACCTGTTCGTCGCCATCGGCCGGCTCGGCCGCTCGCTGGGCCTGCACCTGCTGCTCGCCTCGCAGCGCCTGGAGGAGGGCCGGCTGCGCGGCCTGGAGTCGCACCTGTCCTACCGGGTCGGCCTGCGCACGTTCTCGGCCCAGGAGTCGCGATCGGTGCTCGGCGTCCCCGACGCCTACGAGCTGCCGGCGGTCCCGGGCCTGGGCTACCTCAAGCCCGACCCGACCACGATGCTGCGGTTCAAGGCGGCGTACGTCTCGGGGCCGCCGTCGGGGCGGGTGCGGGTGCGCCGCGACGAGGGCGGCAAGCTGCAGGGCATCCTGCCGTTCACGATCTCGGAGGTGCAGTCGCTCGAGCTACCCGAGCCCGAGCCGGAAGCGCCGCCGGAGCCGGTGGACGAGCAGGAGCCGCTGCTCGAGGTCGCGGTCGAGCGGATGGCCGGCCACGGCCCGGCCGCCCACCAGGTCTGGCTGCCCCCGCTCGACGTGCCCGACACGCTCGACGAGCTGATGCCCGACCTGGCCGTCGACCCGGCGCTCGGGCTGGTCTCCGCGCAGTGGCGGGCGCTGGGCGGGCTCGTCGTGCCCCTCGGCACCGTCGACCGGCCGCGCGAGCAGCGCCGCGACACCCTCACCATCGACGTCAGCGGCTCGGCCGGTCACGTCGCCGTGGTGGGCGGTCCGCGCAGCGGCAAGAGCACCGCGCTGCGCACGGTCGTGACCAGCATGGCGCTGACCACCACGCCGCTGGAGTCGCAGTTCTTCGTGCTCGACTTCGGCGGCGGCACCTTCGCCCCGCTCGCCCGGCTGCCCCACGTGGCCGGGGTCGGCACCCGCTCCGAGCCCGACGTCGTACGGCGCGTGGTCGCCGAGCTCAAGGGCGTGGTCGACCGCCGCGAGGCCTACTTCCGCAGCAACGGCATCGACTCGATCGAGACCTACCGCACCCGCCGCGCCCAGGGCCGCGCCGACGACGGCTACGGCGACGTGTTCCTCGTCGTCGACGGGTGGGGCACGCTGCGCGCGGAGTTCGACGACCTCGAGCTCGAGCTCCAGCAGCTCTCCACCCGGGGCCTCACCTTCGGCCTTCACATCCTTGCCTCGGCCTCGCGGTGGGCGGACTTCCGCGCCGCGATGCGCGACATGTTCGGCACCAAGCTCGAGCTGCGGCTCGGCGACGCCCTCGACTCCGAGATCGACCGCAAGGTCGCCTCGCTGGTGCCGACCGGCCGACCGGGCCGGGGCCTGATCTCCAGCAAGCTGCACTGGCTGGCGGCCCTCCCGCGCATCGACGGCAACCCCGAGGCCGCCAGCCTGGGCGACGGTGTCGACGACCTGGTCGCCCGGGTGGCGGACGCCTGGACCGGCCCGAGCGGTCCCAAGCTCAGGCTGCTGCCCGACAAGATCTCCCTCGACGAGGTGCGGGCCCAGGCCGCGCGCACCGGGAGCGGGGACGGCGGACCGCTGCTGATCGGCATCAACGAGAAGGAGCTGGCCCCCGTGGGGCTCGACCCCGACTCCGAGCCCCACCTGCTGGTGCTCGGCGACGGCCGGTCCGGCAAGAGCGCGATGCTGCGCGCGCTGGCGCGGGAGATCATGCGCACCCGCAGCCCGCAGGAGGCGCAGCTCGTGGTGGTCGACTACCGCCGCTCGATGCTGGGCGAGGTGCCCGAGGAGTACCTGCTCAACTACCTCACCTCCGCGACCCAGGCCCAGCCCGCGCTGCGCGACCTCGCGGCGTACCTGGAGAACCGGATCCCGGGGCCGGACGTCACCCCCGACCAGCTGCGCAACCGGTCGTGGTGGAGCGGGGCCGAGGTCTTCGTGCTGGTCGACGACTACGACCTGGTCGCCACCCAGCAGGCCTCGCCGGTCGCAGCGCTGCAGCCGCTGCTGGCCCAGGCCCGCGACACCGGCCTGCACGTCGCCGTGGCCCGGCGCGCCGGCGGTGCCTCGCGCGCGCTCTACGAACCGGTCATCCAGACCCTGCGCGACCTGGCGATGCCCGGCCTGCTGCTCTCCGGCAGCGCCGAGGAGGGTCCGCTGATCGGCAACCTCCGCCCGACGCCGCTTCCGCCGGGCCGCGGCCGGCTGGTGACCCGCGACCGCGGCGTGGAGATGGTGCAGCTCGCCTGGACGGAGCCCACCGCCTGACCCGGCTCCTGATTCGGCGCCCGACTCAGGTGTGGGTGTGCACGCCGGGGCCGGAGATCTTCAGCCCCGGCAGGTCGGTGAGGTCGTAGGTCGCCTCGTAGGTGCGGCGGTAGCCGGTGTGGGCCACCCGCCAGCCGTCGGCGGTGCGGACGTAGCGGTCGTCGTAGATCGCGGCGCCCTCGAGCATGAACTTGAAGGCATCGACGATCACCTTGTCCTGCAGGTACCACCGGCCGGTGGCGGTGTCGCCGTCGACCTCGATCTCGGGGTGGTGGGCCTGGTGGAGGGTGAGCAGTCCATCGCCGAGGTTCTCGCGCATGTACGACACCAGCGCGGCCCGGTCGTCGAAGACCAGCCCGTTGTAGTCGCCGGTGGCCTCGGGCACGAAGCAGCCCTCGAACTCGTCCCACTGCTTGGTGTCGAGCGTGCGCAGGTAGCGGTGCTTGAGCCGGCTGATGTCGTGGATGTCGAGCAGCCGCTGGATCGCCTCGGAGTCGGTCACGCGGGCAACCTACCGCGGCGGAACCGACCGCGGGTGGGGCACGTCACACCGTGCTGGCCGGTCGTGAGACGAGCCTGTAACCGGCCGTCAACCTTCCGGCGACCTTTGCCGTCCACTCTGGGAGCACCCGGTGGCCACCGGTCCCACCACCACCGTCAGGAGGCCAGAAGATGGAGAACCCCACCCACGGCGCCGACCGGGACGTCGAGCGCATCATCGAGCAGCGGATGAGCCTCAAGTCCCGGCACTCGCAGGCCCTCTCGCAGCTGATGCTCGAGCGGGACGACCTGCGCGGGGTGCACGCCCTCGCCGACTTCGTCGACGACGGGCTGCGCTGGTCTGCCTGACCACGCGCGCGGCAGTCACGCACTGCCCACATACCGACGCAAGCACCAGCACGGCGGCCGGTCCCCGAGGGGCCGGCCGCCGTTGCGTGCGGGCCGGGGGCGACGACCGGCTCAGCGGCGCCCGGTCTTGAACAGGCCGCGCACGACCTCGCGGGCCGCGGTGCGCAGCACGTCCTTGAACGCGCTCGACTCCACGACGTCGCGGACGATGCTGCCGTCCTTCTTCGCCGGCGACCGCTTCGCCCGGGCCTTGGCCTCGGATGCCTTGGCCGTGGCGGCGTCGGTCGCCGCGGCGTCCTCGGCCTCCTTGGCCGCCCCGGCCTCGAGCTTGGCGGCGAGCAGCTCGCGGGCCGACTCGCGGTCGACGGACTTGGCGTACTTGGCGTGCCGCGGGCTCGAGGTCACCGTCGACTCCATCAGCGCGGGGTCGCTGGGGTCCATGAGCGACTCCGGCGCCCGGAGCCGGGTCCAGGCGACGGGCGTGGGCGCGCCCCGCTCGTTCATCACCGTCACGATCGCCTCGCCGATGCCGAGGCTGGTGATGACCTCGCCCAGGTCGTCGTAGGCCGAGCTGGGGTAGGTGTCGACCGTGGCCCGCAGCGCCTTGGCGTCGTTGGGGGTGTGGGCGCGCAGCTGGTGCTGCACCCGGGAGCCGAGCTGGGCCAGCACCTCGTCGGGCACGTCGGTGGGGCTCTGGGTCACGAAGAAGACGCCGACCGCCTTCGACCGGATCAGCCGCACCGTCTGGGCGACCTGGTCGAGGAACGCCTTGGAGGCGTCGCGGAAGAGCAGGTGGGCCTCGTCGAAGAAGAAGACGAGCTTGGGCTGGTCGGCGTCGCCGACCTCGGGCAGGTCGTGGAACAGGTCGGCGAGCAGCCACATCAGGAACGTCGAGAAGACGGCGGGGCGGTCCTGGAGGCGGGGCAGCTCGACCAGCGAGATCAGCCCGCGGCCGTCGGGGGTGGTCTGCAGCAGGTCGGCGCTCTCGAACTCCGGCTCGCCGAAGAAGGCGTCGGCGCCCTGGTCCTGGAACCCGATCAGCTCGCGCAGGATGACGCCGGCGGTCGCAGCCGAGAGGCCGCCGAGGTCCTTGAGGTCGGCCTTGCCCTCGTCGCTGGTGAGGTGGGCGACCACCGCCCGCAGGTCGGCGAGGTCGAGCAGCGGCAGGCCGGCCTTGTCGGCGTAGTGGAAGACCAGCCCGAGCGAGGACTCCTGGGTGTCGTTGAGCCCGAGCACCTTGCTGAGCAGGGTGGGGCCGAACGCCGACATGGTGACCCGCAGCGGGATGCCGGTGCCCTGGCCGCCGAGCGCGTAGAACTCGACCGGGAAGCCGCGGGCCTCCCACTGCTGGCCCACCGAGGCGGTGCGGGCCGAGAGCTTGTCGCTGGGCTCGCCGGGCGTGGCGAGCCCGGAGAGGTCGCCCTTGACGTCGGCGGCGAACACCGGCACGCCGTTGCTGCTGAGCTGCTCGGCGAGCAGCTGGAGGGTCTTGGTCTTGCCGGTGCCGGTGGCGCCCGCGACCAGGCCGTGGCGGTTGAGCATCGCCAGCGGGATCCGGATCCGGGTGTCGGTGAGGGTCTCGGCGTCGAGCATCAGGCCGCCCAGCTCGAGGGCGGTGCCCTCGAAGGAGTAGCCGGGGGCGACCTGCTGGACGACGGGGCTGTCGGCGTGGGCGCCGGGCGTCTCGCTCATGGCGGCCACCCTAGGGTGCCGGTCCCGGCGGCGGGAGGGCGCGGAGCCGGGCGCTCGTTACACTCGCCGCGTGATCTTCAAGCGCGTGGGCGACGGACGGCCGTACCCCGACCACGGGCTGTCGTCCAGCGCGTGGGCCGCGGTGCCGCCCCGACCGGTGCGCCTGGACCAGCTGATCACCACCAAGGACACGCTGCAGCTCGCGGCGCTCCTCGACGAGGACTCGACGTTCTACGGCGACCTGTTCGCCCACGTCGTGGAGTGGCGGGGCGAGTACTACCTCGAGGACGGCCTGCACCGCGCGCTGCGCGCGGCCCTGCAGCAGCGCAGCGTCCTGCACGCCCGCGTGCACCCGGTGGCGTCGTGAGCCCGAGCGCGCGGACCGCCGCGACCCTCGCGACGCTGGTGGTGCTGCTGGTCGGCGGCGTCGCCTGGGGTTTCTCGGCGATGACCGAGCCGTTCCCGCAGAGCGAGGACCCGCCGTTGTGCGAGGAGAAGGAGGTCACCGCCGGCTCCATGCTCAACCCGACCGAGGTGACCGTCAGCGTCCTCAACGCCAGCAACCGCGAGGGCCTGGCCGGGCGCACGATGTCGCTGCTCGTCGAGGAGGGCTTCGTGCGCGGCGGCGTCGGCAACGTGCCCGGCGACGTGCGCGTGCGGCGGGCCGAGATCCACACGACCGACCGCGACAGCCCCGCCGTGCAGCTGCTGCGCTCGTGGGTGGGCAGCAAGGTCAAGATCGTCGAGGACCCGAACGCCGGGCCGGCGATCGAGGTCTGGGTGGGCGACCGCTTCTCCGACGACCTGCGCAAGGGTGCCCGCAACGTCGCCGTGGAGGAGGACGCGGTCGTCTGCGGCCCCAGCGACCCGACCGCGACCGAGACTCCGCTCTGACCACGCCGGTGACCGGCTAGCGGTCGTCGAGCCACTGGGCCAGCCGGCCCTTCAGGCTGACCTGGCGCAGCCGCTCCTCGGTCTGCACCCGCACCTTGCGCGGCGTGACGACCAGCAGGTCGTCGCCGTGGCGCAGCACGGTCCGGCGCTCGGGCACCAGCGTCTCGCCGTCGCGGATCACCATCGACACCGACGCGCCGCGCGGCAGCCGCAGCTCGCCGACCTCCACGCCGTGCATCCGGGAGGCCGGGCTGATCGTGACCTGGAGCAGGTCGGCGGCCACCCGCTCCAGCGGGGCCGCCTCGATGTCGAGGTCGCGCGGCTCGGAGCGCCGGGCGACCCGCAGCACCCGGGCGACCGTGGGCAGCGTGGGTCCCGTGAGCAGCGTGTAGACGACCACCATCACGAACACGATGTCGAAGAGGCGCTCGGCGTCGTCGACCCCCTCCGCGAGCGGGATGGTCGTGAGCACGATCGGCACGGCGCCGCGCAGCCCCGCCCACGAGACGAAGCCGAGCTCGCGCCAGGGCCGGGGCTGCACCACCGCGCTGAGCACCACCGACAGCGGCCGGGCGACCAGCGTGAGCACCAGCCCCGCGACCAGGGCCAGCCCGACGATGTCGAGGTCGATCCGCCCGGGCGAGAGCAGCAGCCCGAGCATGACGAAGAGACCGATCTGCGCGAGCCACGCGATGCCCTCGCTGAACGAGCGGGTGGCCGCGCGGTGGGGCAGCTCGGAGTTGCCGAGCACCAGCGCGGCGACGTAGATCGCGGCGAAGCCGGAGGCGTGCACGGCCGCGGCGGCGCCGTAGCCGAGGAAGGCCAGGCAGAGCACGGCCAACGGGTAGAGGCCGGAGGAGGGCAGGGCGACCCGGCGCATCACCCAGGCGCCGCCGAAGCCCGCGGCCAGGCCGAAGGCGAGGCCCACGGCCAGCTCGAAGACCACGATGCCGACCGCGCCGAGCACGCCGTTGTCGGCGACCGCGTGGGTGGAGACCAGCGTGACGAGCACGACCGTGGGGGCGTCGTTGAGCCCCGACTCGGCCTCGAGCGGACCGACCACCCGGCGCGGCAGTGGCACGGTGCGCAGCACCGAGAAGACCGCTGCGGCGTCGGTGGGCGAGGTCACCGCCCCGAGCAGCACCGCCAGCTCCCAGGGCAGGCCGAGGACGTAGTGGCCCAGCACCGCGACCACCGCCACCGAGACCGAGACACCGATGGTGGCCAGCGAGGCGCCGAGCCTCATCGACGGCTTGATGTCGGCCCAGCTCGTGGTGAGCCCGCCCTCGGCGAGGATGACCGCCAGCGCCGCGAAGCCGAGCGCGTGGGCGAGCTGGGCGTCCTCGAACTGGATGCCCAGCCCGGACTCCCCCAGCGCGACGCCCATGAGCAGGTAGATCAGGAGGCTCGGCAGCCCGGCGCGCGACGAGACCCGCACCGCGAGGATGGCCAGCAGCGTGACCCCGGACCCCCACAGCACAGCGGTGTCGAGTGCGTGGACGTCGAAGGACATGTCACCTCGCGGGGAGCAGGGGCGGCGAGTCCGCAGTCTATCGGCGCCCCGCCTCCGCCCCGACCGCGCGCGCGACGCCGGACGGCCCTCCAGCTGGCGCTCCAGGTGGCGCTCCAGGTGGCGCTCCAGGTGGCGCTCCAGGTGGCGCTCCAGTTGACCCCCCGGGATGGCCTCCGGGAGGGTGCGAGCTCAGGTGGTGGGCGTGTAGCCGGGACGCCCGGCGGCGTCCCACTCCTCCCAGAACGACGTGAACTCCTCGCCGAGGAACGGGTCGCCGCCGGTCATCGCGATGCCGCCGCGGCGCACGGTCCAGTCCCAGGGGGCGAGCTCCTGGGCGGCCGCGAGGTGGCGCCGGGCGGCGTCGGTGCGACCCGAGCGCTGCAGGTGGGCCGCGACCCGGCGGTGGGCGAGCGCCCGCTGCTCGTCGTCGGTGCGCACCGGTGGCTCGGCGTCCGCGCTCTCGGGCAGCACCCCGTCGCGCGCCCAGGCCCGCAGCAGCTCGTGGTGCTGCTCGGCGGAGATCTTCGTGAAGTCGACGAACTGGTCGTCGCCGGGCGCGATCGTGGGCGGCTTCACGATCCGGTCGTCCTCGTCGACCCACACCACGCTCGGCACGTTGGTGATGCCGTAGCGCTCGGCGGTGACGTGGGCGGTGTCGACCGCGACGGGGTACGACGGCGCGCCGGCCTCGATCCACGGCCGCGAGTCCTCGGGGTCGGCGTCGAGCGCGACCGAGAACAGCTTGAGGCCGGTGTCGGCGAGCTCCTGCTGGAGCCGCTCCCAGCCGGCGAGCTCGTGGCGGCACCCGCACCAGCTGGCCCAGGTGACCAGCACCCGCTTGTGGCCGGACTGCTCGTCGAAGGAGACGGGGTTGCCGTCGACGTCCGTCAGTACCAGGGACGGGGCGCGGCCGTCGGCGGCCTGGCGGGCATGGGTCTCGGCGCTCGGCGCCAGGGCGGCGACCCCCTCGTCGGCGTCGTGGACCAGGAGCAGCCCAAGGGCGGCGGCCCACGCGGCGAGGTCGATGCGGTCGGGACGCTCGGGGACGGCGACCACCCGGCCGAGGAGCGGCACGCAGGTCTCGTCGCGGCACAGCCCCTCGGGCTTGAGCACCCAGCCGGTCGCGGCGGTGAGGTCGGCGGCCGCGACGAGGCCGCCCTCGGCCGCGAGCTCGTGGGCGTGTCCGTCGAGGTCGACCAGGGTCAGGCTCGGCACCGGGTCACCTTCGCACAGAACTGGAACTTGTTCTAGATTTGCGCCCATGACGACCGCGCTTCCCGACGTCCTCCCCGCCTCCGGGTTGCCCGCCGACGCCGAGGAGCACGACGTCGTCGTCATCGGGTTCGGCATCGCCGGCGGCTGCGCGGCGCTGGAGGCGGCGCGGGCCGGTGCGCGGGTGCTGCTGCTCGAGCGTGCCGCCGTGGCGGGCGGGACCACGTGCATGGCCGGCGGCCACTTCTACCTCGGCGGCGGCACCGCCGTGCAGCGCGCCACCGGGCACGACGACTCCGCCGAGGAGATGTACAAGTACCTCGTCGCCAACTCCCTCGACCCCGAGCACGACAAGATCCGCGCCTACTGCGACGGCTCGGTCGAGCACTTCGACTGGCTGGAGGCGCTGGGCTTCGAGTTCGAGCGCTCCTTCTACCCCGAGAAGGCGGTCATCCAGCCCGGCACCCAGGGCCTGATGTACACCGGCAACGAGAAGGTCTTCCCCTACCGCGACCAGGCCGTCCCGGCGCCGCGCGGCCACAAGGTGCCGGTACCGGGCGACACCGAGGGCGCCCGGATCGTGGTCGACCTGCTGCGCCAGCGCTGCGAGGAGGCCGGGGTCGAGGTGCGCTACGAGACCGCCGCCACCAACCTCGTCGCCGACGAGGCCGGCGCCGTGGTGGGCGTGGCCTGGCGGCGCTTCGCCGAGACCGGCCTGGTCCGCGCCCGCGGGGTGGTGGTCGCGGCCGGCGGCTTCGTCGCGAACGCCGAGATGGTCGCCGAGCACACCCCGGCGCTCGGCTCGAAGCTGTTCCCGCTCGCGTCCACCTACGACGACGGGCTCGGCATCCGGCTCGGCGCCTCCGCGGGAGCGGAGCTCAAGCACATGGACGAGCCGTTCATCACCGCGCCGTTCTACCCGCCGTCGTCGCTGGTGAAGGGGCTGATCGTCAACAAGGACGGGCAGCGCTTCGTCGCCGAGGACAGCTACCACGCCCGCACGTCGTACCACGTGATGGCGCAGCGCGACTCCGCGGCGTACCTCATCGCCGACAGCGACCACATGGACGAGCAGACGATGCCGCTGGTGAAGTTCCTCGACGGCTACGAGACCGTGGCCGAGATGGAGGCCGGGATCGGGCTGCCCGCGGGGTCGCTGGTCGCGACCATGGCGCGCTACAACGAGCACGCGGCGCGGGGCGAGGACCCCGACTTCGGCAAGCACCCCGACTGGTTGGCCCCGCAGACCACCGGACCGTGGGGCGTCTACGACCTGTCGCTCGGCGTCGCGCTGTACGCCGGGTTCACGCTCGGCGGCATCCGCACTACGGTCGACGGCGAGGCGGTGCGGCCCGACGGGTCGGTCGTGCCCGGCCTCTACGCCGCCGGCGCGTGCGCCTCCAACATCGCCCAGGACGGTCAGGGCTACTGCTCGGGCACCCAGCTCGGCGAGGGGTCGTTCTTCGGGCGCCGCGCCGGGCGGCACGCCGCGGCGCTGAGCGCACCGGTCTGAGACCCCACCCGGCCGGGTGGGCGCCCGACCTCTCGGCCAGAACCTCGGGTTGTCGGCCAGAACTCCGGCCGACCAGTGCGGGTTTCCCCGGTTCACCGGGGAAACCACTCCCCGCCGTACAGTCGCAGGCGTGAACCGCTTCCAGGTGGCGACCCGGGCGAACGTGCCGCCGTTCCACGTGATGGACCTGCTGGCGGCGGCGACCGAGCGGCAGCGCACCCACGGCGACCTGCTCGACCTGCTGGCCGGCCAGCCGAGCACCGGCGCGCCGCGCAGCGTCGCCGAGGAGGCGGTGCGGCTGCTCGGCAGCGGCGACCCCCTCGGCTACACCCCCGCGCCCGGGATCCGCGAGCTCCGGGAGGCCATCTCCGAGCACCACCGGCGCACCCACGGCATCGAGGTCGCCGCCGAGGAGGTCGTGGTGACCACCGGCAGCAGCGGCGGGTTCCTGCTGGCGTTCCTCGCGGCGTTCGAGGTCGGCGACCGGGTCGCGATGGCCCGGCCCGGCTACCCCTGCTACCGCAACGTCCTCACCGCGCTCGGCTGCGAGGTGGTCGAGATCCCCACCGGCCCGGAGTCGCGATTCCAGCCCACCGTCGAGCAGGTCGCCGCGCTCGACGACGTGCGGGGGCTGGTGATCGCCAGCCCGGCCAACCCCACCGGCACCATGTTGCTCCCCGACGAGCTCGCCGCGCTGGCCCGCCACTGCGAGGATCGCGGCATCCAGCTGATCTCCGACGAGATCTACCACGGCATCGAGTACGCCCCGCTCGACGGCGAGGCACCGCTGGCGCGCAGCGCCTGGGAGACCAGCCGCGAGGCCGTGGTGTTCTGCTCGTTCAGCAAGTACTTCTCGATGACCGGCTGGCGGATCGGCTGGATGCTGGTGCCCGAGCGCCTCCGCCGCGCGGTCGACGTGCTCACCGGCAACTTCACGATCTGCCCGCCGGTGATCGCCCAGCGAGCCTGCCTCGCCGCGTTCGCGCCGGCGTCGTACGCCGAGCTCGACGGCCACGTCCGGCGCTACGCCGGCAACCGCCGGCTGCTGCTCGACGGCCTGCCCCGGCTGGGGATCGAGCGGCTGGCACCGGCCGACGGCGCGTTCTACGTCTACGCCGACGTCGGCCACCTCACCGACGACACGATGGCCTTCACCCACGACCTGCTCGCGCGCACCGGGGTGGCGATGGCCCCCGGTGTCGACTTCGACACCGTCGACGGGCAGCGCTTCGTGCGGATGAGCTTCGCCGGCCCGGGCGCGGTGATCGAGGCGGCGCTCGAGCGGCTCTCCACAGCCCTCTGAGCCCCGGGTTTCCGGCTTCGGGGCCGCGGGGAGGAGCGGCGTGGACCACACGCCTGCTTCCCGGAGGGCTCCCATGTACGGCGACACCACCGTCATCCGTCGGTTGGCCACCGACCTGCGCCACCAGGCCACCGACATCCGCGTCGAGGCCGACCGGCTCGTCGGCCACGCCGAGGCCACCCGCTGGACGGGCCTGGCCGCAGACGCGCTGCGGCGCCGTTCGCGCGAGCGGGCGGCCGACCTGCGGCGCAGCGCCTCGCTCCACGACGACGCGGCCGACGCCCTCGACCGGCACGCCGCCGAGGTCGACCGGCTCAAGGAGCTGATCGCCGCGATCGAGCGGCGGGTGCTGGCGATGGTCGCCGCCGCCCGCGAGCGGCTGGCCTCGCTGGCCGGGCTGCTGCTCGACGGCATCCGCGCGATCGCCCCCGACCCGGTCGACGAGCTGCTCGACCGCTTCGTCCCACCGCCCCACGGGAGCAAGGCCTGGCTCGACGTCGACCTGCCGGGGGTGGCCTGATGCCGGCCCTCGCCCCCGACGGCACCGCCGTCCGCCCGCCGCTGGAGCTGCCGCGGCGCGACCGGCTGCCCCGGACCCTGGTCGAGCGGCAGGCGCTGGCGCTCGACGTGCCGCTGCCCTGGCCGGTGTCCGCCCCGGCCGGTCCGCCGCCCGGGGACCCCGAGCCCTGGCTGGTCGAGGCGCTGCGCCGGCACGCCGCTCCCGAGGTGGTCCTCGACGTCGACGTGGCGGTCATCCGACGGCGGCGCACCCGCCGGGTGCGGGCCTGGCACCGGCTCCGGGGCGACCGGATCGCCACGCTCGCCACGGCCGGCGGGGAGGTCGAGGTGGGCCTGGTGCCGCTGCGCTGGTGGCGGGCCGAGCTGGCCCGGGTCGCCACCGTCGCCCTCGACGGCGCCGACCCCCCGCCGCCGCGGTCTGTCGAGCTGCCCCACGAGCTGCTGCTGGCCGGCGGCCACCCCGACCCACGGGTCCGTGGCGAGCTGCTCGCCCGCCACGGTGCCGCCGTACGGGCTCCGGGCGACCCCGCCGCGGGCGAGGTGGTCGCGCTGCTCCACCGTCCGGTCGCCCGGCTGCAGGCCGTGGTCGCGGCCGGCACGCGGATCGGCTGGACCTCCTGGCTGGGCTACGGCGACGGCTGGCGGCGACTCGTGCCGGTGGTCCGCGACGGGCGGGCCACGGTGCGGGTCGAGCCGATCGGTCCCGGCGACCTCGGCGTCGACGTCGCCCGCCTGGTGGCGCAGGTGCGGCCGTGACCGACGAGCCGACCGTTCTCGGGGTCCGCGGCGGCTCCTCCGGCCTGGCCGCGTCGTACGAGCGTGTCCGGGCGCTGGCCGACACCTACGACGCCGCCGGCGACCGGATGCGCGGCTGGGCCGGGCTCGGCGCCCGCACCATGACCGACGACGACCTGCTGGAGTCGTCGATCCTCTCGCCGCTCACCTTCGCCGAGGCCGAGGCCGCGGTGCTGGCCGCCACGACCGGCCCCGACGGTGTGCTGGTCGAGTCGTGGGGCTGGGAGACCGACGCCGTGCTGATCCGGCTGACGGTCGAGGCCCTGGAGACCACCGACGAGCTGGTGCGCACGTCGTTCGAGGTGCTCGACCACGCCACCGGCCGGGTGCTCGGCTGGTCGGTGACCGCCGGCGCACCGCTGCTGCTCGCCGGCGCGGCCGCGCTCGCGGTCGCCTACGCCGCGCTGCCGCCCGCCGCCCAGGCCGAGGTCCGCGAGCAGGGCGGCCGGGCGCTGCAGGACCTGCTGACCGACCACCCCGAGCTGGTCCAGCACGTCGTCAACGGCGGGGGCGGGCTGCTCGACGGGCTCTGGGACGGCCTCACACCCGGCCCGGTCGGTGGCCCCCTGGGCCTGCCGTCGTTCCACCCCGACACCGGCGCCGCCGCGGGCACGCTGTCCGCGCTGTACCCCGGCCCCGGCGCCGTGGAGGTGCGACCGCTCGACGTCGACGTCCCCGGCAGCGGGCAGCAGCCGGGCAGCCTCCACGACCTCGTCACCCACCTCGCCGAGGTGGCCGGGCTCTCCGACGACCCCGACTCGCCGTACAACGGCACCATCCAGGTCGAGACGGTCACCGGCCCGGACGGCCAGGTCGGCCACATCGTCTACCTGCCCGGCACCGACGACCTGACCACGCTCCCCTGGACCCAGGACGGCGACATCCGCGACCTGGCCACCAACCTCCAGCTCGTCGACGGGGCGGCCAACCCCTACCAGGACGGCATCCTCGAGGCGATGGAGCAGGCCGGCATCGGGCCCGACGAGCCGGTGCTGCTGGCCGGTCACTCCATGGGGGGCATGACCGCGGCCGCGATCCTCGGCCAGGGCAGCCCCTTCGACGTCACCGACGTGGTCACCCTGGGCGCGCCCACCGCCCACGTCGACGGCTTCCCCAGCGGCTCCCACGTGCTGTCGCTGGAGCAGCACGGCGACGTGGTGCCGCTGCTCGACGGCGAGGACAACCCCGACTCCCCCGAGCAGGTGACCGTCACCTTCGACGCCGGCGCGCCGGCCGACGGCGGGCTGGAGGACCACCACGACCACGACACCTACGCCGTCGGCGCCGCCGCGGTCGACGCCTCCGACCACCCGTCGGTGCAGGACGCGCTGGGCTCGCTCACCGGTCACGGCTACCTCGGCGACGGCGACGGGGTCACCGTCACCAGCCAGGTCTTCCAGATCACCCGCGCCCCGCGCGCCGCGGGGCCCGGGGGTGTTTCGTGAGCGGGACCCCCGGGAAGGGGCAGGACATGTACGGCGACCCCGAGCTGATGCGCAGGCACGCCGGGCGGCTGCGCGAGCAGGGCGTCGACCTGCGCGCGCTCGCCGACCAGCTGGTCGGCCAGGCCGAGTCGATCGCCTGGTCGGGCCGCGCCGCCGAGGCGATGCGGGCCCGGATCGCCACCCGCGCCGCCCACCTGCGCGAGTGCGCCGGCCGCCACGAGACCGCGGCGGAGTCGCTCGAGGAGCACCTCGAGGAGGTCGAGGTGCTGCGCGAGGCGATCGCCGACACCGAGCGCCGGGTCGGGGTCCTGGTCGCCGACGCGCGGGCCCGGGTCGCGCGGCTCCGGGACGGCGAGGGCGGGGTCGAGGTCCTGCCCGACCCCGTCGACGAGGAGCTCACCGAGTTCGAGCCGCCGCCCCCGGGGCACAAGGACTGGCTCACCGTCAGCCTTCCGGGCCTGTGACGCGATGAGCGTCGTCGACCTCGGCACCCCGCCACCCCGACCGGCGGGGCTGCTCGACGCCCTGCCGCGGCGGGTCACCCTGACCCTGCCCGAGCTGCGCCTGGTCGCCGAGCGGGCCGGCGGGGCCCCGCTGCCCTTCGACGAGGTCTCCGACGACCCGGCCGGCGCGCCCACGCTCGAGGGCCGGCTCGGCGCGACCCGGTCGTCGACCGACGCCGCCCTCCGGGCCGCCGCGCTCGCGAGCCTGCCCGACCCCGGCACCTCGCTCTCGCGGCGGGGCCTGCTCGTGGGTCCGCCCGGCGACGGCGTCGTCGACGAGGGGCTGCTGGGCGCCGTGGGCCTGCTGGCCACCCCCACCCTCGCGCTCGACCTCGACGTGGCGGTCGCCGGCGCGCAGGCCCGTGCCTGGCACCGGCGCAGCGGCGACGCGGTGGCCGCGCTGTCGACGTCCGACGGGCTGGTCTTCGAGCTGGCCTGGTTCCCGACCACGGCGTGGGCCGGCGAGGTGGCCCGGGTGGCGGTGCTTCCCGAGGACCTTCCCCTGCGCGACTCCGACGTCCCCGACCTCGACCTGCCCTACGAGCTCGCGGACGCCGGGGCCGAGGCGGTGCGCACCCACCGCGCCGACCTGCTGCCGGTGCTGGTGGCGCAGCACGCCGGCGAGGTGGTCACCCCCGACGGCGACCCGGTGCCCGACGCCGAGGCCGCCGCCGCCCTCGGCGCCCTCGCCGAGGAGGCGCAGGGTCGGGTGCGGGCGCTGGTGGCCGACGTCTCGGGCCGCGACACCACCGTGGTGGGCGTCGTGGCCTGGACGCTCCTCGCCGACGGCTGGCGCTCGCTGACGCCCGTGGCCGACGACGACGGGCTGCGGGTGCGGGTGCGGCGGGTCGAGCCCGACCGGCTCGCGGCCGAGCTCGCGCCGGTGATCGCCCTGGTCGAGACCGGGCGGCCGGCATGACCCCGCCCACCCCCGAGACGCGGGCCCAGGCTGCCGACCTCGCCGACCAGTACGAGCAGATGCTCCGCCTGGCCGACTCCTTCGACGCCACCGGCGACGAGCTCCGGGCCCGGGCGGGGCTGGGGGCCGAGATCCTGCGCGACCCCGCGGTCGCCGAGTCCGCCGACCTGTCCCGGGCCACCCACACCCAGGTCGAGGACGACGTCCGCGCGGCGACCACCGGCAAGCACGGACTGCTGACCCGCTCGGTCGAGCTCGACGCCGACGCGCTGGTGGTGCGCGCGACCGTGCTGACCTACCAGTGGATCGACGACCTGCGCAGCGTCGCCACCGAGACCCTGGGCGCGATCGCGGGCCGCGCGGTCGGCTACCTCGCCCCCTCGGTCGCGCTCGGCGGCACCCTGGTGCAGGCGGGCCTGATCGAGACCGACGCCCTCGACCGCGACAGCGTCGCGGCGTACCTCAACGAGCTGGCCGAGGCCCACCCCGAGCTGCTCGAGCACGTCGCCAGCGGCGGCGGGCTGCTCGACGGGCTGCAGATGCGCTCGCTGCTGACCAGCGCCGCGCTCGCCGGCGACGACGGCCGGGCCGCGGCGCGCGGCGGTCTGCGCGCGATCGGCGTCGCCCCGGTGCCGGCAGGGGTCTCCGGGGCGCTCCGCGACGTCGCCGGCGCGCTGCTCGACGAGCCGGGGGAGGTGGTGCCGACCGGCGAGGGCCCGCTCGACGCCCGCCCGGGCTCGGTGCAGGACCTGATGGCCGCGCTCCACCGGACCCGCGGCAGCGTCAGCGTCCAGCCAGCCGCCCCCGGACGCTGGATCGCGTACCTGCCGGGGCCCGGTGCGGGCGAGGGGCGACGGCTGCGCCTGGTCGGCGCCGACACCGCCGGCTACACCGCGCACGCCGTGCGCGCCATCGAGAAAGCGGTCGGCGACGGACACGGCGCCCGGGTGATGCTGGTCGGGTCGGCCGCCGGTGGCGTCAGCGCCGCAGAGATCGCGGCCGCGGGCGGGTCGGCGGCGTTCACCGTCGACCAGGTGGTGACCGCCGGGGCGCCGTCGGCGCACGTGCCGCGGGTGCCCGAGACGACCCACGTGCTCGCGCTCGAGGACCGCGCCGACCCGGTGGCGCTCCTGGGCTCGCTGGTCAACGCCGGGCTGTCCAACCGGCTCACGGTCGTCTTCGACGCCGACGCGGCGTCGTCCGACGAGAGCGTCTACGTCGTGGGCGGGCGGGCCGCCGACCGCGCCGACCACCCCGACGTGCGGGCGGTGGTCGACCGCCTCCACGACCTGGGCTACCTCGCCGGCTGACCCCTCACAGGATGTCGTGGACGAAGTCGCCGAGCTGGGTGAGGTTGCGGCACTCCACCATCGGCACCACCTCGCCGTAGGTGCCGGCCGCGGAGTCGCCGGTGTCCCAGTGGCGGCGGGACTCGGGGTTGAGCCACCACGCGTTGCGGATGCCGTGGGCCATCTCGCGCAGCGCGTCGACGTGGAGGTCGCTGTAGTTGGACCGTGCGTCGCCGAGCACGAGCAGCGACGACTTGGGGCCGAGCGCGTCGGCGTGCTCCTCGGTGAACTTGGTGAAGGCCCGGCCGTAGTTGGTGCGGCCCCACAGCGCGGCGTGCGACGTGCTGGCCGCCAGGTCGGCCATCACGTCGGCGACGTCGGCGCCCGGCCGGAAGTGGTGGGTCACCTCGTGCACGTGGTCGATGAAGGTGAACGCGCGCACCTTCTGGAACTGGTCGCGCAGCGCGAAGACCAGCAGGAGCGTGAACTGGGCGAAGCTCGCCACCGACCCGCTCACGTCGCAGAGCACCACGAGCTCGGTGCGGTGCGGGCGCTTCGGCCGGTGGTGGGTCGTGAGCGGCACGCCGCCCGTCGACATCGAGGCGCGCACGGTGCGCCGGAAGTCCAGCGGCCCGCGGCGGCGGGCGTGGTGCTCCTGGGTCAGCCGGGTCGCGAGCCGGCGGGCCAGCGGGTAGATCTGCCGGCGCATCTCCTCGACGTCGGCCCGCCGGGCGGCGGTGAAGTCGAGCCGGTCGATGCTGGGCCGCAGCGCGACGTTCGCGACGTGCTCGGCCCCCTTCTCCTCGGCGATCCGGCGGCGCGCGTCGGCCTCGACCTGACCGGTGAACCGGCCGATCCGGCGCCCGGCGGTCCGCTCGGCCTCCTCCTCGGTGCGGCCGTCGGCGAGCAGCCCCGCGACCAGCTGGCTGGTCAGCTCGGCGGGCGAGACCCGCTGGAGCGCGGTGTAGGCCGACCAGCTCGACAGGCCGGGCCCGCGGCCGGGCATCGCCCCGAACCGGCCCACCATCTCGGCGGCCAGGCCCAGCAGACGCTCCTGGTCGTCGGCCGCCAGCGCCTCGAGCAGCTCCTCGCGGAACGCCTGCAGGGCCTCGGCGTTGTCGCGCACGCCGGTGGCCTCGCCGTGCGCGGCGTCCGACCGCTCCGCGGCCGCCGCCGCGCCCTCGCCCACCATGCGGGGGTAGTAGACGTCGAAGACCGCGTCGAAGGTCGGCCGCTGCGCCTGCTTCTTCACCAGCGTCGCGGCGTACGCGGTCCGCACGTCCTCGCGACGGTCCCACGGCAGCGCCGACAGGGCGGCGACGGCGTCGAGGTCCTCGGCGAGCGAGACGGCGAGGCCGGCGCCCCGCAGCGCCTCGAGGAAGGCGATGTGGCGGTCGACGAGGCCGGAGCCCGACATGGTGCGCGCCCCGCTCAGCGGCGCAGCCGCAGCTCGCGGACCGCGCGGTCCTGGTCGGACACGTGCTTGAGCACGACGCCGAGGGTGTCGTCGATCGCCTTGTCGTCGAGGTCGCGGATCTCCAGCGCCAGCAGGGTGCGGGCCCAGTCGACCGACTCGGCGATCGAGGGCGCCTTCTTGAGCTCCAGCTCGCGGAGCCGGCCGACGGTGGCGACCAGCTGGCCGGCGACGCGCCGGTCGAGGTCGGGCACCTGGGAGGCGACGATCTCGAGCTCGCGCTCGGCGTCGGGGTAGTCGAGGTGGAGGTAGAGGCAACGCCGCTTCAGCGCCTCGGAGAGCTCGCGGCTGGCGTTGGAGGTGAGCACCACGAACGGGCGACGGGTCGCCTCGATGGTGCCTAGCTCGGGGATGGTCACCTGGAAGTCCGAGAGCACCTCGAGCAGCAGCCCCTCGACCTCGACGTCGGTCTTGTCGACCTCGTCGATGAGCAGCACCGTCGCGCCCGGTCTGCGGATCGCCGTGAGCAGCGGCCGGGTGAGCAGGAACTCCTCGGCGAAGATCTCGTCGTGGGTGTCGGCCCACGACGAGTCGCCGTCCTGGGCGGCCTGGATGCGGAGCAGCTGCTTCTTGTAGTTCCACTCGTACAACGCGCGCGCCTCGTCGAGGCCCTCGTAGCACTGCAGCCGCACCAGCTCGGCGTCCGCGGCGCGGGCGACGGCCTTGGCCAGCTCGGTCTTGCCGACCCCGGCCGGCCCCTCGACGAGCAGTGGCTTCTCCAGGGCACCCGCGAGGTACGTCGTCGTGGCCGTCGCCGGGTCGGCGAGGTAGCCGCCGTCGTGGAGCCGCGCCGCGGCCTCGTCGGGCGAGGAGAACCAGGTCGTCATGCGCCCATCCTCCCCCACGCTGCGCGGCCGGTCCGAACAGGTGCTCAGATCACCCGTCACCTCTGACGCGTCGGCTCGTTGTCCTTTGCAGACAAGGGATCCGTGTGGCTCCCACCCGACCAGCACCGGAGGAGGAGCCATGCGCCGCACGCCCCCGCGCGTCGTCGGGATGGCCCTCACGGCCGTCAAGGCGGCCGGCTTCGGAGCCTTCCTGGCGCTGACGATCGGCGCCGGGCTGCAGGTCACCGGCGACTCCACCGAGCACGCCGAGGCCGTGGCCGACGCCTACGAGCGCGTGGTGGAGCGGGCGATGGACGACCAGCGCTGCTCCACCTCCGGCTTCGACCGGGACGTCGTGCCCGGGTCGGCGTTGATCCGCACGCCGGCCGGCCAGGTGCAGGTCGTGTCGTTCGACCGCGGCTGGGCCGTCTACAACGGGCGGCGGCCCGGCACCCTGATCGCGGTCTGCCTCGAGCGCGAGCCGGTGCGTCCCGCGGCCGGCACCGACTGACGCTCGTCGTTCGGCCGGCTCTCGTCCAGCAGGCTCTCGCTCAGAACGCCCCGTGCCGCCCGGCGCCGCCGGCGAACCGGGCCGCACCGTCCAGGGCCCCGGCCTCCAGCGACGCCAGCCCGTGGCCGTGCTCGACCGCCATCGCCTCCTCGTCGGGCCGGCCGGCCGACTCCAGCAGCGCCAGCCGGTCGTGGCGCAGGCACGCCTGGGGGAACGCCGCCAGCTCGCGGGCCAGCCGCTCCGCCTCCTCGCGGGCCCGACCGGGCTCGACCACCCGGGTGACCAGGCCGATCCGCTCGGCCTCGTCGGCGGCCACCGGCCGGCCGGTGAGCACGAGGTCGAGCGCGCGGCCCTCGCCGACCAGCCGCGCCAGCCGGAACGTCCCGCCGTCGATGAGCGGCACGCCCCAGCGTCGGCAGAACACCCCGAAGGTCGCGTCGGCCGCCGCCACCCGCAGGTCGCACCACGCGGCGAGCTCGAGGCCGCCCGCGACGGCGTACCCCTCGACGGCGGCGACCACCGGCTTCGACAGCCGCATCCGGGTGGGACCCATCGGGCCGTCGCCGTCGGGGGTGACCTGGTTGCCGCGCTCGGTGCCGACGGCCTTGAGGTCGGCGCCCGCGCAGAAGTGGCCGCCGGCACCCCAGAGCACCGCCACGGCCTGGGAGTCGTCGGCGTCGAAGGCGCGGAACGCCTCGGCCAGCGCCGCGGCCGTCGGTCCGTCGACGGCGTTGCGCGCCTCGGGCCGGTCGAGGACGACGGTGGTGACGGCTCCGGAGGTCTCGACGCGCACGCTCATGGCGGGAGCGTACGGCGGACTCAGACCTCGCGGGCGGTGCCGGCGTGCCGCCCGGCGAGCTCGCGGTAGTAGGTGGCGTTGGTCTCGATCCAGAGCTCCGAGCTCGTTCCCTCGATGGGCTTGACCGGCTTGCAGGGGGTGCCGGCCGCGACCATCCCGCCGGGCAGCTCGGTGCCGGGGGTCACGACCGAGCCGGCCGCGACCAGCGTGCGCGGGCCGACGACGGCGTGGTCGAGCAGCGTGCTGCCGTTGCCGACCAGCGCGCTCTCCCCGACCTCGCGGCAGTGCACGACGCAGCCGTGCCCGATCGTCGCGTCGGGGCCGACGGTGAGGGTCTCGCCCGGGGCGGCGTGGAGCACCGAGTTGTCCTGCACGTTGGTGCCCTCGCGCACCACGATCATGCAGACGTCGCCACGCAGCACCGCGCCGTACCAGATGCTCGCGCCGGCCTCGACCGTCACGTCGCCGATCAGCGTCGCGGTGGGGGCCACCCACGCGTCGGGGTGGACGGTGGGCGCCGTGCCCTCGAACTCGATCAGGTGCATGGGTCGAGTATCGGGTGGTCGGTGGCGGCCACGGCCACCGGGCCGGGGCGCTAGAGTGCCGCGGTGCTGAGCCGCGCCGTTCTCGCCCTCGCCGCGCTGGCACTCGCCCTCGTGGTCGCCCCGCCGGTCACGGCCGCACCCCCGACGGTCTCGGTCGCCGGGTCGTCGCTCGCCGTCGCCAACCGCAGCCCCGTCACGCTGCGCGTGACCCTGAGCGCCCCGGGGAGCCTCACGGTCGAGTGGGGCGACGGCACCCGCACCGAGGCCGTCGCCGTCTGCGCCGACGACTGCCCTCCCCTCGCCGTCACGCACCGCTACCCCGCCCGCGGCAGCTACGCCGTCCGCGCATCGCTGGTCACCGGGGACGAGACCGCGACCGCCACGACCACCGCCGTCGTCCGCAACAACCCGCCCCGCTGGGTCACCACCCCCACGCTGCGCTTCATCGTGGGTCGTACCCCCAAGCGGCTGCGCGCCACCGACCTCGACGGCGACCGGGTGCGGTTCGCCGTCGTGCGCGGTCGGCTGCCGCGCGGGCTCAAGCTCCGCAAGGACGGGCGACTGGTCCGGACCGGCCTGGTCAAGGAGGGCACCTACCACCCCACCATCCGCCTCACCGACGGGCACGGCGGCGCCACCGCGCAGCGGTTCACCATCCGCGCGATCCTGTAGCCGCCGTCCGCCCGGCGTTGGATGAGGAAGGCGTGCCACGCCTGTCTCGAAACCCGGTGCGCCGAGGGCCCTCCGGTGGGAACGGGAGGGCTTTCGTCTTCCGGGGTTTCGAGACAGTTGCTAGCGCAACTTCCTCAACCAGCGATCAGTTGCGTCTGTGGAACTGGACCTTGCCCGTCGGTAGGTAGGTCGTCGTGTAGGTCGGGTCGTGGGCGCATTGGTGGTGGGAGGGGCAGAGGAGGACGCCGTCGCGGAGGTCGGTGTTGCCGCCGTCGGTCCAGCGGGTCTTGTGGTGGGCTTCGCAGGTGGAGGCGGGTCGGTCGCAGCCTTCGGACCGGCAGGTCTTCTGCTGGATTCCGAGAGCGATGCGCTGCGGGGTGGTGAACAGTCGTCGGGTGCGGCCGAGGTCGAGAACCTGGGACTGTCCGTCGAGCACGGCGGGGATGAGTCCGGCCTCGCAGGCGAGCCTGCGGGCAGCGCCGGGGCTGATCCGGGTGCCGGTGTCGAGCTCGCAGGCCGCGAGCCGTCCTTCAAGCACGGCGAGCGGGATGGTGACCACGACGGTGGCGTTGACGCCGCCGCGCTGCGGGAGCCGGTCTGCGGGGTACTTGAGGATGTAGTCGCAGAACGCCTGCCCCAGCGACTGCGACGTCACCTTCTCGTGCGTGAGAGCCGCGTGGGCGAAGAGCGCCTTCTTCAGTGCTTCGGCGTGCATGGTCGGGATGACGAACCGGCCGTGGGTCCTGCCCTCGCCGTCGTCGAGCATGGTGAGCTTGCAGGCCTTCTCGGCCTCGCGCTCCTCGCGAGCCAGCGCCTCGGCTTCTGCTGCTTCCCCGACCTCGGGACAGACGATGTCAAGGATCCGGTTGCCGAAGATCGTGAGGTCCTTGGCGTCGTGGTGCTGGGCGAGCTCGACGAGCTCGACCTGTGCCTGGTCGCGGATCTGCGGGTCGGTGTCGTCGGGGAGCTTGGTGATCGCGCGGGCGATGACCTCGGCCTGCTCCAGCAGCAGATCACCCCGTCCAAGCGCCTGCGCGACGACGGGCATGGTGTCGAGCTGCTCGGCCAGCCGCATCGTCCTGGCGGTCTCGCGGCGGGTCGCGCGGGTCGCGGCGGCGAGCCAGGCTGCGGTCGAGGTGGCGCCGGAGGCGGCTTCGACCTTCTGCTGCTTGGCGTGGTGGGCCAGCCGCAGCTTCAGGGCGGCGAGCTGGGACTCCAGGTGGACGACCTCGGTCAACGCGTGGCCTGCTTCGGTGGCGTCCATCGACCACAGCGGGAGCTGACCGACCTCGTCGAGCACACCACGCGCGTCACCGACGGCACGCGTGACGCGGTGCCGGTAGCGGGTGGTGTGCGGGCTTGTCACGTGCCCTACTCAAGCACCGACCACCGACAGTCCCCGGCCGGTTTTCGCGTTGTCCACAACGGGATTCGGGGTTGTGACCCGATCGTTACCTAGGTTCTCGAGCGCTTGGTTTCGAGGCTCGTCGCTAGCGCTCCTCGCACCTCAACCAGCGCCACCCGTGCCCACCGCTGGTTGAGGAAGTCGCGCTGCCGACGTTCTCGAATCCTCCGCCGGCCGACCGCCCTCCCGTCCCCAACGGAGGCCGACTCGGGTTTCGGCCCGCCCGGGGGGATTTGCGACGGGGGCGGGCAAACAGAGTAGCCCCCCCCGGGGTCCGCCCCCGCCGTCGTTATTCGCCCCGCCCCCCCCCGAAACCTGAGTCGCCCCGCAGTGGTTGCTGGAGAACGTTCGTCTCACCGGGCAACGAGTGAGGGACTTCGTCCCTCCTCAACCAGCGATCCGCGAAGCCCGCGCAGTGCTGACGGCGCGAGCTTGCGAGTGCCGGCAGTGCGCCGTCACACCTGGTCGGGAGAGGCTCGGGGTCAAGGGCGCGAAGCGCCGAAGGGAACCCTTGACGCCGAGACCCGACCAGGTAAGCGCGCGGGCAACGAATCAGCCCCGGGGTGAGCACCTCGGCGGTCGCGGGAGGGCGCTCATCTCACCGGGTAACGAGGGAGGGACTTCGTCCCTCCTCGACCAGCGATGGGCAAGGCGTCCGCGCATGCGGGCGCCCCGAGTCAGCCCCGGAGTACCCCCCTCCGCAAACGCGAAGATCCGCCCAGGCGAGCCGGGCGGATCTTCGTGAGCTGGCGGTGGCGGAGGGATTTGAACCCTCGGTGGGCTTGCACCCACAAACGCTTTCGAGGCGTTCTCCTTAGGCCGCTCGGACACGCCACCGCGCCGAACGTTACCGGAGCGCCTCGGGTGCGACGAAATCGATCAGGGGGTCCAGGCCGGGTCGCGGCCGGTGGCGCCCAGGAGGCGGTCGAGGGCGGGCGCGTCGTCGGGTACGGCGACGGGCGGGCCGAACAGGCCGCCGTCGTCCGCGGCGCCGTCCTCGGGAGGCTCGAAGGAGAGGACGAAGCCGAGATTCGCCTCCACCAGACCGGGATCGGCCGAGAACGGCTGGCCGGTGGCGACCGCGAGGTCCCAGCCGTGGACGATCACCTCGTCCAGCGCCACCAGCGCGGCGGCCGACCCCGGCATCTCGACGGGGCCGGCCATCGTGGTGCCGTCGTACGCCGCCGGGTCGAGCCAGGCCGAGCTCAGCTCGTCGAGGTGGGCGGCGAACGCGTCGCGCCAGCCGTCGGGCAGCCGGGAGCCGTCACCGGGCGCGCCGGCGCCGTCGAGCACCTCCTTGCGGGCGGCCGCGGTGAAGGCCAGGGCCAGGCCGCCGACGTGGTCGAGCAGGTCGGCGACGGTGTAGTCGGGGCACGGGGTCGGGCCGCCGAGCTGGTCGTCGCGGACGCCGCGCACCAGGGCGGCGAGGGTCGAGGTGGCGGGACGCAGGTCGAGTGGGGTCTCCATGCCGGTGCAGACCCGGGCAGGGGGCCCGGACTCATCGGTGCTGTCGGCGCCCGCCCCTAGCCTGCGGCCATGACGATCTCAGTTGGCATGGTCACCTTCGACACGACGGACGCCGCCGCGCTGGCGCGCTGGTGGTCCGAGCAGGTGGGCGGGCAGATCGCCGACCCGTTCGGCGACCAGACCTACCTCATGGTCTCCGGCGGGCCGGTGCTGCTCGCCTTCCAGAAGGTCGACGACCCGACGCCGGGCAAGAACCGGCTCCACCTCGACCTGACCGCCGACGACCTCGACGCCGAGGTCGACCGGCTGGTCGCGGTGGGGGCCGGGCTGGTCGAGCGACGCGGCGACGAGCACTTCCGGTGGGTGACCCTCACCGACCCCGACGGCAACGAGTTCTGCGTCTCCGGCACCCACGAGACCGAGGCCGTGCTCGGCCAGTAGCCGCTACCAGCGGGCGTGCACCGCGGCGCGGAACCGCTCGTCGTAGATCCGGCGAACCCCGGCGAGCAGCCCCTCCGACAGCGGCGGCAGGTCGCCGGCGGCGGCGTTCGCGCGCGCCTGCTCGGCGTTGCGCGCGCCGGGGATGACCGTCGTCGAGCCCGGCAGCTGCCAGCACCACGCGAGCGCCGCCTGCGCCGCGGTGGCGCCGTCCGGGCCCTCGGCGGCGACCAGCGCGCTGAACTCCTGGGCGGCCGCGACGCCGGTCTCGTAGTCGACGCCGGAGAAGGTCTCGCCGACGTCGAAGGCGCTGCCGTCGCGGTTGTAGCTGCGGTGGTCGTCGGGGGCGAACGTCGTGGTCGCGTCGTACTTGCCGCTCAGCAGGCCCGAGGCCAGCGGCACCCGGGCGATGATGCCCACGCCGGCGGCCTCGGCGGCGGGGAGCACCTCGTCGAGCGGCTTGAGCCGGAACGCGTTGAGGATGATCTGGATCGACGCCACGCCCGGCCGGGCGATCGCCGACAGCGCCTGGTCGCAGGTCTCGACCGAGACGCCGTACGCGGCGATCGACCCGTCGGCCACCAGCGCGTCGAGGGCGTCGTAGGTCGCGTCGTCGTCGATGGTCGCCGAGGGCGGGCAGTGCAGCTGCACCAGGTCGACGGTGTCGACGCCGAGGTTGCGGCGGGACCGGTCGATCCACTGCCGGAAGTTGTCGGGGTGGTAGTTCTCCGGCAGCTGGTCGACGCGTCGGCCCATCTTGGTGGCTACGGTGAACCCGGCGTCGGGGTGGGCCTTCACGAACGCCCCGACGATCCGCTCGCTGCGGCCGTCGCCGTAGACGTCGGCGGTGTCGTAGAAGGTGACGCCGGCCTCGGCGGAGGCCTCGAGCACCTCGCGGGCGGCCGACTCGGACACGTCGCCCCAGTCGGCGCCGAGCTGCCAGGTGCCGAGGCCGACGACGGAGACGGGTCGGCCGGTGCGGCCCAGGGTGCGCTGCTGCATTCGGAGTCCTTCGGCGAGTCGGGGGGAGGTCATCCGGGGACAGTCTCGCAACCGGGCGAAGCGTCGTGGTCGGCGGACGCGCTGAACAGCCACGCGATCGTGGCCCGGTAGGTCTCGCCCGGCCGGAGTACCGCGGTTGGCCACTCCGGGTGGTTCGGTGAGTCCGGGAAGAGCTGGGGCTCCAGCGCGATGCCGTCGCCCTGCCGGTAGAGCGCGCCCACGGTCGACCGACGGGAGCCGTCGAGGAAGTTGCCGGTGTAGACCTGCAGCCCGGGCTGGTCGGCGCGCAGGTCGAGCCGGGTGCGGGTGCGGCGCGACTCGAGCACCGCGGCGGTGCGCAGGCCCGAGCCCCGGACGACGTAGTTGTGGTCGATGCCGCGGGCCGACTCGACCTGCTCGTGGGCCTGGCGCAGGGCCGGTCCGATCGGGCTGGCGACGCGGAAGTCGAACGGCGTGCCGGCGACCGGCGCGTGCCCGGCCGGCGGGATGCCGGTGGCGTCGATGGGGGTGTAGTCGTCGGCGTCGACCCGGAGCAGGTGGTCGTCGACGGTGCCGGCGCCCTCGCCGTCGAGGTTGAAGTAGGCGTGGTTGGTCAGGTTGACCACGGTCGGCGCGTCGGTGGTGGCCTCGAGGTCCACGTGCACGGTGGTGCCCTCGACCCGGTAGCGCACCCGGGCGGTGACGGTGCCGGGGAAGCCCATGTCGCCGTCCGGGCTGACCAGCTCGAGGGCGAGGCTGTCGTCGCCGTGCTCGGTGACCGTCCACAGCCGACGGTCGAAGCCGTCGGGCCCGCCGTGCAGCGAGTTGCCGCGGTCGTGGGTCTCGACCGCCACCTCGGTGCCGTCGAGCTCGAACCTGCCCTGGGCGATCCGGTTGGCGTAGCGACCGATGGTGCCGCCGATGTAGTCGGTGGAGGCCAGCCGGGTCTCGGGGTCGGGGTGGCCGAGCACGACGTTGCGCCGGGCGCCGTCGCCGCAGGGCACCTCGAGCCGGTGCACGGTGGCCCCCAGGGTGATCACCTCGACGACGGCGCCGGGGACGGAGCCGATCTCCAGGCACCGCACCGGGCGGCCGTCGGGCATGGTGCCGAACTCGGTCACGCGCATGCCGGAACGGTAGCCCTCCGGGGCCGCGGTCAGGAGCCGACGGTGGCCGCGGGCGCCGGCCGCGCGGAGAGCCGCGCGTCGACGGCGGCGGGGCTGAGCACCTGGTCCAGCGCCATCGCGGCGCAGCCGACCAGCCCCGCGCGCTCGCCGTACGTCGAGGGGAGGAACTGCAGGTCGCGGGTGGCCAGGGCCGAGGCGCGGGCGTAGACGCTCTCGCGGACGCCGGCGGTGTAGACGTCGAACGCCGCCGCCATGTCGCCGCCGACCACGACGGCCTGGGGGTTGAGCAGGTTGATCGCCACCGCCAGCACCTCGCCGAGGCGGCGACCGCTCTCGCGCAGCAACGCCTTGGCCTCGGGGTCGCCGGCGACGGCGAGCGCGACGACGTCGCGGACGTGGTCGACGGGGTGGCCGGCCTCGGCCATCCGGGCGACGAGCGACCAGCCGCCGGCGATGGTCTCGAGGCAGCCGGTGTCGCCGCACCGGCAGGGCTTGCCGCTGGCGGCGTCGACCTTGGTGTGGCCGATCTCGCCGGCCGCGCCGAGGTGGCCGGAGACCACCCGGCCCTCGGCGAGGATGCCGAGGCCGAGACCGGTGGAGGCCTTGACCACCACGAGGTCGCGGTGGGTGGCGGCGTGGCCGAGCCGCTCGGAGCGGGCGAGCACGTCGGCGTCGTTGCCGACGAAGATGCCGGCGGCGGCCACCTCGGCGAAGTACGGCGCGAGGTCGGCGCCGTCCCAGCCGCCCATCACCGGGGAGTCGATGCTGACGCCGCGCACCGGGTCGACCGTGCCCGGGAGGCTGACGCCGATGCCGAGCACCGGGGCGTCGACCAGGCCGTGACGGTCGGCGAGCAGCGCGCGCAGGTGGTCGACCACGGGCGGCATCACCGCGTCGGGACCGGCCCCGATCTCGTGGTCGACGGCCGACTCGGAGAGCTGGGCGCCGGCGAGGTCGAAGACGGCGAGCTGGGAGCGGGAGCGGCCGATCGCGGCGGCCAGCACCACGCCGGCCGAGGCGTTGAAGACCAGGCTGCCCGGCGGGCGGCCGCCGGTCGAGGCGAGCTCCTCGCCGAGGAGCAGCAGCCCGGCGTCGGCGAGGGCGGTGACCCGGCTGACCACGGCGGTGCGCGACATGCCGGTGAGCCGACGCAGGTCGGACCGGGTGGCGGCCCGGCCGCTGCGCACGAGGTCGAGCACCTCGCCGGCGGAGTCGGTCATGCGGGCATCCTAAGTGCGGTCCCTTCTGTCAGCAAAAGTCATAAGTAGTGCTTGCCGAGTGCAGACTAACGTCCTACCGTTGTGGAGTGACCCTTCCGACCTCGGAGCTCGCCACCGCGCTCCCCGCCTGCGACGTCGTCGTCTTCGGCGGCACCGGTGACCTCGCGCTCCGCAAGCTCCTGCCCGCGCTCTACCACCGCGACCTCGAGGGGCAGCTGCCCGACGACACCCGCGTCGTGGGCATCTCCCGCTCCGAGATGGGCGACGACGCCTACCGCGCCGTCGTCCGCGACGGCCTCGCCGAGCACGTCGGCGACCTCGACCAGCCCACCGTCGAGCGGCTCCTCGCCCGGGTGCACCACCTGAAGCTCGACGCCCGCAGCGACGACGGCTGGCACCTCCTGCACGGCCTGCTCAAGGACCGTCCCGAGGTCTCGAGCCGGGTGTTCTACCTCGCCGTCGCCCCCGCGCTCTTCGGCCCGATCTGCGAGCGCCTCGAGCAGGCCGGCGTCGTCGACGAGTCGGCACGCGTGGTGCTGGAGAAGCCCATCGGCACCGACCTCGAGTCGGCCCGACGGATCAACGACGCCGTCGGCCGGGTCTTCGAGGAGTCGCAGATCTTCCGCATCGACCACTACCTCGGCAAGGAGAGCGTGCAGAACCTCCTCGTCACCCGGTTCGCCAACACCTTCCTCGAGCCGCTGTGGAACTCGCGGTGGGTCGACCACGTGCAGATCACCGTGGCCGAGTCGCTCGGCGTCGGCGACCGGGGCGGCTACTACGACTCCTCCGGCGCGCTGCGCGACATGGTGCAGAACCACCTGCTCCAGCTCCTCTGCCTGGTCGCGATGGAGCCCCCGACGTACGTCGGCCGCGAGACCGTGCGCGACGAGAAGCTCAAGGTGCTGCAGGCCCTGAAGATCATGAGCCCCGAGGAGGTCGACCGCGACACCGTCCGCGGCCGCTACACCCAGGGGGTCGTCGACGGCGCGGTCGTGCCGTCCTACGACGACGACCTGGGCCACCCGGGCTCGCGCACCGAGACCTTCGTGGCGATCCGCGCCGAGGTGCAGAACTGGCGCTGGGCCGGCGTGCCTTTCTACCTGCGCACCGGCAAGCGGATGGACCAGAAGATCAGCGAGATCGTGGTGGTCTTCAAGGAGCCGCCGCACGCGATGTTCCCCCACAGCGAGGGCGTGACCGGGCCCAACCGGCTGCACATCCAGGTGCAGCCCGAGGAGGGCATGCGGCTCTCGATGACCGCCAAGGAGCCCGGCCCCGGCGGCATCCGGCTGCGGCCGGTCTCGCTCGACCTGAGCTACGCCACGACGTTCAGCGAGCGGTCGCCGGAGGCCTATGAGCGGCTGCTCATGGACGTGATGAAGGGGAACCCGACGCTGTTCATGCGCCGCGACGAGGTCGAGGCCGCGTGGACCTGGGTCGAGCCGATCCTCCAGCGGTGGGCGTCGTCGCCCGACCGCCCGCAGCGCTACCCCGCCGGCACCAGCGGGCCCACCGCCGCCGCCACGCTCCTCGAGCGCGACGGCCGTACCTGGCAGGAGTCCGACCAGTGACCACTCCCGTCCACCCCGTCGTCGCCGCGGTCACCGCGCGGCTGACCGAGCGCAGCGCCGTCACCCGCACGGCGTACCTCGACCGGATCCGTGCCGCCGCCGACCGCGGCCCGGCACGGGGCCGGTTGGCGTGCGCGAACCTCGCGCACGGCTTCGCGGCCGCGGAGCCCGCCGACAAGGCGGCGCTCCGCGGCCGGACCAAGCCCAACCTGGCGATCGTCACGTCCTACAACGACATGCTCTCGGCCCACCAGCCCTACGGCGACTACCCGCCGGTGCTCAAGCAGGCCGCGATCCGGGCCGGCGGGCTGGCCCAGGTCGCCGGCGGCGTGCCGGCCATGTGCGACGGGATCACCCAGGGTCGCGACGGCATGCAGCTCTCGCTCTACAGCCGCGACGTCATCGCGATGTCGGCGGCGATCGCGCTGTCGCACGACATGTTCGACGGCGCCCTGATGCTCGGCGTCTGCGACAAGATCGTGCCGGGGCTGCTGATCGGCGCGCTGTCGTTCGGCCACCTGCCGACCGTGTTCGTGCCCGCCGGGCCGATGGCGTCGGGCCTGCCCAACGGCGAGAAGGCGAAGGTGCGCCAGCTCTACGCCGAGGGCAAGGTCGGCCGCGAGGAGCTGCTCGAGGCCGAGGCGGCGTCGTACCACTCCCGCGGCACCTGCACCTTCTACGGCACCGCCAACTCCAACCAGCTGCTGATGGAGGTGCTGGGCCTCCACCTGCCGGGCTCGTCGTTCGTCAACCCCGGCACCCCGTTGCGCGAGGCGCTGACCCGCGCCGCGGCCGAGCGCGCGGTCGGCATCACCCGCCAGGGTGGCGACCCGACCCCGGTGGGCGAGGTGGTCGACGAGAAGGCGATCGTCAACGCCTGCGTGGCCCTGCTCGCCTCCGGCGGCTCCACCAACCACACGCTGCACCTGGTGGCGATCGCTCGCGCGGCCGGCATCCACCTGACGTGGGACGACCTCTCGGAGCTGTCGGCCGTGGTGCCGCTGCTGTGCCGCATCTACCCCAACGGCTCGGCCGACATCAACCACTTCCAGGCGGCCGGCGGCATCGGCTTCCTGGTGCACACGCTGCTGCGCGCCGGGCTGCTGCACGACGACGTCCGCACCATCGCCGGCCTCGGGCTGCACCACTACACCCGCGAGCCGGTGCTGCGCGGCGAGGACCTCACCTGGGAGGAGGGGCCGAAGACCAGCCTCGACCTCGACGTGCTGCGCCCGGCCGACGACCCGTTCGCGCCCGACGGCGGCGTCAAGGTGCTCACCGGCCCGCTCGGCACCGCGGTGATCAAGACCTCCGCGGTCAAGCCCGAGCACCGGGTCGTGACCGCGCCCGCGATCGTCTTCGACGACCAGCACGACTTCCTCGAGGCGTTCGGCGCCGGGCGGCTCGACGGCGTCGACTTCGTGGCGGTGGTGCGCTACCAGGGGCCGGCCGCCAACGGCATGCCCGAGCTGCACAAGCTGACCCCCGCGCTCGGCGTGCTCCAGGACCGCGGCCAGCGGGTCGCGATCGTCACCGACGGGCGGATGTCGGGCGCGTCGGGCAAGGTGCCGGCCGCCATCCACGTCACCCCCGAGGCCGCCGTCGGCGGCCCGCTGTCGCGGGTGCGCGACGGCGACGTCGTGACCGTCGACGGCGAGCGGGGCGTGCTCACCGTCGACGACGTGTTCGCGCTGCAGTCGCGGGTGCCGACCGGCCGGGCTCCCGAGGGCGAGGAGTGGGCGGGCACGGGCCGCGAGCTGTTCGCCGCGTTCCGCGCCACCGTCGGCCCCGCCGACGCCGGCGCGAGCGTGTTCCCGTCGTACGCCGCCCCGACCGCCACCCAGGAGGCACCCGTTGTCCAGCCCGTCTGAGTCACTGCTGTCCGTCGTACCCGTACTGCCGGTCGTCGTCGTCGACCGGGTCGAGGACGCCGTACCGCTGGCCCGGGCGCTCGTCGCCGGCGGGCTGCCCGCGATCGAGCTGACCCTGCGCACCCCGGTCGCGCTCGACGCGATTCGTGCGGTCGCCGACGAGGTCCCCGAGATCCTGGTGGGCGCCGGCACGATCACGTCGCCCGGCCAGGCGAAGCAGGCGCTCGACGCCGGCGCCCGGTTCCTGGTCTCCCCCGGCTCGACCCCGACCCTGCTGGGCGCGATGGCCGACACCGGCCTGCCGTTCCTGCCCGGCACGTCCACCGTCTCGGAGGTGCTGGCCGTGCTCGAGGCCGGCTTCACCGAGATGAAGTTCTTCCCCGCCGAAGCCGCCGGTGGCGCGACCTACCTGTCCTCGGTCGCGTCCCCGGTGCCCGCCGCCCGGTTCTGCCCGACCGGCGGCATCACCGCCGCGAGCGCCCCGACGTACCTCGCCCTCCCGAACGTGGGGTGCGTCGGGGGCTCGTGGCTCACCCCCAAGGACGCCGTCGCCGCTCAGGACTGGGCGCGCGTCGAGTCCTTGGCGCGGGAGGCCGCCGCCCTGCGCTGACGCACCCGCAGAGCGGTCAGGACAGCGAGCACCAGCAGGCCCGTCGCGGTCAGGACGTAGGCCCAGTTCCACGAGAGCCACCCGGTCGCCGTGCCGAACAGCCAGGTCGAGGGTCCCGCCGTCCGGTTCCCGGCGAGCGCTCCCGGCGTCAGGTGGAAGCAGTGCGGGTCCAACCCCGGTTCGACGACGCTGACCGCCTCACCGGCAAGGCTCACGAGCCCGGCGCCAGGATCTGCGTCCTCCGGGTCGTCCCTCTCCGAGACGGCGAACAGGGGTGCCTCCCCGATCCAGCTGGCGGTGCACAGGCTCGCGCGGTCCGAGGCGTCCCCGCTCGCCACGATCTCGCCCGACGCGAGGTCGAAGACGAATCCTGTCTCCTCGAGGCCGGGGCCCTGCGCGAGCAGCACTACGCGGGTGCCGGCTGGGGACAACGACCCGTTCCACTGGTGGAGCTCCAAGCGGTAGCCGTCTGGGACCGTGAGCGGCATGCGGTCCAGCTCGGCCCCCCGGTCATCGGTGAGGACCAGCAGCGCCTCCCGCCGACTCGTCCCGTCGATGAGCCAGGCGATGGCACCGTCCGGGGTCCAGCCCACCACGTTTCCCGACAGGTCGGGTGCGGGCAGGGGCCGCACACCGCCCTCGAGGTCGAGGACGACGAAGGAGTCCTCCGGGTGCGTCAGCCGCCACGCGCTCAGGACCAGCTGGCGACCGTCCCGTGACCACCAGGCCGGAATCTGTCCCTGCGTCATGAACGGCTGCCGGGCATCGTCTCCTAGGTTGTCGCTCACCGGGTAGGACACCACGGCGCCGGTCACCAGGTCGCGCACCACGTACTCGTCGGGCCCGGCCTGGTAGCCCAGCCGGGTGCCGTCGTCGCTGAGGGCTGGCATGAAGTCGACGTGTCGCTCGCCACGGGGCACGAACCAGGTGCGGCCCGACTTGCTGACGACGTGCAGCTTCTCGAGGTCGTCGTCGACAGGCTCGGACATCACGAAGCCGGCGACCGGGCCCGGCCGGGCGGGCAGCTCCCGCTCCCACAGCTGGGGCCCGACGCGGACTGGGTAACCGTCGACGGAAGGGCGGCCGTCGGGGCTCGGCGCGGGCTCGATGGACCGGTCCTGGTGCCACGTCGTCACCAGGGTCGCGGCGAGGACGACCGCAGCAGTGGCGGCCGCAACGCCGGTGAGCCGTCGTCGGCGCACCCGCCGTCGGCCGGTGGACCAGGCGGCGCCCACATCCGGACGCACATGGTCGGGAACCTGGACGAGCAGGTCGTCAAGGGAGTTGTGGCTCATCGGGCGCTCCCATCCTCGATGGCGTCGGCCAGCAGGTCGGGCGCCACGGCCCGCAGTCGGGTCAGCGCGTCACGGGCCGTGGTCTTGACGGTGCTGACCGAGATTCCGAGCACGTCAGCGGTCTGGACCTCGGTCAGGTCCTCGTAGAAGCGAAGCGACAGCACCGCCCGCTGCTTCGGCGTCAGCCTCGCCAGTGCGTCGCGGAGCACCAGCCGGCGTTCGACGTCCGCTCCGTGACCGCCCAGCTCCGGGTGCTGGTCGCTGAGCACCTCAGCGGGGCGGACGCGGCGGCGGCGCCAGGCGTCGATCGCCAGGCGGTGCATCACGGTGGAGGCGTAGGCAGACGGCGGCCTCGACCGGTCCAGCCGATGCCAGCGTGCGGCGACCCGGGCCAGTGTCTCCTGCAGAAGGTCCTCTGCGAGGTGGAGGTCACCGGTCAAGAGGTACGCCGACCGGGCGAGCGCAGCCTGCCGCGCCCTTACCCAACTCTCGAACTCCTCCACACCCGTATTCACGCACGGTGGGTCCGGTCCGGGTGGGTGCTCGCCGAAGCACCTATTGGCCTCGACGGTGGGGCTGGCAGGAAGACCAGATGAGACCAGCGGCAGTAGCCCGTCGTCCGGAGGTCTGGACACTCGCTACGCAAGTTCCTGAGTCAACGAGGTCTCACGTTCGCCTGTGGAACTGGACCTTGCCGGTCGGTAGGTAGGCGGTCTTGTACGCGGGGTCGTGTGCTCGTTGGTGGTGTGAGGGGCAGAGGAGGACGCCGTCGCGGAGGTCGGTGTTGCCGCCGTCGGTCCAGCGGACTCGGTGGTGGGCCTCGCAGGTGGAGGCGGGGCGGTCGCAGCCCTCGGAGCGGCAGGTCTTCTGCTCGAGGCCGAGGGCGATGCGTTGGGGGGTGGTGAAGAGGCGTCGGGTGCGGCCGAGGTCGAGGACCTGGGACTGGCCGTCGAGCACGGCGGGGATGAGTCCGGCTTCGCAGGCGAGCCTGCGGGCGGCGCCGGGGCTGATCCGGGTGCCGGTGTCGAGCTCGCAGGCCGCGAGCCGTCCTTCGAGCACCGCGAGCGGGATGGTGACCACGACGGTGGCGTTGACGCCGCCGCGCTGCGGGAGCCGGTCTGCGGGGTAGCGGAGGATGTAGTCGCAGAACGCCTGGCCCAGTGTCTGCGAGGTGACCTTGTCGTGGGTGAGCGCGGCGTGCGCGAACAGCGCTTTCTTGAGGGCTTCGGCGTGCAGGGTGGGGATGACGAACCGGCCGTGGGTCCGGCCTTCGCCGTCGTCGAGCATGGTGAGCTTGCACGCCTTCTCGGCCTCGCGCTCCTCGCGCTCCAACGCCTTGGCCTCGGCTGCTTCGCCGACCTCGGGGGAGACGATGTCGAGGATGCGGTTGCCGAAGACGGTCAGGTCCTTGGCGTCGTGGTGCTGGGCGAGGTCGACGAGCTTGGCCTGGGCCTGCTCTCGGATCTGCGGGTCGGTGCCGTCGGGGAGCTTGTCGATCGCGCGGGCGATGACCTCGGCCTGCTCCAGCAACAGGTCGCCCCGTCCAAGCGCCCGGGCGACGACGGGCATGGTGTCCAGCTGCCCGGCCAGCCGCATCGTCCTGGACGCGTCGCGGCGGGTGGCGTGGGTGGCGACGGCGAGCCACGCCGCGGTGCTGGTGGCGCCGGAGGCGGCTTCGACGTGCTGGGTCTGGGCGTGCTTGGCGAGCCGGAGCTCGAGAGCGGCGACCTGGCTCTTGAGCTTCGCGAGCTCGGTGAGGGTCACGGCGGCTTCAGGGGCGGGCATGCTCCACAGCGGCAGCTCCCCGACCTCGGCCAGCGTGGCGCGCACCTCCGCGACAGCCCGCGAGATGCGGTGCCGTCCGTGGGGTGTGGCCTTCGCTGTCATGCCTCTACCCAAGCACCGACCACCGACAGTCCAGGGCCGGTTTTCGCGTTGTCCACAACGGGGATTCGGGGTTGTGACCCGATCGTTACCTGGGTCGTGGGGCTTGGTTTCGAGGCTCGTCGCTAGCGCTCCTCGCACCTCAACCAGCGCCCGGTGGTTGAGGAAGTCGCGCTAGCGACTGTCTCGAAACCCCCGCACCGAACGCCCTCCGTCCCCACCGAATGCGCATCGGGGTATCGCCGACCCGGCGCTTGTTGTCGTCGCGGTGCGCCGAGCCGTCGTTAATTAACGACGGCTCGGCGAAACCTGGGCTGGCTACGGCGGTTGCGGGAGGGCTGTCGTCTCACCGGGCAACGAGTGAGGGACTTCGTCCCTCCTCAACCAGCGATGCGCGAAGCCCGCACCTGCTGGCGGCGCGAGCTTGCGAGCGCCGGCAGTGCGCCGTACCAGCAGGCACTGGCGGCGCGAGCTTGCGAGCGCCGGCAGTGCACCGTGACAGCAGGCACTGGCGGCGCGAGCTTGCGAGCGCCGGCAGTGCACCGTGACAGCAGGCCGACCGAGGCTCGCGGTCAAGGACGCCGAAGGCGCCGCAGGGAATCCTTGACGGCGAGCGTCGGCCTGCTAGGCGCGCGGGCGCCCCGAGTCACCGGCGGGGGGACCCGAATCCCGAGCAAGGGAGGGCGCTCGGCTCACCAGGTTTCGAGGCTCGTCGCTAGCGCTTCTCGCACCTCAACCAACGCCCGGGAGGCGGTCGTCCCACGCGGTTTCGAGACACGCCTTCGTCGTTCCTCAGCCAGCGGAGCGCCGAACTTCCCCAAACCAACCGCCACGCCCTGTCGTATCCGCCCCACCCCGTTCGTGGAGGAAGTGACAGCAACCCACGACAGAGGAGTCACCATGGCCCGCATCATCTCCAGCTTCTTCATCTCCCTCGACGGCGTCGTCGAGGCCCCCGACCAGTGGCACTTCGACTTCTGGAGCGACCAGATGGGGGAGGTCGTCGGGCGGGGGATGGCCACCGCCGGGGCGTTCCTCATGGGACGGCGGCTGCACGACGAGTGGGCGGCGTACTGGCCCACCAGCGAGGACGGCGAGATCGCCGACTTCTTCAACCGCATCGACAAGTACGTGCTCAGCAACACGATCACCGAGTCGGCCTGGGCGGGCACCACCGTGCTCGGCGGGTCGGAGGACGCGGTGGCGGCGCGGCTGCGGGAGGTGCGCGACGCCACCGAGGGCGACATCCAGATGTCCGGCAGCGCGACCACCGTGCGGTGGCTGCTGCGCCACGGGCTGCTCGACCGGCTGCACCTGCTCGTGCACCCGGTCGTGGTCGGCAGCGGGCAGCGGCTCTTCGAGGGGACGCCGAAGCACGTGCTCGACCTCGACCACCACGAGGTGATCGAGAACGGCGTCACCTACCTCGAGTACCGCCCGCGCGGTTGAGGTCAGGCCGGCTCGACCAGCCCCTCGTCGGCGACGACCTGGGACGAGAGCGTGCGGTAGCCGACGTCGTCGAAGAGGACCGTCAGCCGGTCCTCCTCGACGTCGGTGACGGTGCCGACGCCGAACTCGCGGTGACGCAGCACCTCGTGGACGGCGTAGCCGTCGGCGGTCTCGTCGACCCGCTCGGCCGCGACGCCGGCGCGGCAGTTGTCGCAGGTGCCGCAGAGGTCGTCGGGCTGCTCCCCGAAGTAGGCCTCGAGGAACGCCGCCCGGCAGCGGTCGGTCTCGGCGTACTCGCGCATCATGTCGACGCGCGAGCGCTGCAGCGCCCGCACCGCCTCGGCCCGGTCGACCGCGGCGACCACGGCGTCGTCGGCGTCGACGGCGTCGCCGACGAGGTCGAGCAGGTTCAGGATCCGGCCGGTGCGGCGCGGGCCGAGCCCGGTGTCCGCCGCCACCTGGCGGGGGTCGCGGGAGCCGAGCCGCTCGACGGCGTCGAGGACCTCACGGACGTGCTCCTCGCGCGGCACCCCGGAGGAGAAGAACCGTCCCAGCGCGAGATCCTCGGGCCGGTGCACGAGCGTGACGACCGCGGGCTCTCCGTCGCGGCCGGCCCGCCCGGCCTCCTGGTGGTAGGTGTCGGGCGACTCCGGTGCCTGGGCGTGGACGACGAACCGCACGTCGGGCTTGTCGATCCCCATGCCGAACGCCGACGTCGCGACCACCACGTCGACCCGGCCGTCCCCGGCCTGGAAGGCGTCGTGCACCTCGCGGCGCAGGCTCGCCCGCAGCCCCGCGTGGTACGCCGCCGCGGCGACGCCCTGCTCGGCCAGGTCGCCGGCCAGGCGCTCGGTGGCGCGGCGGGTGCGGCAGTAGACGATGCCGCACGTGCCGGGCGGGTGCTCGGTGACGAGCTCGGCGGCCAGCCGGCGCTGCTCGTCGCCGTCCGGGGCCGGGCGCACCACGAGCGAGAGGTTGGGGCGGCGGAAGCCGGTGACGATCCGCACCGGGTCGTCGAGGCGCAGCCGGTCGACCACGTCGTCGCGGACCGGGGCGGCGGCGGTCGCGGTCAGCGCGACGGTCGGAGCGTCGAGGTCGGCGAGCAGCTCGCCGAGGCGGAGGTAGTCGGGGCGGAAGTCGTGGCCCCAGCCCGAGACGCAGTGGGCCTCGTCGACCGCGACCAGCGACAGCGGCAGCGTCGCCAGCTCGGCCCGCACGTCCTCGCGGGCCAGCTGCTCCGGGGCCAGGAACAGGAAGCGCAGCGACCCGTCGCGAGCCGCGTCGAGGACCTCGCGCCGCGCGCCCTCCCCCACGTCGGAGGCCAGCGCCCCGGCGCGGGTGCGTGGGCCGAGCGCGTCGAGCGCCGAGACCTGGTCGCGCTGGAGGGCCAGCAGCGGCGACACCACCAGCGTGCAGCCGCCGAGCAGCACCCCCGGCAGCTGGTAGCACAGCGACTTGCCCGCGCCCGTCGGTGCGACCAGCAGCACGTCACGCCCCTCGAGCAGCGCGGCCACGACCCGCGCCTGCTCCGGGTGGAGGCCGTCGTGGCCGAAGACCTCGTGCGCGACCGCCGTCGCCTCCGCCGCGTCCATGGAGCAGCGGTGACCAGTCGGACGACGCGGCAGACGCGTGGCGGCTGCCACACTGGCCGGCATGGGGCGCGTGGTGGTCGTGGGCGGCATCAACCAGGACCTCGTGGTGCGGGTCTCACGCCGGCCGCGCGCCGGCGAGACGGTGGTCGGCGACGGACCGGTGCGCACAAGCGGCGGCAAGGGCGCCAACATGGCGGTCGCCGCCGCCCGGGCGGGTGCGGACGTCGTGCTCTGCGCAGCCGTGGGCGACGACGACGCCGGCCGCGAGCAGCTCGCCGAGCTGCGCGCCGCGGGGGTCGACCCCGCCCACGTCGCGGTGCGGCCCGACGTCGCCACCGGCGTCGCCCTGATCACCGTCACCCCCGACGGCGAGAACGCCATCGCCGTCGGGGCCGGCGCCAACGCCACCCTCACCGACGCCGAGGTGACCGCCGCGTGCGCGGGCGCGGACGTGGTGCTCGCCCAGACCGAGGTCGGTGCCGGGCCGGTCGAGGCCGCCGCCCGGCAGGCCGGCCGGCTGGTGCTGAGTCCCGCCCCCGTGGTCGCGCTCTCCCCCGCCACCCTGGCCGCCGCCGACCCGCTCGTGGTCAACGAGGAGGAGGCCACCGAGCTGCTGGCCGACACCCCCGTGGCGGACCTGGCCGACGCCGTACGACGCCGCACCGGGGCCCGCTCGGTCGTGGTGACCCTGGGCGCGGACGGAGCGCAGCTGGCCGACGGCACCGGCAGCCGCCACGTCGCGGCCCCCGTCGTGGAGGCGGTCGACACCACGGGCGCGGGCGACGTGCTGGCCGGCACCCTGGCCGCGGCGCTGGCCGCGGGCGCCGACCTGGACGCGGCGGTGCGGGCCGGCACCGCCGCCGCAGCCGAGTGCGTGGGCCGGGTGGGCGCACGGGGTACCGGGCGCGGGTGAGCCGCGACTCCGACCTCGAACGCGCCATCCTCGCCCTGCTCGCGCAGCGGGCCGACGAGGCGACCATCTGCCCCTCGGAGGCCGCCCGGGCGGTCGGCGGCGACGACTGGCGGTTCCTGATGGAGCCGGCCCGGGCCGCGGCCCGGCGCCTGGTCGCCGCCGGGCTCGTCGTCGTCACGCAGGGCGGCGAGGTGGTCGACCCGGCCACCGCCACCGGGCCGATCCGGGTCCGTCGGGCCTGACCACCCCGCAGGTGGGCAGGGCCGGGCGGACGACCCGGCCGCGGCCCCTCGGGACAAGGGAGCCGCGGCCGGGCCGGGGGGTGGTGCGGTCAGCCGGTCAGGTGCCCCGGACCTTCCGCACCGGTGCGGCCGAGGCGGCGACCGAGGCGGACCCGAGGTAGCGCACCACCACCGAGTGCGTGCCCTTGCGGATCTTGACCTTGGTCGACGCCTTGCCCGACCTCAGCACCAGCGTCCGCACCACCTTGCCGTCGACGACGACCTGGACCTTCCCGGTGACCGGGACGCCCACGGCGGTCACGGTCGCGGTGACCTTGACCTTCTTGCCCGCCTTGACCTTGCCCTTGCTCACCGTGGAGCGCGTGGTCGACGCGGCCTTCGCGACCGGGGCGGTCGGCGCCGAGGTCGCGGCCCCGGGCGCCAGCCCGTCCTTGGTGGCAGTGACCCGCACCGAGAGCCGGGTGCCGGCGTCGGCCGCGACGACCCGGTAGGTCTCGCCGGTCGCGCCCGCGATGGCGACGCCGTTGCGCAACCACTGCCGGGCGTAGGTCAGGCCCTTGGTGTTCCACGTGCCCGTCGTGGAGGTCAGCGTGCCCCCGATCCGGGTGGCGCCGCCGACCTGCGGCAGCGTCACCGCCGCGACCGTCTCGACGTCGGCGAGGCTGATCGTGGTCTGCCTGACCACCTCGGCGTTGCCGGCGACGTCGGTCGAGGTGAGCTCGACGGCGTGGTCGCCGTAGCCCTCCACCACGACCGGCGCGGCGCCGACCTGCTGCCACGGCCCGCCGTCGATGCGGTACGACGTCGCGGCCACGCCGCTGAGCGCGTCGCTGGCCGTGAAGGTCAGCGTGGCCCGGTCGGAGGAGTCGACCCCGGTGCCGCGCTTCACCGCGACCTGGGTGGTCGGCGCCGTGGCGTCGATCCACACCGGCAGGGTGCGGGTCCCGGACGTGTTGCCCGAGGCGTCGGTGGCCCGGTACGAGAGCGTGTGCTTGCCCTCGCCGGTCACCGCCACCGGACCGGTGTAGTCCTGCCAGCCGGCCGACTCGCCGGTCTGCACCGCCGGGGCGGCGTCGCGGTTGTCGGCCGCGGTGACCGTGACCTCGACGTCGGAGCGGTGCCAGCCCCCGTCGCCGGCGACGCCGGCGGTGACCGCCGCGGTCACGTCGGGCGCCTGCTCGTCGTCGGGCACGGCGATCACCCAGGTGTCGGCCAGCGAGGGGTCGAAGAAGCCGCTGGCGTCGGTCGGGAACTCGAACTTCACCCGCACCTCGCCGTCGGCCGCCGCAGCCAGCGCCGCCGGGGTGTCGACGAGGATGTCGTGCACCTTGGTGCCGACCCCGGGCTCGGAGCGCGGCACGACCTGGGTCTGCTCGAGCACGTCGTCGATCCAGACGTGGTACTTCTTCGTGCGGGGCATGTCGAAGGTCTCGATGCTCCGCAGCACGAACGGCTCGCCCGCCGGGACGTCGAGCAGCACCGAGTACCACGACCCCGGGTGGGACGAGTGGGCGTAGCGCCGGGTCAGGCCGGCCTCCACGTTGGTGCCGCTGTTGGGTGCGGCCATCAGCGCGTGCGCGGTCTCCGAGGCGCCGTTGCCGAAGTCGACGTGGTCGACGACCGCGGCGGTCGGCGGCGCGGTGACCGGGAACGACACCGAGGCGTCCTTGGTCGCCAGGGTGGCGCCGCCGCGGACGACGGCGACCGACACCGCGGTGGGGCCGCCGACCCGGTCGAGCCCGACGACCACCGGCACGGTCGCGGTCACGCTGCCGCCGGCCGGCACCACGACCTCGTCGGAGGGCACCGACCGCCAGCCGGCGGGCAGGGTGGCGACCACGCGGGCCCGCACGGGGCGGCTGCCCTCGTTGGTCACCGGCACCGACAGCGTCGCGTGCTCGGCGGGGTCGCCGGCGTCGAGGGCGCCGGTGACGGCACCCACGACCAGGCCGGAGGTGACGGTGACCCAGTCGGCCGAGGTGTCGCTCAGCTCGTAGTCCTCGTCGCCGATCGTGAGCGACAGGCTCAGCCCAGCGTCGTACGACGCCGGGTCGGCGTCCTGCGGCACGGCCAGGGCCACCGGTAGCTGCGCCGAGGCGCCCGCCGCGACCGTGACGGGCTCGAGCGTGACGGGCTCCCAGCCCGCCACGGTGACCGAGCCGGCCGACACGGTGACGGCGGTGTCGCCGTCGTTGGTCACCGTGACGGCGCCCTGCGCCGTAGTGCCGGGCAGCACCGCCCCGACGACCGGGGGCAGCGAGATCGAGACGCCGAGCGCGGTCGCGGTCGAGCGGGTCAGCGCGGTCTCGATCTCCGACAGCCGGCGGTCGAGGCTGCCGCGCACCGGTGCGTCGACCGACGAGCCGGCGAGCCAGGTGCGGGCCTCGCGGATGCGTCCGAGCGCCGACCGGAGCTCGTCGGCGACGACCGCGTCGTCGTCGTCGAGCGTGGCCAGCAGGGCGGCGGTGACGTCGTCGTGGGTGGCGACGAGGCGTCCGTCGAGCTCGTCGGCGTCGCCGCCGGCGAGGTCGCCCTCGGCGGCCAGCCCGTCGACGTGGTCGCGCAGGTCGACCAGGAGGTCGAGCACGCCGCCGAGCGCCTCGTTGGCCGCGGTGACCGCGAAGTCGTAGCTGCCGGAGCCGATGGTGATGGTGACGGTGCCGTCGCCGTCCACGACGTCGTGGACGCCCTCGACGCCGTCGAGCAGCGCGCCGCCCTCGGTGACCGCCCACGCGTTGTCGGCGGGCAGCACGACCTCGGCGGTCGTGTTGACCGGCACGTCGACCGCGAGCGCGAGGTCACCGCCGTCGAGCTGCCAGTCGGTGGCGATGGTGCCGTAGACCGAGCGGAACTCACCGGCTCCGCTGGTGACCCCGCCACCGGGCACCGGGGCGACCCGGATCTTCTTGTAGCCGGGGTCGAGCGGGGCGATCGCCCCGATGTTGCGGTACATCCAGTCGCCGACCGCGCCGTAGGCGTAGTGGTTGAAGGAGTTCATGCCCACGTCGCCGAAGGTGCCGTCGGGCTTGATCGAGTCCCAGCGCTCCCACATCGTGGTGGCGCCGTTCTCGACCTCGTAGCCCCAGGAGGGGAAGTCCTTGTGGGTGAGCATGGTCCAGGCGAGGTCCTCGCGGCCGATGCTGCTCAGCGCCGGCAGCAGCCACGGGGTGCCGAGGAAGCCGGTGGAGAGGTGGTTGTTGCGCGAGGCGAGCTTGGCGACGAACCTCGCCGCGACCTTCTCGCGCAGCGCCGCGTCGGTGACGAGGTCCATGCCGAGCGCCATCGCGTACGCCGTCTGGCTGTTGCCCGACACGGTGCCGTCGGCCGCGACCAGCTGCTCGGTGAACGCGACGCGCACGTCGTCGGACAGCTCGGCGTACTCGGCGGCGTCGGCGTCCTCGCCGAGCGCGGCGGCCATCTCGCTGAGCATCCGGGTGTTCTCGGCGTAGTAGGCGGTGCCCAGCACGCTGGTGGGCGTCGGGTCGTCGAGGTTCAGCCAGTCGTCCCAGTGGCCGCGGGCGGAGTCGATCAGGTCCTCGCCGGCGCCGGTGCGGACGAACTCCACGAACGTGCGCATGGCCGCGTAGTTCTGCCGCAGGATCGCGGTGTCGCCGTGGGCGCGCCACACGGCGTAGGGCACGGTGACGATCGCGTCGGACCAGCCGAGGCCGGTGCCGAGGTCGTTGCCCGGCGGCACCGGCGCGATGCCGGGCATGTCGCCGTTGGGCCGGGCCTCGTCGCGCAGGTCGGTGAGCCACTTGGCCAGGAAGGCGCGGGTGTCGGTGAGGTAGCTCGCGGTGGGCGCGAACACGTTGATGTCACCGGTCCAGCCGAGCCGCTCGTCGCGGGCCGGGGTGTCGGTGGGGATCGACAGGAAGTTGCCGCGCTGGCCCCACGAGATGTTGCTGGCCAGCTGGTTGAGCATCGGGTCGGAGGTCTCGAGCCGGCCGGTCGGGGCGAGGTCGGAGCCCCACACCACACCGGTGACGTCCGTGGCGGCCGGCGGCGTCGCGGTGCCGACGATCTCCACGTAGCGGAAGCCGTGCTGGGTGAACGTCGGCTCGTAGGTGACGGTGCCGTCGGCTGCGAAGGTGTAGTGGTCGGTGACCTTCGCGGCCCGCAGGTTGGCGGTGTAGAGGGTGCCGTCGGGGTTGAGCTCCTCGCCGTAGCGGATCCGCACGGTCTGGCCGGCCTGGCCGGTGAGGGTCATCCGCGCGACGCCGACCATGTTCTGGCCGAGGTCGTAGACCCACGCACCGGGCGAGGGCTCGGTGCGCACGACGGTGTCGAGCTCCTCGGTGGTGCGCACCGGCTCGTCGGGCTGCGGCACCACGGGTGCCGCGGGCGCGGGCCGGACGACGGCGGCGGCCCAGCCGCTGTCGTCGTAGCCGGGCTGCTCCCAGCCGGCCTTGGCGCGCCGGGCGTCGTAGGTCTCGCCGTCGATGTTGTCGGTGAAGGTCCACGGGCCGGGGCTGGTGGACCAGCCGGTGTCGGTGTCGACCCACTCGCTGGTGCCGTCGGTGTAGTCGATGCGCAGCCGGGCCAGCAGCGAGGTCTGGGTGCCGTAGACGCCGGGGCCCCACATGCCGACCTTGCCGGCCCACCAGCCCTTGGCCAGCATCGCGCCGAAGGCGTTGTCGCCCGTGCGGACCTGGTCGGTCACGTCGTAGGTCTGGTGCTGGAAGCGCGCGAGGTAGTCGGTCCAGCCGGGGGCGAGGTGCTGGTCGCCGACCTTCTCGCCGTTGAGCTCGAGCTCGTAGATGCCGCGCGCGGTGGCGTAGACGCGGGCCCGCTCGACGGTCTTGCCGGCCGCGGTCGAGAAGTCGGTGCGCAGCAGCGGCAGGTGCTCGTCGGGCGAGACCCAGAGCGCGTCCTGACGGCCGGAGTAGCGCAGCGCGCCGTCGACGACGGTGCCCCCGCTGAACGGGTTGCCCTCGGTCGCGAAGTCGGTGTCGAGCAGCACCGTGCCGTTCTTCGCCACCACGCGGACGTCGTGGACCGTCTGGGCCTCGGTGCCCTGGGTGGCCTGGTCGGTGCGGAACCCGACGAAGCCCCGGTCGAACGACGCGTCGTTGCGGGTGTCGATCACGTCGCCGTCGAGGGTCGTGGTGATCGTGGGCCCGTCGAAGGTGACGCTCATCGTGTGCTGCCCGGTGAGCAGCTCCTGGGTGCTGACGAACGCCGAGATGTCCTTGTTGTCCAGCAGCGAGAAGTTGCCGTTGACCTTCTTGTGCGGCCGCAGCCGCGGCGTGCCGTCGGCGACGCTGACCTGCCACATGTAGCCGTTGCTGAGGTTGGGCGCGCGCAGGTAGGTGCCGAAGAGCAGGTTGTCGATGCTGAAGTCGAAGGTGACGGTGTAGTCGGTCCAGCGGTTCAGCTCGGTGCCTGCCGGGGCGCCGATCCATGCGGCGTCGCCCCAGTCGGCGGAGTCGAGCAGGCCGGTCTCGAACGACGCGGGCTCGCTCCACGCCGACGCCTGGTCGGCGCCGTCCCAGGTGCGCACCTGCCACACGTAGCGGGCCTGCGACTCCAGCGCCGGTCCCGCGTAGGTCACGTCGGCCTGGCGGTCGGAGACGACCTTGCCGGTGTCCCACAGCGGCGCCGACCCCAGGTCGTCCTCGCTGGTGGCGACCCGCACCTGGTAGGCCGACTGCACGACGTCGCGCCCGGTCGACTCGCCGCGCCAGCCCAGCATCGGCGGCTCGCCGGGGATGCCGAGCGGCTCGGTGCGGCCGTTGGTCTGCAGTCCGGTGACGGTGACCGGCGTGGGGTCGGCCGCGGTGGCCGGGGCGGCCAGGGTGAGCGGCGCGACCGAGGCGGCGGTGGCGGTGGCGAGGGCGGCGACCAGGAGTCGCCAGCGCCGGGGTCGAGGAGACATGCGGTGGTCCTTGCGCTGAGGTCGGCTGGGCGCAACGTCGACCCGAGGTTGAAACGTTGCAAAGGCAACCTAGAACGACGGTGACGCCGGTCACAAGGTGGCTGGCGTGGCCGGATCCGGTCAGCGGGGTGAACCGGGTTCGGTCAGATGTAACCCCGGCGCACCGCGTGCACGACCGCCTCGATCGTGGAGTCGACGCCGATCGCGTCGCAGGTGCCGCGCAGCCGCCGCCGCACGGTGCGCTCGGAGACGCCGAGGGCCCGCGCGACGTACTCGACCGTGCGGCCCTCGGCCAGGTGGCCGAGGATCCGCAGGTCGACGTGGTCGGGCGTCCACCCAGCGTCGGGCACGGTCAGGTCCGCGGGCCGAGCCGCTCGAGCATGGTGACGTGGCCCGGCTCGAGCTCGTCGAGGCTGCGCACCCCGAGCAGTCGCATGGTGCGCTCGACCTGGCCGGTGAGGATCTCGATGGCGCGGTCGACGCCCTCGCGCCCGCCGGCCATCAGCCCGTAGAGGTAGGCGCGGCCGATCAGCGTGAAGTGGGCGCCGTGCGCCACGGCGGCGACGATGTCCTGGCCCGACATGATGCCGGTGTCGAGGTGCACCTCGACGTCCGCGCCGACCTCCTTGACGACCTGCGGAAGCAGGTGGAACGGGATCGGCGCCCGGTCGAGCTGGCGACCGCCGTGGTTGGAGAGCAGCACGGCGTCGACGCCCGCGTCGGCGAGGCGGCGCGCGTCGGCGACGTTCTGCACGCCCTTGACCACGACCTTGCCGGGCCACTGCTGGCGGATCCAGGCCAGGTCGTCGAAGGTGACCGTGGGGTCGAACATCGTGTCGAGCAGGTCGGCCACCGTGCCCGACCACGAGTCGAGCGAGGCGAAGGCGAGCGGCTCGGTGGTGAGGAAGTTGATCCACCACGCCGGGCGTGGGATCGCGTTGACCACCGTGCGCGGGGTCAGGGTGGGCGGGATCGTCATGCCGTTGCGGACGTCGCGCAACCGGGCGCCGGCGACCGGCACGTCGACGGTGACCAGCAGCGTGTCGTAGCCCGCCGCGGCCGCCCGGTCGACCAGCGCCATCGAGCGCTCCCGGTCCTTCCACATGTACAGCTGGAACCAGTTGCGGCCGGCGGGCGCCGCAGCGGCGACGTCCTCGATCGAGGTGGTGCCCATGGTGGAGAGCGCGAACGGGATGCCCGCGGCGGCCGCGGCGGTGGCGCCCGCGATCTCGCCCTCGGTCTGCATCATCCGGGTGAAGCCGGTGGGGGCGATGCCGAACGGCAGCGCGCTCACCCGGCCCAGCACCTCGCGGGAGGTGTCGACCTCCGAGACGTCGCGCAGGATCGACGGCACGAACTCCACGTCGCCGAACGCCTGCCGGGCCCGGGCCAGCGACACCTCGCCGTCGGCGGCGCCGTCGGTGTAGTCGAAGGCGGCCTTGGGCGTGCGGCGCTTGGCGACCCGGCGCAGGTCCTCGATGGTGAGCGCCTTCTCGAGCCGGCGCCGCTTGGGCGAGAGCTCCGGCTTCTTGAACTTCAGCAGCGGGGCCAGGTCGTGGCGCTTGGGCAGCTGCCGCTTCATGGGGTGACTCCTTCGAGACGTCTCTGGGCGGCGTCCCAGTCGACCCCGGTCCGGGGCTCGTGGCGACGCAGGTCGTGGGTGCGGCGCACGAGCGCGCGCATCGCGGGGAGGTCGGGCAGGTCGGCGCCGAGCGCCCGTGCCTGCACCAGCACGTTGCCCAGCGCCGCGGCCTCGGCCGGCCCGGCCAGCACCGGCAGCCCGCAGGCGTCGGCGGTGAGCTGGCAGAGCAGCCGGTTCTGCGAGCCGCCGCCGACCACGTGCACGACCGACGGGCTGCGGCCGGCGAGCTCGGCCGCCGTCCGCAGGTGGCGGCGGTAGGCGAGCGCCAGCGAGTCGAGCACGCACCGCACCAGGCCGAGCCGGGTGTCGGGCTCGGGCTGGCCGCTGCGCGCGGCGAGCGCGACGACCCGCTCCGGCATCGGGTCGGTCGCGGTGCTCGGGGCGAGCAGCACCGGGTCGTTGATGTCGACGACGCTGCGCAGCGCCGGCACGTCGGCCGCCCCCGCCAGCAGCGACGGCAGGCCGATGCCCGGCAGGCCCCGGTCGCGCCAGGAGCGCAGGCACTCCGAGAGCACCCACAGCCCCATCACGTTCTTGAGGAACCGGATGGTGCCGTCGACGCCGCCCTCGTTGGTGAAGTCGGCGAGCCGGGCCGCCTCGGTGAGCACCGGCTGGTCGAGCTCGAGCCCGACCAGCGACCAGGTGCCCGAGGAGATGTAGGCGACGTCGCCGTCCTCGGCCGGCACGCCGACCACGGCGGACGCCGTGTCGTGCGAGCCCACCGCGATCACCGGCACGTCCTGGGCGAGGTCGAGGTCGGCGGCCACCTCCGGCAGCACCCACCCCACCCGGTCACCCGGGTCGCGCAGCGGCGGCAGGATCGCCCACGGCACCCCGACCCGCTTGGCGAGGTCGACCGACCACTCGCGGCGGCGGACGTCGTAGAGCTGGGTGGTCGAGGCGTTGGTGCGCTCGGCACCGATCGACCCCGTCAGCCAGTAGCCGAACAGGTCCGGCAGCAGCAGCAGCGTCTCGGCCGACTCCAGCGCCGCGGTGCCGAGCGAGGCGACGAGCTGGTAGATGGTGTTGAACGGCAGCTGCTGGAGCCCGGTGACGGCGTAGAGCTCCTCGGCCGGCACCTTGAGCAGCACCTGTTCGGCGATCCCCTCGGTGCGGCGGTCGCGGTGGGAGTACGGGGTGCCGAGCAGCGTCCCGTCGCGGTCGAGCAGCCCGTAGTCGACGGCCCAGGAGTCGATGCCGATGCCGTGCAGCGGTCCGCGCGCGGCGACCGTGCGCAGCCCGGCCAGCACCTCGCGGTGGATGCCGACGACGTCCCAGAGCAGCGAGGGGCCCACCCGCACGCCCCCGTTGGGGAACCGGTGCACCTCCTCGAGGTGCAGGGTGTCGGGCCCCACGGCCGCCGCCATCACCCGGCCGCTGGTGGCGCCCAGGTCGACGGCGGCGACGCGCAGGAGTCCGCTCATCGCAGGAAGGCCGCCGCGACGCCCGCGTCGACGGGCACGTGCAGGCCCGTGGTGTGGGTCATGTCCGGGCCGCACAGCACGAAGACCGCGTTGGCGATGTGCTCGGGCAGCACCTCGCGCTTGAGGATCGTCCGCTGGGCGTAGAACTTGCCGAGGTCCTGCTCCTCCACGCCGTAGACCGCGGCGCGGTTGGCGCCCCAGCCGCTGGCGAAGATCCCGGAGCCCTGCACCACGCCGTCGGGGTTGACGCCGTTGACCTTGATGCCGTGCTCGCCGAGCTCGGCGGCGAGCAGCCGCACCTGGTGGGCCTGGTCGGCCTTGGCGGCGCCGTAGGCGACGTTGTTGGGACCCGCGAAGATCGAGTTCTTGCTGGAGATGTAGACGACGTCGCCGCCCATCTCCTGCTCGATCATCACCTTCGCGGTGGCCTTGGCGACGAGGAAGGACCCCTTGGCCATCACGTCGTGCTGGAGGTCCCAGTCCTTCTCGGTGGTCTCGAGCAGCGAGCGCGAGAGCGAGAGGCCGGCGTTGTTGACCACCAGGTCGAGGCCGCCGAAGGCCAGGACGGCGGCGTCGACCGCGGCCTGGACCGCCGCCTCGTCGCTCACGTCGACCTGCACGCCGACGGCGACGTCGCTGGAGCCGATCTCGGCCGCGGCGGCCTGGGCCTTCGCGAGGTCGAGGTCGGCGATCACGACGCACGCGCCCTCGGCGGCCAGCTTCTGGGCCGTGGCCCGGCCGATGCCCGAGGCGGCGCCGGTGACCAGCGCGACCCGGGTGGCGAGGGGCTTGGGCTTCGGCATCCGCTGGAGCTTGGCCTCCTCCAGCGCCCAGTACTCGATGCGGAACTTCTCCGACTCGTCGATGGGCGCGTAGCTGGAGAGGCCCTCGGCACCCCGCATCACGTTGATGGCGTTGACGTAGAACTCACCGGCGACCCGCGCGGTCTGCTTGTCCTTGCCGAACGAGAACATGCCGACGCCCGGCACCAGCACGATGAGCGGGTCCTTGCCGCGGATCGCCGGGCTGTCGGGGGTCGCGTGCCGGTCGTAGTAGGCCTGGTAGTCCTCGCGGTAGCTCACCGCGAGCTCCTTGAGCCGGGCGATGCTCTCCTCGACGGTCGCCGACGCGGGCAGGTCGAGCACCAGCGGCTTGACCTTGGTGCGCAGGAAGTGGTCGGGGCAGGAGGTGCCCAGCTCGCCCAGCCGCGGGTGCTCGGCGTGCGCGAGGAACTCCAGCACGACGTCGGAGTCGGTGAAGTGGCCGACCATCGGGCGGTCGGCGGAGGCGATGCCGCGGATCGTCGGCGCGAGCGCGGCGGCCTTGGCCCGGCGCTCGGCCTCGGGGAGGGCGGCGTAGCCGTCGAGGGCCGGGCCGAACGGCTCGGCCTTGCTGTGCTCCGCGATGTACGACGCCGCGGTGTCGATGATCCACAGCGAGTTCTGCTCGGCCTCGTCGCTGGTGGCCCCCCACGCGGTGATGCCGTGGCCGCCCAGGATGCAGCCGATCGCCTGGGGGTTCTTCTCCTTGATCTCGGCGATGTCGAGGCCGAGCTGGAAGCCGGGACGGCGCCACGGCACCCAGACGACCTTGTCGCCGAAGATGGTGGCGGTCAGCTCCTGGCCGTCCTTGGACGTCGCGATCGCGATGCCCGAGTCGGGGTGGAGGTGGTCGACGTGCGCGGCGTCGACGAGGCCGTGCATGGCGGTGTCGATCGACGGCGCGGCGCCGCCCTTGCCGTGCAGGCAGTAGTCGAACGCGGCGACCATCTCGTCCTCGCGCTCGATGCCGGGGTAGACGTCGACCAGGGCGCGCATCCGGTCCAGGCGCAGCACGGCCAGGCCCGACTCCTTGAGGGTGCCGAGGTCGCCGCCGGAGCCCTTGACCCAGACGAGCTCGACGGGCTCACCGGTGACGGGGTCGGTCTCGGTGCCCTTCGCCGAGGTGTTGCCGCCCGCGTAGTTGGTGTTCTTGGGGTCGGCGCCGAGGCGGTTGGACCGGGCGATCAGCTCGGCCGCTGCGGGGTTCGTCATCTTCTCTTTCCCTGTGGGGTGTGGGTGGTCAGGTCCAGCTGAGCTGGGTGCCGCCGACGCGGGTCGACTCGATCTCCTGCTGGTAGCCGGACGCGGCGTACGCCGCCATCGGGTCACTCGGGAGACCGTTCTCCTCGCGCCAGGCGGCGAGGTCGGCGCGGACGTCGGTGTAGAAGGCGTCCATGAGCACGGCGTTGGCGCCGAGCACGTCGCCGGCCGCCTGCGCGGCGGTGAGCGCCTCCCGGTCGACGAGCAGCGCCCGGGCGGTCATCTCCTGGACGTTGAGCACCGAGCGGATCTGGCCGGGGATCTTGTCCTCGACGTTGTGGCACTGGTCGAGCATGAACGCCACGTCGCTGTGGCCGGACTCGTTGGCCGGGCCGTACCCGCCGCCCCGGACCACCTCGACGAGGATGCGGAACAGCTGGAACGGGTCGGCCGCGCCGACGATCAGGTCGTCGTCGGCGTAGAAGCGGGAGTTGAAGTCGAAGGAGCCGAGCTTCCCGAGCCGCAGCAGCTGCATGACGATGAACTCGATGTTGGTGCCGGGCGCGTGGTGGCCGGTGTCGAGGCAGACCATCGCGCGGTCGCCGAGCGCGGCGACCTGGGCGTAGGAGGTGCCCCAGTCGGGGACGTCGGTGTGGTAGAACGCCGGCTCGAAGAACTTGTACTCGAGCACCAGGCGCTGCTCGCCGGAGAGCCGCTCGTAGATGGTCGCCAGCGACTCGGCGAGACGGTCCTGGCGGCCGCGCAGGTCGCCCTGGCCGGGGTAGTTGGTGCCCTCGGCGAGCCAGATCTTGAGGTCGCGCGAGCCGGTCGCGTCCATCACGTCGATGCACTCGAAGTGGTGGTCGATGGCCTTCTGCCGGACCTTCGGGTCCACGTGGGTCAGGGCGCCGTACTTGTAGTCGTCGTCCTGGAAGGTGTTGGAGTTGATGGTGCCGAGCGCGATGCCGAGGTCCTCGGCGTGGCGCCGCAGCGCGGTGTAGTCGTCGACCAGGTCCCAGGGGATGTGGAGGGCGACGGTGGGCGCGAGGCCGGTGAACCGGTGGACGGTCGCGGCGTCCGCGATCTTCTCCTCGACCGAGCGCGGGGTGCCCGGGGTGCCGAAGACCTTGAACCGGGTCCCGGAGTTGCCGAAGGCCCAGGAGGGGAGCTCGATCGCCTGGCCCGAGAGCATGGGGGCGATCTGGCTGAACGTGGTCATCTCAATCACTTCTCGAATGCCTGGTCGGGGGCCGCGGCGGTGGCCGCGGTCTGGTCGGTGGTGGCAGTGGCGAGCTGGTCCTCGAGGTGGAAGACCTCCTCGAGCACGAGGAAGCCCTCGTCGGGACGGCGTCCCTCGAGCTCCTCGAAGAACTCGGCCATCTCCGCCTGCCAGCGGGCGTTGACCTCGGTGCGGGCCATGCCCTCCTGCGCCGCGTCGAGCGACGGTGTCTCGACGTAGCCGATGAGCAACCCGTCCTCCCGGAGGAAGAGCGAGTAGTTGTGCCAGCCGTTGTCGGCCAGCGCGTGGAGCATCTCGGGCCACACCGCGGCGTGGCGCTGCTTGTACTCCGCGATCCGGTCCGGCTTCACCTGGAGCTGGAAGCAGACGCGCATGTCGTGTCCTTCCCTGGTGCGGTGCTCGTGGGTCGGCCGGGCAGGTCCGGGCCGCCCCGCCGGGGGCCGCGGGGGCGGACCCCGGCCGGTCGGGCGCGGGGGTGGGCCGTCACGCAGGCGGTGCCGACGGCCCGGGCGCTTCGAGCTCTGGCCGAATCAGAAGTCGAAGTCGTCGATGTTCTCGGCGTCGAAGACGAACGGGTCGCCGAGCAGCACGGTGTTGTCCGCACCCACGGTGTACTCGCCGAGGCGGCCGGCCTCGAAGGAGTCGCCCTCGCCCTCGATGTCGCCGTCGACCAGGGCCTTGGCGGCGTAGGCGGCCAGGTAGCCCAGGTCGGCCGGGTTCCACAGCGCGAACGCGGTGACGGTGCCGTCCTTGACGTACTCGCGCATCTGGTTCGGGGTGCCGAGACCGGTCAGCGCGACCTTGCCCTTGGCGTCCGAGGTGGAGAGGTAGCGGGCCGCAGCGGCGATGCCGACGGTGGTCGGCGAGATGATGCCCTTGAGGTTCGGGTGCTTCTGCAGCAGCGCGGCGGTGGCGTCGAACGACTTCTGGTCGTCGTCGTCACCGTAGACCGTCTCGACGAGCTCGATGTCGGGGTGGTTCGCCGCGAGCTCCTCCTCCATGAGGCCGATCCACTCGTTCTGGTTGGTCGCGTTGGCCGCGGCCGACAGGATCGCGACCTCGCCGGCGCCGCCGATCTGCTCGGCGATCAGGTCGACCTGGACCTTGGCGATGCCGGCCGAGTCGGCCTGGTTGATGAAGATGTCGCGGCAGTCGGGGTTGGTGTCGGCGTCGTAGGTCACGACGGCGATGTCGGCGTCGCGGGCCTCACCGATCGCGTCGCACAGCGCGTCGGGGTCGTTGGCCGAGATCACCAGGGCGTTGCGGCCCTGCTGGGTCGCGGTGTTGATGTACTGCACCTGGCCGTCGGGCGAGGCCTCGGCCGGGCCGACCTCCTCGTACTCGCCGCCGAACTCCTCGACGGCCTCCGCGCCACCGGCGTTGCTGGTGTCGAAGTAGGGGTTGCCGAGGTTCTTCGGGATGAAGGTGACGCTGGTGGCGTCACCGCCACCGCCGCCGCCACCGCTGCTGTTGTTGTCGTCGCCGCCATCGTCGTCGCCACCGCAAGCGCTCAGGGCCAGGCTGGCAACCAGCGCCACGGCCGCGAGGCCGCTCAGACGTCGGTTCTGGAACTTCATGTTGTTACCTTTCGGATTCCATCCGGCGGGTGCCGGATCAGCTCAGCGACCGCTTGCCGGCGCTGTCTGAGGAGCGACCCGAGGAGCGCGCCCCCTTGCTCGCCGAGACCACGTTCCGGCCAAGGGCGAGAAGACTGGTGGACATCACCGAGAGCACGAGGAGCACCCCGATGACGATGTTGATGACGTTGATCGTCTGACCGTTGAGCAGCATCGCCCGCTGGATCACGCCGATCAGCAGCACGCCGGCGATCACGCCGGGCAGGGCACCGCGGCCGCCGAAGATCGAGACCCCGCCCAGCAGCACGGCGGCGATCACCTGGAGCTCGAGGCCGACCGAGTTCTCGGCCCGGGCCACGCCGGTGACCAGCGTCGTGTAGATGCCGACGAAGCCCGCGACGGTGCCGGCGAGGACGAACAGGATCGCCTTGGTGCGGGCGACGTCGACGCCGGTGAAGTGGGCCGCCTCGTCGTTGAGGCCGATCTCGTAGACGCCCCGGCCGAACGGCGAGAAGTGCAGGAGCAGCGCGAACAGGACGGCCAGCACGACGAACGGGATCAGGATCATCGGGTAGGGCTGGTCCTCGATGATCCGCTCCTTGGCGAGGTCGGTCCAGGAGTCGGGGAAGTCGGTGCGCGACTCGGTGCCGAGCAGGCCCGCGGCGATGCCACGGAACAGGGCGAGGGTGCCGATCGTCACCGCGATCGAGGGCAGCCCGACGTAGGCGACGAGGAAGCCGTTGAACGCCCCGCACAACGCACCGATCGCGATCGCGACCAGGGCGGCGACCACCACCGAGAGCCCCGCGTCGACGTGGAGCATGCCGAAGGCGACGCTGGTCAGGCCCACCGTGCTGGCGACCGAGAGGTCGATCTCGCCGGTGACGATGATCGCCGTCATCGGCAGCGCCAGCAGCAGGATCGAGGCGGAGTCGCGGAACAGGTAGTACATCGTCTGCGGGCCGCTGAAGTAGTCGACCTGCGAGCGGGAGTAGACGATGGCGGCGATGAGCAGCGCGATCACCGCGAACTCGCGGCTGAGGACGACGCGCTGCCAGAACGGCCGCGAGTAGTCGGCGTAGGTACGGGGCCCGGGCGTGGGGGTGCCGGTGCCGCCGGGGGTCTGGGTCAGCGTGGTCATCGGGTCCCCTCCTGGGCGTCGCCGGCGACCACCGGCGCCAGCGTAGGCGCGCCGGGACTGGTCGAGCCGGCACTGGTGTCTCGGGCGGCGACGAGGGCGCGCTCCTGCCGGGTGACCAGCACCCGGTCGAGGACGATCGCCCCGATGATCAGGGCACCCACGACGGCCTGCTGCCAGAAGTCGGAGATGCCGAGCACCGGCAGCGAGCGGTAGATGGTGACGAGGAGCATCGCGCCGAGCGCCGCGCCCCACACCGTCCCGCTGCCGCCGAAGATCGCGACCCCGCCGATCACGGCGGCGCCGACGGCCTCGAGCTCGATGCCCGAGCCGACGCTGGAGCTGACGGTGCCGAAGCGGGCGGCCGAGACCACCCCGGCGAGGCCGGCGAGCGCGCCGCTGAGCACGAACGCCGAGAAGATCCGGCGCCGGACCTGGAGGCCGTAGAGCTCGGCGGCGTCGGGGTCGGAGCCGATGGCGTAGAGCTCGCGGCCGCCGCGCGCCGTGCGCAGGTAGTAGCCGACGGCGGCCAGCACGACCGCGGCGACGATCGTCAGCACCGGGATGCCGAGGATGGAGTCGGTGCCGAGGTCGCGGAAGGTGCGCGGCATGTCGTCGGCGTTGATCCGGTCGCTGCCTGCCCAGGTGAGGAAGGCGCCGCGGTAGATGTACATGGTGCCGAGCGTGATCACCAGGGCCGGCACCCGGCCGAAGGCGACCAGCACGCCGTTGATCGCGCCGAGCGCCGCGCCCATGAGGATGCCGGCGAGGACCACCGCGATGATGGGCAGGCCGGTGTCGATGAACAGGCGGCCGGTGAGGTAGGCGGTGAGGCCGAGCGTCGAGCCGACCGACAGGTCGACGTTGCGGGTGATGATCACCGCGGTCTGCCCGACCGCGAGCAGCACCAGCATCGAGGGCGTCAGCAGCAGGTCGCGCCAGCCGGTGGAGGAGAACAGGAACGCGTTGCTCTTCAGGGTGGTGACGGCGATCAGCAGCAGCAGCACGACGCCGACCGCGAGCTCGCGGGAGCGGAGCAGGTCGCGGACCGCGCGAGCGGTCGGGGAGGCCGCGCTGGGCTGGACGAGGGTGTCGGTCATGCCGGGACCTCCGCGCCGGTCGTGGTCGGGTTGGGGTCGGTGCCGGCGGCGTTGGTCGCGGCCCGCATGACGTTCTCGGGGGTCGCGTCGTCGCGGGCGATGTCGGCGGTGATCCGGCCCTCGCACACCACGAGCACGCGGTCGGCCATGCCGAGCACCTCGGGGAGCTCGGAGGAGATCATCAGGATCGCGAGGCCCTGGCCGGCGAGGTCCGAGAGCAGGCGGTGCACCTCGGACTTGGTGCCGACGTCGATGCCGCGGGTGGGCTCGTCGATGATCAGCAGCGTCGGCTCGGTGGCCAGCCACTTGGCGATGACGACCTTCTGCTGGTTGCCGCCGCTCATGGTGGCGGCGTTCATGTCGAGCGCGCTGGTCTTGACCTCGAGCCGTCCGGCCCACGGGCGGGCGGCACGGTTCTCCGCCCGGCCCGTGAGCAGGCCCGCCGTCGTCAGGCCCCGGCGGATCACGCCGGCGACGTTGCGGGCCACGGACGCCTCGGTGACGAGACCCTGCTTGCGTCGGTCCTCGGGGACGAAGGCCATGCCGGCGCGGATCGCCGCGCGGGGGTTGCGCGGGGGCACTCGCTTGCCGAGCAGCTCGACGCTGCCGTCGTCGTAGGCGTCGACGCCGAAGACCGCGCGTGCGATCTCGGAGCGGCCGGCGCCCACCAGGCCCGCGAGCGCGACGATCTCGCCGGCGCGCACCTGGAAGCTGACGTCGTGGAAGACGCCCGCGGTGCTCAGGCCGCGCACGTCGAGCACGACGTCGCCGATCTCGGCCGGGGTCTTGGGGAACAGCTCGCTGACCTCGCGGCCGACCATCTCGGCGACCAGCTGGTCGACGGTGGTCTCGGCGATCGCCTTGGTGGAGACGTAGGAGCCGTCGCGCATCACCGTGACGGTGTCGCAGAGGTCGAAGACCTCCTCGAAGCGGTGGGAGATGAAGACCAGGGCGCGGCCCTCGTCACGCAGGCTGCGCGCGACCGCGAACAGGCGCTCGACCTCGACGCCGCTGAGGGCGGCGGTCGGCTCGTCCATGATGAGCAGGCTCGCGTCGAGCGAGATGGCCTTGGCGATCTCGATGATCTGCTGGTCGGCGATCGAGAGGCCGCGGGCGGGACGGCGCGGGTCGATGTGGACGCCGAGGCGCGCGAAGAGGCCCTCGGCCTCGGCGTGCATCCGGGCCCGGTCGATCCGGCGGCCGCTGCCCAGGGGCTGGCGGCCCATGAAGATGTTCTCGGTGACCGAGAGGTCCGGGAACAGGGTGGGCTCCTGGTAGATGACCGCGATGCCGGCGGCCTTGGACTCGGCGGTCGACCCGAAGTCGACCGGCTGGCCCTGGAACAGGAACTCGCCGGAGTCGCGGCGGTAGACGCCGGCGACGATCTTGACGAGCGTGGACTTGCCGGCGCCGTTCTCGCCCACGAGGGCGTGGATCGAGCCGGGTCGCACCCGCAGGCTGCCCGAGCGCAGCGCCGCCACGGCCCCGAAGGACTTGGTGACGTCGTCGAGCACCAGGGTCTCCGCCTGGGCCGCGTGGTCGGTCATGCGTTGGTCTCCATCTGGTCGTCGGAGGATTTGAAAGGTTTCAACCCGACGGCGTCACGGTAGGTGACCGCGATCACAGCCGTCAAGTAACGATTCCGAAATCTTGCCTCGGCGTCCACCCAGCGACGCTCCCACCCGCCCACCCGGACGTGCCCTACGCTGTGTGCGACGTTTCACACGACCCGCAGACCCGCAGGTCAGAGAGGGGGTTCCCGTGATGGTCGACGGTGCCCGGGCGTCCGTGAAGGACGTCGCAGCAGCAGCAGGGGTCTCCCTCGGCACGGTCTCGAACGTCCTCAACCGCCCCGACCGGGTCAGCGCCTCGACCCGGGCCCGGGTCGAGCAGGCGATGCGCGACCTGGGCTTCGTGCGCAACGAGTCGGCGCGCCAGCTGCGCGCCGGCAGCAGCCGGCTGCTGGCCTACGTGATGCTCGACGTCTCGAACCCGTTCTTCACCGACGTCGCCCGGGGCATCGAGCAGGCGACGTCCGACCGCGACCTGTCGCTGTTCCTCTGCACCAGCGACAACGACGCCGCGCGCGAGGCCGGGCACCTCTCCCGTCTGCAGCAGCAGCGGGTGCAGGGCATCCTCGTCACGCCGGTCGACCCGTGGTCGCCGCTGCTCGACGAGATCCAGCGCAACACCCCGCTGGTGATCGTCGACCGCACCCGCGGCGACCAGAGCTTCTGCTCCGCGGCCGCCGACGACGTCGAGGGCGGCCGGCTCGCCGTCGAGCACCTCATCGACCGCGGCCACTCCCGGGTCGCCTACGTCGGCGGGCCCGACACCCTCGGCCAGGTGCGCGAGCGGCTGGAGGGCGGCCGCCGGGCCTGGGCCGACGCCGGGCTCGACCCCGACGCCCTGGTGCACGTCAGCACCGCCGGGCTCAACTTCGCCGACGGCCGCGCCGCCGGGGAGCGGCTGGCCGGGATGCCGTCGCGCACCCGCCCGACCGCGGCGTACTGCGCCAACGACCTGATCGCGCTCGGCCTGCTGCAGCAGGCGATCCTCTCCGGCCAACGGGTGCCCGAGGACCTCGCGATCGTCGGCTTCGACGACATCGACTTCGCCGCCGCGGCCGCCGTACCGCTCACCTCGGTGCGCCAGCCCCGACGCGAGCTCGGCCGGGCCGCCGCCCGCCTGCTCGTCGACGAGGCCACCAACCCCGAGCACGTCCACGAGCAGCTCACCTTCACCCCCGAGCTGGTCGCCCGCGCCTCCACGCGCTGACCCGTCCGCGCCGAGTCAGAGACCCCGGGACCGTGAGCTCGGAGGGGTGCTTCGGGCCGGTGTGGACGGTCAGCACGCTGAGCATCCCGGCGGCGAGCGCGAGGTTGGGCAGCAGGTGGGGGACGTCGAAGGCCTGGATCGAGACGCGCAGCCGGTGGCCGCGCTTGATCTTGGCGGCGGTCGGGAAGATCTCGACGTCGACCGGTGCGATCTCGCCGCGCCGGAGCTTCTTCTGCGCGGCCCGGGTGAACGGGTGGAAGGGCTGGAGCACCTTGCCGTCGAGGTAGCGGGTGCGGCGCTTGTCGAGGGCCCGGTGCGAGAGCACCTGCCACCCGCCGGTGATCCGGTCGACGGTGCCGTCGGGCGCGACGTCGGACACCGAGACCGACAACATCCCGTCGCCCCCGGCGCTGGAGGTGTAGAGCCGGGCGTTGATCGGGCCCTGGAAGCGCAGCGGCTTGCGCAGCGGCTCGGTCTGGAAGACCACGCCGAGGCGGTCGTTGACCGCGTTGTCCTTGAAGCAGGGCAGCTGCGGGAGCACCGCGTTGGGCAGCCCGGCGGTCCACTGGTTGGTCGAGCGGGTGCACAGGCCCTGCACCGGGATCGGCAGCACCTTGGCGGTGCCGGCGGAGGTGCGGCCCTCGGTGAGCAGGCCCTTCGCGCCGCCGGTCGTCGACCGGCCGGAGAGCCGGAACGAGCGGGCGCGCTGCTTGCCGATCCACCGGTGCGAGGTGCGCCACCGGCCGGTGCCGATCTCGTGGTAGGTCAGCGGCTTGATGTCGCGGTGGAGGGTGGGGTCCTTGACGCCGCGCACGTAGCGGTCGAACCAGCGCAGCTGCACCTCGCTGAGCGACCCGAGCCCGGCGCGGCCGAACTCCGCGCCGCCGCTCGCCTGCAGGTGGTCCCACGGGCCGACCACCAGCTTCACCGGCACCTTGCGGTTGCGGAGGTTCTCGAAGATCAGCGGGGTGCCGCGCTGGAACAGGTCGTACTCGCCGCTGACCAGGAACGTCGGCACCGTGATCCGCCGGGCGAACCGCATCGGCGTCCGCTCGGCGTAGAACGGGCCGTCGTAGGCGGTCTTGCCGCCGAGCACCGCGTCGACGAGCAGCGCGGCCGTTACCGTGCCGGCCGAGACCAGGTGGGCGAGCAGCGCCCCGAGGCCGGAGGCGGGGTTGCTGGCGGTGACCGCCGGCGGGATCAGCCCGGCACCGGTGACCAGCCCCAACCAGAGCGGCATGAACCCGACGTCGAGCTGGCCGCCCGACGCGACGACGTCGCGGTAGACGTCGGCGCCCGGGACCTGCGGGAAGATCGCACGCAGTCCCCTCGGGTGCTGGCCGGCGGCCAGCACCTGGCTGATCCCCATGTAGGACGGGCCGTTCATCCCGACCCGGCCGTTGCTCCACGGCCGCGCCGACGACGAGGCCCACTCCACGACCTCCTTGGCGTCCTTGGCCTCGCGGGGACCGAGCACGTCCCAGGTGCCCTCGGAGCTGCCGGTGCCGCGCGCGTCGACCGTGAGGTGGGCGTAGCCGCGGCGCACCAGGTACGCCGAGTCGGCGCCGCCGAGGCCGCCCGCGCGGCCCAGCAGCGACTTGTTGTAGGCGGTGATGGTGATGATCACCGGGTGCCGTCCCGGCACCGGCTTGCCGTCCGCCCCGGCCGGCAGCCGGAGGTCGGCGCGCAGGAGCTTGCCGTCGGAGGTGGGGATCGCCAGGTCGGACTGGGTGGCCACCCCGGCGTACGTCGCCGGGCGGGGTCGCCAGGTGCGGGCGGGGGCCGCGGGCGCCGCGGCGCGGCTCGGGCCGGCGGTCGCTGCGGTGGGGGCCGTCGCGCTCGCGGTCGGCGCGGTGAGGGCCAGTCCGCTCGCCGCGAGGGCGAGCACGGTGGAGACGGCTGCGAGGCGGGCGCGGGTCACGGGCGGTCCTTCCGGAGGGGATCACCCGTCCAACGGCCACCCGGCGGCCGAGGTCACCGTGGTGTGACCCACGCCACAGGGGTCACTCCCCTGCGCCGGACTCCGGGCTCGACGGCGGACCGGCCGCGGGGGACGACGCGGGCGGCGAGGACGGCGGCGAGGAGGGGGTCGCCGGCGCTGAGGGCCGGACCGGGGGGCTCGAGGGCTGCGTCGGCGGCTGGCCCGACGACTGGCCCGACGGACTGGACGGCTGGGGCGGCGTCGCCGGCGGCGTCGACGGGGTGGACGGCGGGGACGGCGGCGGCGAGGACGGCGTCACGGGCGGTGTGGTCGCCCCGTCGCCCGCAGCGAGCGGCGCGGACGCCCCCGCCAGGTTGCCGTCGCCCGCCGGCACGTGCACCCGGTAGGTGCCCCGGGCCGGCGCCGGGACGTCGAGGGCGAACCGACCCTCGGCGTCGGTGACCGTGGTGGCGACCGGTTGCCAGGCGCCGCTGCGGTGCAGCCGCACCGGGACCCCCGCCCGGGCGGGTGCGACGGTGCCGGTGATCCGGCCGTCGGCCCACGTCGCCTCCACCCGCCGGGCGACGTCGACGACCAGCGGCGCCGACGTGCTGCCCTCGGCGAGCGGCCGGTCGACGAAGCGCCACCGGTACTCGGTGCGCCGGGGCGGCTGCACGTGCACCGACGGGACCACGCCGACGGCGTCCGCCACCCGGATCGGCGTCCAGGCGGTCTCGCCCCAGGCCCGGCGCTCGAGGATGACGGTGGCGAACGGCAGCGAGCCGCCGTGGACCTCCAGCCCGCCGTCGACCCGCACCTCCTCGCCCGCGGTCACGGCGGCCCGGGTGCTGGCGATGCCGAGGGTGGTGCGCAGGCCCTCGAGGTCGTAGGTGGTGCCGTCGAGCGTGAACGCGTCGACGTTGAACGGGCGACCGTCGCAGCCGAAGCCGATCGTCCACATGCCCGGCCCGTCGCCGCCGCGCAGCGCCGTGAACGTCGCGACGGCGAGCGGCGTGTCGGGGCCGGCGGCGAGGACCCGGCCGGTGCCGACGTCGTAGAGGGTCCAGCGGTAGGCCAGCGCGCCGGCGTCGACCCGCTGCCAGGCACCGGCGCCGACCGCGAGGTCGGCCCGGCCGAACCAGACCCTGTCGGTGCCGCGGTCGGCGGGCGCCTGGTAGCCGACGTAGGCGACGCCGGTGGTGCCCTGCTCGGCGTGCACCGAGAGGCTCGCGCCCGGGCCGCGCACCGAGGAGACGTAGCTGAGCGCGCCCATCGCGCTGCCGCCGGCGAGGTCGTACTTCAGGCTGCGCGCCCCCAGGGGCGGCGTGCCGGGACCCTGCGAGACGTACGGCTGCACGACCTCGGTGCCGCGGTCGTGCAGCGAGGCGCAGCCGACGTGGGAGAGGCCCGCGGTCAGCGGCGAGGGGAACGCCGTGCCGCGCACGACGACCGGCCCCTCGGCCCCGGCGGGCGCGGTCAGGGAGAGGACCACGGCGGCCCCCAGGGTGGCCGCCGTGGCGGCCCAGCTGCGCTGCATCGTTCCTGCCATCCATGCGCTCCCCGGCAGGGGAGACGTCCACGAGGTATGAGGCTCCATCCCACACCGGGTGGCCGGGTGGATCAAGAGGGCCGGGCCGCGTTCACCTGAGGTTCTGCTAAGGATTGCTGGGGTTCCGCCACCGGCAGCGTCAGGGCTGTCACGTCAGCGGCGTCAGCGGTGCCGGCGTCCTCGGCGTCCTCGGCGTCCTCGGGCCGGCGCTCGAGGTGGCGCACGTCGTGGTTGAGCAGCGAGGCGAGCACGCTGGCCGCGATCACCGCCGCCACCACGGCGAGCCAGGCGCGGTAGCCGACCACCTCGGCGACCGGACCGGTGAGCGCCAGGCCGACCGGCCGGGCGACGTAGGAGCCGACCATGTCGAAGGAGTAGACCCGGGCCAGCTTGTCGGGCCGCACGTTCTCCTGGATCGAGAGGTCCCAGCCCACGCTGAAGATCTCCAGCCCGAACCCGTGCAGGAAGGCCCCGAGGAGCACCAAGGTCAGGGAGTCGGACACCGCGATCGCGAGCGGGAACGCCGCGGTCAGCGCCAGGAACCAGGTGCCGACGTGGAGCGCGCGCCGGGGTCGCCAGCGCACGGTGACCAGTCCGCCGACGACGAACCCGGTCATCATCGCGGCCAGCGCGTAGCCCCAGGCCGCTCGCCCGATCTCGTCGCCGACCACGATCGGGCCCAGCACGCCCTGGGCCCCGCCGTAGAAGAGGTGGTAGAGCATCGCCTGGAGGAGGAGCAGCCACAGCCAGGTGTGCCGGACGACCTCGCGGAAGCCCTCCGCCACGTCGCGGCGCAGCGAGCCGCCGGCGACGGGCTCGGTCGCCGCCGGCACCCGCACCCGTCCGAACGCCACGGCCGCGGCCAGGAAGGTCGCCGCGTCCACCGCGAGCGCCCAGCCGCTGCCGACGCCCACGACGAGCAGCCCGGCCGCGCCGGAGCCGAGGATGACGGCGGTGTTCTGGGCCAGCCGCCGCCAGACCACGGCCTGGCGGAGCAGACCCGGTGGCACGGTCTGGGGCGTGATCGCGGCCGAGCTCGGGCCGCCGAGGGCGCCGAGCGCCCCGATCAGCATGCCGACCCCGGCGAGCAGCCAGACCGTGGCGGCGTCGGTCACCAGGAGGAACGCCGCGGTGCCCTGCGCCAGCCCCGCCCCCACCATCGACAGCTGCATCACCGTGCGCCGCTCGAACCGGTCGCCCAGCACGCCGCCGAAGAGCACCATCAGCACGTCGGCCAGCGCGTAGAGACCCACCACCACGCCGAGGTCGGTGGCGTCGCCGCCGAGGTCGAGCACCGCGAAGGCCAGGGCGACCGGGGCGATGCCGTTGCCGAGGCTGTTGACGGCGGCGCCGGCGACCAGCCAGCGGAACGGCGCGTGGCGCAGGGCGCTGTCGGGCCGGGTGGGCGCGACGGACGTCGGTGTCGGGCTCGGCATGGCTTGGAAGATACTTCGTCGCCTAATTATTAGCAAGCCGAAATGTCAGGGCGGCGTAGGGTCTGCCTCGTGAGCCCGCAGCCGGAGGACTTCGCCGACCGCCACGTCGCGCGCTGGCGCGACCACTGGATCGACATCCCGTTCGAGGACGACGTCGAGGCCATGGTGGTGCGGATCAACCAGGTGCACCGCTACCTCAAGGCCAACACGCAGAAGGCGCTCGCCGAGCTGGGCCTGCAGGACTCGGAGTACGACACCCTGCACCACCTGATGATCCGCGACACCCCCGGTCGCGCCGCACCCACCGAGCTGGCGCGCGTCCTCGGCGTCACCGGGGCCGGCATGACCAGCCGGCTCGACGCCCTGGAGCGACGGGGCTGGGTGCAGCGCACCCCGGCGGTCGACGACCGCCGACGGGTCGACATCGAGGTGACCAAGGCGGGGGTGGAGATCTGGCGGCGGGCGATGCGCCGCCGAGGCGACTCCGAGGACGAGCTCGCCACCGCGCTCTCGGCCGCCGAGCTGCGCTCGGTCAACAAGCTGCTCAAGAAGCTCACGCTGCGGATCGAGGCGCAGCAGGACTGAGCGGCCGAGACGGTCCGGCGGCGCTGCGCCGGCCGGACGCCCTCCCTCTCACCGCAGGACGTCCGACCGGCGCGTTCCTCAGCGCACCCTCACCTTGACCACCGAGGACCGGGACGGCAGGGCCGTGGCCGAGCCGGCGTAGACGGCACGGATCCGGTGGACCCCCTTGCCGCGCAGCCGCACCGAGACCTCCACCCACTGGCCGGTGGCCCGCACGGTGCGCACCGTGCGGCCGTCGACCACCACCGCGACCTGGCCGCCGGGCACCAGCGGCGCGGCGGTGACCCGCACCCGCACGGTGACGGCGCGGCCCGGTCGCACCTGCTGCTTCGCGGCCCTGACCGCCGACGTCGAGGCGACCTTGGCGACCACGGCGGTCGGCGCCGAGGTGGCCGTCGCCGGCGCCCGGCCGGTCTTGCTCGCCGTGACCCGGACCGCGAGGCGGGCGCCGATGTCCGCCGCACCCACGCGGTACGTCGCCGCGGTGGCTCCCGCGACTGGTGCGCCGTTGCGCAGCCACTGCCGGGTGACCGTGACGCCACCGGTGTTCCAGGTGCCGTCGGTCGCGGTCAGCGTGGCGCCGACCCGCGCGGCCCCGCGCACCTCGGGACCGGCCAGCGGCTCCAGCGCGGCCACGTCGGACAGGGTGACCGTCAGCGTGCGCACGACCTCGGTGTTGCCGGCGACGTCGGTCGACCAGGCCTCCACGACGTGCTCGCCGAACCCGGTCACCACGACCGAGTCGCCGAGCAGGGGCTGCCAGGGCCCGCCGTCGACGCGGTGCAGCGTGCCCGCGACGCCGGACGTCGCGTCGGTCGCGGCGATCCGCACCGTGGCCCGGGCGTCGCCCTCGGCCGTCGCACCGACCGACAGCGAGGTGGTCGGCGCGGTGGCGTCGATGCGCACCAGCGTGGAGCGCAGCCCGGTGCCGTTGCCGGCGGCGTCCTCGGCGCGCCAGTCGACGCGGTGCTCGCCGTCGCCGGAGACCTCGACGGGTCCGGTGTAGGGCTGCCAGCCGTCGCCGCCGACCTCGACGGTGGTCGCCCCCGGGCGGTCGTCGACCGCGACGACCTTGACCGAGGCCGGGCCGCGCTGCCAGCCGTGCCGGCCGGGCCGGGTGGCCAGCACCCGTGCCGAGGCGAGCGGGGCCAGGTCGTCCGCCGCGACCGGGAGGGTCCAGGCGTCCGCGATCGAGGGATCGTAGCCCGCGGCGTCGGTGGGGAACTCGAACTTCAGCCGCACCTCGCCGTCCGCGGTCTGGGCCACGGCGGCCGCCGCGTCGACCACGAGCTCGTGGGCCATCCAGCCGACGCTGTTCTGGGTGCGGGTGACCGTGTGGCGACCCACCGGCACGTCGTCGACGTAGAGGTTGAACTCCTTGGTCGTCGCCTTGTCGAACGTCTCGATCATCCGCAGCGCGAACGGCTCACCCGGTCGCACGTCGAGCAGCGCTGAGTACCACGAGCCCGGGAACAGCGAGTGCGCGTAGCGGCGGGTCAGGCCGGCCTCGCTGCTGGTGCCGCTGTTGGGCCCTGCCTGCACCGCGTGCGCGGTCTCCGACCCCGGCTCGCCGAAGTCGACGTGGTCGAGCGCGTCGGTGGGCGGCGTGGCGAGGGCGACCGCCAGCGTGGTGCCGCCCTCGGCGACCACCTCGCCGTTGCGGACCAGCCGCGCCTGCACCGGGTGGCTGGTGGCCACCACGCGGCGCGGGACCCACAGGGGGACCTCGACGTCGAGGGTGCCGCCGGCCGGGACGCTGACCGGACCCGAGGGGACGGTCGGACCCCAGCCGTCGGGGACGACGAGCTCGACGTGGCCGTCGACCGGGAGGTCGCCGACGTTGGCGAGCGTGACCACGGCGCGCGCCCGGCGCGGCTGCGCGGGATCGGGCACGGTGGCGACGACGCCGGTGACCGAGACGCCGGCGACCACGCGCACCCAGGGGCCGCTGCCGGTGACGGTGTAGGAGTCGTCGCCGCTGCTGTAGGCGAGCGTGACCGCAGCCGTGCGCTGGCCCGTCGTGGCGCCGACCGGCACCGTGGCGGTGAACGGCAGGGTCGCCGTCGCACCGGGGGCCAGGGAGTCGAGCGTCAGCCCGGAGGCGTCGACGTCCCAGTCGTCGACGGCCACCGTCGCGGCGAGGTCGGTGAGCGTGGTGTCGCCGCTGTTGGTGACGGTGACCGTGCCCGGCACGACGTCGCCCGGCAGCACGTCGCCCTCGACCTCGACCACCGCGACCTCGACCCCGAGGCGGGTGGAGACGACGGCCTCGAGGGCCGCCACGACCCGGTCGAGGCGCAGCACCAGGTCGCCGCGCACCGGTGCGTCGACCGAGGAGGCCTCCGTGGCGTCGCGCAGGGCGCGGGCCGCGGCCAGGGCCGCAGCCAGCGCGCTGTCGACGGCGGTCTGGTCTCCGGCCAGCACGCCGCCGACCGCGTCGTCGACGTCGTCGGCCAGGCCGGCCAGCCCGGCGGTGAGCGAGGCGTGGTCGGCGTCGGCGAGGTCGCCGGCCGCGTGGTGGGCGTCGGCCCGGCCCTGGGCCTCGGCGATCCGGTCGAGCACCCGGCCGAAGACCGCCAGGTCCTGGTCGACGCGCAGCTCGTAGTGGCCCGAGCCGACCCGCAGCGTGACCGCGCCGTCGGCGTACGACGCCGCGGTGACGCCCTCGGCCCGCGAGGCCAGGCCGTCGCCCTCGACCACCGAGGCGAGGTTCTCGGCCGGCACCACGACCGTGGCGGTGGAGCCCACCGGGACGGTGACGTCGAGGAGGAGGTCGCCGTTCTCGTGGCGCCAGTCGGAGGTGACCGGGCCGTACGGCGTGTCGGTGGTGGTGCGGGCCCAGTCGAGCCGGTCGGTGACGGCGGGCGCGACCGTGACGTCGCGGTAGCCCGTGGTGGCCGAGGCCCGGATGCCACCGACGTACTTGAAGAACCAGTCGTCGACGGTGCCGAGGAAGTAGTGGCCCCGCGAGCGGGCGGCCAGGGCCCAGTGCTCCCACATCGAGGTGGCGCCCTGCTCGATCATGTAGCCCCAGCTGGGGTAGGTCTTCTGCACCGCGAGCTCGTAGGCGAGGTCGGCGTGCCCGCTGTCGGTGAGCACCGGCAGCAGGTACTTGGTGCCGAGGACGCCGGTGTTGAGGTGCACGCCCTTGGCCCGCACGTCGGCGACGATGCTGTCGGCGACCCGGTCGGCCGTGGCCGCGTCGGGCGTGAGCCCGAAGGCGAGCGCCAGCACGTTGTGGGTCTGGCGGTAGCCGTTGTCGCCGTTGCCGCGGTAGAGGCCGCGCGCGGTGTCGAGGAAGCTGTCGTTGAACGCCTCCTTCACGACGGCCGCCTGCTCGGCGAAGTGCGCCGCGTCGGCCGGGCGGCCGAGGTGCTCGGCGCTGCCCTGCATCGAGGTCAGCATCGCGTAGAGGTACGCCGTGCCCGAGAGCCGCGCGTCCTCCGGGGCGTTGCCGCCCGCCGGGCTGGCCTCGGGGCTGACCCAGTCGCCGAGGCGGTTGCTGACGACCAGGCCGTCGTCGCTGCGGCCGAACTCGAGCTCGGTGTAGGCCTTCATGCCGTCGTACTGCTCGCGCAGCACCCGGTCGTCACCGCCGTACTGGAACAGCCACCACGGGATCATCACGTACGCCGAGTGCCACGGCGGGGCGACGCCCCACTCGCCCCAGTCTCCCGAGCTGGGGGCGATCACCATGGGGGCGCCCTCCTCGTCGCGGGTCTCGTGGAGGTCGCGCATCCACTTCGCGAACAGCTCGTGGACGTCGAGGTTGAGCATGAACATCTCGGCACCGACCGCGGCGTCACCGGTCCAGCCGTTCTTCTCGAACATGGGGGTGTCGGTCGGGATGCCGTGGAGGTTGTTGAGCATCGTGTCGACGACGGCCTCGTGGGTGGCGTTCATCGTCGGGTCCGAGCTCTCGAACGAGCCGGTGCGCGGCGCGTCGGTGTGCACCGCCTTGGCGGTGAACGCGCTCAGCGGCGGGGCCTCGGTGCCGGGCCAGCCGGTCACCTGGATGTACTGGAAGCCCTTGTAGGAGAAGCTCGGCTCGAAGGTCTCGGGCGCACCGGTGCCGGCGAGCACGAAGCGGTCGGTCTGGAAGCCCGCCTGGAAGCCGCCGTTGTTGGAGAAGTTCACCAACCCGGAGTCGAGCAGCTTCTCGCCGTGCTGGTAGCGGATCGTGGTGCCGGCCGGACCCTCGGCCGTGACCTCCACCCAGCCGGCGAGCACCCGCGGGAACTTCACCACGTAGGTGTCGTCGGCCGGCTCGGTGATCTCGACCGCCGGCAGCTCCTCGGTCACCCGGATCGGCTGCTGGCGCATGTTGACCAGCTCGCCCTTCGGGCCGACCACCTCGCTGGCGGCCGCCCAGCGGGAGTCGTCGAAGCCGGTGGTGTCGTAGCCCGGCTGCACCCGCGCGGCGTCGTAGAGCTCGCCGCCGTAGAGGTCGTCGAAGCGGGTGGGGCCGTCGTGGATGGTCCAGGAGTCGTCGGTGACGACGCGCTCGGTGCGGCCGTCGGCGTACTCGACCTCGAGGACGGCGCGGACCACGGGCTCGTCGTGCCACGGCGGCGCCTCCCAGCGCCACACGTTGCCGCCGGTCATGCCGTAGAAGCCGCGGCCGAGCTCCATGCCCAGGGCGTTGGCGCCCTGGGTGAGCTGGTCGGTGACGTCGGTGGCGGCGTACTGCACGGTGTCGTCGTAGTCGGTGAAGCCCGGGCTCAGCACCTCGTCGCTGATCGGCGCTCCGTTGAGCGAGACGTCGGCGTAGCCGCCCGCGGCGTAGTAGATCGTCGCGTCGGCGACCTCGCCGTCGACCTCGAACTCCTTGCGCAGCAGGGGTGCGGGGTCGACGGGGTCCTTGGGCGGCTTGACCTGGCTGCCCCACGGTGCGCCGCCGTAGGCCGCCTGGACGACGGCCTGCGACCAGCCGCTGTCGTCGAGCGACGGCGTCGGGTAGTCGGCCGGGATCTGCTTGGTGACCTTCCACGAGGTGTCGGTGCGCACGACCTCGCTGCTGCCGTCGGCGTAGTGCACGCGCACGGCGGCGACCAGGCCGGCGAACGACCCCGGCCCGTTGGTGGTGCGCACGGCGACCAGGTTGCGGTCGGGCTCGAGGTCGACCTCGTAGAGGTGCGACTGCTGCCACTCGTTGACCGCGCCCTCGGTGGCGCCGAGGAAGGTGCCGTTGACGTAGAGGCGGAAGGAGTCGTCGGCGGTGATGAGCACGTCGGCTCGCACCGCCTCCTTGCCCTCCGGGGTGACCAGCGTGCGGCGGAAGGCGCGGTCCTCGCCCGGGGGCTGGCTCTGGTTGGCCTCGGGCGCCCAGATCCAGCTCGCGCCCAGGAAGCTCAGGCTCTCCGCGCCGTTGGGCAGCTGGGGCACGGTGACGCGGTCGCCGTAGACGCCACCGCGGTAGAGGTAGCGGGCCCGGGCGGCCGGCCACGCGGAGTCGTCGAAGCCGACGGTGCTCCAGCCCTCCGGCGGGGCGGCGCTGCCGTGGGCGAGGGCCTTGAACGTGGAGTCGGTGACGACGTCCTCGGAGGTGCCGTCGGTGTAGCCGATCCGCACCCGGGCGAGCACGCCGCTGTTGGCGCTGGCGGCCGGGGTCGTGAGCTGGAGGCCGAGCACGTTGGCGCCCGGCGTCGTCACGAGGTTGACCGTGCGGGCGACCTGCCACTCGTTGTTGGCGCCGGTGTTGAAGGCCACCTGCTGGCCGTTCCAGAACGCCTTGAAGATCTGGTCGCCGGTGACCGAGAGCTGGGCCCAGGCGACCTCCTTGGCGGGGTCGACGGTGACGGTGCGGCGGAAGACGGTGGACGGGATCGGGTTGGCCGAGGACGGCTCGCCGACGACGGGCGGGATGATCCACGACGCGGTGTCGACGTTCATCGACACGTCGGGCGTCGCCACCGCCGGCACCGAGACCTGGTTGCCCCACGGCGAGCCGCCGTAGACGGCCCGGGCCGAGGCGGCCACCCACCCGGTGGTCGGGTAGCCGGCGCGGTCCCACCCGGGGGTGGGCACCGCGGTGGTGGAGAGCCAGGTGCCGTCGGTGACCACGGTCTGGTCGGTGCCGTCGGTGTAGGAGATGACGAGCTTGCCGACCACGGCGCCGTAGGCCTTGGCGGTGTTGTTGAGCCGGACGGCGAGGACGTTGCTCCCGGCGGCGGGGCGCACGTCGACGCGGACCGCCTGCTTCCAGCGGTCGTCGACGGAGGCGCCGGAGGCGACCTGGGTGCCGTTGAGGAACGCGGAGAAGCCGCGGTCGCCGGTCATCACCAGCTGTGCGGTCTCGATGGTCTTGCCGGCCGGCACCTCGAAGGTGCGCCGGAACCACCCGGGGGGCGTGTTGGCACCGGTGTAGGGCGGGTGGATCCACGAGGCACCGGCGAGGGTCAGGTCACCGGTACGCGCCGGCCGGTCGTTGCCGATCCAGGCGCTGCCGTCCCAGTCGGCCTCGCGCAGGCCGGTGCGGAACGACGACTCGGCGGAGGCGGTGCCGGCCGAGGTGACGACGTCGACGCGCCAGACGTAGCCCGTAGCCGAGGCCAGCGCCGGGCCGTCGTAGGCGACGTTGGCCGACTCCGGCGAGTCGACCTCGCCGCTGTCCCACGTGAGCTCGCCGTCGAGGCCCTCGCCCGCGGTCGCGACCCGCAGCCGGTAGCCCTCCTGCACGACACCGCGCGCGCTCGCCTCGACCACCCACGAGAACCGGGGCACCGCCACGTCGATGCCGATCGGGCGGACCTTCTTCTCCACCTCGAGCGAGGTGAGCGACACCGCGTCGGCGGCGACGGCGGCGGACGCCGGGGCGGGTGCGAGCGCCACCGCGACGGTGGTGAGCACCGAGGAGAGGAGCACGGCGAGGGCCGTGAGGGCCCCCACGAGGGGACGGGAGGGAGAGGCGGACCGCGGCACGTTCTGTCCTGTCTGGCCTGAATCGTTTCAAGGAGCGTGACGCAGCGGACGCTAGGGGAGTGACCGGGGTCACGTCAACGCCGTGGCCGGGTCCGGCCGCGACCCCGTGCGGCTCAGGCGCCGCTGGCCGGACCGCGGTGACCGCGGAAGAACTCCGCGAGAAGGGCCGAGGACTCCTCGGCCAGCACGCCGGCGCGCACCTCGGGGCGGTGGTTGAGCCGACGGTCGCGCACCACGTCCCAGAGGCTGCCGACCGCGCCGGCCTTGTCGTCGTGGGCGCCGAACACCACCCGGTCGACCCGGCTCAGCACCGCCGCACCGGCGCACATCGTGCACGGCTCGAGGGTCACGACCAGCGTGCACCCCTCCAGCCGCCACTCCCCCAGCGTCCGAGCCGCGGCGCGCAGCGCGACCACCTCGGCGTGCCCGGTGGGGTCGTGCTCGGCCTCGCGGACGTTGCGGCCGGTGGCGAGCACCGCGCCGCCGGCGTCGAGCACCACGGCGCCGATCGGCACGTCGCCGGTGGCCAGCGCCGCGCGCGCCTCGTCGAGGGCAGCGCGCATCGGCGCGTCCCAGGTGCCCGCCACGTCGGTCAGGCCGAGGCGAGGCCGACGGCGGCGTCGAACTGCTCGCCGAAGCCGAGGCGCCGGGCGACGTCGGAGAGCATCTCGTCGGGGTAGAGGTCGAGGTCGTCGAGGAGCATGCCCATGTCCATCGCGCCCATGCCGAGGTCGCCGAGGAGGTCGAGGTCGCCCGCGGGCTCCTGCTCGTCGTCGTCCTCGGGCAGGGGCAGGCCGAGGAACTCCACCGCCGAGGCCGGCAGCTCCCACTCGTCGGCGGCGGTGACGTCGGAGAGCAGCACCCGGGTGGTCGCGCCGGCGACCCGCACCACGAGGAAGAAGTCCTCGTCGATCGCGACCAGGCCCACCGCCCCGCCGTCGCCCGGGAACCGGCGCAGCGCGCCGGAGAGGGTCTCGATGTCGGCGAGCACGTCGTGGGCCAGCTCCTGGACCTGCCAGACGCCCTCCTCGCGGAAGGCTGCGAGCGCGAAGTCGACGGGGTCGTCCTGGCCGTCAGCCGGGTCGCTCATCGTCGTCACGCTCCTCTCCGCCCTGACCGTGCTCCGTCCTGCGCCGCTCACCCCGCCGCAGGGGCCTCTCCAGAGTGGCAGAGAGGCGCGACCGGGCCAACCCCTCCGGGGGTCCGGACCACTAGTGTTCGCCCATGCGCACCCATGTCGTCGACCACCCGCTCGTGGCCCACAAGCTGACCGCGCTGCGCGACGTGAACACCGACTCGCCGACGTTCCGCAGCCTCGCCGACGAGCTGGTCACGCTCCTGGCCTACGAGGCGACGCGCGAGGTGCGGGTCGACCCCCACGACATCGTGACGCCGGTCGCCCCGACCACCGGCGTGCGGCTCTCGACCCCGCGCCCGCTCGTGGTGCCGATCCTGCGGGCCGGCCTCGGCATGCTCGACGGGATGATGCGGCTGCTGCCGACGGCCGAGGTGGGCTTCCTCGGCATGATGCGCAACGAGGAGACCCTCGAGGCGATCACCTACGCCGAGCGGCTGCCCGACGACCTGTCGGGGCGCCAGTGCTTCGTGCTCGACCCGATGCTGGCGACCGGCGGCACGCTCGCCGCGGCGATCCGGTTCCTCGTCGACCGCGGCGCCGACCACATCACGGCGATCTGCCTGCTCGCGGCCCCGGAGGGCTGTGCGCGCGTCGAGGCCGACCTCGAGTCGCTGCAGGTCCCGGTCACCGTCGTCACGGCTGCCCTCGACGAGCGCCTCAACGAGAAGGGCTACATCGTCCCGGGCCTCGGCGACGCCGGCGACCGGCTCTACGGCATCGCGGGCTGACCCCGGCCGGTCGGACACCTCAGCCGGGCAGGCACGCCCGCAGGGCCGTCACCTCCGGGTCGTCGCCGGCGGGGTAGTAGAGGCGCGCGACGACGTTGCCGGCCACCCACGAGGTCGGGGTGTCGGCATCGGCCAGGGTGATCGTCGAGCGGTTGTCCTCGGCGGCGGTCGGGTCGGCGAAGACCCACAGGTCGGCGCCCTGGGTGCCGTCGCGGCCGGACATCGGCGCGACCTCCACCCCGGCCACCGGCACCTCGACGCCGAACGGCACCGAGTCCTGGGCGGTCGCGGCCAGCCCGGCGTCGGTCAGGCAGCCGAGCAGCTCCTCGGGGGTGGTGCCGTCGGTGACGACGAGGCCGCCGGCCGGTGCGGGCGTGGGGTCCGCGGCCGACGCCGCCGGGGTCGGCGCGGGCGTCGGCTCGTCGTCCCCGCCGCAGCCGGCCAGCACGGTGCCAGCCAGTGCCAGGCCGGCCAGCAGCCGGACCGGACGTCGGGTCGCGGCGGTGCGCAGGGGGTGCATGGGGTTCCTCTCGTACGGTTGGTCGTGGAAACCCTGGCGGCCGCGCCTTGCGGACCGCTTGCGACCGGCTGGCGGTCCGGTGGTCACCGGACCGGGCTCAGAGCCCCTCGCGCAGGAATACGTCGAGCCGGTCGAAGCGCTCGCCCCGCACCAGTCCCGCGAGGTCGCCGGCGAACACGACCCGCCGCCCGTCGGGGCTGAGGTTCGGCGTGAACGCCTGACCGTCCGGTCCGTCGACCGCCGCCACCGCGGTACCGGTCGCGCGCGACCAGACGAAGACCGTGGTGTCGGCGTCGATCCCGCCGGGCACCAGGTCGGGGGCGTAGGAGGTGAAGGCCACCCGGGCGCCGTTCGCCGAGACCGAGGCCTCGAGGCTCTCGCCCCAGGCCGTCGCCGTGCCGGCGGCGTTGCGGCTCACCAGCGTCGAGCGCGGGGCCACGGAGTCCTGGGAGTCCCAGAGCAGCACGTCGGGCGACCCGTTGCCGTCGTAGGCCCCGCTGACGTCGGTGGCCCACGAGGAGTAGGCGACCCAGCGACCGTCGGCCGAGATGTCCGGGGCCTCGCTGCTGCCGTTGGCCAGGCCGTCTATGCTGTCGCGGCTCACCAGCGTCGTCACCAGCGAGGTGGGACTGTGGAGGAACACGTCGGTGAACCCGTTGACGTCGTTGGGCACCACGTCGGGTGCGGTGGACTGGTAGGCGACCCGGCCGTTGTCGGCCACCGACGGCCGGGTGCTCGCACCGTCGGGGGCGGCACCCGCGCCCGTCCGGGAGACCCGCACCGGCGCCGTCGCCGGCGCGGTGCGGTCCCAACGGAAGACGTCGTAGGAGGCGTTGTCGTCGGCGTCGTCGCGGGCGATCCCGGACTGGAAGACCAGCCAGCGGCCGTTGGCGCTCAGGTCGACGCCGAGGCCGTTGCCCAGGCCCCGCAGGGTGCCGGTGACCCGGTCGAAGAGGTAGACGTTCTCGAACCCGGCATCGTCCTGGGGCGTGAGCTCGGCACCGAAGCCGCTGAACGCGACGTAGCGGCCGTCGGCGGAGATCCGGGCGCCGCCGTAGACGCCGACGTCGTCGCTGCCGCTGGCGGTGCGGCTCAGCTGGCGCGTGGTGCCCGTCCAGCGGTCGCGCAGGAAGACGTCGGTCACGTAGCCCGGCTCGGCGCCGGTGACGGCGGGGTCGAGGCGGCCGTTGGAGGCGAAGGCGACGTAGCGCCCGTCGCCGGATACCGACGGCGCCAGGCTCGCGGCGTCGTGCTGGGCGCCGCCGTTGTCGCGCGAGACCAGGGACGTCGGCGTGCCGCGGGGCGGCGCGCCCACCGCCGGGCTGGCGACCGCGCGGAGCCGGCGCGGCCCCGCCTGCGCGGCCGGCGCCTGCAGCCGGACGCCGAGCGGCAGGCCGCTGGTGCGCAGCGTCACCGTGCCGAGACCGCGGCCGGCCGGGGTGGTGGTGCCCTCGCCCAGGGTCGTCCACGCGCCGGCCACCCGGCCCTGGAGGCGGACCGTGCGGCCCGGGCCGGAGCCGACCAGCCCGCTGACGACGAGGGGCGCGCCCGGCTCGCGGCGGGTGGGGCCGACGTGCGGCAGGCCGGTGACCCGCAGGGCGGGGCCCCGCCTGCCGGCCACCACCGCGCGGTAGCGGGTCGCGCCGATCGGCACGGGCGTGCGGAACCGGACCCGCGGACCCGAGCCGAGCCGCTTGCCCGCGACGGTGGCCCAGCGGCCGCCGGCCCACTGCCGCTGGAGCACGACGCGCTGGCCCGGCCGGCCCTGCGGCACCCGCGCGGTCAGCCCCACCCGCGGCCCGGAGGTCACCTTCGTGCGGGCGGTCGTGAGCACCGCGGTGGGCGCCGCACGTCCGGCGGCCGGGAGGGTCGCCTCGGCCGCCGCGGTGGGGGCGGCCGGGGCGGTGGGGAGGAGCAGGGCGGCGGTGGCGAGGGTGGCCACGACCGCGGCGAGGGGACGGGTGCGCATCGGGAGTCCTGACGGGAGACGGTTAACTAGCGTTGCTAGTCGCAGAAACTAGCGCCGCTCGTTATCTCCGTCAAGCACCTGGGCTAGAGCGCCTTCACCGCCGACAGCAGCTTGGAGAGGGACTCCTTGGCGTCGCCGAAGAGCAGCGTGGTCGTGGGCTCGAACAGCAGCTCGTTCTCGATCCCGGCGAAGCCGGGACGCATCGAGCGCTTGAGGAAGACCACCTGCCGGGCCTGGTCGACGTCGAGGATCGGCATGCCGTAGATGGGGGCCGAGGGGGTGGTGCGCGCGGCGGGGTTGACCACGTCGTTGGCACCCACGACGAGCACGACGTCGGTGTGGCGGAACTCGGAGTTGATGTCATCCATCTCGACCAGCTGCTCGTAGGGCACCTGCGCCTCGGCGAGCAGCACGTTCATGTGGCCGGGCATCCGGCCCGCGACGGGGTGGATCGCGTAGTCGACGCGGGTGCCGCGGCCCTGGAGCACCTCGACCAGCTCGCGGAGGGTGTGCTGGGCCTGGGCGACCGCGAGGCCGTAGCCCGGCACGATGATCACCTTGTCGGCGTAGCCGAGCAGGATCGCGACGTCGTCGGGGCCTGCCGAGCGCACCGGCCGGTCGGAGGCCTCCCCCGCACCCAGCGTGGAACCGCCGCGCAGCGCCCCGAACAGGATGTTGGCCACCGAGCGCCCCATCGCCGACGCCATCAGCAAGGTGAGGAAGGTGCCCGACGCCCCGACCAGCGTGCCGGCCACCAGCAGCACGACGTTGCCCAGCACGTAGCCGCCGGCGGCGACGGTGAGACCGGTGAAGGCGTTGAGCAGCGAGATCACGATCGGCACGTCGGCGCCGCCCACCGGCAGCACCAGCAGCACGCCGATCGCCAGCCCCAGCAGGGCGAGCACCACGCCGGTGCCGACCGAGGGGTCGCGCACGACGAGCACCGAGAGCACCACGGCGGCGAGGAGAGCGGCGCCGAAGACCAGCGGCAGCGCCGGGAACACCACCGGCCGTGAGGTCATCAGGTCCTGGAGCTTGGCGAAGGTGATGACCGACCCGGCGAACGACACCGCGCCGACCACGATCGTGAACGCCGTCGCCGCCACGTCGAACCCGGGGGTGATGTCACCCATGTGCTCCAGCTCGAGGAGCGCCACCAGCGCGGCCGCGCCGCCGCCGACGCCGTTGAACAGCGCCACCATCTGGGGCATCTGGGTCATCTGCACCCGCTGGGCCCCCAGGACGCCGGCAGCAGTGCCGATCGCGATGGCGGCCAGGATCCGCGGCACGTGGTCGAGCTCGAGGTAGAAGAACGGCACCGCGACCGCGACCACCGCGGCGGCCGCACCGACCAGGTTGCCGGTGCGGGCGGTGCGCGGGCCGGCCAGCCCCTTGAGCGCGAGGATGAACGCGACCGCGCAGCCGAGGTAGACCAGCTGGGCCCAGGTGGGGGTCACCGGTCGGCCGCCTTGCCCCGGGGTCGGGTGAACATCCGCAGCATCCGGTCGGTGACCACGAACCCGCCCACCATGTTGATCGCCGCCAGCACGATCGCGACCAGACCGACGGCCAGCGCGACGCCGTCGTCGGTCGTGCCGGTCACGATCACCGCACCGAGCAGGATGATCCCGTGGATGGCGTTGGCGCCCGACATCAGCGGGGTGTGCAGCGTCGAGGAGACCTTGGCGATCACCTCGATGCCGACGAACACGCTGAGCACGAAGATCGTCAGCCAGACGACGGGCTCGCTCATGCGGGGTCCCCTTCCAGTCGCAGCCGGGTCGGCTCGTGGCGGACGACTCCGGCGTGGGTCACGCAGCACCCCGCGACGATCTCGTCGTCGAAGTCGGGCGCGAACGCCGCGCGGCCGGCGACCTCGCCCGTCATCAGCGTCACCAGGTTGACGACGTTCTGGGCGTAGAGGCGCGAGGCCGGGCCCGGCATCTGGGCGGGCACGTTGCGACCGCCCCAGACCTGGGCGTTGCCGATCCGCACGATCTCGCCGGCGACCACGCCCTCGACGTTGCCGCCGGAGTCGGCCGCGAGGTCGACCACGACCGAGCCGGGCCGCATCTGCTCCACCATCTCGGCGGTGACCAGCAGCGGGGCGCTGCGCCCGGGCACCGCCGCGGTCGTGATGAGCGCGTCGGCGGCGGCGACGTGGGGGGTGAGCAGCTCGCGCTGGTGCGCGGCCCGCTCCTCGGTCATCTCCCGCGCGTAGCCGCCGGCGCCCTCGAGGGTCGGCAGGTCGAGCTCGATGGCCTGCGCCCCCATCGAGCGGATCTCCTCGGCGGCCGCCGCGCGCACGTCGTAGGCCTTGACCACGGCGCCGAGCCGTCGCGCGGTCGCGATCGCCTGGAGGCCGGCGACGCCGGCGCCGAGCACCACGACCTCGGCGGGGGGCACGGTGCCGGCGGCGGTCATGTTGAGGGGGAAGAACCGGCGCAGCATCCCCGCCGCGACCACGGCGCAGCGGTAGCCGGCCACGAGTGACTGCGAGGAGAGCGCGTCCATGGCCTGGGCCCGGGAGATCCGCGGCACCAGCTCCATCGCGAACGACGTCGCCCCGACGTCGCGCAGGTCGGCCACCAGGCCGAGCTCGGCGCCGTCGACCCCGGTGGGCAGGAAGGAGATGGTGGCGGCGCCCGCGCGCAGGGTGCGCACCGCGGCCGGCTCGAGCGGCTGCACCGAGACGACCAGGTCGGCGGTCGCCACGGCGTCGTCGACCACGACCGCCCCGGCGGCGGCGTACTCGGAGTCGTCGATCAGCGCGGACCGACCGGCGCCGGGCTCGAGCGCGACCTCGTAGCCGAGGGCGGTCAGGCGGCCGACCAGCTCGGGCACCAGCGCGACGCGGGACTCGCCGTCGCGGGTCTCCCTGGCCACTGCGATCCTCACCCCACCGAACCTAGCCGAGCCCGGCCCCGCCCCGCGGGAGGTGGCGGCGTCCGTACTCTGGTCGGGTGAGCAGCGGCCCGGCCACGCCTCCGGACGACGACTTCCGCCGGTTCATGCTGGAGCACCGCTTCGGCATGGACGAGGTGGTCACCAAGCTGACGATCCTGCGCGACGAGTTCACCCACCTCCACGACTACAACCCCATCGAGTCGGTGTCGTCGCGGCTGAAGACCCCCGAGAGCCTGGTGGAGAAGCTGCGTCGCAAGGGCCTCGATCCCGAGGACGGACCGTCGTTCGACGAGATCAGGGCGCGGGTCACCGACATCGCCGGCGTGCGCGTGGTGTGCAGCTTCGCCTCCGACGTCTACCGCGTCTTCGACCTGCTGACCGAGCAGGAGGACGTGCGCACGGTGCAGGTGCGCGACTACATCAAGGAGCCCAAGCCCAACGGCTACCGGTCGCTGCACGCGCTCGTCGAGGTGCCGGTGTTCCTCTCCGGGGGCGCGGTTCCGGTGGTCGTGGAGGTGCAGCTGCGCACGGTCGCGATGGACTTCTGGGCCAGCCTCGAGCACAAGATCTACTACAAGTACCGGCGCGAGGTGCCGGCCGAGCTGCTCGCCGGGCTGCACGAGGCGGCCGAGACGGCGTACCAGCTCGACACCCGGATGGAGGGACTGCACCAGGAGGTGCGCGGCCTCGACCCGCTCGCCCCCGACCTGGTGGCCGGGCTGCGTGGCCACGCCGGCCCCGACCCGGGGCTGCTCGACGTGCTGCGGCGCCTGGGCACGCCGGAGCTGGACGGCGAGCCGGGCCCGCAGGCGCCCGTCTAGGAGCCCGCCTAGGAGCCCGTCTAGGAGCCCGTCTAGGAGCCGGGGCGCAGCGGCTCGAACCGACGGACGAAGCGGCGCTGCCACGGTGTCTCGACCGCGCGCGGGTGGTAGGTGCGCCGCACCCAGGCCACCGCCTCGTCGGCCGGGTGGCCGGCCAGCACCGCGAGGCAGGCCAGTGCGGTGCCGGTGCGGCCGCGGCCGCCGGTGCAGGTGACCTCGACCCGCTCGCCGGCCCGGGCCCGGGTCAGCGCCTCGACCAGCGTCGCCCGGGCGGCCGCCGGGTCGCGGGGCACCCGGAAGTCGGGCCAGTCGATGCGCAGCAGCGGCCAGGCGGCGGCGTCCGCGTCGTCGGGCCGGCGCGCGTCGGCGCAGTGGACGGCGACGTCGGGCACCGGCCCGGCGGGCAGCGGCGACCGGCGCGAGCGGCCGCGCACCGGGGTGCCGTCGGGCAGCGCGATCGAGCCGGCGAGCGTCACGACCGGTCGTCCAGGTGGTCCTCCCAGTGCCGGCGCAGCACGGTCGGCACCGGGCCGGACAGGGCGACCCGCAGCTCGTCGAGCTGGGCCGGCGACAGCGCGAGGGCCGGGAACGCGCGGCCCACCACCTGCGAGAAGGCCTGGCCGCGGCGCTCGGCGATGGTGGCGCCCTCGGCGAGGTACTGAGACACGTACGGCGCGCACAGGTCGGCCTGCTCGGGCGACCACAGCCCCGCGAGCAGCGCGGCGAACATCCGGTTGGAGACCCGCTCGTCGTCCGCGGCCGCCGACCACGCCTCGGCCTTGGCCTCCGCGGTGGGGCGCGCCGCGCGGGCCCGGGCGGCGCCGAGCTCGCCGTCGATGGTGCCGTCGTCGCGGCGCTGGCGCTCGACCTCGGCGTCGTCGATCGCGCCCAGCTCGGCCAGCCGGTGGACCGCGCTCCACCGCAGCCGCGGGTCGAGCTCGACACCGAGGTGGCGGCCCGCGCGCAGCCACTCGTGCAGCAGGTCGGCGTCGCGGGAGTGGTCGGCCAGCCCCGCGGCGAAGGCCAACCGGGCCTCGGCGTCGGTCGCCAGCCCGAGGCCCTCGCGGCACGCCGTCGCCAGCAGGTCACGGGCGGCGGCAGCGTCCGCGGCGGGGAGCTGGCGCGGCAGCACCGCGCCGGCCACCCGGCCGAGCACCGCGTGCACCAGGTCGCCGCTGCGCTCGCGGGGCAGGTGGGATGCGGCGGCGTCGAGCAGCGCGGACGGCGCGAGCACCCGCGACTGCACCTGCTCGAAGAGCGTCTGCCAGAGCACCGCGCGCACCAGGTCGTCGTCGACCGACGACAGCCCGGCGGTGACCGCGTCCGAGGAGCGCGGGTCGAGGCGGAGCGCGGCGAACGTCTCCCCGTGGGCGTTGGGAACCACCACCCGACCGGCATATTCCTCCAGCCGCACCGGATCGTCGCCGAGGTCGACCAGGCGCGACCCGACCTCGCCCAGCGCGTCGTCGTACGCCGTGACCCGGAACCGGTGCGGGCGCACGCCGTCGCGGTGGAGCACGGGCACGTCGCCGTCGAGCTCCACCCGGATGGTGTCGTGGCCGGCCCGCGCGAGCCACACCTCCACCCAGCCGCGCACGTCGCGGTCGGAGGCACCGTCGAGCGCCTCGACGAAGTCGGCCAGGGAGGCGTTGCCGAACCGGTGGCGGGTGAGGTGGGCGTTGACGCCGGCGAGGAAGTCGTCGTCACCGAGCCAGGTGGCGAGCTGGCGCAGCACCGAGTTGCCCTTGGCGTAGGAGATCGCGTCGAAGTTGCCGAACGCCGCGTCGACGTCGGGCACGTCCTCGGGAGCGGGAGCGACCGGGTGGGTGGAGCGGCGCACGTCGGCGTCGTAGGCGCCCGGTTTGCGCTGCCCCTCGTGGAGCAGCAGGGTGCCGGCGAACCCGGCGCCGTCGGCGGCCACCCGGTAGCCCATGTAGTCGGCGAACGACTCGTTGAGCCAGGTGTCCTCCCACCAGCGCATCGTCACGAGGTTGCCGAACCACATGTGGGCCATCTCGTGGGCGATGATCATCGCCCGGTGGCTGCGCTGGGTCTCGGTGATCCGGCCGCGCGGCAGCAGCTCGTCGCGGTAGACCACGCAGCCGGGCATCTCCTGGGCGCCCCAGTTCTGCCCCGGGACCATCGCCTGGTCGTAGGAGTCGAACGGGTACGGCTCGTCGAGCAGCCCGGCGTAGTGGTCGAAGCAGTCGACGGTGGTGCGCCGCAGCTCCTCGGCGTCGCGCTCGAGCTCGGCCGCGAGCGACCGGCGGGCGTGCCAGCCGAACGGCAGGCCGGCGTGCTCCCAGGTGACCGAGTGCCACGGCCCGCAGCAGACGACGAAGTTGTCGATCGGGATCGGCGGCGTGGTCGCGAAGGTCCAGCTGCCCTCCTCGCGCGAGGTCGCCCGGCCGTTGGCGAGCACCGTCCAGGCCGGGTCGGCGACCACGGCCAGGGTGACCGGCGCCTTGAGGTCGACCTGGTCGAAGCAGGGGAAGACCCGCTGGGTGACGTCCATGCCGAGGTAGGCCGACACGTAGGTCTCGCCGTCGGCCGGGTCGACGAAGAGGTGCATGCCGTCGCCGTCGGTCACGTACGGCACCCGGGCGGTCACCGTCACGACGTGGGCGCCCGGGGTCAGGCCGGTCAGCGGGATCCGCCGGCCGTCGTACGCCGGGTCGCGCGGCTCGCCGTCGACCGCGAGCGCCACGTCCTCGCCGCGGGTGAGCTCGAGGAACGTGTCGGCTCCCGTGGAGGTGAACCCGACGGCGACCTCCACGCCGAACCAGCCCCTCCCGGGCTCGGTGACGTCGAGCCGGAGGTCGTAGGAGACGTCGGACAGCGCGGCGGCCCGGGCGCGGGCCTCGTCGAGGGTCAGCGACATGCCGCCGACCCTAGGACCCGGGCCCCAGCGACCAGCCCGCGACGACCTCGTAGCGGGGTCGCCGCCGCGGCCCCTCCCCCAGGTGGGACTCGACCAGGTGCACCTCGTCGGCCCGCCACGCCGGCCCGTCGTAGGCGTCGAGCAGCCGCACCCAGCTCGTCACCTCGGTGGGTCGACCGGTGCGCGCGACGGTGACGTGCGGTCGGAACCTGGCCCCGTCGACCGCCACCCCGGCGTGCGCGGCGGCACCCCGGCAGTCGCGGGCCAGGGCCGCCAGCGTCGAGGCGCCGGCGTCGTCGAGCGCGAGCCCGGCCGCGACGACCTTGGCCCCCGCCGGGTGCGGGAACGCGACACCCCCGGCCAGCCGCACCTCGAACCCCGGCTTGCGCCCCACCGTCACCCCCAGCCCCTCGACCAGCGCGTCGAGGCTGCGCTCGGGCACCTCGGGCAGGAACGCCAGCGTCACGTGGAGGTGCTCCGGCAGCGTCCACCGGAACCCCGCCGCCGCCCGCCGCGGCTCCAGGAACGCGTCGAGGTGCTCCACCGCCTGCTGGCCGGGCAGCAGCGCCACGAACATCCTGCTCACCGCGGCAGTATCCCCCGCGGGCGCCGGTGTCGAGGACGTAGCACCAGCGACCGCCCCGCTGGTTGAGGAAGTCGCGCTAGCGACTGTCTCGAAACCCCCGCACCCGAGCGCCCTCCGGCGGGAACGGAGGGCTCTCGTCTCACCGGGTCACGCGCCGCGCGCTGGTTGAGGTGCGAGCGAAGCGAGCCTCGAAACCCCCGCACCCGAGCGCCCTCCGGCGGGAACGGAGGGCTCTCGTCTCACCGGGTCTCGAGGCTCAGGCCTAGCGGCCTTCGCACCTCGACCAACGCCAGCCGGCGTGCCGCGCCGCACGGCACGGAGGCGGCGGAGCGAGGGGCGGCGTTCGGCACGTAGACGGCGGCGTGGCGCCGCAGCGAGCGCCGGGGAACCGCAGGGCAGCTCCGGCGACACGGCAACGAGTGCCGAACGACGTCCGGCGCGCAGCAGCCGCAGTGCCCCACCCACGCGCGGCACGCCGCACCCACCCCCACCAACAGTCACCACCCGCCCGGATCACCCAAGCCGGAGTCAGCACCGGCCCGAGCCCCCGGCGCGGAGTCCCCACGCACGGGAGGGCGGTCACCTCACCGGGTTTCGAGACACGACGTCGTCGTTCCTCAACCGGCGGTGAGGGAGGGCGGTCGACTCACCGGGTCTCGAGGCTCAGGCCTAGCGGCCTTCGCACCTCGACCAGCGAGCGGCGCTAGACGTGCGTCCCCAGCAGCGTGCCGATCAGGTACGTGATCCCCATCGCGAACAACCCACCCACCACGTTGCGGACGACGGCGCGGCCCCAGGGGCCGTAGCCGAAGCGGGCGGAGGCCCAGCCGGTGAGGGCGAGGGCCAGGGTGACCGCGGCGACGGTGACCGGCACGCGGGCGTCGGCGACGACGAGCAGGATCGTGAGCAGGGGCAGCAGCGCGCCGACGGTGAACGAGAGCATCGAGGCCCAGGCGGCGGTCCAGGGACTGGAGATGTCGTCGGGGTCGATGCCGAGCTCGGCCTCGGCGTGGGCGCCGAGGGCGTCGTGCTCGGTGAGCTCGCGGGCGACCCGGAGCGCGAGCTCCTCGGAGAGACCCTTCTCGACGTAGAGGCCGGCCAGCTCCTCGAGCTCGTCGACGGGGTCCTCCACCAGCTCCCGCCGCTCCTTGTCGAGCAGGGCGAGCTCGGAGTCGCGCTGGGTGCTGACCGAGACGTACTCCCCGGCGGCCATGCTGAGCGCGCCGGCGGCGAGCCCCGCGACGCCCGCGACCAGGATGGTGCCCCGGTTGCTGGTCGCGCCGGCCACGCCCATCACGATGCCGGCCGTCGAGACGATGCCGTCGTTGGCGCCCAGCACCCCGGCCCGCAGCCAGTTGAGGCGGTTGTTGAGGCCGCCCTCGTGGGGCTCGTGCGGGTGGGGCTGGGCGGTCAGGTCGTCGAGCTCGAGGTCGGCGGGCAGCCCGTCGGTGGTCATGCCCCGATCGTGCTGATGCGCCTGCGGCGGCGCAAGGAAGGCGAGGCTGCGCTACGGCCCGTCCTGACCGGCGACCTGGTCGGAGGCCTACTCGGTGGCGATGTCGGCCTCGGCCGGCGCCTCGGTCTCGACGTCCTCGTCGAAGGAGTCGAAGGTGAACTCGCCGCCGTCGGCGCCCTCGCGGCTCAGCTTGAGCAGGTAGTGGTCGCCGTCGACCTTGACGTAGCCGGTGGAGTCGCCCTCGTCGTCCTTCTTGGTGACCGGCACGGCGTCCTCGCCGGCGACCTGCTCGACCTCGCCCACCTCGTACTCGTCGTCGTCGTTGTCGGCGAAGAGGTTGCCGAGGAACTTCTCGAGGTCGCAGAAGTCGCCGAAGGTGCCGTCGTCGACGATCCACTTGCCCTGGGTCTGCGGGGCCTGGAACCACACGTCGCCGTCCGCGCCGAGCACGGTGATGGTCTCGCCGCCGGCGGTGAGCTCGCCGGTGCAGTCGCCCTCGGCGTCGACGGCGATGTCGAGGGCGAACCCGTTGCCCTCGCTCGAGGCCTCGCCGGAGAGGTGGACGCCGTCGAGCTCGAGCATCGTCTCCTTGGCCTCGTCGGCGATCTCCTTGCCCGACAGCGAGGTGAAGTCGCCGCCCGAGCCGGAGTCGCCGGAGCCGCCGTCACCGCCGTCGTCGCCACCGCATGCGGCCAGCGAGAGCGAGGCGGCGAGCGCCAGGGAGGGCAGGGAGAGCAGGCGGGTGTTCACGAACGGCCTTTCGCGGTACGTCGGGAGGGGTGGGGCTCAGAGGCCGAGGTCGCGGCCGATGAGCTCCTTCATGATCTCGTTGGACCCGGCCCAGATCTTGGTGACCCGGGCGTCGCGCCAGGCCCGGGAGACGCGGTACTCGTTCATGAAACCGTATCCGCCGTGCAGCTGCACGCAGTGGTCGAGGATCTCGTTCTGCACCTGGGAGGTCCACCACTTCGCCTTGGCGGCGTCGACGGCGGTGAGCTCGCCGGCCGAGTGGGCGATCACGCACTGGTCGATGTAGGCCTGGGTGACGTCGACCTGGGTGAACAGCTCGGCGAGCAGGAACTTGTTGTGCTGGAAGGTGCCGATGCCGGCACCGAACGCCTTGCGCTCCTTGGTGTAGTCGAGGGTCTCGACGAGGATCTGCTTGGCGTGGGCGAGGTTGGAGACCGCGCAGGTGAGCCGCTCCTGCGGCAGCTTCTCCATCATGTGGATGAAGCCCTGGTCGAGCTCGCCGATGATGTCGTCGTCGGTGAGGCGGACGTTCTCGAAGAACAGCTCGGCGGTGTCGGACTCGTCCTGGCCGGCCTTGTCGAGCTTGCGGCCGCGGCTGAAGCCCTCGGCCGTGGCCGGGATGCCGAACAGCGTGATGCCCTTGGCCTTCTTCTCCGGGGAGGTGCGCACCGCGGTGACGACCAGGTCGGCGGAGTAGCCGTTGGTGATGAAGGTCTTGGAGCCGTTGATCACCCACGCGTCGCCGTCGCGCACCGCCGTGGTGCGCAGCGCGGCGAGGTCGGAGCCGCCGGACGGCTCGGTCATGCCGATCGCGGTGAGCAGCTCGCCGCTGGCCGCGCCGGGCAGCCACCGCTTGCGCTGCTCGTCGGTGCCGAGCTCGACGATGTAGGGGGTGACGATGTCGGAGTGGATGCCCACGCACGAGGAGAGTGCGGCGTTCACCTTCGACAGCTCCTCGGCGAGCACCGCGTTGAAGCGGAAGTCGCCCGCCCCGGAGCCGCCGTGCTCCTCGGGGATCTCCAGGCCGAGGAAGCCCTGCCGACCGGCCTCCAGCCAGAACTCGCGGGGCAGGCCCTTGGCCGCGGCGTGCTCCTCCACGTGGGGGATCACCGACCGGTCCAGGAACTCGCGCACCGACGCGCGGAAGGCCTCGTGGTCGTCGTCGTAGATGGAACGCCTCATGGCGCCCATGCTACTTCCCGGTAACCGCGAGGTCAGTCGGCCATGACCGGAGTCACAGCGGGCGCCTCGACCCGGCGCGGCATCAGCAGCCCGGCCACGACCAGGGCCACCGCGATCGCCGCCGAGGCGACGAAGACGCCGTGGACGGCGGGGTCGAGCACGGCGGGCGAGAGGTGCTCGAGGTCGGGCGAGGTGTCGCCGAGCCGGTCGGCGACCGCACGGTTGACCACCGCGCCGAACGCCGCCACCCCGACGGCGCTGCCGACCGAGCGGGCGAACAGGTTGGCGCCGGTGGCGACGCCGCGGTGCTGCCAGGCCACCGACGACTGCGCCACCACCACGGCCGGGCTCGCGGCGTACCCGAAGCCCAGCCCCATCACGAAGCACGGGACCGCCAGCCACCAGACCGAGTCGTCGGCGCCGACGGTCGTGAGCAGCAGCGCCCCCGCCAACGCGATGACGCCGCCGAGGGTGACGGTGGCGCGGAACCCGAGGCCGAGGTAGATCCGCCCCGAGGTCGACGCCGCGATCGGCCACCCGATGGTCATCGCGGCCAGCGCCAGGCCACCGGCCAGCGCGCTGGAGCCGTAGACGACCTGGGCGTAGACCGGCACGTACGTCGTGAGCCCGAGCAGCAGCACGCCCACCACGAACGACGCCGCGGCGGCCGCGTTGAGCGCCCGGCTGCGGAAGAGCCACAGCGGGAGCACCGGCTCGCGGGCCCGGCGCTCGACCAGCACGAAGGCGGCCACCAGCACCGCCGCCGTCGCGAAGACCGCGATGCTCGCCGGCGACGACCACGCCCAGCGGACGCCGCCCTCGAGCAGGCCGAGCAGGAGGAGGGTGCCACCGCCGGCGAGCAGCACGGCGCCCAACCAGTCGACCGAGCGCTCCCGGCGCTGCACCTCCTCGTGGAACCCGCGGCGCAGCAGCCAGGCGGCGACCAGCCCGATCGGCAGGTTGACCAGGAAGATCCAGCGCCACGACAGGTGGTCGGAGAACAGCCCGCCCAGCGTGGGGCCGACCAGCGACGAGACCGCCCAGACGCTCGCGAGGTAGGCCTGCACCTTGGCCCGCTCCTCGAGGGAGTAGATGTCGCCGACGACCGTCATCCCGGTCGACTGCACCGCGCCGGCGCCCAGGCCCTGCACCACCCGGGCCGCGATCAGGGTGCCCATGTTCCAGGCCAGCCCGCACAGCAGCGAGCCGACGACGAACAGCACGATGCCGGCCAGGATCACCGGCTTGCGGCCGACCAGGTCGGCGACCTTGCCGTAGAGCGGCAGCGTGACCGCCTGCGCCAGCAGGTAGGCCGAGAACAGCCAGGGGAACGACGAGAACCCGCCCAGGTCGTCGACCACCGCGGGCACCGCCGGCGCCAGGATCGTGGAGTCGATCGCCACCAGCGAGATGCTCAGCATCACCGCCAGCAGCACCGGCCCGCGCTCGCTGCGCAGGCCGACGTCGCGGCGCGAGATCGCGGGGGCGGAGGTCACGTCAGGGCGGAACCGCGACGGGCGCCGGGTTTGTTCCCGGGCGTCCGGATCGTGGGCGTCCGACCGCCGTACGCCGCCGGGTGCCCCGGGGGAGTGCGAGCCGGGGCGGGTGGGTGTGGTGGCGGCGTACGGCGGTGGCTCAGACCCCCGCGGGTTCGCGGGCGGGGGTGGCCGGCTGGGAGGAGCCGGCCTCCTCGCCCTCGCGGAAGCCGTGCCGCTCCCACCAGCGGGCCAGCGGGCCCGGGGCCCACCAGTTCCACCGGCCGAGCAGCTTCATGGTGGCCGGGACCAGCAGGGCCCGGACGATGGTGGCGTCGATGAGCAGGGCGACCAACATGCCGATGCCGAGCATCTTCATGAACGTGATCCCGCTGGTGCCGAAGGCGCCGATGACCACGCCGAGCAGCAAGGCGGCGCTGGTGATGATCCGGCCGGTCTTCTGCACGCCGGTGGCGACCGCGAGGTCGTTGTCGCCGGTGCGGTCCCACTGCTCGCGCACCCGGCTGAGCAGGAACACCTCGTAGTCCATCGACAGGCCGAACAGCACGGCCAGCATCAGGATCGGGTTGGTGGCGTCGAGGAAGCCCTGCGGGGTGAAGCCGAGCAGGCCGGAGAGGTGACCGTCGTTGAAGATCCAGGTGACGACGCCGAACGCCGCCGTGATGGAGAACGCGTTCATCAGCACGGCCTTGATCGGCAGCACCAGCGAGCCGAACGCCAGGAACAGCAGCACCAGCATCACCGCGACCACGATCAGGCCCATCCACGGCAGGTGGTCGCCGACCGAGTCGATCAGGTCGACGGTGTCGGCGGTCAGGCCGCCGACGAGCACGGTGCCCTCGGCCGGCTGCACGGCGCGGATCTCCTCCAGCAGCCGCTGCGACGACTCGACCTGGCTGTTGCCCGGCCACGAGGCGCGCAGCAGGGTGGCGCCGTCCTCCGAGAGCACGGGCTCGACGGCTGCGACGCCGTCGAGCGCGGCGACCGCCTCGGTGTAGTCGGCGACGGCGGCCTCGTCGGCTCCCTCGAGCAGGAGGTTGGCGGTCGAGCGCTCCCCACCGAACTCCTCGTTGGCGAGCTCGGCGGCGATGTACGACGGCGCGTCCTCGGGCAGCACCCGGTAGTCGACGCTGCCCCAGTTGGCGTGGAGGAACGGGCTCGCGACGGCCAGCAGCGCGGCGACGGTGCCGGCGATCACCAGCAGCGGGCGGCGCATCACGCCGCGGGCCAGCGCGGCCCAGCGGCCCCGGCCGTCCTCGAGCGGCGTGCGGCGGGCCAGCCACGGCAGCCGGCCCTTGTCGACCCGGTGGCCCAGCACGGTGAGCAGCGCGGGCAGCACCGTGAGCGAGGCGACCATCGCCACGACCACGGCCGCGATGCCGCCGTAGCCCATCGAGCGCAGGAACGCCTGGGGGAAGATCAGCAGGCTCGACATCGCCGCGGCGACCGTGAGGCCGGAGAAGAGCACGGTGCGGCCGGCGGTCTGCATCGTGGTGCGGATGGCGGCCGCGGGGGCGCCGGGGTCGTCGGCGGGGAGGGTGGCGAGCTCCTCGCGGAACCGGCTGATCACGAAGAGCGCGTAGTCGATCGCGAGGCCGATGCCGAGCAGCGAGATGACGTTGACCGAGAAGACCGAGACCTCGGTGACGTGGGTGAGCACCCGCACGACGGCCATCGCGCCGACCATCGCCAGCAGTCCGACCAGCACCGGCATCGAGGCGGCGACCAGGCTGCCGAAGATCAGCAGCGCGAGCACCAGCACGATCGGCATCGAGATGAGCTCGGCGCGCTTGAGGTCGTCGCTGGTGGTCTTGTTGACGTCCTTGTAGACGGCGTAGGAGCCGGCGAGCGAGGTCTCGACCACGTCGGCGTCGGCGGTGAGCGACGACTTGATCTCGTCGTAGCTGGTGATGAAGTCGTCCTGGGTCTCGCCCGCCAGCGAGACGTGCACCTGGGCGTGGTGGGCGTCCTCGCTCACCAGGCCGGCCCCGGCCGGCGCGTCGTAGTACGGCGTCACCCGGGTCACCGAGTCGGCCGGGATCGCAGCCACGACGTCCTCGACGGCGGCGCGAAACTCCGGCTGGTCGGCGGTCAGCTCGTCGCTGGAGTAGATCGCGACGACGTCGACGCCCTGGTTGCCGAAGAGCTCCCGCTCGCGCTGGAGCTCGCGCGACGACTCCGAGCCGCGGTCGTCGAAGCCGCCCTGCGAGAGCGAGTCGAAGACCCCGAGCCCGTAGATGCCGGCGCCGAGGATGGCGGCGATGCCGACCAGCAGCACGGCCCGGGCCCGGCGACCCACGAAGGCGGCCCAGCGATCGATCATGACGACTCCTGTGAACTCTGGTGAAGGTGCATCAGTTTGGTGAACGGTGTAAACCGTAAACGGTGTAAACTCTCGTCGTCAACCCCGCATCCGAGGAGCTGCACCCCGTGCCGACCCTGCCCCAGACCACCCGCCGCGAGCGCCAGCGCGAGGCGACGTACGACGAGATCGTGCGGGTCTCGCGCGACCTGCTCGCCGAGGGCGCCGAGCTGTCGCTGCGGGCGGTGGCCGGCCGGATGGGGATGACCGCGCCCGCGCTCTACCGCTACGTCGGCAACTACCAGGAGCTCGTCGACCTGGTCGCCTTCGAGATCGACAAGGCCGCCACCGCGACCTTCGCCGCGGCGGCCGACGAGCTGCCCGAGGACGACTACGCCGGCCGGCTGGTCGTGTCGGTGACCGAGTTCCGGCGCTGGGCGCTGCGCAGCCCCCGCGAGTTCGGCCTCGTCTTCGCCAACCCGATCGCCGACGCGTCGTGCCAGCGCCGCGAGCTGCTGACCCTGGCCTCCTCGGGGCACCTGTTCACCGACCAGATGCGCGCGCTGTGGGAGCACAACCACCACCCGATCCCGGCCCTCGACGACCTACCCGAGACGATCCGCACCTCGGTGCTCGACCCGTTGATCCCGGCCGAGGTCGAGGGCCTGGCGACCGAGGACCGCGGCCTGGTCTGGATCTACATGCAGGGCTGGACCCGCCTCTACGGCGTCGTCGCCCTCGAGGTGTTCGGCCACATGGACCCGCGGGTGATCGAGAGCGGCGAGATGTTCATCAGCGTGGTGCGCGAGTTCGCGCCGGTCATCGGCGTCGAGGACGACGTCGAGCGGCTGGTCGGGTTGGTGCGCGCCCGGCTCGCCCTCCCCTGATCGACCCGCGTCGAATCAGCCGGACGGCGGCGGCGGGGCGTCGCGGAGCCACCGCGAACCCGGCGGCATCGCGTCGACCTCGGTCGCGCCCCAGGCCCGCACCTCGCGGGTGAGCCGGAAGTCCGCGAGCTCGACCGCCACGGTCAGCACCCGCACGACGCCGTCGACCTCGGCGACGACGATCTCGCCGCTGCCCGAGCCCTCCGGTCCGCGCGAGCGCAGCACCACCCGGGGCCGCCCGTCGACCAGCTCGCGGCTCGCGACCTCGGGGTCGGGCACCAGCGAGCCGGGCGCCTGGGTGCGACCGGTGCCGAAGATGTTGCCCTGCGGCGAGTCGCACGGCACCTGCGCCCGCTCCACGACCAGCCAGCGGCCGTCGAGGTCGCGTCCCTGGAACGGCTGCTCCGACGTCACGACCGTGCTGCCGGCGTAGCGCGACACGAAGTCGACCCGGCCGCCGGCGGTGTCGACGTGGCCCGAGCACGCGCCGCTGTCGTCGATCTCGACCAGGGTGCGGCTGCGCTGGTCGCCCTCGACGAGCCGGGTGTCGACGGTGACGCTCTCCGGGGCGAGGGAGGTGACGATGTCGACGACCTCCTCGTCGGTGCCGAGCGCCAGGATCCTGCGGGTGTCGTCGGCGTCGAGCTCCTCGTACTCCGACAGGTCCGCCCCCTCGGCGTACGCCGGGGCCGCGGAGGCGGGCTCGGTCGGCGAGGCGGGATCGGCGTCGTCGCTGCACCCGGCGAGCACGAGCGCCGCCAGCAGCGCGACGCCCGGGGCCAGCCGCCTCACGACGGGTTCCCCAGCTCGGCGATCAGGTCGTCGACCCAGGCCGGCACCAGCTCGCCGGCGCGGCCGTGCCGGGCCTCGCGGAACCAGTGGGTGCCCTCGCTGGGCATCAGGTTGAGCTCGAGGGTGCGGGCGCCGGCGCGGGTCGCGGCCTGCACGAACCCGGCCGCGGGGTAGACCGCACCCGAGGTGCCGATCGAGACGAAGAGATCGGCGCTCTCCAGGGCCTCGACGATGCGCTCCATCTCGTAGGGCACCTCGCCGAACCACACCACGTCGGGGCGCAGCTCGGTGGCGCCGCAGCCGGGGCAGGGCGGGAAGTCCGACAGCGGGCCGGTCCACGGCACCCGCGCCTGGCAGGCGCGGCACAGGGCCTTGAGCAGCTCGCCGTGCATGTGCAGCACCCGGGTGGCGCCGCCGCGCTCGTGGAGGTCGTCGATGTTCTGGGTCACGATGAGCAGGTCGTCGCCGAGGAACTCCTCGAGCCGGGCCAGCGCGCGGTGCGCCGCGTTGGGCTCGACGCCGGCGAGGGCGGCCCGCCGGTCGTCGTAGAAGCGCTGCACGACGCCGGGCTGGAGGTCGTAGGCCTCGGGGGTCGCGACGTCCTCGACGTGGTGGCCCTCCCAGAGCCCGTCGGAGTCGCGGAAGGTCGGCACCCCGCTCTCGGCCGAGATGCCGGCGCCGGTGAGCACGACCACCTTCATGGCCCTCACCCTCTCACCCCGCCCGATCCCCCGGTCCGCGTCTCGGCCACCGTCACGGCGTACCCGTCGCGCTGGTCCGCGAACGGCGTGCGCTGCCACGACGACCAGCGCTCCACGACCTCGAGCCCGGCCGCCGCCAGCGCCGCGTCGACCTGGGCGAGCGGCAGCACCGGGCAGCCTGCCGGCAGGTGTTCGGCGTCGAGCCCGAACCCGGTCACCAGCCGTCCGCCCGGCGCCACGTGCGCGGCCAGCGCGGTGCACGCCGGCCCCAGCGTCCCGGGCTCGAGCAGCGGCAGGGTGTTGCCGGCGACCAGCACGACGTCGAAGGCCCGCCCCAGGTCGAATGTCGACAAGTCGTCCTGTCGCCAATCCAGGTCCGGGTGGTCGCGCTCGGCCTCGGCGAGCATCACCGGGTCGACGTCGACGCCCATCACCTCGTGCCCCAGCTCGGCCAGCCGCGCGGCCACCCGTCCGGTGCCGCACCCCGCGTCGAGCACGCTCGCCTCCGGCGCCAGCGCGTGCACCAGCGCCGCCTCCCCGTGCACGTCGCCCCCGCGCTCGGCGATCCGCCGGAACCGCTCGGCGTACGCGCGCCCGTAGTCGGCACCGTTGGTGTCACGGGCGATGCGTTCCCAGAGCGTCGGCACGTCGCGAATCCCCTGTCGTGGCAGGGGTTCAGTAGTACCAGGGGAAGGGCGACCAGTCGGGGTCGCGCTTCTCCAGGAACTGGTCGCGGCCCTCCTGGGCCTCGTCGGTCATGTAGGCGAGGCGGGTGGTCTCGCCGGCGAACAGCTGCTGGCCGACCAGGCCGTCGTCGATGGCGTTGAAGGCGTACTTGAGCATCCGCTGCGCGGTGGGGCTCTTGCCGTTGACCAGCCGGCCCCACTCCAGCGCGGTGGCCTCGAGCTCGGCGTGGGGGACGGCGCGGTTGACGGTGCCCATCCGGACGCCGTCCTCGGCGTTGTACTCCTGCCCGAGGAAGAAGATCTCGCGGGCGAGCTTCTGGCCGACCTGGCGCGCGAGGTACGCCGACCCGAAGCCGCCGTCGAACGAGCCGACGTCGGCGTCGGTCTGCTTGAACCGCGCCTCCTCCCTGCTGGCCAGGGTGAGGTCGCAGACGACGTGGAGGCTGTGCCCGCCGCCGGCCGTCCAGCCCGGCACCACGCAGATGACGATCTTGGGCATGAACCGGATCAGCCGCTGCACCTCGAGGATGTGCAGCCGCCCGAGCCGGGCCTTGTCGACGGTGTCGGCGGTCTCGCCCCCGGCGTACTGGTAGCCGGCGCGGCCGCGGATCCGCTGGTCGCCGCCGGTGCAGAACGCCCACTTGCCGTTCTTCTCGCTCGGGCCGTTGCCGGTGAGGAGCACGCAGCCGACGTCGCCGGAGGTGCGCGCGTGCTCGAGCACCCGGAGCAGCTCGTCGACGGTGTGGGGGCGGAACGCGTTGAGGACGTCGGGCCGGTCGAAGGCCACCCGGACGGTGCCGTGGGCGCGGGCCCGGTGGTAGGTGACGTCGGTCAGGTCGTCGAACCCGGGCACCTCGTCCCAGGCGTCGGGGTCGAACGTCTGCGACACACCCTCGATGGCACTCATGACCTCGGAGGCTATCGCCGCTGGAACAACCGGCCTCCTCGTGGTCTTGTGGAGGCATGACCCTTCAAGGCGAGTACGAGCCCAGTCCCGAGCAGTGGGTCCGCGACCAGGTCGCGGCCTACGAGGCCAGCGGCGGCCGCGAGGCCAACACCCTCCCCGACCACCCGGAGTGGCCGATCGTGGTGATCACCTCCCGCGGCGCCAAGAGCGGCAAGCTCCGCAAGAACCCGGTGATGCGAGTCGAGAAGGACGGCGTCTACGCCGCCGTCGCCTCCAAGGGCGGCGCCCCCCAGCACCCCACCTGGTACCACAACTTCCTCGAGCACCCCGAGGTCGACCTCCAGGACGGCCCCGAGCCCCGCACCTACCGTGCGCGCATCGCCGAGGGCGAGGAGCGCGCCGAGTGGTGGGAGCGCGCGGTGGCCGTGTACTCGCCGTACGCGGAGTACCAGCAGAACACCGACCGCGAGATCCCGGTGTTCCTGCTCGAGCCCGTCGACTGACCGCTGTTGGTTCTGTGGGTTGAGGAAGGGCGACCGTCGCCCCGCGCTGGTTGAGGAAGGCGTGCAACGCCTGTCTCGAAACCCGGTGGGACGAGCACCCTCCCGTACCCACCGGCGGGCTTTCGTCTTCCGGGGTTCCGAGACAGTTGCTAGCGCAACTTCCTCAACCAGCGATCAGTTCCGTCTGTGGAAGCGGACCTTCCCGGTGGGCAGGTAAGTCGTCCGGTACGCGGGGTCGTGAGCCCGTTGGTGGTGGCTGGGGCAGAGGAGGACGCCGTCGCGGAGGTCGGTGTTGCCGCCGTCGGTCCAGCGGACTCGGTGGTGGGCCTCGCAGGTGGAGGCGGGGCGGTCGCAGCCTTCGCTGCGGCAGGTCTTCTGCTGTAGGCCGAGGGCGATGCGTTGCGGGGTGGTGAACAATCGTCGGGTGCGACCGATGTCGAGGACCTGGGACTGACCGTCGAGGACGACGGGGATGAGTCCGGCCTCGCAGGCGAGGCGGCGTGCGGCGCCGGGACTGAGGCGGGTGCCGGTGTCGAGCTCGCAGGCGGCCAGCCGTCCTTCCAGCACGGCGAGCGGGATGGTGACCACGACGGTGGCGTTGACGCCGCCGCGCTGCGGAAGCCGGTCTGCGGGGTAGCGGAGGATGTAGTCGCAGAACGCCTGGCCCAGCGTCTGCGAGGTCACCTTCTCGTGGGTGAGCGCCGCGTGCGCGAAGAGCGCCTTCTTCAGTGCTTCGGCGTGCATGGTCGGGATGACGAATCGCCCGTGCGTCGAGCCTTCGCCGTCGTCGAGCATGGTGAGCTTGGAGGCCTTCTCGGCCTCTCGCTCCTCCCTGGCCAGCGCGGCTGCTTCGGCTGCTTCGCCGACCTCGGGGCAGACGATGTCGAGGATCCGGTTGCCGAAGATCGTGAGGTCCTTGGCGTCGTGATGCCGGGCCAGCTCGACGAGCTTGACCTGTGCCTGCTCGCGGATCCGGGGATCGGTGTCGTCGGGGAGCTTGTCGATCGCTCGGGCGATGACCTCGGCCTGCTCCAGCAGCAGCTCACCGCGTCCAAGCGCCTGCGCGACGACGGGCATGGTGTCGAGCTGCTCCGCCAACCGCAGGGTCCTGCCTGCTTCGCGACGTGTGGCGTGAGTGGCGACCGCGAGCCACGCCGCGGTGCTCGTGACGCCGGAGGCGGCTTCGACCTTCTGGCTCTGGGCGTGCCTCGCGACGCGCAGCTCGAGGGCTGCGACCTGGCTCTTGAGCTTCGCGAGCTCGGTGAGGGTCTCGGCGGCTTCAGGTGCCTGCATGCTCCACAGCGGCAGCTCCCCGACGTCGCCCAGCGTGGCGCGCACCTCCGCGACAGCGCGGCCGATGCGGTGCCGTCCGTGAGGTGTGGCCTTCGCTGTCATGCCTCTACCCAAGCACCGACCACCGACAGTCCCCGACCGGTTTTCGCGTTGTCCACAACGGGGATTCGTGGTTGTGACCCGATCGTTACCTTGCTCGCCGGTGGTTGAGGAAGTCGCGCTAGCGACTGTCTCGAAACCCCCGCCGGCCGAACGCCCTGCCGTCCCAACGGATGCGGACTCGGGTATCGCCGAGCCGGCGTTAATTGACGACGGCTCGGCGAAACCTGGGTTGCCCGCCGGGTGGTTGCGGGAGGGCTGTCGGCTCACCGGGTTTCGAGGCGGGCGGGCACGCCTTCCTCAACCAGCGGTGGGACAAGCGCCCGCGCACTGCTGGCGGCGCGAGCTTGCGAGTGCCGGCAGTGCGCCGTCGTACCTGGTCGGGAGAGGCTCGGGTCAAGGGCGCGGAGCGCCGAAGGGAACCCTTGACGCCGAGACCCGACCAGGTAGGCGCGCGGGCGCACCGAGTCACCACCGGGGTGACCCGAATCCCGAGCAAGGGAGGGCGCTCGGCTCACCGGGCAACGAGGGAGGGACTTCGTCCCTCCTCAACCAGCGAACGGCGACTACGGGCGAGCCAACGACGTCGCCAACCCGACCAGGTGGCCCAGCCGGGCGAGCTCGGACTCCAGGAACTCCGGGCCGCCGCGGCGGCCGATGACGACGATCTCGTTGCCGTCGATGCGGGCGCCGGCGTAGAGGTTGTCGTCGTCGGAGAGCTCGAGGTAGCGGGCCCGCTCGATCTCGGTGAACGGCAACGCGTCGGGGGCGTTGGCGGTGCGGGTGCCGGGGCCGGTGACGCGGTGGATGCGGACCGCCCAGTCGGCGCGGAACACCACCGGCAGGAGGTGGACGACGCGGTCGAGGGCCTCGGCGGGGTCGGCGGTCAGCTCCTCGACGGCCTCGAGGTCCAGGAACAGGTTGCCGCCCGCGGCGTAGCGGCCGATCCACACCACCTCGACGCCCTCGAGCGCGTTGCACGCCGACACGATCGAGTCGGGCATCGCGCCGGGCGCGGTCTCGAGCAGCACGTCGTCAACGGCGACCCCGTCGTGGCGCTTCTCGACGATCTCGATGGCCTCGATGTCGCCGCCGGCCTCACCGATCGCGCTCGCCAGCCGGCCCAGCGAGCCGGGGACGTCGGGCAGCTCCACACGCAGCAGGAAGGGCACCCGTCGACCCTAGCCCCCGGATGTTGCGGGCCGGTGTCGGCCGTCGGCGCCTAGGAGCCGGCCTCGGCGATCCGGCGGCGCAGGCCCGTGGCGCGCTGCGCCTCGGTCGCCACCGCGGCGCGGACGGCGGCCTCGCTGCCGACCACCCGCACCAGCCGCTGGGCCCGGGTGACGGCGGTGTAGAACAGCTCGCGGGTCAGCAGCCGCGAGCCCTCGTCGGGGAGCAGCACGGTCACCTCGGCGGCCTGGCTGCCCTGGCTCTTGTGGATCGTCATCGCGTGCATCGTCTCGACGGCGTCGAGCCGGCCCGGCGCGAACGAGCGGGGCCCGCTGGAGCCGGAGATCACCGCGCGGGCGCGGCCCTCCTCGCGGACGACGACGCCGGTCTCGCCGTTGTAGATGTCAAGGGCGTAGTCGTTGGAGGTGACCAGCACCGGGCGGCCGACGTACCACTGGCCGAACACGTCGACGCCCGGCTCCTCGGCCAGCCAGCGCTCGACCAGCTGGTTCCACCGGCGTACGCCGTAGGGGCCCTCGCGGTGGGCGCAGAGCAGCCGGTAGCGGTCGAGCCGTTCGATCGCCGCTGCGGCGTCGCCGGCCACGGCGGCGTCGAGCACCGCGCGGGCGGCCGCGACGGCCGGTCCCCGGAGCGCGCGCTCGACGTCGGCCTCCGTGGTCGCCTCGACGAACTCGACCTCGGCGGGCGCGGTGCGCAGCACGTCGAGGACGGCGTCGGCGTCGCCGCTGCGCAGCGCGGCGGCGAGCGCCTTGATGTGCTGCTGGGACCGGAAGTTCTCGGCCAGCGCGGCGACCGGCGAGTCCGGCCGCCCGGCGTGACCCTCCACGAGGTCGCGCAGCACCGCGCCGGCGCCGACCGAGGTCAGCTGCTGCGGGTCGCCGACGAGCACCAGCCGTGCGTCCGGGCGCAGCGCCTCGAGCAGCCGGCCCATCATCGTCAGCTCCACCATCGAGGCCTCGTCGACGACGACGACGTCGTGCTTCAGGCGGTTGCCGCGGTCGTGGCGGAACCGGGTGGCGTTGTCGGGCCGCCAGCCCAGCAGCCGGTGGAGGGTGACGCCCTCGGGCGCCCCGACCGCGGCCGCGGCCTCCGGCGACGACTCGGCGACGGTCGCGAGCTCGGCCGCCACCGCCTCCTGGAGCCGGGTCGCGGCCTTGCCGGTGGGGGCGGCCAGCGCGATCGAGAGCCGCTCGCCGCGGGCCGCTGCCTGGTCGGCGAGCACCACCAGCATCCGGGCCACCGTGGTGGTCTTGCCCGTGCCGGGCCCGCCGGTGAGGATCGTGGTCCAGCGCCGTGCGGCCGCGACCGCCGCGGCCTCCTGCTCGTCGCTGAACCTGCCCGAGCGAACGACGTCGAGCACGGCGGCCAGCCGCCCCTGGTCGACGGGCGGGGACGGCAGCGCGGCGCGGGCGCGGAGGTCGTCGAGCACCTGGGTCTCGAGCCGGTGGTAGCGGTCGAGGTAGAGCAGCCCGAGGTCCCACCGCAGCACGCCGGCGGCCACCAGCGGCGAGGCCGCGACCGCGCCCGCCCACTCCACCGGGTCGGGCCAGGGCAGCTCGGGGTCGACGCCGGTCACTGCGTCGAGGTCGAGGCAGACCGCGCCCCGCCGCACGGCCCGGACGGCGAGCGCCAGGGCCAGCCGCACCCGCTCGTCGTGCTCCTCCCCCAGCGCCGCCACGCGGTCGGCGACGTGGACGTCGGAGGCGGTGAGCACGCCGGCGGCGTTGAACGTCGCCAGCAGGCCCCGCGCGCCGGCGGCGAGCCGCCAGTCGTGCTCGCCGGTGGGCTCCCACAGCTCGGTCACGGCGCTCCCCCGTCGAGCAGGTCGGAGACGGCCTCGACCAGCGCGACCGGCGGCCGCCACGAGAAGACGCCGCACGGGTGCCCGTCGACCACCGGGGTGTCCGGACCGCACATGCCGCGCAGGTAGAGGTAGAGGACGCCACCGAGGTGGAGCTCCGGGTCGTAGCCCGGCTGGCGCCAGCGCAGGAAGCGGTGCAGCACCGCGGCGTAGAGCAGCGCCTGCAGGGGGTAGTCGGAGTGGCCCATCGCCGCCGCCAGAGCCTCGGGTCGGTAGGAGTGGGCGGTCAGCGGCTCGTCGGCCGGGCCGAGCCAGTTGGTCTTGTAGTCGACCACCAGGTAGCGCGGACCGGCGTCGGTGCGGGTGCGCAGCACGACGTCGACCGAGCCGGTGAGGTAGCCGCGGAGGCTCTGCGCGGCCAGCTCGCCGGTGAGCTGCTCGGCGTAGGCCCGCACCGGGTCGCCCTCGGGGAGGTGCGCGCGCAGGATCGGGGCGAGGTCGCCGAGCCGGGGGTCGACCACCGGGCCGCGCACGTCGCCACCGGCCAGCGGCAGCTCGAAGTCCATCTCGCGCAGCCGGTCGCGCAGGGGCAGCCGGCGCAGCGTCAGGTCGCCGACGAGCGGTCCGAGCGGCGAGTCGCAGACCGTCACCAGCGCGTCGGCGAGCTCCTCGCGGTCGAGCTCCACGGGCCACCAGCCCAGCTGCTCGTCGATGTGGCCCAGCAGCTCGGCGCGGAGGTCGGGCGCGTCGGGGTCGGTGTGCTCGAGCACGGCGTGCACCAGCGAGCCGAACGTCGCGCCCACCGGCAGGCCGGCCATCGGCGACACCGGGGCCGCCGCGGCGCCAGTACCGACAGGGGCACCGGCCGCCACCACCAGCGCCTCGCCGTCGAGGCCCTCGTCGTCCTTGGCGGTGACCTCGGGCTCGCTGGTGACCCGGTCGGCCGGCACGGTCGCCGACTCCAGCCGGCTCAGCGAGGAGTACGACGTGCGCCGCCACGCGGCGTCGACCTCGCGGGTGAACGACCGGGCGGCGAGCGCGGGCGGGGCCGGGCGGGGCGGGTCGGCCCCCGGGTCGCCGGGCACCGCCGGCTCGGGCACCGGGCCGCCGCGGTCGCGCCACTCGGCGAACAGCCCGACCAGCTCGTCGTCGGACGGCACCGGCGGGGCCGCCGGCACCTCGCCCGGGTCGGGACCGTCGGGGTCGCGCATCAGTAGCCGGTGCAACGGGGAGGCGACGGCGTTCTTGGTGGGCGCCCACCAGGCCACGACCTGCGACTGGGCGCGGGTCACCGCGACGTAGAGCAGCCGCAGCCACTCGCCGGCCTCCTCCTCGGCCCAGCGCCGGCAGTGGTCGGCCCAGTCGGCGCCGCCGCCCCCGACGTTGATGCAGCGACGGCCGGCGTCGTCGTGGAAGAGCGGCCGGGTCGGCTTGCCGACGAAGCGGTCGGCGAGGGCGGGGAGGTAGACGACGGGGTACTCCAGCCCCTTGCTGGCGTGGATCGTGACGAGCTGGACGGCGGCGGCGTCGGAGTCGAGCCGGCGGGTGCGCTCGAGACCCCGACCCGCCCGGCCCTCGGCGACCTGCTCGCGCAGCCAGGTCAGCAGCGAGACCAGGCCGTGCCGCTCGGTGAGCGTGACCTCGTGGAGCGCCTCGCCGATGTGGCGCAGGTCGGTGAGCCGACGGTCGCCGCCGACCTCGGCCAGCACCCGCTCCGGCAGCCCGCCGACGGTGGCGGCCTCGACCACCGCGGCGACCCCGCGGGTGGTGAACAGCTCGACCCACCCGCGCAGCGTCTCGGCCACGTCGTCGGTGAGGGCGTCGCCGCGCTCGTCGAGCTCGGCCGCGCTGTGGCCGAGGAAGCAGGTGAGCGCCGCCGACCGCACCCGCGTCGAGCGGTGCGGCTGCTCGAGCGCCTCGAGCAGGGTCAGCCACTCCACGGCGGCGGGGGTGGCGAACACGCTGCCACCGCCCGCGATCACGGCCGGCACGCCGACCTCCTCGAGGGCGGCCCGGGTGGCGGCGAGGTCGGCGTGGCGGTAGGCGATCACCGCCACGTCGGCCGGGCGCAGCGGGCGGCCGTCGAAGGTCGCGCCGCTCGCGAGCAGCCGGCGTACGTCGAGGGCCAGGTCGCGGGCGACGTGGGGCCGGGTGTCGCCGACCGCGAGCGTGGCGTGACCGGGGCGGCCGAGCTCGTGGCGGCGCAGCACCCGCACCCGGAACGGCGCCGGGGCGGGCGCCCCGACCAGGCGGCTCTCGTCGTGGCGGGCCTCGACGTCGCGCACCACGATGCGCGGGTCGCCGAGAGCGGCACCGACCAGCAGCCGCTGGAACGACGCCAGCAGGGGGGCGTCGCTGCGCCAGTTGACCGAGAGCGTCTGGCTGGTGGTGGCGCCGGCCGCGGCCCGCAGGTAGGTGGTCACGTCGCCGCCGCGGAAGGCGTAGATCGCCTGCTTGGGGTCGCCGATCAGCACCATCGTGGCGTGGCCGGAGAAGGCCCGGTCGAGCACCTGCCACTGCACCGGGTCGGTGTCCTGGAACTCGTCGACCAGCACGATCCGCCAGCGCTGCCGCATCCGCTGGGCGGCCGCGCCGTCGGTGTCCTCGAGCGCCCCGGCGAGCCGGCTGAGCAGGTCGTCGTAGGAGAGGATGCCGAGCCGGCGCTTGCGCAGCTCCAGCTCCTCGCGCACCCGCAGCGCGAACGAGACCCGCCGCCCGGCCGGCGTGGACCGGTCCTCCCCGGCCGGCTCGAGGTGGGCCTGCGGGTCGTTGACCACCGTGCGCGCGATGGCCAGCGCCTCGTCGTGGGAGAACGCCGGGCCGGCGGGGTCGAAGGCGAACGCGCGGAGGTAGAGGTCGTCGACGGTCTCCTTGACCAGGTCGTCGAGGTCCTCGACCAGCCGCGACCGGGAGTCGGTGTCGCCGGCGACGCCCAAGGAGTCGAGCACCATCGAGCAGAACTGGTGGGTGGTCGCGATCGTCGCGCCGTCGAAGCCGGCCAGCGCCTCGGTCACCCGCCGATGCGCGAGGCGGCGGCGGTCGGCGTCCCACTCCCGGAGCAGGTCGACCAGGTCGGAGCCGGGCACCTCCCCGGCCGCCGGGTCGTCGCCCAGCACCCGCTCGGCCTCCACTAGCTGGGCCCGCACCCGCTCACGCAGCTCCTGGCTGGCGGCGCGGCCGAAGGTGACGATCAGCATCTGCTCGAGCCGGGCCCGGCCCTCCGCGACGTAGCGGGTGACGAGCGCGCCGATGGTCCAGGTCTTGCCGGTGCCGGCACTGGCCTCGAGCAGCACGGTGCCCGACGGCAGCTCGCCGCGGACGTCGAACGGCGCCGGGGTGCTCCCGGCCTCGCTCGTGGGGGCGCTCACAGCGGCCCCAGCCGTTCGGCGCCGGTGAGCAGGGGCTCCCAGACCCGCCAGGCCAGCTCGGGCAGGCCCCGCTCGAGCAGCACCTCCAGCCGGGCGCCCTGGCCGAACACCTGCTGGTGGTGGGGATCGGCGTCCTCGCCGGTGATCCCGAAGGCGTTGTGGGGGTCGGTGACCCACTCGCGGTCGGCCAGGTCGACCGGTCGCACGTCCTGGCCCGCGAGCTCGCGGGCGCGCGCCTCGGCCCAGGCGGCGCCGGTCGCGAGCGGCAGCGGCAGCGGGGTGGTGAGGCCGAGGTCGCGCACCGCCACGAGGTCGCGCAGCCAGTCGAGCGCGCGGTGGTCGAGCGGGCCGGAGAGCGCCCGCTTGGGCCCGGCCCGCTCCCGGCCGACGGCGTGGCCGGTCCAGCTCTGGTCGGGGTCGGAGGCGGTCAGGGCGAGCACGTCGACCCAGGTGTGCAGCCGCTGCCGCGCCTTGAGCCGGGAGTAGCCGAGCGAGACCACCCGGGTGCCGTGGACCCCCGGCACGGTGCCGGTGAGCCGCCGGCCGTCGCCGAGGTCGACGTCGACGTCGACCGAGCGCCGCTCGCCGGTGCGCAGCTCGGCGGTCGAGACCCAGAGCCGCTGGCACTCCTCGACCACCTTCTGCAGGTCGCGCTCGCCGAGGCGGCCGGGCGGGAGGGTGCCGCGCAGCTGCTCGGCGGTCATCACCGCCGTCGGGTCGGCGCCGGCGAGCACCTCGCGCAGCAGGGTGTCGCCGACCTGCCAGAGCTGGAGGCTGTTGAGGGTCACCGGGATCGCGTCGTCGAGCTCGTCGGGCTCGAACGGCGTCGCGACGTCGAGCCGGCCGCGCAGGAAGCCGCGCACCGGGTGGGTGAGGAAGGCCTTGAGGTCGGCCAGCGACACGTCCTCCTCGCCGCCCCGGGGCGGCAGCGGTGCGGTCAGCAGCGGCGGCCGCGGCCGCCGCTCGGCCACGGCGGAGCGAGCGCCGGCCAGGGCGGCGGTGTCGAAGCTGAACGGCCGCTCCCGCGGCCCGCGCAGGGCGGGGTCGCCCCACTCCTCCGGGTCGTCGGCGGGGGCCCCGCCCTTGAGGTTGCGGGCGTCGTAGGGCTGGAGGGGGTGACGGGTGACCACGTGGTCGCGCACCGGACCGGCGGCGGTGCGGTCGGCGGCGTCGAGCAGCTCGCCCAGCGGTACGGCGGGCGGCCGCCGGGCCCCGGAGTGCTCGTTGGCGCCGGTGTAGGTGACGACGAGGTGCTCGGTGGCGGCGAGCACGGCGTCGAGCAGCAGCTGGCGGTCCTCGCTGCGGCCGTCGCGCTCGCCGGTGAGCGGGCGCCGGCCGAGCACGTCGTCGCCGTCGACCGACTGCGAGCGCGGGTAGACGCCGTCGTCGAGACCCACCAGGCAGACCACCCGGTGGGGCACCGAGCGCATCGGCACCATCGTGCAGACCGTGAGCGTGCCGGTGCGGAAGTTGGCGCGGGTCGGGCGCCCGGCCAGCCGCGAGCCGAGCAGCGCCCGGACGTCGGAGAGCCGCAGCTCCAGCGATTTCTCCTGCGACGACCCGGCCGCGCGCAGCAGCTCGCGCTCGAGCTGGGGCACCTGCCAGGCGTCGTCGGTGGTGGTGTCGGTGAGCTCACGGACCCCCAGCCGCAGCGCCTCCAGCCAGTCGCCCACCGATGCGGCGGCCTCGAGCGCGGCCAGGCAGCGCGCCAGCCGGTCGACGAGCTCGGCGAGCCGGCCCACCAGGTCGATCTCGTTGCTGCCCACGTCGTCGAGCGGCAGCCCGCGACCGAGGTGGCGGTGGTCGTCGCCGCTCATCGCGACCCCGAGCAGCACCCGGTCGAGTCCGGCCCGCCAGGTGTTGTGCTCGAAGCCGGCCATGTCGAACGCCGCGCGGGTGGAGGCGTCGAGGCCCCAGCGCACCCCGGCCCGTGAGACCCACCGGCCCACTCGGTCGAGCTCGTCGTCGGTGAAGCCGAAGCGCCGCCGGCACGGCTCGCTCGAGGCCAGGTCGAGGACGTCGGACGCCGTCACCCTGCCGCCGCTGAGCTCGAGCAGCGCGGCGGCGACCGCGAGCAGCGGGTTGGTGCTGGTGAGCGCCCGGTCTGCGAGCTTGACCCGCAGCCGGTGCGCCGGGTGGCCGACCGGCACGTCGGCGCCGGTGACCGGCGCGAGCCCGAACCCCGCGGAGATCAGCGGCGCGTAGGTCTCGATGTCGGGGCACATCACGAGGATGTCGCGCGGCTCGAGGGTGGGGTCGTCCTGGAGCAGGCCGACCAGCACCTCGCGCAGCACGTCGACCTGGCGCGCCGGGCCGTGGCAGGCGTGCACCTGGAGGCTCCGGTCGCCCGGGCCGACCGCGCGGCCCGCCCGCTCGTCGGCGGTGGGCGCGTGGTTGGCGCGCAGGTCGTGCTGGAGCCAGCCGAGCAGGGTCGTCGGGCTCACGGGGTCGGGCGCCGCCCCCGCGTCGTGGGGCTCGACCGCGGCCAGGGTGCGGCGCAGCTCGCGGGCGTCGCGGCCCAGCGAGGCGAGCAGCGGGTGACCGACCCGCTCGGCGGAGTCGTCGGCGTCGCGCGGCACCACCAGGCGGGCGTCGGCCAGCGCGTCCCACAGCGCGGGCGAGGGCTGGGGCAGCCACAGGTGCACCTCGCGGTGGGTGGCCAGCGCGCCGAGCAGCGCGACCTCGGTGGCGGGGATCCGGGTGTGGCCGAAGAGGGACAGGCGGTCGGGCAGCGGCAGCCCGTCGCCGCCGGCCTCGAGCCGGCGCACCGTGTCGGCGTGCCGCTCGTCGGGCGCGGGCTCGCCGACCCGGGCGACCAGCCGTCGCCACAGCTCGGGCTGCCAGGCCAGGTCGGGGTCGAGGCCGCCGCCGGCGCCGTCGGTGTCGCGGCCCGCCCGCCAGTCGGTGACCAGCGCGGGCCGCTGCACGGCGTAGGAGGCGAACAGGTGGGCCAGCCGTGAGGCGACCGACCAGCGCCGGCTGCGGCGCAGCTCGCCGTCGGCGCCCGCCACCCCGTGGCCGAGGTGACGGGCCAGGGTCGCGCACCACGGCTCACCGAGCGACTCGTCGACCACGGCGAGCAGCGGCCAGACCAGGCGGTCGGGGTCCCACGGGTCGTCGCGCTCGCGCCCCAGCAGCAGCGAGACCAGCGAGCGGGGGCTGAGGAACCGCACGCCCGCACACACGCCGTCACCACCGCGCGGACCCGCCCCCAGCCGGTGGGAGAGCCGCTGGGTCAGCCAGCGCTCCACACCCTTGGCCGGCACCACCACGACCTCCTCCGCGAACGGGTCGGCCAGCGGCACCGCCAGCAGGTCGCCGAGGGCGTCGGCGAGCCGGTCGGTGCGCGCGGCGCGGTGGAGGTGGAGCGGCACGGCGGCAGCATCGCACGGGCGCCCGACAGCTCGGAGGTCCTCGCGTGGTCCAGACTGGCCGCGTGGACGACGCCGGCGACCTGCTCACCGCCTTCCTCTGCGTGCTGGTCGCGGGCGCCGTGCTCGGCCGGGCCAGCCGCAGCTCGTCGGTGGGCGTGCCGCTCGAGGCCGCGGAGGTCCCGCCGGAGCACCACGCGTCGTACCTCACCCTGGCCCTGGTGGGCGCCGCCGGCACGATCGCCGGCACCTGGCTGCCCGAGGTCGGCGTCGTGGGCGCGCTGCTGGTGCTGGGCTACTCCGTGCCGCTGTACGTCGCGCTCCGGCGCCGCGGCGTGCCCGGCGGCGGCACCGCGCTGGTGGCCCTGGTCGCCCTGGGCGTGGCCACGGCCCGGGTCGTCGAGGTGCTCTGATGCAGGTCGCCGCCGACCTGGTCGCGGTCGCCCTGGCCCTGCTGCTGCTCGGCACCGCGCTGGGCCTGCTGGCCGGGCGCCCCGAGCCGGTGCGGCTGGTGACCGGCGCCGGCGTCGACCCGGCGCGGGTGCGGGCGGTCGCGGCCGTCGAGGTCGTGGTGGCCCTGGCGCTGCTCGGCGGCACCCGGGCGCCGGAGCTGGGGGTCGCGGGCGCGGTGCTCGCGCTGTTCCTCGGGCTGGCCGCCGCCGACTTCCGCCGCCGGGCCCGGCTCCCGGTCGTCGCGCCCGCGGCGTTCGCCGTCGCGGCGGTCGTGGCCCTCGTGCTCCGGGCCGCGACCCTCTAGGTTCTCGCCATGGCGATCGACCGGGTGGCAGCGACCGTGGGCGGGCTCCGGATGGCGTCGGGGATCTCCTTCCTCGTCGACCCCGTGCGGGCGAACCGGTGGTGGGGCGACCGGCGGGAGCCGGTCACGACGACCCGGCTGCTGCTGCGCTCGATGGGCTACCGCGACGCGCTGGTGGGCGGGCTGCTGCTCACCGCGGCGCTGCGCGGTCGCGACACCCGGGGCTGGTTCCTGGCCTCCGGCGGCGCCGACGCCGCCGACCTGCTCGGCGGGCTCGGCGTGCACCACGAGATGACCCGCTCGCAGCGGGCGATCGGGCTGGGCGGCGCCGCGGTCGGCATCGGCGTCGGCCTGTGGGGCGCGACCCGCAAGCGCTGACGCGTCGGCGCCGCCGCTCAGTCGTCCCGCTGGGCCAGCCGGAGCAGCAGCTCGGCCTCCCACAGCGCGGCCCGGTCGCGGTGGAACAGGCCGTGGTGGCCGATCCTCGGCAGCCCGTGCTCGGCCGGGTCGAGCCGGCGCGACTCCACCGGCGCGCACGCGAACAGCGCCTCGAGCTCGGCGATGCTGCGCGCGCTGAGCAGTTCGTCGTCGGTGACCGAGATCGAGGCGATCGGCACCGTGACCTCGCGGGCGCGCTCCTCGATGTCGGGCACGTCGACGCCGTAGTAGCGCGGGTCGCGGCACCAGCGGCCCCACTGCCTCATCACGTTGGCCGGGGCGTCGCCGAGCATCCGCAGCCGGCGGCCGGGGTAGTAGCCCGCGACCCGGATCGCCAGCGGGGCGACCACGCGGAACAACAGCGGCGCCCAGCGGCGCACCCGGTCGGCGTTCCAGCCGACGTAGCCGAGGCCGGCGGCGACGGTGACCACCCCGTCGAGCAGGTCGTGCCGCGCGAATGGCAGCACCTGGCCGCCGAGGCTGTGCCCGAGCCAGGTCACCGGCGTGCCCTCCGGCACCGCCTCGATCAGCGTCTCGAGGGCACTGGCGGCGTCGTGGGCCCAGCGCAGCAGGTCGCCGCGCTCGGCCCGCATCTCCGCCACCGAGCCGGTGCCGCGGTAGTCGAACGTCAGCACGACGTACCCGTGCCCGGCCAACCAGGTCGCCAGCGGCGCGTACCACGTCGACGGCGTCGCCATCGCCGGCACCACGACCACGGCGCCCCGGGGCCGGGTCGGATCGCTCGAGGTCGGGGACGGCAGGAACCAGGTGGCCCGCAGCTCGCGGCCGTCGTCGGCGCGGACGACGCCGAGCCGAGTATCGACGGTCGGGGTCTCGACCGGGGTCGTCCGCTCCGTCATATGACGGGTGTCATAAGTGGTCATGCCGCGACTCTAAGACACCTGTCATAGCGGGCGCAATAGACTGGTCTCATGACGCCCGCGACCACCCGTGACACCCGGCAGCGGATGGTCGCCGGCGCGGCCCGGATGATCGCCACCTCCGGCGTCGAGGCGATGAGCCTGCGCGACCTCGCCGAGCGCGAGGGCGTGCCGCTGGGCTCGACGTACCACTACTTCCCGGGCGGCAAGAAGCAGCTGGTCGACGAGGCGGTGCGGTACGCCGGCCAGACCGTGCTCCGGCTGATCGTGGACTCCCGCACCCAGAGCACCCGGTCGGTGCTGCGGGTGCTGGCCGACGGCTGGCGGGGGGTGCTGGAGCGGTCGGACTACCGCACCGGCTGCACGGTCGCGGCGGCAGCGACGTCGACCGAGGACCAGCACCAGGAGGTGGCCCGCGAGGTCTTCGAGGAGTGGCACCGCGCGCTCTCGACGACGCTGGTCGAGACCGGGGTGCCCGAGCGGGTCGCGCCCGGGGTGGCGCGCACGGTGGTGGCCTCCACCGAGGGCGCGCTGCTGCTGGCCCGGGCCACCCGCTCGGTCGGGCCGCTCGACGAGGTGGTCGCCGTGCTCACCGACGTCGTGGAGGCCGCTCGCCGTCTGCCTCGCTGATGTCGGTGTCGAGGGCTGCGCGGGCCTCCGGCTTGCCGTGGAAGCGTCGGTAGCTGTAGACGATCAGGCCCAGCGCGAACAGGCCCGAGAAGATCTGGGTCACGCCGGTCCAGACCCCGCCCGGCAGCCACCAGGTCTCCGAGAGCGGCCACCAGCCCGGCTCGGCCGGCTTGACGATCCACAGCACCCCGCAGGCCACCAGCACCAGCGCCCCCAGCGCCGAGGCGGCGATCCGCGGCCAGGTCTCCACCGACTCGGCGGCGCCGCGCAGCGCGCGCAGCAGGATGGGGTCGACCCGGCGCTCGGCCCACTCGTACTGCTGCGAGAGCACCAGCAGGCCGGCGCCCAGCGCGAGCAGCCCGGGGCCGGGCAGCACCAGGGCGGCGATGCCGACCACGACGAGCAGCCAGCCGACCACCTCGAGGGCGACCCGCTTCGCCGTACCGATGCCGGGGATCCTCATGGCCCGAAGCCTCGCAGACCGCACCCAGCCACGACCTCAGGGCTCGCCCCCGACCCGACCCCCGACCCGACCCCGGGCCTCGGCCAGCTCGGCGTCGAGGGCGGCGACGGCAGCGGGGTCGCCGTGGTAGCGCCGCCAGGCCCACCAGACCAGGACCACGCCGGCCAGCCCGGTCACCACCTGGCCGACGCCGGCCCACAGCCCGCCGGGGAACCAGGTCCAGTCCGGCAGCGGCCACCAGTCGGGCTGCGGCGGCACCCAGATCCACAGCAGCCCGGCGGCGGTCAGCGCCAGCGCGCCCACGCCGGTCCCGACCCCACGCCAGGTCGTGACCACCCCGTGGGCGACGCCCTGGACGGCGCGCAGCCGCACCCTGTCGACGCGTCGGTCGGCCCACTCGTAGTGCTGGGAGAGCAGGGCCAACCCGACGAACAGCACCAGCAGGCCCGGCCCGGGCAGCGGCCACAGCACGACACCGAGCACGACGAGCACCCATGCCGCGCCCTCCCGGGCCACACGCCGCACCACCGTCCGCGGAGACATGCCCGCAGGATCGCACCGCCGGGTGAGCGGCGGGTGAACGACGGGTCAGCCGCCGTACTGGGCGACGTAGGCGCGGCCCTCCTCGGAGAGGTTGCCGTGGGTGTCGGCGACCTTCGCCCAGCGCAGCGACATCTGCAGGAAGCGCAGCGGGTTGTAGACGTCCTCCTCGCGCGAGAACAGCCCGTCGCCGGCGTAGGTCATGATCGTGAGGTTCGACTGCTCGTGCACCGACCCGTCGCCCGGGTCGGGCATCAGGTTGCGCACCTCGCACAGCAGCCGCGAGGTCGGCACGTCGACCACCTGCCAGGCCAGCGGGAAGCCGGTCATCACCCCGCCGGGGAACGACGTCATCGTCGCCACCGACCAGGCCCGGATCTCCTCACGGCCGCGGAAGGTGCCGAACGCGTGCTCGACGTACTCGGCGTCCTCGGTGAAGTTGTCGGCGAAGGTGTGCCAGTCGCCGGTGCGCGCGTGCTCCTGCACGCGCGCGTGCATGGCGGCGTAGGCCTCGGTGATCTCGTCTGCGCTGAACGTGCCGGTGCGGTCCACGCGGCCATCCAAGCAGGGAACGAGAACACGTTCTAGGTGTGGCGAGTCGGCGGAGTTGGGCACTCGTCTCGCCTAACTCGACTCGCCAACTGGACTTCTGGCCGTCCGTCGGTCAGTATCTCTACTAGTTCAGTAGTGAACATGCTTTGTATCGACTACGTCTGTCCGGTGCGGGACAGAACAGCCGAAGGGTGCTCGACCATGCGCAAGCTCATCGTCCTCGGATTCGTGGGACTCCTCGCCCAGCTCATCGACGGCTCGCTCGGGATGGCGTACGGCGTCACCTCGTCGACGCTGCTGCTCGCCGCCGGGGTCGCCCCCGCCGCCGCGTCGGCCGCCGTCCACTTCTCCGAGATCGGCACCTCGCTGGTCTCCGGCTTCTCCCACCACAAGCTGGGCAACGTCGACTGGCGGACCGTCTCGATCCTGGCGGTGCCGGGCTTCGTCGGTGCCTTCGCGGGCGCCACGCTGCTGTCGAACCTCGACGGTGACACCGCGAAGCCCTGGGTCGCCGGCATCCTGCTCGGCCTCGGCATCTACGTCATCTGGCGGTTCCTGGTGCTCGGTGGCCGCCGCCCGACGTTCAAGTCCCGGCCGTCGGCCGGCTTCCTCGCCCCCATGGGAGTGGTCGGCGGCGCGCTCGACGCGATCGGCGGCGGTGGCTGGGGCCCGGTGGGCACCACCACGCTGCTCTCCTCGGGCCGCCTCGAGCCGCGCAAGGTCGTGGGTTCGATCGACACCTCCGAGTTCGTGGTCGCCGTCGGCGGCTCGCTCGGCTTCATCCTGGCCCTCGGCTCTCAGGGCATCGAGTGGGCCTACGCGGGCGCGCTGCTCGCCGGCGGCGTCGTCGCCGCCCCGATCGCCGCCTGGCTGGTGCGCAAGCTCGCCGCCCGGGTGCTCGGCGTCGCGGCCGGTGGCCTGATCGTGCTCACCAACTCCAAGACCATCGCCGAGGCCCTCGGCGCCACCGGCGAGCTGGTCGCCGTGATCGCCTCCGTCGTCGGCGTCCTGTGGATCGCCGGCATCGTCTGGGCGGTCCGCCAGGAGCGTCTCGCCCGCGCCCTCGAGGCCGCCGGCACGACCGAGCCGGAGCCCGTCGTCGTCTGACGCCAACGCTGGTCGAGGAAGTTGCGCTAGCGACTGTCTCGAAACCCCCGACGGCCGAACGCCCTCCCGTCCCCACCGGAGGGCACTCGCCTCACCGGGTTTCGAGACAGGCGTTGCACGCCTTCCTCGACCAGCGGGGGTCAGCCGCGCGGGCGCCCGTCGGGGACGGCGAAGACGTTCATGCCGGTGGGCTCGCGGTCGCCGAGGGGGTGGAGGGTGCCGCTCTCGTCGCTGACGTGGAGGACGTAGCCGGCGTCGTCGAGGAGCTTCTTGCAGCCGGCCCGGTTGTCGATGCCGAAGCCCTCGGCGACCAGCCACTCCAGCTGGAGCAGGGTGATCCGTTGCTCGGCCAGGGCCCGGGCGGCGCCCCGCAGGACCAGCTCCTCGGCGCCCTCGACGTCGACCTTGGCCGCGGCCCTACGGTCGCCGAGCAGCTCGTCGAGGGTGGTGGCCGGCACCTCGATGGTCGCCTGGCCCTCGGTGTCGACGATCCGGTTGAGCACATCCTCGCCGTCGGTCATCCGGACCGTGCCCGGCGCGTCGGCGATCGCCTTCTCGACCACCTCGGCCGTGACCCGGTTGAGGGCCAGGTGCTCGCGCACCCGGGCGGCGAGCGTGGGGTTGGGTTCAACGGCGATGACGTCGGCACCCTGCTCGAGCGCGTAGAGGGTGTAGGTGCCGATGTTGGCGCCCACGTCGAGGAAGAGGTCGCCGCGCCCGAGGCGGTTGCGCCACACCAGCATGTCCGGCCACTCCGGCGGGTTGTGCACCAGGCAGCGCACCGGGTCGTACTCACCGGGGTAGGCCACGATCCGGGACCGTTCGCCCAGCGGGATCTCGGTCGGCTTGCCGCGCACGATGGTCCGCCAGTCGTAGCGGATCGCCCGCGCCGCCCAGCGCAGCCGCTGACCCCGGTGGCTGGGGTGACCGGCCGCGGCGGCGACCCGCCACAGCCGCTGGTGCTTCCAGAGCCGGTGGTTGACGGTGGTGCGCAGGCTCATGCGGGTCCTCGGCGGGCTGAGGTACGGAACGGTCTGACGTGCGGCAGGCGACGGTGCGTGCGCGGCACGACCCTAGTCGTCCCGGCTGGGCAAAATATGGTCAACCCGGGGTTTGGCCGCTCTCCTCGACGGGTACGGCGGAGTAGTCGACCCGGGCGGTGTCGACTCGGGAGAGGTGCCGCCCGGGTCGTTCTGCGTCCTCGCCCCGCCCCGCCGGTGGTTGAGGAAGGCGTGCAACGCCTGTCTCGAACCACCGATCAGTTGCGCCTGTGGAACTGGACCTTCCCGGTGGGGAGGTAGGTGGTCCGGTACGTCGGGTCGTGGGCGCGTCGGTGGTGGGAGGGGCAGAGCAGTACGCCGTCGCGTAGGTCGGTGTTGCCGCCGTCGGTCCAGCGGGTCCTGTGGTGGGCGTCGCAGGTGGAGGCGGGTCGGTCGCAGCCCTCGCTGCGGCAGGTCCTCTGCTGGAGCCCCAGTGCGATCCGTTGCGGGTTGGTGAAGAGTCGTCGGGTGCGGCCGAGGTCGAGGGCCTGGGACTGCCCGTCCAGCACCGCGGGGATCAGCCCGGCCTCGCAGGCGAGCCTGCGTGCGGCGCCGGGGCTGATCCGGGTGCCGGTGTCGAGCTCGCAGGCCGCGAGCCGCCCCTCGAGCACGGCGAGCGGGATCGTCACCACCACGGTGGCGTTGACGCCGCCGCGCTGGGGCAGCCGGTGTGCGGGGTAGCGAAGGATGTAGTCGCAGAACGCCTGGCCGAGGCTCTGCGAGGTCACCCTCTCGTGGGTCAGAGCCGCGTGGGCGAACAGCGCCTTCTTCAGCGCTTCGGCGTGCAGGGTCGGGATCACGAACCGGCCGTAGGTCCGGCCCTCCCCGTCGTCGAGCATCGTGAGCTTGCACGCCTTCTCGGCTTCCCGCTCCTCGCGAGCCAAGCCTCGGCTTCGGCTGCTTCGCCGACCTCGGGGCAGACGATGTCGAGGATGCGGTTGCCGAAGATCGTGAGGTCCTTGGCGTCGTGGTGCCGGGCGAGCTCGACGAGCTCGACCTGTGCCTGCTCGCGGATCTGCGGGTCGGTGTCGTTGGGGAGCTTGTCGATCGCGCGGGCGATGACCTCGGCCTGCTCCAGCAGCAGCTCACCGCGTCCAAGCGCTTGCGCGACGGTAGGCATGGTGTCGAGCTGTCCTGCCAGCCGCATCGTCCTGGCGGTCTCTCGGCGGGTGGCGTGGGTGGCGACCGCGAGCCACGCTGCGGTCGAGGTGGCACCGGAGGCTGCTTCGACCTTCTGGGTCTGGGCGTGCTTGGCGGCCCGCAGCTCGAGAGCCGCCACCTGGCTCTTGAGCTTGGCGATCTCGGTGAGGGTCTCGGCCGCTTCGGGGGCGGGCATGCTCCACAGCGGCAGCTCCCCGACCTCGGCCAGCGTGGCGCGCACCTCCGCAACAGCGCGGCTGATGCGGTGCCGTTTGTGGGGTGTGGCCTTCGCTGTCATGCCTCTACCCAAGCACCGACCACCGACAGTCCTCGGCCGGTTTTCGCGTTGTCCGCAACGAGATTCGTGGTTGTGACCCGATCGCTACCTGGGCCACCGCTGGTTGAGGAAGTCGCGCTAGCGACTGTCTCGAAACCCCCGCCGGCCGAACGCCCTCCGTCTCCACCGAATGCGCATCGGGGTATCGCCGACCCGGCGCTTGTTGTCGCCGGCTTGCGCCGACCCGGCGTTAGTTAACGACGGCTCGGCGAAACCTGGGTTGCCCGCCGGGTGGTTGCGGGAGGGCTGTCGGCTCACCGGGTTTCGAGACAGGCGTTGCACGCCTTCCTCAACCACCGGTGGGCACGAGTGCCGGCAGTGCGCCGTACCAGCAGGCCGACCGAGTCTCGCGGTCAAGGACGCCGAAGGCGCCGCCGGGAATCCTTGACGGCGAGCGTCGGCCTGCTAGACGCGCGGGCGCCCCGAGTCACCCCCGGAGTGCACGACCCGTGGTTCAGGGAGGGCGCCCGGCTCACCGGGTTTCGAGACACGACTTCGTCGTTCCTCAACCTGCGGTGCGCGCAGCACGCGCAGTGCGCCGGATCCGCAGGTCGCCCTGGGTCAGCACCGAAGCGACCGAGTCGCGAGCAGGAGGGAAACGATCGTCTGCCACCATGCACCCGTGTCCCCCCTCGTCGCGACCAGCACGGTGCTCTGGGTCGTGGCGGTGGCGGTCGAGGGAGCCGCACTGATGGCGGTGACGACGCTGTGGCTGGTCGCGCGGCGGCGGCAGCGGGTGCTGCGGGCGGAGGTACGGCGGCTGCGCGAGGCGGGCTCCGGGGACCCCCGGCCCCGGGGCGGCGTACGCCGGTTGGTGCCCCGACCCGACGAGACGGTGAAGGCGATCTGGGAGACCGCGTCGCTGGTGCGCGAGAAGGGCGTCGGCGGGGCGATCCGCACGTCGATCAACGACCTCGCCGGGTGGGCGCAGGTCGAGCGGCCCGACCTGGTCCGGCTCGCCGGGGCGGACGGCCGCGTGGCGATCCTGTTCTCCGACATCGAGAGCTCGACGGCCCTCAACGAGGAGGTCGGCGACCAGGCCTGGGTGCGGTTGCTGCGCAAGCACGACGAAGTGGTGCGGGCCCGGGTCGAGCGGCACGGCGGCCACGTCGTGAAGACCCAGGGCGACGGGTTCATGGTCGCCTTCTCCGAGCCCGGCGAGGCGGTGCGCTGCGCGGTCGACGTGCAGCGCGCGTTCGACCGCCGACGCCGGCGCGGCCGCCGGTCGCTCCTCCTGCGCATCGGCGTGCACCACGGCGACGTGGTGCACCGCGACAACGACATCTTCGGGCGCAACGTCGCCCACGCCGCCCGGGTCGCCGCCCTCGCCGAGGGGGGTCAGGTGCTGGTGAGCCGAGCGGTCGCCGAGGCCCTCGCCGACCAGGACGACGTGGTGCTCGGCGAGGAGCGCCTGGTGGAGCTCAAGGGTCTCACCGGCGAGCACCTCGTCGTCGAGGTGGAGTGGCGGGACGACGTCGCGGCCGGACCTCAGGGAGCGCCGCAGGGCCAGTAGCTGCGCGAGACCTTCTTGCCCTTCTTGCCGCCCTCCATGGTCAGCCGCGCCTGCAGCGTGATCCGGCGGAGCCCGGCCAGGCCGCGCAGCGCCACGACCTTGCCGCCGCGGGGGTTGCGCACCGTGCGACGGGCGACGCCGTTGACGAGCAGCTTGGCCTTCTTGACGTGGCGCGAGGCCTTGCGGAACGAGATCGTCGCGCGACCGTCGGCGCACGTCACCGCGGCGGGCAGCGTGACGAACCTGCTGCCGACGCCCACGGCGTCGCCGGTGGCCGAGCCGATCGGGTGGAACTCGGCCTGCAGGCGCATGGTCCCCGTCGCCGACCCGTTGGCGTCCGAGCCCGGGGCTCCGGGGTACCGCTCGACGACGGCGTAGGCCTCGAGCTCGTAGAGGTCCGGGGTCAGGAACACCGTCGAGGTCCGCTCGCCGGCTCCGGTGCTGCCGCCGTAGTGCTGGACGGGGTCGGGGCTGTCGCCCTCGACGTTCCACTCCAGGCGGCCCACCCGGGGGGAGCTGGTCGTGACGGTGAGCCAGCCAGCGGTCGCGATGCCGAACACCACGTCGACGGAGGAGCCGCTGGCGGCGTAGGGGAAGCAACCGGCGTCCGAGCCGGGCCGCGGCTTGGCCCGCGCCGTGGCCCGGGTGGTGATGCCGAAGGTCCCGAGGGTGCCCCCCGCCCGGGTCAGGCGCGAGGTCGTGGTGATCGATCCCGACACGTCGCTGACGTCCGCGGCATCACCGGGGTCGCTGACGACGGCGGTGTCGGAGAGCTGCTGCACCTTGTTGCTGCCGTCGGGCAGCAACGGCTCGTTGGCGTTGTCGCCGAGGTCGGTGACGGCGCAGTTCGGCTGGCCGTCCTCGCCGAGGTCGATGTCCGAGCGCACCTGCGCGAACAGCGAGGGCGGGACGGCGGAGGCGGTCGACGGCACCACGGCCAGACCGGCCGCGGCGCACGCGGTGACGAGCAGGGAGCTGGCGAGGACGCGCTTCATGGGGTGCACGATAGGAACGGCCCGCCGGGGGTGTCACTGCCCCCGACGGGCCATTGACACGTCGGGGGGACCGAGGTTGTCCCCCCGACGAGCGGTCGTGCCTAGACGCTGCCGCAGGCGCGGTAGCTACGCGTGACCGTCTTGGTCACCGAGCCGCGCCGGCCGGGCGGGTCGACGACGAGCTTGACCTTGACGGTGTTGGTCCGCGTCGCGGGCAGCGGCAGCAGCACGGTGCGCCCCTTCTTCGGGTTCTTCACCGTCTTGCGCTTCTTGCCGTTGACCAGGAACGTCGCCTTCTCCACCTGCTTGGCCTTCCTGGTGAACGTCGCCGCCACCTTGCCGGTCGCACAGCTCACCGCGTCCCCGGGCTTGAGGAACTTCTTGCCCGACCCGAACGCTCTGCCGGTCGCCGACCCCGCCGGGCGCAGCTCGACGTGGACCCGGCCGGTGCCCTCACCCATCGCCTTCGCCGCCGCCTTGGCCCGGGCGCCGGCCCGGTCGAGGAAGCCGGAGCCGTTGCTGCTCCAGCCGATGTGCCCCTGGACCTCGTACTGACCGGGGGGCAGGAGCTGGCTGGAGGTGTGCTGGCCGCCGGAGCCGACGCCGCCCAGGATGTACCGGTCCTCGCCACCACCCTGCACGACCGCCGTGGTCTGCTTGTTGCCGGTGACGGTGGCCGTGAGCCAGGTCGGTCGGGTGAGGGTGAACTGCGCCCCGCCCTCGACGTTCGCCTGTGCGTTCACGTTGCACTCGCTCGGGTCCTTCTGCGGGGTGGCCGTGGCCCGTCCCGTCGCCCAGAGGTCGAGCTCGGACAGGTTGCCCTCGGTCACGACCATCCGCATCCGGCCGGTCACGCTGGCCGCGGCGTTGGTGACGTCGGCGGCGTCGCCCGTGCTGGTCACCACCGAGGTGACGCTTCGCGAGCGGGTCACGGTGGCGCCGTTGGCCGGCTGCTCACCGCTGTCGTCGTCGCCGTTGTCGGTGCCCGTGCACTCCATGCTGTCCCAGTAGACGTGGGCGCCGACGCCGAACCCGGCGCTCGCGACCGGCGCCGCCTGGGCGGCCGGCGCGAGCGCGCTGAGCCCGGCGAGCGGCAGACCCACCACGGCCAGGCCGGCGACGGCCGTGCGCAGCCGGGTGCGGTGCGTCCCCAGGCCGCTCACGCCTGACCACAACCCCGGTAGGAGCGGGTCACGGTCTTGGTGACAGCGCCCCGCCGGCCGGGCGGGTCGACGACGAGCTTGACCTTGACGGTGTTGCTGCGCGTAGCCGGCAGCGGCAGCAGCACGGTGCGACCCTTCTTCGGGTTCTTCACCGTCTTGCGCTTCTTGCCGTTGACCAGGAACGTCGCCTTCTCCACCTGCTTGGCCTTCTTGGTGAACGTCGCCGCCACCTTGCCGGTCGCGCAGCTCACCGCGTCGCCGGGCTTGAGGTACTTCTTGCCCGAGCCGAACGCCTTGCCGGTCGCCGACCCCGCCGCACGCAGCTCGACGTGGACCCGGCCGGTGCCCTCACCCATCGCCTTCGCCGCCGCCAGCGCCTCGGCCCGCGCCGCGCCCCGAGCGGCGGCTGCCTGCTTGAGGTAGAAGCCGCTACCGTCGCTGCTCCAGCCGAAGTCGAGCGACAGGTAGTACTGCCCCGCCGGGAAGAGCTGGCTGGCGGTGCTCTGCCCGCCGGCGCCGATGGCGGCGACCATGAACGACTTCTGGTTGCCGCCCTGGACACCGACCGCGGTCTGCTTGTTGCCACTGACGGTGGCGACGACCCACGTCGGCCGGGTCAGGGTGAACTCCACCCCACCCTCGATCTCGGCCTCGATCTCCGCGTCGCACTCCGACGGGTTCTTCTGCGGGGTGGCGGTGGCCCTGCCGGAGCCGGACAGCTCGACCTCGGAGAGGTTGCCATCGGTCACGACCATGCGCATCCGGCCGGTGACGTTGGCCGTCAGGTTGGTGACGTCGGCCGCATCGCCGGTGCTGGTCACGGTCGAGGTGGTGCTCTGGGTGCGCGTCACCGGCACCCCGTTGGCGGGCTGCTCGTCGCCGTTGCCGTCGCCACCGTTGGTGGCGGTGCACTCGGCGTCGTTGTAGTCCACGTCGGTGCCGACGCCGAACCCGGCGTTCTCGACCGGCGCCGCCTGGGCGGCCGGCGCGAGCGCGGTCAGCCCCGCGAGGGGCAGACCGGCCACGGCCAGGACGGCGACGGCCGTGCGCAGCCGGGTGCGGTGTGCTCGCAGGCCGATCACGCCTGACCACAGCCCCGGTAGGAGCGGGTCACGGTCTTGGTGACAGCGCCCCGCCGGCCGGGCGGGTCGACGACGAGCTTCACCTTGACGGTGTTGCTGCGCGTAGCCGGCAGCGGCAGCAGCACGGTGCGGCCCTTCTTCGGGTTGTTCACCGTCTTGCGCTTCTTGCCGTTGACCAGGAACGTCGCCTTCTCCACCTGCTTGGCCTTCTTGGTGAACGTCGCCGCCACCTTGCCGGTGGCACAGTTCACCGCGTCCCCGGGCTTGAGGTACTTCTTGCCCGAGCCGAACGCCTTGCCGGTCGCCGACCCCGCCGGGCGCAGCTCGACGTGGACCCGGCCGGTGCCCTCACCCATCGCCTTCGCCGCCGCCAGCGCCTCGGCCCGCGTCGCGCCCCGAGCAGCGGCCCCCTTCAGGATCGCGATGTTGCCGTCGCTGGTCCAGCCGATGGAGCCGTAGAGCTCGTACTTGCCCGCGGGCAGCAGCTGGGTCGACCGACCCTGACCACCGGAGCCGACCCCCGCGAGCAGGAACGTCTCCTCGTTGCCGCCCTGGACCATGGCCGAGGTCTGCTTGTTGCCGGTCACGGTGGCGGTGATCCACGTCGGCCGGGTGAGCGTGAACTCCGCCCCGCCCTCGAGGCTGGCGCGCGCGTCGACGTCGCACTCCGAGGGGTCCTTCTGCGGGTCGGTGGCGGCCCTGCCCGTGGCCCACAGGTCGAGCTCGGACAGGTTGCCCGCCGTCACGACCATCCGCATCCGGCCGGTGACGTTGGCCGTGACGTTGGTGACGTCGGCGGCGTCGCCGGTGCTGGTCACCACCGAGGTGGTGCTCTGCGAGCGGGTCACGGTGACGCCGTTGGCCGGCTGGTCGTCGCCGTCGAAGTCACCGCTGTCGGTGCCGGTGCACTCGTTGGTGTCCCAGTAGACATCGGTGCCGACGCCGAACCCGGCGTCCTCGACCGGAGCCGCCTGCGCGGCCGGTGCGATCGCGGTCAACCCGGCGAGGGGCAGTGCCAGCAGGGTCAGCCCGGCGAGGACGGCCCGGGGCCGTCGGTGGAGAGGTGCGTTCACGTTGGTGCTCATCTCTGGTGGTGGGTGTGGGTGGGAGAGGGATCCGTGGGGTGCGGCTCAGGCGCGACAGGCCTCGTAGGAGCGGGTCACGGTCTTGGTGACCGCGCGGCGGCGGCCGGGCGGGTCGACGACGAGCCTGACCGTGACGGTGCTGGGGCGGGTCGCCGGGACCGGCAGGAGCACGGTGCGACCCTGCTTCGGCTTGTTCACCGTCTTGCGCTTCTTGCCGTTGACCAGGAACGTCGCCTTCTCGACCTGCTTGGCCTTCTTGGTGAACCTGGCCGCGACCTTGCCGGTGGCACAGCTCGCGGCGTCGCCGGGCTTGAGGTACTTCTTCCCGGAGCCGGTCGCACCGCCGGTGGCAGCGCCGGCCTCGGTGAGCACGGCGTGGATCCGGCCCGAGCCGGCGACGTCGGCGCGCTTGCGGGCGGCCCCGCTCGACCCCTTGACCCACAGCATGCCGCCCTCGTGGGTCGACCAGCCGATCTCGCCACCGATGCCGTAGAGACCGGGAGCGAGGTAGCGGCGGATGGTGGCCCGGCCGCCGCCGTCGTCGAACCCTGCGCTGGAGCTGTCGATGCCGGCGCCGCCGACGCCGAAGTAGACGGACGTGTCCTTGGTGCCGGTGAGCGTGACGGTGAGCCAGGCCGGGCGGACCAGCGTGAACTGGAGACCGCCACCGACCTCGACGTTGCCGCTGGCCGAGCACTCGGACACGGCCGGTACGACGGCGCGGGCGCGACCGGATCCGCGGATGTCGAGCTCGGCGAGCTGGCCGCCGCGCAGCCGTGCCGAGGCCTGCCCGCTCGCGCTCGTGGTCACGGTCGACGTGTCGGCGGGGTCGCCGGTGCTGGTGACGCTGCGCACGCTGGAGCCGGAGACCTTCACGACCTGGCCGGTGCCGGGCAGCACCGTCCAGCCGCTGGGCGGCGACCCGGACGGGGTGCACTCGTTGCCGTCGTAGCCCAAGCCGCCGTCCACCTCGATCCCGGCGTCCTCGATCGGGGCCGCCTGCGCCGGTGGCGCCACCGCCGCGAGGCCGCCCAGGGCCAGGGCGGCGAGTGCGGTCCCGACCAGGACGGTCCGGGCGGGACGGGCTGCGTGGGGGGTGCGGAGCGCTGTCATGACGGGTCCCGTCTGGTCGTGGGGTGGGTGCGGCCGGTCACGCCGGTCGGCACGGCTCGTAGGAGCGGCGGACGGTCTTGGTGACCCGGGAGCGTCGGCCGGGCGGGTCGACCACGACCTCCACCTTGACCGTGGTCGGGCGGGTCGCCGGCAGACCAGGCACCAGCACGGTCCTGCCCCGACGGGGGTCGCGGACCGTCTTGCGAACCTTGCCGTTGACCCGGAAGGTCGCCTTGACGACCTGGCCGGCGCGCCGGGTGAACGTCGCCCCGAGTCGCCCGGTGGCGCAGGTGCCCGCGTCGGCGAGGCGGACGAACCGCTTCCCCGACCCGGTCGCGGCCCCCGTCGCTGCGCCCGCGCCGAGCACCCGGAGCCGGATGCTCCCCGAGCCGGCGGCCGACTCGGTGACGGCCTTGCGGGCGTTCCCGCGAGCGCTCCGGATGGCGAACGGCCCGCCCGTGCTCCACCCGATGCCGGCGAAGACCTGGTAGGTGCCGGCCGGCAGGTAGCGCCGCAGGGTCCGCTCGCCGCCGCCGCTACCGCCGACGCCGAAGCTGTCGCCCGGGGCGCCGCCCTCGACGTAGGCGTTGGTCTCGGAGGTGCCGGCCATGGAGACCTGCACCCACGACGGCCGGACGAGGACGAACTCGAACCTGGCGTTGATCCCGGTGTAGCCCCCGGCGTCGCAGGCTGTGCCGTCGGTCTTCTCGGCGACGGCCCGGCCGCTCGCGCGCATCGCCAGCTCGGCGAGCTGGCCACCGGCCACGCGCACCGAGGCCTGACCGGAGACGCCGAGACGCACGGTGCTCTTGTCCGCGGGCACGCTGTCGTTGGTGATCGTGGAGGTACTGGCGGCCGACCGGGAGAGCGGCTTGCCGTTCGCGGGCAGGGACACCGCGCTGTCGAGAGGGTCGTCGCCGGTCAGCGAGCAGTCGTCCTGGTCGCGGTAGACCGCGGCCTCGAGCTCGAGCTCGGCGTCGCTGACCGGGGCCGCCTGGCGCGCCGCGACGCCGGGGGCCGCCTCGGCCGGGAGCCCCACGGCGCTCAGGCCGGCGAGCGGCACTGCGACCAGGGCGAGCGCGGCGGCCAGGGAGCGGCCGCGGCGCGCAGGATGGATCGTCATCGGTCTGCCTTCGGTGTCGGGGACGAAGCAGGCGAGGGCGCGCGCTCGGGCCGGACCGTGGCACGGTCGGCGCGACGCCGTCCTCCGGGACACGGTAGGTACGGCGGGTCCTAGGTGTCAGTGGCCCTGCTGGGCCATTGACACCCGGGCTCGGACGAGGCATGTCCCGACGACTCCGGTGGCCAGGCCCCGCGACGTCTCAGCCGCGGCGGTGCGGTTCGAGCCACACGGCCGGGTCGGGCCCCTGCGGCACGATGCCGGTGGGGTTGATGTCGCTGTGCACGACGTAGTAGTGCCGCTTGATCTGGTCGAGGTCGATGGTCTCGCCGAAGCCGGGGGTCTGGAACAGGTCGCGCGCGTAGCCCCACAGGTGCGGCAGCTCGGTGAGCTTCTGCCGGTTGCACTTGAAGTGGCCGTGGTAGACCGCGTCGAACCGGGCCAGGGTCGTGAACAGCCGGACGTCGGCCTCGGTGATCGCCTCGCCCATCAGGTAGCGGCGGTCGGCGAGCCGCTCCTCGAGCCAGTCCATCGCCGTCCACAGTCGGTCGTACGCCGCGTCGTAGGCCTCCTGGGAGCCGGCGAAGCCGCACCGGTAGACGCCGTTGTTGACCTCGGTGAAGATCCGCTGCATCACCGCGTCCATCTCCTCGCGGAGCGCGGTCGGCCACAGGTCGGGGGCGCCGGCCCGGTGGTGGTCGGCCCACTCGTGGAAGAGGTCGTGGGTGATCCACGGGAAGTCGTTGGTCACGACGCGGCCGGTGGCGACCTCGACGATCGCCGGCACGGTGATGCCGCGGGGGTAGTCGGGGAAGCGCGCGAAGTAGGCCTGCTGGAGCCGCTCGATGCCGAGCACCGGGTCGACGCCACCGGGGTCGAGGTCGAAGGTCCACGACCGCTCGTCGTGGGTGGGCCCGGGCATGCCGAGCGAGATCACGTCCTCGAGGCCGAGCAGGTTGCGCACGATGATGGCGCGGTTGGCCCACGGGCAGGCCTTGGCCGCGATCAACCGGTAGCGGCCCGGCTCCACGGGCCAGAGCTCGCCCTCCACCGGACCGTGCTCGGGGCGCCGCGCGCCGCGGGTGATCCGGTCGGGGATGTACTGCATGTCGCGGTTGAACTCGCCGGCCTCGACGTAGGGAGCCATGCCGCCCAGCGTAGGTGGCGGGCCTAGGTTGGGGGCGTGCGTACGCCGCTCCCCCGCCCCCCGCTGGCCGGGCTGCTGGCGGTGCTGGCGGTGCTGGCGGTCCTGTCGATGCTGGCCGGCTGTGGCGGCGGCGAGGAGCCGACCGCGACCCCGTCCGCCGCACCCTCGTCCTCGGGGCGACCGGCGCCCCCGGCGACCCCGACGACCTCCACGACCCCAGCGGCGCCGGCCACTCCGGCACCTGCCGACCCGGGGACGGTGCCGCCACCCTGGCTCGGCACCCGGGTGCTGCCCGTGCGCGCCGACGGCTCGGTCGCCCCGCAGGAGACCCCGCCCGAGCTGCGGCACCGGCGATTCACGCTGCCCGACCGGTTGCCGCCGCTGCCCGGCACCGGCTTCGCCGCGCGGATCGCCTCCCCGGCACCCGCCGACGTGATCGCCCGCTCGACCTGGGAACCAGGCTGCCCGGTCGACCGCGCCGAGCTGGCCTGGGTGCGGCTGACCTTCCGCGGCTTCGACGGCGCCCGCCACACCGGAGAGCTGCTGGTGCACGCCACGGCGGCCGAGCCGCTGGTCACGGCGTTCCGCGGACTGTGGCGGGCGCGCTTCCCGATCGAGGAGATGCGGATCACCGCGCGTCCCGAGCTCGACCTGGCGCCCACCGGCGACGGCAACAACACCACGGCGTTCGTGTGCCGAGCGGTGCGCGGCGGCACGTCGTACTCCCAGCACGCCTACGGCCTGGCCGTCGACGTCAACCCGTTCCAGAACCCCTACGAGAAGGGCACCGGCGCCGACCGGGTGGTGCTGCCCGAGCTGGCCACGTCGTACCTCGACCGCGGCGACGTGCGCCCCGGCATGCTGCTGGCCGACGGCCCGGCGGTGCGCGCCTTCGGCGCGATCGGCTGGGGCTGGGGCGGGTCGTGGCGCAGCCTCAAGGACTACCAGCACCTCAGCGCGAACGGGACCTGACGGCCCGGCCGTGGCACCCTGTTCGCCGTGCCCGCCCCCTCCCGCCACCCGCGCCTCGGCGTCGGCCTCGCGACCGCCCTGCTCGGCCTCGCGACCGCCGTCGCGCTGACCGCGTGCACGGGGACGCCCGAGCAGCAGGGGGTCGACGGGAGCGTCGAGGCCGGCGCCCCGGCCGGGGTCGAGGCACCCGCCGGGCAGGACGGCGAGGCGGCGGACGAGGCGCGGACCCCCGCCGAGCGGGCCTACGCCCGGATGACGCCGGAGGAGCGGGTCGGCCAGCTGTTCATGTTCGGCGTCGCCTCCACCGGCCCCACCGAGGTGCAGCTGCTGCAGCTCCAGGCGTTCGGCGGCGGCAACGCCTTCCTGCGCGGGCCGAGCGAGCTCGGCGTCGAGGCGATGGCGGAGCTGACCGCGGAGGTCGACGACGACGCGACGTTCGCCGGCGTCCGGCCGTTCATCTCCGCCGACCAGGAGGGCGGCAACGCCCAGGCCCTGGAGGGCCCCGGGTTCAGCCAGATGCCGACCGCGCTCGAGCAGGCAGACCTCGGCCGCAGCGGGCTGAAGCGGGCGGCGCGCGGCTGGGCGCGCGAGCTGCTCGACGCCGGGGTCAACCTCAACCTCGCGCCGGTGGCCGACGTGGTGCCGCCCGACGTCGGCACCGCCAACGAGCCGATCGGCTTCTTCCACCGGCAGTACGGCGGCACCCCCGACGAGGTCGACCCGGCGATCGGGGCCTACGTGCGCGGCATGCAGTCGGTGGGGGTCGCGGCCGCGGTCAAGCACTTCCCGGGGCTGGGTCGGGCCACCGGCAACACCGACTCCGACCCCACGGCCACCGACCCGACCACCCGTCGCGACCCGTTGCTCGCGCCGTTCCGCAAGGGGATCAAGGCGGGCACCGACTTCGTGATGGTCTCCTCGGCCCACCACCCGGCCATCGACCCCGAGGCCCGCGCCTGCTTCTCGCCGGTGGTGATGCGGACGATGCTGCGCGAGGAGCTCGGCTTCGGGGGCGTGATCATCTCCGACAGCTTCGGCTCGGCCAGCGTGGCCGACGTCCGGCCGGGCGAGCGGGCGATCCGGTTCCTCGAGGCCGGCGGCACCATGGTGCTCGACACCAACTCCTACGACCTCGAGCCGATGTCGCGCGCGGTGCTCGCCCGCGCCGAGGCCGACCCGGCCTTCGCCGAGCTGGTGCGCGACAACGTGATGCTGGTGCTCGAGACCAAGGCGCGCTACGGGCTCGTCGGCGACTGAACCGCGGTCCTACGGGTCCGACCGGGCCGATCGGGCCAGCCCCGCGACGTACTCGAGCTTGTCGAGCACCGGCCCGGGGATGACGAACGGGTAGAGGTCGTCCTTGCCCATGCTCCGGTTGACCATGTTGAGCGCGACCGTGAGCGGCGCCCACACCCCGGTGACCAGGTCGCGGACGCTGCTGAACGCCGACGGCGGCGCCAGCGCCAGGCCGTACTCCGAGGCGGTCTCGATCGTGTCGGTGATGTGCAGGTGGTGGGCCCAGGTCTCGGCGAAGTCCTCGAACGGGTGCATGGTCGCGTAGCTGCTGATGAACTCCTCCTGCCAGCCCTCGGGCGGACCGTCGGCGTAGTGCCGGTCGAGGGCCGCCTGGTAGTCGGCGGTCTCGTCGCCGAACAGCGCGCGGCAGCGCTCGACCTCGTCGCCGCGGACCAGCTGCCACTCGTAGTAGTGGCCCACCTCGTGGCGCAGGTGACCCAGCAGGGTGCGGTAGGGCTCGGCCAGGGTGGCGCGGACGTGCTCGCGGTGGGCGTCGTCGCCCTCGGCGAGGTCGATGGTGACCACGCCGTCCTGGTGGCCGGTGGTCACCGGCCCGTGGGTGCTGGAGAGCAGGTCGAAGGCGAGGCCCTCGTGGGGGTCGGCCTGCTTGCCCGTGGTCGGGAGGCCGAGGGTGTCGAGCTCGACCAGGAGGTGCCGCTTGGCCCGCTCGGCCGCGGGCAGCCGGGCCAGGCCCTCGGCGTCGTCGTCGGCCGGCCGGGTGCGGGTGAGGTCGCACGCCGAGCACTGGCCGCCCGCCTCGGGGGCCAGCCAGGTGCAGCCGGTCAGCGCCAGGTTGCGGCACACGTGCCAGGTACGGCCGGCCTGGTCGCGGTAGCGGCCGCGGTCGTCGACCGGCACGATCGCACGCTCGTCGCGCGCGTAGCCCAGCGCGGTGCCGCAGGCGACGCACACCGAGTTCTCGAAGTGGAGCGGGTTGTCGCACACCCGGCAGCGGTAGGCCTTCACGCCCCCATCCTCACCGCCCGCACCTGAGGCGGCTCAGAGCGCGAGGGTGAGGAAGCGGCTGAACGGGTCGTCGACGTAGTCGGCGAACGGCCCGCACGGCTCGAACCCGAACCTGGCGTAGAGGGCGTGGGCGGCGTCGAACGCCGGCCCGGAGCCGGTCTCGAGCGAGAGCCGTGCGTAGCCGCGGTCGCGGGCGGTGTCGACGATCGTGGTGAGGAGCGCGGCCGCAACCCCGCGGCGCAGGTGACCGGGGGCGGTGCGCATCGACTTCACCTCCCCGTGGTCGGGGGCCAGCTCCTTGAGCGCGCCGCAGCCGGCCAGCTCCTCGCCCCACCAGGCCGACCAGAACGTCACCTCCGGCGAGCGCAGCCGGTCGGCGTCGAGGGCGTGCACGCTCTCGGGCGGCGAGGTCTCGTGCATCGAGGCGAGGTGCTGGGCCAGCAGCGCCCGGACCTCGGCCCCGGTCAGGTCGTCGACGACGACGTGCAGCGGCGTGCTCACGGGCACGGCTCCTCTCGGTCGAGCGGGGAGACGTCGACCGACACGCGGAGCGTGCTGGTCGCGGCCTCGGTGAAGATCACACCCTTGACGGGCGGGACGTCGGCGTAGTCGCGCCCCCAGGCCACGGTCACGTGGCGGTCGGCGACGACCTGGTCGTTGGTGGGGTCGACCATCAGCCAGGTCTCCGAGCCCGGCACCCAGACCGCCACCCAGGCGTGGCTGGCGTCGGCCCCGACCACGCGCGAGCGGCCCGGCGCCGGCTCGGTCGCGAGGTAGCCCGAGACGTAGCGGGCGGCCACCCCGTGGCTGCGCAGGCAGGCCAGGGTGAGGTGGGCGAAGTCCTGGCACACGCCGGCGCGCCGGGCGAGGGTGTCGGCGACGGTGCTGGTCACGGTGGTGGCGGTCGCGTCGTAGTCGAAGTCACGGTTGACCCGGGCCACCAGGTCGAGCACCGCCTCGCCGAGCGGCCGGCCGGGGGCCAGCGAGGCCGCGGCGTAGTCGCGGGCGGTCGCCTCGTGGTCGACCAGCGCGGAGGCCAGCGCGAAGTCGGTGACCGCCCAGGCTCCTGGCGCGTGCGGCTCGGCCAGCGGCCGGGCGCGCTCCCACGGCCGGGCCAGCCCGGCGTCGTCGTACGCCGGCGGGTGCACGTCGACCACGCTCGTCGCCTCGACCACCAGCTCGGTGTGGGGCTCGACGACCTGGAAGTAGGTGACGGCGTTGCCGTAGTAGTCGCTGTCGTGCCCCAGGTCGAGCGGCTCCGGGGTCACCCGCACCTCGGTCGACTCCACGTGCTGCCACGGCAGCGCGCGCGGGCGCAGGTGACCGACGCCCACGCTGTCGGCGACCGGTGCGTCGTAGCCGTAGGTGGTGGTGTGGGCGACCCGGTACCTCACGACCGCTCCCCCGGCCCGAGCTCGACGAGCGCCACCGAGTGCAGCGCGCGCGGGCCGGGACCGCTGGCCAGGTGGAGCTCGGCGACCGCGTCGGCGAGCCGCTGCAGGTTGGTCGACCCGGCCTCGAGGAACCGGGCCAGGTGGGGCCGGTCGGCACCACCGATCGCCACCAGCGAGGCGACGTCGGCGGCCGCGAGGTCCCGCTCGAGGTCGGCGACCAGGCGCTCGGGGCGGGTCGAGCCGGTCGAGGCCGGCAGCGCCGCGAGGTGCTGGCGGAGGTCGGCCAGGCAGGCGCGCACCGAGCGCGGGTTGTCGGCGTCGAGCAGCAGCAGCTCGACCACACCGCCCGGACGCACGTAGCCGCGGTAGCGGCGCCGGTGGGTCACCGCGCTCTCGGCCACCGCCAGCACCGCATCGAGCACCTGCCGGTCGGCGTCGAGCCCACGGCGCACGGTGGTGGTCGAGGCCAGCAGGTGGTGCACCTGGAGGGCGCGCTCCAGGCTGCGGCCGGCCCCGACGGCGTGCCAGCCGGCGTCGCGCATCATGCTCGCGGTCACGCCCTGCAGCGAGAGCACCGCGGTGAGCATCCGCCCGGCCGACTCGGCCACCTGGTGGGAGTGGTGCGACGCGACCAGCGCGGCCGCCGCGCGGTCGGTGGAGCCGACCGCCCGCCACACGTCGGGCGAGAGCTGGTCGCGCACGCCGGAGAGCGCGTCGCGCAGGCCGGCCAGCGCGTGTGCGGCCGAGCCCGGACGGTCGGCGTCGAGCAGCAGCGAGCGGAGCTCGGCGTCGAGGTCGTCGTGGCGACGGCCCGCCAGCCCGGCGAGGGCGTCGAGCAGGACGCCGAGGCTGGTGCCGCCGGCGGTGCGCGGACGGGTGCGGAAGTCCTCGGCCAGGGCGTGGGTCGCGAGCAGCAGGCGCAGCAGGTCCTCGGCGCGCTCGGCGTAGCGGCCGACCCAGAACATGTCCTCGAGGATGCGCGGCACCACCACGTCGACCGCTCGCGCGCTGGTGGTCGGCAGCACGTCGGCGAGCCCCTGGTCGGGGTCGCCCGCGTTCGCCTTGAGCACCCAGACGTCCTTGCTCGCCGGGCTCCGCGGGTCGACGACCGTGGCCAGGCCGCCGACGAGCGGTCGGTACGCCGCGCCGTAGCGCAGCGTGAACGTCCGCAGCGTCACCGGGCGGGGGGTCGCGGCGCCGGACGCGCGGCCGGTCTCGCCCCAGGTCGGCGCCTGCGACAGCGGGAGCCGCTCCTGGCCGACGAAGAGGTGCGGCTCGGCGAGCACCCGCTCGCGCAGCGCAACCCGCGACTCCCCGGCCGGCCGGGGCCGCCCGTCGATGGTGCGGACGTCGAGGGCGTCGAGGTGGTCGAGCACGTGCGCCCGGCCCGCGGGGTCGCCGCACCACCAGGTCGGCACCGACGGCAGCCGCAGCTGCTCGCCGAGCAGCACCTCGCAGGCGGCGGGCAGGTAGGGCAGCAGCCCGGGGTTCTCCAGCACGCCCGCGCCGAGCCCGTTGACCACGCGCACCCGTCCGCGCCGCACCGCCTCGGCGAGCCCGGCCACCCCGAGCCGGGAGTCGCCGCGCAGCTCCAGCGGGTCGCTCCACGCGGCGTCGACGCGGCGCAGCACCACGTCGACGCGCTCGAGGCGGCCGACCACCTTCATCCACAGCCAGCCGTCGCGCACCACCAGGTCGCTGCCGTGCACCAGGGGGAAGCCGAGGGCGGAGGCCAGGAACGCCTGGTCGTACGCCGTCTCGGAGTGGGTGCCCGGGGTCAGCACCACGACCCGCGGGTCGGCGAGGTCGGCGGGTGCCGACTGCAGCAGGGCCGAGCGCAGCGCCCACAGGTACGGCTCCGCCCGGTGCAGCCCCGCGCGGCGGTAGAGCTCGGGCAGCACCCGGCTGACCACCCGGCGGTTCTCCACCGCCCAGCCCAGCCCCGACGGGGCCTGGGCCCGGTCGCCCAGCACCCGCCAGGCCCCGTCGTGGTCACGGCCCAGGTCGGTCGCGGTCAGCAGCAGCGGGCGCGGGTCGACGGCGCTGGCGCGGGCGACCACCCGGGTGAAGCCGGGGTGCGCCAGCACGACGGGCGCCGGGACCACGCCCTCGGCGAGCAGCCGCTGCTCGCCGTAGAGGTCGACCAGGAGGGCGTTGAGCAGCTCGGCCCGCTGGGCGAGGCCGACCTCGAGCGGCGCCCACGACTCGGCGTCGACCACCAGCGGCACCGGGTCGAGGCGCCACGGCTCGACCCGCCCGCCGGGGAGGGTGCGGGTCACGCCGTCGTCGGCGAGGAGGGAGGTGATGTCGCCGTCGACCCGGCGCAGGTCGGCGGCGGTCAGCGCCACCGCGGTCTCGGCCAGCCCGCGCCAGGCCGGCCGCAGCGAGCCGTCGGGGCCGACCACCTCGTCGTGGCGCTGCACCTCCGGCGCCCCGCCCGGTAGCGGCGGCTGGCTCAGCGTCGCGACGTAGTCGCGCAGCACGGTCACGACTCGGCGCTCCGGGTCTGCTTCGGGTCCGGGGGGGCGCGGGGCGGGTCAGGCCCCGGGCACGATCCGCAGGTCGCGCACCGCCCCGCCGTCGAGCGCGGCGAGCGCGGCGGCGTAGGCCTCGCCGTCGTGGGCGGCGACCGCGGCCTCGACCGAGGGGAACTCGATCACCACGGTGCGGGTGGCCCGGCCGGCCTCGTAGACCTGCTCCGGCAGCCCGCGGGCGAGGAAGCGGCCGCCGGCCCCGGTGAGCGCGGGGGCGGCCAGCTCGGCGTAGGCGCGGAGCTTCTCCTCGTCGGTGACCTCGACGTAGGTGCTGATCCAGTAGGCAGGCATGGGCACATCGTGCCGCACCCGGCCCGGTCGCGGAGGGGCGGTTCGCGATAGGTTCGCGCTGCCCCGCCGAAGGAGCCCGCCCGATGCTGCCCACCCCCGAACAGCGCGTCTTCGGGTCGTGGCTGCTCGGGCCGGCCGACCAGACCGGGCAGCGGCTGCGGGTGCGCGTGCAGACGCTGCTGACGGTGATGATCACGCTCACCAACATCATCGGCGCGGTCGTGGTGCTGCTGATCTCGCTGTTCGTCGACCCCAACCCGATCGCCGACGACGACCTCGAGCTGGCGCTGGCGATCTCGGTGCCGGTCTACGTCGTGGTGGCGGTCGTCGTCGGCACGGTGTGGGGCACCACCACCTCGCTGCGGGCGATGCGCTGGGCGGTCGACGGCAGCGAGCCCACCGACGAGGAGCGGCGCACGGTGCTGCGGGTGCCGTGGCGGCTGACCCGGATCTCGGCCGGCTTCTGGTTCCTCGCGGCCGCGATCTTCGGGACCCTGAGCCTGGTCTTCCAGCCGGAGCGCGCGATCCCGAGCGCCTACACGGTCGCCCTCGCCGGTGTGGTGGTGGGCGGGATCGCCTACCTGCTCTCGGAGTTCGCGCTCCGCCCGATCGCTGCCCGGGCGCTGGCCGGCGGCACCCCCGACCAGACCGACGGCTTTGGCCTGCGCCCGCGGATGGTCCTCTTCTGGGTAGTCGGCACCGCCGTCCCCGTGCTCGGCCTGATGACCTCGGCGCTCTTCGCGCTCACCGTCCGCGACGTCAGCTCCACCCGGCTCGCCGTGGTGATGCTGACCATCGGCGGGATCGTGCTGCTCTTCGGCTGGTTCATCACCTGGCTCAACGCCCGCGCGGTCGTGGCGCCCATCGAGTCGGTGCGCGACGCGCTGCAGAAGGTGCAGGACGGCGACTACGGCGTCACCGTGCCCGTCTACGACGGCACCGAGCTCGGCATGCTCCAGGCCGGGTTCAACGACATGTCCACCGGGCTGGCCGAGCGCGAGCGGCTGCGCGACCTGTTCGGCCGCCACGTCGGCCACGAGGTAGCTGCCGCGGCGGCCGACAGCGACGTCCGGCTCGGGGGCGAGGCCCGCGAGGTCAGCGTGCTGTTCGTCGACATCGTCGGCTCCACCGGCTACGCCGCCCACCACGACCCCGCCAAGGTCGTCTCGGTGCTCAACGAGTTCTTCGCGGTGGTGGTCGACGCGGTCGACGAGCAGCACGGGCTGGTCAACAAGTTCGTCGGCGACGCCGCGCTCGCGATCTTCGGCGCGCCCGTCGAGCAGCCCGACCACGCCACCCGCGCACTGGCCGCGGCCCGCGTCATGGCCCGCAACCTGGCCGAGCAGGTGCCCGACGTCGCCGCCGGCATCGGCGTCGCCACCGGCTGGGCGGTGGCGGGCTACGTCGGCGACGAGTCGCGCTACGAGTACACCGTGATCGGCGACGCGGTGAACTCCGCCTCCCGCCTCACCGACCTGGCGAAGGAGGCTCCCGGCCGGGTGCTGGTCGCGGCCACCACGGTCGAGGCCGCCGACGCCGAGCAGGCCCGGCACTGGCGCGCCCACGACGACGTGGTGCTGCGCGGCCGGGACGAGGCCACCCGCACCTGCGTGCTCGCCGAGCTCCCCGCCGAGCCGGCCACCAGCGAGCCGGGTCAGTAGCGGGCGCCGGCCACCTGGGCCGCCAGCGTGTCGAGCCGGGACAGCTCGGCCTGGTCGAGCACCAGCCCGACGGCACCGGCGTTCTGCTCCAGGTACGAGGGGCGCTTGGTGCCCGGGATCGGCACGACCGCGAGCCCGTCGTCGGCCTGCGCGTGCACCCAGGCCAGCGCGACCTGGCCGGGCAGCGCGCCGCGGGCGGCGGCGACGTCGCGGACCTCGTCGACCAAGGCCTGGTTGACCGCCAGGTTGGCCGCGGAGAAGCGGGGCAGCCGGGTGCGGGAGTCGCCCGCGCCGAAGGTCTGGCTCGACACCGTGCCGGTGAGGAAGCCGCGGCCCAGTGGCGAGAACGGCACCAGGCCGACGCCGAGGCGGCGCGCGGCCGGCACGACCGACTCCTCCACGCCGCGCTCCCACAGCGACCACTCGCTCTGCACCGCGGTGATCGGGTGCACGGCGCAGGCCCGCTCGAGCTCGTCGGCGGTCACCTCCGAGAGGCCGAGGTGGCGCACCTTGCCGGCCGCGACCAGCTCGGCCATCGCACCCACCGTCTCCTCGACCGGCACCTCGGGGTCGACCCGGTGGAGGTAGTAGAGGTCGACGTGGTCGACGCCGAGCCGCTGCAGCGAGGCGTCGCAGGCCGACCGCACGTACGCCGGCGACCCGTCGAGCTCGAAGCGGATCGCCCCCTCGCGCGCGATGCCCCTGATGCCGACCTTGGTGGCCAGCTGCACCCGGTCGCGGCGGCCCACGAGCGCCTTCGCGAGCAGCCGCTCGTTGGCGCCGAAGCCGCCCGGGCCGGCGTCGCCGTAGACGTCGGCGGTGTCCCAGAACGTGACGCCGAGGTCGAGCGCGCGGTCGAGGGTGGCGTAGGAGGTGGCGTCGTCGGCGACGCCGTAGGACTGGCTCATCCCCATGCACCCCAGCCCCTGGGCCGAGACGACGAGACCCTGGCTGCCGAGGGCGACGGTGTGCATGCCCCGAAACTAGCCGACCGGCACGGCTCCCGGCCGGGTCGCGCGGGTGCGCATCCCGGTCGCGGCCGCGGCCGCCGCCACCAGCACCACCGCTGCGACCACCCAGGTCTGCCGGAACCCGTCGACGGCAGGCACACCCACCGCGTCGCCCACGAGCGCGAACAGCACGCTGACGCCGACCACGAATCCGAGCTGGCGGGCCATCGTCACCACGCCGCTGCCGGTGGCGGCCATCGACGGCGGCAGGTCGTGGGTCGAGCCGGCCATCAGGTTCGGCAGCGCGAGGCCGACACCGATCCCGCCGACCACCCAGGCGGGCAGGTACGCCGTGGCGTACGCCGGCGACTCGCCCATGCCGGCCGCGGCCACCAGGCAGCCCAGCGCGCAGACCAGCGACCCGGCCGTGACCAGCCGGCTCGGCGAGGCGGTGGGCAGCACCCGCTGCACCACGGCAGCGGTCAGCGGCACCAGGAGCGGGCCGACCGCGACCGCGAGCCCGGCGCGGAGCACGCCGTAGCCCCACACCTGCTGGAGCCACAGCACGCCCACGAGCAGGTTCGCGGCGAAGCTGACGTTGAACAGCAGCATCGCCAGCACCGACCAGCGGAAGGTGCGCACCCGCAGCAGCGCCGGGTCGATCACCGGGGTGTGGTGGCGCGCCGAGCGCCGGGCGAACGCCAGCGCCAGCACGACGGCACCGGCCAGGGCTGCCCAGGTGGCGCCCGCCGACCAGCCCCACTCGTGGCTCTTGACCAGGCCCAGGGCGAGCAGGCCGGCCGACCCGGCCACCAGGGCGGCGCCCACCAGATCCGGGGTCGGGGCGTCGTCGGCCACCCGGTCGTCGGCGACCGCGCGCACGGCGACGAGCAGCATCGCGACCCCCACGGGCACGTTGATGAGGAAGACCCAGCGCCACGACAGCTCGGTGAGCAGGCCCCCGACGGTGGGCCCGATGGCGGCCGCGACGGCGCCGACGGCCGCCCACACCCGGACGCCGACCAGGCGCCGCTCGGGCGGCAGGGCGGCCAGCAGGATGCCGAGGCTGGTCGGGGTCATCGCCGCCGCGCCGACCGCCTGCGCGGCCCGGAACCCGACGAGCACCCACACGTCGCCGCTCAGCGCGCAGGCCGCGCTCGCGAGGGTGAAGACGGCGACGCCGAGCAGGAAGAGCCGCCGGCGGCCGTAGCGGTCGGCGAGCCGGCCGAACGGGACCAGCAGCGCCGCGACCACGACGGCGTAGGCGTTGAGCACCCAGCTGAGGTCGCCGGCGGTCGGGCCGCCCGGGCTGCCAACCCCCAGGTCGCGACCGATCTCGTCGAAGGCGACGTTGACCACGAACAGGTCGAGGCTGGAGAGGAACGCGGCGCCGACGGTGACGAGGAGAACCGCCCGCACCGCCGCCGGCTGGCTCTGGGTTGGCATAGCCAGGCAGGCTAGCGTCTGGCTATGGGATCGGCAAGCCAGGGGCGTAGACTGGCGCCATGCCCCTGCGCCTCGCCGGACGTCTCCCCCGCCGCCGCGGACCCGTCGGCGACGCCTGCCCGATCGACCGCACCCTCCAGGTGGTCGGCACCCGGTCGGCGTTCCTGCTGCTGCGCGAGGCGTTCTACGGCGCCACCCGGTTCGACGACCTGGTGCGGCTGACCGGGTTCACCGAGGCGGTTGCGGCCTCCCGGCTCAAGGAGCTGGTTGGCGCCGGGCTGCTGGAGCGCCGGCCCTACCGCGAGCCGGGCCAGCGCACCCGCCAGGAGTACGTGCTCACCGACCGCGGCCGCGACCTGCTGCCGGTGCTCGTCGCGCTGGGCGAGTGGAGCCGCACCCACTCCCCCGAGCTGGGCGGGCCCACGCTGAGCCACGACGGCTGCGAGGCCGACGTGCGGCTGACCCTGCGTTGCGCCGCCGGCCACGACGTCACCGAGGACGAGCTGGTCGTCACCGGCTGACCGCGCGGCCGCCCGCGACCGGGTCAGCGCCCGGGCGGAAACCACGCCGCGAGCCCGAGCAGCCGGTCGTTGGCCTCGGGCTCTCCGATCGAGACCCGCGCGCCCTCGCCGGCGAACGGCCGCACCACGATGCCGAGCTCGTCCGCGGCGGCTGCGAGCTCGCCGGTGCGCTCGCCGACCTCGAGCCAGACGAAGTTGCCCTGCGGGTCGGGCACCCGCCAGCCCGCGGCGGCCAGGCCGAGGACCACCCGGTCACGCTCGGCGACCAGCGCGTCGACCCGCTCCAGCAGCTCGGCCTCGGCGGCGAGCGAGGCGACCGCCGCCGCCTGGGCGACCGCCGAGACGCCGAACGGCAGCGAGACCGCGCGCAGCGCCGCGGCGACCGGCGCCTGCGCGACGGCGTACCCCACCCGGAAGCCGGCCAGCCCGTAGGCCTTGGAGAAGGTGCGGAAGAGCACCACGTTGGGGTGGCGCCGGTAGGTCGCCAGGCCGTCGACGGGATCCGCCATCCGCACGAACTCCAGGTAGGCCTCGTCGACGACCACCACCACGTGCTCCGGCACCCGGGCCAGGAACCCGTCGAGCTCGGCCTGCGTCACCGCCGGCCCGGTGGGGTTGTTGGGCGTGCAGACCAGCACCACCCGGGTGCGGTCGGTGACGGCCGCGGCCATCGCCATCAGGTCGTGGCGACCGTCGGCCAGCACCGGCACCGGCACCGAGGTCGCGGCCGCGGTCGTGACCGCGATGGGGTAGGCCTCGAACGAGCGCCAGGCGTGCACCACCTCATCGCCCGGCTCGCACCAGGCCGCGAGCAGCTGGTAGATCAGCGCGACCGATCCGGTGGCCACCGCCAGGTCGTCTCGGGGCACGCCGAGGCGCGCGGCGAGGGCGTCGTAGAGGGCCGCGCTGCCCATGTCGGGGTAGCGGTTCATCGCCTCGACCGCGCGGGTCGCGGCGGCCACCACGCCGGGCAGCGGCGGGTAGGGGTTCTCGTTCGACGACAGCTTGTACGACGTGGTGCCCGGCCGCACCGTCGGCGGCTTCCCCGGCACGTAGGCGGGGATCGCGGCGACGTTGGGACGGGGCGTGGGCGACGTCATGGCCTCACGCTACGACGGCGCCAGGGCCGCACCAGCGGCAGCAGCGCCACCCCGAGGCCGACGCCGAGCACCGCCCCCGCGACGTTGTCGACGACGTCGGTGACGTCGCAGGCCCGGTCGAGGCGGGCCAGCTCGAGCTGGGTCACCTCGATGCCGAGCGAGTACGCCGCGAGCAGGGCCAGCCCCAGCGGTACCAGCCACCAGCCGGCGCGCCACCGCGCGGCGACCAGCACCAGCAGCGCGCCGGAGGGCACGAAGACCACCAGGTTGAGCAGCCGCTGGGTGCCGGGCAGGATCCAGAACCCGTCGGGCGCGGGGCCGCCGATGTCCCACGAGCAGCTGGTCAGGCGACCCTCGGCCGACACCACGCCCGGCGCGCCGTTGGCGGGGATGAGCGTCAGCACGCCGATGCACACCAGCGACCAGGCGAGGCCGGCCACGCACACCGCCCAGACCGCGCCGTGCCGGGGCGCGAGCACGCTCGCCAGGGCCACCGCCAGCCCCGCGGAGACCAGGACCAGCAGCAGCATCACCTCGACGCCACCGACCGGGAACACCCCGTCGAAACTACCGAGGCGAAACCACCCGGCCGAGACCACCCGGCGAGTTGGGGGCGGTCAGCCCCGGGGCAGCAGCACCTCGCCACCCGGCACGATGGGGAGATCGCGGCCGAGCACCACGTCGACGGGGTTGGTCAGGCAGCGCACCGACCCGCCGCCCTTGTGCAGCTCCGATACGTCGACCACCACGACGTCGAAGCCCCACGCCTCGAGCCGGCCCCGCACCCGGTCGGGGCAGGCCGGCATCACCACGGTCGAGCCGACCACCACCGAGTTGGCGCAGAACGTCGTGAGCGCCTCCTCCTCGGTGAGGACCAGCGGCTCGGGCACCAGCGCGAGCAGCGCCGCCGCCGAGGGGTCGTCGAGCGCCGCCGGGCAGACCAGGGCCCGGCGGTCGTCGAGCGGGCAGAACGCCAGGTCGAGGTGGTACATGCCCGGGTGGGTGATCCGCAGCCCCCGCACCCGCACGCCCAGCTCCACGGCCAGGTGCTTGAGGGCGAGCTCGTCGGTGCGCGGGCCGTGCCCGACCACCAGCGCGTCGCCGAACGCGAACGCGTCGCCGGCCTCGAGGTGCGCGCCGACGCCGTCGCGGCCGACGTATGTCGTCGCCCAGCCGCGCTCGGCGAACCACGCCGCCGCGGTGGGCGTCTCCATCCGCCGCTGGGGGTGGCGCATGTGCGAGAGCACCACCCGGCGGTCACCGCCGGGGCCGGCGACGGCGAGGCCGAGGTTCATCGCGTACACCATGTCGGGGGCATCCGGTCGCTGCGGCAGCACGTCGACGGTGGCGCCGAGCCCGCGCAGCGTCGCAACCAGGTGGTGCCACTGGTCGAGCGCCCGCCGCGGATCGGGCTGGTCGGCGACGTCCATGAACGGGTTGATCTCGTAGTCGACCCGGAAGTGGGTCGGCTCGACCGCGACGTAGTGACGGCCCCAGCTCAACGACCTGCCCAGCATCATGGCACCTCCTCGATGATTGTCAGACAATCTGACGATCCGCAGTGTGGGGCACGAGCGGGCCGCGGGGCAAGCCGGCGGCCGTACCGCAGAATGGACCCATGGCCCAGCCCTACGACTCGCTGACGCTCGAGCACTCCTCGACCGTCGACCGGGTCGTCGACGAGCTGCGCCGGGCGGTGTTCGCCGGCGAGCTCGAGTCGGGCACGCCGCTGCGGGAGGTCGCGCTCGCCGGCTCGCTGGGGGTCAGCCGGCCCACGGTGCGCGAGGCGCTCACCGTGCTGGTGGCCGAGGGCCTGGCCACCCGCGAGCCGCACCGCGGGGTGTCGGTGACCAGCCCCGAGGCCGGCTCGGTGCGCGACGTGTGCCGGGCGCGGCTGGTGCTCGAGGGCGCCGGGGTGCTGGAGTGGTCGAGCGCCACCGATGCTCAGCGCGACCGGGTGCGGGAGACGTTGACGGCGTACATCGGGGCGATCCGGACCGACGGGCCCTACCGGCTCCTCAACGAGCTCCACCTCGACTTCCACGTCTCGCTGGTCGGCCTCACCGGGTCGCCGAGGCTGGTCGCGATGGCCGAGAACCTGGTGCTCGAGCTCAAGCTCGCGCTGGCCCAGGTCGAGCGGATCCGGCGCAACGCCCACGACCAGGCCGAGACCCACGCCCAGCTGGTGGGCCTGCTCGAGGCCGGCGACACCGTGGCCGCCCACGCGTTCCTGCGCCGCCACCTCGACGACGCCGCCGCCGAGATCGTCGAGGCACTCGGACTCGAGGTCGACGGCCGGTAGGCCCGACCTGCCACCATGTGACCCATGCGGTTCGTCACCTGGCTCGTCACCACCGCCCTCGGCGTCGCCGCGGCCGCGTGGCTGGTCGAGGGCATCGCCTTCTCCGGCCCCTCCTCGGGCCGCGCCGAGATCGAGGAGAAGATCCTCCCGCTGCTGCTGGTGGCGGTGATCCTGGGCGTCGTCACCTCGCTGGTGAAGCCGGTGCTCACGGTCCTGTCGTTCCCGCTGATCATCGTGACCCTGGGCCTGTTCCTCGTCGTGATCAACGCCGCGATGCTGCGGCTGACCGCGTGGCTCGCCGACGAGCTGGGCGTCGGGTTCCGCGTCGACGGCTGGTGGCCGGCGATCTTCGGTGCCGTGGTGGTCACGCTCACCACCTGGGTGGTCGACTCGCTGATCGGCCCGGAGAAGCGGCGCTGACCGCGCCCGAGCTGCCCGAGCCGCGCACCCCCGGCCGCTACGCCGTGGGGCTCGTCTGCCTGGGCAACATCTGCCGGTCGCCGATGGCGGACGTCGTGCTCGCCCAACGGGTCGACGACGCCGGTCTCGCGGGCGTGATCGAGGTCGCCAGCTGCGGCACCGGCGGCTGGCACGTCGGCCAACCGATGGACCCGCGGGCCGCCGCCACCCTGGCCGCGGAGGGCTACGACCCCGAGCGGCACCGCGCCCAGCAGTACGACGCCACCTGGCCCGACCGCTTCGACCTGCTGCTCGCGATGGACGACGACAACCTCGCCGACATCGGCGGGCCGGGCGAGCGGGTGCGGCTGTTCCGCGACTTCGACCCGGTCGGTCCCGGCCCGGTGCCCGACCCCTACTACGGCGGCCCCTCCGGCTTCGACGAGGTGCTGCAGATGGTGGAGCGCACGGCGGCCGCGCTGGTCACCGCTCTGGCCGCCAGGCTGGCGCCGCCGTACTAACGTGGGCGCCGTGACCCGTCAGCCGGTGGTGGCCCGCCACGCCGAGGACCTCCTCGGCTCCGCCGTGGTCGCCACGGCGCCGGTCGCCGGCGGTGACACCGCGACCGCCACCAAGCTGCGGCTGAGCAACGGCACCACCGCACTGATGAAGACGCTCACCAACGCGCCGGAGGGCTTCTTCGAGGCCGAGGCCCGGGGGCTGCGCTGGCTCGGCGAGGTCGAGGGCGTGCACGTGCCGCCGGTGCTGGCAGTCGACCAGGGCTGCCTGATCGTGGGCTGGGTCGAGTCGGGCCGGACCACCCCCGACGCCGCCGTCGAGCTCGGCCGCTCGCTCGCCGCCCTCCACACGGCCGGCGCCCCCGCCTACGGCGCCGAGCAGGACGGCTTCATCGGCCGGCTCCCGCTCCCCAACCGCACCGCCGCCACCTGGGCGGAGTTCTACGCCGTCCGCCGGGTGCTGCCGTACCTCAAGCTGGCCCGCGACCGCGGCCACGTCAGCGACACCGACGCCGCCACCATCGAGTCGATCATCGGCCGGCTGCCTGACCTGCTCCCCGAGGAGGGCCCCGCCCGCCTGCACGGCGACCTCTGGAACGGCAACGTGCTCTGGGGCCAGGACGGCCACGCCTGGCTGATCGACCCGGCGGCGTACGGCGGCCACCGCGAGGCCGACCTCGCCATGCTCGCCCTCTTCGGCAGCCCCCACCTCCCCCGCGTCATCGAGGCCTACTGCGAGGTGACCCCCCTCGCCGACGACTGGGAGGACCGGGTGCCCCTCCTCCAGCTCTTCCCCCTCCTCGTCCACGCCGCCCTCTTCGGCGGCGGCTACGGCCCCCGCGCGGCCGAGGCCGCCTCCCGCTTCACCGGCGGCGCTGGCTGAACAAGTTGCCCTGGCGACTGTCTCGAAACCCCCGCCGACCAACGGTGGTTGAGGAAGTCGCGCTGGCGACTGTCTCGAAACCCCAGACGGCCGAACGACCTGCGGTGCCCGCCGTTGGTTGAGGTGCGAGCGGAGCGAGCCTCGAAACCCCCGCCGGCCGAACGCCCTCCGGTGGGAACGGGAGGGCTTCCGCCTCACCGGGTCTCGAGGCTCGTCGCCAGGGCTCCTCGCACCTCGACCGGCGCCACCCACCGCTGGTTGAGGTGCGAGCGAAGCGAGCCTCGAAACCCCCGCGCCCCGAACGCCCTCCGGTGGGAACGGGAGGGCTTCCGTCTCACCGGGTCTCGAGGCTCAGGCCTAGCGGCCTTCGCACCTCGACCAGCGCGCAAGCCGGCGTGCCGCGCCGCGCGGCGCGGAGGCGGCGGAGCGACGGGCGGCGTTCGGCACGTCAACGCCCGATGTGGCGCCGACACGAACACCGGGGAACAGCAGGGCAGAGTCCGGCGACACGGCAACGAGTGCCGAACGACGTCCGGCGCGCAGCAGCCGCAGTGCCCCACCCGCGCGGCACCCCACACCCACCCCCACCCACAGTCAGCCCCATCCGAGCCTCATCCCCGGAGTCGCCACGCACGGGAGGGCGTTCGGCTCACCGGGTTTCGAGACAGGACTTCGTCCTTCCTCAACCAGCGAACTGCCGCGCCGCCGGCACGGAGGCGGCGGAGCGACGGGCGGCGTTCGGCACGTCAACGGCGGCGTGGCGCCGCAGCGAACACCGGGGAACAGCAGGACAGAGCCCGGCGACACGGCAACGAGTGCCGAACGACGTCCGGCGCGCAGCAGCCGCAGTGCCCCACCCGCGCGGCACCGCGCACCCCCCGGCAGTCAGCAACCACCCGAGCCCCATCCCCGGAGTCGCCACGCACGGGAGGGCGTTCGCCTCACCGGGTTTCGAGACAGGACTTCGTCCTTCCTCAACCAGCGGTGGCCGCAGGGACTCGCTGCTCGACCAAACGGTGCCCGCCCCGACCAACCCCCGGGATGCCGCGCCGCACGGCACGGAGGCGGCGGAGCGACGGGCGGCGTTCGGCACGTCAACGGCGGCGTGGCGCCGCAGCGAACACCGGGGAACAGCAGGACAGAGCCCGGCGACACGGCAACGAGTGCCGAACGACGTCCGGCGCGCAGCAGCCGCAGTGCCCCACCCGCGCGGCACCGCGCACCCCCCGGCAGTCAGCAACCACCCGAGCCCCGTCCGCGGAGTCGCCACGCACGGGAGGGCGTTCGCCTCACCGGTTTCGAGACAGGACTTCGTCCTTCCTCAACCAGCGGTGGCCGCTGGGGCTCGCTGCTCGACCAAACGGTGCCCGCCCCAACCAACCCCCGGGATGCCGCGCCGCACGGCACGGAGGCGGCGGAGCGACGGGCGACGTTCGGCACGTAGACGGCGGCGTGGCGCCGACGCGAACGCCGGGGGACCGCAGGGCAGAGTCCGGCGACACGGCAACGAGTGCCGAACGACGTCCGGCGCGCAGCCGCCGCAGTGCCCACCCACGCGCGGCACCCCGCACCCACCCACCCACAGTCACCACCCGCACGGAGCACGCAAGCCGGAGTCAGCACCCTGCCCGAGCCCCCTCCGCGGGGTCGCCACGTACGGGAGGGCGTTCGGCTCACCGGGTCTCGAGGCTCAGGCCTAGCGGCCTTCGCACCTCGACCAACGCCGGCGTTCGGCTCACCGGGTCTCGACGACGCTCGCTGGCGCTCGCTGCTCCACCAGCGGTTGGCGCGCGCTCTCAGCGGCGACTCAGGGGCTGCTGGCAACATGGGGCGGTGACCTCCGTCAGCCCGAAGCCTCGCGTGCTGGTCGTCGACGACGACAAGGCGGTGCGCGAGTCGCTGCGCCGGTCGCTCGAGTTCAACGGCTACGACGTCGCGCTGGCCGGCGACGGCGCGGAGGCGCTGGCCGGGATCGGGGCGGTCGGGCCGGACGTCGTCGTGATGGACGTGATGATGCCGCGGCTCGACGGCATCGAGGCGACCAAGGCGCTGCGGGCGGCCGGCAACGACGTGCCGATCCTGGTGCTGACCGCGCGCGACGCGGTGGGCGACCGGGTCGAGGGGCTCGACGCCGGCGCCGACGACTACCTCACCAAGCCGTTCGCACTCCAGGAGCTGCTGGCCCGGCTGCGGGCGCTGCTGCGACGGGCGGTGCCCAGCGACGACGAGGCCGAGGAGGTGCTGGCCTTCGGCGACCTCACCATGAACACGGCGACCCGCGAGGTCGTGCGCGGCGGGCGCCGGATCGAGCTGACCCGCACCGAGTTCACGCTGCTGGAGATGTTCCTGCGCCGACCGCGACGGGTGCTGGAGCGGGCGTTCATCCTCGAGGAGGTGTGGGGCTACGACTTCCCCACGACCGCCAACTCCCTCGAGGTCTACGTCGGCTACCTGCGCCGCAAGACCGAGGCCGAGGGCGAGTCGCGGCTGATCCACACCGTGCGCGGCGTCGGCTACGTGCTGAAGTCCGAGTAGGCCCGGCTGCGTGAAGCTCAACCCACCCACCGCCGAGACCCCCGTCGACAGCCGCTGGCACTACCGCCGCTCGCTGGCCAGCCGGGTCACGCTGCTGACCACGATGGCGGTCGGCTTATCGGTGGCGTTCGTGGCGATCGGCGCCTACGTCACCGTGCGGATGCAGCTGAGCAGCACCCTCGACGAGACGCTGCTCGACCGCGCCCACCAGACCGCCAAGGCGCCGACCCTGGTCAACCTCCCCACCGGAGACGAGGTGCCAGCGTGGGCGCTGGTCGCCACCGACCTGCGGATCGCGCTGGTCTTCTCCGACGGGCGGGTCTACGAGCCGGGCCAGACCAAGGGGGTGCCGCGGATGAGTGGCACCGAGCTCGAGGTCGCGGCCGGCAAGGCGCCGCAGAGCCTGCGCACGGTGCGCACGGCCGGGTACGACTACCGGGTCGTCGCGGTGCCGTACGGCGACGACCAGGCGCTCGTGATCGCCCAGTCGCTGGAGTCGCAGGAGAAGGTGCTGACCCGCCTCGGGCTGGTGACGCTGCTGTTCGGGCTGGCCGGCATCATCGCCGCGGGCGTGGCCGGCTGGGGCGTGGCCCGCAACGGCCTGCGCCCCGTGCGCAAGCTGAGCAGCGCGGTCGAGGAGATCGCGCGCACCGAGGACCTGCGCCCGCTGCCGGTCGAGGGCGACGACGAGATCGCGCGGCTCGCGACGGCGTTCAACCAGATGCTCACCTCGCTGGCGGCCTCCCGCGACCGGCAGCGCCGGCTGGTCGCCGACGCCGGCCACGAGCTGCGCACCCCGCTGACGTCGCTGCGCACCAACATCGACCTGCTCACCATGGCCAGCCCGGAGAACGCGCTGCCGCCGGAGGCCCACGACGAGCTGCTCGCCGACGTCCGCGCCCAGATCGAGGAGCTCACCACCCTGGTCGGCGACCTGGTGGAGCTGGCGCGCGACGAGCCGCTGACCCACGTGGTCGGCCAGGTCGAGGTGCACGAGGCGCTCGAGCAGGCCGTGGCGCGCGTACGCCGCCGCGCGGGCGACGTGCGGATCGCGCTCGACAACGCCTCCTGGTTCGTGGTCGGCGAGGCCGGCTCGATCGAGCGGGCGCTGACGAACCTGCTCGACAACGCGGTCAAGTGGAGCCCGCCCGGTGCGGAGGTGCGGGTGCGGATGGACTCCGGCGTGGTGACCGTCGACGACGACGGGCCCGGCATCCCCGACGAGGACCTGCCCCACGTGTTCGAGCGCTTCTACCGGTCGGAGGCGTCGCGCTCGATGCCCGGCTCCGGCCTCGGCCTCTCGATCGTCCACCAGATCGTGGAGCGGCACGCCGGCACCGTCGAGGCGCAGCGCCGCCCCGAGGGCGGCACCCGGATGGTGCTGCGCCTGCCCGGCTCGGCGGTGCGGCCGTGAGGCGGCCGGTGCGGGCGGCCGCCGTGCTGGCGCTGCTGGCCGCGGCCGCGCTGGCCGGGTGCTCCGACGACGAGCCCGGCGCCACCACGCCGGAGCACACCCTGCCCAGCACGCCGGCCGAGCCGGCGTGGAACCCGTGCGACGCCCTCGACCCCGCGCCGGTCTCGCGCGCGCTCGGCGCGGAGGTGACGCTCGAGGCCGGCACCCCGGAGGCCCCGCGCTGCAGCCTGCTCCCGGTCGAGCCCGGCGGCCCCACCCTCAACGTCACCTACGCCTGGACCCAGGTGGGCCTCGCCGAGACCATCGACCAGCTGCAGCTGCCCGAGGGCGTCGACGTCCGCACCCCCGAGGTGGCCGGGGCCGACGACGCCCGGCTGGTCGTCAACGTCCGGGACGACGCTGCCGCGGTCACCGGCTTCGTCGACGACGGCGACCTGGTGCAGACCGTCAACGCGCTCGACCTCGCGCCCCACGACGCCGCCACGCTGGTCGCCGCCACCACCGAGGTGGTGCGGCAGCTGTCGGCGGCCGCCCCGGAGGAGCCGTGACCCCGCCCGACCTCCTCGGCACCTGGCGGATGGAGCGCACCGTCGACGACCGGGTCGCCGGGCGGCGGCTCGCGCTCACCGCGACGCTGACGCTCACCGACGAGCCCGACGGCCGGGTGCGCTGGCACGAGGCGGGCACGGTCGACTGGTGGGGCGACCCGGCACCGTTCACCCGCACGCTCTTCGCCGAGCAGCGACCCGACGGCTGGTGGCTGACCTTCGACGACGGCCGCGACTTCGTGCCGTGGGTGCCGGGAGAGCGGGTCGACCACCCGTGCGGCGCCGACCACTACGCCGGCCTGCTCGAGCCGCTGGCCGACGGCTGGTCGGTGCGGTGGGAGGTTGCCGGGCCCGCCAAGGACTACACGATGGTGAGCCGGCTGACCCGCTGAGCCGGCGGCCCGCCTGGCCGGGAGAATGGCCGGGTGGCCGACGACCTCTCCTTCTTCACCGCGCAGCCCGACGACGCCGACACCCTGGTGCCCACCCACATGGCCGCGAGCATGTGGAACGACGACCAGATGCACGGCGTCGCGCTGAGCGGGGCGCTGGCCCGGGCCGCCGAGCGGCGGCTGGCCGCGCTCGGCCGCGACGACCTGCGCGGCGCGCGCTTCGACGTCGACCTCTTCAAGCAGGGCCGGATGCAGCCCACCCGGTTCGAGACCACGGTGGTGCGCGAGGGCCGGCGGATCTGCCTGGTCGACGTGGTCGCCGTCCAGGTCGACGGCCCGGTCGCGCGCGGCACGGCGACGTTCGTCAAGCCCACCGAGAGTGCCCCCGGGGAGGCGTGGTCGCCGGCCGAGCGGTTCGCGCCCCCGCCGCCCGAGGTCGCCCCGGAGAGCGACGAGCCGCGGGTGCCGTTCGTGCGCAGCGACGTCGCCTGGTCGCAGAACTTCCTCGAGCACCAGAACGCCGGACGCAAGCAGACCTGGACGACCGCGATCCCCGTGGTGCCGGGCGACCCGGGCGGGCCGTTCGCGTGGGCGGCCTCCGTCGCCGACGGCGCCAGCATGGTCGCGAACTGGGGCACCCGGGGCGTGCAGTACATCAACACCGACATCATGGTCGGCCTGGCCCGGCTCCCGGTGAGCCAGGAGATCGGGCTGGGGGCGCTCGACCGGGTCGAGGCCGACGGCATCGCGGTCGGCACCGCCGCGATCTACGACCGGCAGGGCCCGCTCGGCTCGGTCGTGGTCACCGGCATCAGCAACTCCCGGCGCACCGTCGACTTCGCCACGGTCGAGTACGACGACGACGGGACCCGCCGCGCGGTCCCGCGGGCCTGATCGCTCCGGGCCTGACCGCTACGGCCGGGACGGCTGGGCGGGGTCGCGCCAGACCCGCTCGAACGGCAGCCGCCAGGCGTGCGGGGCGATCAGCTGGTGGATCGCGTTGGGTCCCCAGCTGCCCGGCGCGTAGCTGCGCACCGGCGGCGGGTCGTCGAGCAGGCGCTGGGACTTCTCCCAGAGGGTCTCGATGCCGTCGGCGGTCGTGAACAGCGTGTGGTCGCCGCGCATCGCGTCGTGGATCAGCCGCTGGTAGGCCTCGAGCACCGCCTCCGAGCCGCCGGTCTCGTGGGTCGCGAACTGCATCGACAGCTTCTCGAGCTTCATCCCGGGCCCCGGTCGCTTGCCGTAGAACGACAGCGACATCCGCGACTGGTCGGCGAGGTCGAAGGTCAGGTGGTCGGGCCCCTGGGTGCCGGCGTTGCTGCCGGCCGGGAACATCGAGAGCGGCGGCTCCTTGAACGCGATCGAGATGATCCGCGCCCCCTCCGCGAGCTTCTTGCCGGTGCGCAGGAAGAACGGCACCCCCGCCCAGCGCCAGTTGTCGATCTCCACCTTGAGCGCCACGAAGGTCTCGGTGTCGGAGGAGTCGGAGACCTCCTCCTTGCCGCGGTAGCCCGTGTACTGGCCGCGCACGACGTCGTGCGGCTCCAACGGCCGCATCGACCGGAACACCTTGAGCTTCTCGTCGCTGATCGGTCCCGGCGTCAGCGAGGTGGGCGGCTCCATCGCCATGAACGCCAGCACCTGCATCAGGTGGGTGACCACCATGTCGCGGTAGGCCCCGGTGGTCTCGTAGAACGCCGTGCGCCCCTCGAGCCCGAGCGTCTCGGGCACGTCGATCTGCACGTGGTCGATGAAGTTGCGGTTCCAGATCGGCTCGAACAGGCCGTTGGCGAAGCGGAACGCCAGGATGTTCTGCGCCGCCTCCTTGCCGAGGAAGTGGTCGATGCGGAAGACCTGCTCCTCGTCGAAGACCGCGTGCACCCGGGCGTTGAGCTTCTTGGCCGAGGCGAGGTCGGTGCCGAACGGCTTCTCCATCACCACCCGCGACCGCTCCACCAGCCCCGCCTCGTCGAGCTGGTGGATCACGTCGAGGGCGGCCTTGGGCGGGACGCTCAGGTAGTGCAGGCGGCGTACGTCGGCCGGGTCGACCCCGAGCGACGCCTCCGCCTCGCGCACCGCCTCGGCGAGCGCGTGCGGCCCGGCGGTCTGCGGGACGTAGCGGAGCATGGCCCCGAACGGCGCCCACCGCTCGTCGTCGAGCCCCTTCGGCCCGAACTCCTCGCACGCGTCGCGGGCCAGCTTGGCGAACCGCTCGTCGTCGAGGTCCTCCAGCGAGGTGCCGACGATCCGCGACTCCTCGAGGAGCCCCGCCTCGAACAGCCGCAGCAGCCCGGGCAGCAGCTTGCGCCGGGCCAGGTCGCCCGTGGCCCCGAACAGCACGATGACGTGCGCGTGCTCCATGTCGTCGACGGTACTCATGATGGATTGCCACGGTATTACGGGAACCCTGACGGCACGAGACCAGCGCGGCACCGCTGGTTGAGGAAGTCGCGCTGGCGACTGTCTCGAAAACCCCAGACGGCCGAACACCCTCCGGTGGGAACGGGAGCGCTTCCGTCTCGCCGGGTCTCGACGACGCTCGCTGGCGCGCGCGGGGGGGGCCCCGCGGGCCCCCCGGGGGGGCCCCCACCCAGCCCCCCCGCGGGGCGCCGCCCCGCCCGGGGGGCGGCGGCTCGCCCCCCCCCCCCCGGGGGGCCCCCCCGCGACGAGCCCCAGCGAGGCGCGCCCGTCGAGACCCCCGCCGGCCAAGCGCCCTCCGATGGGAACGGGACAGCTCTCGTCGTACTGGGTTTCGAGACGGGACTTCGTCCCTCCTCAACCAGCGCACGCCGGCGTGCCGCGCCGCCGGCACGGAGGCGGCGGAGCGACGGGCGGCGTTCGGCACGTCAACGGCGGCGTGGCGCCGAAGACCACGCCGGGGCACCGCAGGGCAGGGTCCGGCGACACGGCAACGAGTGCCGAACGACGTCCGGCGCGCAGCGGCCGCAGTGCCCCCCACGCGCGGCACCCCGCACCCCACACCCACAGTCAGCACCGGCTCGGATCACACGACAGGGAGTCAGCTCCCGCCCGAGCCCCGTCCGCGGAGTCGGCCGTTACAGGGAGGGCGTTCGGCTCACCGGGTCTCGAGGCTCGTCGCCAGGGCTCCTCGCACCTCGACCAGCGCCCGGCGTTCGGCTCACCGGGTCTCGACGCCGCTCGCTGGCGCTCGCTGCTCGACCACCGGTGCGTCGAAGACGGCCAGCAGCCGCGCGGCCTTGAGCTCGGCCTCGGCCCACTCCTCGGCGACGTCGGACTGCACGGTGATGCCGCCGCCGGTGCCGAGGCGCCAGGTGCCGTCGCCGGTCGTGGTCAGGGAGCGGATCACGACGCCGAGGTCGGCGCGGCCGTCGGCGGAGAGCCAGCCGAGGGCGCCGGCGTAGGCGCCGCGGGGGGTGTCCTCGACCTCGTCGATCACCTGCATCGTGCGCAGCTTCGGGGCCCCGGTCATCGACCCGGCCGGGAACAGCGCGCGCAGGGCACCGACCGTCGTCACGTCGGACCGCAGCCGGCCGCGCACGGTCGAGACCAGCTGGTGCACGGTCTCGTACGACTCCACCGCCATCAGGGCCGGCACCTCCACCGAGCCCGGCTCGCACACCGTCGCCAGGTCGTTGCGGAGCAGGTCGACGATCATCAGGTTCTCGGCGCGGTACTTCGCGTCGGCGGCCAGCCGTCCACGGTTCGTCTCGTCCACCTCGCGGTCCACCGCCCGGGGCGTGGTGCCCTTGATCGGCTTGGTCTCGATGGTGCGGTCGGGGTCCACCAGCGCGTAGCGCTCGGGCGACGACGACAGCAGCCAGCCGCGGGCGCCGTCGACGTCGTGCTGGAGGAACCCGGCGTACGGCGCGGGGTTGAGCTCGCGGAGCCGGAGGTACGCCGCCACCGGGTCGAGCGGCGAGTCGACCTCGACCCGGTGGGTGAGGTTGACCTCGTAGGTGTTGCCGGCGTGGAGGTGCTCCTGCACCCGGGCGAAGGCGTCGCGGTAGCGCGCGGGCACCACCCCCGCAGGATCGACGCCGGGGACGCCGGCGCCGCGGGCCGCCACGGGGTCGTGGTCGAAGAGCCGGACGTGCGAGGGCCGCATCCACACGGCGTCCGGCAGGTCGGTCGAGGCCCGGGCCGGGAGGTCGGGGCGGGCGGCGTAGCCGAGGTAGCCGAACCACTGGTCGCCCGGCTCCCCGGCCGCGAGCTCGGCCTCGAGGACGGCGAACACGTCGGTGCCGACCGGCTCCGACCGGCCGTCGGCGTGGCGGGTCACCACCCCGCCGGCCAGCGTCAGCGAGACGTCGTCGGACTCGAGCCAGCCCACCAGCGAGCGGCGGCCCGACCACTCCCGGGCGCCGCCCCCGTCGAGCCAGAAGCAGCGCGGGTGCGCGGCAGCGACCTCGGCGAAGACCTGCTCGGGCCCGGTCACCGCACCCCCAGGAAGCTCGCGACCATCGCAGCGCCGTGCTCGGAGAGCACCGACTCGGGGTGGAACTGCACGCCCTCCAGCGGCAGCGTCCGGTGCCGCACGCCCATCGTGACCCAGGGGTCGTCCGGCGCCGGGCCGGGACAGGCCGCGCTCGCCTCGAGCTCGTCGGGCAGCTCCAGCGCGGCCAGCGAGTGGTAGCGCACCGCGCGGAAGTGCTGGGGCAGGCCGCGGAAGACGCCCTGCCCGTCGTGGCTGATCCGGGCGACCAGGCCGTGGGCCGGCACCTCGCGGCCCACCCGGCCGCCGTACGCCGCCACCAGGCCCTGCATGCCCAGGCAGACGCCGAGCACCGGCCGGGTCGCGGCCCGCAGCACCTCGCGGCCCACCGCGAAGTCGCCCGGCTCGTCGGGGTGGCCGGGGCCGGGCGAGAGCACGACGTGGGAGTGTCGCAGCACCTCGTCGGGCTCGACCTCGTCGTGCTGCACCACCGCCGGCAGCACCCCGGTCACCGCGGCCACGAGGTGCACCAGGTTCCAGGTGTAGGAGTCGTGGTGGTCGACCACGACCACGTCGGGCGTGGCCACCGCGCCAAGGTAGCCCCCGCGGGTGGCGCCCCCGCCCAGTGTTCACGCCCGGGACACCCGGGGCGGGGTCCGCCGTCACCGGGCGGTCCCCCCGGGGTCATGGGGTGGGCGGCGTGAAGCACAAGATCTCGGGAGGCATCGCCCTCGCGCTGCTCGCTCCCGTCCTCGCCGTCCTGTCCACCTCACCGCCCGCCGCGGCCGCCCCGAACGAGCCGATCGCACCCTCGACGGTGCTGATCAGCGAGATCGCGAACGGCGGTGCGGGCGCCACCTCCAACGCCAACCGGGTCTCCGCCGACAACTTCATGGAGATCCGCAACTACGGCGACCAGCCGGTCGACGTCTCCGGCTGGCGGCTGCTGCGCTGCGGCCAGACCGGTGACGCCTACGGTCCCCAGAAGGTCTTCCCCGAGGGCACCGTGCTGGCGCCCGGGGACACCTGGACCGTGACCGGCCCGACCGCCAACGCCGCGATCCCCCGCGACGCCGTCTACGACGAGACGGGGTCGAACCTCCACGACTTCGGGTTCGGCGCCTGGCTCGAGACCGAGGACTACACCGTCGTCGACCGGGTGGGCTTCTACCACCCGTCGGTCCACAGCGACTGCGGTCAGGGCGATCGGGTGCTGACCCGGCCGCTCGACCACCGGCTCAACGAGAGCCACCAGCGGGTGGCCGCCACCGGCAACGTCGAGACCGACTGGATCGTCGCGACCCGCACCCCCGACGCTGCCAACGCGACCACCCCCGCCGACAAGCTGGTCGAGACCGGCCTGCGGATCACCGAGGTCGCCAACGGCAGCCCCACCGCCGACGCCGACCAGTACGTCGAGCTGACCAACCAGGGCTCGTCCCCGCTCGACATCAGCGGCTGGAAGCTCTACCGCTGCGGCGAGAACGGCACGGCGTACGTGCAGAACACCGGCCTGCCCGCCGGCTCCGTCGTCCAGCCCGGTGGCACCTACGTCATCTCCCACACCGCCGCGGCGGCGAGCATCCCGCGGCAGGCGACCTACGCCACCGGCATGCACTGGCGCGACTTCGGCGCGATGATCGTGCGTCCGGACGAGAAGATCGCCGACCGGGTCGGCTTCTACGAGAACCGCAACAGCATCTGCACCGCCGGCTCGCCGCAGACCGCGAACTCCGACGCGCTGCAGTCCGAGAGCTACCACCGGGTCTCCGACACCGGTGACAACGCGGTCGACTTCCGGCTCGCCCAGGAGCGCAGCCCCGGCACCGTCTCGACCGCGGCGCAGCTGACCGCGCCCGCGCCGTTCGCGCACCGGGCCGTGCGGATCAGCGAGATCGTAGGAGCCGGCCCCGCCGGCGGCGCCGACGAGTTCGTCGAGATCGGCAACTACGGCGACGCCCCGGTCAACCTCGCCGGCTGGTCGATGGTCCGCTGCGAGGGCACCGGCAAGGGCAACGCCGGCACCCAGGTCGCCGACCTCGGTGACGTCACCCTGGCCCCCGGCCAGGCCTACCTGATGGTCGACGACAGCGCGCCCGCGTCGCTGCGCGAGGCCGCCGACGCGCTCTACGTCACCGGCCTCAACGAGAGCGAGGGCTACGGCGCCTACCTGCGCGACCCGCAGGGCGACCTGGTCGACGCGGTCGGCGTCTACGAGACGGTCGACTACAGCCCGTGCGTGCCGTTCGGGTCCGAGCTGCGCCGCTACACCAAGAACGACCACGGCGAGTCCTACCAGCGTGCCCGCACCACCGGCGACAACGAGGAGGACTTCATGAAGACGCCGGGTCGCACGCCCGGGGTCCTCGCCGACGTGGCCTGGATCGACCCCACCGAGCCGCTCGAGGGCGAGCTCGACCCGGTCGAGCTCGAGCAGGTCACCGTGCCCGGCACGCCGACCGTCGTCGGCACGGCTGCCGCCGGCGGCTACACCGCGACCGTCACCACCGACGACGCCGACGGCGGCGACCTCCAGGTCGGCGTACGAACTGCCGACCCGGTCGCGACCGACGGCACCACCATCTGGGCCGGCTCGACCGCCCGCGCCGTGCCGCCGCGGCTGTCGATCGTCGGCGAGCGGCGGGTCGCCACCGCCCCCGCCCTCACCACCGAGGCCGGCGCGACGGCGTACCCCTTCCAGCGCTTCCGGGTGCCCGTGGCCGGCACGCCGGCCCCGATGGAGTTCACCTGGACCGGTCGCACCTCGGGCCGCAACGAGGTGCAGCTCTACGCCTGGCAGGGCAGCGAGTGGGAGCTGGTCACGGCCGGCACCGCGAGCGCCGACGGCGACCTGACCCTCGTCGGCTCGGTGACCCCCGCCCACGTGGTCGACGGCGCGCTCAACACGCTGGTCGTCGACGGCCCGCGCAGCTCCGGCGGCGCGGTGGACGAGATCGGCGTCGAGGACCGCGCGTTCCTCGACCCCGACCAGTACGACGTCGCGATCAACCACGCCACCGACACCCAGTTCCTGTCGGAGGGCTTCCGCGACGTGTTCCGGCAGATGCTGACCTGGGTCGCGGCCAACGCCGACGCCCGCAAGATCGGCTACTCGACCAACAGCGGCGACATCATCGAGAACTGGATCGGCGGCAACGCCGACCCGGTGCGGGCCCGCAAGGAGTTCGCGGCGGCCAAGAAGATCCACCAGATCCTCAACGACGCCGACGTGCCCAACGGAGTGCTGCCCGGCAACCACGACAACTTCTGGGGCCGCAACAACGACCTCTACAACGAGTACTTCGGCCCGGAGATGTACCGGGACGAGTCGTGGTGGGGCGACTCCTGGAAGCCGGGCGACAACAGCGCCCACTACGACTTCGTCGAGGCCGACGGGCTGAAGTTCCTCATGCTCAACCTGCCCTACCGCCCGACCCAGGCGCAGATCGACTGGGCGCGCGAGGTCGCGGCGGCGTACCCCGACCGCAACGTCGTCCTCTACACGCACTCCTACCTCACCACCGAGCGGGAGATCGAGAACCGCTCGAACCGCTACACCGCCCGCGGTGAGGACATCTGGAGCGACCTGGTCGCGCCGAGCGACAACATCTTCCTCGTCCTCGGCGGTCACTACCACGGCGTTGCCACCAAGTACGGCGACCCGGTGACCGGCGAGCAGGTCGACGCCATCGAGATCGCCGACGACGCGGTGGCGGTGCGCAACACCGGCGCCACCGGTCGCACGGTGGTGCAGATGCTGGCCGACTACCAGGGCTACCGCTCCACCCAGCCGCAGCCGCGGGGCGACACCCTCGACCGCGACACCGGCTTCCAGCGGCTGCTGCAGATCGACGCCGACTCCGAGCTGATGGCGGTCAACACCTACTCGCCGCACCTGCAGTCGTTCGACGCCCACACCTACGACGAGGCGCCCTACCGCGGCGACCAGGCGCGCTACGACGCCACCGACGACGAGTTCGTGGCCAAGATCGACCTGCTGGTCGACCGGACCCTGGCCACCTCGACGTGGGGGCTGACCACCGCGTCGACCCAGGCCGGCGCCGCGACCGTCGCAGCCGGCGCTCCGGCGCAGGTGGCCGTGGCCGGAGTGACCGGCGGCGAGGTGCTGCACGCCGTGGTCACCGACCCCACCGGGCGGGTGGTCCGCTCGACGCCGCTGACCGTCTCCCTCGAGGAGGTGCCGGCCACCGCCACCGCCACCGCGCTGACGACCAGCCGGACCAGCCAGCGGGCCGGCGCCGCCGACGACGACCGGGCCCTGCTCACCGTCGCGGTCTCGGCCGACCAGGGCGCCCCCGCGGGCACCGTCGAGCTGCTCGACGGCGCGGCGGTGCTCGGCACGGTCGCGCTCGCCGACGGCGAGGCGACCTGGCGGCTGCCCGACCTGGCGGTCGGCGCCCACCAGCTGACGGCCCGGTTCGTGCCGTCGGACCCGGCGGCGTTCGCGGGGTCGACCTCGGCGCCGGTCACCGTGACGGTCACCGCGCCGCCGGCCGGCACCTCGGCCACCGCGCTCTCGGTCTCGCGCACCACGCAGGCCTACGGCGCCGCGCCGGCCGACCGGGTGCGGCTCACCGCCGACGTGGTCGCCACCGGCGCGGTCAGCGGCACCGTGGAGTTCCGTCGCGGGGACGTCGTGGTGGCGACCGCAGCGGTCGCCGACGGCACCGCCTCGACCGTGCTGCCCGGCACGCTGGCGGTGGGTAGCCACCAGCTGGTGGCGGCGTACGTGCCCGACGACGCCTCGGTCGTCACCGGGTCGACGTCGCGCCCGGTGACGGTCACGGTCGGCCGCGCCGTCGCCACCGCCACCGCGCGGCTGGCCAGGGCGACCGTGAAGCCGAGCCGTCGTGGCCGGCTGACGGTCCGGGTGGCCGCCGCCGGCGTCACCCCGACCGGGCAGGTCACCGTCACGGTCCGCGGCAACGGCCGCACCCGCACCGTGACCGGCACGCTCGTCGCCGGCAAGGTCGTGGTGACGCTGCCCAAGCTGGGCCGCGGCAGCTACGCCGTCACCGCCCGCTACGCCGGCTCGTCGCTGGTGGCACCCGACGCCGCACCGCGGGTGACGCTGCGGGTCAGGAAGTAGTCCCTCCCCTCCCCCCCGAAGAGAGCCGACGCCCGTCGCGACCTGGTCGCGGCGGGCGTCGGTGCGTCCGGGACCGACCGGACAAGCAGGCGGTCCGACGGCGCTGGGGGGCAACACCGCCGGACCTGTCCCCATGATCCCACGAGACCGGGCTCCGGCCCAGTCCGGCACCGCGGACGGGAGCCGAGCTCAGTCGAGCAGCAGCCCGCTCACCAGGTCGTGCAGCAGGTCGTAGCCCCGCTGGGTGAGGATCGACTCGGCGTGGAACTGGATGCCGCGGTAGTGCGGCCCGGTCAGCAGGTGCACGTCGCCGGACTCGGGATCGGCCTCGACCGCCACGCCATCGGGCAGCACGGTGTCGTCGCCGACCCGCGCCACGAACGTGTTGTAGAAGCCCACCCGCTCGGTGCGGCCCTCGATGCTCACCGGCGACTGGGTGCCCTGGAAGACGATGTCCTTGTAGGCCAGGGGGATCCCGAGCTGGTGGCAGAGCGACTGGTGGCCCAGGCACACCGCGAGGAACGGCCGCTGTTGGGCGAGCAGCGCCGAGACCGCCTGGCGGAGCCGCGCCATCTTGGGCTCGGCGTCGTCGCGCGGGTCGCCCGGGCCGGGCCCCACGACCACCAGGTCGTAGCCGTCGAGCGCGCCCTCGGCGTAGTCCTCGTGGCGGATCACCTCGCTGGTCATGCCGAGCACGCCGAGGACGTGGCGCAGCATGTTCACGAAGTCGTCCTCGCCGTCGAGGATCACCACGCGCCTGCCAGCCAGCCGCGGGTCCGGCGGCGAACCGGCCTGGTCGGTGAGCCAGAACGGCGACAGCCGGCGGTTGCGGGCGTTCATCGCCAGCAGCACGTCCTCGTCGTTGACGAGCTCGGCGACGTTGACGTCGGGTACCGGCGCCCGCTCGACCAGGCCGAACGCGCTGAGGATGCCACCGGCCTTGGCGTGGGTCTCGGCGACCTCGTAGGCGGGGTCGGAGTCGCGCACCAGGGTCGCGCCCGCGGTCACCGTGAGCCGGCCCTCGAGGTCGACCGAGGCGGTGCGGATCACGATCGGGCTGTCGACCACCGGGCCGCCCTCGTCGTCGCGGCCCAGGATCGCGAGGGCGGCGCCGTAGTAGCCGCGGCCCTCGGTCTCGTACTGCTTGATCAGCCGGCAGGCGTTCTCGACCGGCGAGCCGGTGACGGTCGCGGCGTACATGGTGTCGCGCAGCACCTCGCGCGGGTCGCGGTCGGTGCGGCCGGCGAGGAGGTACTCGGTGTGCACGAGGTGGCTCATCGGCTTGAGGAACGGCCCGAGCACCTGCCCGCCCTCGTGGCAGATGTCGCACATCATCTTCAGCTCCTCGTCGACGACCATGAAGAGCTCGAAGATCTCCTTCTCGTCGCGCAGGAACTCCAGCAGCCGCGGCTTGAGCGGTCGGTCGTCGCCGCCGGGGGGCCGGAGCCGGAAGGTGCCGCTGATCGGGTTCATCCGGACGTCGCCGCCGTGGATCGACACGTGCCGCTCCGGGCTGGCGCCGACGAGGTAGCGGTCGCCGGTGAAGAAGACGAAGGTCCAGTACGCGCCGCGCTCGCGCTCGAGCAGCCGGCGGAAGACGGCCAGCGCCTTGTCGGCGCCCCAGTCGGCGACGGTCGCGCGGTAGTGACGACCCACCACGAGGTTCGCGCCCTCTCCCTGCCCGATCTCGTCGGTGATGATCGTCTGCACCAGCTTGGCGTAGGCGTCGTCGTCGATGTCGAAGCCGCCGCGGTCGGCGAGCTCGACCGGCACGTCGTCGATGGCGGCCACGACCTCCTCGACCGAGAACTCCAGCTCGGTCTCGACGTCGACGACCACGAGCGGCGCGCCGTCGTCGTGGGCCTCGAAGCCGCGCTCGCGCACCTGCCGGAACGGCACCGCCAGCAGCCGGTCGGCGACGTGCCCGTCCTCGGGCACGCCGTCGGACAGCGGCACGTCCATGATCGACTCGACCACGCTGCGCCGTCCGCCCACCAGGCCGACGGTGTCCCGGTCACCCGCCCGGGTCGACCGCCGGATGATCGCCCAGGCCTCGTGCCCCTGGAGCGCGGCGATGGCGTCCCGGGCGGTGAGGTTCTCAGGCATGCCGGTCATCGTAGGTGGCCGTCCCGGGCGGGGTCGTGGGGTTATCGGTGGGTGGGCGGGGGAGGTTTCCCCGGTTCACCGGGGAAACCGCGACTTGTCGGCCGGAACTCTGGCCGAGAGGTCGAGGTTCTGGCCGAGAGGTCCGGGCGCTGGGGGTCGCAGAAGGTGGGGTCCCCCAGTGGACCGTCGGGGGAGGGCTCAGGCGCCGGTGCTGATCCGGGCGGCCAGGCAGTCGTCCCAGCGGGTCGAGACCAGCCGCGCCCACACGCCCTCGCCCGAGGTGGTGGGGTGCACGCCGTCGACCAGCAGGCCGGGCCGCTGCCGGGCCGCGGCCTCCCAGTCGGCCACGCAGGTCAGCGGACGCACCGAGGCCAGCTGGCGCATCCAGGAGGCGTACGACGCCACCCGGCTCACCCGGCGGGCGGGGTTGAGCCGCGGGTCGCGCCACGGCAGCACGAACAGGATCGGGGTCGAGGCCGGCACCCGGTCGACGAGCGCGAGGAAGTCGTCGTGGGTGAAGCCGACCCGCGGGTTCGTGCCCAGCGCGAACACCAGGCCGGCGGGCTCGCCGTGCACCGCCCGCACCGTGGCCAGCCGCGAGGCGGCCTCGTCGATCATCCGGCCGGTGACGCCGTCGACGACCCAGTCGGGACGCAGCCGGGCCAGCTCGTTGGTGCCGCGCCAGGTGATCGAGTCGCCGATCACCGCGATCCGGTGGCTGAACGCCGGGCCGCGGTCGGTGCCGACGCAGCGCTGGCCGCGCCACACCGAGCGCGGCCGCCAGGCGCACTGCACCCGCGAGCGCTCGGCGGCCACCGCAGCGAGGCCGCGGCCGGTGCGCGCCGCGATCCGCCGCAGCTCCGCCACCCGCGACCGCGACAAGCACTCGTCGTAGAAGCCCTCGCGCTCGCTCAGCTGGACGTAGGTGCGCCCGCGCACCGCGCACTGCCGGGCGTCCGGCACCGCCCGGTGGCTGCGCACCGGGTCGGAGACGCAGAAGTTGAGGGGGTTGACCCAGACCCGGCCGAGCGCGCGGCAGCGGCGCTCCTCGATCTCCACCCCGAACGAGCGGCCGTGCCGACCGCCGATCCGGCAGGTCTCGGCGTTGCGGCCGGTCTTGGCGTAGTGGCGCGGGTTGATGCAGGCGAACCGGCTGCAACCGCGCGCCCACCTCCGCCCCAGCAAGGTGCAGGCGGTGCGCCCGATCCGGGGGTCGATGCGCGAGGTCCGGGCCGGCGCCTCGGCGTCGGTCGTCGCCGGCGCGGCGGGCGCCGCCTGCGCGCCGCCGTTGGCCCGGGGGACGTCGGCGACCGACGCGACCAGGCTGCCGGTGGGGCCGTCGTCGGCCGTGGTCTCGGTGTCGACCGCGGCCAGCAGCCCGCACACCACCATGAGCGCGAGCAGCGCACCGGCGACGAGTCGTCGCGGGCGGTCGGTCAGCATCAGGGCGGGCTCGCTAGCGTCGTCGGCCGGGTGGGGGGTGCCGGTCATGGCGCGCCCCACGACCCGGGAACGGGGCGGGGGCACCGCCGATGATCCGTGACGGCCCGGTGGCAGGTCAAACGGGCACGCCCGGACTCGCACTCCTCGGCGGGCCGCCCGGTCAGGACACCGCTCGGTCAGGACACCGCTCGGTCAGGACACCGTGGTCAGCAGCTGGGTCGCGCGGGTGAGCACGACGTAGAGCGTGGCGGTGCCGGTGGCCGACTCGTCCTCGATCTCCTGCGGGCGCACGACCACGATGCCGTCGAACTCCAGCCCCTTGGTGTCGAGGCCGGTCAGCACCACCACCCGGTCCTCGCCCGACGGCGGCACCGAGGAGTCGACCGCGGCGGCCGCGCCCGGGGCGTCATGTGCCAGCTCGGGCCACGACGCGAGCCAGGCGTTGACCTCCGAGCGCCGCGCGACCGGCACCACGACGCCCACCGTGCCGCTCACCGCGCCGGCCAGCTCGGTGACCGCCTCGCGGGTCGCGGCCTCGAGGTCGGTGACCCCGGTGACCACCCTCGGCGCCACCCCGGTGGAGCGGACGGCGGTCGGCAGGTCGGCGTCGAGGCCCACCCGCTCGGCGTACGCCGCGGCGTGCTCGTAGATCTCGGCGCTGTTGCGGTAGTTGGTGGAGAGGTGGAACTCGTGCACCGGCTTGCCCTCGAGCGCCTCGGCGCGCGCGGCGGCCGACTCGGCCGGCACCGGCCACGACGACTGGGCGGGGTCGCCGACGATCGTCCACGACGCCGTGCGGCCACGGCGCCCGACCATCCGCCACTGCATGGGGGTGAGGTCCTGGGCCTCGTCGACCAGCACGTGGGCGTAGGGGTCGTCCTCGATCCGGTGGGTGGGCGGCGCCCAGACCCGGCCGCGCGGCGCGTACTCGCGGTCGGCCGCGGTGAACAGCTCCTGGAGGTCCTGGCCGCCCTCGAGCAGGCCGGTCTCATCGAGGTCGCGCTCGTCGTCGGTGCGCGCCGGCACGTCGCCGATCGCGTAGCGCAGCTCGTCGAGCAGCGGCACGTCCTCGACCGACAGGCTGATCGGGCCGGTGTCGTTGCCGCTCCACGACTTCAGCAGCAGCCGCTGGTCCTCGGGTCCGAGGACGCCGTCGGCGACCCGCGCCAGCAGGTCGGGGTCGCGCAGCCAGCCGAGCACCTCGGCGGCGTCGACCGGCGGCCACCAGGCCAGCACGAAGTCGAGGAACTCCTGGTGCGCCAGCAGCTCCTCGTCGAAGGCCTCCCGGCCCCGCTCGCGGCCGCGCTCGCCGCGCACCTGGCGCCACAGCACGTCGAGCAGCGCGCCGGCCACCCGCGGCAGCTGGCGGTTGCGACGGCCCTGCGACATCAGCTGGCGGCGCACCCGGCCGAGGCTGCCGCGGTCGAGGGTCAGCACGTCGTCGCGCCAGAACACCCGGAACGAGGTGGGGCTGCCCGGCGCCTGCTGGCGGGCCAGGCGACGCAGCACCTCCACCATCCGCGCCGAGCCCTTCACGTCGGCCACCGACGGCTCGTCGTGGCGGGTCGCCCGGACGCCGTCGACGACCTCGCCGAGCGAGCGCAGCGCGACCGCGGTCTCGCCGAGGCTGGGCAGCACCCGCTCGATGTAGCGCATGAAGACGCCGCTGGGGCCGACGATCAGCACGCCGCCGGACTCGTAGCGGCGCCGGTCGTTGTAGAGCAGGTACGCCGCTCGGTGCAGCGCCACCACCGTCTTGCCGGTGCCGGGGCCGCCGGAGATCGTGACCACGCCCTTGCCGGGCGCCCGGATCGCGCGGTCCTGCTCGGCCTGGATGGTCGCGACGATCGAGTGCATCGACCGGTCGCGAGCCCGGGAGAGCTGGGCGATGAGCGCGCCCTCGCCGATGATCGGCAGGTCGGCCTCGGCCGCCTCGAGCGCCTCGGCGTCGAGCAGCTCGTCCTCGACGCCGACCACCCGCTGCCCGCTCGAGCGGAGCACCCGGCGTCGGATCACGCCCTGTGGGGTGGCGGCGGTGGCCTGGTAGAACACCCCCGCCGCTGGCGCTCGCCAGTCGATCAGCAGTGAGTCGCGGTTGGCGTCGCGCAACCCGATCCGCCCGATGTAGCGGGGCTCGGGGTCGACGTCGGCGGTGAGGTCGAGCCGCCCGAAGACCAGTCCCTCGTGCGCGGCGTCGAGCTGGGCGATCCGCCGGGCGGCCTGGAAGACCATCGCGTCGCGCTCGACCAGCCCGCCCTCGTGCCCGAGCCGGCCCCGCTGGTGGCCCTCGCGCGCCAGCTCGCGCGCGGACCGGGTCGAGTCCTCGAGCTGCCGGTGCACCCGGTCGACGAACTCCTGCTCCCGAGCGATCTCCCGCTCGACCAGCTGGTCACTCATGTGGTGTGTCCCCTTGCACCTGCTGCCATGCCCCAATGCACCGAGCCCCGCGCGCGGCCGTGGCCGGCGCGGCAAGAGAACTAGCCTACCCGCGCCGGCTGGCCGGCGGGGGCGGGTCCCACGGGTGCGTCGGGCGTCAGGCGGGGGTGAAGCTGGCCATCGTCCGCTCGGGCTCCCAGAACGCCTTCATCGACGCCACCCGGCCGTCGTCGTCGACGACGTAGACCATCACCAGGTGCGTGGTCGTGTGGGAGCCGTCGGGGAACGACGTGCGGATCCGCCCGACGTTGGCGCAGGTGTTGCTGCCGGGGTTGGCGAAGGACTCGTCGATCTCGAACTCGAAGGTCGCGATCGGAGCGATCGCCTTCTCCCAGAACGCCGCGATGCCCTCGTGCCCGTGGTGCCCGCGACCCTCGGGGTCGAACATCGAGGGGCCGACCGGGTCCTCGAGCACGGCGTCCTCGGCGTAGACGGTCAGCCACTCGGCGAGGTCGCCCTTGGCCACGGCCGAGTAGGAGCGCTGCGAGGCCGCGCGCGCCGGGTGGTCGTCGTTCGCCGCGTTCCAGGTGATGGCGTCGCTGGTGATCATGCGGGCATGGTAGGCCGGAACTGGAACACGTTCTAGTGTCCGGCCGGAGGGGGTGCCGCCCGCCGTTCACCCGGCGCACGCCCCGGCGTCGACACGTCGTCGGCACGGCGTCGACCGCGGGCGCCACGGTGGCGCCATGGCGCAGAGGTTGGCGTACGTCCCCGTGGGGCTGCCGCACAGCGGCTCCGACCTGCTCGCCGCGGCGGCCGAGCGGCACCGCGCGGCGTTCGCCGACGCCGGCGTCCGGCTGCCGGCGGGTTCGGCCGACGAGATGTTCCGTGCCGCCGTCGAGCTGCGCCGCGACCACCGCTCGTGGGGCTTGCGCCGCAAGGACGTCGAGGGCGTCTGGGCCGCGGTCTGCCGGCGCGCCCACCGCGGGCGCGACCACGTGATGGTCGGCCACGACCTGCTCGCTGGCTGCACGCCCGACCAGGTAGCCCTGCTCGTCGACGGGCTCGCCGGCTTCGAGGTGCACGTCGTGGTGACCGCGACCGCCCCCGACCCCCGGGTCACGCTCTTCCCCGAGGACCACGACCTCCTCGGCGTGCTGGACCGCTGGTCGGCCGCGGTCTCCGCGCCCGACCGGATCCACGTGGTGGTGGCGGGGAGCCACGAACGCGACGACCCGGCGTCCGCCTGGCGGGCCCTGGGTCGGGTGGTCGGCGTGGCCACCGACGGCCTGGTGCTGCCCGACCCGGCGACCCTGCGCCGGCGTGCGGATCCCACCGCGCTGCGCCTGATGGCCGAGGCGACCGGCGCGATGGCGTCGGCCGACGACCTGCGCCGGCTCGGTGAGCGGTGGGCGGTGGAGCTGGCCGGATCGGGTCACGACGTGCACGGCGACCCGGCCGCGCTGGTGCCCGCACCGTCCCCGACCCCGCCCGGCAGCGGTGCCGAGCCCCACCTCGCCGGCGTCACCGAGGCGCTGAGCGCCACGCTCAGCGAGACCCTGGCCGAGGTGACCCGGCTGCGCGAGCGCAACCGCGAGCTCGAGGAGCGGACCGCCCGCCTGGAGCGCAAGCGGAACCGGCTCAAGCGGCGGCTCGCCGAGGCCGGCTGAACCGCCCTCGGGAGGGGGCTCGCGACGCCCCGCTAAGGTCGAGTGACCCGATCGACACATCTGACACACTGGTTCCATGCGAGTTTCCGCGAAGTCCGACTACGCCTTGCGAGCCCTCATCGAGATGGCGTCGCGCGAGGACGGTCGCGCGGTGAGCGCCGAGGAGCTCGGCCGCCTCCAGGAGATCCCCCACGGCTTCCTCCAGGCGATCCTGGCCGACCTGCGCCGCGCGGGCATCGTGATGTCGCAGCGCGGCCAGTCCGGGGGTTGGCGGATGGGTCGTGAGGCCGCCAGCGTCTCGGTGGCCGACGTGATCCGCGCGGTCGACGGCCCGCTGGTCTCCGTCTACGGGCTGCGCCCGGAGGCCGTCACCTACAACGAGCGCGCCGACGTGCTGCAGCACGTCTGGATCGCCGCGCGCAGCTCGCTGCGCGACGTGTTCGAGCAGGTCTCGATCCAGCAGCTGTCCGACGCCAAGCTGCCGCGCGCGGTCACCAGCCGGACGGCCGACGAGGACGCCTGGCAGCCGCACTGACCGGCGCCTTGCCACCCACCGTCGTCGCCCGCGCCACGAGGCACGACCCGGCGGGGGTGCGTCCGCCGGGTCGTGCCGATCGTGGGTCACGCCCCTGGGGCGTGAGGGGACGGGCCACGGCGACCTGGCCGGGCGCCATAAAAGCCTTATCCCTAGTGGAATAGTAGACAAGGTGGCGTTGGCGGTCAATCCGGCCGCACGGGCGCATTGCGGGCGGCGGTGAGCAGGCCGCCGTTCCTCCCCGCCCGACGGGGGCTCACGCACCGCCACCCTGCCGGCCACCCAGGCAGCGGTGAGCAGGCCGCCGTTCCTCCCCGCTTCAACGAGGCTCACGCACCCCCACCCTGCCGGCCCGTGTGGCGACCACCACCCCGCCGAGGCCAGGCGTGTGACCCCCGACGCTTGCGCGGGCCAGCACCCCCACCTACCATTAAGTTACCCGTCAGTAACGCAGGACCGCACACAGAACGGTGAAGCACGTGAGCCACTACAAGTCCAACCTCCGCGACATCGAGTTCAACCTCTTCGAGGTGCTCGGCAGCGACGCGGTGCTCGGCACCGGACCGTTCGCCGAGGTCGACACCGACACCGCGCGCGAGATCCTCGCCGAGGTCGACCGGCTCTCCCGCGAGGAGCTCGCGGCGTCGTACGTCGAGAGCGACCGCAACCCGCCGGTCTTCGACCCGGCGACGCACACCGCACCGATCGGCGAGTCGTTCAAGAAGAGCTACCAGGCGTGGATGGACGCGGAGTACTGGCGGCTGCAGATCCCGGAGTCCCTCGGCGGGACGCCGGCGCCGGCCACCCTCAACTGGGCGATCGCGGAGATGGTGCTGGGAGCCAACGCCCCGATCTGGATGTACGCCGCCGGCCCGGCGTTCGCGTCCGTCGTCGACCGCAACGGCAACGACCGCGACAAGCGCATCGCGCAGATCATGGTCGAGCGCCAGTGGGGCTGCACGATGGTGCTCACCGAGCCCGACGCCGGCTCCGACGTCGGCGCGGGCCGCGCCAAGGCGATGCTGCAGGACGACGGCTCGTGGCACATCGAGGGCGTCAAGCGGTTCATCACCTCGGGCGAGCACGACATGAGCGAGAACATCATGCACCTCGTGCTGGCCCGCCCGGTCGGCATCGAGGGCGTGGGCGGCCCGGGCACCAAGGGCCTGTCGCTGTTCCTCGTACCGAAGATCCACTTCGACCACGAGAGCGGCGAGCTGACCGGTGAGCGCAACGGCGTCTACGTCACCAACGTCGAGCACAAGATGGGCATCAAGGTCTCCAACACCTGCGAGGTCACCTTCGGCGACCCGTCGGTCGGCGGCGGCGAGCCCGCCAAGGGCTGGCTGCTCGGCGAGGTGCACAACGGCATCGCGCAGATGTTCCAGGTCATCGAGAACGCCCGGATGATGGTGGGCTCCAAGGCCATCGCGACCCTTTCGACCGGCTACCTCAACGCGCTCGAGTACGCCAAGACCCGCGTGCAGGGCGCCGACCTCACCGAGTCGGGCGACAAGACCGCCCCGCGCGTCACGATCACCCACCACCCCGACGTGCGCCGCTCGTTGATGGTGCAGAAGGCGTTCTCGGAGGCGATGCGCGCGCTGGTGCTCTACACCGCCTCGTGGCAGGACAAGGTGATGATCGCCGAGCACGAGGGCAAGGCCGACACCGACGAGGCCCGCCTCGCCGCCGCGGTCAACGACCTGCTGCTCCCGATCGTCAAGGGCTACGGCTCGGAGCGCTCGTGGGTGCTGCTCGGCACCGAGTCGCTGCAGACCTTCGGCGGCTCCGGCTTCCTGCAGGAGTACCCGATCGAGCAGTACGTCCGCGACGCCAAGATCGACACCCTCTACGAGGGCACCACCGCGATCCAGGGCCAGGACTTCTTCTTCCGCAAGATCGTCAAGGACCAGGGCAAGGCGCTGGGCCACCTGGCCGCCGAGATCCAGGCCTTCGTCGACAGCGAGGCCGGCAACGGCCGGCTCAAGGTCGAGCGCGAGCTGCTGGCGACCGCGCTCAACGAGGCCAACGAGCTGGTCGGCCACATGATCAACGACCTGATGTCGGCGCAGGAGGAGCTGCGCAACATCTACAAGGTCGGGCTGAACACCACCCGGGTGCTGATGGCGCTCGGCGACGTGGTGTGCGGCTGGCTGCTGCTCCGCCAGGCCGAGGTCGCTCTCGGCAAGCTGGGCGGCGACGGCTCCGGTGCGCTGGGCGGCAAGGACCAGGCCTTCTACGAGGGCAAGGTCGCGGCCGCGCAGTTCTTCGCCCAGACCAACCTGCCCCGCATCTCCGCCGAGGTCGCGATCGCGAAGGCCACCGACCTCTCGCTGATGGACCTCTCCGAGGACGCGTTCTGATCCTCGGCTGTTCCACCCTCGACGCCCCGCCGGCGGCTGCCGGCGGGGCGTCGTCGCGTCCTGGCCCGGTCAGGCGGGGCGCAGGTGGCCGCGCGCGGTGCGGCGTACGGCGTCGGTGAGCCGCTCGAGCGCCGGGGAGTCGAGGCGCCAGCGCTGCCAGTGGAGGCTCACGTCGACGTGGGCGCGGCCGCCGAGCGCCACCACCCGGCCGTCGCGGACGTCGGGGAGGAGCTGCGGCTCGGGGAGCATCGCCCAGCCGAGCCCGAGGCGCACCGCCTCGTGCATGTCGGCGCTGGTCGGCACCCGGTGGACCACCGGCGGCTCGGTGACGCCGCGCTCGCGCAGGAACGCGTGCTGGAGGTCGTCCTTGGCGTTGAAGACCACCATCGGCGCCCGGGCCCAGTCGAGGCCGCGCGAGTCGCCGCGGCCGCCGTGCCAGCGCTCCGCCAGGGCGGGCGCCGCCGCGGGTCGGTAGCGGAGCCGGCCGAGCGGCTCGACCGAGCAGCCCTGCACCGGCACCGGGTCGCTGGTCACGGCCGCGAGCGCGTCACCGGCCCGGAGCAGGTTGCTGGAGAAGGCCTGGTCCTCGACCGAGAGGCGTAGCGCCGTGCCCTCCCAGCCGGCCGCCTCGGCGATCACCTCGCGGAACCAGGTCGCGAGCGAGTCGGCGTTCACGGCCACCGGGAGCGTGAGCGCGGTGTGCGCCCCGTCGAGCGTCGCGCGGGCCTCGTCGTGGAGCAGCCGGGTCTGCCGGCCCAGGCGCACCAGCGCCTCCCCCGCCTCGGTGGCGCGGCAGGGCGACGACCGGGTGACGAGCACCCGCCCAACCGCCGCCTCGAGGGCCCGGATCCGCTGGCTGACCGCGCTCGGCGTGACGTGCAGCGCCCGGGCCGCGGCGTCGAAGGTGCCGTGGTCGGCGATGGCGACCAGCGCGTCGAGCTGGGCGGGGTTGAGCTCCATGCGGCGACCCTAGCCCGACATTAGTCGTGCTACATCTCGTGCAGGAACATTCGCTGGCCTTCAGATGGCCCCGCGCCTAGCGTCGCTATCGTGCTCGACTCAGCCGCCACCGGTCTCGTCACCGGTCTCTCCCTCATCGTCGCGATCGGCGCCCAGAACGCGTTCGTGCTGCGGCAGGGACTCGCGCGCGAGCACCTGCTGCCGGTGGTGGCGATCTGCGCGCTCTCCGACCTGATGCTGATCCTCGCCGGGGTCGCCGGCATCGGCACCCTGGTCGAGCGGGCCGGCTGGGTGATCGACGCGGTGCGCTGGTTCGGCGTCGCCTTCCTCACCTGGTACGGCGTGGCGTCGCTGCTGCGCGCCAGGCGGGCGTCCTCGCTGGACGCCGCGGGGCCGGAGCCGCTGTCGCGCCGTTCGGCGGTGCTGCGGGTGACCGCGCTGACCTGGCTCAACCCCCACGTCTACCTCGACACCGTGCTGCTGCTCGGCTCGATCGCCACCACCCACGGGCCGTCGGGGCGCTGGTGGTTCGCCGCGGGCGCGTCGCTGGGCAGCCTGCTCTGGTTCGCCGGGCTGGGGTGGGGCGCCCGGCTGGCCTCGCCGTTGCTGCGCCGCCGCCGCGCGTGGCAGGTGCTCGACGTGCTGATCGGCCTCACCATGCTCGCGATCGCGGCGATGCTGGCGCTGGGTGCGTGACGCGGGTCACGTCGGTGCCGCAGCCGCGGCGCATAGGGTGGCCGACCATGAGCGACCGCGAGCTCCTCTCCGGCTACGTCGAGGTCTGGCGCAGCGCCGTCGACGACTTCACCGCCCTGCTCGAGCAGGTGCCCGACGAGCAGTGGAGCACCCCCACGGACCTGCCCGGCTGGGACGTCCGGGCCGTGGCGTCGCACACCGCGCACCTCGAGCGGGTGCTGGCGACCGGGGTGGAGGAGCAGGCGGACGTCGGCGAGCCGCCCCACGTCACCGGGCTGATGGGCCTCTACACCGAGATCGGCGTGGTCAACCGGCGCGACGCCGCCCCGGCGCAGATCATCGCCGAGATCCGCGAGGCGGCCGCCGCCCGGCACGCCGAGCTGCTGGCCGACCCGCCCGACGACGGCGCCGCCCGGCCGCCGCGGGTCTTCGGCGGGGTGCCGTGGGACTGGCGCACGCTCCTGCGCAACCGGCCGCTGGACATCTGGATGCACGAGCAGGACGTCCGACGGGCGGTGGGCCTCCCCGGCGGCACCGACACCGCGGCCGCCGTGCACACCGCCGACTACCTCGCGGAGGCGTTCGGCTTCGTGCTGGCCAAGAAGGCCGGGGCCCCCGCGGGCACCACCGCCGTGCTGCGCGTCGACGGCCACCCGCCGTACGCCTTCACCGTCAACGACGCCGGCCGCGGCGAGCGGCTGGCCGAGGTGCCGCCGACGGCGGACGTGGTGCTGTCGATGGACCGGGAGAGCTTCATCCGCCAGGCCGGCGGCCGGTGCGCGGCCGAGCCGGGCGCGATCCGCATCGACGGGGACCAGGCCCTCGGTGCCCGCCTCGTCGCGTCGATGGCGACGACCCCCTGATGCCCGCCGACCGCTGGGACGTGCACGACATCCCCGACCAGGCCGGCCGCACCGTGCTGGTCACGGGACCCTCGGTGGGCGGGCTGGGCCACCACACCGCGCTCGAGCTGGCCCGCCGCGGCGCCCGGGTGGTGCTCGCCGGTCGCAGCCCGGCCAAGGTCGGCGAGACCGCGGCCGCGCTGCGGGAGGAGGTGCCGGCCGCCGAGGTCGTGGAGCTTCAGCTCGACCTGGCCGACCTCACCTCCGTGCGCCGGGCCGCCGCCGAGGCGGCCACGCTGGGTCCGCTGCACGTGCTGGTCAACAACGCCGGCGTGATGGGCACGCCGCCCGGGCGGACCGTCGACGGCCTCGACCTCCAGCTCGGCACCAACCACTACGGCCCGTTCCTGCTGACCGGGCTGCTCTGGCCCCAGCTGGTGGCCGCAGGATCCCAGGGCGAGGCCGCCCGGGTCGTGGCGGTGTCGTCGACGATGCACCGGATCGCCCGCTCCGCGCCGTTGCGCGACCCCCGCTCCACCGAGGGCCGCTACCGCAAGTGGCAGGTCTACGGGCAGAGCAAGCTCGCCAACCTGCTGTTCACCCACGAGCTCGAGCGCCGCTCGGTCGCCGCCGGCACCCCGGTGCGGGCGATGGCCGCCCACCCCGGCTTCGCCGGCACCCACCTGGCGGCCAACGGCCAGTACGGCCGCGCGCGCGGCGGGCGCGCCACGATCCTCGACGCCACCATCCGCGCCGTCAGCCAGTCCGCCGCCGCCGGCGCCTGGCCGACGCTGATGGCCGCCACCGCCGACCTCCCCGGTGGCACGTACGTCGGCCCCGGCGGCCCCGGCGAGATGGCCGGCCCGCCTCGTGTCACCACCGGCACCCGCCTCTCCCGCGACGAGGACGCCGCCCGTCGGCTGTGGGAGCTGAGCGAGGAGGTCACGGGGGTGCGGTTCCCCTGACCCCGTGGGGCGGGCGGGGGCGGCCGGGGGAATCCCCGGTCGACCGGGGATTCCCCGAGTCGGGCAGTGCAACGGCCGGCAACACTCGGACGAGGCCCACAGTCCGACCAAAGTCAGCCGGCGACCGACCCGAGGCCGATGCCGGGGACCGGTGCCCGCTCGTAGGTTCGCACCATGGCAGTCGATCCCCCGCAGGTCTGGGAGCAGACCGTCGACGGCCGCTCCCACCGGGTGGAGGCGAGCGGGTCGGTGTCGCACCGGGTCGAGTGGTGGGTCGACGGCGAGAAGGTCGCCGAGAAGAAGGCGATGGAGGACCGGCTCCGCCTCGAGCACGGCGAGGACGGCGAGCACGGGCGGCTGCTGGTGGTGTTCTCCGGGCTGGGCAGACCGCGGCGCGCCACCGTCTTCGGACCCGGCGAGGACGCCCAGGCGATGACCGGGCTCGGCGGCACCGACCTGGCGCCCGAGGTGGGCTCGCCGGCGGCGGCGTACGAGGAGAAGGTGCTGGCGCACCCGCGCCGCTACGCCGCCGTGCAGACCCTCGGCGGGGTCGCGAAGGTCGTGGTGCCGATCGTCCTGGCGCTGCTCGCCGCCCGGATCGCGATCAACGTCCCCTGGCCCGACGTCGACCTGCCGTCGATCCCGTTCCCCGACCTGCCGAGCATCCCCTGGCCGAGCATCCCGTGGCCCGACCTGCCGAGGCCGAACCTGCCCGACGTCTCGCTGCCCGACTGGGTGCGCTGGCTGCTCGACAAGGTGAAGTACGTCTGGCCGGTGGTGCTCGCCTTCGTGCTGGCCCGCGGCGAGGTCAACCGGCGGCGCAAGCAGCAGGAGCTGCGCGCCGAGCAGGCCGCCGCCCGCGACGGCCACCGGTCCACCGATCCCGACGACCCCGACGCCGACGGACGGTAGGCCTCAGCGCCGGCGCGGACCGAAGACCGGCGTCGCCCTGGCCAGCGCGGCCTCCCGCGCCACCTTGGTGTTGTGCGCGGCCAGCAGGAACGCCTGCTCCACCCGCTCCCGGGCGAAGGTACGCCGGGCGCTGGCGGTCCAGGTGTCGTCGAAGAGTCGCTTGGCGGCGGCGAGCTGGTCGGGCGAGCGGACGAGCAGCGACTCGGCGAACCGGGTGGCGGCGGCCACCGGGTCGGCGTCGAGCTCGGTCACGAGGCCGAGGTCGAAGGCGTCCTTGCCGCTGACGACCTCGGCGGTCATCGTGAGCCGCTTGGCGGTGTCGATGCCGACCAGCTGGGCCAGGCTGCGCACGCCCGACATGTCGGGGATGATCCCCCACCTGCCCTCGAGCACCGACCACTGCGAGTCGGGCGTGGCGAAGCGGAAGTCCGCGGCGAGCGCGATCTGGAGCCCGCCGCCGAGGCAGTGGCCGTGCACCGCCGCCACCACGGGCACCGGCAGCCGCCGCCACGCCCAGCACGCCTCCTGGAAGGTGTTGGTGCCGCGCCACGGCCGGGGCACGAACGCGGTGACGATCCGGGCGGGCTGGCGCAGCACCGAGGCGAAGTCGAGGCCGGCGCAGAACGCGTCACCCTCGCCGGCCACCACCACCGCGCGCAGCGTGCGGTCGCGGCGCAGCGACCGGGCCGTGGCGACGAGGTCGTCGAGCAGGTCGAGGGTCAGCGCGTTGAGCTTGTCGGGCCGGTCCAGCCGGACCTGGGCGATCCCGCCCTCGACGGTGCAGGAGACGAGCGACATGGCCTCAGGCTAGGACGTCGCCGCTAGCGCCGGCGCCGGGCCCAGCAGGCCCTCCTTGCGCCCCACCACCACGGCGGCGCCGATGGTGGCGACGGCGGCGAGGGAGTTGAGCGTCGGCGCGGAGATGCTGGTGACCGTCACGAAGGTCTCGAGCGTCTGCGACTCCAGCAGCCAGAGGGTCGCGATCGCCTTGCCGGCGCTGAGCACCGCCCAGAAGACCGTCAGGCCGGTGAACAACCGGCAGATCCGCGGCCGCACCGACAGCTCGTGGTCCATGGGGTAGAAGTCGCCGGCCAGTCGGGCCACCATCGACCGCGCGGTCGCCAGCGAGAGCAGGAACGCCCCCGCGACGACGCCGTCGCTGATGATCGGCTGGAGGAAGTAGAGGTAGGTGCTGTCTGAGACCAGCGCGATGCCGGTGCGGCCGGTGAGCACGATCGCGCAGAGGATCAGCAGCCCCGACGTACGCCGGCCGGTGACCGCCCGGAACGCGATGGCGCCGTAGGACCAGCCCAGCGCGGCGAGGATCGCGACCCAGACGTCGGCGACCTGGAACAGCGACCAGAACAGCGCCGCCGGCACCACGCAGGCGATGAGGAGGCTGAGCGCGACCCGCCCGACGATGGCGCGCAACCGCGGCCGGTCCGGGTGGTCGGGTCGCTCCCCGAGGTGAGCCGGAGCGAGTGCGAGCCCGGCGGAGGCGGCGGTGGAGGTCATAGGAGTCGGACCCTACGCGGGGTTGCTGGGAGATCGCAGTCGTCGTCCACAGGTCTGCCCGACCGGGGCACCGCCCATGGCCCGAACGGGCGCCGGCGCGCGACCGGCGGGTGGGCACAATGGCCCGCATGGCCGATCCCCGCGCCGGACTCCCGGCGGAGCCCCGCGACCTCGTCGATCTCTCCCACCTCGTGACCTCCTACTACGCCCTGGTACCCGATCCCGACGACGTCGACCAGCAGGTCGCCTTCGGCACCAGCGGCCACCGCGGGTCGTCGCTGCGCACGTCGTTCAACGAGACCCACATCCGGGCGATCACCCAGGCGATCTGCGACTACCGCGCCACCCAGGGCCACGACGGCCCGCTCTTCCTCGGGCGCGACACCCACGGCCTCTCGGAGCCGGCCTGGGCGACGGCGCTGGAGGTGCTGGCCGCCAACGACGTGACCGTGCTGGTCGACGCCGCCGACGGCTGGACCCCGACCCCGGCGGTCTCCCACGCGATCCTACGGGCCAACGGCGGCCGCACGACCGGCCCGGGCCTCGCCGACGGCATCGTGGTGACGCCGTCGCACAACCCGCCCGCCGACGGCGGGTTCAAGTACAACCCGCCCCACGGCGGGCCCGCCGACACCGACGTCACCTCGTGGATCGCCGAGCGCGCCAACGCCCTGGTGCGGGCCGGGCTGGCCGGGGTGAAGAAGGTGCCGTTCGCCCGGGCCCGCGCGCACGCCCAGCCCTACGACTTCCTCGGCACCTACGTCGACGACCTGCCCGCCGTCGTCGACCTCGCCGTGATCCGCGACGCCGGCGTGCGGATCGGCGCCGACCCGCTCGGCGGCGCCTCGGCCGACTACTGGGGCGCGATCGCCGAGCGCCACGGTCTCGCCCTCGAGGTGGTCAACCCGCTGGTCGACGCCACCTGGCGGTTCATGACCCTCGACTGGGACGGGAAGATCCGGATGGACTGCTCCTCGCCGTCCGCGATGGCCTCGCTGGTCGCCCGCAAGGACTCCTACGACGTCGCCACCGGCAACGACGCCGACGCAGACCGGCACGGCATCGTCACCCCCGATGCCGGGCTGATGAACCCCAACCACTACCTCGCCGTCGCCATCCAGCACCTGTTCGGCGGCGCCCGCCCCGGCTGGCCCGAGGGCGCCCGGATCGGCAAGACGCTGGTCTCCTCCTCGATGATCGACCGGGTCGCCACCGGGCTGGGACGGCCGCTGGTGGAGGTGCCGGTCGGGTTCAAGTGGTTCGTGCCCGGCCTGCTCGACGGCTCGTTCGGCTTCGGCGGCGAGGAGTCGGCCGGGGCGTCGTTCCTGCGCACCGACGGCAGCCCCTGGACCACCGACAAGGACGGCCTGATCCTCTGCCTGCTCGCCGCCGAGATCATCGCCACCACCGGGCGGACCCCGAGCGAGCACTACGCCGACCTCGTCCGCCAGCACGGCGAGCCGGCGTACGCCCGCATCGACGCGCCCGCCACCCGGGAGCAGAAGGCGGCGCTCGCGGGCCTGTCCCCCGAGGCCGTCACCGCCACCGAGCTCGCGGGCGAGCCGATCACCGCGCGCCTCACCGAGGCACCCGGCAACGGCGCGCGGATCGACGGGCTCAAGGTGACGACCGAGTCGGCGTGGTTCGCGGCGCGCCCGTCGGGCACCGAGGACGTCTACAAGATCTACGCCGAGTCGTTCCGCGGGCCCGAGCACCTCGCCCGGGTGCAGGAGGAGGCGCGCGAGGTGGTCTCGGCCGCGCTCGGCTGACCCGCTGCTAGAGGTGGTCGGGCACGACCAGCGCGTCCGGGTCGGCCCGCGGCGGCAGGTGCTGGAGCGCCAGCTCGACCAGCGCGACCTGGCCCTTGACCTGCACCGCGCGCCGTACCCCCTTGCCCTCGCCGAGCCGCTCCTCGACCGCCGCGGTCACCTGCTCCCGCGTGAACGTCGCCCGCTCACCGGGTCGCACCTCCACGTCCGGCAGCGCCACCAGCACCGGCAGCAGCTGGTCACCGAGGCCGTCGAGCAGCTGCCACCGCCGGTAGCGCGACAGCTCCTCCCACGCCTCGTCGACGGTGCGCTGCCCCTTGCGGACGCCCTTGTCCCGCGCCCCGTGGACGGTCTTGGCCACGCCCGTCAGGGCCAGGGTCAGCTCGCGCTCGGTGAACCGCATGGGTCCACCATCCCACCGGCGGTGCACGCTGGTTGAGGAAGGCGTGCCACGCCTGTCTCGAAACCCGGTGAGCCGAGAGCCCTCCGGTGGGGACAGGAGGGTGGTCGTCTTGCGGAGTTTCGAGACAGTTGCTGGCGCAACTTCCTCAACCAACGTCACGTCCGCCTGTGGAACTGCACCTTCCCCGTCGGTAGGTGGGTCGTGTTGTACGCCGGGTCGTGCGCCCGCTGGTGGTGCGACGGGCACAGCAGCACGCCGTCCTTGAGGTCGGTCCTGCCGCCGTCGGTCCAGCGGACTCTGTGGTGGGCCTCGCAGGTGGAGGCGGGGCGGTCGCAGCCCTCGGAGCGGCAGGTCGTCTGCTGCAGGCCGAGTGCGGTGCGTTGCGGGGTGGTGAACAGGAGGCGGGTGCGGCCGAGGTCGAGGACCTGGGACTGTCCGTCGAGCACGGCGGGGATGAGTCCGGCCTCGCAGGCGAGACGTCGCGCGGCGCCGGGACTGAGGCGGGTGCCGGTGTCGAGCTCGCACGCCGCCAGGTGGCCTTCCAGCACGGCGAGCGGGATGGTGACGACGACGGTCGCGTTGACGCCGCCGCGCTGCGGCAACCGGTCTGCGGGGTAGCGCAGGATGTAGTCGCAGAACGCCTGGCCCAGCGTCTGCGAGGTCACCTTCTCGTGGGTGAGCGCGGCGTGCGCGAACAGCGCCTTCCTCAGCGCTTCGGCGTGCATGGTCGGGATCACGAACCGGCCGTAGGTCCGGCCCTCGCCGTCGTCGAGCATGGTGAGCTTGCAGGCCTTCTCGGCCTCGCGCTCCTCGCGAGCCAGGGCCTCGGCTTCGGCTGCTTCGCCGACCTCGGGGCAGACGATGTCGAGGATCCGGTTGCCGAAGACGGTCAGGTCCTTGGCGTCGTGGTGCCGGGCCAGCTCGACCAGCTTGGCCTGGGCCTGCACCCTGATCTCGGCGTCCACGTCGTCGGGGAGCTTGGCGATCGCCCTGGCGATGACCTCGGCCTGCTCCAGCAGCAGATCACCCCGTCCAAGCGCTTGCGCGACGACGGGCATGGTCGCGAGATGCTCCGCCAACCGCAGGGTCCTGCCTGCTTCGCGACGTGTGGCGTGAGTGGCGACGGCGAGCCAGGCCGCGGTGCTGGTGGCGCCGGAGGCGGCTTCGACCTTCTGGGTCTGAGCGTGCTTCGCGACCCTCAGCTTCAGGGCGGCGACTTGGGACTCGAGCTTGGCGATCTCGGTCAGGGTCTCGGCCGCTTCGGGGGCGGGCATGCTCCACAGCGGCAGCTCCCCGACCTCGGACAGCCTGGCCCTTATCTCCGCGACGGCGCGCGAGATGCGGTGCCGTCCGTGGGGTGTGGCCTTCGCTGTCATGCCTCTACCCAAGCACCGACCACCGACAGTCCTGGGCCTGTTTTCGCGTTGTGCACAACGGGATTCGGAGTTGTGACCCGATCGTCAGCTAGGTTGCTGAGCGCTGGGTTTCGAGGCTCGTCGCTAGCGCGCCTCGCACCTCAACCAGCGCCAGCCGTCCCCATCGCTGGTTGAGGAAGTCGCGCTAGCGACTGTCTCGAAACCCCCGCAGGCCGAACTTCCTCCCGTCCCCCAGGTGCTCCTCGGGGTATCGCCGACCCGGCGTTAATTAACGACGGCTCGGCGAAACCTGGGCCGCCCGAGGTGCTTGCGGGAGGGCGTTTGGCTCACCGGGTTTCGAGACACGACTTCGTCGTTCCTCAACCAGCGATACTCAACGCCCGCGCAGGCTGGCGGCGCGAGCTTGCGAGTGCCGGCAGTGCGCCGTCGTACCTGGTCGGGAGAGGCTCGGGGTCAAGGGCGCGAAGCGCCGAAGGGAACCCTTGACGCCGAGACCCGACCAGGTAAGCGCGCGGGCCCCGAGTCACCGGGGTAACCCGGAAAGTGGTCCAGGGAGGGCGTTCGGCTCACCGGGTTTCGAGGCTCGTCGCTGGCGCTCCTCGCACCTCAACCAGCGGAGGCGGCGGCCTTGCGGCGGGCGACCTGCTCGAGGCGGGCCTGGGCGGCGCGGCGGACGCGGGCACCCTTGGTCGACATGGCCCACAGCAGCTTGGTCTGCTCGACGACGTTGGTGCGGTCGGTGGTGGCGAGCCAGCCGTTGGGGAGGGAGAGGCGGACCACGCGGTGCCAGGCGGAGTAGACCTGCTGGGGCAGCGGCGCGGAGTGGTAGTTGAGCTCGTACTTCTCGAAGAGCGCCTGCACCCGCGGGGCGACCTCGGCGTAGCGGTTGGAGGGCAGGTCGGGGAAGAGGTGGTGCTCGATCTGGTGGGAGAGGTTGCCGGTCATCAGGTGCATCGCCTTGGAGCCGGAGATGTTGGCCGAGCCGAGCATCTGCCGCAGGTACCACTGGCCGCGGGTCTCGTCGTCGGGGATCGACTTGCGCTCGAAGGTCTCGACGCCCTCGGGGAAGTGGCCGCACATGATCACCGAGTGCGACCACACGTTGCGCACCAGGTTGGCGGTGAAGTTGGCGGCCAGCGTCGGCAGGAAGCCGCCGAACGGCAGCGCGAGCGCCGGGTTGACGACGTAGTCCTTGGTGGCCTGCTTGCGGATCTTGCCCAGCGTCTTCCTCAGGTCGCTCCTGAACTTCTCCGAGCGCTTCTCCTTCGGCACCCGCAGGTTGCGGCCGAGCTCGAGGTCGTACGCCGCGATGCCGTACTCGAAGAAGCAGGCGTTGATGAAGTTCCACAGCGGCTGGGCGAGGTACATCGGGTGCCAGCGCTGGTCCTCGTCGACGCGCATGATGCCGTAGCCGAGGTCGTTGTCCTTGCCCACGATGTTCGTGTAGGTGTGGTGGACCTCGTTGTGGGCGTGCTTCCAGCCGTCGGCGGTGGAGGCGTTGTCCCACTCCCACGTGGTCGAGTGGATCTTGGGGTCACGCATCCAGTCCCACTGGCCGTGCATGACGTTGTGCCCGATCTCCATGTTCTCGAGGATCTTGGCGACCGACAGGCCCACGGTGCCGAGCACCCACAGCGGCGGTAGCGCCGAGCCGAGGAGGACGGCGCGCGAGCCGAGCTCGAGGCGGCGCTGCACGGTGACCAGGCGCCGGATGTAGCGGGCGTCGCGCTCGCCGCGGTCGTCGAGGACGTCCTGGCGGATCGCGTCGAGCTCGATGCCGATCTGCTCGACGTCCTCCGGGGTGAGGTGAGCGATCGGGCTGACGGGCTGCTTGGTGATGACGGTCATGGGGTCCCTCCCGGGGTGGGCGTTCGGGTGGTCAGTGGTCGAGGTGGCAGGCGCCGGCGGCGGCGCTGATGCAGGTCTGGATCGGTACGCCGCCCGGGCCGGTCTCGCCGGGGACGGCGACCGTGACCGCGCCGTTGCGGAGGTCGCGCACCGCGCCCTCCGTGAGCGGCAGCACGCAGCCCATGCAGATGCCCATCCGGCAGCCACTGGGCATGAGCACGCCGGCCTGCTCGGCGGCGTCGAGGATCGGCGTGGCGCCGTCGGCCTCGACGGTGGGGCCGGAGGCGAAGGCGACGGTGCCGCCCTCGCCGACCTCGCCCAGCACGGTCGGGCGGAACCGCTCGGTGGTGAGCGCCAGGCCGCGCTCGGCGTGGTGGGCCTCGAGCGCGTCGAGGAGCCCGGCCGGGCCGCACGCGTAGGCGAGCCGCTCGTCGAGGTCGGGCACCAGGGTGGGCAGGTCGGCGACGTCGAGGAGCCCGTCGCGGTCGTCGTAGCGCTCGACGAGGGTGATCAGGCCGTCGGCGGCGAACCCGCGCAGCTCGTCGCGGAAGATCGCGCTGTCCTCGGTGACGTTGACGTGCACGAGAACGATGTCGGTGGGGGCCGGGACCCGGCGGGAGAACAGGTTGCGCAGCATGCCGATCACCGGCGTGATGCCGGAGCCTGCGGTCACCAGCAGCAGCTTGCCGGGCAGCGGCTGCGGGAGCGTGAACTCACCCTCGGCCTGGGCCAGCTGCACCATCTCGCCGACCCGGAGGCGGTGGACGAGGTGGCCGGAGACCACGCCGCCCGGGATCGCCTTGACGGTCAGGCTGATGCAGCGGTCGGGGCGGGGGCCGTGGGTCAGCGAGTACGTGCGCCACAGCCGGACGCCGTCGACGTCGACGCCGATCCGCACGTACTGGCCCGGGACGTGCCCGGCCCAGTCGCGGCCGGGCTTGATCACCACGGTCGCCGACTCGGCGGTCTCGGGGACCACCGCGACGACCTTGCCGCGCAGCTCGGCCCCGCGCCGCAGCGGGGAGAAGACGTCGAGGACGTCGTCGAGCTCGAGCGGGGTGACGGCGGCCTCGGCGACCCGGCGCAGCCGGTCGCCCAGCCGGGAGCGGCCGGAGGAGGCCGCCCGAGGCGTCGCGAACGAGGTCATGCTTCCACTGTCCTAGATCAGAGGCGTAAAGTCCTGTGCAGCGCACGTGAACCGAACCCGTGCTTTTGTGCCTGACGAACAAAGAGGGGCTGCCGATGCGCCGCACCGCCCGTCGTACCGCCGGCCACGGCGTCCGGCTCTCCCCCGACGCCGTCGCCGCCATGCGCGCGGAGCTGCCCGACGTGGCCGAGCGCGTGGTGGCCGCGGTGGTCGAGGAGGTGCCGAGCTACACCGAGGCCTTCGACACGACCATGGCCGAGACGATCCGCAGCGCGGTCGAGCTCGCGCTGGCCGGCTTCCTCACGCTGGCCAGCGGACGCCGGGGCACCGACCCCGGCACCCCCCGGGCACCCGCGGTCGAGGGCTCCTACCAGCTCGGCCGCGGCGAGGCCCGCAGCGGCCGCTCGACCGACGCGCTGCTGGCGGCGTTCCGGATCGGGGCCCGGGTGTCGTGGCGGGAGATGTCGACCACCGCGGTGCGCAACGGCGTGGGGAGCGAGGCGCTCGTCGACTTCGCCGACCTGGTCTTCGCCTACATCGACGAGCTCTCGGCGGCCGCGGTGGCCGGCCACACCGACGAGCTGGCGACCACCGGCCGGGTGCGGCAGCGGCTGCTGGAGCGGGTGGCCCGCCACCTGCTCGAGGGCGCCACCGCCGAGGTGGTGCTCGACGCTGCCGCCCGCGCCGACTGGGCGCCGCCGCGCACGCTCACCGCGGTGCTGGTGCCGGAGTCGCAGGTGCGGCCGGTGCTCAACCTGATCTCCCCGGCCACCCTCCAGCTCGGCGAGGTGCCGGGCGTCGACGACTTGGTGCTGCTGCTGGTGCCCGACGCCCACGGGCACCGGCGCCGACCACTGCTGCGTGCGGTGCAGGACCGGTCGGCGGTGGTCGGGCCGGCCAAGCCGTGGCTCGAGGCCCGCCGGTCCCACGAGCGCGCGCTGCGGGCCCTCGACCTCGGCCTGGGCCCCGACACCGACGAGCACCTCACCCACCTGGTGCTCACCGCGGACGCCGACGCGCTGGCCGACCTGCGGGCCCGGGTGCTGGCCCCGCTCGCCGACCTCCGGCCCGGCACCGCCGACAAGCTCGCCGACACCCTGCGCGCCTGGCTGCTCCACCAGGGCCGCCGCGACGAGGTCGCCGCGGCGCTGTTCGTCCACCCCCAGACGGTGCGCTACCGGATGGGCCAGCTGCGCGAGCTCTACGGCGCCCGGCTCGACGACCCCGAGACCGTGCTGGGTCTCACCGTGGCGTTGGGCGCCGGCCGGGGCGTCCCGACCACTACCGTGTCCCCATGACGATCCGTCGCCGCGCGGCCGTGCTCCTGGCCGCGACGGGGCTGCTGGCCTCGGGCTGCACCAGCGGGCCACCCGCCGCCGAGGTGGAGAACACGCCGGAGCCGACCCCGGACGCCCCGCCGTTCGCGACCTACTACGCGCTCGGTGACTCCTACACCGCGGCGCCGTTCGTGCCGTCCACCGACTCCCGCGACCTGTGCCTGCGCTCCTCGGGCAACTACCCCGCGATCATCTCGATCCGGCTGAAGGGCATGAGGATGGTCGACCTGAGCTGCGCCAACGCCAGCACCCAGGCGATCACCGACCCCCAGCGGGTCGGCTCGACGTTCCTCCCCGCCCAGCTCGACGAGGTGCCCGAGGACGCCGACCTGGTGACGGTCGGGATCGGCGGCTCCGACTTCTCGTTCCTCTCCGAGCTGCTCACCGGCTGCGTGCGGGTGGCCAGCCTCGCCGAGGAGGACGACGACGCGCCGTGCCGCGAGTTCAGCCAGGAGCTCGCCGAGACCGAGGGCGCCGACCCGACGCCGATCGAGCAGCTGCCGCGGATCGGCAGCCGGGTGCGCAGGACGCTGCTCGAGGTGAAGGAGAAGGTCCCCGACGCGGTGGTGCTGATGGTGGGCTACCCGCAGCTGGTGCCGGCGAAGGGCACCTGCGACGAGCTGCCGATCGCCGACGGCGACTACCCCTTCGTGCGCAAGGCGATCCGCGACCTCGACAGCCAGCTGCGCCGGGCCGCGCGCCGCGCCGAGGTGCCCTACGTCGGCCTGATGAACGACAGCAAGGGCCACGACATCTGCGCGGGCCGCAAGGCCTGGGTCAACGGCTCGGTCACCGACACGGCGCGGGCACTGGCCTACCACCCGTTCGCCAAGGAGCAGGAGTACGTCGCGACCAAGGTGCTCGAGGCGGCGACCCGCGAGCTGCAGAAGCGCGGAGGGTGACCCGCAGCGCCGGCGGCCGCCGGGCCTAGAGCGTCTGCCAGTCCGGCTTGGCCGCCCAGGTCTCGCGGTAGTAGTCGAGCCGGGTCAGGCCCGTGGCGGCGCCCGAGTCGAGCAGCACGGTCGCGTGGGGGTGCAGCTGGAGCACCGACCCGGGGCACGACGCGGTCACCGGCCCCTCCACGGCGGCGGCGACCGCCTCGGCCTTGCCCGGGCCGGAGGCCAGGAGCAGCAGGTGCCGGGCGCGCAGGATCGTGCCGAGACCCTGGGTCAGCACGTGGCGCGGCACCTCGTGGGGGCCGTCGAAGAAGCGTGCGTTGTCGCGCCGGGTCTGCTCGGTCAGGGTCTTGACCCGGGTCAGCGACGCCAGCGACGAGCCGGGCTCGTTGAACGCCAGGTGGCCGTCGGTGCCGATGCCGAGCACCTGCAGGTCGATCCCGCCGGCCGCGTCGATCGCCTCCTCGTACTCCGCCCCGGCACCGGGGAGCCGGTCGGGATCGGGTCCGAGCACCCGGTCGCGCGGCACGCCGAGCGGGTCGGTCACCTCGCGGTGGATGGTGGCCAGGTAGCGCTGGGGGTGGCCGGGCGGCAGCCCGACGTACTCGTCGAGGGTGAAGCAGCGCACCCGTTCGTACGACGGACCGGTGCCGGCCCGGTGGCGGCGCACCAGCTCGGCGTACGTCGCGAGCGGGCTCGACCCGGTCGCCAGGCCGAGCACCGCGTCCGGGCGGCGACGCACCAGGGCCTCCACGGCGTCGGCGGCCAGCACCGCGGCCTCGGCGGCCGTCGCGAGGGGGACGACCTCCATCAGCCGACCTCCCCGTCGGCGCGGTGGACCACCCGGCCGCCCACGACGGTGGCGCGCACCCGGAGGTCGTCGTCGACGAGCACGAGGTCGCCGCGGCAGCCGGGGGCGAGCGACCCGCGGGTCGCGTCGCCGACCAGGCGGGCGGGGGTCGAGGTGGCGGTCGCGACCGCGTCGGCGAGCGAGCAGCCGGTGGTGGCGCGCAGCACCCGCAGGCAGTCGACCACCGAGGCGGCCGACCCGGCCAGGGTGCCGTCGGCCAGCCGGACGGTGCCGGCGGCCACCACGACGTCCTGGTCGCCGAGCCGGGCCGGGCCGTCGGGGACCCCGAGCGCGGCGGTGGTGTCGGAGACCGCGAGGAACCGCTCGGGGCCGAGCGCGCGCCACGCGGCGGTCAGGAAGGCCGGGTGGAGGTGGTGGCCGTCGGCGATCACCCCACAGGTCACCTCGGAGGCCAGCGCGGCGCCGACCGGTCCGGGCTCGCGGGGCCGCACCGGCGGCATCGCGTTGCCGAGGTGGGTGACGCAGGCGGCGCCCGCCGCGAACGCCGCCTCCACCTGCTCGGCGGTGGCGTCGGTGTGCCCGACCGCGACCACGACGCCGCGGCCGGCGAGCGCGCGCACGACGTCGAGGGCGCGGGGCAGCTCCGGGGCGAGGGTCACCAGCGCGACGCCCGCGTCGCGCGACCAGCCCGCGACCAGGTCGGGCGAGGGGGCGGCCAGCCACGCCTCGGGGTGGGCGCCCTTGCGCGCCGGGGAGATCATCGGGCCCTCCAGGTGGAGGCCGAGCGGCAGCGCGCCCAGCCAGCCGGCGGGCGGGCCGCCGGCGAGGGTGTGCAACGCCGCCTCGCGGGCGGCGGCGTCGGAGGTGATCACGGTGGGGCACCAGGCCGTGACCCCGTGGGCGGCGAGCGCGGTGCCGACCTCCCAGAGGCGGTGCGGCTCGGAGGTGACGTCGACGCCGGCGGCGCCGTTGACCTGGAGGTCGAGGAGCCCCGGCAGCACCCGGAGGCCGGTGGCGTCGAGCACCGGGGCTCCCGGCCCGGGAGCGTGGGCCACCGTGCCGCCGACGACCGCCAGGTCGAGCGGCGCACCGTGGACGTCGGTGCCGCCGCGCACCAGCAGGTCGCTCATCGCACCACCATTGCCGCGCCGACGGCCGCCACGGGGTAGTCGGACGGCACGACGCGCAGCCGACCGGCCAGGTCGAGCGAGGCCAGGAACGGCGAGCCCTTCGCCTGCCGGCGCAGCGCGTCGGCCACGGCCTCGCGCAGCGGCTCGCCGAGCTGGGCGACGCCGCCGCCCAGCACCACCGTGCGCGGGTCGACGGTCAGGCCGAGCACCCGCACCGCGTCGGCCACGCCGGCGGCGAACCGGTCGCGCACGGCGATCGCGCGCCGGTCGCCGGCCGCGGCGGCGTCGAAGAGCGCGACCGCGGGCGGTCCCTCGGTCACCGGCCACGCCGCGGCCAGCGCCGAGCCGGACGCGACGGTCTCGAGGCAGCCGCGCTGGCCGCACTGGCAGGCGACGCCGGTGGGGTCGACCGGCACGTGACCGATCTCGCCGGCCGCGCCGTGCTCGCCGCGCCGCAGCCGGCCGTCGAGCACCAGCCCGGCGGCCAGGCCGGTGCCGATGCTGAGGTAGGCCAGGTCGTCGACCCGGCTCGCCAGAGGGTCGAGCGGGTCGAGGGTGGCGGCGCCGAGGGCGGCGGCGTTGACGTCGTTCTCGACCAGCACCCGCACGCCCAGCCGCTCGGCGAGGTGCTCGCCCAGGGGCAGCCAGTCGCCGTCGACGCCGAGGTTGACCGCGTGCATCACCGCGCCCCGCTCGGGGTCGACCAGGCCCGGGATGCCCACGCCGAGCGGGCCGTCGAGGGGGTCGCCGGTGGCCGTGCGCAGGTCGGCGACCACCCGCTCGGCGGTCGCCACCACCCCCCGCGCCCCGGGCTCGGTGGCCTCCCGGGCCGAGGCCCGGATGCCGCCGGCGTCGTCGAGGACGACCCCCAGGGTCTTGGTCGCGCCGATGTCCAACCCGATGGTCAGCCGGCCGCTCACCGCTCCCACCCCGCCTTCCTCACGATCTCGGTCACTGCGTCCACGCCCGGCCCCGAGGAGCCGTGCGGGCAGATCCTGGGCAGGGCGCCGTCCCACGGCGCCGGCCACCCCCACTCGACGACCACCGCGGGGCGGTCGCCGAGAGTCGCCAGGAGGCCCAGCACGTCGGGACGCCGGTGGGCGTCGCGCACCTGGAGCACCAGCGGGCCCGGTCCGAGGTCGTCGGGCAGGCCGGCGCCCGGCGCCACGACCAGGTCGGGCGGCAGCCCCCACGGCACGTCGCCGACCGCGATGTTGGGCGTCGTGGCGACGCTCACCACCCGGGCGCCGCGCAGGTCCGGCAGCACGCCGTCGACGGTGGTGGCCCGTCGGGCCCCCTCGAGCTGGCGCGCCGGGTCGGGGCTGACCTCGTCGGGCCGGTGCTGGTGGCTGGGGCGCAGCCCCTCGCGCAGCCGGGCGACCCGGGCCGCCGCGGCGCGCAGGCGTTCCTCCGGCAGTCGTCCCTCGGCGACGGCCACGGTCAGCGCGTGCTGCACCTCGCGCACCGAGGCGGCGGACCGCTCCGGCCCGAGGCAGAGCAGGTCGGCGCCGGCCGCGAGCGAGAGCACCGCCGCCTCGGGGATCCCGCGGTCCCCGGAGGCGCCGGCCATGTCGAGCGCGTCGCTGACCACCACGCCGTCGTGGCCGATCCGGTCACGCAGCAGCGCCAGCACCGGCGCGCTCAGCGTGGCCGGCAGGTCGGGGTCGAGCGCCTCGACCACGACGTGCGAGGTCATCACCGCCGCCGCCCCCGCCCGCACGGCCGCGGCGAACGGCACCAGCTCGCGCTCGAGGAGGGTCGTCTCGTCGACGTCGAGGCGGGGCAGCTCGAGGTGGCTGTCCTGGGCGGTGTCGCCGTGACCCGGGAAGTGCTTGGCGCAGGCGGCCACCCCGCCCGCCTGGAGCCCCTCGACCCAGGCGGCGACGTGGTCGGCGACCCGGGCGGGGTCGGTGCCGAAGCTGCGGGTGCCGATCACGGGGTTCTCCGCGCGCGAGTTCACGTCGGCGACCGGGCCCAGGTCGAGGGTGACGCCGACGGCGGCCAGCTCGGCGGCCACGGCGCGCCCGGTGTGGCGGGTGAGCCCGAGGTCGTCGGCCGCGCCGAGGGCGGCCGCGCCGAGCACCGGGCTGAGCCCGGTGGCGTGCAGCCGCGTGACGTCGCCGCCCTCCTCGTCGACGGCCACGACGACCCGCGCCCCGGCCGCCTCGCACAGCGACGCGGTCAGTCGGGCCAGCGCGTCGGGTCCGTCGGCGGTGTTGCTGCCGAACAGGCAGGCGCCGGCCAGGCCCTCGGCCAGCAGCGCGGCGTGGTCGTCGGGCAGCGTGGTGCCGGCGAAGCCCGGCAGCAGCACCCCGAGCGCCAGGCGGTCGAGCTCGCTCATCCCTTGACCGCCCCGGAGGTGAGGCCGGCGACCATCCGGCCCTGCACGGCGAGGAAGAACAGCACGACCGGGATGGCGATCAGCGTCGACCCCGCCATGATCGCGCCCCAGTCGGTGCCGCGGTTGACCTCGGTGAACGACGAGAGCCACAGCGGGAGGGTGCGGCGGTCCTCGCGGGTCATCACCACGACCGCGAGCGTGAACTCGTTCCACGCCTGGATGAACCCGAAGACACCCGTGGCCACCAGCCCCGGCGCGAGCAGGGGGAACGTCACCCGCAGGAACGCCTGGGTGCGCGAGCAGCCGTCGATCATCGCGGCCTCCTCGAGCTCGTAGGGCACGCCGTCGACGAAGCCGCGCAGGGTCCAGACCGTGAAGGGGAGCACCGTCGCGACGTAGACTAGGGTGAGGCCGCCGACGGTGTTGAGCAGGTCGGCGCTCTCGAGCATCTTGTACTGGCTGATGAACAGGCCCTCGACCGGGATCATCTGGATCACCAGCAGGGCCAGGATGAACGACGTGCGGCCCCGGAACCGGAAGCGGGAGACCGCCACCGCCGCGGCGAACGCGAAGAGCACCGCGACCACGACGGTCGAGAGCGTGACCATCAGGCTGGTGGCCAGCGCGTCCCAGAAGGTGCCGCCGCCCAGCACGGTGCGGAAGTTGTCGAGGTCGCCGCCGAACGGCAGCCAGGTCGGCTCCGGCGCCCGGATCTTGTTGCGGGGCAGGAAGGCGCTGTTGACCATCCAGTAGACGGGGAACACCGCGACCAGCGCGGCCAGCAGGCCGACGACGTTGGCGGTGACCCGGAGCGACCGGGGAGCCCGGCGGGCCATCAGCTCTCCTCCTGGCGCAGCATGGCGCGGACGTAGGGGGCGGTCAGCAGCACCGTGAGCGCGAGCATGAAGATCGCGACGGCCGCGGCCATGCCGAAGTCGCCGCCGCCGATGCCGAGCCGGTAGATGTAGGTGCCGAGCAGGTTGGTGTCGCGGGTGGTGCCGCCGGCCTTCTGCAGCACGTAGATCTGGGTGAAGACCCGCAGGTCCCAGATGATCTGGAGCAGGCCGACGACGAGCATCACCGGTCGCAGCGTCGGCAGGATCACGTGCCGCAGCCGCTGCACCGGGCCGGCGCCGTCGATCTCGGCGGCCTCGAGGGTGTCCTCGGAGACCTGGGTGAGCGCGGCGTAGAGCGTGAAGGCGACGAACGGCACGCTCATCCAGACGATGACGACCGTGGCCACCAGGAAGAACGACGCGGGCTCGAGCAGCCAGGCGTGCCCCTCGTAGTCGCCGCCGAGCCGGGTGAGCAGCCAGTTGACGACGCCGTACTGGGTGTCGAAGAGCCACTGCCACACGGTCAGGCTGGCCACCACCGGCATCGCCCAGGCGAGCAGCAGCCCGCTCTGCAGCACCAGCCGCACCGGTCGGGACATGTGGCGCATCAGCAGCGCCAGGCCGGTGCCCACGACCATGGTGGCGCCGGCGTTGACGAGGCAGAAGACCAGCGAGCGGACGGTGACCTTCCACAGGTAGGGGTCGGTGACCAGCTCGCGGTAGTTCTCGAGCCCGACCCACGACGGCGGCCGACCGAACTGCTGGGAGAGCCCGAACTCCTGCATCGAGAGGACCACCTGGCGCACCAAGGGGTAGCCGAGGGCGACGGCCAGGGCGAGCAGCGCCGGGAGCAGCAGCCCGGAGGGCAGCGGCTGCCGGGGCCGGCGGCGCCGGGTCGGCCGGTCGCCGTCGCGCCCGTCGCCGGGGCGGTCGGCCCGTCGCGGCGGTCGCGGGGCGGGTCGCGGGGTGGTGGTGGCCGGTCCGGTCACGTCGCCTCCTCTCGGCGCGGGTGGGTTCATGGTGCCCGGGCGGGGCCGGGCGGGGTCGGACGCGCGGGCAGCGCACGGCCGGGGGCGGCGGCGGTGCCGCCCCCGGCCGTGGGTGCTGCTGCCCTGCTGTCCCTGGTTGCCGGGCCGGGTCAGCCGTTGAGCTGGCTGTTCATCTGCTCGTCGGCCTTGGCGGCGAGCTCCGCGACGTCGCCGCCCTGGGCGATGCCGCTGAACAGGTCCTCCAGGACCCGGGACCCCTCGACCGTGGCCCAGCCCGGCGCGGCCGGGGTGAGCTTGGCGTTCGAGGCCGCCTCGATGGTGGCCTGCGCGAACTCGTCGTCACCGAGCAGCGAGGCCAGCGACTCCTTGGCCGGGGTGAGGTTGTTCTCGGCGAGGATCGTCTGGTACTCGTCGCTGAGCATCAGCGCGATCGCCTTGCGGGCCAGGTCCTGGTTGCCCGACTTGGCCGGCACCGCGAGGTCGGACCCACCGAGGAGCACCGGGGCGGGGCCGCCGTCGCTGCCCGGGAGGGCGAACACGCCCACCTGGTCGGCGAGCTCGGGGCAGCCGGTCTTGGGGTCGGTCAGCAGGCCCATCACCCAGCTGGGGGTCGACATCATGCCGACCTCGCCGGCGCAGAACGGCGTCTGCGGGTCGGCCTCGTTGCCGTCCTTGGGCGCGCCCGAGGCCTCCGCGAACAGCTTCTGCGCGGTCTCGAGACCGGCCACCGACTCCGGCGAGCTGAGCGCCCCGGCCCATTCGCCGCCGTCCTCGACGGCGAGCTCGCCGCCGGCGTCCCAGACGAACGCCGCGCCGTTGCGCCAGTCCTGGCCGGGGAACCAGAAGCCGGAGAAGTTCGCAGGGTCGGGGTTGGCCTGCTTGAGCTTGACCGCCGTGTCGACGAACTCGTCCAGCGTCGTGGGTACGGTGACGCCCGCCTTGTCGAAGAGGTCCTTGCGGTAGAAGACGTACTTCGCGCCGGCGTAGTAGGGCACCGCGTAGGTGCTGCCGTCGACGGTGGCGCCCTCGACGAAGCCGGGCAGCAGGTCGTCGCCGCCGAGGTCGTCGAGGTCGTCGGTGAGGTCGGAGAAGGCGCCGGCGCTGGTGAACGTCGGGGCCTGGGTGTTGCCGATCTCGACCACGTCGGGGGTCTCGGACTCGCTGCTCAGCGCGGTCGTGAGCTTCTCGACCAGCCCGTCCCACTCCTGCTGTTCGATGGTCAGCGTGGAGCCGGGGTTCTCCTCCTCGAAGGTCTCCTTCAGCCACTCGCGGGCGGCGTCGGGCGTGTCGGCGCCGTTGAGCCAGACCCGGATGTCGGCCTTGTCGGGGCCTCCGTCTGCGGACGACCCGTCGCCCTCGTCGTCGCCGCAGGCGGCCAGTGCCGTCAGGGCGAGCGCGGTCAGGGCCGCTCCCGCCAGTGTCCTCTTGATGCGCACCGCGATCTTCCTCTCGAGCGTTCCCGGTTGGGACTGGGATGGGTCCAGGTACGGCGCGGGGCCGGGGCCTGGCCGACGACGCGCCCTGTCCGCGCGTCGTACGTCGTGGTGGGGGCTCACGAGACCCCCAGCTGGCCGGTGAGGACCAGCACGGCCGCACCGACGAGGACGACGTCCTCGCCGAGGGCCGACGTGCGGACCACCAGGTCCTCGGAGCTGACCGGCATCGTGCGCTCGCGGACCACCCGGTCCGCGGCCGCGCGCAGCGGCCCGTCGAGCAGGTCGGCGGGGCCGCTGAGCACGACCTCGCGCAGGTTGAGGGTGCCGACCACCGGGGCGAGCACGGTGCCGAGCTGCTCCCCGGCGCGGGCCAGCACGTCGCCGTCCGCCGGCTCCGCGGCCAGCCGGCGGCGCAGGTGGGGCGCGGCGAGCACGGTCTCGAGGCAGCCGGTGCGGCCGCAGGCGCAGCGGTCGCCGCCGGGGTCGACCACGACGTGCCCGATCTCGCCCGCGGCGCCGCGGTGGCCGTGGAGCAGCGAGCCCTCCAGCACCAGCCCCGCACCGACACCGGTGCCGACCCGCAGCAGCATCAGGCCGCCGTCGCCGGCGGCGCCGAAGGTGTGCTCGCCGAGCACGGCGGTGTTGGCGTCGTTGGCGACCGTGACCGGGCAGCCGAGCGCCTCGGCCAGCACGGTCGAGAGCGGGGTGTCGTGCCAGCCCAGGTTGGGGGCGTCGATGACGGTGCCGTCGGCGCCGACGACGCCGGGGCTGCCGACACCGACGCCGAGCACCGGCCGGTCGGTGCGGGCGATCAGCTCCGCGGCCAGACCGCGCACCAGGTCGACGGCGTCCGCGCCCCGGGCGCCGCCGACGGCGACCTCGTGGCGGGCCTGCACCTCGCCGAGGAGGTTGAGCACCGCGCCGGTCATCCGGTCGTCGGCGGAGAGGTCGAGGCCGACCACGTGCACGGAGTCGGCGGCCAGCCCGACCAGCGTCGGCGGCTTGCCGACCCGGCTGCCGGCGGGGGCGCCGAGCTCCTCGACCAGTCCGGTGGTCACCAGCTCCCCGACCAGATCGGAGACGGTGACCCGGGTCAGCCCGGTGGTCCGGGCCAGGTCGGCCCGGCTGGCCGGCCCCTCGCGGAACAGCTGCTGGAGGAGCAGCGACCGGTGGTGGCGCCGGGTGTCCTCCTGGAGCAGCTTGCCGCGCGGGCGGAGCTGCCGGCCGACGGGGGACGTGGTGGTCACGTTTGTTAGTTCAGCGCACTTACATATTCGTCGTCAAGGGGTCGGGGACGATTCGTGTGACTCGGAGCACGTCGGGCGCGCGATAGTCCGTGACGTTCGGGCCCCCGCGGCGCGGTAGTCCGTGACGTTTCGGCCCTTGCCGGACCCAAAGGTCACGGACTACCGGACCTCAGCGGCCGTCGTGCACGATCCGCCCGTCGACGACCGTGAGCGCGACCGTGGTGCCGCGCAGGGTGGCGGCCTGCTCGGCGGTGGTGGCGCCGACCAGCGGGTCGTGGTCGAGGAGGGCGAGGTCGGCGGGGGCACCCGGTACGACGCCCGGGTGGCCGTCGACGGAGGCTGCGAGCGCCTCCTGCGGGGTGAGCGCCTGGTCGGCGTGCCACGGCTCGCGGTCGTCGGCGCTGCGGTGGACGGCGGCGGCCATCGCCAGCCACGGGTCGAGCGGCGAGACCGGAGCATCCGAGCCGAGCACCAGGTCGACGCCGTCGTCGAGCATCCAGCGGAACGCGAAGCTCCGCCCGCCCCGGTCGGGCCAGACCGCCTCGCTGAGGTCGCGGTCGTCGAGGAGGTGGGCCGGCTGCACGCTGGCCCGGACCCCCAGCCGCGCCATCGTGCGCACGTCGTCGCGCCCCACCAGCTGGGCGTGCTCGATGCTGCCGCGTGCCCCCGTGCGCTCGTACGTCGCCAGCGCCTGGGCCACCGCCGCGTCCCCGATCGCGTGCGTGCTCACCGCGAGCCCGTGCCGGGTCGCGGTCTCGAGCAGCGCGGTCAGCTCCTCGCCGCTGAGGTTGGGCAGGCCGTGGGTGGCCGGCTCGCCGGCGTAGGGCTCGCAGCACCAGGCGGTGCGGGTGTTGAGCGAGCCGTCGCTGATGATCTTCAGCGGCCCCATCGTGAGCCGGGGGTCGCCCTGCGCGAGCGGGTCCCCGGTGCGCAGCCCGGCCGAGAGCACGTGGTCGAGGGTGTTCTCGTAGGTCGCGTAGCGGACCCGCAGCACGTCGCAGCGCTGGCTCCAGCGCTCCGGCCACGCGCCCGGACCGGCGCCGAACTCGAAGTCCACCACCCCCACCACGCCCCGCGCCGCCGCCTCCTCGAGGCTGGCCCGGTAGGCGGCGGCCGAGGTGCCGTCCTCGCCGAGGGCGTCGCCCAGCCGGGGGTACGCCGCGAACCAGGCCGTCTCGCGCACCACGTCGTCGGTGGCGGGCAGCTCGAGGGCGTGCAGCGCCGGGGTGTTGAGCCACGCGTGGTGGCCGTCGCCGGCGATCAGCACCACCGGCACCGTCGTGGTGAGCGCGTCGAGGTCGCTCGTGCGCGGCTGCTCGTGCCAGCCGGCGGGCCGGTGGCCCCAGCCGACGACCGGGCGGCCGGGCTGGTCGTCGAGGCGACGTCGTACGGCGGCGGTCGCCTCGGCCACCGACGTGGTGCCGCCCAGGTCGAGGCGCTGCCGGGCCAGCGTCCACTGGCCGAGGTGGACGTGCTGGTCCCACAGGCCCGGCACCAGCCAACGGCCGCCCGCCTCGACGGTCTCGACCGGCCCTCGTCCGACCGGGCCGGCATCGACCGGCAGCCGCAGCCCGATCCGGGTCACGACGCCGTCCTCGACCAGCACGTCGACCGGCTCGGTCGGCACGCCGGAGCGGCCGTGGAGGGGCACGATGCGCACCTCGCGCAGCAGCAGCCCCGTCATGCGGAGAAGGGTAGGAGGTCAGCCCCTCCGCACCCACGGCGACCAGCGCGGCTTGGCCCGGCCGGGCGCGTGGTCGTCGTAGCCGTGCTCCTGGCCGGAGGTCAGCTTGACCCGCACCTTGCGGGGATTGCCCAGGCAGGAGCGTGGGATGGAGATCCGGTGGCCGGCCTTGCCGCCGGCCGAGCCGAGCGCCTTGCTGCGCGCGCCCTTGCACCGGATCTCGGTGATCCCGTTCATCCGGTAGAGCGTGACGTACGGCGGCAGGTCGTCGTCGTAGGCATCGACGCCGAAGAAGACCTGGAGCTCGGGCCCGGGCCGCCCGGGCCGGGTGTCGAGCCGGGCCTCGTAGAGGTCGGGTGGGTAGGTCGCGGGGTTGAGCCGGACCACGACGGAGAAGCGCTGACGGGTGTGCTCGAGCACCACCCGGGTGATGTCGCCCCAGTCCGACGAGCTGGGCGGCCCGGGCTCGTAGTCGGCGCCGCTGTAGCTGTCGCCGCGGGGGTCGGTGACGACCTCGGTCTCGGCCGAGGCTCCGGCGGGCGCCAGGAGGGCGAGGGTGGTGGCTGCGGCGAGGGCCGCTGCGGTCTTCTTCACCGGCGCAATGTAGCTGCGCAAGAACGGTCGTGCGGGACCGATGAGGAAAGAAGTTCGATCCGGTCTGTCGTACCGACGCGGTCCTGTTCGTGGAGAGGGCAGAGACCGGCCCCGATCCCAGGAGTCATCCCATGTCCGACCGCAGCCGCTGGCTGGCCCTCTACGTCCTCTGCCTGGGCGACCTGATGATCGTGCTCGACTCGAGCATCGTGAACGTCGCCCTGCCCTCGATCCAGACCGACCTCGGCTTCTCGCAGGCGGCGCTGGCGTGGGTGGTCAACGCCTACCTGCTCACCTTCGGCGGCTGCCTGCTGCTGAGCGGCCGGCTCGGCGACCTGCTGGGCAGCAAGCGGGTCTTCCTCGGCGGGGTGGTGTCGTTCACTATCGCCTCGGTGGCCTGCGGGCTCGCGCCGTCGGCCGAGCTGCTCGTCGTCGGGCGGGCCGTCCAGGGCATCGGCGGCGCCGCGGTGTCCGCGGTCGCGCTGTCGCTGATCATGGGGCTGTTCACCGACCCCGCCGAGCGGGCGAAGGCGATGGGCTTCTTCGGCTTCGTGATGTCCGGGGGTGGTGCGGTCGGCGTGCTGCTCGGCGGCGTGCTGACCGGGCTGTTCTCGTGGCACTGGATCTTCCTGGTCAACGTGCCGGTGGGCGTCGCCGTGTGGTTCGCCGCCCGTCGGGCGCTGCCCGCCGACGACGTCGTCCCGGGCTCGACCCGCCTCGACGTCCCCGGCGCGGTGCTGGTGACCGCGGCGCTGATGGTCTCGGTCTACGCGATCGTCGGCGGCAACGACGCCGGCTGGACCTCCGCGCGCACCCTCGGCCTGCTCGGCACCGGCGTCGTGCTGCTCGCCGCGTTCGTGGTGCGCGAGGCGCGGGTGGCCGAGCCGCTGGTGCCGCTGCGGCTCTTCGCGCTGCGCAACGTCTCGGTCTCGCAGGTGGTCGGCGTGCTGTGGTCGGCGGCGATGTTCGCGTGGTTCTTCCTCTCCGCGCTGCACCTCCAGCAGGTGCTGGGCTACGACGCGCTCGAGGTCGGCCTCGCGTTCGTGCCGACCAGCGTGGTGATGGCGTTCTGCTCCCTCAAGGTCTCCGACCGGCTGGTGATGCGGTTCGGCATCCGGCCGCCGATGGTCGCCGGCCTGACCCTGGCCGCGGCCGGGCTGGCGGTCTTCGCCGACGCCCCGCCCACCGGCGGCTACGTCAGCCACGTGCTGCCCTCGATGGTGCTGCTCGGCATCGGTGCCGGCATCGCGTTCAACCCCGTGCTGCTCGCCGCCATGGGTGACGTCGAGCCGCACGAGTCCGGACTCGCCTCCGGGGTGGTCAACACCTCGTTCATGATGGGCGGCGCCCTGGGCCTGGCCGTGCTGGTCGCGATCTCCGACTCGCGCACCCACGCCCTGGCCGCCTCCGGGTCGTCGGCCGTCGAGGCGCTGCACGGCGGGCTCCAGGTCGCGTTCGCCGCCGGTGCGGTGGCGGCCCTGCTCGCCGCGGCCGTCGGCGGCGCGCTGCTGCGACCCCGGCCGATGGGCGACCCCGACGCCGTGTCGTCCGGCGAGGTCGCGGCCGTGCACTGAGACCCGCATAGGGTCTCCACGTGGACCGACGGGTGGACCGACGGGTGGACCGACGCGTGGACCGACGCTGGCTGCTCGTGCTGCCGGTGGCCGCGCTGGCCGCCGGCGGCGGCTGGTGGGCGGGCTCGGCCCAGGACGGCGGCGCCGGCACCAGCCGCGCCGCCGCCCCGGTGACCGCCTCGCCGTCGTACCCCGGCGCGAGCGAGGACGTCGACCCGGCCACCGCCGACGGGCTCCCGCTCACCACGGTCTTCCCCTCGCTCGACCCCGCCGCCTGCGCCGAGCGCGGCGACATCCTGGTGGTGGGCAAGACCGAGGTGTGGGAGTGCAAGACCCCCGAGCTGCTGGTGCGCTACACGCGCTGGGAGGACGGGTTCGACCGGTTCGGCTACTACGACGAGGCCAACCGCGGCTTCGCCTCCACCGAGTGGCTGGTCGACGGCGTGCTGGCCGGCCGCACCTGGGAGTCGACCGACCGCACCGTCCCGCGCCAGGAGCAGTGGTCGGCGACCTACCGCGACTGGCCGTTCTCGGTCAGCGTGGAGGCGACCGGCGACGCCGTCCGCGACGCCGGCGTGGCCGCGGTCGAGGCCCTCGCCCCGGGCGAGCTGGCCACGCTGGCGCCGTAGGGTCGCACCGATGACCCCGTCCGTCCCGCGCCGCCGCACCGTCGTGCTGGCGGCGGTCGCGGCGGTGCTGGCCGGCGGTCTCGGCTACCTGGTCGGCTGGGTCGCCGACGCCCCCACCTCGCTCGGCGGCGTCGCCCCCGTGCCGGCCACCAGCCCCTCGGTGCCGGCCGGTCGGGTCGAGGTCTCGCCCGACCCCGCCGACCCGCCCCTGGCCCCCGGCCTCCCGCTCCGGCTCGACACCGTCGGCAGCAGCTTCCCGGTGGAGCTCCAGGTGCCGGAGCGCTGGCAGCGCACCACCAGCGACGAGGTGGAGTGGAAGTGGAAGCCGCCCGGCCTCCCCGAGAACACCTACTTCCTGCGCGTCGGCCTGGTCAGCAGCCAGCGGCTCACGCTCGCCGCCGCCGTGCAGCGCCGGCTGGACCTGCTCCGCGCCGACGTCGACGAGCTCGTGGTCGAGGAGCGCACCGGGGACTCGCTCCGGATCACCTACGTCACCGGCGGCCACCGCCGCCTCGCCCTCGAGCGGTGGCTCTCCGTCGACGGCTCCGACGCCGCGCAGGTCACGGTCGCCGTCATCGGCCGCGAGGTCGACCGGGCCGGCCTCACCGACCTGATGGCCCGGATCAGCGCCAGCACCGCCCGCGCGCGCTGACCGCTGGTTGAGGAAGTTGCGCTAGCAACTGTCTCGAAACCCCCGCCGGCCGAACGCCCTCCCGTCCCCACCGGAGGGCGCTCGGCTCACCGGGTCTCGAGACAGGACTTCGTCCTTCCTCGACCAACGGTGGCCCAACGCTGGTTGAGGAAGTTGCGCTAGCAACGGTCTCGAAACCCCGCCGGCCGAACGCCCTCCGTCCCCACCGGAGGGCTCTCGGCTCACCGGGTCTCGAGACAGGACTTCGTCCTTCCTCGACCAGCGGGGAGCGCGGGTCAGCGGAGGCCGTGGGTGTCGATGCTGTCGAGGACGTCGTTGGCGGTGGCACGGTCGGCGGAGCGGATCTGCACCCAGAGCAGGCGGCTGGCGGTGACCTGGACGACCCTCTCGACCGTCACGCCGCCGGGGCAGTCGGTGTGGACGACGGTGACGGCGTCACCCTGGCTGGTGGCGGCGTCGTCGCGGGGCTCGGCGTCGGAGCACTCGGGGTGCTGGGGGAGGTCGTCGGGCAGGCGGGTGCCGGGGAGCAGGCCGAGGAAGACGCCCTCGCCGTCGGCGGCGGTGTCGGTCCAGGAGCGGTCGGTGCCGACCGAGAGGCCGGGCAGCTCCTCGTCGTCGAGCTCCCAGCCGTCGCGGGACACGGCGCCGTCCCAGGCCCGCGGCACCGTCACCGACAGCACGCCGTCGGCGTCGGTGACGGTGACGTCGCCGCCGAGGTGGCGCTGGCCGAGGTAGCCGGCGACGCCCGCGGCGGCCACGAGCAGGAGCGCCGCCGCGCCCCGGGCCAGCGGCACCCGCCGGGGCGGCGGAGCTCCGGGCGCCGGAGAGGGCGCGGTGGGGAGCGCGGTGGGGTTGCCACCGGCCCGGGTGCGGTCGGGGTCGAGCGGCTGCAGCCCCCCGCCGCGGCTGCCCAGCCCATCGGCCAGCCCATCGGCCAGCGCATCGGCCAGCGCATCGGCGTACGCCGACACGTCGGGGAACCGGTCCTCGCGGTCGACCGCGAGCCCGCGCCGCACGACCGCGTCGACCGCGGCACCGTGGCTGGTGGTCAGCGACGGGGGCGTGCCGGGCTCGGCGGCGGCGGCCAGGTCAAGGTGCTGGTACGGCGCGCGGCCGGCCAGCAGGCGGAAGGTGAGCACGGCCAGGGAGTACTGGTCGGCGCGTGCGTCGAGCGGCTCGGCGCGCGCCTGCTCGGGAGCGACGTACGACGGGGTGCCGGCCACCATCGTCAGCCGCGACGAGACGTCGAGCGCCTTGCCGAGGCCCAGGTCGCCCAGCATCACCCGCACGCCGGCGCCGTCGTCGCCGTGGTCGATGGAGCGGAACAGCACGTTGGCAGGCTTGACGTCGCGGTGCAGGATCCCCTTGCCGTGCAGGGCCTTGAGCCCCGCAGCGACCTGGCCCACGACGTCGAGCGCCTCGTCGGCGGTGAGCCCCTCCACCTCGAGCCGGTCGGCGAGGGTGCCCTGGTCTGCGTAGGACATCACCAGGTAGGGGCGGCCGTCCTCGAGCTCGCCGGCGTCGTAGACCGAGACCACGTGGGGCGACTCGACCCGGCGCAGGTAGCGCCCCTCCTCGAGGAACCGCTGGCGGACGTGGTGGTCCTCGGTCCAGTTGTCGGCGAGCACCTTGACCGCCACGGGGGAGTCGAGGTGCTCGTCGTAGGCGAGCCACACCGTGGCGAAGGCGCCCGACCCGATGCGCCGCCGCACCGCGTAGCGACCGAGACGGTGGGGCATCGACACGCGCTCATCATGGCAAAGGACCCCGAGACCGGTCGGGTGCGGCTCAGGGTCGGCTCAGGGGTGCGGGCAGGGTCGAGGTGGGCGGCTTCCCCGATGTGCGCGGGCGGCCGCCGGCACGAGGGTGGTGCCCATGATCACCGTCGAGTCACTCACCAAGAAGTACGGCGGCTTCACGGCCGTCGACGACGTCAGCTTCACCGCGGCGTCCGGCCGGGTCACCGGCTTCCTCGGCCCCAACGGCGCCGGCAAGTCCACCAGCATGCGGATCATCGTGGGGCTGACCCCCGCGACCTCCGGCCACGCCACCGTCTGCGGCCGGCGCTACGCCGAGCTGCCCAACCCGGGCCTGGAGGTCGGCGTGCTGCTCGACGCCTCGGCCCAGCACGCCGGGCGCACCGGCCGCGAGATCCTCACCGTGGCCGCCCGCACCATGGGCCTCCCGGCCCGCCGGGTCGACGAGATGCTCGACCGGGTCAGCCTGACCCCCGACGAGGCGGCGCGCCGGGTGCGCGACTACTCCCTCGGCATGCGGCAGCGTCTCGGCATCGCCACCGCGCTGCTGGGCGACCCGGAGGTGCTGATCCTCGACGAGCCCGCCAACGGGCTCGACCCGGCCGGCATCCGCTGGATGCGCGACCTGCTGCGCGACTACGCCGACCAGGGCGCCACCGTGCTGCTCTCCTCCCACCTGCTGCACGAGATCGAGGTCGTCGCCGACGACCTGGTCGTGATCGGCAACGGGCGGATCGTCGCGCAGGGCACCAAGGCCGAGCTGCTGGCCGCCGCCGGAACCCTGGTCCGCAGCCCCGAGCTGCCGGCCCTGGCGACGGCGCTCACCGACGCCGGCCTGGCCGTCACCGCCACCGGCTCGGGCGGCGCCTCCGCGGCGCTGCGCGTCGACGCCGAGCCCGACGTCGTCGGCCGGGTCGCCCTCGCCGCCGGCGTACCCCTCACCGAGCTGCGCGCCGCCGACGGCGCCGGGCTGGAGGAGATGTTCCTCGAGCTCACCGCCGAGACCCAGCGCGAGACCGTCACCGAAGGAGCAGCGGCATGACCGCCACCGACCTGTCCCCCACCACCGCCGCCACCGCCGTACGGCGACCGGCCCGCCCGGCGCCCGCGCCGATCCCGTTCGCGCGGATCGTGGGGGTCGAGCTGCGCAAGTCGTTCGACACCCGCGCCGGCTTCTGGCTGCTCGCCAGCGTCGTCATCACCGCGACGCTGGCCACCGGCGCCACGATGCTGTGGGCGCCGGACTCGGCGCTCACCTACGAGGGCTTCGCCTCGGCGATCGGCTTCCCGATGGCGGTGATCCTGCCGATGGTCGCGGTGCTCTCGGTCACCAGCGAGTGGAGCCAGCGCACCGGCCTCACGACGTTCACGCTGGTGCCCAACCGGGCGCGCTCGATCGCGGCGAAGGCCGTCGTGGTGATCGGCATCAGCGTCGCCTCGATGGCGCTGGCGATGGTCATCGGTGCGATCGGCACCGTGCTCGGCTCGGCCGCGCTCGGCATCGACCCGGTGTGGGACTCCTCCGCCCAGGACCTCGCCCTCATCGTCCTCGCCCAGGTGCTGGGGATGCTCGTCGGCTTCATGCTCGGCGTCGTCATCCGCAGCTCGGCGGCGGCGATCGTGGCCTACTTCGTCTACTCCTTCGTGCTGACGGCCATCAGCGAGGCACTGGCCGCCTTCCAGGAGTGGTTCGCCGACGCCCGCCCGTGGATCGACTTCAACTACGCCCAGGGCAGCCTGTTCGAGGGGTCGCTCACCGGCACCCAGTGGGCCCAGCTCGGCGTCACCGGCGTCGTGTGGCTGGTGCTGCCGATGGCCTTCGGCCTGTGGCGGCTGATGCGCTCCGAGATCAAGTAGTCCAGGTCGCCGAGCAGTCGCAGGCAACCTTTCGGTCCGCCCCGTCGTACCACTCGGTACGGCGGGGCGGACCCGTCGGGAAGGACCGAGATGACGACGGCTGGCATGGTGGGGCTCATGGCGAGCACCGGACTCGACCCCGACGAGGTCGACGAGCTCGCGCGCGACGCCCAGGACGGCGACCGCGACGCGCTCGAGCGGCTGCTGGCCGAGGTGCGCCCGCGGGTGCTCAACGTCTGCCGCGGGGTGCTGCCCCACGGCCCGGACGCGGAGGACGCCTGCCAGGAGGCGCTGCTGAGCATCGCCACCAAGATCGGTCAGTGGCGGCGCACCGGCCGGTTCACGACCTGGCTGCACGTGGTCGCGGTCAACAGCGCGCGCACGACGTACCGCCGGATGAAGAACCAGGCCGTCCCCGCCGACCCCCAGGAGGTCGGCCCGCTCGACCGGCCCGACCCGCGCACCACCAGCGTGATCGCCGGCACCCGGCTGGACCTGCTGGAGGCGATGGAGGTGCTCGAGCGCGAGCACCCGCAGTACGTCGAGCCGCTGCTGCTGCGCGACGTCTACGGCATGGCGTACGCCGACATCGCCGCGCTGGTCGGGCTGCCGCTCGGCACGGTGAAGGCCCAGATCCACCACGGCCGCAAGCTGGTGCGGCCGCTGCTGCGGGTCAGCGGCGGCTGATCCCTGCTGCCCGGGGACTCCTGCCCCGGCCACTCTGCTCTGCGCGGAATCCCTTGCCCTCGCCGGCCGGTGACCGCGACGGTGGGCGCATGCGCATCCTGGTGCTCGGCGGCACGGTCTTCCTGTCCCGCGAGGTGGCTGCCGAGGCGGTGCGCCGCGGCCACGAGGTGGTGTGCGCCAGCCGGGGTCGCTCGGGGCGGGTGCCCGACGGGGCGCGACCGGTGACCTGGGACCGCGAGCAGGACGTGCCCGACGAGCTGGCCGCGATCGCCTTCGACGCGGTCGTGGACGTCGCGCGGCACCCTGGCCAGGTGGCCCGCGCGGTGGCGGCGTTCCCGACCGCGCACTGGGTGTTCGTCTCGACCGTCAACGTCTACGCCGACGACGCCACCCCCGGCGGGCGGCCCGGCACGCTGCCCCTGCGCGAGGCCCGGCGCGAGGACGTCGACCTCGCGGTCGAGCCCGAGGCCTACGGCCCGATGAAGGTCGCCTGCGAGGAGGTGGTGCGCGAGGGCGCCGCCTCGGCGATGGTGCTGCGACCCGGGCTGATCGTCGGGCCGGGCGACCCCAGCGGCCGGTTCGCGTACTGGCCGCGACGGCTCGCCGCCGGCGGCGAGGTGCTGGCCCCGGGCGACCCCGCCGACGTGGTGCAGGTCGTCGACGTCCGCGACCTGGCGGCGTGGGCGGTCACCGCGTGCGAGGAGCGGCTGGCCGGGGACTTCGACGGGGTCGGGCTCGCGATGCCGATCCGGGAGCTGCTCGAGGAGGCCGCCGCGGGCGTCCCGGCCGAGGTGGCGTGGACCTGGGTCGACCAGGAGTTCCTCGCCGAGCACGAGGTGCAGCCGTGGGCCGGCCCCGACTCGCTGCCGCTGTGGCTGCCCCGCCCGGCGTACGACGGCATGTGCGCCCACGACGCGCTGCCCTCGATCGAGGCCGGGCTGGCGCTGCGCCCGATCGCGGAGACCGCGCGCGACACCCTGGCCTGGCTCGAGGCCGACCCGGACGCGCCCGTGGGCGGGATCGGCCTCGAGCGCGAGCGGTCGCTGCTCGAGGCGTGGGGGTCGCGCGCGACCTGAGGTCTGCCGGCCCGGCCGATGCGGTAGAACACGTTCCATGTCTGATCCGGCGAACCGCACCTACGTCGTCTCCGGGGGCGCCTCCGGCATCGGCGCGGCCACGGCCGCCCTGCTCCGCGACGGCGGGGGTCGGGTGGTCACCGTCGACCTGCGCGACGCCGACGTGGTCGCCGACCTCGCGACCGAGGCCGGCCGGGCCGAGGCGGTCGCCGGGGTGGGCGCGCTGACCGACGTCGTGCACGGCCTGGTACCGGCGGCCGGCATCGCCGGGCTGAGCGGCGTCGACCCCCAGCTGGTGGCGTCGGTGAACTTCTTCGGCGCGGTGGCGCTGGTGCGCGGTCTGCGGGCGGAGCTGGTCGCGGCCGGGCGCTCGGCGGTCTGCTTCCTGGCGTCCAACTCCACGACCTGCCAGCCCGGCTGGCCGGCCACCCTGGCCGACACCCTGCTGACCGAGGACGAGTCCGCCGCGCGGGAGGCCGCCGCGGCGTACCAGGCGGTGGAGGTCTACCCCGCCTCCAAGGCCGCGCTCGCGTGGTGGGCCCGCACCCAGGGGGTCGCCGAGGAGTGGATCGGCGCCGGCGTGCGGATGAACGCCGTCGCGCCCGGCAAGATCGCCACCCCGATGACCGAGCGGCTGGCCGCCGACCCCGTCTTCGGCCCGCTGTCGGAGGGCTACCCCACCGCCCTCACCCGCGACGGCCGGCCCGAGGAGATCGCGGCCGCGATCGGGTTCCTGCTCTCCGACGCCGCCTCGCTCGTGGTCGGGTCGGTGCTGACCGTCGACGGCGGCACCGACGCGATCCTGCACCCGCGGGCTCCGCAGCCGTGGGTGCTGTGAGGGCTGGCTCGGGCGGGTCGGGCGGGGGTGGTTTCCCCGGTGAACCGGGGAAACCCGCACCTGTCGGCCAGAACTCTGGCCGGGAAGTCGAGGTTCTGGCCGAGAAGTCGGGGCGGCTCGGAATCCCCGGTCGACCGGGGATTCGCCATGTTGTCGGGCCTGGCAATGCCCGACAACACCGAGAACCACCCGACAACATCGGACCGGACGGCCGTTGGGGCGACCGGCTAGCGTGAGGCATGCCCCGAGGAGCCCTGCGCCGCCTCGGGACCGCCCTCGGGGTGCTGGCCCTGGCGGGGATCGCGACCACCGCCGGCCCGATCGCGGCGGCCGCCGACGAGGACGACGGCGAGGATCGTCGCGACGGGGTCGAGGTCGTCGAACGGCGGGTCGCGGTCGGCCCGGAGGCCGACGGCACCCCGGTCGAGCTCGACACCTCCCTCTACACCCCCGCCGGCGACGGCCCGCACCCGGCGGTGCTGCTGACCCACGGCTTCGGCGGGAGCAAGGCCGACCTCGCCCCCCAGGCCCGCGAGCTCGCGGAGTCGGGCTACGTCGCGCTCACCTACAGCGCCCGCGGCTTCGGCGACTCCGACGGGCGCGTCCACGTCGCCGACCCGGGGTACGAGGGTCGCGACGTCACGGCCCTGCTCGACCTCCTCGCCGACGACGACGCGGTGCGGCAGGACGCCGACGGCGACCCACGGGTCGCGGCCGTCGGCGGCTCCTACGGCGGTGCGCTCTCGCTCATCGGGGCCGCGCTAGACCGTCGCATCGACACCGTCGTCGCGCTGATCACTTGGCACGACCTCGCCGACGCGTTCTTCCCCCAGCACGCGGTGGCCGGGCCGCCCGCCGACGGCGACTCCCCCGCCGACCTGCCGGTCGTTCGGGACGGGGAGCCGGTGCCCGGCCCGTTCAAGCAGCTGTGGGCCTCGCGCTTCTTCGTCGGCGCGGCCGGCGGCGACCTCGGCCCGGGCACCGACCCGGTCTGCGGCCGGTTCGACCGCGAGGTGTGCCGGCTGTTCCTCGACGTCGCCGACACCGGCCGGCCGAGCCCGGCGCTGCTCCGCCTGCTCCGCGCCCACAGCCCCGCACCCCTGCTCGACGACGTGCGGGTGCCGACCTACCTGGTGCAGGGCCAGGCCGACTCGCTCTTCGGCCTCGACCAGTCCGACGCCACCGCCCGCGAGCTGGCCGCACGGGGCACGCCGGTCGCCGTCCGCTGGTTCACCGGCGGCCACGACGCCGCGGTCGACCCCACCGCGGCCGACGACGACACCCTCGCCACCTGGCTCGACCACTACCTCGGAGCCGACGACCCCGCCGCGGTCGGCCTGCCGGTGCCGGCGTTCAGCTTCGAGGAGCCCCGCGACGGCCGCGCCGACCTGCGGGTCTCGGAGGCAGACGACTACGCCGCCAGCTGGTCGGCGCCGCTGCCCCTGCGCGGCGGCGGCCAGGTCGTGCTCAACCCCCTCGGCGGGCAACCCGGCTCGCTCACCCTCGTGCCCAGCCAGGACGGCGTGACCGACGAGTTCGACGGCTTCGTCTCCACCTACCCCCTCGCGGCGCTCCCCGGCCAGTCGGCGGCGTTCGACACCGACGAGCTCGACGACGGGCGGACCGTCGTCGGCAGCCCGCGGGTCCGGCTCACCGTCACCTCGACCGCGCGCGAGGCCACGCTGTTCCTCTCGCTGTGGGAGGTCAACGGCGACCGGGTGACCCTGCCGCGCCAGCTGGTCGCGCCGGTCACGGTGCCGACCACGCCGGGCCGCGCCGCCACCGTCGACGTCGCGCTGCCGGCCGGCACCTGGCGGGTCGAGCCCGGCAGCAGCCTGCGGGTGCTGGTCACCAGCACCGACCAGACCTACGCCGGGCCGCGGCAGGCCCGCGCCGACCGGGTGCGGGTCGACGACCTGCGGCTGCCCGCCGTGGTCGCGCGCTCGGTGGCCGGCACCGGCGACGGCGGCCTCGACCGGCAGACCACGGGCGTGCTCGCGGCCCTGGGCGCGGTGCTGCTCGCTGCACTGGTGCTGGCCCTGCTCCGCCGCCGGGGCGCCCGCCACGCCGATCCCGACCCCGACCCCCACCCCGCACCCGGCCCCGGTGGCGCGCCCGGAGCCGGCGCCGACGTACCCCTCGTCGTCTCCGGTCTGGTCAAGACCTACGCCGACGGCCACCGCGCCGTCGACGACGTCTCGTGGGAGGCCCGTCGCGGCCAGGTCGTCGGCCTGCTCGGGCCCAACGGCGCCGGCAAGACCACCACGCTGCGGATGGTGCTGGGGCTGATCGCCCCCGACATCGGTGAGGCGCGGGTGCTCGGCCGGCGGGTCACCCCCGGGGCGGCCGTCCTGGCCCGGGTCGGCGCGCTGGTCGAGGGTCCGGGCTTCCTGCCCCACCTCAGCGGGCGGCAGAACCTCGAGGCGTTCTGGGCCGCCACCGGCCGCGACCCGGCCGAGGCCGGCTACGACGACGTCCTCGAGGTCGCCGCGCTCGGCGGCGCCATCGACCGCCCGGTGCGCACCTACAGCCAGGGAATGCGCCAGCGGCTCGGCATCGCCCAGGCCATGCTCGGCCGGCCCGAGGTGCTCGTGCTCGACGAGCCCACCAACGGTCTCGACCCGCCCCAGATCGCCGGGCTGCGGCCGATCCTCCAGCGGTACGCCGACACCGGCCGCACGGTGGTCGTCTCCAGCCACCTGCTCTCGGAGGTCGAGCTGACCTGCAGCCACGTGGTGGTCATGCACGCCGGCCGGGTGGTCACCACCGGACCCGTCTCGGACCTGGTCGACAGCGCCGACACCACCGTGCTCACCCTGGCCGCCGGTGCCGACCCCGAGCCGCCCGCCGCCGCGCTGCGCGCCGTCGCGGGCGTCGACGAGGTCGAGGTGGTGGCCGACCCGGCCGAGCCCCGGCTGGTCGTCACCGCCGGCCTGCCGCGCCCCGACGTCGTGCGCGCGGCCGCGGCGACCGGCGCCGACGTGGTCGGCGTGAGCAGCCGTCGCCACCTCGAGGAGGTCTTCCTCGGCGTGATCGCCGCCGCCTCCGGCGACCGCGCCGACTCCCCCGCCGACCTGAGGCAGGTGCGCGCCCGGTGACCGCGACCCGCAGACCCCTGCCCTGGCGCGCCGAGCTCGGCCGCCAGACGCGGCGCCGCCGCACGCTGTCGTCGTTCGTGCTGCTGCTCGCGCTGCCGCTCGTCGTCGTCGGCGCCTTCGCGATCGGCGGCGCGGAGGTCGACGGCGACGGCACGCTGGTCGACCTGGCCACCGGGGGTGCCGCGAACTTCGCGGTGTTCACCACCGCGGTGTCGGCGTCGTTCCTGCTGGTGGTGCTGGCTGCGCTCTTCGTCGGCGACTCGCTACCGGCCGAGGCGTCGTGGTCGACGCTGCGCTACCTGCTGGTCGCGCCGGTGCCCCGCACCCGGCTGCTGGCCAGCAAGCTCGTCGTCGGCCTGGCCACGGTCGCCGTCGCAGTCGTGCTGCTGGTGGCGTGGTCGGTGGTGGTGGGCGGCATCGCCTACGGCTGGGCCGGCTTCACCAACCCCACCGGCGGCTCGCTGGAGTGGGGCACGTTCGCCGGCCGGCTGGCCCTGGCGGCGGCGTACCTCGTGCTCACGCTGGTGCAGGTCGGCGCGATCGCGTTCTGCCTCGGCACCCGCACCGACGCCCCGCTCGCGGCCGTCGGCGGCGCGGTGATGGTCACGATCGTCACCGCGATCCTGGGCCAGATCGACGACCTCGGGTCGCTGCGCAACGCGCTGCCGATGTACTGGGCCGACACCTGGTTCGAGCTGCTGCGTCCCACCGTCGACTGGACGCCGATCGGGCACGGCGTCGCCTGGTCGCTCCTGCACACCGCGGTCTTCACCGTGCTCGGCTTCGAGCTGTTCCGCCGCAAGGACGTGCTGAGCTGAGCCGCCCGACGGGGGTAGTCACGGACGTCCGGCAGGCCGGAACCGGCCCGGGACCTGCCGATCGTCCGTGACTACCGCGCCCCGGCCGCTCGGGACAGGGCGGCTCGGCGCAGGGCGGCTCAGAAGAGCAGCGCCGAGGCGGGGTCCTCCAGGATGCCCGCGACGTCGGCGAGGAAGCGCGAGCCCTTCTCGCCGTCGATGTGCCGGTGGTCGAAGCTCAGCGCCAGCGTCGTGACGTGGCGGACCTCGATCCGGTCCTCGCCGCCCTCGGTCACCACCCACGGCTGCTTGCGGATCGCGCCGAAGCACAGGATCGCCGACTCGCCCGGGTTGATGATCGGGGTGCCGGCGTCGACGCCGAAGACGCCCACGTTCGTGATCGTGAACGTCCCACCCGCCATCTCGGCCGGCTGGGTGCGTCCCTCGCGGGCGGTCGCGGTCAGCTCCTGCAGGGCCTGCGCGAGCTCCGCGAGCCCGAGGTCCTGGGCCCCCTTGACGTTGGGCACCACCAGCCCGCGCGGGGTGGCGGCGGCGATGCCGAGGTTGACGTGGTGCTTGACCACGACCTCCTGGGCCGCCTCGTCCCACCACGAGTTGATCTCGGGCGTACGTCGGATCGCCAGCACCGCGGCCCGGGCCAGCACCAGCAGCGGCGAGACCTTGACGTCGCGCAGCTCGCGCCGGGTGCGCAGCCGCTCGACCAGCTCGACGGTGCGGGTGGCGTCGACGGTGACCCACTCGGTGACGTGGGGCGCGGTGAAGGCCGAGTCGACCATCGCGCCGGCCATCATCTTCAGCACGCCCTTGACCGGCACCCGGGTCTCGGCCTCGGCACCCCCGGCGCGGGCCGGTGCCGGCGACGGGGTGGTGGCGCTGGCGGTCGCGCCCGCCGCGGCGCGCTCGACGTCCTCGCGGGTGATCGTGTCGTGCGGGCCGGTGGGGGTGCACGACGCCAGGTCGACGCCGAGCTCGCGGGCCAGCTTGCGCACCGGCGGCTTGGCCAGCACGACCTCGGAGACGGGCTCGTCGACCACTCGGGCGGCCACGGCGGGCACGGCGGGCTCGTCCTGCTCGACCACCGGCTGCGACTGCGCGCCGCCGGGGGCGAACGCGCCCTGCACCTGCATCTGGGTCGCGGCGGCCGCCTCGGTGGGCGGCGAGGCCGAGCCGCGGCGCGGACGGCGGACGGGGCCGCGGTCGGCCTTGATCCGGCCCACCAGCGACTCCCCCTCCTGCGAGCCGCTCGCGGCGGGGTTGGACAGGTCGATCGCCAGCTCCGCTGCGTCCGCCACCGGGGCCGGCTCGGCGGCCTCGGCGGCGGCCGCGGGCTCGCCGATCGCGATGATCGGGGTGCCGACCTGCACGGTGTCGCCCTCGGCCACCAGCAGCGCGGTGACCCGGCCGGCGTACGGCGACGGCAGCTCGACCAGCGACTTGGCGGTCTCGATCTCGACGACGATCTCGTTGATCTCCACGACGTCGCCGACCTTGACCTTCCAGGCCACGATCTCGGCCTCGACCAGGCCCTCGCCGACGTCGGGCAGGAGGTACTCAGGCATCCGGTTTCCCCTTCCTCAGAACGCGATCGAGCGGTCGACGGCGTCGAGCACCCGGTCGAGGTCGGGGAGGAAGTCCTCCTCGATCCGGGCCGGCGGGTACGGCGTGTCGAAGCCGCCCACGCGCAGCACGGGCGCCTCCAGCGAGTAGAAGCACTGCTCGGTGACCCGGGCGGCGAGCTCGGCGCCCATGCCGAGGTTGACGTGCGCCTCGTGGACGACCACGGCGCGGCCGGTGCGGCGCACCGAGTCGAGCACCGGACCCATGTCGAGCGGGGAGAGGGTGCGCAGGTCGATGACCTCGAGCGAGCGGCCCTCGTTGGCCGCCGCCTCGGCCGCGCGCAGGCAGGTCTTCACGGTGGGGCCGTAGCCGAGCAGCGTGACGTCCTGCCCGGGGCGCACGATCCGTGAGGTGAACAGCGGCTCCGGCGCGACCGACTCGTCGAGCTCGGCCTTGTCGGCGTGGTACTGCCGCTTGGGCTCGAGGAAGATCACCGGGTCGGGGTGCTCGATCGCCTGCTGGATCATCCAGTAGCCGTCGACGGGGTTCGAGCAGGCGACGACCTTGAGGCCCGGGGTGTGCGCGAACTGCGCCTCCGGCGACTCGCTGTGGTGCTCGACGGCGCCGATGCCGCCGCCGAACGGGATCCGGATCACCATCGGCAGCCGGTAGCGACCCTGGCTGCGGTAGTGCATCTTCGCGACCTGGCACACGATCTGGTCGTACGCCGGGTAGACGAACCCGTCGAACTGGATCTCCACCACCGGTCGGTAGCCGCGCAGCGCCAGGCCGATCGCGGTGCCGACGATGCCCGACTCGGCCAGCGGGCTGTCGATCACCCGGTCCTCTCCGAAGTCCTTCTGCAGCCCGTCGGTGATCCGGAAGACGCCGCCGAGCTTGCCGACGTCCTCGCCCATGACGAGGACCTTGTCGTCGTCCTCCATCGCCTTGCGCAGCCCGGCGTTCAGCCCCTTGGCCAGGGTGATCCTCGACATCAGCGGGCCCCCTCGAAGGTGTCGAGGTACGCCGCGTACTCGTCGCGCTGGGTCAGCAGCTCGGGTGGCATGTCGGCGTAGACCTTCTCGAAGATCCGCATCGGGTCGGGGTCGGGCATCGCCTTGCAGCCCTCGCGCAGCCGCGCGCCGAGGTCGTCGGCCTCGGCCTCGACCTGCGCGAACCAGTCGGCGTCGGCCCAGCCGTTGCGCTTGAGGTAGACCTCCAGCCGGGCGATCGGGTCGCGCAGCTTCCAGGTCTCGACGTCGGTGGAGAGCCGGTAGCGGGTGGGGTCGTCGGTGGTGGTGTGGGCGCCCATCCGGTAGGTGTAGGCCTCCACGAACGTCGGGCCCTGGCCCTCGCGGGCGCGCTGGAGCGCCGCCTGGGTGACGGCGTACGTCGCGAGCACGTCGTTGCCGTCGACCCGGATGCCGGGGAAGCCGAAGCCGAGCGCCCGCTGGTAGAGCGGGATCCGACTCTGCCGCTCGATCGGCTCCGAGATCGCCCACTGGTTGTTCTGGCAGAAGAACACGACCGGGGCGTTGTAGGACGCGGCGAAGACGAACGACTCGTTGACGTCGCCCTGGCTGGAGGCGCCGTCGCCGAAGTGGGCGACCACGGCGGCGTCGCGACCGGCCTCGCCGGTGCCGACCACGCCGTCGCGCTGCATGCCCATCGCGTAGCCGACCGCGTGGAGGGTCTGGGCACCGATCACGATCGTGTAGAGCCCGAAGTTGAACTCGGCGGGGTCCCAGTCGCCGTGGGAGACGCCGCGGAACAGGCCGAGGAGCTTGAGCGGGTCGACGCCGCGGCACCAGGCGACGCCGTGCTCGCGGTAGGTCGGGAAGACGAAGTCCTGCGGCTCGACCGCACGGCCGATGCCGATCTGGGCGGCCTCCTGGCCGAGCAGCTGCGCCCAGATGCCGAGCTCGCCGTGGCGCTGGAGGGCCGTGGCCTCGATGTCGATCCGGCGGGTCAGCACCATGTCGCGGTGGAAGCCGCGCAGCTGCTCCTCGGAGAAGTCGATGTCGAGGTCGGGGTGGTGGACCCGCTCGCCCTCGGGGGTCAGCAGCTGGATCAGCTCCGGCCCGCCGTCACTCTGGCTGGGGCCGAAGACCTCGACGAGGTCGGGGCCGAAGTCGGCGGACCCGGGGGATGACGCAGTCACGTTGGCTCCTTGTCTCAGCGCGGCAGGGGCGGGATCTCCGCTTGCCGGTGCTGCCCCGGGGCGGACACGCCAGGGGTGCGGCGAGCCTGTGACCCGGGACACAGTCGGACGCAGGAAACCGTACCCGCGGCGTCGCCGGGCCGCGAATGTTGGACGTCCAACTCTGGTAGACCGGTCTGCTCCCGGGGCCGGTCCAGGCGCCGGGCCGGACGAGGAGCGACGCGTCAGGTCGCCATGAACAGGATCATCTCGCGGTCGTAGGTGCGGCCCTCGTGCTCCGCGGTCAGGTGGGCGTTGGCCTTCTCGACCAGGTCGTCCTCGTCCTGACCCTTGATCACCTCGCCGCAGGGGCAGGTCAGTCGGGTCTTCATGGGGGGAGTCTAGGCTCGCCGGAGTGGGTCGACTACGGGCGATGGTCGCGGACACCCGACCGCTCCGCGACCCCCACTTCCGCCGGCTCTGGACCGCCAACGTCGTCACGGTCGTGGGCGCCCAGCTCACCGTGGTCGCCGTGCCGGCGCAGATCTACGCCGACACCGGGTCCTCGGCGTACGTCGGGCTCACCGGCGTGTTCGGCCTGGTGCCGCTGGTGGTCTTCGGCCTCTACGGCGGCGCGTTGGCCGACGTCTTCGACCGGCGCACCATCCTCGTCTGCACCACGGTCGGGCTGATCGCGACCAGCGCGCTGTTCTGGCTCCAGGCGCTCGCCGGCAGCACCGACGTCTGGCTGCTGCTGTCGTTGTTCGCGGTGCAGCAGGCGTTCTTCGCGGTCAACCAGCCCACCCGCAGCGCGGTGCTGCCCAAGCTGCTCCCGAGCGACCTGCTGCCCGCCGCGAACTCGCTGAACATGACGGTGATGCAGGCTGGCGCGATCGCGGGCCCGCTGGTGGCCGGCGTGCTGATCCCGGTGCTGGGCTTCGAGTGGCTCTACCTGCTCGACACGCTGAGCCTGTTCGCGACGCTCTCGGCGGTCGTGCGGCTGCCCGCGCTGCCGGTGGTCGACGGTGTCGTCGGCGCACCCGGCCTCGGCGCGGTGATCGACGGGTTCACCTACCTCCGGGGCCAGCCGGTGCTGCTGATGTCGTTCGTGGTCGACATCGTCGCGATGGTCTTCGGCATGCCTCGGGCGCTGTTCCCCGAGATCGCGCACGTCGACTTCCGCGGCCCCGACGAGGGTGGGCTGGTGTTCGCCCTGCTGTTCGCCGCGATCCCGGCCGGGGCGGTGATCGGCGGCATCTTCTCCGGCTGGGTCTCGCGGGTCGAGGCGCAGGGCCGGGCAGTGCTCGTCTGCATCGTCGTGTGGGGCCTGGCGATGGCGGGCTTCGGCGTCGCGGTGGGGCTGGCCGACCACTGGCGCACCGCGATGCTCGTCGTCGCCCTGCTGATGCTGGTGGTGGGTGGCGCCGCCGACATGGCCTCGGCGGCGTTCCGCACCTCGATGCTGCAGTCGGCGGCCGACGACGCGGTGCGCGGCCGGCTCCAGGGTGTCTTCATCGTCGTGGTCGCCGGCGGCCCCCGGGTCGCCGACACCCTCCACGGCGCCACCGCCGCCGCCGTCGGCACCGCCGCTGCCGCCGCGGGCGGCGGCGTCCTGGTGGTGGTCGGCATCGTGGCCTGCGCGCTGCTGGTGCCGTCGTTCGTGCGCTACCGGGTGACCCTCGCGCGGTAGTCCGTGACGTTTGGGCCCCTCCGCGGCCCGGACCGGGTGCGAAACGTCACGGACTACCGCGCCCCTGCGCCCACCTAAGGCCCACCTACGATGAGGCGGTGATCGACCCCGACGACCTGGCCGCGACGCTGCGGGTGCTGGGCCGGCTGCACGAGGTGCCCGAGGACCACCCCGACCACGTCACGGTCAAGCGGGCGGCCTCGCACATGTACAAGACGCTCAAGCGCGAACGGCGGGCGGCCAAGCGGGCCGCCGAGCTGGCGGCCGACCGGGCGGTGACGGAGCGGACGGCGACCGGGTCGGCGCTGCGCATCGACGACGAGACCCTCGGGATCCCGCTGGTCTCCACCGCCGAGGGCGCCTTCGCCGGCGAGCTGATCAACCCGCGCGGCTGCTACATCTGCAAGAACGACTACACGCTCGTCGACGCGTTCTACCACTGGCTGTGCCCCACCTGCGCCGCGATGTCGCACGCCAAGCGCGACCAGCGCACCGACCTCACCGGGCGCCGCGCGCTGCTCACCGGCGGCCGCGCCAAGATCGGCATGTACATCGCGCTGCGCCTGCTGCGCGACGGCGCCCACCTCACGATCACCACCCGGTTCCCCCACGACGCCGTACGCCGGTTCGCCGCGCTCCCCGACGCCGCGGAGTGGACCTCCCGGCTCAAGGTGGTCGGCATCGACCTGCGCGACCCCACCCAGGTGCTCTCGCTCGCCGACGACGTCGCAGCGGTCGGCCCCCTCGACGTGCTCGTCAACAACGCCTGCCAGACCGTGCGCCGCAGCCCCGGCGCCTACGCCCCGCTCGTGGAGGCCGAGCGCGAGCCGTTGCCCGAGGGTGTGCCGCTGCCCGAGCTCGTGTCGTTCGACGGCATCAGCGAGGCCCACCCCGCCGCGATCACCGGTGCCCTGGAGTCGGTGCCGGTGGCCCACCACGACGGGGAGTGGCCGGCCGCCGCGGCCGCCGCCCACTCCGCGGCGTCGATCACCGCGCTGGCGCTGCGCGCCGGCAGCGCCTCCCTCGACGCCCACCTCGCCGGCACCGCCGTCGACGCGGGGGGGCTGCTGCCGGACCTGCAGCCGGAGAACTCCTGGACCCAGACCGTCGGCGAGGTCGACCCGCTGGAGCTGCTCGAGGTCCAGCTCTGCAACGCGGTCGCGCCGTTCCTGCTGGTCTCGCGGCTGCGGCCGGCGCTGGCGGCGGGCGCCCGGCGGGCGGCGTCGGGACGGGCCCACGTCGTCAACGTCTCGGCGATGGAGGGCCAGTTCTCCCGCCGCTACAAGGGTCCCGGTCATCCGCACACCAACATGGCCAAGGCCGCGCTGAACATGATGACCCGCACCTCGGCCGGCGAGATGTGGGAGACCGACCGGATCCTGATGAACGCCGTCGACACCGGCTGGATCACCGACGAGCGCCCCCACCAGGACAAGCTGCGGATCGCGGCCGAGGGCTGGCACGCGCCGCTCGACCTGGTCGACGGCGCCGCCCGCGTCTACGACCCGGTGGTGCGCGGCGAGGCGGGCGAGGACCTGCACGGGCACTTCCTCAAGGACTACGAGCCCAGCCCCTGGTAGGTGGCGGGACGGGCCTTGACCTCAATCTCGGTTGAGGTCCTACGTTCGCCGGCATGACGACGAACACCATCTCCACCTCGGCGACCTCCACCCCGACGACCACAGCCCCCGCGGCCGTCACCGTCCTGGGTCTCGGCGCGATGGGGTCCGCCATCGCCCGCACCCTCCTCGGCGCCGGGCACCGTGTGACCGTCTGGAACCGCACCGCGAGCCGGGGCGAGCCGCTGCGCGCCGCGGGCGCCGCCGCCGCCCCGACGGCGCGGGAGGCGGTGGGCGCCAGTCCGCTCGTGGTGGTGTGCCTGCTCGACACGCCGGCGGTCGACGCGGTGCTCGCCGGCGTCGGGGACGCGGTCGCGGGCCGGGCGCTGGTGAACTTCACCAGCGGCTCCCCCGACCAGGCCCGGCGGCTCGAGCGGTGGGCGGCCGAGCACGGCGCGGCGTACCTCGACGGCGGGGTCATGGCCGACCCCCCGGACCTCGGCACCGAGCACGCCCACCTCTCCCTCAGCGGCTCCCGGACGGTGTTCGAGGGGCACGAGCCCACGCTGCGTGCGCTGGGCGCCACCACCTACTACGGCGAGGACGCCGGGCTGGCCTCGCTCGAGCTGATGGCCCAGGTGGGGGTCGCCTACGAGCTGCTGATCGGGCTGCTGCACACGCTCCGGCTGGTGCGCGACGAGGGCGCCGACGTGGCGCGGTTCGCGGACCGGGTCGCGGACGCGCTCTCCGCGAGCTATCCGCCGCTGATCCGTGCGATCGGCACCGCGGTGCGCGACGGGGTGTACCCGCCGGACCTGGGCCCGTTGTCGGTGCAGGCCGCGCTCATGGACGACCTGGTCGAGCACCGCCGGTCGCTGGGGGTCGACACGACCCGGATGGCGGAGGTGAAGCGGCGGATGGACGAGCGGATCGCCGCCGGCCACGGCGACCAGGGCTTCTCGAGCCTGTTCGCCACGATCGCCCGGGCGACGGGCTAGGACGGGCTAGGACGGGCTAGGACGGGCTAGGACGGGCTAGGACGGGCTAGGAGACGGCTCGGGCCGTCGCCGTGCGGCGCGAGCGCACGGCGAGCCGCAGCAGCCAGGTCACCACCACCAGGAAGCCGACGACCAGGGTCTCCCAGATCGGGCCGAGCCAGATCAGGCCCCACAGCGGGTCGTCCCAGCGGTGGGCGAAGCGGTGGTCGAGCACCGCGGTCTGCGCCCAGGCCGTGGCCGCCAGCCCCGCGGCGGCCAGCAGGCCGGCCGGGACCCAGCGCCAGGTCGCCAGCACCAGGGGCACGAGCGCGAGGAGGTCGAGCTGGCCCCAGAGCGGGTCGAGCAGCTCGGCGTCCTCGGGCAGCAGCCCGTCGCCTGGCGGCACGTCGGCGAGTGCCAGCGCAAGCACGGCGCAGCCGGCCGAGACGACGACGGCCAGCAGGGCCAGGAGGAGGGCGGTACGACGGGCGGGGGCGGGGCGGGTGGCGTCCATGCCGGCCAGCGTGGGCCCGGGGCGCCGTCGTGCGACACCGCCGTCGTACTCAGGTCCGGGCGAGGGGTCGCTCAGCGCACGACCAGCCCGCGCACGTACGCCGCCTGGCCGAGGTGCTGGGTCGCGTCGTTGACCACGCTGACCAGCCGGACGCCCAGGGTCACCGGCGGGTCCCAGCGCTCGTCGACCACCCGGTCGAGGTCGTCGGGGCCGGTCGTGGCCAGCCACGCGACGGTGCGGTCGTGGGTGGCGCGGGCGTAGGCCAGGAGGTCGTCGGCGCTCGCGCGGACGTGGGCCATCTCCTCGGCGCTGTGGCCGTAGCCGGTGTCGTCGGCGTCGAAGGGCAGGCCGAACCGGTCGGCGTACCCGTCGGCGGTCCACACCTGCTCGTGCCCGGCGACGTCGGCGACGTGGTCGTCCTGCACCCGGGTCAGGTGCCAGACCAGCCAGGCCATCGAGTTGCCGCGCCCGTCGGGGCGGACGGCCAGCTGGTCGGTCGTGAGCCCCTCGACGGCGTCGGCGACGCCGTCGCGGACCCGTTCGAGGGCGTCGGTCAGCAGCTCCGCGGGGGTCATGCGCCGACGGTATCCGTCGCCACCTCGCTCAGCCGGTGACCCGCACCAGCACCGAGCGGCGGGTGGTGTTGCCGGCGGCGTCGGTGAGGACGACGGTGACGGTGCGGGCGCCGCGCTGGCGCCAGGCCTTGCGCACGGTGGCGCCGGCGGCCGACGTGCCGTCGCCGAACTGCCAACGCACCCGCACCGCCGAGACCCGGTCGCGCACCCCGAGCACCGCGAGGGTGCCGCGGACCCCGCGCCGCAGCCGGCGTGGCGCGCGCACGCCGGTCAGGGTCGGCGCGACCACGTCGTAGCCCAGCTCGCGCAGGGTCGAGCGGGCCGACGGGCACGTCGTGCAGCCCGCGGTGAGCCAGGCGATGTAGGCGTTGCCCTGGTCGTCGAGGGCACCGACGGCGTTCGTGCCCGAGGTGGTGCCCGGCGCGGTGGACCGCATGGTCACGCCGAACGACGCCGCCCCGCTGCGGCGCACCGCGGCGTTGCCGGAGTAGGCGTCGCGGGTGCGGCTGGCGAAGGCGACCACGACCGCGCCGGTGGGCGAGAGGCTCAGGCTCGGGGTGCCGCCGCGGCCGTCGTTCCACGCCGAGACCCGCTGGTGACCGGCGAACGCCGAGCCGGGTGCGGCCAGGGCGGCGGTGACGACGTCGCCGGCCGCGGTGGTGTAGGCCGCCACCGCGGAGCGCGGGCCGGTGAGCACCGCGGCGTAGCTGCGGTCGAGGGTCGCCTCCCCCTCCCGGGAGACCAGGCCGACCGCCGACCAGCCTCCCGAGCCGAACCCGCCCGCGACGTCGCGGGCGGCGTAGCGCACCTGGGGACCGGTGTCGGCCGCGTCGTGGGCCAGCACGACGACCGCCGGGCCCGCCGGCGCCATCGCCAGCACCGGGTTGCGGGCCGCCCGCCCCGCGCCGCCCGCCACCACCGCGACCGGCCCGGGCGCCGCGTCGGCCGGCCAGGCGCGGCTCTCGACCAGGTGGTCGTCGCCGACCTCGCTCTCCCACACGAAGAGCGCGTCGCCGGAGTCGCTCAGCTCGACCTGGGGCGACCACGACCCCCGCGCCCCCGACCGCAGCACCCGCGCCGGGCCCAGCCCGGCGACGGTGCCGACCGCCCCCAGCGGTCGGTGGCCGGTGAAGTCGGTCACCGCGATCGCGGCCCGGCCGGCCGGGGTGACGTCGAGGTCGAGGTCGGTCAGCCGGTTGCGGCTGCACGCGAGCGCGGTGCGCTGGGCGCCGGCGGTGCCGTTGGCGGCGTAGGTGCGGTAGCGCACCCGCGACCGCTCGCCGTGGTGCTCCACCCACGCCGCCATCACCCGGCCGTCGCGCGCGACCTCGACCTGCGAGGACTCGGTGGCCGCGCTCGCGTCGGAGACCAGCCGGGCGGCGCCCCAGCCGCGCCCCGGTGCCCGGGTGGAGAGGTAGGTCGGGGCGCTGGTCGAGTCGGGCGAGACCTGGGTCCAGGTCATCGCCGCGACGCCGGCGGCGTTGACCGCCACGTCGACGTCGCGCGCGGTGCCCGGCAGGGAGGTGGGGGTCGGGGGCGCGCCGAGGGACGGCGGGACCGTGGTCCCGAGAACTGCCAGCAGGCCCGCCGCGAGCACGCCGCGGTGAAGGAGGCGACGTGCCCGGGATCTGTCATCCCTGACACGCACGCGGTTCCAACGGCGCCGGCGCGCCGAAGTTACCGGCAGGTACGGACCCGGGCCGAGCGGTCCGGACCAGTGCCGGCGCCGGCAGGACGCGGTGACGGGTCTGGGCCCCGGCCCCGGGGTAACGAGTGGGCATGGTGAACCTGGGCTACACGTTGATGACCGAGCAGAGCGGGCCGCGCGAGCTCGTCGGCTACGCCGTGCGGGCCGAGGAGGTCGGGTTCGACTTCGCGGTCTCCAGCGACCACCACTCCCCCTGGCTGACCGAGCAGGGCCACGCGCCGTACGCCTGGTCGGTGCTGGGTGCGGTCGCGCAGGCGACCGAGCGGATCGGGCTGATGACCTACGTGACCTGCCCGACGATGCGCTACCACCCGGCGGTGGTCGCCCAGAAGGCCGCGACCCTGGCCCTGCTCTCCGAGGGCCGGTTCAGCCTGGGGCTCGGCAGCGGCGAGAACCTCAACGAGCACGTCGTCGGCCGCGGCTGGCCGGCGCTGGAGACCCGCCACGAGATGCTCGCCGAGGCGGTCGAGGTGATCCGGCGCCTACTCGCCGGCGACCTGGTGACCTACCGGGGCACGCACTTCCAGGTCGACTCCGCCCGGGTCTGGGACCTGCCCGACGAGCCGGTGCGGCTGGGGCTGGCCGTGGCCGGCGACCGGGCGGTGGAGCGGTTCGCGCCGCTGGCCGACGACCTGATCGGGGTGGAGCCGGACCCCGGCCTGGTGGAGCGCTGGAACGCCGTCGACGGGGCCCCGCGGATCGGCTCCGGGGCCCGGGCGATCGGGCAGCTGCCGATCTGCTGGGACCCGGACGAGGACGCCGCGGTCGCTCGCGCGCACGAGCAGTTCCGTTGGTTCGCCGGTGGCTGGGACGTCAACGCCGACCTGCCCACCACGGCCGGCTTCTCGTCGGCCACCCAGTTCGTGCGTCCGGAGGACGTCGCCGACAACATCCCCTGTGGCCCCGACCTCGACAGGATCGTCGAGGCGGTGGGCGCGTTCTGGGACGCCGGCTTCACCGACGTCGCGCTCGTGCAGGTGGGCGACGAGGGCCAGGACCGGTTCCTCCACGAGGCGGCCGGGCCCCTGCTGGAGAAGCTGCGCGCCGCCGCCCCGGGCGGCTGAGGTCCGGCGTCAGCCCTGGTCGCGCGAGCGCAGGCGCGTCCGCAGCTTCTCGAGGCGGGCGTTCTTGAGCCGCAGCCGCTCCTCGAGCCGGCGCACCCGGAAGCGGGTCCGGGCCAGCTCCGCACGCGCCTCGGCGTACCCGTCGTTGGCGATCTGGAGCTCGACGGCCCGCCGCGTCGTCCGCGCGAGCTCGCCCAGCGCGGCCGGCAGCACCAGGGCGTCGATCCGGGCCTGCGCGTCGGGGCCGGTCACCACCGCGTGCCAGCGCTCGAGCTCGGCCAGCCGCTGCTCGGGGCTCCACCCGACCCGGCCGTTGGCGCTGGTGGGCAGCTGCAGCGCGGTCATCCGGTGTGACGTGGCCCCCCGGAAGTCGGGGTGACGCATCAGCTTGCGCCACTGGTGGTGGTCGGGCCACTCGCCGGCCGGGGTGGTGTCCCACCGCTCGCCCACCCGGTCGTAGAAGGCGCGGGAGTGGGCGGTGCCGGTGATGCTGACGGCGTTGTGACGGATCCGGTCGTCGAGCATCAGCCGGACGTGACCGGGGTCGGCGAGGTCGGCGGGGTAGAACCCGACCCGGCCGTCGGGCCGGAGGAAGCCGTTGTAGGACTGCACGAGGCCGGCGTCCTGGAGCAGCGCCAGCAGGTCGGCGACGTGGTCGGGGAGCAGCAGGTCGTCGTCGCAGAGGTAGAAGATCGCGTCGCTGCGAGCGGCGCGCACCGCGTCGTGGCGGTAGCGCTCGCCGTGGTGGGGGCCCTTGGGGAAGTCGAGGAACCGCACCCGCTCGTCGCGCGCGACCAGGTCGTCGACCACCGAGCGCACGGCGTCGGTGACGCCGTCGCCCACGACGATCACCTCGAGGTCGCCCACGCTCTGCCGGAGCACGGTGTCGACGGTCAGCGGCAGCGTGGTGGGCTTGTCGTGCACCGGGATGACGACCGAGGCGCGGGTCACCCGAAGTCCTCCGGCCGGTAGGGCGCCGCGGCCAGCACCAGCACGCTGGCGTGGTCGTCACCGAGCCGGTAGACCACCCGCTCCCCCGGCTCGAGGTGGACGGCCTGACCGCGCTCGGTGAGGTGGAGGACGTCGTCGCCGACCCGGACCTCGACGGTGCCGCGCAGCAGCACCAGCAGCTCGCGGCACGGCACCCCGTGGTCACCGCGCCACACCGGCTCGGCCGGCCCGGTGGCGACGAAGACCCGCACCACGTCGAAGCCGACGTCGGGGAGCTCCAGGGCCAGCAGGTCGCCCCGGTCGTCGGGGTGGAGCGGGAAGGTCCGCACCTCGCGAGTCACCGGACGACCTCCTCGAGGGCGGCCACGACCGCGTCGACCTCGGCGTCGGTGATGCCGGGGAAGCAGGGCAGCGAGAGCTTACGGTCGCGTCGCCCCGAGGCGGCCGGCGCGCTGCCGGTCGCGGCCAGACCCGGCATCTCGGTGACCAGCCACGGGTAGTGCATCGCGGTCGCGACGCCGCGCTCGGCGAGCGCGGTCGCGACCCGGTCGCGGCCGTCTACGAGGGCGACCGCGTGGTGGGCGACGGTGGTGGCGGGGTCGCCGTGCAGCCCGACGACGGCGCGGTAGCGGGCGGAGACGGCTCGACGCCGTGCGTTGGCGTCGTCGAGGAAGGGCAGCCGGGCGGTGAGGACCGCTGCCTGCACCGGGTCGAGGCGGCTGTTGCGGCCGCCCGGGAGCACCACCCGGTGCCGCTCGCCCCAGCCGTGCTCGCGCAGCCGTCGCGCCCGCTCGGCCGACGGGCCCGGCAGCACCACCGCGCCGGCGTCGCCCACCGCGCCGAGGTTCTTGGTGGGGTAGAAGCTGAACGTCGCGGCGTCGCCCACCAGGCCGACGTGGGACCCGTCGACGCGCAGCCCGTGGGCCTGGGCGCAGTCCTCGACCAGCGCCAGGCCACGGGCCCGCCGCCACTCGTCGAGCCCGCCGGGGCCGCTGAGCGGGACGGCGTCGCCGTGGAGGTGGGTCACCACGACGGCTGCGACGTCGGGCGCGTCGGCGGCCGCGGCGGTGGCGGCGGTCGGCACGCCGGTGTCCGGGTCGACGTCCATCACCCGGACGGCGAGGCCGAGCTGGCGCGCGGCCCCGGCGGCGTACCCGCCGTCGTCGGGCGCCACGATCACCGCCGCGCCCGCCGGCAGGTGGAGGGTGCCGAGGGCCAGGGCGAGCGCGTCGCTGCCGTTGCCGCAGCCGACGACCTCCCGGTCGGTGCCGAGGTAGGAGGCGAACGCCGCCTCGAATCCCGCCACCTCCGCGCCACCGACCCAGGTGTCGCTCCCCACCACCCGGGCCACGGCCGCGCGGACGGCGTCGGCCTCCGCCGCGCCGAGGCGCGACGGTGCGGCCACCGGGACCGTCATCCCGAGCGCAGCCGCGCCCGCAGCTCGTCGGGTGCCATCACGCGACGGTCGTGGACCGCCAGCAGCGCGTGGACCCGCTCGACGAGCGCGGGGTTGGTGGCCAGGGTGGTGCGGGCGCGGTCGAGGAAGATGCCGTCCTCGAGGCCGACCCGCACGCCGCCGCCGGCGGCGACCGCCAGGGCCTGGGCCGTGAGCTGGTAGTCGCCGAGGCCCGCTCCCGACCAGAGCGCGTCCTCGGGGAGCCGCTCGACCGCGAGCCCGACCTCGGGGAGCGTCGCCTGCATGCCGGCGACGTTGCCGAAGAACATGTTCGCCACGACCGGTCCCGGGAGCAGGCCCTCCTTCTTCAGCACGTGGGCGAAGTTGACCATGCCGAAGTCGAAGATCTCGAGCTCGGGCACGATGCCGCGCTCCTTCATGATCCGGGCCAGGCCGCGGATCGTCTCGGGTGCGTTCACCGAGGCGCCGTTGAGGAAGTTCAGCGACGAGAGCGTCAGCGAGGCGAGGTCGGGCTTGAGGTCGCCGTCGAGCGCCAGGCAGTCAGCGCGCTTCTCCAGCTCCGACCAGGTGCGGCCGCTGGTGCTGACGTTGATGACGACGTCGGGCGCGGCCTCGCGGACCGCGCCGACGATGCGGGCGTAGACCTCGCGCTCCCAGGTGGGGGCGCCCTCGGCGTCGCGCGCGTGCAGGTGGACCGAGGTGATGCCGATCGCGGCGGCGGCCCGGACGTCGGCCGCGATCTCCTCGGGCGTCAGCGGCACGTGGGGCGTCATCGCGCGGGTGGGCACCATGCCCGTGGGCGCGAGCACGATGGGGACGGGCTGGTCGAGCGCGCTCAGCAGTGCGGGCACGCGTCCTCCTCTGCACTGGTGGGGTCGTCGAGGGTGCGGACCACCCGGGCGGGGTTGCCGGCCACGACCGCGAGGGCGGGGACGTCCTTGGTCACGACCGCCCCCGCGCCGACGATCGCCCGGGGGCCGACCTCGATCCCGGGCAGCACGGTCGCGCCGGCACCCACGAAGGCCCCGGCCCCGATCCGGACCTCGCCGGTCGTGACCGCGGCGGGACCCAGCGAGGCGGCGTGGTCGAGCACGTTGTCGTGGCCCACCGAGGCCGACCGGTTGAGGTTCACGTGGCAGCCGAGCCGGGTGTGCGAGGCCACGACGACCGCCGCGTTGACGTAGGTGCCGTGCCCGACGGTGGCGGTGCTGGCGACCACCGCGGTGGGGTCGACGACGGTGTCGGGCTCGACCAGCCCGGCCGCGGCGGCGGCCCGGGCACCGGCGAGGCGGTGCACGCCGGACGACAGGCCGAGGACGAACGGCCCGGCGGGCGGGGAGTCGTCGTCCAGCCCCGGCAGCCGCGGGTCCGCGCCGCCGTGGTTGTCGACGCAGCGGGGCTCGCGACCCAGCCGCAGCGCGGTCTCCACGACGTCCCACGCGTACGGCGTCGCCACGCCGAACAGGATCAGGGGTGCGGGCACCCGCACACCCTAGTGGGACGCGGGCGTGCGACTGGGGCGCTGGTCGAGGTGCGAAGGCCGCTGGGCCCGAGCCTGGAGACCCGCACGACGCAAGCCCTGCCGTCCCGACCGGAGGGCTTCCGGGTGCAGGGGTTTCGAGACAGTCGCTAGCGCGACTTCCTCAACCAGCGGTACTGGAGGGCGCCCAGGGGTGGGGTCTCGACGACGCTCCTCGCTGGGGCTCGCCGCTGCTCGACCACCGGTCGGCGCTCGGACTTCTCGGCCAGAACCTCGGCTTCTCGGCCAGAGTTCCGGCCGACCAGTCAGGGTTTCCCCGGTTCACCGGGGGAACCCGCACCCCCCAACCGCGCCAACCGCGCGCGGAGCCCGTCGACGCGGTGGGAGTTGCCGAGGAGGCCGACGTAGCGCTCGCCGTACGCCGCGAGCAGGGCGTCGTCGAGGCGGCGGACGGCGCCGGGCGGGTACCTGTAGCCCATCGCCGCGGAGATCGCGGCCTCGTCGACGCCGCGCAGCACCTCGCCCAGCTCCTCCAGGCCGGTGACGCCGAGCTCGAGGAGCAGCCCGGAGATCCAGGAGTAGTGGTCGGTGCGCGACCAGCCGGCCTCGGCGTACTGGCCGGCGAGGAACGCCGCCAGCTCGCGCGGGGCGATCCTGGGGTCGTCGTCCTCGTCGGCGCGGGCGACCGGCCCGCGCAGCCGCTCGCGGATGATCGAGAACTCCCGGTCGGCCAGCTCGAGCAGCCCGGCGGCGAGCGTGAACCGGCGGTCGAACTCGCTGGCGTGCTCGTCGGGGACGGTGCCCTTGTAGCGGATGTCGTGCTCGAACTCCGCCCACGCGTGCTGGAGCACCGTGCGCACCTGCACCTGCGCGACCCGGCCGGCCAGCGCCGGGTGGGCGGCCTCCCGGGCGGGGTCGACCGCGATCAGCAGGTGCCGGCTGGCGTAGCCGAACCGGCCCTCGCTCGCGGTCTCGCGGCCCATGTCGCGGTCGTCGCGGACGTCGACCTGGTCGCCGAGCAGCTCGGCGACCGCCTCCACGTCGCTCTGCACGTAGGTGATCACCCGGACGCCGAGCTGGTCGGTGATCTGACGCAGCGGGTCGTCGTAGAGCAGCTCGCCGTCGCGGGTGCGGGTGGCCTTCTCGGCGAACGACGCCACCGACTTGGTGCGGCCGGTGACCGAGAGGTAGTTGATGCCGGCGTCATCGAGGATGCCGGTGACCAGCGCGACCGCCTCGCGCCCCGCCCGCTCCAGCTCGGCGTGCTCGGCGTGGTAGCGCTGCACCGCCGCCCGCACCGGGTCCTCGGGCGGGTGCGGCCGCTCGCGCGGGGTGGGCGCGAGGTCGGGCGGCAGCGTGGGGGTGACGATGTAGCCGGTGCGCAGGTCGCCGTAGGTCGTGAGCGCTCCGGGGTCGGTGTCGGCGAGCCGGGCCACGGCGGCGCAGACGACCGCGTCGACCTGGTCCTCGACCCGGCGCAGCTCGCTCTTGCGGCCGGCGTCGCGCACCAGCCCGCGCAGCGACTCCCAGGTCTCGCCGGTGTCGACCAGGCCGGCGACGTGTCCCATCAGCGCGAGCAGCTCGGCGCGCAGCAGCTCGAGGTCGCGGCCGGTCTTTTGCTTGTACTTCAGGGTGCGGCCGAGCCGGAACAGCGCGACCGTCGCCGGGTGGGGGTAGACCTCGATGGCCCGCCGGGCGCGGCCCGAGCGCGGGTCCATGTCGAGGCCGAGCAGCTTGCAGACGCGCGCACCGCGGGTGCCGTCGGCGAACTCCCTCTTGCCGGTGTTGGACGGGTGGGCGCCGGCGTCGAAGCGGGCGAAGTCCTTGTTGAGCGCGGCCTCCGCGGGGCGGTTGCCGGTGGCGTTGGTGACGACCAGCGGTGCGTCGATCCCGACCACGCACGGGCCCTCGACGTACGGCGCGAGGTGGTCGCGGATCTCCTCGTCGGTCCGCACCGAGGCGAGGTGGACCAGCCGGCCGCCGGGGGCGAGCACGGCCAGACCGGTGGGCCGGTTGTCGCCCCAGGCGAGGTCGATCCCCACGTGGTGGGCGGCTCCGGTCATGGACGACAGCCAAGCAGGTCGGGGCGTGCCCGGGCGACACCCCGCGCCCCGCCCGGGGACGGCGGGTCAGGCCAGCGCGGCGTACTCGCGTGCCAGCCCGGCCCCGACCCGGGCGTTGTCCCGCACCAGCGCGATGTTGGCGGTGAGGCTGGCGCCGTCGGTGAGCTCGACGATCCGGCCCAGGAGGTACGGCGTCGCGGCGCTGCCGGTGATCCGTCGCTCGTCGAGGTCGCGCAGCGCCTGCTCGATGACCGCGCCGATCTCGTCGGCGGGGATCTCGTCCTCGGCCGGGATCGGGTTGGCGACCACGACGCCGCTGGTCAGGCCGAGCCCCCAGTGCGCGCGCAGCGCGGCGGCGATCTCGGGCAGCGTGTCGAGGCGGTGGTGGGCGCGGAAGCCGCTCCCGCGGGAGTAGAACGACGGGAACTCGTCGCTGCCGTGCACCACCACCGGCACCCCCTCGGTCTCGAGCACCTCGAGGGTGAGCCCGATGTCGAGGATGCTCTTGACCCCGGCGCTGACCACGCACACCGGCGTGCGGCCGAGCTCGGTGAGGTCGGCGGAGACGTCGAAGGAGAGCTCGGCGCCGCGGTGGACGCCGCCGAGGCCCCCGGTGACGAAGACCCGGATGCCGGCCAGCGCGGCCAGCCGCATGGTGCTCGCCACCGTGGTCGCCCCGTGGCGACCGGTGCCGACGACCACCCCGAGATCGCGGACGCTGACCTTGCTCACCGACGGGTCGCTGCCGAGCAGCTCGAGGTCGTCGGCCGACAGGCCGATCCGCGGCCGGCCGCCGAGCACCGCGACGGTCGCCGGCACGGCGCCGTGCTCGCGGACGATCTGCTCGACCTCGCGTGCCATCTCGACGTTGCGCGGGTAGGGCATGCCGTGGCTGATGATCGTGCTCTCCAGCGCCACCACGGGCGCCCCCTCGGTCAGCGCGGTGCGGACCTCCTCGGTCACCACCAGCACGTCGGACTCACCAGCACTCACAGCAGGCTCCTCACCAGCTCGTCGGTCAGGTCGGGGCGCACGCTGTGGGGGCTGGCCACCGTGAGCGCCGCGGCGACCTGACCGTACGCCGCCGCCTCGGCCTCGCTCGCACCAGCCAGCACCGCGTGGCACCAGGCGGCGAGCATGGCGTCGCCGCCGCCGGTCACGTCGACGACCTCGCCCACGACCTCGGGTGGGGGCGGCGTCGTGCGAGTGGTGCCGCCGGGGCCGCTCAGCTCGGAGCCGGCGCCACCGCGACGCACCCACACCCAGGTCGCGCCCCCGGCGTGCAGCGCCTCGAGCCCGCCCAGCACGGCGAGCTCGTCGGCGTTGGGCGTGACCAGGTGGACCGGGTGGTCGAGCACCAGCGCCCGCGCCTTGGGCACGCTCACCGGGTCGACGACCGCGCGGGTACCGACCGCGGCGGCGACCTCGAGACCGCGGGCCAGGGTGGCCGGGGCGAGGTTGCCGTCGAGCACGACCAGCTCGGCGGCCGCCAGCCGGTCGCGCTCGGCGGTCACGACCTCCGGGGTCACGGCCCGGGTGGCGGCCATGTCGGCGACCCCGGCCACCAGGTCGCCGGTGTGGTCGAGGACGGCGGTGTAGGTGCCGGTCGCCGCGGCCACCCGTCGTACGCCGGCCACGTCGACGCCGGTCGCGGCGCTCGCCGCGACCACCTGGTCGCCGGCGACGTCCGTCCCCACGGCGGCGACCAGGGCGACCGGGGTGCCGAGCCGGGCGAGGTTCTCGGCGATGTTGCGGCCCACCCCGCCGGCGGTGAGCACGGTGGTGCCCGGGTTGCTGGTGGCCGCGACCAGCGGGTCGGTGGTGCGGGCCAGCACGTCGAGGTTGGCGCCCCCGACGACGACCACCCGAGCGTTCATCCGGCCACCTCGGCCGTCGGGTCGGGGGCCGCCGGGCGCGGGCCGGGCACGGTGAGGGTGGCGATCAGCGTGGTCAGCGGGACCGCCAGCACCAGCCCGATGCTGCTGGTGAGCGAGCGGACGATCTCGGTGGCGATCTCCTCGGTGCCGAGCAGGTCGAGCGGCGAGCGGTCGTAGAGGGAGATGACGAGCAGCACGGTGAGCGCCGCGCCGGCGTAGGCGAAGACGATCGTGTAGATCGTGGAGGCGATGTGGTCGCGGCCGATCCGCATGCCGCTGGCGAACAGCGCGGTGCGGCCCATCTCCGGGGAGGCCTCGCGCAGCTCCCAGACCGCCGAGGACTGGGTGATCGTGACGTCGTTGAGCACGCCGAGCCCGGCGACCACGATCGCGGCGAGGAGCAGGCCCTGGAAGTCGAGGTCGCCGGTGTGGAGCATCAGGAAGCCGCCGCCCTCGTCGGTGATCCCGCCGAGCCGCGAGGCACCCACCGCCCACGAGCCGATCGCGGCGGTGACCGCGAGGCCGGCGAGGGTGCCGGCCAGGGCCGCGCTGGTGCGCAGGCTGACGCCGTGGGTGGAGTAGAGGACGACGTACATGATCACGGTCGAGGCGACGATCGCGGCGAGCACCGGCGACTCGCCGGTGAGCAGCGCGGGGAGCAGGAAGAACGCGAAGACCGCCGCGCTGATCGCCAGGCCGACCAGGGCCATCAGGCCGCGCAGCCGCGCGACCGCGAGCACCACGACGACGAACGCGATGGTGAGGATCCACAGCGGCCGGTCGCGGACCGTGCCGAACCACTGGAAGGTGCCGTCCTCGGTGCGGATCAGCTCCACCCGGTCGCCGGGCTCGAGCCCGGAGTCGAGCACCTCCGGCGGGATGCCGACCGTGGCCTCGGACCCGCGGCCCGGCCCCTCGGCGACCGTGACGTCGAGCTCGCCGCCGGGCTGCTCGGTGGAGGCGCGCACCGCGTCGACCACGCCCTCGGGGAAGGTGACGCCCTCCCCGGCGAAGCTCACCGAGCCCACGACGTCCTCGTCGCCGTCGGGCCAGAGCACCCCGAGGCCGACGACCGCCGCGATGCCGCAGACGACCAGGACGGTCACCAGCACCTGCCGGGGCAGTCCGCGCACCTCCAGCCCGCCGTCGGCGCGGTGGCTGCGCGCGTGACCGTGCCCATGCCCGTGCCCGTGACCGTGCCCCATGCACGACATTGTCGCGGGCGCCCGCGAACGGCGTTCCCACGGTCGCTGGTCCATACCCCATGGGGTATTTACCGAGGAGTTCGGCGATTCTGGTTGCGAGCCCCTCGCGGCCTGTCCACGATGCTGGTGGAAGGTCGTGCATGGGGCGCGACCGTGTCAGCCGAGGACACGTGTCAATGGAGCTTTCCGGGGCCCACGTGAGGGTCGTCGTGCTCGCCAGCCTGGCGGCTGTCGGCCTGTTCGCCGGTGGTCTGATCGGCGGGGATGCCGGGTCTCCCCTGCGCTGGGTCGTCGTGGGGGGCCTGCTGGTGCTCGCGCTGGTCAGCGTCGTCCGCGGTCGCCAGCCCGGCACCGGCGCCCGCCGTACGTCGCAGCGCCGGGTCCTGCAGCGACGCGCCTCCCACCGCGGCGCGCTGCCGCCCGTGCCGGTGCGCTCGGTGCAGGAGCGCAGCCGCGCTGCCTGACCGCCCCGATGACCTGCGGGGGCGGGACCCCGGTCAGGGCCGCTCGACCAGCGCCGCCAGCTTCTTGGGGGCGCGCAGGCAGTAGCTGTCGGTGACGACCTCGGCGACCTCGTCCCAGTCGGTCCCGGTGCCGAGCACCAGCCCGACCACCGTCGCCGACCACGGCGGCTTGAACCACGGCGGCCCGAGGTGCTCGAAGGTCACCACCTCGTCGAGGTCGGCGTGGAAGACCAGCACCGCGTGGGGGCCGGCGCCGCCGAGCGCCGCCCGGGCGTGCGCGGCGGGCCAGCCGTCGCGCACGGGGGCGACGTGGGCGAAGGTGCGCGTGCGGATCCGCCAGCGCACGCCGATCCAGGCGTCCTGCTCGAGGGTCTCGGGCAGCCGGGTCGCGACCTCGCCGACGCGGGCGATCGCCGCGGCGAGGAAGGCGTCGTCGTCCACGCAGCCCACGCTAGGCCCGCGCCCCGACATAGGCTGCCGGTCGTGGAGCCGATCCGGGTCAGCGCGCTCGTCGTCCGCGACCCGGCGGGGCGGGTGCTGACCGTGCGCAAGCGCGGCACCGAGCGGTTCATGCTGGTGGGCGGCAAGCCCGAGCCGGGCGAGACCCCGGCCGAGACCGCCGCCCGCGAGTGCGCCGAGGAGGTCGGCCTGCGGGTGGACGCCGGGGTCCTGGTGGCCCTGGGTCGCCACGACGCCGCCGCGGCCAACGAGCCCGGGCAGCGGGTCGAGGCCCACGTGTTCGCCCATCCCGACCCGGTCACCGCCGTCGCCCCGGCCGGCGAGATCGCCGAGCTCCGGTGGCTCGACCCGGGCGCGCCGCTGCCGGACGACCTGGCGCCGCTGCTCGAGCACCACGTGCTGCCGCTGCTCGGCTGACCCTCCGGTCGGCGGGTGGGGTCGGCCCAGACGGGCGCGGCCGTGGTCGAATGTCGGGCGTGGACGTGAGCGTGGTGATCCCCTGCCGCAACGCCGTCCGCACGATCGGCGCGCAGCTCGACGCGCTGGCCGCCCAGGTCACCGGCGCGACGTTCGAGGTGGTGGTGGCCGACAACGGCTCCACCGACGGCACCCGCGAGCTGCTGGCCGCCCGCGACGACGTGGTGGTCGTCGACGCCGGCGCCCGGCCCGGCATCAACCGGGCGCGCAACGCCGGCATCGCCGCCGCCCGGGGCGACCTGCTGCTGCTCACCGACGCCGACGACGTGGTCGACCCGGGGTGGATCGAGGCCTACTGGCAGGCGGCCCGTGCCGGCGCGACGCTGATGGGCGGGCCGCTGCGACGGGTGCTGCCCGACGGCACCACGGTGCGCTGGCAGCGCCGGTTCACCGACTCCCTCGGCTTCCTTCCCTGGCCCACCGGCGCCAACTGCGCCCTGGCCCGCGAGGTGGTGGACGCCTGCGGGCCGTTCGACGAGGAGCTCCTCGGCGGCGGCGACGAGACCGACCTGTTCTGGCGGGCCCAGCTCGCCGGGCACGTGCTGGTCTACGTGCCGGGCGCGGTCGTGAGCTACACCCAGCGGGCGACGCTGGGCACCCTGTTCCGCCAGTGCCGCGGCTACGGTCGCTCCCACGTGCGGCTGTTCGTCCGCTACCGCCCGCACGGCATGCCCCGGCGCCGGGGTCGGGCCACCCTGCGCCTGCTGGGCCGGCGGCTCCGCGAGGTCGCCGGCCGCGACGGTCGCCGGGTGGCGCTGCGCGCGCTCACCCAGGAGCTCGGGCTCGCGGCCGGCCGGCTCGAGGAGTCGCTGCGCAGCCGGACCCTGTACCTCTGAGGTTCCCCCGCCTGACCGGCCCGCTCGGGGTAGTCACGGGCGAACGGCACCCGAGCCGGGCGGAATCACCTGCCGAACGTCCGTGACTACCGCACCGCTCCCCCGCGACCCCGGGCGTCAGACCTTGGTCGGGATGGCGGTCACGGTGCCGCCGTCCATCACGAACTCCGAGCCGGTGGTGAACGACGACTCGTCGCTGGCCAGGAACACCACGAAGGTCGCGACCTCCTCGACCCGGCCGGGCCGGCCCAGCGGGATCGGGATCAGGTCCTCGGGCATCTGGTCGGTCGCTGGCGTGCTGATCCGGCCGGGGTGGAGGGAGTTGACCCGGATGCCGTGGGGGGCGAGCTCCATCGCGGCCGACTTGGTGAGGCCGCGCAGGCCCCACTTCGAGGCGACGTAGCCGTGCGCCCACGGCGTGCCGCGCAGACCCTCGATCGAGGAGGTGTTGATGATCGAGCCGCCGCCGGCCGCGATCAGGGCGTCGGCCGCGGCCTTCATCCCCAGGAACGCGCCGGTGAGGTTGACGTCGAGCATCTCCTGCCACTGCTCGCGCCGGTAGCGCTGGAGCTGGCCACCGTTGAAGATGCCGGCGTTGTTGAACAGCACGTCGAGCCGGCCGAACTCGGCCACCGCGTGGTCGACCGCCGCAACCCAGTCGTCCTCGGAGGTGACGTCGAGGTGCACGTAGCGGGCGGCGTCGCCCAGCTCGGCGGCCAGCGCGGCGCCCTCGTCGTCGAGCAGGTCGCCGATCACCACCCGGGCACCCTCGGCCGCCAGCATCCGGGCACTGGCACCGCCGATGTTGCGGGCCCCGCCGCTGATCAGCACGACCTTGCCCTCGACACGTCCCATGCGCGGGACAGTAACACCGTAACTAGAACACGTTCTATAGTCCGGGCATGACGATCAGGGTCGCCCAGGTCGCGACCGGCAACGCCGGTCGGCTCACGCTGCGCCAGCTCATCGACGACGACCGGTTCGAGCTCGTCGCGGTCGGCGTCTCCGACCCCGACAAGGTCGGGCGCGACGCCGGGGAGCTCGCCGGCCTCGACGTCACCACCGGCGTCACCGCGGTCGCCGACCTCGACGCGGTGATCGCCGCCCGGCCGGAGTGCGCGGTCTACTGCGCGATGGGCGACACCCGGCCGGTCGAGGCCACCCACGACGTACGACGGCTGCTCGAGGCGGGCATCGACGTGGTCGGGTCGGCGCCCGGGACGCTGCAGTTCCCGTGGGGGACGATGCCGCAGAAGGTGATCGACAAGGTCGAGGCCTCCGCCCGGGCCGGCGGGGCGAGCGTCTACGTCACCGGCGTCGACCCCGGCTTCGCCAGCGACCTGGTGCCGCTGGCGCTGGCGAGCACCTGCCAACGGGTCGAGCAGGTGCGCTGCTACGAGCTGGCCGACTACGCGACGTACGACGGCGCCGAGGTGATGTTCGACCTGATGGGCTTCGGCAAGCCGATGGATGAGACCCCGCTGCTGTTCCTGCCCGGCGTGCTGGCCCTGGCGTGGGGCACCGCGATCCGGATGATCGCCGCGGGCCTCGGCATCGCCGTCGACGAGATCGTGGAGCACTGGGAGGCCGAGCCGGCACCGGAGTCCTACGACATCGCCGCCGGCCGGATCGAGCAGGGCACGATCGCGGCGCTGAAGTTCTCGATCACCGGCCTGGTCGACGGCCACCCCGCGATCGTGGTGGAGCACGTGACCCGCACCCGCGACGACCTGCGCCCCGACTGGGCCCGGCCGGCCGCCGGCGGCGGCTCGTACCGCGTCGAGATCACCGGCGAGCCCAGCTACGTCGTCGACGTCGTGCCGACCAGCCGGCACGGCGACCACAACCACGCCGCGATCGTGGCCGCGTGCGGCCGGATCGTGAACGCGATCCCCGACGTCGTCGCCGCCCCGCCCGGCATCCGCACCACGCTCGACCTGCCGCTGCCGACCGGCCGCGGCACCTACGTCGGACCGGGTGGCGCGGGCCGGCTGCCTACCACTTGGAGTTCTTGATCCCCACCTCCGGCCAGCCGGGGCACGTGTTGAGCGAGCGACGCTGCACGCTCGAGGTCTTGTCGTTGAAGCCCACCTTGTTCAGGTCGGGGTAGTGGCTGCGTGGCCGCAGGCAGATCCCCCGGTCGCGGTAGCCGGTGTCGTCGTAGAGCACCCACCAGCGGCCGGTCTTGTTGACGAAGCTCGAGGTCTTGTCGTTGAAGTCGTTGTTGTGCAGCGTGCTGTCGGACTGGTTGTTGCGGTAGGAGCGGTCGCGGTAGGTGTTGTCGTCCCACAGCGTGAGGTAGCCGGCGGTGCCAGGCGGCGCGGAGGCCTTGGCGGCGGCCGGTGCGACGGCCCGGGGGGCCTCCGGCGCGGCGGCGGTGGCCACCGGCGCGGCGCCGGCGACGCCCAGCAGGCCCACCACGGAGCAGACGGTGATCAGGGTGCGCTTCATGTCGGTTCCTCTCAGTCGAACTTGATGCCGATGACGGCCCACGAGCCGCAGCTCGTCGCCTTGCGCTTGGTCATCCGCTGGGCGCTGGACATCTTGTCGTTGAAGCCCGCCACCTTGAGCGAGTAGAAGGACTTCGGTCGCACGCAGACGGCGCGGTCGCGGTAGCCGGTGTCGTCGTAGAGCAACCAGAAGTAGGCGCTCTTGTTGACCACGGCCGACGCCTCGTCGTTGAAGATGTCGTTCTTGAAGTTGGTGTCGTAGGACGTCCGCGACTCCATCTGACCGGTGCCGCGGAAGCTGTCGTGCTCGAGGAAGGTGATCTTCCCGTTCGGGCCGGGGGCGTCGTTGATGTCGACCGCGCTGGCCGGCGGCAGCCCGACGACCGACACGGCCGCGGCGGTGGCCACGACGGCCAACGGCTTGAGGATCCTCATGGTGACTCCCGAGGTAGGGGACAGGTCGACGCCCTCCTGCCCCGCGCGCCGACGGTCAAACGCCCCGCCCCGGCGGACTCGTCACCGACTCGTCACGGACGCGGCTCGGCACCCTGCGCCAGGCCGGTGCCCTCGAGCACCGGCGCCAGGAACGCCCGGGCCTCGGGGTCGGTCTCGACCCGCTGCACCAGCGCCTCGGCCCGGCGCAGCACCAGGCGGCGGGAGCGGCGCACCATCCGCTCGACGTCCAGGCTCCGGTGGAAGGCCCGGCGCCGCCAGCGGTAGTGCAGCAGCCGCGCGCGCGGCGGCCGGAAGGTCACGACCGGACCGGCCGCGGGCAGGTAGCCCTTGCGGTTGGTCTTGAACTCGTAGTCGTGCCCGGACTGGCGGTAGCCCTTGATGATCGTGGCGAGGTACTCGCGCTCGGAGCGGTTGATCGCGTGGTAGACGAAGGCCTCGGGCAGCCGGTCCCACCACGTCGCGAGCTGCTGGCGCAGCAGCCGGCTGCCGTCGACCTGGGCCACCGGGTCGACCAGCGGGAACGGGTCGCGCACCAGCAGGCGGCGTCCCTCGTCGATCGCGAAGGTGTGGGTCATCGCCGTGGCGATGCTGTTGTCGAAGCGCCCCACCGACTTGACGTTCTCCTGCAGCTGGACGTCGACCGGGCCGGTGAACGGCGTCGGGAACGGCTCGCGGCCGCGGTCGGGGACATCGAGGGCCCACGGGAAGGAGACCACCTTGACCTCGGGGTCGGCCGGCAGGAACGCCTTGATCGAGCTGCGGAAGTCGCGCGGCGTCCAGAACTCGTCGAGGTCGAGGAACGCCACGTGGGTGAACCCCTCGGCCTCCGCGCGCTTGGCCAGCCGGTTGTAGGCCCGCTGCTGGAAGTGCCGCCGCTGGGTCAGGCACTCCTCGAGCAGCGCGTCGGCGTTGCGGGCGCGCACCTGGGGGTGCTGGGCGGCGATCCGGCGCAGGATCCGCATCGAGGCGTCCTCGGTGCCGTTGACCCAGACCTCGATGGCGTCGAACCCGAAGTGCAGGTGGTGGAAGACCCAGTCGGCGAGGTAGGGGCCCTCGTTCTTGGCGATGGCGCAGAGCTTCACGCGCGCGGTCACGCCGGTGAGGCTACCCGCGCCCGGCGGCCGCGGTCGATCGGACGCCGCTCAGACGTCCGCCGCCTCCCGGCCGAACCTGACGCCGTAGCCGACCAGCGCGACGACCAGCAGCAGGTTGCCCAGCCACGCGACCATGCAGCCGAACCAGTAGCAGAGGTCGTCGCGCTCGACGACGTGGCCGTTCTCGCAGACGCGGGTGCTCATCAGCGGTCGACCCAGCGGGTGAAGTCGCTGGAGTACTCGCCCTGGCCCTGGGTGCCGGGGACGGTCTCGGTCACGTTCCCGCCGAGGTTGTGCACCAGGTAGGAGAACCGCACGTCGTTGCCGCCGCCCCTCGCGAGGTACGGCCGGGAGGGTTTCGGCACCCGCAGGCACCGGGTGGGCACCGTGACGACGAGCCGCGCCGGGTCGGCGTCGTGTCGCAGCCCCAGGCCGCGGCACCTGACCCGGACGGGGAGCTCCTGGCCGGGGGACTGCCGCTCCAGCCGGAGCCCGGACCCCACCCGCCAGACCGCGTGGTAGGCCGTCGCGTACCTCGGCAGCTGCCCCTTCCGCAGCCGGCCCACCAGCAGCTCGACCCTGACGACGTCGACGGTGTCCCAACGCAGGGCGCTGTGGTCGGCGCGGACGACGACCTTCCTCGCGCCGTTGGTGAACGTCGCGGACCGCGCGCCGAGGAAGTAGGACTCGTAGGGGTCCGGGTCGGTGACCCGCACCGAGTCAGCCAGGGCCGGGCAGGCGAGCCCGGTGACCAGCCCCGTGACGAGCAGCGCCACGGCCGTGGCGGCACGCGCGAGGAGGCGCGGGCTGGGGAGCATGGCGGCCAATCTAGGGCAGTCGACGGCCGCCGCGACCGGGTTCGGACGATCGGGCCGGCGCGAGGCTCTAGCCTCGTCCCGTGCCCGTGTCACTGAAGTACGCGTTGTCGAGAGGGAACGTCGCTACCTCTTGGCGACGCTCCCCGCAGGCGTCACCAGCAGCAGAGAGATTCTCGATCGGTACATCGAGGGCACGCGGCTGCGCTTGCGCGAGGTCCGAGAAAGCGACGGCACCGTGGTCCGCAAGCTCGGGCACAAGGTGCGTCTCGCTGAAGGGCCGGCCGAGGTGGCCTGCACGAACTTCTACCTGAACGACGCGGAGTGGACCGCGCTTCAGGCGTTGCCCGCTCGGCTGCTGCGCAAGAAGCGCCACCTGGTCCATCGGGATGGATTGCTCGTAGCGATCGACGAGCACGAGGACGGGACACTTGTCGCCGAGATCGATGACCGTGACTCATCATCAGCCCCTGTGCCTGAGTGGCTCGATGTCCTGCGCGACGTGAGCCACGACGAAGACTGGACCGGCGCTCGGCTCGCGCGTCCGAGCTAGGGCGGCGTCAACGCGCTTCTCGCACGAGGGCTGAGCGGGCACCGCGGACCATCGACCACCGGCGCGCACGCGGCCGGCGACGCGCCTACCGAACGACCGGCTGCAATCGCCCTTCCTGTGCGTAGCCATCTGTCGAGATGCAGCGAAGACTGACGGGCTCCATGCGGGAAACCTTGCCGAGCCGCAGTTGATCAGCCGGATCGGTCAAAGTTGCCGAAAGGTCGTACAGGTCGGCCTTCGCGGCGTCCTGGTTCATGGGACAGCACCCTGCCAGCCGTCATGCATGAATCCGCTCCGGCAGGTCGACGCGTCATTCCGCAGATCGGCGCCGAAGACAAGCGCCAAGCCGCCGTTCTTGTGGACCTCGCGTTCGAACTCCAGGCCGATCTTCCTCGCCACGCCCCGGGAGGCGACGTTGTGCGGTCGGATGATCGCGATCAGGTGCTCGATGCCGGCTTCACGGGCAGCGTCGCGAACGGCAGTGGCCGCTTCCGTGGCGTACCCCTGACGCTGAGCATCGGATCGCACGTGCCATCCGACCTCGACGAACCACTCGCCTCCGACTTCCTGCAGGGTCAGTCCGCAGTCACCAACAAAGTCGCCGGAGTGCTTCTCGATCAACCAGAGGCCGAACCCGTGCTCCGTGTAGTTGCGCCGGTTCCACTCGATCCATCCTGCCGGGCCCCGGGAGCCGCCGACCTCGAGCGTGGCGATGCTCGCCAGATCGGCCTCCGTCATTTCACGGAACCTGAGCCTGGGTGTATCGGTGGGCAGCACTTCGACAAGGTAGCGCGCGCCGTTTGTTGCTGAGGCTGCGCAGGTAGGAACGGACCGCGTCAGCCGGTCGCGACACCACGGTAAACCGCCTGCTCTTGCGCCGACCCGACCGACCGTGAACGCCGATCAGATCGTTAGATCCTGACCGTGACTCTGAGTTGCCAAGATTCGCTGCATCTCGACAACGCAGCTGTCGGTCAGTGCGCCATGTCGACGAAGCGGGAGTAGTGGCCCTGGAAGGCCACGGTGATGTCGCGGGTGGGGCCGTTGCGGTGCTTGGCGACGATCAGGTCGGCCTCGCCAGGGCGGGTCGACTCCTTCTCGTAGACGTCCTCGCGGTGGAGCAGCACCACCATGTCGGCGTCCTGCTCGATCGAGCCGGACTCGCGGAGGTCGGCCATCATCGGGCGTTTGTCGCCGCGCTGCTCGGGGCCACGGTTGAGCTGGGAGAGCGCGATGATCGGGATCTCGAGCTCCTTGGCCAGCAGCTTGATCTGGCGGGAGAACTCCGAGACCTCGAGCTGGCGGCTCTCGACCTTCTTGCCCGAGGTCATCAGCTGGAGGTAGTCGATGATCATGATCCGCAGGTCGTGGCGCTGCTTGAGCCGCCGCGCCTTGGCCCGGATCTCCATCATCGTCATGTTGGGGCTGTCGTCGATGAACATCGGGGCGCTGGAGACCTCGCCCATCTTGCGGGCCAGCCGGTTCCAGTCGTCGTCGCTCATGTTGCCGTTGCGGATGTGGTTGAGCGGCACCTTGGCCTCGGCCGAGAGCAGCCGCATGGTGATCTCGGAGCGCGTCATCTCGAGGCTGAAGAAGGCGCTGGTGAGGTTGTTGTGGATCGAGGCGGCGCGGCAGAAGTCGAGGGCCAGGGTGGACTTGCCCATGGCCGGACGCGCCGCGACGATGATCATCTGCCCGGCGTGCAGGCCGTTGGTGAGCTCGTCGAGGTCGGCGAAGCCGGTGGGCACGCCGTAGAGGCCCGCCTCGCGGTTGCCGATCGCCTCGATCTCGTCGAGGACGCCGACCATGATGTCGCTCAGCGGCGCGTAGTCCTCGGAGCTGCGGCGGTCGGTGATCTTGTAGACCTCGGCCTGGGCGGTGTCGACGATGTCGTCGACCTGCCCCTCGCCGGCGTAGCCGATCTGGACGATCTTGGTGCCGGCGTCGACCAGGCGTCGCAGGATCGACTTCTCGCGCACGATCTCGGCGTAGTAGCCGGCGTTGGCGGCGATCGGGACGTTGGCCGACAGGGTGTGGAGGTACGGCGCGCCGCCGATCCGGGCCAGCTCGCCGCGCCGCTGGAGCTCGGCCGCGACCGTCACCATGTCGACCGGCTCGCCGCGGCCGTAGAGGTCGATGATGGCGTCGTGGATGGTCTCGTGGGCCGGCCGGTAGAAGTCGACGCCGCGCAGCGACTCGGCTACGTCGGCGATCGCGTCCTTGGAGATCAGCATCGCGCCGAGCACGCTCTGCTCGGCCGCCATGTCCTGCGGCGGGGTGCGGTCCCCGGGCCGCGACGGCCGCTCCCCGGGGGCGTAGGGCGCGGGCCCGTCGCCCCAGGCCCCGGCGTCGTCGAACGGCGGCTCGGGCAGCCCGGGCGCGTCGGACTCGGTGACGCTCACGGGGGACCTCCGAGGGGTGGCGTGGATGGTCGGGGCGGTCGGGCGGTGCGGCACCGGGAGCCGGGTCCGCGTCGCCGACGCTAGGGGAGGGCGCCGACAGTTCCGCGACCGTACGGGAGTCGGAGGGCTCGGTGGAAGCACGTTGTCCACAGGGGCTGGGGATAACTCCGGACAGCCCGTGGACGACACGCGAGCCGCTGTGCACAGGATGGGGAGCAGCCTGTGGAGGGGCCCGGCCCATTCGCTGCTGCACCCCGGCTGACCTGCGCAGATACCCCTCAATGAGTGTGGACACAAACTTCTCGGCGACTTTCTGCGACCCGCCCGGCCGGGCCCGGGGGCTTTGTCGACAAAGCCGTCGCCGGCCCCCACGCATCCGGTTCTCCACGGGTTTTCCACCGCCCCGTGGGACTAGTCGTGTACGGCGCACGGGCCGTGGCAGGGTCTTACCGTGACCACGACGCGACGGCTGCGGGAGGGCGACCGCGAGATCCTCCGGCTGGCGGTTCCGGCGTTCCTGGCCCTGGTCGCGGAGCCGCTGTTCCTGCTCGCCGACGCCGCCGTCGTCGGTCGCCTCGGCACCACCCCGCTGGCCGGCCTCGGCATCGCCGCCGTGGTGCTGCAGACCGCGATTGGGCTCTGCGTCTTCCTGGCCTACGGCACCACGGTCGGCGTGGCCCGGGCGCTCGGCGCGGGCGACCGACGGGCCGCGCTGGCGCAGGGCGCCGACGGGCTCTGGCTGGCGGTGCTGATCGGCGCGGTCGCGACCGTCGTCGGGGTGGCGGCCACCGGCCCGCTGGTCGGCCTGTTTGGGGCCTCGGCCGAGGTGGCGGCGCCGGCCGAGACCTACCTGCGGCTGGCCTTCCTCGGCACCGTCCCGCTGCTGCTGATGCTGGCCGCGACCGGCGTGCTGCGCGGCCTCCAGGACACCCGCACCCCGCTCGTGGTGGCGGTCGCCGGCAACGCGGTCAACGTCGTGCTCAACGTCGTGCTCGTCCACGGTGTCGCGGGTTGGTCGGGGCTAGGCATCGCCGGTTCGGCGATCGGGTCGGTGCTCGCCCAGGTCGCGAGCGCGGCCGCACTGGTCTGGGTGGTGGTGCGCGGGGCCCGCCGCGAGGGCGCGTCGCTGCGACCCGACCTGCCCGGCATCCGCGGGGCGGCCCGCGCCGCCGTGCCGCTGCTGGTGCGGACGCTGACGCTGCGGGCGGCGTTCCTGGTCACGACGTACGCCGTGGTGCTGGGCGCCGCCCCGGGCGACGACGCCGTCGGCCTCGCCGCGCACCAGCTGGCGATCACCCTGTGGGGCTTCCTGGCGTTCGCGCTCGACGCGCTGGCGATCGCCGCGCAGGCGATCACCGGCCGCCAGCTCGGGGCCGGCCTGGTCGAGGAGGCGCGGGCGTCGACGGCCCGGATGGTGCGCTGGGGGCTGGGGTCGGGCGTGGTGACCGGCGTCGGGCTCGCGGCGCTCAGCCCGGTGCTGGGCGGGCTGTTCGTCGACGACCCCGCGGTGCACGCCGCGCTGGTGCCGGTGCTGCTCGTCGCCGCCCTGGGGCAGCCCCTGGCGGGCGTGGTCTTCGTGCTCGACGGGGTGCTGATCGGGGCCGGGGACGGTCGCTACCTGGCCTGGGGCAGCAGCCTGACGCTGGCGGCGTACGCGCCGGTGGTGCTGCTGGTGGCCGACGCGGGGCTGGTGGCGGTGTGGGTGAGCCTGGCGCTGGTGTTCATGGGGCTGCGCGGGGTGGTGCTGGGCCACCGGGCCCGGGGCCGCGCCTGGCTGGTCACCGGGGCCCGCACCGGACGCCTATCCTGAGCGCGTGAAGCCCCTGGCCTGGATCGCGATGGGGCTGGTGGTCATCGTGCTGGTCGCCCCGGCCGGGGGCTACGACCTGCTGGCCAACCCGGTCGGCTGGGTGCTGGTGCTGCTCGGCACCTCCCACGCCCCGCTCGCCGACCACCACCGCGGGCCGCTGCGCTGGGTGGGCGGCCTGGCCCTGGTCTCGTCGGCTGTCGTGTGGTTCCCCGCCGTCGCCGACGCCCTCACCGACACCGACGACTCGCTGGCCTGGGCGGCGGAGCTGCCGCAGGTCGCCTTCGCGGCGCTGCTGTGCCGGGCGCTCGCCGACCTGGCGGCCGGTGCCGGCGACACCCGGTCGGCCGGCTGGCTGCGCACCGCGGGGGTGCTCGCCGTGGTCGCCGGCGTGCTGCCGGTGGTGGTGCTCGGCGGCGGCGTGACCTCGCTGGCCGACGTGGCCGCGCTGGTCGCCCGGCTCGCCCCGCTGCTGCTGGTGGTGCTGCTGCTCTCCCGCGCCGGTCGGCCGTGGGCCGTCGTGCCTTTGCCCGAACGGCTCACGCGGCCGCCCGCGGCTCCGTAGCCTGACCCTGCCCGCCGCCGCCCCCGAAGGACCTCCCGTGACCACCACCCTGCGCTCGCGCGCGGCCCTGCTCACCTTCGCTCTCACCGCGACGCTGGCCCCGGCGGTGGGCCTCGCGCCGCCGGCGGCGGCCGCGCCGGTGGGCTGCCAGGACGAGACCCACACGGTCGTGCTGCTCAGCCGCACCGGCTGCGACGACACCACCCCGCCCGACACCCGGATCACCTCGATCACCCCGACCCGCAACGCCGCCGGCTGGGTCGGGGCCTCGACGGTGACGATCGGGTTCGCCGCCGACCTGGGCAACACCGGCGACGCGGGCGCGATCGGCTTCCAGTGCCGCTCGACCCGGCAGGCGACGTACCAGGACTGCGCCAGCCCGGTGGTGGTCGAGGCGATCCCGGAGCACACCGGCGGCACGCCGTTCTTCTTCGAGGTGCGCGCGGTCGACACCGCCGACGCCGCGATCCAGGCGTGCGATGCCACGCCGGCGCTGGCCTGCGGTAGCAAGCCCGACGCTCCCGACTGGGACGGCTCGCCGGCCCGCACCGACCTCAAGGTCGACACCGAGGCACCCAACACGTTCGTCGGCGGCGTGCCGTTCGAGGAGCTGCGCCCGGACTGGCCGGTCGCGCTCACCGACAGGCCGCGACTCGTGCTCGACACCAACGACGCCGCCGCCGGCTTCCGGTGCACGCTCAACGGCGCTCCCCGGCCCTGCGGGCGCGGCGCGCTCACGCTCGCCCGCCTGCGGGCCGGCGACCAGCGGCTCACCGTCGTGGCCGTCGACCCGGCCGGCAACGCCGACCCGAGCCCGGAGTCGGTGCGGTTCTTCGTCCCCCGCGACCTCACCCTGGACCGGGCGGCCCGCCTGTCGGGCTTTCGGGCCGTCCGCCGGGCGGGGCACTTCGGGGCCGGCTACCTCCAGGCCCGCCGGACCGGCGCGGAGCTGCGGCTGCGCACCGCGCCGGTGCGCGAGGTCCGGCTGGTCGGCCCCAGCGGACCCCGGCTGGGACGCATCCAGGTGAAGATCGCCGACAGCCGGTGGTACACCGTCGACCTGCGCGGCCCCGCCGCCAAGGCCCGCACCTACGTCGTTCGCGACCAGTACTCGCCGCTGCGCGGCGGGCTGGTGCGGATCCGGGTGGTCGGCGTGCCCCGCGGCGGCTCGGTACGGCTCGACGCGGTCGTGCTGCGGAAGTAGCTGGCTGGCGCCGGAACGGCGCACAGGCGCGGTTCGTGCGCTCGGCCTGGACCCCCCAACGACCGGAACAGCTCGATCGAGGAGTTCCGGTCGAATCGCCCACCCCCCAACGACCGGAACAGCTCGATCGAGGAGTTCCGGTCGAATCACCCACCCCCCAACGACCGGAACAGCTCGATCGAGGAGTTCCGGTCGATGCGGAGTCCCCTCACACGCCAGCAGGGGCCGCCCTCGGGAGGAGGACGGCCCCTGCGGGGGTGCTGCTGGGTGGCTGCGTCAGGCGGGGATGACGTTCAGGGCCACGGTGGCCGAGACGTCCTCGTGCAGCTTGACGGCGACCGAGTGCGAGCCGAGCGCCTTGATCGGGTTGTCGACCACGATCGTGCGCTTGTCGACCTGCTCGCCGGAGACCTCGGCCAGGGCCGAGGCGATCTCGGCGGTGGTGACGGCGCCGAACAGGCGACCGCCCTCCCCGGCACGGACCTTCACGCTGACCGGCTGGGCCTCGAGCTTGGTCTTGATCTCGCCGGCGTGGTCGAGGTCGCGGACCGCGCGGCTGGCGCGGGCGGACTTGATCGACTCGACGGTCTTCTCGCCGCCCCGGGTCCAGCGGATGCCGAGGCCCCGCGGGACGAGGTAGTTGCGGCCGTAGCCGTCCTTGACCTCCACGACGTCGCCGGGGGCGCCGAGACCGGTCACTTCCTGGGTGAGGATGAGCTTCATGTCGTCGGCTCCTCTCAGCGACCGGTGGACGTGTAGGGCAGCAGGGCGACCTCGCGGGCGTTCTTGACCGCGATGGCCACGTCGCGCTGGTGCTGGACGCAGTTGCCGGTCACGCGACGCGCACGGATCTTGCCGCGGTCGGAGATGAACTTGCGGAGCAGCGTGGTGTCCTTGTAGTCGACACCGGACGCCTTCTCCTTGCAGAACTGGCAAACCTTCTTCTTCGGCTTGCGGATCACTGCCTTGGCCATTGTGGTGCTCTCCTTCCAAGAGCCCGACGTGAGTCGGAATGGTTGAGGTTGTTGACTGGGCGGGGCCCAGATCCGGTCAGAACGGCGGCTCGTCGGAGCCCACGCCGGGCGCGCCCCACGGGTCGGACGCCGGAGCGCCACCACCCTGGGAGCCGCCGCCCGCCGGAGCGCCCTGGCCACCCTGCTGGGGTGCCGGGGTGGCCCACGGGTCGTCGGCCGGCGCGGCGGACTGGCCGCCGCCACCACCGCCGGAGTAGCCGCCGCCACCACCCGAGCGCGAGGCGCGGGTGACCTTCGCCGTGGCGTACTTCAGCGACGGGCCCACCTCCTCGACCTCGAGCTCGATGACGGTGCGCTTCTCGCCCTCCCGGGTCTCGTACTGCCGCTGCTTGAGGCGGCCCTGGACGACGACCCGCATGCCGCGCTGGAGCGACTCCGCGACGTTCTCGGCCGCCTGGCGCCACACCGAGCAGGACAGGAACAGCGCGTCGCCGTCCTTCCACTCGTTGGTCTGGCGGTCGAAGGTGCGCGGCGTCGACGCGATCCGGAAGTTCGCCACGGCCGCCCCCGAAGGGGTGAAGCGCAGCTCCGGGTCGTCGACGAGGTTGCCGACGACGGTGATGACGGTCTCGCCTGCCATGCGGATCTCCTGGAGGTCTGTGGATCTGGGGTGCTCCCCCATCGTCGCCGGTGGCACCGACAGGGGGAAGGGCTCGTCCACAGGGGACGAGGCCCGGACTGCTGGGCCGGGGCTCAGCGACCGTCCGGGCGGATCACCTTCGTGCGGAGGATCTGCTCGTTGAGCGTCAGCTGGCGGTCGAGCTCCTTGACGGTGGCCGGCTCGGCGTTCAGGTTGATGACGGCGTAGATGCCCTCGGCGTTCTTCTTGACCTCGTAGGCCAGCCGACGGCGACCCCAGACGTCGACGGACTCGACGGTCCCGCCGTCCTTCGTCACGACGTTCAGGTACTTCTCGAGCTGGGGAGCGATCGTGCGCTCCTCGAGGCTCGGGTCGAGGATGACCATGACTTCGTATGCACGCAAAGCGGTCTCCACCTCCTCTGGACTCGGCGGCCACGGTCTCTCCGTGGCAGGAGGGCTTGTGCGTCCCGCCCGCGTCGTGGGTACGACGCCCGCGGGGTGCCGCCCGGCCCGGCCGCTCGGTGGGCCGGTCCTGACGGACAGGACAGGTTAACAGCGGGCGCCGACCCGCTCCCAATCGTGCCTGTGGACGAACGACGCCGCCGGGCGCCCGACCCGCCTAGCGTCCCGGGCGTGCGTCGCAGACGGGCCCCGCCGGTCGCCGGTCGCTACCTGCTCCTCGAGGAGATCGGGCGGGGAGCCGCCGGCGTGGTCCACCGCGCCCGCGACCTGCGCACCCGCCGGGTCGTCGCCGCCAAGGTGCTGGGCCCGGGTGCGCGGCCCGAACCCGCGCTGACCCTCGACCACCCCCACGTGCTGGTCCCGCACGACCGGGTCGTCGGCGTCGGCGTGGTGGTGCTCGCCTCCGACCTGGTGCGCGGCGGCAGCCTGGCCGCCCTCGCCCGCGAGCACGGCGCGCTCGCCCCCGGCTGGGTCGCCGCGGTGCTGGCCCAGCTGCTCGACGCGCTCGCCGCCGTCCACGCCGCCGGCCTGGTGCACGGCGACGTCAAGCCCGCCAACCTGCTGCTCGAGCCCACCGGCACCGGGCGGCCGCACCTGCGGCTCTCCGACTTCGGGGTCGCCGCGCCGGTCGGCCACCGGCGCGCCGGGCCCGTCGGCACCCTCGGCTACGCCGCCCCGGAGTGCCGGGTCGCCGGCCCGGCCGACCCCGCCTCCGACGTGCACGCCGCTGCGGTGACCGCGCGGGTGCTGCTCGACGACGCCGGGGCCCTCACGACGCTGCTCGACTCGATGCGGCGCGAGCCGCCCGAGCGGAGGCCGAGCGCCGTCGAGGCCGCCGCCCGGCTGCGTGAGCTGCCGCTGCCGCGAGGTGGCCGCTGGCCGGTGGTGCCGCGCCGCTGGGCGTGACGCTCGGTCGACCCCCGCTCAACCGACCCCGCTCAGCTGGCCCCTCAGCTGGCCCCTCAGCCCACCCCTCAGTCGACCCCGCGCACGTCGACCCCGGCGGCCCTCAGCTCCGCGACCGCCCGCGGCGGCGCCTCGGCGTCGGTGAGCACCGCGGTCACCTCGGCCAGCGGCACCACCTCGAAGGCCGACGCGGCGCCGATCTTCTCGCCGCTGCCGAGCACGAAGGTCTCGGCCGAGCGCTGCACCCAGGCCCGCTTGACCGCCGCCTCGTCGGCGTCGCCGGTGGTCAGCCCGGCCGTGGGGTGCACCCCGGTGACGCCGAGGAAGAACACGTCGGCGGTGATCCGGCCGATCGCCTCGTGGGCGGCGGCACCCGCGGCGACCACGGAGTGCTTGAACAGCCGCCCGCCCACGACGATCACCTCCACGCTCGGGTGGGTGGCGAGCTCCACCGCGACCGTGGGGCTGTGGGTGACCACGGTCGCGACCAGGTCGGGTGGCAGCTGCCGGGCCAGCTCGCGCGCCGTCGTGCCGCCGTCGAGCGCGACCGTCTGGCCGGGGCGGACCAGCGACGCCGCCAGCCGTGCGACGTCGGCCTTCGCGCCCCGCCCGATCGCGGTGCGCGCGACGAAGTCGGCCACCGCGGGCGAGGCGGGCAGCGCGCCGCCGTGCACCCGCTGCACCCGGCCCTCCGCGGCGAGCTCGCGCAGGTCGCGCCGGATGGTGTCCTCGGAGAGGTCGAGCCGGGCGGCCAGCTCCTTGGCGACCACCCGCCCGTCGGCGCGGAGCAGGTCGAGGATCAGGTCCTTGCGCTGGGCGGCGAGCACGCCCGCCACTCTAGCCATGCACGCTTCTCCTTGCTTCTGCACGTTTCTGCACGCTATTGTCGGGGCATGACGAACTCGACGAACCGCCCCCTGCTCATCCTCATCGCCGGCCCCTACCGCTCGGGCACCGGCGACGACCCCGACCTGCTCGCTGCCAACCTGCGCGCCCTCGAGGCCGCGGCCTGGCCGATCTTCCGCGCCGGCCACGTGCCGATGATCGGCGAGTGGGTGGCGCTGCCGGTCGCCCGCGGCGCCGGCTCGACCCGGGTCGGCGACGCGGCCTCGGAGCGGGTGCTCTACCCCACCGCCGAGCGGCTGCTCCAGCACTGCGACGCCGTGCTCCGGCTCCCCGGCGCCAGCACCGGTGCCGACCAGGACGTCCGGATCGCGCGCGAGCGCGGCCTGCCGGTCTTCGAGCGGGTCGAGGACGTGCCGGGGTACGTCGCCGAGGCGGCCTGACCGGTCTGGTCCGGCGCTCCGAGGGGGTGACCCGCCGCCGCGGCCTGCCTACCGTGAGCCCATGCACCGCCGGCAGCACCCCGGGCAGCACCCTGGGCAGCACCCTGGGCAGCCATCTGGGGAGCGCCGTCGCCGGGGCGGCGTCGTCGCGGCCCTGGCCGCGGCGGTGCTGCTCCTCGGCGGCTGCGACGACGACCTCGCCGCGGGACCGCTCCGCACGCCCGCCGCCTCTCCCGTCGGTGCGACGCCGACCGGCAGCCCGAGCGCGTCGCCGGCGGCGGCCACCACCTCCGACGGGGGCTGCGAGCACCTCCCCGTGGCGGCCGTGACCGCGGCGTTCGGCGAGGAGATGGAGCTGGTCACCGCCGCTCCGGCCACCTGCCTGTTCCAGTCGGCGGCCGAGCCGATGGCGACGTCGCTGACCCTCCACGTCACGCAGCTCTCGGTCGACCAGGACGACTACGCCCAGGGCACCCGCGAGCTGTGCGAGAGCCCGGCCACCGAGGTCGAGGCCGGCGAGATCGCCTTCGCGTGCCTCACCTTCGTCGGGCCGCAGGGCTACGTGTTCGCCGACGACGCCAGCGTGCTGCTCGACGTCGCCACCGAGGCCGAGCCGACCACCGGCGTCGCGATCGCCGCCGAGCTGCTGACCGCCGTGCTGCTGCCCTGACCCTGGCTGGTCCGACGACACCCGGTCCGACGACGCCCGGTGCCGGTGCCGGGCCGGTCGGCCCGTCGGCACCGGTCCCTACGATGGCGCCATGAGCACCGCCCTCGCCATCGGCGCCCACGTCGACCAGACCGACCCGATCGCGGAGGCGAAGGCGCGCAACGCCCCGCTGGTGCAGTTCTTCCTCGGCGACCCCCAGGGCTACCGGGGCCCCGAGATCCGCTACGCCGGCGGCGCGGAGGGGCTCCGGGCCGACGCCGAGGCCGCCGGCATCGACCTCTACGTCCACGCCCCCTACATCGTCAACGTCGCCACCACCAACAACCGGGTGCGGATCCCCAGCCGCAAGCTCCTCCAGCAGCACGTCGACGCCGCGACCGCGATCGGCGCCAAGGGGCTGATCGTCCACGGCGGCCACGTCGGCAAGGACGACGACCCCGAGAAGGGCTTCGACAACTGGCGCAAGGCCGTCGAGGCCACCGACCTCACGCTGCCGCTGCTCATCGAGAACACCGCGGGCGGCGACAACGCGATGACCCGCTACCTCGACCGGATCGGGCGGGTGTGGGACGCGATCTCCGCGGCCGAGGGCTTCGACATGGTCGGCTTCTGCCTCGACACCTGCCACGCCCACGCCGGCGGCAACCCGCTCGAGACCGTGGTCGACGACGTCCGCGCGATCACCGGCCGGATCGACCTGGTGCACTGCAACGACAGCCGCGACGAGTTCGACTCCGGCGCCGACCGGCACGCCAGCTTCGGGGCGGGGCGGATCGACGCCGACCTGCTCGCCGGCGTGGTCCGCGACGCCGGCTCGCCGGTCGTCTGCGAGACCCCGGGCGGGGCGGCCGAGCACGCCGCCGACTTCGCCTGGCTGCGCGAGCGCCTCTGAGACCGCGCTCCGGCACCGGCTGCCGGCGCGCGCCGAGTCGTCGTCACTCGTGACGAGTGACGACGAGTCGGCGGGATGGGGGTCGGCCGGCCCGGCGTCAGCGCGCCGGCAGGTGCTCGTAGAGCCAGGACAGCGCGCTGGCGGGGTCGACGGTCGCGTGACCGGCGCCCTCCTGGAGGTCGACCTCGATGTCGGCGCCGCGCGCACGGGCCGCGGCGACCACCGGCTGGGTCCACGCCATCGGGATGATCGAGTCGGCGTCGCCGAGCACCACCAGCATCGGTGCGGCCGTGGGCCCACCCCGCACGGCCAGGCCGCCGACCAGCTCCTCGAGCCGCTGCCGCGCCCGGGGTGACTCCGGTGCCATCTCGCGGTCGCCCATCCTGCCCATCGCGGCCAGGCGGTCGCGCCGCGACTCCTCCGAGCACTCCGCCAGCAGGTCCCAGTCGGCCTTGGTCGCGCCGCGCCGGTAGTCGTCGAGGTCGAGGTCGGGGTGGGTGCGGCCCAGCGAGGCCAGCAGCCACTGCAGGAGCGGCAGCTGGTCGCGGGTCATCGTCCCGTCGGCCGCGGCGGCCACCAGCCCCCGCATGTCTGCTGCCGGCACCATCGCCACCACGCCCACCGGCGGAAGCTCGGGGGCGTACGACGGCGCCTGCTCGTTGGCGCCCCACGCGGCGCCGCCGCCCTGCGAGCCGCCGACCGCCGCCCAGCGCTTCCCGAGGTCGGGGTAGACCCGACGCGCGGCACGCACCGCGTCGATGACGTTGCGCCCGGCGACGGCGTTGTCGAGGTAGGGGTGCGGCTCGCCCTTGACCCCGAGCCCGGCGTAGTCGGTGAGCGTGACGGCGTACCCCCGGTCGACGAGGATCTCGACGAGCTGCCACTGCTTGCCCAGGGTCGCGGGGTCCGACGACGGCGCGCACTCGGGCTGGATGCCCAGCGAGCCGTGGGCCACCGAGACCACCGGCCAGCCGCCGTCGGGCGGCGCGCCGCCGGGCTTGACCACGACGCCGGTCACCGGGACCAGGCCCGCCTCCGCGCCGGCGGAGCGGTAGACGACCTTGGCGGCCTCGACGCCCTCGCTCGACAGCGTGCGCGGCAGCGTGGGGAGGGTCTCGGCGCGGATCACCGAGCCCGGGCCGGTGCCGCCGGTGACGTCGATCGGCTCCGGCTCGCGGGACTCCTCGACCATCCGGACGACCTGCCAGGCACCGATGCCGAGCAGCACGACCAGCACCAGCGCGCCGGCCACCCAGGCGACGACGGTGCGGGGGCGGCGCCGACGCCGTCCGGACCTCCGATAGGGCACCCGCTGAGCCTTGCACAGCGGCGGTGCCCCGCACGTCCGGGGTCTCCCCGACCGGACCCCCACCGAACCCCCGGCCCCGACCCGCGACGCGGGCCCCGGCGGCGGAGGGGGGCGCAGTAGCGTGGCCGGGTGCCCCGACCCACGCCGCGGACCACCGTCCGGACCATCACCGAGCAGGAGCACCTCGACTTCCTCCGGCAGCAGCGCTCGGCCAGCTTCCTGCAGACCCCGGCCTGGGGCCGGGTGAAGTCGGAGTGGCGCCGCGAGTCGCTCGGCTGGTACGACGACGGCGCCCTCGTGGGGGCGGCGCTGGTGCTCTACCGCCAGCTGCCACGGCTGCGCCGCTACCTCGCCTACCTGCCCGAGGGACCGGTGCTCGACTGGGACCGGCCGCTGGCCGACGTGCTCGACCCGATGGTGCGCCACCTGCGCGGGCAGGGCGCCTTCGGCGTCCGGATGGGCCCACCCGTCGTGACCCGCCGGTGGAGCGCGGCGCAGGTCAAGCAGGGCATCGCCGACCCGGCCGTGCGCCGGCTCGGCGACGTGCCGCCGCAGGAGACCGACGAGACCGGCCACCGGGTCGTGGCCGAGCTGGCCCGGCTCGGCTGGCGGCACCAGGCCGCCGAGGGCGGCTTCTCGGCCGGCCAGCCGCAGTACGTCTTCCAGGTCCCGCTGCGCCATCCCGACGGCACCGCCAAGACCGAGCCCGAGGTGCTCGCCGGCATGAACCAGCTGTGGCGGCGCAACATCAAGAAGTCGGTCAAGGAGGGCGTCGAGGTCCGCCGGGCCGCCCCCGACGAGCTCGAGGCGGAGCTCGCGGCGTTCCACGACCTCTACGTCCACACCGCCGAGCGCGACCACTTCACCCCGCGCCCGCTGTCGTACTTCCGCACCATGGTCGAGGCGCTCGGCAGCGAGGAGCCCGACCGGATCACCCTCTGGTCGGCCCGCCACGAGGGCGACCTGGTCGCGGCGACGATCGCGATCCGGGTCGGCGCCCACGCCTGGTACTCCTACGGCGCCTCCTCCACCCACAAGCGCGAGGTGCGCGGCTCCAACGCCGTGCAGTGGGCGATGCTCACCGACGCGCTGGCCGCCGGCGCCGACGTCTACGACCTGCGCGGCATCACCGACACCCTCGACGCCGACGACAGCCACGTCGGCCTGATCCAGTTCAAGGTCGGCACCGGTGGCGAGGCCGTCGAGTACGCCGGGGAGTGGGACCTGCCGGTCAACCGGCTGCTGTACCGGGCCTTCGACCTCTACATGAGCAGGCGGTGACCCGATGAGCCTCACCCTCGCCGTCGACGGGGAACGCTGGCGCGGCCACCTGCGCTCGGTCGCCGCGACCACCCCCGGGCTGGTGCCGGTCGCCAAGGGCAACGGCTACGGGTTCGGCCGGGGCCGGCTGGCCCGCAAGGCGCAGTGGCTCGCCGACCAGGGCCTCGGGGTCGACACCCTGGCGGTCGGCACCTACGAGGAGCTGCCGGAGGTGGCGTCGCGGTTCGCCGGGTCGCTGCTGGTGCTGACCCCGTGGCGACCCTGGGTGGCGGACCTCGACCCCGGTCTCGCCCGGCGGGTGGTCCACACCGTCGGCCGGCTCGACGACCTCGCCGCGCTCCGCGAGCGCGACCCCGCCGCCCGGGTGGTGCTCGAGCGGCTCACCAGCATGAAGCGCCACGGCTTCTCGGGCGACGACCTGCGCACCGCGCTCGCCTCCGGCCGCCACGAGGGCGTCGCCGTGCACCTCCCGCTCGCGGCCGGCGCCCACCTGCCCGAGGTGGAGCGGCTGCTCGGCGAGGCCGGGAACACGATCGGCGCGCTGTGGGTCAGCCACCTGACCGCCGACGAGCTGGGGCGGCTGCGGTCGGCGTACCCCTCGCTCGTCGTCCGGCCCCGGGTCGGCACGGCGCTGTGGCTCGGCGACCGCGACGCGCTGCAGGTGACCGCGACCGTCCTCGACGTCCACCCGGTCGCCAGGGGCGAGGCGTACGGCTACCGCGGCCGCCGCGCCCCCCGCGCCGGTCACCTCGTCGTCGTCAGCGGCGGCACCGCCCACGGCATCGGCCTCGAGGCCCCCACCGGCCAGGGCTCGGTGCGCGCCCGCGCCGCCACGGTCGCCCGCGGCAGCCTCGACGCCCTGGGCCGGGTGCGCTCGCCGTTCACCATCGACGGCGAGGCGCGCCTGTTCGCCGAGCCCCCGCACATGCAGGCCTCGATGCTCTTCCTCCCCGCCGGGGCCCGGGTGCCGGCCGTCGGCGACCGGGTGCCCGTCCGGGTCCGCTTCACCGCCACCGACGTCGACCGGGTCGAGATCACCTGACGCCCTCCCCCTCCCGGTGGTTGAGGTGCGAGCGGAGCGAGCCTCGAAACCCCCGCAGCCGAACGCCCTCCAGTGGGAACGGGAGGGCGGTCGGCTCACCGGGTCTCGAGGCTCAGGCCTAGCGGCCTTCGCACCTCGACCAGCGCCACCCACCGGTGGTTGAGGAAGTCGCGCTAGCGACTGTCTCGAAACGCCCGCCGGCCGAACGCCCGCCCGTCCCCACCGGAGGGTTTCCGGCTCACGGGGTCTCGACGACGCTCGCTGGCGCTCGCTGCTCGACCACCGGCGCTGGTTGAGGTGCGAGCGAAGCGAGCCTCGAAACCCCCGCCGGCCGAATGCCCTCCAGTGGGAACGGGAGGGCGGTCGGCTCACCGGGTCTCGAGGCTCAGGCCTAGCGGCCTTCGCACCTCGACCGCCGCCAGCCGGCGTGCCGCGCCGCCGGCACGGAGGCGGCGGAGCGACGGGCGGCGTTCGGCACGTCGACGCCCGATGTGGCGCCGCAGACCGCGCAGGGAACGGCAGGGCAGCGTCCGGCGACACGGCAACGAGTGCCGAACGACGTCCGGCGCGCAGCAGCCGCAGTGCCCCACCACGCGCGGCACCCGCACCCACCAACCACAGTCACCCGCGCCGCGGATCACACCAGCCGCAGTCAGCACCCGCCCGGGCCCGGTCCGCGGAGTCGCCACTCACACCTTGCGGTCGTCGTACGGAATCTCGACGACGCTCACCGGCGCTCGCTGCTCGACCAGCGGCGGCGGTCGGACCGGGTCGTGCTGGGGGCGCAGGACGTCGCGCACCACCAGGGCCACGAGGTAGAGCTCGCCGGCGACGCGGATCGCGATGGCCAGCCAGTAGAAGCCGGCGTCGTCGCCGGCGCTGGGGCTGAGGAAGCCGCCGAGGTACCACCAGACCGCGGCGAAGTAGACGACCTCGCAACCCTGCCAGACCAGCTGGTCGCGCCAGCGCGGCCGGGCCAGCACCGCGAGCGGCAGCAGCCACAGGACGTACTGCGGCGAGTAGACCTTGTTGACCAGCAGGAACCCCGCGACGACGAGGAAGCCGAGCTGCGCGAAGCGCGGGGTCACCGGGGCGCGCAGGCCCAGGGCCAGCACGCCCAGGCACCACAGCCCGAAGAGCGCCCACGACCAGAGGTTGACGGTGTGGGGGGTGAACCAGGTGTCGGTGGCCTGGGCGAGCAGCAGCCAGACCGAGCCGAGGTCGGGGCCGCGGTCGGAGTTGAAGGTCCAGAACACCTTCCACTGCTCGGCGCCGCTGACCCAGCCCGGCAGGTTCAGCGCCAGCCACGCCGCGACGGCCGCGAGCGTCGCCCCGGCCAGGTCCCGCCAGCGGCGCTCACGCAGGCAGATCACCACGACCCCGCCGAGCAGGAACAACGGGAACAGCTTGGTCGCCGCCCCGGCCCCGATCAGCACGCCGGTCAGGACCGGCCGGTCGCGGGCCCACGCCCAGAGCGCGCCGGCGACGAGGACGACGGCGAGCAGGTCCCAGTTGACCAACCCGGTCAGGGCCAGCACCGGGGCGAGCGCGAACGCCGCCGCGTCCCAGGGCCGACCGCGATGGACCCCCGCCAGCAACCACGTGGAGAGCAGCGCGAGCGCGGCGAACAGCAACGCGCTGACCACCATGAAGATCCGGATCTCCTCCTGCACCTCCGGATCGCCGAACAGCTCACCGGCCGGCCGGCTGTAGCGCGGCTCGATGTCGGGGGAGCCGGCCAGCCAGTGGGTGGCCCAGGCGGTGCCCCAGGCGACGTAGGAGATGCCGACGGGGTACTCCATCACCTCGTAGCGCCCACGCACCTGCTCGTCGTCGGTGTAGGGCCAGGCCAGCTCGGCCAGGCCGCGACCGGTGTAGAGGTACGGCAGGTCGGAGTAGCACATCTGGGTGTAGCGCCGGGTGCCGTCGCCCCAGGTGTCGTCGTAGCAGCTGCTCTTCTGCACCATGCCGAGTGCGAAGGTGCAGGCGGTGAGCAGCAGCAGCACCCGGGTGGCCGTCCACCACGGGTGCCGTCCCGCCCGCGGACCCACCGGGCCGCCGACGACCTCGCTGACCGACCGGACGACCGGGTCGTCCTCGGTCGGTGAGGTGGTCACCGAGTCACCAGAGGGCGAGGACGTGCCACGGCCGGGCGAGCAGCGGCCACACGGCGAGGGGCACGGCGCGCGGCACGGCGTACGCCGGCGCGACCCGCGGGGCCTGGCCGCCACCCTGGCCACCGCCCTGGCCGCCGCCGGGGCCACCGGTCGGCGTGCCGCCCGGGGTGCCGGTGGGCGTCCCCGGCGAGGTCGGGCAGCCGGTGAGGCCGCACGGCTCGCTGGTGGGCGGGTCGCTCGTCGGGGGCGCGCTCGTGGGCGGCTGCTGGGTCGGCAGGTTCGACGGGTCCTTGGTCGGCTGGCCCGTCTCCGACTCCGGCGGCTTCGGCGGCTTGGGCTTGCGGGTCGGCGGCGGCGCGGCCGGGCCGTGGCCGTCCTCGGGGGCCTCGCCGTCGACGTTGGCCGGCGGCGGGAAGTCGATCTCCTCGAGGCCCTCCATGTCGCGCTGCATCACCGCGGTCCAGGTCTCGGCGGGGTAGTCGCCGCCGAAGTACGACGGCAGCCAGCCGTCGAGCTTGCCGACGCCCTTGCCGCGGACGTAGACGACCGAGGTCGAGAGCTGGGGGGTGTAGCCGGTGAACCAGGCCGACACCACGTCGCCGACCGAGTTGGTCGAGGTGCCGGTCTTGCCGGCGGCGGGGCGGCCCAGGTTGAGCGCCGCGGTGCCGGAGCCGCTGCGCACCACGGTCTGCAGGGCGTAGGAGACGTCGGCGGCGATGTCCTCCTCGATGACCCGCTTGTCCTTGACCCGGTGGTTGTAGAGGGTCTCGCCGTCCTTGTCGACGACCTTCTCCACGACGTAGGGCTCGGTGTAGCGGCCGCCGTTGGCGATGGTGGCGTAGCCGTTGGCCATGTTGATCGGGCTCACCGTGGCCGAGCCGAGCGCGATGCCCAGCGTGGGCTGGAGGCCGGGCGAGCTGGTCGGGATGCCCGCGGGCTGCCGCTTGGGCTTGTTGGGCGGGATGCCCATCGCGATCATCCGCTCCATGATCCGCTCGGGACCGTTGGGGATGCTCATCGCGAGGTCGATGAAGGCGGTGTTGACGGAGTCCTCGGTGGCCTGCAGCAGGCTGACCCGGCCGTAGTCGCGGTCGCCCTGGTTCTCGACGCCGCGGCTGCTGCCGGGGATGTCGATCGGGGAGTCGCCCTCGAAGGTGTCCTTGAGGGAGTAGCCCGACTCGATGCCCTCGGCGAGCGCGAACGGCTTGAGGATCGAGCCGGCCTGGCCGCCCGAGACCGCCCAGTTGAGCTGGGAGCGCAGGTAGTCCTGGCCGCCGTAGATGCCGCGCACCGCGCCGGTGCCGGGCTCGACCGACGCCACGCCGATGTGCAGCTCCTTGTCGGGGAACCCCTCGGGCCGGGCCTCCGCGACACCGGCCGCGGCGGCGTCCATCGCCTTCTTCGTGAACGTCGTCGTGATCCGCAGCCCGCCGCCGTCGATCTGCTCCTCGGTGAAGAGCGGCTCGCCGTCCTTGCGGAGGCTGAGCAGCTCCTTCTTCACCATCGTGAGCACGTGGCCCTTCTGGCCGCCGTAGGCGCTCTCGGCCTCCGGGGTGTTGAAGCGGGGCAGCTTGCGGGCGGCCTTCTCGGCCTCCTCGGCGGTGATGTCCTCGTGCTCGGCCATCAGGTCGAGGACCTTGGTGTAACGCGCCTTCAGCCGCTGCTTGGCGTCCTTGCCGTTGGCGGGGTCGTAGATGGTGGGGTTGTTGATCACACTGGCCAGCACCGCCGACTCGCGGAGGCTGAGGTCCTTGGCCGGCTTGTCGAAGTACGCCTTGGCAGCGGCCTGCACGCCGTACGCGCCGCGGCCGAAGTAGATCTTGTTGAGGTAGCCCGCGAGGACCTCCTCCTTCGACAGCTGGTTGTCGATCTTGAGCGCCAGGATCGCTTCCTTGAGCTTGCGCTTGTAGGACTGCTCCTGGGTCAGGTAGAGGATCTTCACGTACTGCTGGGTGATCGTCGACGCGCCCTGGGTCGAGCCGCCCTGGGCGTTGTTGAACACCGCGCGGAGGATGCCCTTGGGGTCGATGCCCTCGTCGCTCCAGAACGACGGGTTCTCGATCGCGACGACGGCCTCCTTGACCTCGTCGGGCATGTCGTCGAACGGGATCGACTCCCGGTTCTGCTGCGCGAACCGGCCGAGCTCGGTCTTGCCGCCGTCGTAGTAGACGAACGTGGTCTCGGTCTCGAACTCCGCGTTGGCGCTGGGCAGGTCGGTGACCTTGTAGAGGTAGAACAGGCCGGCCGCCACGACCAGCACGAGCACCAGGCCGACCAGGGTCGCCCACTTCATGCCCCACAGGAACCAGGCCTTGAAGCCGGTGCGCCGGGGCTTCGGCGGCTTGCGACCCTTGCCCTTGCCGTTGCCCCTGCCGGCCCCCCGCGCCGGGGGTCGGCTGGCGGCCTGGCCGTTGCTGCGCTTGCCGGTCACGTGCTCGGGAGCTCCTGGGTCGGGGTGCTGATGTCCGCGTCCGAGAGTAGGCGAACAGGCCACGGGGGCCGATTCGTGGTGGGGGTCGGCGGCGGGGGGTCGGGAATCCCCGGTCGATCGGGATTTCTCCATGTTGTCGGGCATTGCAGTGTCCGACAAGTGCGGGGAGCACCGGTCGACCGGGGATTCCGCACCCCGGCCGACCCCCGAACCACGCCCGCGATGTACCACCGATTCGCAACACCTGGATATATCGCTACGATAGGTCGCATGGCACGTCGTGCGGAGACCATCGAGCTGGCAGTCCTCGGGCTGCTGCACGAGGGACCCATGCACGGCTACGAGCTGCGCAAGCGACTCAACCTGATGCTGGGGTGGGGTCGGGTGCTGTCGTACGGCTCGCTCTACCCCACCCTGAAGAAGATGCTGCGCGGCCAGCTGATCGAGGAGCTCACCGCCTCGACCACGCCGGTCACCCGGCGTCCGCGCATCGTCTACCAGGTCACCGAGGCCGGCACCCGCGAGTTCGAGCGGCTGATGTCCGAGGTGGGCCCCACGGCGTGGGAGGACGACAACTTCGACATCCGGTTCGCCTTCTTCGGGCGCACCGACATGGAGATCCGGCTCCGCGTGCTCGAGGGGCGGCGCATCCGGCTCCAGGAGCGGCTCGACCGGGTGCAGCGCGAGCTGCAGATGACCGAGCAGGAGGTCGACCGCTACGCGGCCGAGCTCCAGCGGCACGGGGTCGAGTCGGTCGAGCGCGAGGTCAAGTGGCTCTCCGAGCTGATCAACGCTGAACGCAACAACATCCCGCCGGCCCCTGCGGCTGACCAGAGTTGAAAACCAGAAAGGAATCCCGATGGGTTCGGTTCGAGTAGCAATCGTGGGGGTCGGCAACTGCGCCAGCTCCCTCGTCCAGGGCGTGGAGTACTACAAGGACGCCGACCCGCAGGGTGTCGTCCCGGGTCTCATGCACGTCGCGTTCGGCGACTACCACGTCAAGGACGTGGAGTTCGTGGCGGCGTTCGACGTCGACGACATGAAGGTCGGCAAGGACCTCTCGGAGGCGATCAACGCCTCGCAGAACAACACCATCAAGATCTGCGACGTCCCGACCCTGGGCGTCGAGGTGCAGCGCGGCCCGACCCTCGACGGGCTCGGCAAGTACTACCGCCAGACCATCTCCGAGTCCGCGGCCGATCCGGTCGACGTCGTGCAGACGCTCAAGGACCGCCAGGTCGACGTGATGGTGTCCTACCTGCCGGTGGGCTCCGAGGAGGCCGACAAGTTCTACGCCCAGTGCGCGATCGACGCCGGCGTGGGCTTCGTCAACGCGCTGCCCGTCTTCATCGCGTCCGACCCCGAGTGGGCCAAGAAGTTCGAGGACGCCGGCGTCCCGATCGTCGGTGACGACATCAAGTCGCAGGTGGGCGCCACCATCACCCACCGCGTGATGGCGAAGCTGTTCGAGGACCGCGGCGTCGTGCTCGACCGCACCTACCAGCTCAACGTCGGCGGCAACATGGACTTCAAGAACATGCTCGAGCGCGAGCGCCTGGAGTCCAAGAAGATCTCCAAGACCCAGGCCGTCACCTCCAACCTCCAGGGCGAGCTGGCCGGCAAGGTCCACGACCGCAACGTGCACATCGGCCCGTCCGACTACGTCGAGTGGCTCGACGACCGCAAGTGGGCCTACGTCCGCCTCGAGGGCCGCGCCTTCGGCGACGCCCCGCTGAACCTCGAGTACAAGCTCGAGGTCTGGGACTCCCCGAACTCCGCAGGCATCATCATCGACGCGATCCGCGCCGCGAAGATCGCCAAGGACCGTGGCATCGGAGGCCCGATCATCTCCGCGTCGTCGTACCTGATGAAGTCCCCGCCGGTGCAGCTGCCCGACGAGGAGGGTCGCCGCCGCGTGGAGGCCTTCATCGAGGGCGCCGAGTAGGACCGAGGAACGAGGTCCCGCTCGACACCGCCCGAAGGTCGAGCAAGCCCGCGGCTGAGGAACGAGGCCGCGACGGCGCGACGAGACCAGGCACCGACGAGACCGAGGAACGAGGTCCCGCTCGGCACCGCCCGAAGGTCGAGCAAGCCCGCGGCTGAGGAACGAGGCCGCGACGGCGCGTCGAGACCAGGGCACGAGTAGGACCGAGGAGCCACCGCGGTACACCGCCAACGACACGACGGCCCGCCTGCTGCTGCAGGCGGGCCGTCGTGCGTCCGGGACCGGTCGCTGGCCGCTCAGCGACGCCGGAGCCGGACCTTGACGCGGTAGGTCTTCGCGCCGGCGCTGTTGCCCACCTTCACCACCAGCGCCGCCCGGGGCCGAGCACCCCGTGCGAGCAGCCGCTTCAGGGCGGCGGCGTTCCTGAACGTGACCCGGACCCGGGTGGTCCGCCCGGGCGGCAGCACGAGATCGACCTTCTTGACCCGGAAGGTCTTGCGACCGACCCGCACCTTGCCGGTGACCGCCACGTCGCACCGGGCGTCGCAGCGGGCCGAGACCCGCAGCTTGCCGATCTTCTGGGCCCGGGCGGCGCGGAACCTGGTCGCGGCCCGCTGGACGGTGCGCCGGAAGGTGGCGATCGCCGAGCTGTCGTAGCCGCCGACGTGCAGCGCGCGCCCGCTGCGGCTGAAGGCCATCTGGTAGATCCCGAGCAGCCCGTCGGACTTCGTGGGGCAGGTGAGCGGACTGACGGTCGCGGTCACGCAGCCGCGCCGGGTGAGGGTGTCGTCGGCGCCTCGGTCGAGCACCACCAGCCCGGCGGAGCCGCTGCCGCCGGTGACCAGCTGGTCGTCGTCGGGGTCGAGCGCGAGGGCCTGGACACCCTCGAGGCCGCCCGTGGTGCGCGCGCACCCGGAGGTGGCGAGGCTGTCCTGCAGGCACCAGGCACCCACGAGGGTCCCGGCAGACGTCCGGCGCAGGAGGGTCACGGCGTCGTCGTAGCTGGAGGCGACGTAGACGGCGCGGCCGTCGCGGGTCAGGGCCAGACCGGACGCACCGTCGAGCGGCAGCGGCGTCGTGGTGCAGCCCGGCGCGGGGGACAGGGTGTCGGTGAGGCAGCGGGGGGCAGAGAGTGAGCCGGTGCGGCGGTTGCGGGTGAAGCTGGTGACGCTGCCGCCGTAGCCGGCCGTCACGAGGTGGCGGCCGTCGGCAGAGACCTTGACGTCGGCGACCGAGTCCAGCCCCGGGCCGGCGGCGCAGCCCGCGAGGTCGACGGCCCAGCAGCCGCGGGCGGCGAACGAGCCCGACGCCGAGCGGTCGAAGTGGACGACGGCGCGGTCCTCGGACGCCGCCACGTAGAAGTCGTCACCGGCGGGCGCCATGGCCACGTTGTAGGCGTATCGCAGGCCGTTGACCTTGGTGGCGCACGGGCCGGTCGGGGCGCTCACGCAACCACCGTTGCTGAGGGTCCCGTTGGCGGCGACCCTGATCCGCACCAGGGCGTGGTCGGCGGCTGCGGCGACGTAGAGGTCGCGACCGTCGGGGCTCACCGCCATCCCCCACGCCTCGCCGAGACCCTCGGCCGGGGTGCACCCGGCCGGGGCGGGCGGGTCGGCGACGCAGCTGCGGTAGGTCAGCGCGCCCGAGGCCGAGCGCGTGAACGACAGCACCGCTGACTCCTTGAACGCGGAGGCGAACAGGAAGCGGTCGTCGGGCGAGACGACGGGGTATCCCAACCCGCTGGCCGCCTCCACCCCCGCGGCGCAGGCGTGGCCGACGGGGACCCCGCCGTCGACGTCGCCCACGCAGCCAACGGGGGTGAGCACGCCGGGTCGGGCCGCGCGGGCCGGGGCTCCGGCGACGGTGAGGGCGGCCAGCAGGCCGCCGAGCAGGGCGAGGACGACGAGCAACGAGGTTCGGCGAGCAGCCGCTGAGGAGTTCACCGGCGCATCGTCACACGGGCGTCCCTCGGTCGTCACCGACCTCGGCGTCCCGGTCTGGTCGCCTCAGCGCGCCTCGGCGGCGGCCTTGATCCGGCCGAGGGTCTGCCGCATGCCGTCCTCGAGCTCACCGGTGAACGACGGGACGCCGCCGAGCGCGACCGTGGTCAGCCCGGTCGAGATCTTGGAGATGCCCCGCGGCACCTCGCGGCGCTGGGTCACCCGGGTGCCGGTGGGGGTCGGCTCGAGCCGGAACGACCACACCGCGTAGTTCTCCTTCACCCGGAACGCGAAGTCCTCGTGGGGGGTGAACCGCACCACCTTCGCCTGGGTGGGCCACAGCAGCAGCTTGCGCCGGTTGAGGTTGAGGAACGTCGTCCCCTCGCGCACCGTGCCGCCGCGCACGAAGGTGCGCACGACCTGGGGGCTCCACTCCGCCATCCGCGGGAGATCGGTCACCAGCGACCAGACCGTCGCGGGTGGGGCGTCGATGTCGATCGTGGCCTCGAGCTGCGTCATGCCCGGAAGTTACCAACGGGTACGGCGCACGTCGACGTGGCCGCCGTCACGCTCAGGGGAACCGGAGCGCCAGCAGCGTGGTGTCGTCGTCGCCGCCGCCGGGGGCACCGCGCAGCACCGACTCGACCCAGCCGTCGAGCGGTCCGTCACCGGGGCCGGCGCCGGCGGTGGCGCGCAGCTGCCGCAGCGACTCGGCGAGGTCGGTGCCCCGCCGCTCGACCAGGCCGTCGGTGTAGAGCAGCAGCGAGCCGCCCGGTGGCAGCTCGACCACGGTGCCGGTGGAGGTGCCCGAGCCGAGGCCGAGCAGCGGCCGTTGTGCGACCGCGACGTCGATCGGGCCGTCCGGGCCGAAGACCAGCGGCTGGGGGTGGCCGGCGCTGCACAGCTCGACCCGACGGGTGCCCCGGTCGACGACCGCGACCACCGCGGTGGCGACCTGCTCGCCGAGCATCTCCGCGACCAGGTGGTCGAGGAGGTCGAGCGCGGCCGGGGTGGTCGCGCCGCCGTAGAGGTAGGCGCGCAGGGCCGTGCGGACCTGGGTCATCGCGGCCGCGGCGCCCACCCCGTGGCCGGCGACGTCGCCGACCACGAACGCCAGGCGCTGGTCGTCGACGGCGACGGCGTCCCACCAGTCGCCGCCGAGCTGGTGCTCCGAGGCGGGCAGGTAGCGCACGGCCAGGTCGATGCCCGGGAACTGCGGTGGCCGCGGCGGCAGCACGCTGCGCTGCAGCGACTCGGCGAGCGCGATCTGCTCCCGCGACCGCTGCAGCAGCAGGCCGTTGACGTGGGCGCGGAGCCCGGTCGCGACGTCCTCGACCCACGGCTCCCAGGGCCGGCTGTGCCCGCGCACCACCTCGCGCCACGCGTCGAAGCTGCGCCGGGGCGAGAGCCGCACGGTGTCGTCGTCGCCGAGCGCGACCTCCTTCTCGTCGGGATCGCCGCCCCAGGAGACCATCTCGACCAGCTCGGGCCGCAGCCACACCAGCCAGCGCTCGGGCGAGGAGCCGATGACCAGCGCGCCGGCGGCGCTCGGCGTGGTCGCGAGCTCGGGCACCAGGCCGGCCAGGTGGTCGGTGGTCACGGGCACGCCGTCGAGCCCGTCGGGCATCGCGGCCACGATGCGCTGCACGTCGGCGGGGTCGGGCACCGCCCCGGCGGTGACGTAGGCGTCGTCGTAGCGCAGCGCCACCCCGGTCGCACCCACCAGCCGCAGCAGCTCGGGGTCGGAGACGATCGCCTCGAAGGTCTGCTCCGGCGACGCCGCGATCCGGGTGGTGACCCGGGCCAGGGCGTCGCGGGCCAGCAGCGCGGCCTCGCGCGCGTCGGCCCGCTCGCGGTCGGCGATCTGGGCCGAGGCCACCTGGCCGAGGAACGACGCCGCGGCGCGCGCGTCCTGGGCGGGGCGGTGCGACCCGGAGTAGTGGTGGCAGGCGATCAGGCCCCACAGCTCGTCGTCGATCACCAACGAGACCGACATCGAGGCGGTGACGCCCATGTTGCCGAGGTACTCCAGGTGGATCGGCGAGACGCTGCGCAGGGTCGAGTGCGTGAGGTCCAGCGGCGCCCCGTCGTCGTCGACCACCGGGTGCAGCCGCACCGGCTCGTAGTCGACGTCGGCGATCAGCCGGGTCCAGTTCAGGGTGTAGAGCCGGCGGGCCTGGGCCGGGATGTCGGAGGCGGGGTAGTGCAGGCCGAGGAAGGAGTCGAGGTCGTCGCGCTTCTGCTCGGCCACCACCTCGCCGTTCCAGTGCCGGTCGAAGCGGTAGACCATCACCCGGTCGAACTCCGTGAGCGCGCGCACCTCGACGGCCAGCTGGGCGACCAGGTCGTCCACGGTCGCGTGCGAGGAGAGCCGGGCCATCGCGGAGCGGGCCGACTGGTAGCTGAGCAGCGTCGAGCGCGGCCGGCCGAAGGTCTCGAGCTCCACCACGATCCGCCGGCCCGAGCGGTGGACGACGACGTCGACCTCCTCGCCGGCGAGCCGGCCGCCCCGGCCGCCCTCGAGCACCACGACCAGCGGCTCGTGGACGGCCCACTCCTCGATGCGGTCGCGCACCTGCGCGGCCACCGGCTCGCCGAGCACCTCGGCCAGGGTGCGTCCGAGCGCGTCGTCGGCCTCGATGCCCAGCATCGTGCCGCTGTTGGCCGAGGTCATCACCACCCGGTGGGTCTCCTCGTCGAGCGCGAGCAGCACGCCGTGGGGCTGGATCGCGCCCGGCACGTGGATCGGCTCGCGGTCGCACGTCGAGAGGTCGACGGCGGGGTACGCAGGGGTGTGCGAGGCGGACGCCGTCACGTGGCACCCCCACGGGTGGAGCCGCTGGCCGCGGCGGGCCCTAGTCTCGGAGGGTGACCGAGCGCCCGTTTGCCTGCACCGTCGAGGACGGCGTCCTCAACGTCGCCGGCGCGCTCGACGAGCTGGCGATCATCACCCTGCGCAACGCGGTCGCCGAGCACAGCTCGGAGCACACCCGCGACCTGGTGGTCAGCCTCGACGAGGTCGACTACCTGCCGAGCGTCGCGATCGGCGTGCTCACCCGCGCCATGTCGCGCGCGCAGACCTCGGGCGCGGAGCTCACCCTGGTGGCCCGTCCCGGATCGATGGCCCAGCGCGTGCTCGGCATCAACGGCCTGCCGCACCGGCCGACGATCGCCGCCGTGCAGGGCGACGAGTCCGGCCTCCTGGCCTGAGGTCACGCCCGGCCCCCGAGGAACGTCGCCGCCAACCACGCCGTGACGCAGGTGCCGTCGGAGTCGTCGACGGTCCACATCGCGCTGAGCGCCTCGACCATGGCCAGCCCCCGACCGCGCTCGGCGAGGGTGTCGACCTGCTGCACGGTGGGCCGCGAGTCGCCGCCGCCGTCGCGGACGCTGAGCCGCAGGTGCCGGTCCTCGAGCGCGAAGACGACCTCGAGCCGACCGTCGGGCGTGGGGCGGCCGTGGTCGAGCGCGTTGGCGACCAGCTCGCCGAGCACGATCACGGCGTCCTGGGCGAGCGGACGGGGCACCTGGGCCCCGTCGAGGAACTCGTGCAGCCGGAGCCGGGCCTCCCTGCTGGAGCCGGTGGCGAAGGGCAGGCGCAGCGCCGAGGTGATGTCGTCCCCCATGCGCATCACGCCGCGTGGCTCAGCTGGTGCGGTGGGGCAGGCCGCAGACGGTGAGCACCCGCTGGGCGACCGAGCCCTCGGTGGCGAGGAGCTCGAGGTCCACTCCCGACTCCTCGGCGCGCCGGCGCGCCGCGGCGACGACGCCCACGGCCAGGCTCGGGAAGTAGTCGACCGCACCCAGGTCGACGACCAGGTCGCGGGTGAAGCCCTCCGAGTGCTTCTCCAGCTCCTCGCGCAGCTGGGGTCCGGTCGACTCGTCGACCTCGCCGGTGACGGTCAGGACCGCGGTGTCGGCGTCGTAGGAGGTGGTGAGGGTGTCGGCATCCACGGGCGCAGCCTAACGCCTCCACCCGCGCGGGGTGGTGGCCCGACCCGCCCTCGGCGCCCACGCTCATCCGAAGGGGTGACGCCGGACGGCGGGCTAGGGTCACGGGGTGAGGTCTCGGGAGCTTCGCGTCGACTTCGACGCCGAACGGCGTCGGCTGGTCGTCACCGGCGACGTCGACGAGCGCTCGCTGGGTGCCCTGCGCGGCGCCCTCGCGACCTACGGCTACGAGCGGCGCGACGACCTCGAGGTCGACCTCTCCGGCGTCACCCACCTGCCCAGCGTGGCGATCGGCGTGCTGGCGGTGGCGCTCAAGACCTCCGACGTGGTCGGCTGCCGGCTCGACCTGGTGGCCCAGCAGGGCTCGGTCGCCCAGCGCACGCTGGAGATCTGCACCATTCCCCATCGCCGGACCTGACCCTGCCGCCGGGCACGGACGCGCCGTCACAGGGCTCGGATGCGCTGGAAGTTGCGGCCGCCGCGGCCGAAGGAGGCCAGCACCGCGTCGGGCACCTCGGTGGCGGTCTCCCACCGGCACGGCCGCACGTGCACCAGGTCGACCTCCCGCGCCGCCTCGGCACCGTCGTGGTGCCACCAGCCGGTCACCAGGCCGTGGTGGAAGGTGCCCTCGTAGAGGGTCCACACCACCGAGCCGAGCGGCACCTCCATGAACCGGCGCAGCCGCCGGGCCACCCGCAGGCCGTGCTCGCGGCAGGTGGCGTCGAGCGCCTCGTCGGCGTCCCGCGGAGGTACGGCGAGCCGCCCGCCCATGCCGACCAGCCCGAGGCGCAGCGCCCGCTCGACCGCCCGGTGGGCGTCGACCGCGTCGTCGCGCGAGCGCATCGGGGCCCGGAAGTGCGCCACCGCGACCCCGACGCGAGGCTGCTCCTCGTCGATCGGGTGCCACACGCCACGGCAGTCCTCGAACCCCGTGACCGGTGCTGCGCCGGGCCACATGTGACGCAGGTACCCGCACCCGCCGGTGGGGAATCCCCCGATGTCGGTGACAGGAGGGGGTCAGGAGCGCGAGGCCCACCACTCCAGCAGCGCGGTGCGGGCCTCGTCCTCGGTCATCGGGCCCCGGTCGAGCCGCACCTCGAGCAGGTGCCGGTAGGCCGCCCCGACCTCGCGACCCGGGCCGATCCCGAGGATCTCCATGATCTGGTTGCCGTCGAGGTCGGGCCGGATGGCGTCGAGCTCCTCCTGCTCGCGCAGCCGGGCGATCCGGGCCTCGAGGTCGTCGTAGGTGCGTCGCAGCCGGTCGGCCTTGCGCTGGTTGCGGGTCGTGCAGTCGGCGCGGGTGAGCACGTGCAGCCGCTCGAGCTGCTCGCCGGCGTCGCGGACGTAGCGGCGCACCGCCGAGTCGGTCCACTCCCCCGAGCCGTAGCCGTGGAAGCGCAGGTGCAGCTCGACCAGGCGCGCGACCGCCTCGACCTCGTCGTTGGAGAACCGCAGCGCCCGCATCCGCTTGCGGGTCAGCTTGGCGCCCACCACGTCGTGGTGGTGGAAGGTCACCGAGCCGTCGTCGAGGAACCGCCGGGTGCGGGGCTTGCCGACGTCGTGCATCAGCGCTGCCAGCCGCGAGACCAGGTCGGGGCCGCCCCCGGGCAGCCGCGACTCGAGGTCGATCGACTGCTCCAGCACCGTCAGCGTGTGCTCGTAGACGTCCTTGTGGCGGTGGTGCTCGTCGCGCTCGAGCGCGAGCGCGGGCAGCTCGGGCAGCACCCGCTGGGCCAGGCCGGTCTCGACGAGCAGGCTCAGACCGCGCCGGGGGTGGGGCGCCAGCACCAGCTTGACCAGCTCGTCGCGCACCCGCTCGGCGGAGATGATGTCGATCCGGTCGGCCATCGCGGTCATCGCGGCCACCACCTCGGGCGCGACCTCGAAGCCGAGCTGGGCGGCGAACCGGGCGGCCCGCAGCATCCGCAGCGGGTCGTCGGAGAACGAGTCCTCGGGCCGGCCGGGGGTGCGCAGCACCCGGTGGGCGAGGTCGACGACACCGCCGTGGGGATCCTCGACCTCGCGGCCCGGGAGCCGGACCGCCATCGCGTTGACGGTGAAGTCGCGCCGCCCGAGGTCGCCGTCGAGCGAGTCGCCGTACGCCACGTCGGGCTTGCGGGAGTCGGGGTCGTAGCTCTCCGAGCGGTAGGTGGTGACCTCGACGGTCCACTCGCCCTTGCGGCAGCCGATGGTGCCGAAGTCGCGGCCCATGTCCCACAGCGCATCGCCCCAGCCGCCGAGGAGCCGCTCGGTCTGCTCGGGCCGGGCCGAGGTCGTGAAGTCGAGGTCGACGTGGTGGCGGCCGAGCATCGCGTCGCGCACGGGCCCGCCCACCAGCGCCAGCTCGTGGCCGGCGGCGGCGAAGAGGCGACCGAGGTCGTCGATCACCGGCGCGATCCGGTCCAGCTCCCGCGTGACCGCGCGCTGCACCTCGACGATGCTCAGGGGCTGGTTCTCGGCGTCGGACACGGGGGCGCAGTCTATTCGCTCGCGGTGGTCCCCGGCGCCGCGGCCGGGGGTCGCGCCACGGGTAGGGTCGCGGCATGGTCCGCCGGTCACTGCTGCCTGCCCTCGTGGCGGCCGCCGCGGGCCTGGTGGCCACCGTGCTCACCCCGGCCGCGGGCCACGCCGACGACGCCCGGACGGCGGTGCGCGCCGCTCCTCCGGTCACCCGAGCCGCTCCGGCGGTCGACACCCCGCTCTCGGTCGAGCTCGACTCGCTGACCCCCTCCACCATCCCGACCCGCGGGCAGATCCGGGTCTCGGGCACCGTCACCAACCTCGACGACGTGCCGTGGACCACGGTCAACCTCTACGCCCTGGTCTCCGCCGAGCCGATGACCACCGCCGCCGAGCTCTCCGCGGCGGCCCAGCTGCCGCCCGACGTCGCGGTCGGCGAGCGGATCACCGACCTGCCGCGGGCCATGGACACCGTGCCGGAGCTGCTGCCCGGCGACAGCACGTCGTTCTCGTTCTCGGTGCCGCGCAGCCGGCTCGGCCAGCTGCGGCCGGGCGTCTACTGGTTCGGCGTGCACGCCCTCGGTCAGGGCCCCGACGGCCGCGACACCAACGCCGACGGCCGGGCCCGCACCTTCCTGCCGCTGGTGCCGCAGCGGCAGGGCGGGGCGGCCGCCGCCACGGTGCCCGGCGCGGTCGTGGTGCCGCTGCGGCGCGGCATCGAGTACGACGCCGACGGGTCGGTGCGCGACCTGCGCGGCTGGACCCAGGCCCTCGGCCCGGGCGGCCGACTGCGCTCGCTGGTCGACTTCGGCACCGCCTCGGGCGAGGAGTCGGTGAGCTGGGTGGTCGACCCCGCGCTGGTCACCGCCGTCCGCCGGATCGCGGCCGGCAACCCGCCGCGGTCGCTGGCCCCCACGCTGCCGCCGGAGGAGGAGAAGCCCTCCGCGTCGCCGTCGGCGTCCGGGGCGACCCTCACCCCCGACGCCACCGACCCCGAGCTCGACCCGCCCGACGCCTCGCTCGACGGCGGCGGAGACGGCGACGAGCAGGGCGGGAACGACGACGGGAGCGACGGCGGGGGCGGCGACGGCGGCGACGGCGGGGGTGAGCCCCGGATGCCGGAGCTCACCGCGCTGGAGGCGGAGGCGGCGGCCACCGCCCAGGTCTGGCTCGACCGGCTCGAGGCGACGCTGCCACGCGACGAGGTGCTGACCCTGCCGTTCGGCGACGTCGACGTCGCCGCCGCGGCCAAGCACGACCCCGAGCTGCTCGACCGCGCCGAGCAGCGCAGCGGCAGCCGCCTGGCGCCGTGGGACCTGCCCGCCACGCCGGTGGTCTCCTCGCCCAGCGGCTTCCTCGACCTCGCGGCGCTCCGCACGGCCTCCGACGACAGCACGGTGCTGGTGACCGACCAGCTGTTCGCCGCGCAGGAGACCGGGCCGGTGCCGACGGTCGTCGACGTCGCGGGCCGGCGGGTGGTCGTGACCTCCTCGGGCGCCGCGTCTGGCGGCCCGCTGCCGGGCGACCCGCTGGCCACCGTGGCGTTCCGCCAGCGGATCCTCGGCGAGGCCGCGGTGCGTGCGCTGTCTGCCGACCCGCAGCCGCTGGTGGTGATGCTCCCCCACGACTGGAACCCCGTCTCGGCGACCGGCTTCTTCTCCGGGCTCGACGTCCCGTGGTTCGACCTCGGCTCGCTGCGCAGCATCTCCTCGCGCCCCGCCTCGAGGCTGGCGGACACGGCGATCGTCTACCCCGAGCGCCAGGCCGACACCGAGGTGCCGGCCTCGGGCTTCGCGGCCGCCCGGTCGCTGATCGGCGCCGGCACGTCGCTCCAGGCGATCCTCACCCGCAACGACGCCGTCGCCGCCACGGTCGCGGGCCAGGCGCTCACCACCACCTCCTACGCCGCCCGCCGGCGGCCCGAGCGGTTCCGCGAGTCCGCGGCCGCCGCGGAGGAGTGGGTGGCGGACCGGCTCGGCGAGGTCACCGTCGACGCCCCGGTCGCGGTCACGCTCTCCAGCGAGAGCGGCAAGTTCCTCGCCACGCTGACCAACGGGCTGGCCCAGCCGGTGCGGGTCGGCCTCCAGGCCCGCACCGACGACGGCCTGGAGATCTCCGGGCCGGGCAGCGTCGACATCGCCGCCGACGGGCGGGCCGCCGTGCTCCTCGACGCCCGCACCCAGGAGCGCGGCGTGCAGCTGCACCGGGTGGTGCTCGAGGTCACCGACCCCGAGGGCACCGCGATCGGCGCCAGCGACGACCTGTCGCTGCGCTCGGCGCAGGTGAGCGACGTGATCTGGCTGTTCATGGGCACCGGTGCGGCGCTGCTGTTCTCGGCGATCGGCTTCCGGCTCTACCGCCGGGCCCGGCGCGCGCGCCGGGCGGCCGACGACGAGCCGGTCGACCCACCCGTCGACGAGCCGGTCGACGCGCCATGACCGACCGCGACGCCGACGGGCTCGACGACGCCAGCCTCGAGGACTGGGACGGCGGCGACGAGGCTGCAGACGACTGGCGCGACCACCCCGACGACGAGCGCACCGCCACCCGGATCGGCATCCCGGCCGTCGAGCGGATCCGTCGGGCCACCCAGGACGCCGCCGACCAGGACGCGATCCTGGGGCACAGCGCGATCATGGCCGCCGGCACCGTGGTGTCGCGCCTCAGCGGCTACGTGCGCTCGATCCTGCTCGCGGCGGCGCTGGGCAACCTGCTGCACGCCGACGTGTTCAACATCGCGAACACGATCCCCAACATGCTCTACATCCTGCTGGCCGGCGGCATCTTCAACGCCGTGCTGGTGCCGCAGCTGGTGCGGGCGATGCGGCTCGACGCCGACGGCGGCGAGGCCTACACCAACCGGGTGATCACGCTCGCCGCGCTGTTCCTCGGCGCGGTGACGGTCGGCCTGGTGGTCGCGGCGCCGTGGGTGATGCGGCTCTTCTTCGACCCCGGCTGGCCGCCCGACGCCCGCGACTCGGTGGTCGACTTCGCCCGGCTCTGCCTGCCGCAGGTCTTCTTCTACGGCATGTACGTGCTGGTCGGGCAGATCCTCAACGCCCGCGGGCGGTTCGGGCCGATGATGTGGGCACCGATCGCCAACAACGTGATCAGCGTGGTGGTGCTGGTCGGCTACCTGTTCCTCTTCGGCACCGCCGACACCACCGAGCGGTGCGCCGGCTTCGACACCGGCGAGGAGCTGCTGCTCGGCATCGGCTCGACGCTCGGCATCGCCGCCCAGCTGCTGATCCTCCTGCCCTACCTGCGCTCGGCGGGCTTCACCTTCAAGCCGCGCTTCGACTTCCGCGGCACCGGGCTCGGCCACACCCTGCGGCTCGGGGTGTGGACGGTGCTGTTCGTGATCGTCAACCAGGTCGCCTACACCGTGGTGGTGCGGCTCGCGTCGTCCGGCACCGTGCAGGCCGACGGGTGCGGCGCGGGCGGGGCAGCGACCGGCACCGGCTACTCGGTCTACTCCTCGACGTTCCTCATCATGATGGTGCCGCACTCGGTGATCACCGTGTCGCTGGCGACCGCGATCCTGCCGCTGCTCTCGGCCCGCGCCGCCGACGGCGACCTGCGCGGCCTCGGGCGCACCCTCGGCGAGACGCTGCGCACCGCGCTGGTCGTCGTGGTGCCGTTCGCCGCCGTGCTGCCGGTGCTGGCGCCGACCCTGGCCCGGGTGATCTGGGGCTACGGCGCCGCGGCCGACACGGTCGACAACTACGTCGCCTCGCTCGCGCTGTTCGGGCCCGGGCTGGTCGCCTTCACCGTGCACTACCTGATGCTGCGCGGCTTCTACGCGCTCGAGCAGACCCGCACGGTCTTCCACGTGCAGTGCGTCGTGGCCGCGGTCAACATCGCCGCCGCGGTGGCGCTGGTGGGCCTGACCTCGGCCAGCGACACCTCGCCCGCCCTGGTCGTGAGCTACACCGCGGCGTACGCCGTGGGCGCCGCCATCTCGTTCGTGCTGCTGCGGCGCCGGCTCGGCGACCTCCAGGACCACCTGCTGACGCGGTTCCTCGTCCGGCTGGCCCTGGCGGTCGCGGTGGCCGCGGGCGGCGCGCTGCTGGTCGCCCGGCTGCTGCCCGGCACCGACGACGCGAGCGTGCTCTCGGCGGGGCTGCAGGCCACGGTCATCGCCGCCGAGGCGGGGACGGCGTTCCTCGCCATGGCCCAGGCCCTGCGGATCACCGAGGTGACCTCGGTCGTCGCCAAGGTGACCCGCCGCCTGCCGTTCGGCGCGGGGCGCTGAGGCACGCCTACGATGGCCCCACGGCACACCGCTGAGGTGAGACGCACGACGGAAGGTCAGGGACGAGGTGCCGCAGAGCATCCGCCCCGGTGACGAGCTCGCCGGGCGGTACCGGCTGGTCGACCTGCTCAGCGAGAGCGGGGGCGGCCGGTTCTGGCGTGCGCACGACCGGGTGCTCGAGCGCCACGTCGCCCTCCACGTGATCCCCGCCGAGGACGACCGGGCCGACGCGCTGCTCGAGGCGGCCCGGCGCTCGGCCACCGTGCTCGACCGGCGGATCCTGCGGGTGCTCGACGCCGAGCGGGTCGACGGGCACTGCTACGTCGTCAACGAGTGGGGCTCCGGCACCTCCATGGACATCATGCTCGCCAACAACGGCGCGCTGAGTCCTCGCCGCGCGGCCTGGGTGGTCTCGGAGGTGGCCGACTCGGTGGCCGCGGCCCACGCGGCCGGCGTCACCCACGGCCGCCTGTCGCCCGAGAACGTGCTCGTCGACGCCACCGGCGCGGTGCGCATCATCGGGTGCTGCGTCGACGCCGCCCTGCACGGGCTGGGGCCGGCCGAGCCGGCCGGCGACGTGCGCGACCTGGCCGGGCTGCTCTACGCCGGGCTCACCGGTCGGTGGGCCGGCGGCTCGCCGTCCGCCGTCACGCCCGCGCCCAGCGGGCCCGCCGGGGTGCTCCGGCCGCGTCAGGTGCGCGCGGGGATCCCGCGGGTGCTCGACGCGTTGTGCGACGAGCTGCTCAACGGCCGGCACGCCCGCACCCGCGACCCGCGCGACCTCGGCAGCGCCCGCGCCGTGCACGCCGCGCTGGTCGACTTCGTCGGCGACGCCACCGGGATGCAGGAGGCGATGGCGGCCGCGCACCCGGGGCGCCACGAGATCGTCAGCCTGCCGGCGGTGCCCGAGCTCAAGGCCCGCGACGCCGGCCCGGTCACCGGCTCCCGGCTCGGCGACACCGCCGAGCGGCCCCGCACCCGCACCCCCGCGCCGGACCCGGCCCCGGAGCCCCAGCCTCGGCCCCAGCCTCAGCCCCAGCCTCAGCCCCAGCCTCGGCTCGAGCCACCGCCGGCGCCGGCACCCGCCCGGTCGGCCGACCTGCCGACCCAGGCCGGGGTGCCGATCTTCGACGACGAGAGCGACGACGTCTCGTGGTTTGCCGCCCGCAACGAGACGCCGCCCCCGCCGCCGCCGTTCGAGGACCCTCCTGAGCGGCCGCTGTTCGCCCCCGAGCCCGAGGACGGCCGGCCGGTGCGGCGGGCCAGGCACCCGCTCGCGACGGCGCCGGCGGCGCAGCCCGGGGAGTACTGGCCGTGGGACACCGGCCGCACCACCGGCAGCGGCCTGCTCCCGGTCGTCGACGACGACGAGCCGCCCCCGGGCCGGCGCTGGCTGCGGCTCGCGGTGGCGCTGACCGTGCTGCTCCTGCTGGGGGTCGCGGTGCTGGTCGCCTACAACCTCGGCCGCGGCCGCACCCTGCTCGGCGCCGAGCCCGACGACCCCCCCACCACGTCGACCCCGTCGTCGTCCGCCACCGCCGGCGACCCGACCCCGTCGGCCTCGCCCGGGGTGCCGGTCGAGGGCGTCACCGCGCGCGACCTCGACCCCCAGGGCGAGCCGCCCGAGGAGAACCCCGAGGACGTCGCCGCCGTGGTCGACGGCGACCCGGCGACCACCTGGGAGACCAGCACCTACAAGCAGGACCTCGGCCCGCGCGGCCTCAAGGAGGGCGTCGGCCTGGTGCTCGACCTGGGCGCCAGCGTGCCGGTCTCCGCCGTCGACCTGACGCTGGTGGGGTCGCCCACTGCGGTCACCCTCTACCTCTCCGACGACGACCCCGCCGAGATCACCGGCGACATCACCGGTGACATCACCGGGCTCACCGAGGTCGGCGCCGACGCCGAGTTCGGCATCGAGGGCACCATCACGACAGCCTCGGGCTCGACCGGTCGCTACCTCGTGGTGTGGCTGACCTCGCTGCCGCGCACCGACGACGGCCAGTTCCGCGCGGAGGTCGCCGAGGTCGTGGTGCGCGGATGACCGACGAGCGCACCGACGAGCAGCTGCTGCGCGCCCACGTGGCCGGCGACCCCGACGCCTTCGGCGTGCTCTTCGGTCGGCACCGCGACCGGCTCTGGGCGGTGGCGCTGCGCACCCTCGGCAACCCCGAGGACGCCGCCGACGGCCTCCAGGACGGCATGATCGCGGCGTTCCGCCGGGCCGGCTCGTTCCGCGGCGACGCGGCGGTGACCACCTGGCTGCACCGGGTCGTGGTCAACGCCTGCCTCGACCGGGTGCGCGCCGAGAAGGTACGCCGCGCCGACCCGCTCCCCGACGACCTCGACGACCACCGCGACCGCGGCTCGGCGGCCTCCTCCGACGCGACCGCCGACCCGGCCGACCTCGCCGTCAGCGGGGAGCGGCGCGCCGTCGTGCTGCGGGCGCTCGCGGAGCTGCCGGCCGAGCAGCGGGCCGCGCTGGTGCTGGTCGACATGGAGGGTTACTCGGTGGCCGACGCCGCCGCGATCCTCGACTGCGCGGTCGGCACGGTGAAGTCGCGGTGCTCGCGCGGCCGGGCCCGGCTGGCGGTCGCGCTCGAGCCGCTGCGCCCTTCCCGGCGGAGCGCCGGTGACCCGGCTCACCCGCCGTCCCGGAACCCCCCGCCCTCGCCGTCCGTCGAACACCTGGATCCGAGCCGCGCCCCGCCCGAGCCGGTCTGACCCACCCCACCCACCCCCGACCTGCCGAGAGGAGGCGTCCGTCCCATGGCCGAGCAGCGCCCCGACCCGCCCGACGACCGGCCCGACGACCGGCCCGACGACCGGCCCGACGACCGGCCCGACCCCGAGCTGGAGGCCGACGTGCGCCGCCTCCTGGCCGAGGCCCGGCACGACGAGCCGGTGCCCGACGACGTCGCGGCCCGGCTCGACCGGGTGCTCGCCGACCTCTCCGGGCGGCGCGCCGCACCGGTCGCGGCAGTCGCCTCGCTCGACGCCCGGCGTCGGCGCCGGCGCGGGGCCGGCCTGGTCGCGGCGGCGGCCGCCGTCGTGGGACTCGCCGTGGTGGTCCCCCAGGTCGATCTCGCCAGCAGCGACAGCGACAGCAGCTCGGCCGACGAGAACGCGGCCACGGCGGGCGACGCCGGTGGCAGCGCCGAGCACGACGCTGCCGCGCCGGAGGCGGCGCCCCAGGAGCGATCGGTGGCGGGGGAGGGTCGTGCCTACGCCTCCCGCGACGCCGTGCCCCGGATCGCGTCGGCCGACTTCGGCCGCGACGTCCGGCGGGTGGTCCGCCAGGTCGAGATGGTCCCGCTCGACAACGAGGACGCTCCCCGCGGCGACGCGGACGACACCACCGCGTCGGCGAACCGCCCGCTGGACGAGCACGGCCTCGACTGCCCGCCCGGCCCCTACGGCGACGGCCGCCTGGTGCCGGTGCTCTACGACGGCGAGGCGGCGGTCCTGGTGCTGCGGCCGGCCACCGCGGCCGCCCGGGTGGTCGACCTGCTGCAGTGCGGCACGGGCGAGCCGCTGCGCTCGGTCACGCTCCCGCCCCGCTGAGGCGGCGGCGGAATCTTCCTCGCCTAGGATCGGTTAGACCGGCGTACGTCCAGTCCGGTCGTCCAGCCTTCTGCCCAGGGAGTCCACCGCCCATGTCCGACCCGCGCAACGTCATCATCATCGGCTCCGGTCCGACGGGCTACACCGCGGCCGTCTACGCCGCCCGTGCCAGCCTGGAGCCGCTGGTCTTCGAGGGCTCGGTGACCGCCGGCGGTGCGCTGATGAACACCACCGAGGTCGAGAACTTCCCCGGCTTCCGCGACGGGATCATGGGCCCGGCCCTGATGGACGAGATGCGCGCCCAGGCCGAGCGGTTCGGCGCCGAGCTGGTGCCCGACGACGTCGTCGAGGTCGACCTCACCGGCGAGATCAAGGTCGTCAAGACCGCCACCGACACCTACACCGCCCGTGCGGTGATCCTCGCGATGGGCTCGGGCTACCGCAAGCTCGGGCTGCCCAACGAGGACGCGCTGTCGGGGCGCGGCGTCTCGTGGTGCGCCACCTGCGACGGGTTCTTCTTCCGCGAGCAGCACATCGCCGTCGTCGGCGGCGGTGACTCCGCGGTCGAGGAGGCCACCTTCCTGACCCGGTTCGGCTCCAAGGTGTCGCTCATCGTCCGCCGCGACGAGATGCGGGCGTCGAAGATCATGCAGGACCGCGCGCTGGCCGACCCCAAGCTCGAGATCGTGTGGAACTCCGTGGTCGAGCAGATCAACGGCACCGACCGCGTCGATTCGGTCACCCTCAAGGACACCGTGACCGGCGAGACCCGCGACCTCGACGCCACCGGCCTCTTCATCGCGATCGGCCACGACCCGCGCTCGGAGCTGGTGCGCGGCCAGGTCGACCTCGACGACGACGGCTACGTGCTGGTCGACCACCCCTCGACCCGCACCAACCTCACCGGCGTCTTCGCCGCCGGCGACCTGGTCGACCACCACTACCGGCAGGCCATCACCGCCGCCGGCACCGGCTGCTCGGCCGCGCTCGACGCCGAGCGCTACCTCGCCGACCTCGACCACGCCGGCGAGCCGGCGACCGACCAGGCCCAGCTGACGTACTCGTCCTGACGCCCGTCGCGGCGGCGGGTGCGGGGAATCCCGCGCCCGGCGCTGGTGTTGACTGGGGTGAGCGCCGGACCTGCCGGCGCGAGAGCCAAGCGTCGCGCTGAACTCAACCGAGAGGAAACAACCGTGGGCAACATCTCCGCCGTCACCGACGACGAGTTCCAGAGCCAGGTGCTGCAGTCCGAGAAGCCGGTGCTCGTCGACTTCTGGGCCGAGTGGTGCGGGCCGTGCAAGCAGGTCGCGCCGATCCTCGACGAGATCGCGTCCGCCCACGGCGACAAGATCACCTTCCTGAAGATGAACGTCGACGAGAACCCCGTCACGCCGTCGACCTACCGGGTCACCGGCATCCCGACGATCAACGTCTACCAGGGCGGCGAGGTCGTGAAGAGCATCGTCGGCGCCAAGCCCAAGGCGATGCTGCTCAACGAGCTGTCCGACTTCATCTGAGCCCCACCGCTCAGCTGGTCCTCACCCGGTCCCCGTCGCCCTCGGCGACGGGGACCGCGTCGTTGTCGGGGTCGGCCGCGGGGCGCGCGCCGGGGCGGGACGCACCGCCCCGAGCAACCGCTCCAGCGCGACCTCCACCTCGTCGCGCCAGGTCAGGGCGGTGCGCAGCTCCATCCGCAGGCGGGGGGTGACCGGGTGCGCCCGCTGGGTCTTGAACCCCACGCCCCCCAGGAACCCCACCGGAAGCACGCACCCCGCGCGGTGGGGCAGCCGGTCGTGGTGACCGAACGCCTCGACCGCCCGGGTGCCGCGCGAGATCAGGTCGCGCGCCATCCCCTGCACCAGCACCCGGCCCAGCCCGCCTCGGGCCAGCCCGGGCTCCACGTACGCCGTCGTGAGCAGCACCGCGTCGGGCGAGACCGGGGCGGTGGGGAAGCCCGCGGCTCCGGGCACGAACGCCGCCGGGGCGTAGACGACGTAGCCGACCGGGCGGTCGTCGACCAGCACCACCCGGCCGCACGAGCCCCACTCGCGGAGCACCTCGGAGACCCAGCCCTCCTTCTCGGCCGCCACCTCCACCGGCGCGACCCGGGCCCGACGCACCGGGTCGAGCTCCCAGAACAGGCACCTGCCGCACGGCCCCGGCAGCTCGGCCAGGTGGTCGACGGTGAGCCGGACGACCTTGCGTGACACGCGATCCTCCTCGGTCGGAGACCGTCGCGGAGGCCGTGTGAGCGATCAGACCCCGATCCCGGGTGCGGGCCGCGGCGGCATCCCTCATGCTAGAGGCACCATGGACACTCCCGCGCGCACGCAGAGCACCCGTCTCGACCCCTACGTCGACCGGTACGCAGCGCGGACGGCCGGGATGACGGCCTCGGAGATCCGGGCGCTCTTCGCCGTCGCCTCCCGGCCGGAGGTGGTCTCGCTGGCCGGCGGGATGCCCAACATCTCCGGGCTGCCGCTCGACGTCGTCGGCGAGGCGATCTCGGGGCTGCTGCGCGACAACGGGCCGATGGCGCTGCAGTACTCCTCCGGCCAGGGCGAGCCCGAGCTGCGCGAGCAGATCACCGAGGTGATGCGCCTCGAGGGGATCAACGCCCATCCCGACGACGTCGTGGTGACGGTCGGGTCCCAGCAGGCGGTCGACCTCGTGACCCGGGTCTTCTGCGACCCCGGCGACGTGGTGATCTGCGAGGCGCCGTCGTACGTCGGGGCGCTCGGGGTGTTCAAGGCCTACCAGTGCGACGTCGTGCACGCCGAGGTCGACGCCGACGGGCTCGTCCCCGAGGCGCTGCGCCAGGCGATCGCCGCGGTGAAGGCGGCCGGCAAGCGGATCAAGTTCCTCTACACGATCCCCAACTTTCACAACCCCGCCGGGGTGACGATGACCGCGGAGCGCCGGCTCGAGGTGATCGACATCTGCCGCCGCGAGGGCGTCCTGGTGCTCGAGGACAACCCCTACGGCCTGCTGGGCTTCGACCAGGAGCCGATGCGCGCGATCCGGGCGGACGCGCCCGACGGCGTGATCTACCTCGGCTCGTTCTCCAAGACGTTCTCCCCCGGCATGCGGGTCGGCTGGGCGCTCGCCCCGCACTCGGTGCGGGAGAAGCTGGTGCTGGCCCAGGAGTCGGCCACGCTGTGCCCGCCGACGTTCAACCAGTTCGCGGTCTCGGCGTACCTGCGCGAGCACGACTGGCAGGGCCAGATCAAGCAGATGCGCGAGATGTACCGCGAGCGCCGCGACGCGATGAACGAGGCGCTGCACGACCTGATGCCGGCGTCGTGCGAGTGGAACGTGCCGGCCGGTGGCTTCTTCGTCTGGCTCAAGCTCCCGCCCGGCGTCGACGCCAAGGGGATGTTGCCGCGCGCGGTCACGGCGCGGGTGGCCTACGTGCCGGGCACGGCGTTCTTCGCCGACGGGTTCGGCACCGGCTACATGCGGCTGTCGTTCTGCTACCCCACTCCGGAGCGGATCCGCGAGGGGGTGCGCCGGCTCGCCGGCGTGCTGGAGGCCGAGATGGAGCTGCGCGAGACCTTCGGGGCCTCGGCGCCGCCACGCCGGATCGGTGGCGGCTACGACGGCCCGACCAGCGACCTCACCTGATGCGCGACGTCACCTACGCGCCGATCATCGCGACGGCGAAGCTCGGCTTCCGGCTGCTCGGGCAGCGCTTCCAGCTCACCGGCACCGAGCACGTGCCCCGCACCGGTGGGGCGCTGCTGGCGGTCAACCACGTCAGCTACCTCGACTTCATCTACGGCGGCCTGGCGGCCCACCCCTCGCGCCGCCTGGTGCGGTTCATGGCCAAGCGGGAGATCTTCGACCACCGCATCGGCGGCCCGGTGATGCGCTCGATGCACCACATCGAGGTCGACCGCGACGAGGGCGAGGCGTCGTTGCGGACGGCGGTGCGCTACCTCGCGGACGGCGAGGTGGTCGGGATCTTCCCCGAGGCGACGATCAGCCGGGCGATGGAGCTCAAGGAGTTCAAGACCGGGGCGGTGCGGATCGCGGCCGAGGCCGGCGTGCCCGTCGTACCGGTCATCCTGTGGGGCACCCAGCGGCTGCTCACCAAGGACCACCCTCGCGACTTCTCGCGCGGCACCACCATCGCGGTCTCGGTCGGGGAGCCGCTGCACCCGACCGGGGCCGACCCGGTGGCCGAGACCGCCGAGCTGCACGCGGTGATGAGCGACCTGCTCGACCGCACCATCGCCGCCTACCCCGCCGAGGAGCAGCCACCAGGGTCGTGGTGGCTGCCGCGGCGGCTCGGCGGCGGCGCCCCCACCCTGGCCGAGGCGGCCGAGCTCGACGCGGCCGAGAGGGCCGCGCGGGCAGCCCGACGGGCGGGTCGGCACCCCGCCTGACCTGCGAGGACGCCACGGTCGTTCTATTGATCTGTCGCTTTGTCGACAAAGCGACAGGTCGCCGGTCAGACGGGACGGTCGTCCCGGTTGCGGGGGTCCATGATGTCGACGATCCGGCGCAGGTCGTCGAGCGAGGCGAACTCGACGGTGATCTTGCCCTTGGCCCGACCCAGGTCGACCTTGACCCGGGTCTCGAACCGGTCCGAGAGCCGGTCGGCGAGCTCGGCCAGGCCCGGCGCCGTGGGGCGGGCCCGCTGGGCCCGGTTGCTGCGGCTGCGGCCGGTGTCGCCCACAGCGACGATCTCCTCGAGGCCGCGGACGCTGATGCCCTCGGCGATGACCCGCTGGGCCAGGCGGTCCTGCACCTCCGGGTCCTCGACCGCGAGCAGCGACCGGGCGTGCCCCGCCGACAGCACGCCGGCGGCGACCCGCCGCTGCACGGCCGGGCTCAGCCGCAGCAGCCGCAGCGTGTTGCTGATCTGCGGCCGCGACCGGCCGATCCGCGTCGCCAGCTCCTCGTGGGTGCACTCGAAGTCCTCGAGGAGCTGGGCGTAGGCCGAGGCCTCCTCGAGCGGGTTGAGCTGGGAGCGGTGCAGGTTTTCGAGCAGCGCGTCCCGGAGCATCGCGGTGTCGTCGGTCTCCCGGACGATCGCGGGGATCGTGGAGAGCCCGGCTTCCCGGGAGGCGCGCCAGCGCCGCTCCCCCATCACCAGCTCGTAGGCCTGCTCGCCGGTGCGGCGGACCACGACCGGCTGGAGGAGGCCGACCTCGCGGATGGAGTGGACCAGCTCGGCCATCGCCTCCTCGTCGAAGACGCTGCGCGGCTGCACGTGGTTGGGCTGGATCTCCCCGACCGGCAGCTCGGCGAAGTAGGCGCCCTCGACCGGGCGCAGGCCGTCCACCTCGGGTGCCCGGGGCTGCTCGGCCCCGGACCGGTCCGCGGGCCGGTCGGCGGGCGGTGCCTCGTGCTCAGCGCCGGCGGCGGTCGTCACCGGCTCCACCGGAGTGGGGGCCTGGGTCGGGATCAGCGAGCCCAGACCGCGGCCGAGGCCGCGACGCTGCGGCGGCTTGGCGTTCATCGAGCGCTCACTCCCTTGGTGCCGATCTCACGCGCCGCCTCCAAGTAGCTCAGCGCACCCGGCGACGTGGGGTCGTAGGTCATCACCGTCTGCCCGTACGACGGGGCCTCCGAGACCCGCACCGACCGGGGGATGTTCGTCGCGAGCACCTGGTCTCCGAAGTGCCCGCGCACCTCTTCGGCGACCCCGGACGCCAGGCGGGTGCGGGCGTCGTACATGGTGATCAGGATGGTGGAGATCGCCAGCGCCGGGTTCAGGTGAGCGCGCACCATGTCCACGGTGTTGAGCAGCTGCCCCAACCCCTCGAGGGCGTAGTACTCCGCCTGGATCGGGATCATCATCTCCTCGCCGGCGACGAGCGCGTTGATGGTGAGGAGACCGAGGGAGGGCGGGCAGTCGATGAAGACATAGTCGAAGCGGTCCTCCCCCGCGGTGGCGTCGGTACCGACCCGGCCGTCGGCCCGCAGTGCCTTGTGCAGCCGCTGCTCCCGGGCGACCACGCTCACCAGCTCGATCTCGGCACCGGCGAGGTCGATGGTGGCCGGCACCACGAACAACCCGTCGATGTCGGGGCAGGTGGTCACGACGTCAGCCAGCGGGCTGCCCTCGACCAGCAGGTCGTAGGAGGACGGGGTGCCTTGGTGGTGGTCGACGCTGAGAGCGGTCGAGGCGTTGCCTTGGGGGTCGAGGTCGATGACCAGGACCCGTTGGCCGAACTGGGCCAGGGCGGCCGCGACGTTCACCGTGGAGGTCGTCTTGCCCACGCCACCCTTCTGGTTGGCGACCACCAGGATGCGGGTCGACTCGGGTCGCGGCAGTGGGGGCCGGTTCCGGGCGCCCTGACGAGCCATGAGCAGCTGCTCGGCAGCGCGGGCGAGCGGGGTGCTCTCGTCCGCGTAGGGCGGGACGGTGGACTGGGCGATGTCGCCGGCGGTAGGCACCTGCAGACCCAAGGGGTCGGTATTCACCAAGGAACTCGTTTCACGTGAAACATGGGTATCGGAGGACGAGGTTCCACGTGAAACCTCGTCCGCGGGGGCTTGTGGAGAACCCGGGGCACCCTGTGGAAGACCGGGGGTTCCAGACTCAGCGACAGCAGTGACATCGGTGGAAAACTCAACGGCGTCGGGGTCCGCGCCGGCGGGTGGCTGCGACCCGTCGCGGGGTTCGGGTGTACCTCCGTCCGTCACCGTCGTCGCCTCCCCCTCCGGGTACCTGCTCGCGGCCCGCGCACCGGGGTGGCCCCCGGGCCCGGCGGAAGCGGCCAAGATACCTGCGAGGGGTCGGCCCAGGCCACTCGGACTGCACAGGTGGGCTGCTGCACGAGACCCTCGCCGAGCAGGAGGACCTCGGGTTCGGCGCACCCCCACCGCTGCAAGGTCGGCGCTGCCGCGGCGACCTCATCAGCCACCGAGCCGCCCTTCATCCCCAGCAGCACCCCGTCCGGGGCGACCAGCGGCATCGACCAGTCCAGCAACCGGTCCAGCGGTGCGACCGCACGGGAGGTCACGACGTCGAAGGTGCGCTCGCCGTGGAGCGTCTCGGCCCGGCCGCGCACCACCTCGACCGGGAGACCCAGCTCCTCCACGACCTCGGTCAGGAAGGCCACCCGGCGCAGCAACGGCTCGACCAGGGTCAGCTCCAGGTCGGGCCGGGCGATCGCCAGCACCAGCCCGGGTAGACCCGCGCCGCTACCGAGGTCGGCTACGCGGGCGCCCCTGGGAACCGGGCCCGCCAGCACGGCGCAGTTGAGCAGGTGCCGGTCCCAGAGGCGCGGCGTCTCCCGGGGCCCGATCAGACCGCGTACCACGCCCTCGGTGGCCAGCAGCTCGGCATAGCGCTCCGCAAGCGCGAGGCGTCCGGACGCAAACACCCTCCCCGCCACGCTCGGCGGAGAGGGTGTCGCTCCGGTGCCTGTTTCACGTGAAACATGGTCAGGCACGATGAGTCCTCACGTCTGGGGCAGCACCACGACGTACCGCCGCGGCTCGACGCCCTCCGACTCACTGGTCAGCCCGGCCGCCGCGACGGCGTCGTGGACCACCTTGCGCTCGAAGGGGCTCATCGGCGACAGGGACGCCGGCTCCCCCGACTCCTTCACCTGAGCGACGACCTCGTCAGCCAGTCGCTCCAGCTCGCTGCGGCGCTCAGCCCGGAACCCGGAGATGTCGAGCATCAGCCGGGACCGCTCGCCGGTCTCGCGGTAGACGGCCAGTCGGGTCAGCTCCTGGAGCGCGTCGAGCACCTGCCCGTCGTCACCCACCAGCTGCTGGAGGTCCGCGCCCACGATCGAGACCGCGGCCCGGTCGCCCTCGACGTCCATGTCGAGGTCGCCGTCGAGGTCCGCGATGTCGAGCAGCTCCTCGAGGTAGTCGGCAGCGATGTCACCCTCGCGCTCGAGGCGCTCCAGCCGCGTCAGCCGCTCGCCCTCCGGCTCCGGGCGGTCCCCGTGGCCCTCGCCCGCCGCTTCGGCGCCGGGCTCCAGCACCTCGGTCTCGGTGATCTCCTCAGTCACTGCGTCTTCCCACCGTTCTCGTCGTTCTGGTTCCCCTGGTTGCCGGGGTGGTTCTGGTTCCCGGCGCCGCGCTGGCCGGCCTGGCGACGCTGGCTCCGGGTCTGCTTCTTCGGCTGCTGCCGTTGCGCGGGCCGCCGCTGCACCTCGGGCTCGGGCTCGACCTCCACGGTCGCGACCGCGGTGCCCTTGCGGGCCGCCTTCGCCTGGTCACGCTCCTCCTTGGCCTTGGCCGCGGGAGTGCCCGGAGCGGGGTTGTTGCGGATCACGTAGAACTGCTGGCCCATCGTCCACAGGTTCGAGGTGGTCCAGTACAGGAGCACGCCGATCGGGAACGCGATGCCGCCGACCGCGAACACCACCGGCAGCACGTAGAGCAGCATCTTCTGCTGCTGGGCGTAGGGACCGGACAGCGCGTCGGCCGGCATGTTCTTGCTCATCAGCTGGCGCTGGGTGAGGAAGGTGGTCGCGGTCATGGCCAGCACCAGGAACAGCGCCACCACCATCACCGTCGTGTGTCCGTCGGGCTGGAGGAAGGTGTCCTTGATCGGGATGGCGCCGAAGATCTCCGAGCTGCCGAACTGCTTGGCCCGCTCGGTGGTCATCACGCCCTTGGCCTTGCCGTCGGCCGCGTGGTCGAGCAGCCGGAACAGCGCCAGGAAGATCGGCATCTGCAGGAGGATCGGCAGGCAGGAGGCGAACGGGTTGGTGCCCGACTCGCGGTAGAGCTTCATCGTCTCCTGGGCGAGGCGCTCCCGGTCGTGGCCGTACTTCTTCTGCAGCTCCTTGACCTTGGGCTGGATCAGCTGCATGTTGCGTGACGACTTGATCTGCTTCACGAACAGCGGGATCAGCGCCGCCCGGATGACCAGGGTCAGGCCGATGATCGACAGCACCCACGACATACCGCCCTCAGGATCGAGGACCAGGCTGAAGAGGTTGTGCCAGCCGACCAGCACGAGCGAGATGACGTAGTACAGCGGCGCCATGATGAAGCCGCCGATGTCACCGAGGATTCCCACGAGCTCAGGCTCCTTGTCTGGTGGGGGTCACGGACCCCGCACCGCGGCGGGGAGGAACGGGGTCGTAGCCGCCGGCGGCCCACGGGTGGCAGCGGCCGAGTCGGCGTACGGCGAGCCAGGAGCCCCGGATGCTCCCGTGCTCCTCCACCGCGCCGAGCGCGTAGGCGGAGCAGGAGGGGTGGTAGCGGCAGACCTGGCCGTAGAGCGGGCTGATCACCGCGCGGTAGGCGCGCAGCACACCGATGAGCAGGTACTTCATGGCCGCCCTCTCACGCCAGGACCCGATCGAGACAACGGTCCAGCTCGGAGCCGAGTTCCGCGCCCGAGGCACCGGCCGCGGCCGGGTTGGCCCGGACGACGAGCACCGAGCCGGCGGGCAGCAGCCCGAGCCTGGCGGCCACCAGGTGGCGGAGCCGACGCTTCACGCGGTTGCGCACCACGGCATTGCCCACCGCCTTGCTGACCACGAACCCGACCCGGGGCGGGGCAGGCACGTCGGCACCGGCGAGGTGGACGACCAGGGTGCGGCTGCCGGAGCGGCGCCCAGCACGGACGGCCGCACCGAACGCGGCGCCAGAGGTCAGCCGGTGCTCGGCAGCGAGCACGACCCGGACGGCCGGCCCGTCAGACCGCCAGGTCCTTGCGACCCTTGCGACGGCGGGCCGACAGGATCGCGCGACCGGCACGGGTGCGCATGCGCAGGCGGAATCCGTGCGTCTTGTGACGGCGACGGTTGTTCGGCTGGTACGTACGCTTGCTCACGGACTTCTCTTCCTCTGTGGTTCAGGCCTCGGGTCATCCGGGCAGACCGGTGCAGCCACGTTCGGCGGCACCGCCCACCCACGGGCATCGACCCGACTCCCGTGGACATGCGGCACCCGTCGACGACCGGATGACCAATGAACGGTACGCGCTGGTCTCCGACAGGGTCAAACCCGCGCGAACCACCCCTCCCCGGCCTGTGGATGACGTCTTGCCGGTCGCCACCACGCCGCGTTAGGTTCGGGGCCACCGAGATTCCCTGCGCTTCCCGCTCGGACAGCGTGGCACCGCGATCGCGATCCGTTCCCCAGGACCCCGGTCACCGCCTCTGAACAGGCACGATGCCACGTCCTGGTCCCGTGGGCGGCGTCTCGGGACGGCTCTGTCCACACCCACCGAGCCGGGTTCACAACCTGTGGACAAAACTGTGGAGACAGCACACGACGCACCACCCGAGCGGCCGGCCGGCGCAGCCCGGACGACGCCCGGTCGCAGGACCACCAGGGCAGGACCACCAGGGAAAGGTGAACGCCGATGGAACAGGCAGCCCCCGAGCTCGCGCAGGCGTGGGCGAAGATCGTCGGCGACCTCGCCGCCCACCAGCGGGCCTGGCTGGTCGACTCCGCGCCGGTCACCCTCCACGGCGACACCGCGATCGTCGCCGTCCGCGACGAGTTCGCCCGCACCCAGCTCGAGGGGCGGCTGCGCGGCCAGGTCCAGGACGCGCTCACCGCGGCGTTCGGCCACGACGTCCGGATCGCGGTCACCGTCGACCCCGAGCTCGGCGCCACCCCCGCGCCGGTCCCCTCTTCCGCCAACCCCGCCGTCCAGCCCAGCCACCCCGCCCAGGCACCCGCCGAGGCGACGGACGGTCCCGGCGAGCACGACGTTCCGCCCCCCACCGGGCCCGGCCTGGACCGATCCGAGTCGATGCATCCACATGTCGACATGTCGACACATCGACCCGACCTCGGCGGTGGCCGTCGCGCCGCGGGTCAGCCGGCCGGCATCTCAGGCAGCCATCCCACTGCCCTGGAGACCCGGCTCAACCCCAAGTACACGTTCGAGACCTTCGTCATCGGCTCCTCCAACCGCTTCCCCCACGCGGCCGCCGTCGCCGTGGCCGAGGCGCCGGGCAAGGCCTACAACCCGCTGCTCGTCTACGGCGACTCCGGGCTGGGCAAGACCCACCTGCTGCACGCCATCGGCCACTACGTGCGGTCCCTCTACACCGGCGCCAAGGTGCGCTACGTGTCGAGCGAGGAGTTCACCAACGAGTTCATCAACGCGATCCGCGACGACCGGCAGGACCGGTTCAAGCGCCGCTACCGTGACGTCGACGTGCTGCTGATCGACGACATCCAGTTCCTGGAGGGCAAGACCCAGACGCAGGAGGAGTTCTTCCACACGTTCAACACCCTCCACAACGCCAACAAGCAGATCGTGCTCACCTCCGACCGCGCGCCCAAGCGGCTGGAGGCACTGGAGGACCGCCTGCGCAACCGGTTCGAGTGGGGGCTGATCACCGACGTCCAGCCGCCCGACCTCGAGACCCGCATCGCGATCCTGCGCAAGAAGGCCGCGATGGACCGGTTGACCGCGCCGCCGGACGTGCTGGAGTTCATCGCCTCCAAGATCCAGACCAACATCCGCGAGCTCGAGGGCGCGCTGATCCGGGTCACGGCGTTCGCCAACCTCAACCGCCAGGAGGTCGACATGACCCTGGCCGAGATCGTGCTCAAGGACCTGATCCCCGAGGGCGGCGAGCCCGAGATCACCGCGTCGCTCATCATCGGCCAGACCGCGTCGTACTTCGGGCTCGGCATCGACGAGCTGACCGGCCCGAGCCGCGGGCGCCACCTGGTGATGGCCCGCCAGATCGCGATGTACCTGTGCCGCGAGCTCACCGACCTGTCGCTGCCCAAGATCGGCGCGCAGTTCGGCAACCGCGACCACACCACGGTCATGTACGCCGACCGCAAGATCAACCAGCTGCTCGCCGAGCGACGCGCGGTCTTCAACCAGGTGAGCGAGCTGACCAACCGGGTGAAGATGCAGGCCCGCCAGGGCTGACGTCAGCCGCTCGGCTCGGTTGGGCCGTCGACGGGGCGGCCGTCGAGCCGCGCCTGGAGCGAGCGCAGCAGGGCGCGCAGCTCGGTGACCTCCTCCAGCGGCACGTCGAGCTCGGCGAAGACCCGCTGCTGCACCTCGGCCACCGCCGGCCGCAGCTCCTCGCCCTGCGACGTCACCTCCACCAGCACCCGACGCTCGTCGTCGGCGTCGCGACGGCGTCGCACGTGGCCGGCCGCCTCCAGCCGCTTCAGCAGCGGGGTCAGCGTCCCGGAGTCGAGGTGCAGCCGCTCCCCGAGCGCCCCCACGGCGAGCGGGCCGTCGGCGTCCCAGAGCGCCAGCAGCACCAGGTACTGCGGGTACGTCAGCCCCTGGGCGGCCAGCAGCGCGCCGTACTGCCGGGTCATCGCGCGGCTGGTCGCGTACAGCGGGAAGCAGAGCAGCTGCTCGAGCGACACCACCGAGGTCTGGGAGGACATGCGTCCAGCATACGCTTGCACCAATAGATTGTGTGCAATACAGTTGTGCACATGACACCTCTCTACACAGCATCCGCAGCGTCCACCGGCGACGGCCGCAACGGCCACGTCCAGAGCACCGACGGGATCCTCGACCTCGACGTCCGCACCCCGGTCGAGCTCGGCGGCTCCGGCGGCGCCACCAACCCCGAGCAGCTGTTCGCCGCCGGCTACGCCGCCTGCTTCCACTCCGCCCTCAAGCTCGTCGCCGGCCAGGACGGCGCCGACCCGCGCGACACCGAGGTCGTCGCCGACGTCTCGATCGGCAGCAACGACAACGGCGGCTTCCTGCTCGCCGTGCAGCTCGAGGTCACCATGCCCGCCGTCGACCGCGAGACCGCCGAGAAGCTGGTCGCCCGGGCCCACGAGGTCTGCCCCTACTCCAACGCCACCCGCGGCAACATCGAGGTCGAGCTCACCGTCGCCTGACCCGACCACCCCACGGCCCGCACCGGCCGAACGACGACGCGCCACCCCCTCATGCCCCCTGGGGGTGCGCGTCGTCGGCGTTCCGCGACCTGTGGCGACCTGTGCACAGCCGGCCCCGCGACGTACGAACTACACGGGGAGGATCTGTGCACAGGCCGCCCCCCGCTGGTGGAGCACCGCCTGCGTACACACCCCGCAGCAGCGGGAGCCCCTCCCGTCCACAGCCCCTGTGCACGTACGACGCGCGACGCCACCTGCACCGACCGGAGTTGTCCACAGTGTCCACAGAACCTGTGACTACGCCCTACCTGTACACGTGACGATCCTCGGTGAACATCCACCCGGGCCCCTCCCTGGGGACAAACCCCGTCCGGCCCCGGCCCACGGCGGTGCCCACCACTCCCAGGTCCGTCTCCCGCGCCCGCGGCCGCCCTCCCGCTGTGCGGCCCCTCATGGCAGGATTCACCTCCCAGCCTTCCCACCACCCGCGAGCCCGGGCCCGCGGGTGGGCACCTCGACCCCGAGAAGGACGCCCATCGTGAAGTTCCGCGTCGACCGTGACGTGCTGGCGGACGCCGTGGCCTGGGCCGCCCGCAGCCTGCCGGTCCGTCCCAGCGCCCCCGTGCTCGCCGGCCTCCTGATCGAGGCCAGCCACGACGAGCTGGTGCTGTCGACCTTCGACTACGAGACGTCGGCCCGGGCCACCCTCCAGGCCGAGGTCAGCGACGAGGGCCGGGCCCTGGTCAGCGGCCGGCTGCTCGCCGACATCTGCCGCAGCCTCCCGGCCAAGCCGGTCGAGATGGTGATCGACGGCGCCCGGGTCTCGCTGACCTGCGGCTCGGCCCGGTTCAGCCTCCAGACCCTCCCGGTCGAGGACTACCCCGCGCTGCCGGAGATGCCCACCGCCACCGGCACCGTGCAGAGCGACGTCTTCGCCCACGCCGTCGCGCAGGCCGTGACGGCAGCCGGCCGTGACGACATGCTCCCGGTGCTCACCGGCGTCCGGCTCGAGATCGACGGCTCCACGATCTCGCTGCTGGCGACCGACCGCTTCCGCCTGTCCCACCGCGAGCTCGGCTGGGACCCGCGCAGCCCCGACGACACGCACGCCGCACTGGTGCCGGCCAAGGTGCTCGGCGACACCGCCAAGTCGCTGACCAACGGCAGCGAGGTCACGATCGCACTCTCCTCCGGCGGCACCGGCGAGGGCATCATCGGCTTCGAGGGCGCGGCCGCCGGCGGCACGCGGCGTACGACGACGCGCCTCCTCGACGGCGAGTTCCCCAAGGTGCGCAGCCTGTTCCCGGCCGAGCACCTCATGGTCGCCAAGGTCAACAAGGCCGAGCTGGTCGAGTCGGTCAAGCGCGTCGCGCTGGTCGCCGAGCGCAACACCGCCGTCCAGCTCGCGTTCAAGGACGGCGTACTGACGCTCGATGCCGGGTCCGGCGACGAGGCCCAGGCCTCGGAGTCGATCGAGGCCGACATCGACGGCGACGAGATCACCACCGGCTTCAACCCGCAGTTCCTGCTCGACGGTCTCACCGCCATCGACGAGGAGGTCGTCGAGCTGGCGTTCACCCAGGCCTCCAAGCCCGTGGTCATCAGCGGCTCGACCGGGGAGGGCGCGGACGACTCGCAGTTCCGCTACCTCCTCATGCCGCGCCGCCTCCTGTCCTGACCCGCCCCGGGTCGCGTTCCCGCACTGCAGCACCCAGCACCCAGCACCTCGGAGGGTTTCGATGCACATCGGTCTGGTCGGTCTCGGCAAGATGGGCGGCAACATGCGCAGCCGCCTGCGCAACGGCGGCCACACCGTCACCGGCTTCGACCGCAACCCGGAGGTGAGCGACGCCGGCAGCCTCGAGGAGATGGTCGAGGCGCTGCCCTCCCCCAAGGTCGTCTGGGTGATGGTCCCGGCCGGTGACCCGACCCACCAGACCATCGAGGCGCTGGCCGGGCTGCTCGGCGAGGGCGACCTGGTGATCGACGGCGGCAACTCCAAGTACACCGACGACCAGCTGCACGCCGACGACCTGGCCCAGAAGGGCATCGGTTTCGTCGACTGCGGCGTCTCCGGCGGCGTGTGGGGCCTCGAGAACGGCTACGCACTGATGTGCGGCGGCTCCGACGACGACGTCGCCAAGGCCCAGCCGATCTTCGACACCCTCAAGCCCGAGGGCGAGTCGGGCTTCGTCCACGCCGGCAAGCGGCCCGGCGCCGGCCACTTCGCCAAGATGGTCCACAACGGCATCGAGTACGCGATGATGCAGGCCTACGCCGAGGGCTGGGAGCTGCTCGAGAAGGTCAAGCTGGTCGACAACGTCACCGACGTCTTCGACTCCTGGCGCGAGGGCACGGTCATCCGCTCGTGGCTGCTCGACCTCCTGGTCGCCGCCCTCAAGGAGGACGCCCACCTCGACCAGGTTGCCGGCTACGCCGAGGACTCCGGCGAGGGTCGCTGGACCGTCGAGGCCGCGATCGAGAACGCCGTTCCGATGCACGTCATCGCCGCCTCGCTGTTCGCCCGGTTCACCTCGCGCCAGGACGACTCCCCGGCGATGAAGGCGATCGCGGCGATGCGCAACCAGTTCGGCGGCCACGCCGTCCACACCGAGCCGCCGCCGGGCGGGGACGCCAACCCGGACTGACCCTCGGTGCACGTCGCCCACCTGAGCCTCCACGACTTCCGCTCCTACGCCACCGCCGAGGTGCCGCTGGGGCCCGGGGTCACGGCCTTCATCGGCCGCAACGGCCAGGGCAAGACCAACCTGGTCGAGGCGATCGACTACCTCTCCCGGCTGGCCTCGCACCGGGTGGCCACCGACGCGCCGCTGGTGCGCGCCGGCGCCGACCAGGCGGTGGTGCGCGCCGCGGTGGTCAAGGACGGCCGCACCGCGGTGCTCGAGGTCGAGCTCAACCCCGGTCGGGCCAACCGGGCGCGGGTCAACAAGTCGCAGCTGCCGCGGGCCCGCGAGATCGTCGGCCTGGTGCGCACGGTGGTCTTCTCGCCCGAGGACCTCACCCTGGTCAAGGGCGACCCGTCGGACCGCCGGCGCTTCCTCGACGACCTGCTGGTGCTGCGCACCCCGCGGCTGGCCGGCGTCCGCGCCGACTACGAGCGGGTGCTGCGCCAGCGCAACACCCTGCTCAAGACCGCCGGCGCCGCGCGCCGCGGCAGCTCCTCGCAGGAGTCGGCGCTGGCCACGCTCGGCGCCTGGGACAGCCACCTCGCGACGTACGGTGGCGAGCTGCTGGCCGCGCGCCTCGGGCTGGTCGACGAGCTGCGCCCCTACGTCGGCAAGGCCTACGAGACCGTGGCCCGGGGGGCCCGCCGCGACGACGCCGACCTCGCCTACCGCCCGTCGCTGGAGCTGCCCGAGCAGCGCGACCCGCGCGCCCTGTCGGCCGCGGTGCTCGCGGAGGTGGAGCGCCGGCGCAACGACGAGCTCGACCGCGGGGTCTCGCTGGTCGGCCCTCACCGCGACGACCTGCTGCTCAGCCTCGGCCACGGCGCGGGCCCGGCGGGCGACGAGACCCGGCTGCCGGTGAAGGGCTACGCCTCCCACGGGGAGTCGTGGTCGTTCGCGCTCGCGCTGCGGCTGGCGTCGTACGACCTGTTGCGCGCCGACGGCGACGACCCGATCCTGATCCTCGACGACGTGTTCGCCGAGCTCGACACCGAGCGTCGCGCCCAGCTCGCCGACCTGGTGGCCGGGGCGGAGCAGGTGCTGGTGACCGCGGCCGTCGCCGCCGACGTGCCGGCCGCGCTCGCCGGTGTCCGCTACACCGTGGCCGGAGGGGAGGTGACCCGTGAGCCCGGAGGAGCCGACCCAGCACCCGACGCCGGACCCGACGCCGACGCCTGAGGAGTCGCACCGCGACGACGGCCTCGACCTCGCCCGCGCCCTGACCCGCGCCACCGCCGGCACCCCCAAGGCCCGGCGCAAGCAGCGTAGCCGCGACCGCCTCGGCACCCGCGGCCGGGCCACCGGCGCCCACCCCGACGACCGCGACCCCCAGCTGCTGGAGTCGACGCTCGACCGGATCGTGCAGGAGCGCGGCTGGTCGACCGAGCTGCGGGTGCACGGCGTCTTCGGCCGCTGGGCCGAGCTGGTGGGGGCCGAGGTCGCCGACCACACCACCCCCGAGAGCTTCACCGACGGCACCCTCGTGGTCCGCACCGCCTCCACGGCCTGGGCCACCCAGCTGCGGCTGCTCGCGCCGACCGTCGTACGCCGGCTCAACGAGGAGCTCGGGCACGGGACGGTCACCCTGATCGAGGTGGTCGGCCCCCACCTGCCGAGCTGGAAGAAGGGCCCCCGCTCGGCCCGCGACGGCCGCGGTCCGCGCGACACCTACGGCTGAGGCAGGTCTGAGGCAGGTCTGAGACAGGGGTGACGTGGCGGGTCGGCGACGGGCGGCCTGGTGCGTCGAGTGACGGATCTGTGTCGGATCTCGGCTTCCAGGACGACCCGGATCCGTCACCCGACGAAGTACGAGCCACCCGCCCGCCACAGCCGATCTGCGAGGGTCGCGCCCATATGGGGACCCACCCGCCCCCCTGAACGCCCCTCTCGGACGCCCCGGAGTGCCGCTCAGCCGCCATCGCGCCCACGGATCACCCCCACCCGCGGGGGTCGGTGCGTGGAATCCGGCCCTCCGACCGGTATCCTTGCTCCGGGCCCTGTCGCGGGCCCAGTCGTGTGTCAGGCTCCCGTGAGCCCTGGGTCGGAAGAGGTTGCACGTTGCGCGAGGACAAGCCCGTCGAGGTCGAGTACGACGCATCCGCGATCCAGGTCCTCGAGGGCCTCGAGGCGGTGCGCAAGCGCCCGGGCATGTACATCGGCTCCACCGGCGAGCGCGGCCTGCACCACCTGATCTGGGAGATCGTCGACAACGCGGTCGACGAGGCGCTGGCCGGCCACTGCGACCGGATCGTGATCACCCTGTGCGCCGACGGCGCGATCCGGGTCGAGGACAACGGCCGCGGCATCCCCACCGACACCGCGCCCGGCCAGGAGCTCCCGGCGGTGACGATGGCGCTGACGCTGCTCCACGCGGGCGGCAAGTTCGGCGGCGGTGGCTACAAGGTCTCCGGCGGTCTGCACGGCGTCGGCGTCTCGGTCGTCAACGCGCTCTCCACCCACCTCGTCGTCGAGGTCAAGAACCGCGGCCACCTGTGGCGGCAGAGCTTCAGCCTGGGCGACCCCGACGGCCCGCTGGAGCAGGTCCGCCCGATGGAGGACGGCGAGCGCACCGGCACCACGGTGACCTACTGGGCCTCCCCCGAGATCTTCGAGACCACGACGTACTCGCTGGAGACGATCACCCAGCGGATCCGCGAGATGGCCTTCCTCAACAAGGGCCTCGAGATCGTGGTGCGCGACGAGCGCCCGTCGGCCGACGAGCTGGCCGAGGCCGTCGAGGACGACACGGTCAGCAACGACACCGACCAGTCCGGCACCGACGCGATCCACAAGGCCGCCTCCGGCGGGCTCGAGCAGGTCTTCAAGTACGACCGCGGGCTGGTCGACTACGTCGAGCACCTCAACCGCAGCAAGCAGCCGGCCAACCCCACGGTGATCTCGTTCGAGGCCGAGACCCCCGACTCGGTCGAGAACCACATGAGCCTCGAGGTCGCGATGCAGTGGAACACGACGTTCGCCGAGTCGGTCCACACCTTCGCCAACACCATCAACACCCACGAGGGCGGCACCCACGAGGAGGGCTTCCGGGCGGCCCTGACCTCGCTGGTCAACAACTGGGGCTTCGAGTGGGGCCTGATGAAGAAGCCCGAGGACCGCGTGTCGGGCGACGACATCCGCGAGGGCCTCACCGCGATCATCTCGATCAAGCTGGGCGAGCCCCAGTTCGAGGGCCAGACCAAGACCAAGCTCGGCAACACCGAGGCCAAGGGCTTCGTGCAGCGGCTGGTCAACGAGGAGCTGGGCGCCTGGTTCGAGCAGAACCCCGGCGAGGGCAAGGACATCGTCCGCAAGGCGCAGTCGGCGCAGCAGGCGCGGATCGCGGCCCGCAAGGCGCGCGACCTGGCCCGCTCGCGCAAGGGCCTGCTCGGCGGCGGCGGCCTGCCCGGCAAGCTCGCCGACTGCCAGTCGACCAACCCCGAGGAGTGCGAGGTCTTCATCGTCGAGGGCGACTCGGCCGGCGGCTCGGCCAAGTCGGGCCGTGACCCGCGCATCCAGGCGATCCTCCCGATCCGCGGCAAGATCCTCAATGTCGAGAAGGCCCGCATCGACAAGGTCCTGGGCAACCAGGAGGTGCAGGCGATCATCTCCGCGCTCGGCACCGGCATCCACGAGGAGTTCGACCTCGAGAAGCTGCGCTACCACAAGGTGGTGCTGATGGCCGACGCCGACGTCGACGGCCACCACATCAACACCCTGCTGCTGACGCTGCTGTTCCGGTTCATGCCCAAGCTGATCGAGCACGGCTACGTCTACATGGCCCAGCCGCCGCTCTACCGGCTGCGCTGGAACAAGCCGGCTGAGCACGAGTTCGTCTACTCCGACGCCGAGCGCGACGCGCTGATGGCGGCCGGCCTCGAGGCGGGCAAGAAGCTGCCGAAGGAGAACCCCGTCCAGCGCTACAAGGGCCTGGGCGAGATGAACGCCGACGAGCTGTGGGAGACCACGATGGACCCCGACCAGCGGCTGATGCTGCAGGTCACCCTCGAGAACGCCGCGCTGGCCGACGAGACGTTCTCGATCCTGATGGGCGAGGACGTCGAGCAGCGCCGCTCGTTCATCCAGCGCAACGCCAAGGACGTCCGATTCCTGGATATCTAGGTCTCTAGCGAGATCACTAGACACCAGTAGAGCCGACGAGAGAGACAGAACTCCGTGACTGAGACCCCCACCGACGGCGGCATCCCTCCCCTGGGCCAGGGCGGCCGTGTCGAGCCGGTCGAGCTGCGCACCTCGATGGAGCGCGCCTACATCGACTACGCCATGGCGGTCATCGTCGGCCGCGCGCTGCCCGACGTCCGCGACGGCCTCAAGCCGGTGCACCGCCGGGTGCTCTACGCCATGTACGACGGGGGCTACCGGCCCGACCGCGGCTTCTCCAAGTGCAGCCGCATCGTCGGCGACGTCATGGGTCAGTACCACCCCCACGGCGACACCGCGATCTACGACACCCTGGTCCGCCTCGCCCAGCCCTGGGTGATGCGCGCGCCGCTGATCAACGGCCAGGGCAACTTCGGCTCGCCGGGCAACGACCCCGCGGCCGCGATGCGCTACACCGAGTGCCGGATGGCCCCGCTGGCCCTGGAGATGGTGCGCGACATCGAGAAGGAGACCGTCGACTTCCAGCCCAACTACGACGGCCGCTCGGCCGAGCCGACGATCCTGCCCTCGCGCTTCCCGAACCTGCTCGTCAACGGCTCCGCCGGCATCGCGGTCGGCATGGCCACCAACATCCCGCCGCACAACCTGCGCGAGGTGGCCGAGGGGGCGGTGTGGTGCCTCGAGCACCCCGACGCCACCCGCGAGGAGCTGCAGGACGCGCTGATCGAGCGGATCAAGGGCCCCGACTTCCCCAACGCCGCGCTGATCGTGGGCCGCAACGGCATCGAGCAGACCTACCGCACCGGCCGCGGCTCGATCACCCAGCGCGCGGTGATCGAGATCGACGAGGACAACAAGGGCCGCACCTGCCTGGTCATCACCGAGCTGCCCTACATGGTCAACCCCGACAACCTGGCGCTGAAGATCGCCGAGCTCGCCGACTCCGGCAAGGTGCAGGGGATCGCCGACGTCCGCGACGACACCTCCTCGCGCACCGGCCAGCGGCTCGTCGTCGTGCTCAAGCGCGACGCCGTGGCCCGCGTCGTCCTCAACAACCTGCTCAAGCACACCGAGCTGCAGACCAACTTCAGCGCCAACATGCTGGCGCTGGTCGACGGCGTGCCGCGCACGCTCACCATCGACCAGTTCATCGCCCACTGGGTCGAGCACCAGGTCGAGGTCGTGCGCCGCCGCACCGAGTACCTCCTGCGCGAGGCCGAGAAGCGGGCCCACGTGCTGCGCGGCCTGGTCAAGGCGCTCGACGCGCTCGACGAGGTCATCGCGCTGATCCGCCGCTCCCCCGACGTCGCCGAGGCCCGCGCCGGGCTGATCGAGCTGCTCGACATCGACGAGATCCAGGCGACCGCGATCCTCGACATGCAGCTGCGCCAGCTCGCGGCCCTGCAGCGCCAGAAGATCATCGACGACCTGGCGAAGATCGAGGTCGAGATCGCCGACTACCAGGACATCCTGGCCAACGTCACCCGGCAGCGCTCGATCGTGGCCGAGGAGCTCACCGAGATCGTCGACAAGTACGGCGACGACCGGCGCACCCAGATCATCGCGGCCGACGGCGACCTCTCGATGGAGGACCTGATCCCCGACGAGGACCTCGTCGTCTCGATCACCCGCGGCGGCTACGCCAAGCGCACCCGCTCCGACCAGTACCGCACCCAGAAGCGCGGCGGCAAGGGCGTGCGCGGCGCGGCCCTGCGCGGCGACGACGTGGTCGAGCACTTCATCGCGACCACCAACCACCACTGGCTGCTGTTCTTCACCACCGCCGGCCGGGTCTACCGCACCAAGGCCTACAACCTCCCCGAGGCGTCGCGCGACGCGAAGGGCGGCCACGTCGCCGGGCTGCTCAGCTTCCAGCCCGACGAGAACATCGCGCAGGTGCTGGCGATCCGCGACTACGAGCAGGCTCCCTACCTCGTGCTGGCCACCCGCAAGGGCCTGGTCAAGAAGACCCGGCTCGGCGACTACAACAGCCCGCGGCAGGCCGGCGTCATCGCGATCAACTTCCGCGACGACGACGACGAGCTGATCGGCGCCGAGCTGGTCAACCCCGACGACGACATCCTGCTGGTCTCGCGGAAGGGCTCGGCGATCCGGTTCAACGCCGACGACGCGCAGCTGCGGCCGATGGGCCGGGCGACGTCCGGCGTGACCGGCATGAAGTTCCGCAGCGCCGACGACTCGGTGCTGTCGATGTCGGTGATCCGCGCCGCCCAGATCGCGGTCGAGGAGGCCTCCGAGGAGGCCACCGCCGACGCCGGCGAGAAGGTGCAGTACGTCTTCACGATCACCGACGGCGGCTTCGCCAAGCGCACCCGGATCGGCGACTACCGCACCACCAACCGCGGCGGCCTCGGCATCAAGGCGATGGGGCTGGCCAACGAGGACCGCGGCGGCCTGGTCGGTGCGTTCATCGTCGAGGACGGCGACGAGGTGCTCTCGATCACCCAGAACGGCCAGGTCGTGCGCAGCCCGATCAACGACGACTTCCGGCCCACCGGCCGCTCCACGATGGGTGTGAAGTTCGTGGGGCCCAAGGAGGGCGATGCCGTCGCGGTCGTGGCGCGCTCGGTCGAGACCAAGGTGACCGAGGAGCTCGAGGAGCAGGCCGACGAGCAGGCGGCGGCGTCCGAGGAGCTCGCGGCGGCGTCCGGCACCGAGGCCGGCGAGTCGGCAGATGTGGCCGGGGATGCAACAATCTCCGGTGACGATGCGTCTGAGGACACGACCCCGGACGACGACCCAGACAGCACGGACAACACGGACACCACGGGAGAGTGACGGCGGATGGCTGAGCGTCAGGACCGGACCTCGGCCACCCCACCGCCCGGGCGGGGCCGCGAGGACACCGTGATCCGCCCCGCCTCGGGCCGCCCGGCCAACCGTCCCCAGGGCCAGGCGCCCACGAAGCCCGCGCCCACCAAGCCCCCGGCGAAGGCGCCGGTCAAGCCGGCCAAGGGCAAGCCGTCGCGCCCGCCGCAGGGCAAGGGCGGCCAGCCCAAGGGCGGGCACCCGCCCCAGGGCAAGGGCGGCCAGCCCCCGCAGGGCAAGGGCGCCCGCCCGCAGCGGCCCCAGGGCTCCGGCAAGGACGACGGCGGCATCGCCCCCCGTCCGGGCCGCCGCGCCCGGCTCCGCCTGTCGCGCGTCGACCCGTGGTCGGTGATGAAGACGTCGTTCCTGCTCTCGATCGCCTTCGGCATCGTCACCGTCGTCTCGGTGCTGATGGTGTGGTCGGTGCTCGGCGCCGCCGGCGTCTGGACCTCGGTCAACCAGACCGTCCAGGACGTGATCGGCGGGCAGGAGACCGCGGACTTCGACGTCCGCGACTACCTCGGCACCTCCCGCGTAGTCGGCTTCACGATGATCGTGGCGGCCGTCGACGTCGTCCTCCTCACCGCCGCCGCCACCCTCAGCGCGTTCCTCTACAACATGGCTGCCTCGCTGCTCGGCGGCGTCGAGATGACCCTCGCCGAGGACCAGTAGTCGCACGCCCCCCCGTTTTGTCCCGGGCCCGGCCGCTCGGGTAGTGTCACCCCTCGGCCGGACGCCGTTCCGGTCGAGTCTCCCGGGCCTATAGCTCAGACGGTTAGAGCGCTTCCCTGATAAGGAAGAGGTCACAGGTTCAAGTCCTGTTAGGCCCACGTGAAGAAGCTCGTCGTCATCCTCCTGGCCGCCGCCGGCGCACTCGCGGCGAAGAAGAAGATCGACGAGGGCCGCGCCGAGCAGGCGAGCTGGGCCGAGGCGACCGACGCGGTCACCAAGCGCTGACCCGCCGCCCGGCCTTCACGAGGGGCCTTGGCGCAATTGGTAGCGCACCTGCTTTGCAAGCAGGGGGTTAGGGGTTCGAGTCCCCTAGGCTCCACCAAACGTTCATCGTTCGAAACACGGGCACACTCATCGCCGTCAGGATCCTCCTGGCGGCGATTGTTCGTTTCAGGGGCCATGCGGTCATCTGCGTGCCGTTGCGCGAGGGCACTCTGGATTACGGCGCTGAACGGCCCGCGCTCGGCATCCGTCACCCGGACGCCGTCGTCGTCTTCGGTCACGACCAGGTGATGGAACCAAGCTCGGTTCATGCTTCGTCGCAACGCCGGCTCGACTTGGTGGTAGACCGACCCTGCCCTCTCGGCGAAGGCGAAGAGATTGGCGAGTGCTCGTTGGTCCATGAGATCGAGGGTCCGGCGATCTTCCAACTCGGACTCGATCTTTGCGAGACGCTTTGCAAGACCCCGTTGCTTGAGGGCAGCGACGTCGTTGGGAACCGCGCCCGCCATGGCCTTGTCAGCCCACTGGAAGCGCTCGCGCCGGATCTTGCCTGCTCGCTGCTCGAGGATGCGCAGATCGTGGGCGACTTCGCGCGCGCGCTCCCTGAGCTGCACTTTCAGATCGGCGTGCAGTTCCTGCAGTTGAGTCGTAGAGAAGATCTCCCGGGTCCATTGGTCCTCGACGGCACGCTCTACGAGATGCGCGGGAAGGTAGCGCTGTCCGCAAGGGGTCCCCTGCGTCCGCGAGGAGCAGTAGAAGTAGCCATACTCCGCGCCGTTGCGACCCTTTGAGACGGTGTACAGCAGTCTCTGGTCGCACAGGCCGCAACGAAGACTGCCGACGAGGTAGTGATCCTGGCGGTAGCTCCGCTCACCTGACGCGCGGTGATCTTCGAGCACGAGTTGCACCCGCTCGAACGTGTCGGGCGTGGTGAGCGGTGGGTGCTTGCCGTCGTACTCGACGCCGCGCCAGCTCACGTAGCCGAGGTAGTAGCGGTTCTTCAGGATGGCGTGAAGCTTGTTGGGCGGGACCGGTCGTGCTGGTGTTCTCGGCCCAGGGCGAAAGGTCAGACCGCGGTCGGCGAGCCCATTCTGTCGATGCTGGAGTCCGCTGCGGTTCCATGCTCCGTTTCGGCTGCAAGCGACGGCGGGATTGACTGTTCTATCGTACGACTTCTCGAGTATCCGGGCGGCCAAGACGACCGGCTTAGCAAGCTTCACACGGATTATGAGTTCTTTGCATTGATTGCTGCATCTGGGCCGGGCCTTGAGATTCAAGGCGTTGACCTCAGCGTGACCTCCGCCTATCGGGATGGCTGGTTCGCGGTCGTTTTGGGAGACATGGCCGAGGCTTGCACGTCGGGGATGCTTCGCAGCGCCCCACACCGTGGGCGGTACCACGCGGGCGGGCGGCGGTCGTTGGTGTACTTCTACGGACTGCCAGCGGACTTTACGACTGGGTACGCCGACCAGAAGCTCGTGTTCGGTCAGCACCTCCTGGGCATGCTCGTTCGCGGTAACGCACAGCTGAGCGAACTCCTGGAGTCGGGCGACTTGACATTGGACTTCGAAGTCCCGCGTACTAATCCGTTCCGCAGACCTAGCTAGTAAGTTGTGAACTCCGGAGGCTCGGCCTGGGACACTCTTTGGCCGGTCTTCGACATCAGTTCGCTGACTAGCGCAGTCGCGAGTAGGCCTACGAGCCGGGGAACAACCTCTACGGAGATGGGTGGGGCCGGGGTACGACCGGCTTGCCGCTTGAGCGATCTCGCAACGGCGACCTGGACAGCGATGCCCGCGGCACCTGCCAAGAACTTCTGCAACATGACCAGCCCTCCGTGTGGGACGCGGCCTCTCCGTCAACCGAACCCTATCGAGATGGAGTGGGACCACGCTCAGCTTCGCGTGAACTCGTGCATCTCGCGGATCGGCAGTACGACGGAGAGTCGTCGCCGTGCGAAGTCAACACGCAGGGATCGAGCGGTAGCTGGGTGGCAGGTTGAGCCCACCGGCGCGGCACGTCGCACTGAGCGACTAGATCCGTTCGCGCCCCTTCGACCTAGAGGTAGCGAGTGATAAGTCGCGATCTGCGCATTCCAGATGCAACTGGTGAATCGTTAGGTCACGTGGAGCGGTGAGGCAGGCGCGCAGGCATACGCACGAAGACGACCCGCGCGGCTCAAGACGCGACGTCGCTCAGGAGGTGCGCCAATAACGGGTGAATTAGTTGGGATTGATAAACTTGGGTGCCTTCGGCATAATTGATCCTAAATGAATAGATCTTCCCTCCTGGATCGCGTTTATGCGCTGAAGACCTTGCTCGTAGGGATATGCCTACTGATTGCAGGGCTGCTGGTGTCGGCAGCTGGCGTTTGGCTCGAAAGCCGTCACGTGGGCCACGTCATCGTCGCGACCGTTCAAGGACTGGCCGACGCGCTCGTACTCGCGGGTGCGTTGGGTGTCGCAATCGACTTCTTCACGGGCCGCGACAAGGACGAGGCCGATCTTGCGCGCACTCGCTCCGTGCTGCAGGAGCTAACTCCTGATTTCACCGATGCCGTGCTTCAAGGTTTCGCGGTCGGGAAGGACGATCCGCGACGCGTCGCCAAGCCGGAGCTCCTCGATCAGATTGCGACCAATGCGCTCTCCCTGCGCCTCGGCGACGAGCAGTTTGGCCGTGAAATCTACGCCGACGTGCGCGACCAAGCGATCCGCGCTCCGGAACGTTGGCATGATGCCCAGGTCCGCGTTCGACTCTCGGAGGCCCGTCGAAGGTCCAACGCCGGAGCCGCTCTGTTCGACGTGGTCGTTGAGTGGGAGTACACCACTATCCCCTCTCATGCAGTCCAGCGGTTCGCCTGTGTGTCCGACCGAGACGAATTCTACGAGCTTGTCACCGACGTTCCGGCGACGCTCACCTGGCTGATGACAACGAGGGATGGCTTAGACGCCGGTGACCGCGAAAACTACGAACTCCTGAGCTTCTCGGTAGATGGCAGACAGCGTCCGATCCGACGCACGAAGCGGACCAGTGGTCAGGCCTACAGTGCCGTGATCGGCGAGGACGTCGTGCGCGCCAAGAAGCCCGTCCGCGTCCGGCAGCTCTACCGCACGGTCACACCGCAGCACGGCCATCGGTTGTACTTCGAGGTGGGACAACCAACGCGAGGCTTCTCCCTCGAGCTCGACTACACCGACACCTCGATCGCTCACATGAGCGTCACCGAACTTGTGAGCAGCAGCGAACGATCGCGAGTCTCGGAAATGCCACAACAGGTCGACGCCCGTGTCCTGGGCGTCGACCTGCCGGGTTGGCTGTTGCCGAAGTCGGGCTTCGCCTTCGTCTGGACCTTGGCTAGCGAACGGCCAGCCAGGCGCGCAGGCGTTCGAACCAAGTCGGCTTGACGCTGGTCTGGGTGAAGTCGCCACCGCTCATGATCGTTCTCCTCGTGATCGGGTGCCGGATGCCGAGCGACGATGCTACTTATAAGTCTGTAGACCCTCAAGTAGCAGGACGGAACCGTTCTGCACCGTGGCCGAGGGTGATCTGCAACGGGCGGTGGGGGAGAACCTCCGTCGGTACCGGGTCGAGCGCGGCCTTTCCCAGGAGCAGTTCGCTGAGGTCCTTGGTTTCCATCGCACCTATGTGGGCGGCCTTGAACGCGGTGAACGGAACCTGTCTCTGCAAGGGGTTGAGCGGTTGGCGCGCCTCCTACAGGTTGAACCCCTGGACCTCTTCCAGGCGCCTTAAGTGACCCACCTCGGCCGGGTCCGGGTGCCAGTCCGGGTGGGGGTCGCGTAGTCGGCGCGCGAGATGCCGCGGCTACTTCTATAGAAAACAGCGGCTCGCAATCGATTTGCCCAGAACTCTCTGCATGCTACGCGTTCGACTCACCCTGAGTCGGCGATGCTGCGTGGGCGTGGCGGGAGTAATGTCGTGCTGTCCGAAATGCGAGTGGGGGACATGTTGAAAGGGATCGTGCATGGCACAGCGTGTGATTACGCAGTTGATCAGTGACCTGTCGGGGGACGAGATCGCTGAGGGTAAGGGCGAGACGGTTGAGTTCTCGTACCGGGGGACGAGCTACAAGATCGATCTGACCGACAAGGAAGCGGCTGGGTTCGACAAGGCGATCGCGACGTACGTCGACAACGCCACCAAGATCGGCGGTCGGCGGAAGAGCTCGGCGACCGGTTCGAAGAGCGACTACGACGCGAAGGATGTGCGCGCCTGGGCGAAGAGCCAGGGCATCCAGGTGCCGGAGCGTGGTCGGATCCCGGGTGATGTTGTGGAGAAGTACAAGGCTGCGAGCTGATCCGACTCAACTGAGAACCGCCGACGACCACGGATCGTCGGCGGTTTCTCGCGTCTACCTGTCTTAGGAGATTCGTGTGCGCGCTTCGACCTGCCGAGTTCAGTTGCGGGCTCGTATCCTCGGCGGTCTCCCTGCTCCCTTCGCACCGTTCTCCCGCGCGACGGTCGTGGGTGCATGCCCGTTCAGTTGAGGAGCCTCCACGTTCGGAGACGGCGACCCCCGCGGCTCCGTCGTGCCTGTACTTTGCGGTTACCAGAGGATCGTCTTGATGAGGGACTTCGACGCAGGTAATCGCGGCGTCCGGTGCACCGACAGGTACGAGCCCTTGCACGCGCCTAAGATCACGTCGCGTTGGCTCATCCGTACGAATTACTATCGTTGGTGCGACCGGTTGTGAAACGTGGGTGAATCCGTCACCCTTCATGGAGTCCACGACTAGGAGACGTATGCACCTGCCGACCAACTGGATGAGGAAGCTTGGGCGGACGGGACTTCCGGTCTCGGCTGTCACTGTCGGGGGAGGGCCACTCGGCAGCATGCCGTACTTGTTCGGTGGTGAGGAAGTCTCTGAGCAGCGTGGCATCGACGTAGCCTCGGCGGTCATGGCGAGTCCGATCCTCGTCCTAGATACCGCGAATGGCTACTCGGGCGGGAACAGTGAGAATCGGATCGGCGAAGCGATCAGACGCATGGGTGGTCTGCCGGGCGAGCATTGGATCTCGACCAAAGTTAGCGCCGAGAACGGCGACTACTCAGGCGCCCGGGTCGAAAGATCCGTGGAAGAAAGCCTGGACCGACTCGGACTCGACAAGCTTCCCCTCATTTTCCTCCACGATCCCGAGTTCTCGCTCGATCAGGACCTGGAGGGACCCGGTGGCGCGATCGAAACGCTGTTGACCCTGCGGGATTCTGGCGTGGTCGAGCACCTCGGTGTCGCAGGAGGAAACCCGCTTGCTATGCGACATTTCCTCGAGATCGGAGTCTTTGAGGTCCTTCTGACTCACAACCGATGGACGCTCGTAGATCGCAGTGCCGACGATCTGATCTCCTACGCAGACATGCGCGGGATCGGCGTGATGAATGCTGCCTACCTAGGAGGGGGATTCCTAACTAGTCCGCAGCGCTCAACGAACTACGGGTACTCGCCCGCGAATCAAGAAGTACTGAGAGCGGGCAAGGCGCTAGATCAGCTCTGCAGTCGCTGGGGAACGGACCTGGCGACCGCCGCCTTACAGTTCTCCATGCGGGATCCCCGCATTCACACATCGGTCGTGGGCATCAGCCGTCCTGAGCGGGTGCGCAATCTTCTCGACGCGGTGGGAGTCGATCTTCCACGGGACTTCTGGTCGGAAGTTGAGGATCTCCTGCCACCCCCCGAATACTGGCTCGATCCTCCTCGTCCTCACGATGAGTGAACCCTAGGTAGCGGATCACGTCTCCGGCCACGTCAGCACGTCGGCTGTCGAGCGAGTCCGCCCGAGGGGCATCCGGCGGAACGCGGCTGAGCCTGGGAGCCACCGACGGAATCGTCGCAGGGCGGCCCCGAGCGGACACGAACCTAATCAGCTCCGTAGACGTGAGGCCGCCGCAAGTCGTCCGGAATCTCTTGACAGTACGACATCGCCCTGCCTAGATTTCGATAGTCGGCGACAGGGATTTGTGACACAAAGGCGGCAACGAGTTGCTCCATCGTCAGGATGTCGTATTCGCCAAGTCTTCAATCCATTCTGACGGGTTGGACGAGTATGTCGAACAGCACTCGTCCCCGAGCAGCGAGCTGACTCGGTGGATCCGAGAGGAAACTGCCACTCGTTGTCCCGCGTGGGCAGATATCGGAAGTAGTAAGTCGCAGGGCGGCTTTCTCGCGATGCTCGTGAGCCTCCAACGACCGGCGTCAATCCTTGAGATCGGAACGTTCGCCGGCCACGGCGCCGTCTCGATGGCGGAAAGGCTCCCTCAGGGGGGACGTCTAGTAACCGTGGATAACTCAGCTGCGGACCCCGTCGCCCTAGACATCGCCCAACGCGCCTTCGCGCACTCGACAGTTGCGGGCCGAATCTCCCTTGAAATCGCGGACGCAGGTGAGTATCTGAAGTCGACGACCGAGTCCTATGACCTGATCTTCGTCGATGCCGATAAGCCAAACTACCTGAACTATCTGGACGTAATTTGCGATCGGCAGCTAATGAAGCCTAGCGGGGTCATGATCTTCGACAACACGCTGTGGGGCGGCCGAGTCCTGGAACCAGATCTCCCGGAGTCAGAGGACTTTGAATCTGAACCTGACCCCGAGGCATGGGTCCGTCTCATGCAAGACGACTGGGCAAGACATGTCCGAGCCTTCAACAATGAGGTGCTAACTCGACCCGGGTTTGAGGTTGTGCTCGCACCGATTGCAGATGGTATGACATTGATCCGCGTTCAACGCGACTAGCAGCGCGCGCCGCATGCTCGTCAACTGAGCGCGGATTACCGACCACCGAGGAAACAATGCCGTCGCACTTCGATCACGATATCCTGGTGGCGCTACGCCAATGTGTCGGCGATGTTGAACTTGTGTCGCTTCAAGACGTCTCCCCCGGTCTGAGCGGGTCGCAAGTCCTCAAGGCCACTTGCAAGGACCGATCGGGCCAGGCCGGTGCTTGGTATCTGAAGGGCGCCAGCACCTCGTCGTACTCCCCTCTGGGTCTCGACAACGAGTTGAACTCGGCTCGCGAGCGCGCGGTGTATCGGACGCCATACGCCCGACAGATCCCAGGCATCGAGATTCCTGCGGCACAGGTGACTGACGACAATCGATGGATATGTATGGAGGACAGGTCTGAATCTATCGGGCAGCCTTATGATCCACGGCTCGCTGGGGCCGTGATGGATCGACTAGCAGGATTAGCCGAGTTCTCATCGAAGCTGCCACGTGGATGGCAAAACAGATTCCCGTTCGTACGATGCGGCTGGATGACTTATGCAGGGTTCATCGACGAAGCATTAGACAACCTGACGCAAGTCGAGAGGGCTGAGCTACCTTTCGCCGGCGCCCAATTGTCGCATTTTGACATAGGAACTTTGAGGCGTCTCCTACTTGAAGCGCAAGATATATCGAGCCTCGCTGAAGACCTTCCAACGACAATTCTTCATGGCGACCTCAATCCGTCGAACTGCGGAATATCTCCCGTTGGAAATCTAGTCCTAATTGACTTTGAGCAAGTAGGGATCGGACCGATCGGGAGTGACGCAGCCACCTTTACCATGTTGTACAAGCGATTCGGAGGGACGGGGACGTGGACGACTGAGGACGCCATTCATCACTATCGCCGGGCGCTGGTCCAGCGGGGGGTTGAAGTCGAGCTGACCCAGATCTACTTGGCTTTCGCCATCTGGCAGTGCACTTGGGGGCTCCATCTCCGACTGGGGCCGGGCATGTCGTTCCTGCTCCGCGAGTCTGATAGCGCGAACTTGGTCCAAGCCCATGACGTCTTCGACGGCCTTCGAGCGGCCGTCGCGTTCAGTGAGCGGATCTTCGCATGACAACCGTCCTTGCCTTTCCGTGGCCCGCAGGCGCCGGGCACGTCGGACGATGTATAGCCTTGGCTCGAGTGATGCGGGAGATGGGAGCTGACGTCGTGTTTGCTCGTGACGTAATCTCCGCCGCTAGCCGCGAGAAGTTTCGGACGCTGACTTTGCCAGCATCGTGGGACATACATTCCCCCCCGCCCCATGAAGGTTTCCTTTTTTCAAGCGGCATTGGTGAGGTGTTCTTTCAAAGCGGCTTGATAAGTGCTCCACGGGTGCGGGAATTGGTTGACACCTACCGAGACGCGATACGAGCGACATCTCCTACCCTGGTCATATCCCACATGGACCCGTGTGCTGTGAGCGCCGCTCGCATGGAGAACGTTCCGGTCCTTCAAGTGGCCGATGCAGACTTCTTCCGATCAAACGAGGTTCAATGGGATGACAACTTGCGTGCTCGTGAGTTATCAGATGTTGTCAAGGCCGCGTTTAAGAATGCGACTGGGTTCAGTTGCGAGTTCGTAAGTGATCTGCTAGTCGGTGACATAAACTGGATAGCAAGTATTCCTGAAGTTGAATTGGTCGATCCCAACTATGGCCCGCCTCCAAACTTGTCCTACGTGGGTCCACTAATTTGGGATCCCGAGCCAGACTGGCGAGTCGATCTGTCTGCCCTAGCAGGAAGACCTCGGATTTACGCATCTGTTGGTCGCGGCGATCTTACACGGGGCGACTTCTCGGACGAGGCTCTTCTTTGTGGCGAGGATGCAGTTGCCCTACGGAGCCGAGGCATCGGCGAGTCCCGACGTTCTCTCAAGACGCCGCGTGTTCACGCCGTCGGTCTAGGCGGACTTACTCGTGCTCTCGAATGGGCCGACGTCAGTGTGAGTCATGGCGGCCACTCGTCCATCATTGCCTCGCTGCGCGTCGGCGTTCCGGTCGTGGTAGTGCCGTCCATGTCTGAGAACCAACACAACGGTCTCGACATGGTTGAACGAAACGGGCTCGGCGTCTGCGCTGTTCGAGCGGTCTCATGCGGCGATTCATGGGTCTGGATGCATGGCTCTGATGAGGTCGCGCCAGCAGAATTCGACCAGGCTATTCGCGATGCTCTTTCTACAGTCGTCGCGGACGATGCGATTCGGATCAGAGTTCGGTGCGTCGCGGAGAAATTGAAGGCTGCGGAGCGCCGTCTGCCTCAGCTGGTTTCTGAGTTGGTGAAACTATGACGACCTCAATCGGCTTCTTCCCCTGGAGCCACGGAGTGGGCTTCGGCTACATCGGCAGGCACCTTGAGATCGCCGGTCGACTCCGTGACCAGGGTTACGAGTGTTGGTTCGCCTGCGACTCGCGAGAGCGAATTGTCGAGCGCTGTGGGTTCCGGGTCGTTAGCGGGTCCGGGCAGCACGGGGTGGCCGTTCCCGACATGGGGAGGCGTCAAGGGGACTACGTGTCGATCGCCAACCTGGACGTGTGCTTTGCCATCGCCGGGTACGCCAGGGCCGCGAGAGTCTGCGAAGACACAGCGCATGATTTCCGGATGATGCAAGAACTCAGGCCGGCGGCTGTCTTCGTAGACATGCAGCCGACGGCTGTTCTGGCGGCGCGGGCGCTTGGGCTCCCAGTCATATCCACGGGCGATTCCGACTTCTTCCGAGAGACCCAGAACAGTTGGATGCCGTGGATCCCAGAAGGCGAAGTGCGAAACCCGTACCCGTCTTGCTTACCGGCGTTTGGCGAGGCATACCGTCAGTACTCGCTTCGCCCACCTCGAACGATCAGCGAGACGCTCCGCGGAGACGTAACACTGATCGCGTCAGCCGCCGAACTTGAACGCTCCCAACCTCCCCTTCCCTCGTGGGAGGCGATCAAGTACATGGGCCTGGTTGCGTGGGAGCCCCCGTGGTCGACGGCTACGGAAGAGCTAGCTGAATGGAACGCCCCTGCGGGCAAGCGGGTGTTCATAACCTTGGGCCATGGCGGCAAGAACACGGAGGGTCAACTTCAGTCAGTCATCGACGGAAGCCTCGACGCGGGCGCGCATGTCTTTCTATCCACAGGCTTCCGAGGTGAAACTGGGTCCCAGAACAGCGATCGCCTTCGTGTCGGTGAGTTCGTTGGTATCAGGGCAGGAACGGACTGGGCCGACCTCGTGATTGCCCATGGCGGGTATAGCACCGTCCTGAACTGCTTGCGGTCAGGGAAGGCTTCGATCCATCTGCCCTTCATGTCAGAACAGGAAGCGAACGCGCGCATCTTCGTCGAGGACAACGGAGCGGGTTTGCTCGCGCGTCGAACGAGTTTGGACTCTACGACGAGGCATTTCGTCCAATCCGATCTCTTCCCAGAGCTCCCAGTCGAGGACGAGGACCCAAGAGTTCGATGGGCAGCAGGTGTCGATCACGCACTCTCGCTGAAGAGTTTGCAACTGAGTGCGCGGCGTCTTGCGGGCTATCTGCAAGCGGCGGAGTGCGACTTTACTTTCGAAGCTCAGATCGAGGAGGCAGTGGCACGAAATGACCGAGGATGACGTTCTGGAGGGGATCACTAGGCTGATCCGTCGCGTGAGTGGGGGTCGCATACGGGAGGACGATCCGATCGAGCGCACTTGGACAATTGAGCAGGATCCAGTCGGGCTTGACTCCCTTGACTTCGTTGAGCTTATCGTAAGCATCGAAGAGGAATACCAAGTGATAGCGGCTGATCACGATCTCGGTGCGATTGTGACGGTCGGCGACCTCGAAGATGCGGTACGCAGATGGATTGGGTAGGCGATTCTAGGGTCTCGATTGTCCTTACAACGATAAACCTCCCAATCGTTGTCCGGGATCATCTCGAACGGTTGGGAACTTGGCGGGATACCGTTCACTTCGTGATCGTCGGTGACCTAAAGACGCCAGCGGAAGCCCGAAAATTCTTGAGCGCATTGGACTGGATGCATCATAGCTACCAGTACCTGGATCCGGACGACCAGATCCGTTGGCTTGAGTCCTTTCCAGAGTTGGATAAGATCCTCCAGTGGAATTCGATTCAGCGACGCAACCTCGGGTATCTCGTTGCCCTTGAGGCCGGAGCAAGGTCCATCGTCACGATCGATGACGACAATTTCCCGCTCGCCGATGATTTCGTTTCTGAACACGTCGAGGGTCTCGGCGATTGGGTGGAGGGGACTGTCGCCGAATCCGAGCTGGGATGGATCAACGTATGTGAGGCACTCGTTTTTGACGGCGGCTTTACGCCGTATCATCGGGGGTTTCCCGTCGTCGCGAGATTCCAGCAGGCCAACATATCGCTGTCGAAGCGACAGATAAGGCCGGTCGTTAACGCGGGGCTATGGCTGGGTGAGCCTGACGTCGATGCGGCGACCCGCGTGACTGCACCCGCCAGTGCGGTCGCCAGTGCGTCGGACTGGCCAAGCCGTTTCGCTTTAGCTCCAGGTACGTGGTCGCCCTTCAACTCTCAAAACACCGCATTCTCATCGTCAATCCTGGTGACCATGTATCTGGTCGTCATGAGGCGGAAGTATCGAGGGCAGTCCGTGGATCGGTATGACGACATCTGGGCCAGCTACTTCGCGCGACTCATCATCGACTCGATGGGGGACGCCGTTCAATACGGTACGCCGCTAGTCCGACAAGTTCGGAACGAACACAATCATGCGGTCGACCTCATAGGCGAGGCGCCCGGCATGCTGTTGACCGACGGATTAGTCGAGGCACTCCGGAGTTTCGTGATCCGAGAGTCAACCTATGATGCCGGCTACCGGAGTCTAAGTGACCAGCTGCGTACACACTATTCTCGCGATGGGATCGATGAAGACGAACGAATCTTCTGGAATGACATAGCGCATGAAATGATCGTGTGGGCTGATGTCGTCAGTTCAGTAGGGGGAGTACGGTGAAAGCTCGTTTTGCTGGGCGAGTTGCATTGGTTACGGGGGCCTCCTCCGGTATTGGACTGGCTACGGCGCGGCAGTTGGCGCGTGAAGGGGCGAAAGTTGTCAATTTGGATGTGAGGCCGCCTGCGGAGGAAGAGCGCGATGCAGAAATACTCACGGTCCTTGGAGATGTTAGAGAGCATACAGACTGCCAGAGGGCGGTCGCTGTCGCCGTTGCAGAGGGCGGAAGGCTCGATCTTCTGTTTTGCAACGCTGGCGTGTTTGAAGGCGGGACGGTAGAGAGCCAAACGCTTGAGGCCTGGGATCAGCAGGTTGATGTAATGCTCAAGGGTACCTTTCTCAGCTGTAAGGCGGCGGTTCCGGCTCTCCGAGCGTCGGGTGGCGGCTCGATCGTGCTCAGTGGTTCTAACTGCTCACACATCGGATGCTCAGGGAGATTCGCCTATACGGCAGTTAAAGCGGCGATGCCCGTGTTGGCGAAACAGTTGTCGAATGACTACTACCACAGTGCGGGAATCCGAGCGAACTGCGTTTCTCCGGGTTACGTCGAGACCGAGATGACCACAGAGATCTGGCGCAATCAGAGTGGCAGCGGGGCGGACGAGCTGCCGCCTGAGAACGTTGTTTCAAGGTGGCAGAGGGCTGAGTCAATAGCCAGTGTGGTTACATTTCTAATGTCCGACGAAGCCGCTGATGTCACAGGGGTTACCGTACCCGTCTCGCGGACGGCTCTTCTGCGTGTGGCCGGGATGCGGCTCGGCGGATGAGCGCTGTGAGCTGGCAGATCGTGCCGCGCGCCTATGGCTTCGGCCGAGCCGATGATGGGGTTCCGACATCCCTGAAGGCTGGGCCACTCCTTGCGGCAGGGGCAGGCTACGAAAGCGTTTCCTTCGACGCGGCCTTCCTGCCGCACGCTGAGAGCGCCGGCCCATGGCTTGCATGGCTTGACGCGCTTGGCATCCGAATCGACAGTGTGTTTCTTGAGTTCACGGGAGAAGACCTAGACGAGGCTGCACGTGTGCTGGCTGGGGCCACGGCGACAGTCCGAGCGAGCGGGGATAGCGCGCGTGTGACGGTTGCGGTCACAGATCGCCGGTCCGGGCGGGTGGGCTGTGACGCCGATATCGAAACGACAGTGCGATGCGTCGAACACCTCAGAGGCGAAGCATCCCTGCACGATCTGGCGATCGATTGGCACCCTCATGCTGTTGCTCTCGAGCGCCCTGATCTGGAGGAACTGGTTGGAAGACTGGGGGACGTGGGGGCCGGCGTATGCCTCGACCTTGGCTGGTTGGCCAGAGCCCGAGTGGCCGAAACCGATCTGCCGGGGATCCTATGGTCGTCGGCAGGGAGCATTCAGTTCCGCGATGTGCAGGCTGATGGCGCATGGGCCGAGGACTTCTCCGATCGAGATGCTCTAGGTGCGCGGGTGATCGAGCTCATAGAGGGCGCCCAAGCGACTGCGTATTGCGTGGAACTCTTTCGAGACAAGGCGACCGTCGTGACGTCCACGTTGCCGGAGCAAGCTGAGGTGTCCTTGAAGACTGCCCAGAGGATCGTGACGGCGGATGCGCATCGACCCTGACTTCATTGTAGTAGGCGCAGGGACTTCTGGAGCAGTCGTTGCGACCGAGCTCGCGGATCGCGGCGCGAGAGTGTTGCTTGTGGAGCGCGGTGGTGCCTCGCCTCGTTTTAGGGCCGCAGGCGCACGAATGAGTGGGATTCGCACTGAGGCGACCAATACAGGCGTCAAACTCCTCTCGGGTGTCGGGGTCGGTGGAACCTCTGAGCTACACGGCGGGATCGCGCTGCGGGGGTTCGCGGAGGACTACGCGCGCTGGGAGCACCGAGCCGAAAGCCACGAGTGGGGGACGGAGCGCTGCCTCGCGGACTTGGACGACTACCTCGTGCGGCGTGAGCTAGTCCGCGAGTTCCGTGATGCTTCAGACTTCGGGGCCTTCGGTCAAGGGTTCATCGAGGCGGGAATCAGTTCCGGCTATCCCGCGGTCGAACGAGGGTTTGACAGTCTGCACACGCTGGGCGTTGGGGTGATGCCTGTTCTTCAAACCACAGGGGGGCGACATGCGTCGGTTGCAAGTACGCTGCGTGCGGCGCTCACGTCGACCTCGGCCCTCGAAACCTGGGACCATACGGAAGCCACTCGAGTTGTTATCCGGAACGGGACCGCGCTAGGGGTGGAGCTGAGTGGTCCGAGGGGCACGACGTATGTCAGAGGAGGGGCGGTCGTTCTATGCGCTGGTTCTCCAGGCAGCGCCCGGCTGCTCCGCCGAAGTCTGCCTGAGGCGCAAGCGGCAAATCTCGGAAGGAGAGCTGGTGTCATCCGCAATCACTATTCACGCTGGAAGGTGATTGATGGTCTCGAGGAATCAGTGATGCCACCAACGAATCTATTCGGCCTCGCCGCTGCGACTTACGAAGACGGACTGCACCTGCGCGTGGAAGCTTTTGCGATGGCCGTGCGAGACCGACCGGCATTGGTTCTGAGCGCCACCTCGTACACGTCCAATAGCGAGATCGAGCTGGGCGAGGACACAGATCCGCCGATCCTCAGAATGCGTGACAGCCAAGCGCTACAGCGTGCGATGGAAATCGCCGATGGCCTTCTGGGGGAGACATCCCTAGAATCTCTCTTGGGCTCGGGTCACCGAGGGCGCCCCTGGCTTAAGCGGGTCCGGAGCGCCCATCACCTTCATGGCGGAGCTCCGATGGGTAGTGACCCAGAAGGCGCGACGGTAGATGCCGACCTCCGAGTGATCGGCACAGATAGATTGTGGGTGGCAGACCTGTCGACTGTTCCAACGCTCTTCACCAATAACACACACCTCCTGGCGCTGGTTATCGGCTACAAGGCCGGTAAGGCCTTGGTGACGGAGAAGGCATAGCAGTGGAGTTTCTCGGAGATTTCCAACCGCAGATCACCGTCGACATCCTCGATGAGCAGGTTCAGCGCCTGAGTGACCAGCTTGACGGACGCGATGGCGTCGCAGTCACCGTGAAGTCGGATCGGTACGACCTCTTAGCTGTGACGCTCCTGGCTGCTCGGCGAGCACGCCGACCGGTCCTTGTGATGGATAGCGCCGCAAGGGCACCTGAGGTCTCAGCTCTCATGGAGCGCGTGGGAAGCGATTGCCTGATCGAACCAGCTGACAGCAGCCGTCACTGGAGCTTGAACCTCCGACGTGCCCAGTCGAGGGTTCTGGACGGGCTTTCGGATCACGTTCTGTTGGCGAGTTCGGGCACCACGGGAGTGCCGAAGCTCGTGATCAGGAGGGCCGCGAGTTTGGACGAAGAGGTCCTGTCAACCCATAGAGCGTTGGGGATCGATCGGTCTGCCAACTTCACGCTTGTCGTCGCTGTCTCGCCTTCGTATGCCTTCGGCTTTGTCCAAGGACTGTGGGCGGTCATGGAGGCTGGAGGGCGTTGCTACCAATTGAGAACTCACACCGCGAGTGCGCTCGAACGCGCGCTCTCCGCCGTCAGTTCCACGCTGCTCTTGGCACCGCCGGGTCTGATCGGTGTCTGGTCACGGCGCGAGCCAAGGACGACCTGTCACGCGGGCGTCGCGCTGACGGGGGGCACGCCGCTCGCCGAGTCGGTACGGCTCGATTTTCAGACGAGATGGCGCACACCGGTGCGTGAGCTGTATGGAAGCACCGAGGCCGGCGTCGTGGCAATGACCGATAGCGAAGGTCGGATGAAGCTGCTGCCTGAAGTCGATTCTCGGGTCGACGATAAGAACGAGCTGTCCGTTAGGTCGCCATTCTCGGGGACGCTCTTGAATGACGACCGCGCAGCACGCGAGTGGGTCGCCCTCGGTGATCGCGTGCAGGTGTCGCCCGGCGGCTATCTTAGCCTTGGAGGTCGGGTCGACTCGGGGATTGACCTCAACGGGCGGCTCGTGGATCCGCATGAGATCGAACTCGCGACCCTCACAATATCCGGCGTAGTCGAGGCAAAGATTGTAGAACTCGTTCGGGCCAGCAAGAAGCAACTCGTCCTGTTCTACGCGGGCAGTCTGTCGAAACAGGTCGTAATTCAGGAACTGTCGAGCATCGTTTCACCCCACAAGGTTCCGGCGAGAGCTGTCCATCTTCCGGAGCTTCCAAAGACGGTCCGCGGCAAAATCGACGTCGATCGCCTCCGCCTCGAATTCGGCATCGAGGACGCGTCAGTGGCGTCGCTGTAGCACATCCCACCCTGGCCGCGTCCATCAGCGCCAGAGAACAGAGGCGATCAGTTGCGAATTGAGCTCCCAACTAGAGTCCCGCCCAGTCTCTACGGGATCCAGTGGTATGCCAACGTACTAGCCATCGTGGAGACCGACCCGCGCAGCGAACCGTGGTTGCTCAGCAACTACATCCAGCTGCGCTACGACATCGCACCGCGAGCGCGCGTTCCAATGGCCTTCTATGTGCACGACTACACAGCGTCTCCGTGGTTAGACACCCTTCGTCTGACTCAGGATTGGCTCGGCCTATCTGGCCAGGGGTTTGTGGACTTCGCTCGAGATCAGGTTGCGCGGAACTACTACCTGCATCTATCACTAGATGAGTACTTCATACCGAACCGTCCATTCTCGCAAACACGTCACTATACGCACGATGTACTGATATGCGGATTTGACGACAGCGATCGAACATTCAAGCTGATTGGCTACGACGCCGACCGGCGGTACTCACGCACCGAAGCCCCATATGACAGCGTGGCCGACGCGTGGGAATCCCATATCGGAATGGACAACGACAATCCGGACGTGATCCTGCATCGGCTAAAGAGCGATGCGAGTTACCCCCTGGATCTGAATTTGATTGAACGTACGATCGAAGAGTATGCGACCGGCCAAGATACATCCGTCCACTTCGCGGCGGAGGAACCTCCGCGGCGTTTAGTTTATGGAATTGACACGTACGACCGAATCATTGACAATCTGTTGCAAGCCCGGGAAGGTGAGCGCCCCATTGACCCCCGAAGCCTCCACGTCCTATGGGAGCATAAGCGGCTAATGGTGCGACGAGTGGCGGCGACGGTATCGGGATCGGACGGTGACAGCGTCTTGGACATAGCCGTCGGGCTGGAGGCCGCAACCCGGGCATGCCGTAGTGGTCTGGTGATGGCGTTCTTGCTCAAGCGAGTGACGAGCCTCGACCGGATCATGGATGAGTTGTCGGAGTTGAAGAAGTTGGACACGCAGTTCGTCGCGCATTATCTGGGAGTACTCAGGTCGTCAGGGCCGTGCACCAGTTGAAGGAGCGAGGCGCTCAGGCGAATGGTTTCACCCGGCCCTCGCCTCGCTTAGGCTGTCGTTGCGGTAGGCGACGGAGCTCCGTCGCGAGACGACTCTTGAGAGGGGTGTCCACCCTTGCGCGGTCTGCCGGAACTGGACGTTGATCCCTTCGACGCAGCCACGTCGACCGATCCGGGTGAGATGTACGATCGACTCCTCGCTGACCCGGTCTGTTGGCTTTCGCGTTACGGAGTGGTCGGCATCTCGTCCTATGACCTCGCCAAGGAGGTTCTCTCCAATCCTCTGGCTTTCCGCTCGTCGAACGGCGTGGGGCTTTCGAACATTGACGACGTGCGGAGATGGCGGCAGCCGAGCCTACTAATCGAGTCAGACCCTCCCGATCACCGCCGGGCCCGGGCGGTCGTGAACCGGGTGCTGTCTCGCGATCGAGTGAGCCGATTGAAGACTGCGATCGAGAGCCGAGCCGCCTCCGCCATTGACGTTATGCGGAGTCACGAGTCTATCGAAGCGATGGACACCGTTATCTTTCCCTTCGTTGCCGAGAACCTGCGCTCATCGCTGGGCCTCCGGCATCTGGAGATGCACGACCTGAAGACGTGGGGGAGGCTCGTCTTCGATGGATTCGGGCCGGCGGAGACAGCTAAAGGGTTGCCCGTCAGGCAGATGGACGCGGTCCGGGACTCCGTGGCGAAAGCCACGGATCCAGGCAACTTGCTCGCGGACGGTCTTGCTATGCAGATTTTCGAAGCCGGATCGGAAGTCGGATATAGCACGGTCGAAAGCGGGCTACTCGTTCGCGCATTCGTGTCAGGGGGGTACTTGACTGTCGCCGCCGCCATCGGGAGCGCGATACAGGGCCTCGCGGGTGACGGTCGTCAGCTCGACGAACTGCGGCGGCGGCCGGAGCTCGCGTTGGCAGCGCTCGATGAGGCCATCCGAGTCGAAACCCCGATACGCGTGTTCTTCCGGACGACAGCGGGAGGTCAGATCCTTGGCGGTCGCGCCATTCCAAGCGGAACCAAGGTGGCCGTCTTTTTAGGCGCGGCAAACCGCGACCCGCTACGTTGGGACCGACCGGCTACGTTCGATATTGCCCGCCGCTATCGCCGGAGCTTGAGCTTCGGTCACGGTGTACACGGGTGCGTTGGCCAATACTTCGCTAGGCTCCAAGGACTGACCTTGATTGGTGCGCTTGCCCGCGCACAAGTGTCGTGGTCTCCTTCAGGTAGACCAACATACCTGCGCAACAATTCCCTCCGTTGTCTAGAAAGGCTACCGCTGAGCATCTCCGTTGCACAGAGGTCCGGACACTAGGATGCCGGTGGAATCGAGCGGAATTACGGCTGACCGACTCTGTCGGGAATTTGATGTGCCGGTGAGGGGGTCTGGCGTTGGCGAAGGATTGCGCTTTCTCCTTAATCGCTCCTACCGTCGCGTTACGGCGGTCACTGATCTCAACTTCAGCATTTCGCGCGGCGAGGTGGTTGGGCTAATCGGGCCTAATGGCGCGGGCAAGACAACGACGATGAAGCTGTTGACCGGAGTACTTTCGCCCAGCGCGGGGTATGTGACCGTTGACGGCTACACACCTTCTAGGAGAGAACCCAATCACCTGAAGAACATAGCCTTTATACGCGGCGGGCAGCCCCTTGGATCACCGCCAGAGCTGACCGTCCTGGACGTCCTTCACTATAATCGAATTCTCTACGGTGTCGCCAGAAGCGACTTTGACCGAGCTTATGACCAACTGGATTCCTGGCTCGGCTTGCGGCGAATCGCGGACCGGCAGGTCCGAGCCCTAAGCCTCGGCGAACGCATGCGAGCGGGGCTCGCGACCCAACTTGTGTACTCGCCGAAGTACCTATTCTTGGACGAACCGACGACTGGACTCGATCTTGTGGTCGCCGCTTCATTCCGCGAGCACATGCGCCGGTACGTCCAGGAGCATGATGCGACTGTCATTCTGACTAGTCACCACATGGCAGATGTTCAACAGCTGTGTTCTCGCGTGCTGGTCATCGATGACGGCGAGCTGAGGTATGACGGCGCACTTTCAGGACTCAACCAGCTGAGATCTGCCGTGAAGGTGATCAGGGCGGAGCTGTCGGAGCCTCTCACCGGTCGTGCGCTTGGACTGCGTTCCTTCTGGGTCGAGCAATCCGTGGCCCGGATGCTTGTGGAACCAACTGACATTCCGCGGGTTACAGATCTGCTCCTCGACTATGGCGCAACGGACGTTTCGATCGAGGATCCACCTCTGGAGATCGTCCTAGCTGACCTTTTTCGAAAGTCCGAACCATGATCCGACGCACTGCTGCCGTGATCGTCGCCCGGTTTCGTCGCCGGTACTACGAGTGGAGCGATAGCAGATGGTTCCTCGGTAGCCTCGTTGCCAATGAGACGGTTCTCCCATTGCTCGGATTCTTTGTCTGGCAATCTCTGCGCCCAAGTGAGGGCGACGTGGACTTGTACTTCTACTTCCTTATCTGGACGTCGATTGCAACAGCTAGCTACGAGCACCATTCAGTTTCAAATCGTATCTATGACGGTAGCCTCGCTCAGGACTTGCTAGTTCCTGGCTATCCACCGACATTATACTTTGCCGACAACCTCGCGCTCCGCGGCTGGTTGCTGGCGTTGAGCGCACCCTTCCTAATTCCACTCGGAATTCTGATTGGCGGCTTTACCTTCAAACAGCTCATTCTCTTCTTGCCGGCGGTGACGTTCGCTGCGGTGATTCGATTCTTGCTTGGCTGGTGTGTTGCTCTGCTCGCATTCTGGACGGGCCGAGCGGCTTCGATAGCCGGGCTTGTGAATGCACTCAACTTCACATTGGGTGGCGTCGCGCTCCCGCTGATGTTTGTTGAGAGCCCTTGGAGTGACGTTTTGGTAGCGTTGCCCTTCTACTGCTCTCTAGGCCTGCCGGCCTCGATTGCGGACGGGTCTGGGTCACTTGCTCAAGGCCTTCAGTTTCAATTGTTATGGACCATTGCGCTGGGGGCGGCAGCATTTCTCTTGTGGAAGATCGGCGTCCGTCGATTCGACGCCGTAGGTGGGTAAGTGAAACTGTTCTCTCTCGGCCATCTGGTCGCATACTCGATCCGGCTCTCATGCGTTCGGGCGATCTCCTATCGGCGAGACCTCATTGCAGACCTCGCGCTTAGTTTGATCGGTCCTGCATCGGCATTGGTCGGCCTGATCATGATCTTCAGCCAGACGGACCAGTTGGGGGGCTGGTCCTTCGGTGAGGCCCTCGTCCTGTTAGGGATGTTTCATGTGCTCGGAGGCTTCAAAGCCGCCTTGCTCGATCCGTGGCTCGGCTGGTTTCCGGTAATTGCAGTCCGCGATGGCGCTTTGGACGTCTTTCTCCTTCGGCCAGGGTCCCCGCCCGTGTTGGGTATGCTTGCTTTGATTAGGTGTGCGGTCCTCGTTCAATCGGCTTTTGGCGCGGTGACAGCGACTGTGGGACTTACGGCAGCAGGGGAGCGGGTCTCGGCCTCGAGCGCGGTTCTTTGCGCCGTGGCCCTAGTCGTGGGCTGTTTCGTGATGTTCTTTTTCGCAAAGGGTCTAGCGGCATTGTCACTGTTCGCGGCCAGCCTGCAACTCGATGTCTTTTTCGGGAGCGTCTGGCAGTTCGGCAGGTACCCCGTGACCGTCTACTCCGATCCGGTTCGCGTTGTTCTCACGGTGGTTCTGCCCGTTGGGGCGCTGTCTGTGTTGCCAGCTGAGTTCCTGTTGGGCCAGTTTCGGTACGATCATTTCGGCATCTCCGTCACAGTGGCGACAGTTGTGATGCTTGTGTCGTGGTCGTTGTGGCGCTCAGGGATCAGGCGCTATTCCGGTGTGGCGGCCTAGGAGCCTGTGCGGAAGTGCGGGTGGTTTGCTTGGTGTGATTCGGCGCCCGTCCAGTCTCCCAGGGCTCGGCCCAGTCGGTGTTCCTGCGGCTATTCACGACATCTGTGTTGTATGTCTTGTCTCGTCGGCCCTTCCGACGGTCTTCGTTCACGATATCTGTCGGGCTAGTTGGTCGTAGACCCAGCGGTACGTTCGCTCGATCCCTTCGGCCAGCGGAGTTGTGGGACACCAGTTGTACCGCTCCATCACTAGGGAGTCGTCGCTGCTTCGCCCCCGGACGCCTTGCGGAGCACCCGGTATGTAGTCGCGTCTTAGCTTGACACCGGCGATACCTTCGACGAGGTCAACTAGTTCGTTTATGGAAATGAGTTCGTCCGTCCCGATATTGACTGGCTCTGGGCTGTTACTCGCCGTGACGAGAAGCGTTCCTTCGATGCAGTCCGAGATACAGGTGAAGGTGCGAGTTTGGGATCCGTCCCCCCAGATCTCGATCCGGTCCTGGCCGCTGATCTTGGCTTGGGCGACCTTTCGGCAAATTGCAGCCGGAGCTTTCTCACGTCCCCCGCGTCAGGTTCCGTGCTCGCCGTACACGTTGTGGTAGCGCGCCACTCTAGTTGCGAGGCCGTAATCTTCGTTGAAGTGACGGCACATTCGCTCGGCGAATAGCTTCTCCCAGCCGTACCCGTCCTCAGGGTCAGCCGGATATGCATCGACCTCACGTAGGGGCGTGACCTCGGAGTCGTTTTGCAGACGCGCTGGATAGACGCACGCGGACGACGCGTAAAAGTATCGCTCGACCGATGCTTCGTATGCCGCTTTCAGGACATGCGTGCTGCTGAGGACGCTCAGCATGCAAGCGGCTTTGTTGGCTTCGATGAAGCCCATTCCGCCCATGTCGGCTGCGAGATTGTAGACCTCTCTTGTATCGCAAACCGCGGCGCGCGCGCCTTCGAGTAGGGAGACGTCGACCTGTTTGTTGTCTGCGCCCTGGTGGAACTGGAACCAGTCGTTCGGTGGCTTGATATCCACTGCGCGAACGGTCCGCCCGGTTGCAAGAAGTGCGCCGACCAGGTGCCCGCCAATGAATCCTCCGGCGCCAGTCACCAGTGCATCCATATAGACGCCTCCAGGCTGCAAGTCAAGCGGACTAAGATTTTGGGTCGATGCGCCTGCCGGGCACGGATGGCCGTAAGAGGCGCCTGTGCGTGAATCGCCGGACAGGACCAGCGTGACATTTGAGGTTCATCCGGAGCAAGATGTGGTTGGGTGATGGAGCTACTTTACCCCCGTTTTTCGACGACGCGTTGCTGCCATCTGTCCTGGTAGCCGCTGGGCCTGTTGAGGGACCCGGGCACTGCAGATACGCAAACTTCGAGCCGGGCTCCACGATGACCTTGACCATGCTCGGCCCGTGGAACGCAGATCGCGACCTCGCGAACACTGCAATTCGAACTGTTCGCGCTGACGGCACTGCTGACAGTCGGTCGCACCACTACTTCTGGCGGTGAGCAAAAGGAGAGCTGTCGGCACATACGAGTCTCCTCAGCGGGACGGACCAAACGGTGGTACGGAAACCGTCCACGACACTTTCGAGGTTGGACCGAGGTAGGGGGCCGTGCCCCGGCACCACTGCTTGACGCCACGAGTGGAGAAGAGCCTAGAACTGGTCGAATCCGTTACCGGGACGCTAAGATCGTACGAAGGCCGGACAGGACAAGTTCCCGAGCGACTCCGGTCTCGATCGGATTCCGTCCACAGGCTCTCGGCTCGGTCCGCACCGCGGCCCTTCAAGATGCGCTGTCTTCAGCCTTGCCGCTCATCACGATGGCGTTGTAGATGAACTGCCATCGCTCCGCCGTGCGGGGTGCCTCTCCGCGGAACTTGATGCCGGCGAGCATCTCTACGTCGACCTCAGGCAATTCTGCGTTCTCAGCGAACACGCGTAGCGACTCGGGAATCGCTGGTCTGGCGGTCGGATCCGCTTGCACTGATCGACCTAGGACATCACCAAGTGTCACGCCGAGGGCCAGGGCGAGTTTGTGGAGGATGGCGGCGCCGGGGCGCGATCCGGTGCCGTTTTCGACGGTTGATAGGTAAGACTTGCTGACCCCCGCTCGGTCGGCGAGTTCGCTGAGCGACAGACTCTTTTCTTTGCGCATACTGCGGATGCGTGTACCGATGGCGCGAGGGTCGTCGGTGGCGTCCATCGAGTGGTGGACCGCGCTCATAGCCTGACGCTCCGAGCTGTGGGCGCCTTGATGCCCAGCACTAGTACACGCATGACGGTGTCACCTTCATCGTTGTTGTATGGATATGGCCGAGCGGACACGAGGAACTTGCCAGGGAGCCGCAGCGACCGCATGTCAGCGAGCTCGTCAACATACTCACCTTCCGAAGCGCGGAAGATGGGGTGGTCTCTCGGGATGGACTTGTTGGGTGGGATGAAGACGTCAAGCGCGCTGGAGCATGCGGCGCTCTTGACCCGGAGCGCGGGTGCCGCGTTCTGTCGGCTGGTCGCGAACTCCAGCCGGACGAAGAAGGCCGGCTGGGGGGTGAGCCGGACGGCTCGACGCGCCGTGGCCTCAAGGCTGGCGCCGTAGTCGGACTTCACCTGCTCGATGGTGTCCCAGCCATAGGGGTGCGAGGCGAACGTCGGACCGACAAAGCGACGGGGCAGCAGTAGCTCGCTTGCGCCAACATCGGCGAGCCATTCGATGTTCAGCGTTCCGTCTCGTCGTGGGGTTGCCCGGAGTGGGGTGCAGCGGAAGTTCTGCTTCATCATGAAGCCGGGGAGCAGCGTGTGGCAGATCTCGTGGCCGATCGTGAAACTCTGACGCTCGGGACTGTCCATGGCACAGAGTTCGATCCGAAGGCGGCCACCTTCGTTGATCAAGCACCCGGAGTGGGAGCTCACGGTTTCTCGAACGTCGTCGATCGACTGCAGGCTTGCAAGCAGCCGTAGGTCCACCGGCGGCTCGACCTCGCCGAGGATGCTCAACTGCTCAGCCAGATCCTCGATGAGGACGTCCGGAGCCGCGCCCGGTCGCAGGCGCATCGCCTTCTCGAGCTCCGACTGTCCCGTAAGAGTCGCCATCCTCATAAACGATAGACCGTTCGCATTGACGAAGCGTGCAGTCGTATGGCACGGTCGTGTCGTGGGTCCGGAGTTGCGAACACCGGATCCGCGATAACGAACGCAATCTGCTAGAGATGGGATCGACGATGACTGAGAATGGTACTCCTGAGGGAGCGGCTCCGTCGCTCCCCGCAGCTGCTCACGGCGCGACCCCGACTCGGGGCATCGGCAACGTGCCCCGCTCGACGACGGAGACCGGCAAGTTCGGACGTTTGTTCCGCGGTCTGCCACCGCTCATGCTCGATGAGACGCAGATCCAGAACGTCGTCAACCAGATGGTCGACGCCGGCGAGCAGTCATCTGGAGGCGGCTGGAGCGGCACCCCGACGGCGTCGGACTCGAATCTGGCCGCGGGCTGGACCTACTTCGCGCAGTTCGTCGACCATGACATCACGTTCGACCCGACCTCGATGCTCGACCAGGCGAACGACCCGGACGCCCTCGAGAACTTCCGCACTCCACGATTCGACCTCGACTCCGTCTACGGCTTGGGGCCCTCGGCCAATCCGTGGCTGTACGACCGCAATGACCCCGACAAGCTGCTCCTGGGCGTGAACTCTGCCGAGTTCCTGCAGCGGGACCTGAACCGCAACCACCAGGGTCGAGCGCTCATCGGTGACCCGCGCAACGACGTCCACGTGATCATCGCTCAGCTGCACCTGGCCTTCGTGGAGTTCCACAACCACGTCGTCGACCGAGTGCGGGCCGACCCCTCACTCGTCACCGGCGTGCCGGCGACGCCGGTCGGCGGCTGGGGCGGTGGTGCACCGGTCAGCGGGCAGCCGACCTTCGGACAGATCGTCACCTTGGTCCGCTGGCACTACCAGTGGCTCGTCCTGACCGGCTTCCTGCCGGCGATCGCCGGGCCGGACACGGTCGGCGAGGTGCTCAAGCGGGACAAGAAGGGCGGGTTGGATGCGGTTCTCAAGTTCTACAACGTCCGGCGCAACCCGTGGATGCCGGTCGAGTTCTCGGCTGCGGCTTACCGCTTCGGGCACAGCCTCGTCCGAGACGCCTACCTGCTGAACGGCACCCTGCCGCCCCTCCCGGTCTTCTCGCCGGCCGGTGACGCTGACCCGCTCGCGGACCTGCGCGGGTTCCGTCGGCTGCCGGCCGGCTGGGAGATCGAGTGGCATCGGTTCTTCGACGGGCTCCCGAACTCCGGCACGGAGACCCAGCGTGCACGGCTGTTCGACACCCGGATCGCGGCGCCGTTGCACTCCCTGCCAGCGTCCATCGATCAGATGCAGCGCTCGCTCGCCCTACTCAACATCAAGCGGGGCGTCGCAGTCGAGCTCCCCAGCGGTGAGGACTTCGCCACGGCCGTTGCCGGCAAGCTCGGCCTCGACCCGGCAAGCGTCGCTGTCAGCAGTGGCCTGTCCCACGGGACGCCGCTCTGGTTCTGGTTCCTCAAGGAGGCCGAGATCCAGCGCGGAGGCCAGACGCTTGGCCCGGTCGGTGGTCGCGTCGTGGCGGAGGTCCTGGTGGGCCTCGCCGAGAACGACCCGTCGTCGTTCCTCAAGGCGCAGCCCGACTGGCGTCCGACACTTGGCGCTCAGGCCGGCGAGTTCACCATCGCCGACCTGCTGACGATTGCCGGCGTGGCGTTGTAGGGGACGAGGTGGTTCGCCAAACTCTTGGGGGTTCCGCGAACCACCTCGTCGTTTGCCGTGACAACCGGAGCGGAGTGAGGAATGCAGAGCTCGACGCGTTCGACCACTGGTCGGCCCAACCGCAGACCCTCCGCGTCGGTCTTGGCAATTAGTCTCCGTCGGCGTGAGCATCGTTGACCTGGCGCCATTGGCTGCCCCCGCGATCGGAGCCCTGTTGGCCTACTGGCTTGGGCGCGGTTCCACAGTTCGCCGCTCGCGCACAATCGCCCTTGAGGACCTGGAGATTTACGACAGAGCCCTGGCGATGCTAGGCCCTGAGAGTCCAGTCGTCGATCAAATGCGCGAGCATGCTCGAGGAAGTGTCCTGCAATATTCGAGCCGCCGAGCCGCCGCAGAACGCCGATCGGCGCGCCGGGTCGCGCGGAGTTCGATCGTCGTCGTTGCCATCCTCGGTGGATGGGCCGCGCTTGCCATTGACACGGACAATCTCTGGGCCTTCTTCGTGTTGGGACTGGTCGCGGGAGCGGTCGGCGTTGGCCTTGAGACGATGCTGGAGCGGGTGCAGATCAGGCTGGAAGTCAGAAGAAGCTTGGAGCGAAGACGGCGCTGAACTGCTACGGTCCCGGTGAGGCGATTCTCTCTGGGAAGGATGTCCTTCGGGCCCGGCCGGCTGGCACGATAAACGCGTGTCTCTTAGGTCCGTTCGCCCGCGTGGCACCTTCCATGCGCGCCGCACGAGGGACGGTCAGGCGCTGGACCGTGACGGCGAGGTCTTCGTCCTCCTCAACGAGCTATGTAACCGGGACGGGACCCGATCAGTGGAGATCATGTTCGAGGACGGCGTCTGGCTGCTTGCGGATCCGGCTGACCTTGACCTGCTCGACGCCGGGTGAGGGCTCGGAGCCACATCGGCCGATATTGGGTTGTCGACGTGTCGTACGGCGCGTCGGACACCTGATCGAGCGCGTGTGTCCGTAGTCTGGGCACGAACTTCTTCCCTGTCGGAAGCCTCTGGCAGACTCTGACCGTTCGAACAAGTGTTCGACTCGAAAAGGAGCCTACCGTGACCAAGCTGACCTGCGTCGAGATCTGTGCTGGCGCCGGCGGGCAGTCAGTTGGTCTAGAAACGGCAGGCTTCGATCACACCGCCGCAGTCGAGATCGACGCCGATGCGTGCGCCACCCTTCGACTCAACCGCCCGAAGTGGAACGTGATCGAGAAGGACGTCAAGAACTTCGACATCGCCCCGTACGCCCAGGGTCTCGATCTTCTAGCGGGAGGCGTGCCCTGCCCGCCGTTCTCCATTGCGGGCAAGCAGCTTGGGGCGGATGACGAACGGGATCTCTTCCCGGAGGCGATGCGCCTGGTGCGCGAGGGCGAGCCGAAGGCAGTCATGCTCGAGAACGTCCGAGGTCTGGCAAGTTCTCGCTTCGACAACTACCGAGAGTCGATCCTCGACGAACTTCGCGACATGGGCTATGAGCCCCACTGGCAACTCTTTCATTCAAGTGAGTTCGGTGTCCCGCAGCTTCGCCCCCGCTTCATTCTGGTCGCACTCCAGGCGGACATCGCGAAGCACTTCTCGTGGCCGACCGCCGTGAAGTCACCGATGACGGTTGGGGAGGCGCTGCACGACCTGATGGCGGCGGATGGTTGGCCGGGTGCCGAAGAGTGGGCGACCAAGCGAGCGATCGGGATCGGGCCCACGATCGTTGGCGGATCCCGGAAGCACGGCGGTCCTGACCTAGGGCCAACGCGTGCCCGCGCGGCGTGGGCGGCGCTGGGCGTCGATGGCCGTGGAATTGCAGACTCGCCTCCCACCGCAGATGACCCGGTCGACCACGTGCCGCGGCTCACGCGGGAGATGGCGGCCCGCATCCAAGGCTTCGACCCCGACTGGAAGTTCTACGGCAAGAAGACCGCCGCATATCGGCAGATCGGGAACGCGTTCCCGCCGCCCGTTGCTGCAGCGATCGGTGGCAGTATCGCCAGCGCGATCCGTGCGGCAAGCAAGGCGTCCAAGAACGCCTCGAAGTTGCGTGCTGTCGCAAGCTAACTGATCCAGGCGCCACAGCAGCTCAGGTCAGGTGTCAGACCCGTCCACGGCCGGGCGTCTTCGTGCCGCACGTCGGCGATCTGCCTCCGCCTTGATTGCAGCGTGAATGTTCGTCGGCCACGGCGCGTCCTTGGCGAATCGGTAGTAGGCCCAGGTCCTCGCCCCTTCAGTCTTTCGGTTCCGATGCTGGTAGTCCCAGCCTAGGAACCGAAGATCACGCAGGCGCCGATTCCAGTCGTCCTGGTACTCCTTCGCGCAAGCAACCGCCTCAAGGAGATCGGCACGTACCCACTCGGGGGACATGATCTTCAAGAACTCGCCAAGCCGCACTCGTGGGTCATCCTGATTGACAGCAAGCGCGATCTTGTCGGCGATGTGGTCCCAGCGTTGGAAGTACTGCTGACGGCCGATCGCGCAGTCCTCACACAGTGGTTCGAGATTCTCCCGGGTTGGCTCGCCGCCCCAATTCAAGGGAATGCGCTGCGCCGGTCGAAGTCGGACACCGTGGGGGATTGGCTGGTCCCCACACTGGGCACATCGCTGCGGCGCCAGGACCTCGGCCCGCAGTCGCAGGTCGATTGGCTGGAAGACCGCGCCTTGCTCTATGTCCAACCACCCGGACAGGCGGTAGCGAGCGGGTTCGTCATCCGTTTCCAGCACGGCAAAGTGGGCGCGCAGCGGAGTTAGAGCGCGATCAAGGTCCTCGGCGTCCTCGCCGCCAACGCTCTGGAGGAAGTAGCCGATCTCTGCAGCGGTGGGTGGGTTCTGCTGGCGTCGAAACAGCAGCCCGTAGAGGGCGATCGAGCGTCCGCCGCTGAGTAACCCGGGCAGGGTTTCGCTATCAGGCTCCGGGAGTGGTCGATCGTCCACCATGGCTGGAACGTAGCCGGCGGTGTCCTCAAGCAGGTGTCACGACGCTAGTTCGTAGTTGCCGGGAGTTTAGGGGCAGGTTCCGTGATGGCCTCACCTGCTCGAGCCGCTCGCCAGAGGCGACCGTCTAGCTCGACGGTCATGGTGTCGCTCGGGCCGGCAGGCACGACCTGAAAGCTCACGATCTCGCCGTCACGCGGAACTGGCTGACCGAGTTGACGAGCCACCGCCCTGTGGACTTCGTAGTCACCGCCGGGAATCAAATAGCCCTCAGGCCGAAGTGTGGTCCTGGCACCGCCGTTGTCCCGTATGCGTGCCATGTAGTCGTCCTGCTGGGCAACCGTCGCCACAGTGTTGCGACCGATGATGCGACCGGTCACCAGGCGGCAGAGCTCCCTGATCCGAGCAGCTCCAGATCGGGAAGCAAAGATGCGGTCGATCGTGGCGGTGTCGAGCGACAGCAGGATGTTCGGCGGCAGCTGTGCATCCCGAAAGAGCCATTGAATCTGAGATGTCCCGCGCGGGTTGAGCTGGGTCTTCTTGTCGCGGTTTCCCTTCTCACGGCGGTTCTCGTCGCTCGCTCGCACGATGCCCAGACTCCAGATGCCCCGATGGTCGTTGGACGTGGCGACTAGGAGCAGGTGCCCGAAGCATTCTGGCGGGAGCATCCACTGGTTCATGTTCTGCGAGTACTTGCAGTCGATGTCGTGTCCGAGGACTCGGTAGTCCAGGGGGCTGTCGTCGTCCGGGACATCGTCAATCACATCGTTGAAGGCTCGGCGGAGGATGATCTCGAACATGCTGCCGTAGTGGGTCTTCTCGGTCTTCATGAGCTGATCCCAGCGATAACGTCCGGTGTGCTGCCCGTCGTAGAGCAGGTCGAAGGTCTCGCGGAACACGTCAGCCATGCGCTCGCCTGTAGGGTCCGCGCGGAGGAAGGCGTTCGCGATCTCGTCGCGCGCCGGATCAAGATCGAGCCCAGCGTTGCTGATGCCTGGGAGCTGTTCGTCAGTCACAGGCTGAAGATAAGTGGCTGCGGCAGCCTTGCGGGGGATGTCAGGGTTTGGCTCGCGCCACGGCCGCCATGATGGTGGCCGCTACGTCGTCAGGGTTCTCGTGTTCCCAGAAGCGGAGGACCTGCCAGCCGGCTGCGGTCAGCCGCTCGGTGGTGTCAGCGTCCCGCATTCGGTTTCGGCTGATCTTGTCAGGCCAATACTCGACGTTGTGCTGCCACTCGCGACGTCCATGCTCTGGGCAGCCGTGCCAAAAGCAGCCATCAATGAACACGACGATCTTCTTCTTCGCGAAGGTGATGTCTGCTCTGCGCCGCAACGTTGCAAGCGGCTGTGTCGCAACTCGATAGCGAAGTCCGGCAGCGTGAAGGCGCCTGCGGACCGCCAGCTCGGGGGCGGTATCGCGAGAACGATTGGCTTGCATGTTGCGACGTCGACCCGGGGACGACGCCCACGAAGCAGAGATCGCCACGGAAACCAGTTTACGGGCTGGCCGTAGAGTCATCGCCCGGGGTCGGTGCCTAAGTGAGCGTCGTCAGACGCCATCTGACTCTCCGGATTCCTAGTCAATCGACTCTGTTGGACCTACCCAGGGTGCGAGCCCTGACGAGCGAACCCGATGTCGTTCAGCTCAGAGATCTGCCTTCGCCGTCGCCCGGTTGTTGTTGATGGCTGGATACAGGAGATTCTCGGCCCAGGCGGCGGCGGCAGTCTCCGACGCGTGCCCGCCGACGAGCACGCCTGTTAGGTCCAAGATGCGCCGCCGGTCCACGACGACGGCGTTATGGATCGAGGGCTCCTTGTACCAAGAACCGTCATGTCGCCGAAAGTCGAACGGGATAAAGCACATGTTGGTGTGGTCACTTAGCTGGCTCATGATGCCGCGCCAAGCGTCAGGACTCGACGTGTGCTGCTTGCCGACCCACTCCGCAGTGGCCGCGCATTGACCGAAGACGATGAGCCGTCCGTTTAGCGCGTCGCCCATCGGCGTCCAAGCGATCAGGTCCAGCCCGTTGTCCCCTGTGTCGTTCGTGGCGAAGTGCTTGTCGCTGAAGCGCTTCTCTTCGCCTAGGTCGGTGACGAGCAACTCAAGCTTCTTCGTGAGTAACCCCTTGTACCTGGGGTTCGGGATGTACGAGTTCTTGCCGAAGAGGTGCACTTCGGCCCGCTTGGGCATGATCTCTCGAAGGGCCGCCAAGCACACTCCTTCGAACTCCGCTGGAAGCCGTGCGGCCGCCTTCGCGTCTACGACGTAGCGCAAGCACGAAGAGAACAACAGGAACAGGTAGAAGCTGCGTGGGCTGGTCTCGTCGAGCAGGACCAACTGCCCGTCCTCATCAATCCTGAACGGGTAGGCGTCCGAGAATGACTGTTGCCGTGCCTGCAGATATTGAAAGACCTCGGCCACTCTCGCCCGCTGAGCGTCAGTCAGTTCCGCTTCGTCAGCGCCGTCGACCTTCTCGCTGTCGTCGTCTGGCTCCTCGGCGTCGTCGACTGACTCGCTTTCTCGCACGTCGTTACGCCGCTTGATCACGTCGGCGAGATCACCCTCAGTTAGAGTGCCGCTTGCAGCCGTCAGGCATTGAAGTTCTGCCCAATCGGCCCATCGGTGAATCTGCCACGATCCAGGCAGACGTTGAAGACCGCCAAGCACCGTTAGCCGACCTCTTCCTCACGCGCTTGCAGAGCGGTCCGCAAGTCGCGTACTCCTACCAGGAGTTCGTTCACGCTCGACGTCGCCAGCGCGGTTACTTCGTCGAGGTCGTCAACGTAGTTGCGGGCCAGTGAGACGTTTTCTGACGCTGAGCCAATTGCCGCCAGCAGGCTATCGGTGGCAGCGCCGCTCAACTTCGCGGCGAGCGCGAGCGAGCTGCCGTCCTTCAGTGCGGCCAGCGATCGCTCGTGCGAGACAACGTCAGCCAAGACGCGGATGTTTCGAGACTCACCGACGATGGTCTTCTTCGTCGTCTGGTTGCGCTCAAAGACCCACTTGGTGAGCCACTTCAAGGCGTCGTCATCGATGCCTTGCAGGTCCCTGCTCTGCGCGCTAGCGATGCCCAGGAACCGGATGATCTTCTCGTAGGCGAGAACCGAGGAGATGAGCGAGAACTCAAGGGTGGATTCGGTCAGACCGACGATCTTGTAGAACTTCTCCGCCTCGATCTTCTCGTAGATCGCCAGGGCAGTGAGCAGCCGACCGACGTAGTCGCTACGACTCCCAATCGTTCGTGAGATCTGCTGGTACCGCTCGGTTGGCGAGCCAGCCACCTCCTGATACCGCTCCTTCAGGTACCTGGCCTTCGCAAGGGGATCCCACTCCTTGATTCCAGTGACGTGCCGATATCCGAGGTGTTCAAGGATGTCGCTGCGAGCCGGGAACTGAAGGCACGGAAGCGTCTCCGGTGGGGTGGCGAGGGAAGCCACGGTCTTCACCGAATCCTTGCGGGTCGTCGCGGCACCAGGGTCGCGTAGTAGAAGCGTTGCTGCGAGTCGCCTGTTCCCCTCTACAACAACCCAGTGCTCTGCCTCTGTCGGATGCGGACTCACTAGAAGCGGCTCTCCGGGGAAGAATCCTTGTGCCGCGATCGACCGCATGAGGTCGAGGAGGTTGGCATCCTGAAGCATGAACTTCAGAACATCGGCAGTGACGTTCCCGTCGACGGACTTCGGGAATCGTGGGTTGTTTGGGTCAAAGTGCAGACTCGCAACCGGGACGTCCTCGAACGTAGGCAAGGGTACCTCTCTCAGCTCGGGAGGATCGTAGCGTCGCACATCCAAGCAGCCTGGCTTGCGCTTTGGTGTCGAAGCTTTCTTGGGTCTTGGGGGCTTCTTCATGCCTCAGGGGCCGGGTCGAACTCCGCGACCATGTAACCCGCTCCATTGAGGGCCGCGTCAAGGAACGATGAGCAGTTCATCAGTGCCTGGTGGAATGCTGCCGCGTCGATCCCCCTGAAATTGGGCAACGTCTGCCTACCGTTCCGTTGCACCGCGTATCGGAAGTGTTGGCCGTCGGGGTCGAATCCTGCGAGTTGACTCAAGACGCGTCCGACGTTTCTGCGGTCGACGTCGTCGTCCTCGGGGAATACCTGCGCGAGCTTCGGGCCGACCGCGTTCCAGAGCCTTGTCAGCGAGTGGTCGTACTCCGACGTGTCCGACATTGGCAGCCCCAGGAGCCGCTCCAGGTCTGGCAACAACACCTTTAACTGGAGTTCCAAGTGGTGGCGCCAAAGGCTCGCAAACGGGTACAAGAGGCGTTCCTCCGGTCGGCCGCCCTTGATCAACTGCTCGCCGAGGATCTGCGCGGCGGCACGGAAGCCTTCGATGCGGGCGTACTCACTTGCGAAGCGCGTCTGGATGGGGGCGACAAGGCCTTGAGAGCCGCGAGGTGGAACGAGAGAGTCGGTGTTGGTCGGCCACGACATCTCCAGTTCGGTGAAGTCCTCGAAGCCGTCCGGCCTGTCGCGCTGCATGCGCTCAGGGTAGGCGCCGTTCAAGTGCCGGGCACCCAGGTTACGTCCCGGCGCCAGGCGCCGCATCCCTCGAGATCGGCCGCGTGACTCTAAGGGCGCGAACGGGACGAGTGTGTCTGTTCCTGGAGAGAGCCCCGGGGACGGACACAGCCCGCAAGAGAGCATTCGGGTCGAAGCGGACGGCCCGCACGGAGGTGGACACGAAACGCGCAGGCCAAGGCGTAGATTCGCCCTCGACCAGCTCTGCGGCCTCCAGCTGGAGGAGGGCGACCTGGCCGCGGCCGCCCGCACGACCGCGGAGCGACTGACCCTGCTCGAGGACGTGCCTCTCGGTCCGCCGTCGGCCATGGACCACCTGGACGCGCGACTGATGTCGGCGTTCGTGAACCTGGCCGCCGGGCGGTTCGCCGAGGCGCGTGCCCACGCCGACGCGATGGCAGCGATGCCGTCTCTGCGGGAGGAGCCGCACGTCGCCCTGGGTCGGCGCATCGAGGTCGACGCGGTGGCGGGACGGCACGACGACGTGGTGGCGTTGGCACCGACCTTCCGGGAGGGCTGGCACCGGGCCGGGCGGCCCCAGGTGAACAACCTCGCCGTCGTCGCGGCGGCGGTCGCCATGGTCCACGGGCTGGCCGGCCGCTCGGAGGACAGGGCGGAGTGGATCGACGTCGCGACCGGCCTGCTGCGCGACCCGCACGACCTGGGCAGGTCGGCGGTGGTCTGGTCGGCCACCTTCGACGCCACCGTGGCCCTGCACGAGGGCGACCCCGTCCGGGCCCTGGCCCTGTTGACTAGCAACCCGGACGACCTGGCCGACGGCATCTCGTGGTACGGCCGCCTGTGGCTGCCCTGGTACGCCGCCGCCTGGGCCGAGGCCTCCGTCCTGGTGCGGTCGCCCGACGCCGAGGAGCGGCTGGGCCTGGCCCGGCGGCTCACCCGGGGCAACGACGTCGCGGGGCTCCTGGTCGAGCGCGCGAGCGTTCTGTGGGGAGACACCGCGGAGGACCTCGCAGGGATGGCCGATCGGTTCGCCGGGCTCGGCGCCGTCTACCAGGCCGGGCGCACCCGGACCCTCGCCGCCGGCCGCGGAGCGCCCGAGACGACAGAACCGCCAGACCCGCCAGAGCCGCCGGTCGGTCTGGGCGTGCTGTCGCACCGGGAGCTCGAGGTGCTGCGGCTGGTCGCCGCCGGCCACACCAACGCGCAGATCGGCGCCGAGCTCTTCATCAGCCGCAAGACGGCCGAGCACCACGTCTCGAGCATCCTGACCAAGCTGGGAGCGACCAACCGCGCCGAGGCGGCTGCGCTCGCGATCCGACACGGTCTCGGTACCGCGTGACCGAGAGGTCGACCGACCTGGGGACATGGGGCAGACGCCCTAGGGGAGGAGCCTCCGAAGTAGGGGCATTCCTCCGATGCCGGCCCGGCTTGCCCGCAGCACGCTGGAGGTCGTCGTCGCAGGCACCCGGCCTGCCGGCAGCGGTGCCGAGGAGGGCCCCATGCCACGTGTGCTCATCGAGCGGAACATCCCCGGCGCCAGCCGGCTCACCCCCGTCGAGCTGTCCGAGTTCGCCACGGCGGTCGACGCCGTGGCCGCCCGACTGGGCGCGCCGTACACCTGGGTCGCCAGCTTCGTGGCGGGCGACAAGATCTACTGCCTGCACGAGGTCGAGGACCTTCGCGACGCCCTGGAGCACTCCCGCCGCGCCGGGCTGCCCGCCGACCTGGTCACCGAGGTCGCCGCCGAGCTCGGGCCGCAGCGCGGTGGCGGCGAGGACGGAAGGAACCCGTCCTGATGGTTCCCGCGCCTCGCTTCGCGATCCTCGGCCCGTTCCAGGTCCGTGACCCCGACGGCCGCCCGGTGACCCTGACCGGCCGGCGGCCCCGTCAGCTGCTCGCCGTCCTCCTGCTCCACCCCAACGTGCCGCTGGGCACGAGCCGGCTCGTCGACACCATCTGGGGCGAGACCGCGGGAGCTGGCGCGGGCACCACGCTCCGCAGCCACGTGGGCGCGGTGCGCCGGGTGCTGGGCGCGGCCGGCTTCGCCGACGCCCTGCAGACCGTGCCCGGTGGGTACGTTCTCGAGCTCGCACCGGGCGACCTCGACACGGAGGTGTTCGAGCGCCTGGTCCGTCGCGGTCAGGACGCTCTCGCCTCGGGCAGCCCGCAGCGGGCCGCGGAGCTGCTGGGCGCCGCGCTCGCACTGTGGCGGGGCGAACCGCTCGAGGAGCTGGGGTCGCGCGGCTCCGCCGGGTCCACGGTCGCCCGCCTGACGGAGCTGCGCCTGGTGGCCGAGGAGACGGCGGTCGACGCCGCGCTCGCGCTGGGTCGCCACCACGAGGTGGTGGGCCGGCTCCACCAGCTGGTGACCGAGCACCCGTTCCGCGAGCGCCTCTGCGCCCAGCTCATGGTGGCGCTCTACCGCAGCGCCCGCCAGGTGGATGCGTTGACGGTCTACGTCGAGCTGCGGCGACGTCTCGACGAGGAGCTGGGGCTCGAGCCGAGCCCGCCGCTGCGTGACCTGCAGCAGGCGATCCTGCGCCAGGCGCCGGCGCTTCTCCCGCCGGTGGCCGCCACGACCACCGACCCCAGGCTGGTGCTGGTCGGCTGACGCCGCCCCGGCCCGCAACTACCGCGAGTGCGCCCGCCGCCGGGCCGGGTTTGGCACACTGCTCCGGTGACCGTGCGGGGACTCATGGCGAGGCTGGGCCCCGCGTTGCTGGCGGGGGTGCTTCTCGCCGGCTGCTCCGGTGGGATGCCGGCACCCCGCGACCTCTCCGTCGAGGTGCAGTCGTCGCGTGACCCGGCGTACGACGGTGAGCGGGCGCCGGCGTCGGCGGTGCTGTCGCTGGTGCCGGAGGAGGCGGTGGCGCTGACGGTCACCGACTTCGACGAGGTGAAGGCCGACCTGGGGCTGGCGGGGATCGGCACGGCCGACCCGGCCGAGGAGCGGGCGACGTTCTGGCAGCGGGCCGAGGCGGAGACCTCGATGCTCAACGGCGGGCTGCTGCGCAACGCCGAGGAGCGGCTGACCCAGGAGTTCAGCTTCTCCCAGCTCGACGTCACCTGGGAGGCGCACTGGTACGACCAGACCGGCGCCGAGCTCGGCTGGGCCCTGGAGATCGGGCCGAAGGTGCCGATGCTGTTCGTGCAGAACGCCGTCAAGGCGGGCGTCGGTCCGCTGCGCGGGGCGACCGTGGTGCCGGAGGACCAGCTCGTGGTCTCCGGCGACGTCGCCCAGGGCCAAGGCAGCTGGGCCGAGATCCCGGGGATCGACGACCTGGTCGGGCCGGCCGACACCGCGACGTACGTCGAGCGCGCCTGCCTCACCTCCCGAGTCGAGGGCGAGCTCGAGCCGCTGGAGATGTGGTCGGTCGGGTTCGAGAGCGGGCTGGCGACGGCCCGGCTGGGGCCGGCGCGGCGCGACCTGTTCGAGCGGATGCGGCTAGGGGAGCAGGCCCGCAGCTTCCGCAAGGGCTTCGAGGGCGGCGTGGCCGACCCGCGCACCGGCCGGATCGGCTACCGGATGGTCGACCCCGCGCGGGCGGCCGAGCTGGCACTGCGGCAGAAGCTGCCGTTCGCCGCCTGCGAGTAGAGGTCGCTTCTCGGCTCACCGGGTCTCGAGACAGGACTTCGTCCTTCCTCGACCAACGGCTCAGCGGAGCCGATCGAGTTCCGAGGCGTCGTGGGCGCAGAACACCGTGACCTCGTCGGCGTGGGCGGCGTGCAGCTCGCGCAGCCGCTCCTGGTTGGCGTGCCGGGCCCGGCGGTCCATCTGCACCAGCGACTGGAACGCCCGCAGCCCCGACGGGCAGGTGCGGGGGGTCTCCTTCTCGCCGGCGTGGAAGTAGGAGTCACCGGCGTGGAGCAGCCAGCCGCCCTCGGGACGGCGTACGGCGACCCCGCAGTGCCCGCGCGTGTGGCCGATGAGCGGCACCAGCACGACGTCGTCGCCGAGCACCGTGACGGAGTCGAACCCGAACCAGCCGTCGCCGGCCTCGTCGTGCCGCTCCCAGGTGGCGTCCTGCCACTGCGCGCGCACGTAGCGCTGGCTCTCGCGGCGCAGCGGCTTGCTCGCGGCGTCGAGCTCGGCGCCGAAGACGTGCACCCGGGCGCGGGGGAAGTCGCCGATCCCGCCGGCGTGGTCGAGGTCGAGGTGGGTGACCACGATGTCGGTGACGTCGTCGACCGAGTGCCCGAGCGCCTCGACCTGGGCCGCCGCGGCCTGCTCCGGCGCGAGGTCGGGCCGCATCATCGCGACGAACGGCGGCCCGAGCCGGCCCTTCGGGTCCGCGCGGTCGGCGCGGCCCAGGCCGGTGTCGACGAGCAGCAGCCCGTCGGGGCGCTCGACGAGAAGGCAGTGCGCGACGAGCCGCTCCGGCGCGAGCCGGCCGCCGAGGGAGCCGCGCGGGTGGAAGGTGCCCGCGTCGAGGTGGTGGATGGTCACGGGCGACAGCGTAGGACCGGCCGCGTCCGGGGGCACCACAACTTTGCGGGCGCGGGCCGCGTCGAACGGGCATGAAGCGCACCCTCTCGGTCCTGGTCGCGGTGGCGACCGTCCTCCTCGCCAGCCCGGCGGCACACGCCGGCGACGATCCGCTCCCCGGCCAGCGACTGGCCCCCCGGCAGTGGCCGGCGGTGCCGGGCAACCCGGACTCGCTCACCTACCGGGTGGGCGCCCCGGTCGGCTGGCGGTTCTCGCAGCTGCCCGACGGCGGCGCGGCGTTCGAGGAGGGGAGGTGGCGGCTGCTGGTGCAGGGCCAGTGGCACGAGCGCAGTGCGCGCACGCAGGCGGCGCTCAAGGCCGACCACCTCGCCGACTCGGGCAAGCCCGGCCTCGTCGTCGAGCGGACCACCCACACCGCGGTGGCCGGCGAGCGGGTGACCACGCTGACCTTCCGGTGGCGGCCGGACGGCGGCCGCGCCCGCCTGGTGCTGGTGCGCTGGATCGCGCACGGCTCGGTGGCCGGCGCCCGGCTCCAGGTGGCGGGCGGACCGGCCGACCGGGCCGGCCTCACCGACCTGCTCGACCGGGTCACCCCGACGGTCCAGCTGGCGGGCTGACCGCTCCAGCTACTCGGCGTCGGCCGCGTGCAGCGCCTTGACCGTCGGCGAGCTGGTGACCGTGGCCGGGTCGGGGTAGGTCCCGAACAAGCGGTCGGCGGTGCCGGCGGTGGTCACGGTGAACCAGTAGTGCTCGTTCTTGTAGTGGTGCAGCCGGTGGTTGCGCCACACCGACCGGAACCACGCCGAGCGCGGCTTGTAGTCGCTGTGCACGAGGTAGTGGGTCCACTCGTAGCCGAGCTTGATGCCGTAGACCGAGACCAGCAGCGTGAGCATGCTCGAGGTCGTCGGCGTCACCAGCCACGCCACGACGACGTACGCCGGCAGCAGCCACAGCAGGGCGCGCCACGGGATGAAGACGAGCGGAAGGTCGCGGGGGTCGGCGTGGTGGGCGCGGTGCTCGCGGGCGAGCAGCGAGTCGATCGTGACCGGGCCGAGGCTGCGCGGGCGCCAGTGGAGGATCACGACGTGGATCACCCACTCGATCACCGGGAACAGCGCGAGCAGGCCGGCCGGGATCAGCAGCTCCCACCACGCCCCGCCGCCCACCACGACCCGGCCGGTGACGGCGGCGACGAGCGGCGCGGAGATCAGGTAGGGGCTGGGGTGCTTCCAGAACTCCGCCCACGCCGCGCGCAACGACAGCGCCTGGCGGCGGCGGGCCTGGCCGGTGATCCGGCGCTCGTCGGCGGCGAGGCGCTCGGCGGCGAGCCGCTCGACCTCGGGACTGGACTTGGTCATGACTGCTCCTCGAGGGACTGGAGGGCGGACAGGATGGAGTCGGTGGCCGGCCGAAGCACCCGGTCGGCGGCGGCGCGGGCGGTCTCGGGGTCGCCGGCGCCGATCGCGCTGGTGAGCACGCCGTACGCCGCGGCCTGACCGACCTCCTCGGCCATCACCGGGGCCAGCGCCTCGAGCGCGGGCTCGTAGGCGACCCGGAGGCTGTTGAACATCAGCCGGAACACGATCGAGTCGGCGGCGTCGACGACCTGGTCCCAGAAGGCCAGTGCGTGCACCTGCTGGGCGACGGGGTCGTCGGTGCCGGCGAGCAGCTCGACGGTGTCGGTGAGTGTGGCCTCCAGCGCGGGCCCGCCGCGCTCGGCGGCGAGGGCCGCGACGGCGGGACCGATCGCGAGCCGGGCCTCCAGGATGCTGCGCGCGACCTGGACGTCGAGGTCGCCGCCACGCACCAGCAGCCGGGGCAGCAGGTCGAGCCCGGCGTGGCGCTGGAAGTCACGCACGGTGGTCGCGCCGCCGTGGCGCACCTGCACCAGCCCGGTCTGCGCCATCCGCTGCAGCGCCTCGCGCACCGCCGGGCGCGAGACGCCCAGCACCTCGGCCAGGCGTCGTTCACTCGGCAGCGCCTCGCCGGCGGCCAGCCCGCCCTCGACGACCTCCGACAGCACCTGGTCGAAGACCTCGTCGGGGACGGAACGGCGGTGGACGGGCTGCAGCGGCATGGGCCGACCGTACGGCGACCAGTGGTCGGAGGTCAAGTGGTCAGACCAGTGGCGCGATAGTCCCTGACGATCTGGCCGGGTATCGGGCCCCGGAGGGGGCCGGAACGTCAGGGACTATCGCGGCCCGCCTACGCTGGGAGGGTGTCCGGCGCGCTCCACCCACGGTTGTGGGGAGCGCACGTCGTCGCGATCGCGGCGGTCGGGCTGGCCGGGCTGCTGGGGTGGTGGCAGCTGGAGTCGTGGCACGAGCGCCGCGAGGCCGAGGCCCGCGACCTCACCGAGCAGCCGGCGGTGCTGCTCGAGGACGTGATGGGGCCCGACGACCCGTTCCCGGCCGACCAGGTCGGGCAGCCCGTCGAGATCGTCGGCACCTGGGTGCCCGACGGCACCGTCCACGTCGCCAACCGGGAGCGCGAGGGCCTCGACGGGTTCTGGCAGGTCACGCCGCTCGCGGTCGGCACCCCCGACGGGCCGGCCGTGCCCGTGGTCACGGGGTGGTTCCCCGTCGTCGAGAGCCCCACGCCCCCGCCGCCCACCGGCGCCACGACGATCACGGCGTGGCTCCAGCCCACCGAGGGCACCGGCGAGGTCGACCCCGACCCCACCGACGACGTGGTGCCCCAGCTGCGCACCGCCGACGTCATCCAGCACGTCGACCAGGACCTCTACGGCGCCTACGCCGTCGCCCGACAGCCGCTCGGCGGGCTCGCCGCGGTCACCCCCGACCAGCTCCCCGAGGTCGGCACCTTCACCGCGCTGCGGAACCTGCTCTACGCGCTGGAGTGGTGGGTCTTCGCGGCGTTCGCCGGCTTCATCTGGTGGCGCTACGTGCGCGACGTCACGCGCCCGGCCCCGCTCGATGAGGAGGCCGCCGAGGACGACGAGGACCACCCGGTAGCGTCACAGGCGTGAACGGCGCCCTGACCCGCTACCGCGTGATGGCCACGATCGTCGGCGTCCTCCTGGTCGTCCTGTGCCTGGTCGGGCTGCCGCTCCACTACGGCTACCTCGTGAGCGACGCCGACTTCCTCGCCAAGGGCACCGGCAGCGGCTGGGAGCTCGGCACCGACATCTCCGAGTACCTCGGCGTGGCCCACGGCTGGCTCTACATGATCTTCCTGATCACCGCGTTCGTGCTGGCCCGCCGGGCCGGGTGGGAGCTGTCGTTCTCGCTGGTGACGCTGCTGTGCGGCACCGTGCCGCTGCTGTCGTTCTGGGCCGAACGGCGCGCGACCCGCCGGGTGCGCGAGGAGCACGCCGACGAGCTGGTCGCCCCGCGCGCCACCTGAGGGTCATACTCGCGACGTGACGACCATCCACACGCTCGTCGCGGGCATCCACCGCGAGCTCACGCCGGTCTTCGAGGAGCGGCTGCGCGCGGCCCTGGCCGACCGCGACCGCGAGTGGCTCGTCGACCAGATCGTCCGGCTGACGCTCGACGCCCATGCCCTGCAGGAGATCGACCGCCAGGTCGAGCGCGAGGCCAAGGCGGCGGCCCGCGCCGCCCGGGTCGAGCGGGTCACCGCGCTCCGCCTCGACCGGGCCGGCGTCGAGCGCTTCGTCGCCGAGCACCGCGAGACCACCCGCGAGACCCTCCAGCTCACCGGCCACCTCGCGGCGACCGCGCCGGCCAAGGGCACCGACGCGATCGGGCCCGAGCACCGTTCCCCGGCAGGCGAGGAGCTGCTCGAGCACGCCAAGGACGTCCTCTTCGCCCTGCTGTTCGGTGACGAGTCGACGGCCACCTCGCTGGAGCGCACCCAGCAGGAGCTGCTCACCTTCGCGCTGCCGCGGCACAAGGCCGGGGCGCTGGACTTCATGCGGGCGGCCACCGAGCTCTCCGCCGCCGGCACCTGGCAGGACCCCACGAGCGTCTCGAACGACGAGCGCGCCGACAACGTCGTGCTCGAGGTGCAGTTCGGCGAGGTCGGCGAGGAGCTCGTCGGCACCGGCATCGTCACCGCGCTGGTGCTGGTCAACAACCTCGAGGTCAACGAGCAGGTGCTCTACGCACGCATGCTCGACGTGGAGCAGACCACCCTCATCTCATGACCCGCCGCACCCGCCGCACCCGCCGCACCCGCTGCCCCCGCCGCACCCGGACCCCGCGGTGACCACGGCGTTCGTGCTCGGCGGCGGCGGCGTGCTCGGCGCCGTCGAGGTCGGCATGCTCCGGGCCCTGCTCGAGCGCGGCGTGCGCCCCGACCTGGTGCTCGGCACCAGCATCGGCGCCCTCAACGGCGCGATGGTGGCCCGCGAGCCCGAGCCCTCGGTCGTCGACCGGCTCACCGAGCTGTGGCGCGACGCCGGGTCGCAGGGCCGCGAGGTCTACGGCGACCGCCCGCTGCGCACCGTGCGCCGCGCGGTCGCCACCGGCACCCACGTGTGGTCCGCGCGCCCACTGGTGCGGCGGCTCCGCGAGGAGTTCGGCGAGACGACCATCGAGGAGCTCCCGGTGCGGCTGCAGGTCTGCGCCGCCAGCATCGAGCGGGCCGCGGAGCACTGGTTCGACAGCGGTCCCCTCGTCGACGCGGTGGTGGCCAGCGCCGCGGTGCCGGGGTTGCTGCCGCCGGCCAAGGTCGGCGACGAGCACTTCCTCGACGGCGGCATCGTCAACTCGATCCCGCTCGGCCGGGCGGTCCGGCTCGGCGCCACCCGGGTCTTCGTGCTCCAGGTCGGGCGGATCGACCGGCCGCTCACGCCGCCGCGCCGCCCGTGGGAGGTGGCCCGGGTGTCGTTCGAGATCGCCCGCCGGCACCGCTTCGTGCGCGAGCTCGAGGAGCTCCCCGACGACGTCGAGTGCCACGTGCTGCCGGCCCGCGGCACCTCCGGCCGCGACGACAGCCTGCTCGGCACCCGCGACTTCTCCGGGGTGCAGCGCCGCATCGACGACACCTACGACGCCTGCGTGGCCTACCTCGCGGAGCACCTGTGACCCGCTGGCTGCGCCGGCTGGTCGTCGCCCCCGCGGTGGTGGGGCTAGCGGTGCTCGTCTGGGTGACCCTGCCGCTGTGGCTGCTCGGCGCGGCCTGCTTCTCGCCGCTGCTCCCCGGTCGGTGGCGGCTGCCGCGGCTGGCCTGGCTGTTCGTCCTCTACCTCACGATCGAGGCGCTGCTGCTGGTGGTGCTGGGCGGATTCTGGCTCGCCGCGGGGCTCGGTCGCCGGCTGCGGCGGCCGTACTGGGAGGGCCTCCACTACGACCTCGTGCAGGGCGTGATGTGGGTGTTCTTCCGCGAGGCCCGCCGGGTGCTGCACCTCGAGATCACCACCGACGGGCCCGCTCCCGACGCCCACCCCGGCGTCCCGCTGCTGGTGGCCTGCCGCCACGCCGGCCCCGGCGACTCGTTCACGCTGGTGCACGCGCTGATGCACTGGTACGCCCGCGAGCCCCGCGTCGTGCTCAAGAACACCCTGGCCTGGGACCCCGCCGTCGACGTGCTGCTCAACCGGCTGCCGGCCCGGTTCATCTCGCCCAACCCGGCGGCCGGCGAGGACATCGAGAGCCAGATCGCCGCGCTGGCCACCGGCCTCGACCACAACGACGCCTTCGTGATCTTCCCCGAGGGCGGCAACTTCACCCCGGCCCGCCGCGAGCGCGCGATCGCCCGGCTCCGCCGGCTCGGCATGGACCGGATGGCCGAGCGGGCCGAGGCGATGACCAACGTGCTCGCCCCGAGGCCGGGCGGGCTGCTCGCCGCGCTCGAGGCCGCCCCCGACGCCGACGTCGTGCTGGTCGCCCACACCGGGCTCGACCACGTGCTCACCGTCGCCGACGTGTGGCGCGAGCTGCCGATGGACAAGCGGATCGTGATGCGGTGGTGGCAGGTGCCGCGCAGTGAGATCCCCGCCGGGCGGGAGGCCCAGATCGACTGGCTGTTCGGCTGGTGGGAGCGGATCGACGCCTGGATCGAGGAGCACCGGCCCGAGGAGCTGCCCGCGGGCCGCCCGGAGTGACGAACGCCCTCCCGCGGCCACCCGAGGTGGCGGCGGGAGGGCGCTGCGGTCGAGCTGCCCGGACTGCCCGGACTGCCCGGACCTACTTGGAGTCGTCGACCGGCAGGTCCACGACCTCGGCCGGGGCGTCCGGCGTGGTGGCGACGGTCGCCTCGTCGGCGGCGTCGGAGATCGCCTCGTCGGGGGCCGAGCCGCCGACGTCGTCCGCGGTGGCACCGGGGGCAGCAGGGGTGGCCGAGCTGGCCGGCGAGGAGGGCGGCGGCGTGGGCACGTAGGAGGACTGCCAGTTGTCGCTGCCGCTCTTGCCCGACTGCAGCTGCTTGGCGACCACGCCGGCCACGGCGGCGACTGCGCCGAACAGGGCGATCTTGCGCAGCTTGCCCTTCTTCTTCGGCTCGGGCTCGCCCTTGAGCCGGCTGACCTGGGCGTCGGCGAGCTTCTTGGCGGCGGCCGCGCGCTCGGCGGCGATCGCGGCACCGCCCGCGATCACCGGGGCGGCCTTGTCGCGGGCGTCGGCCAGCGCCGGGCCCGCCTTGTCCCGGGCGTCGGCCAGCGCCGGGCCGGCCTTCTCGCGGGCGTCGGCGATCAGCGGCCGGGCGGTGTTCTCGACGAAGTCCTCGAGCGCGTCGATCGCGGTCGTGACGGCCGACTCGACCTGCGGTCGCACGGTCTCGACGTACTCCCCTGCCTGGTCGAGCAGGGACTTCTTCTTGCGGAAGCCACTCATGGTGTTCCTCTCCTGGACGGCGGGGGCCCCCTCGTCGGGGACCTGTTCATCAGACCACGTGCCTCAAACCGCGGCCACCCCAGCGGGGGTTGGCGGGCCCGCGATTGGCGTCGCGTGGGAGGATCGAACCGCACGCGCACCGTTGCGCACCCACACGTGAAAGGCAGTCATGGCGGACCAGCAGGCCATCCTCCACACCAACCGCGGGGACATCACCCTCAACCTGTTCCCCAACCACGCTCCGGAAACCGTCCAGAACTTCGTGGGCCTCGCCACGGGCGAGAAGTCCTACGACGCCGGCAACGGTCGCAGCGGTCCCTTCTACGACGGCCTGGGCTTCCACCGCGTCATCGACGGCTTCATGATCCAGGGCGGCTGCCCGCTCGGCACCGGCACCGGCGGGCCGGGCTACACCTTCAAGGACGAGCCCCACCCCGAGCTGACCTTCGACAAGCCCTACCTGCTCGCGATGGCCAACGCCGGCCCGGGCACCAACGGCTCGCAGTTCTTCATCACCGTCGGCGCCACCACCTGGCTGAACTTCAAGCACACCATCTTCGGTGAGGTCGCCGACCAGGCCAGCCGCGACGTCGTCGACGCGATCGCCACGACGCCCACCGGCCCCGGCGACCGCCCGGTCGAGCCCGTCGTCTTCGAGCGCGTCGAGATCGTCGGCTGACCCACCGCGCGTGTCCGACTCCCCGCCGGTCTGCTACCGGCACCCCGACCGCGAGGCGCACATCCGCTGCCAGCGCTGCGAACGGGTGATCTGCCCCGACTGCATGCGCCCCGCGGCGGTGGGCTTCCAGTGCCCCGAGTGCGTGGCCGAGGGCGCGCGCACCACCCGCAGCGGGCGGACCGCGTACGGCGGTGCGATCCCCGCCGACGCCAGCCGCACCTCGGTGGTGCTGATCGCGATCAACCTCGCGGTGTGGGTGGCGATCACGGCCACCGGCGGGGATTCAAGCCGGCTGGTCGACTGGCTGGCCCTGCGGCCCAACGGCCTGTGCGGTCTCAGTGGCGTCTTCATGGACCTCGACCGCTCCGCCTGCACCGCCCAGGGTGGCACCTGGCTGCCGGGCGTCGCCGACGGCGCGGTGTGGCAGGTGCTGACCGCAGGGTTCGCCCACATCTCGGTGCTGCACATCCTGTTCAACATGTACGCGCTGTGGATCCTCGGTCCGCAGCTCGAGGCGTCGCTGGGCCGGGTGCGGTTCCTGGCGCTCTACCTGCTCTCGCTGCTCGGCGGCTCGGTCGCCGTGCTCTGGGCGGGCGGCGAGTACCAGTCGGCGCTCGGCGCGTCCGGCGCCATCTACGGCCTGTTCGCCGGCCTGCTGCTGATCGCCCGCAAGGTGGGTGCCGACAGCAGCGGCCTGATGGTGGTGATCGCAATCAACGTCGCGCTCACCTTCGCCATCCCCAACATCTCCTGGCAGGGCCACCTCGGCGGCTTCGCCGTCGGCGCCGCGGTCGCCGCGCTCCTCGTCCACGCCCCCCGCGGCCCGCGCCGTACGCCGTTCCAGGCGGCGACGCTGGGTCTGGTGGCGGTCGTCCTGGTCGCCGCTGCGGCGGCCCGGGCGCTGGCGCTCGCCTGACCGCCCCTCCACAGCTGTGCACTCGGCTGTGGAGAATGACACGCGTGTAGTTCTCCACCGGTTCGTCCCCAGCTGTGGAGGAGTCCCCGCTGGTTGAGGAAGGACGAAGTCCTGTCTCGAAACCCGGTGAGAGAGAAGCCTTCCCGTGCGTGGTGACTCCGGGGACGGGGCTCGGGTGGGTGCTGACTGCGGGCCTGTGTGATCCGGGCGGGTGCTGACTGTGGGTGGGGGTGGGTGCGGGGTGCCGCGCTTGGTGGGGCACTGCGGCTGCTGCGCGCCGGACGTCGTTCGGCACTCGTTGCCGTGTCGCCGGACGCTGCCCTGCTGTTCCCGGCGTTCGTGTCGGCGCCACGCCGCCGTCTACGTGCCGAACGCCGCCCGTCGCTCCGCCGCCTCCGTGCCGTGCGGCGCGGCATGCCGGCGTGCGGTGGTCGAGGTGCGAAGGCCGCCAGGCCTGAGCCTCGAGACCCGGTGAGACGAAAGCCCTCCCGTTCCCACCGGAGGGCGTTCGGCCGGCGGGGGTTTCGAGACAGTCGCTAGCGCGACTTCCTCAACCAGCGGTGGCACCGCTGGTTGAGGAAGGACGAAGTCCTGTCTCGAAACCCGGTGAGATGACAGCCCTCCCGTTCCCACCGGAGGGCGTTCGGCCGCCGGGAATTTCGAGGCTCGCTTCGCTCGCACCTCAACCAGCGCATGCCGCTGGTCGAGCACCGCGAGCGGCTCGAGGGTTCGCCGAGCCGTCGTTAGTCAACGCCGGGTCGGCGAGACGCGGGCCGCCTCCGGTGGGGACGGTGGGCGCTTGGGTGCGGGGGTTTCGAGACAGTTGCTAGCGCGACTTCCTCAACCACCGGGGGCCGGGTCACTCCCAGCGGGTGGCGTAGCTGAACCCGACTGCCATGAAGGCGATGCCGACCACGAGGTTCCACTGGCCGAGGTCGTCGAGGAACGGCACCCGGCTGATGTCGTCGCTGAAGACGTAGTAGGTGCAGATCCAGGCGAGGCCGATCAGGAAGCAGCCGAGCATCCCGACCACGACGCCGCGGCCGCGGCCGAGGGGGGTCTTGGGGTGGGCGGCGAGCACCAGGCCGAGGAAGAACAGGCCGAAGCCGATGACGTAGTTCCAGCGCTTCAGGTCGCCCATGAACGCCGGGCCGCCGGGCTCGGGCACGGGGAACGCCTCGGGGTCGGGGCGGACGCCGACGTAGTAGTAGACGAGCCACGCGATGCCCACGACCATCAGCACGAGGGCGAGAAGGAAGCGGACCGAGAGGACCGGGCCGCGGGTGGGGTCGGAGAAGTCCAGCTTGGGCTTCAACTTGGACACGACTGCTTCTCCTCGTGCTGTGGCGACGACCTGCGCGGACCCTGGGGCCGGGTCCCGGGCTACCTTAGTGGTCGTGACACCAGGTTCCCACGCGCGCCCCGGTCACCGGCCCGAAGGGCCCGGTCGGGGACGCCGTCGGGCGTGGTGGCACGGGTCGCGTCGCGAGCACAGCCGGTGGCGGGTCGGGACCCCGCTGGTGGTGCTGCTCTCCGGCTCCCTGTTCGTGGTCAGCGCCGCCAACAGCGACGGCACCGACCTGCGCCCGGGCCGCTACACCGACCTGGCCAGCCTGGTGCGCAGCGAGGCCGAGCGCTACGCCGACCTCGAGGAGGACCTCCGCGAGCTCGACGAGGAGGTCGCCGACCTGGCCTCCTCGGTCGACGACGACGACGTGCGTCGCTGGGAGCGCGAGGTCACCCGGCTGCGCGACCCCGCCGGGCTCCGGCCGCGCCGCGGCCCCGGGGTGACGGTGACGCTCTCCGACGCGCCCGACGAGGTGCTCGAGGCCGCCGAGGGCGACATCCGCCCGCTGATCGTGCACCAGCAGGACATCCAGGCCGTGGTCAACGCGCTGTGGCGCGGCGGCGCCACCGCGGTCACCGTGCAGGGGCAGCGCGTCGTCAGCACCACCGGCATCCGCTGCGAGGGCAACTCCGTGCTCCTGCAGGGCGTGCCCTACCCGGAGCCCTACGTCATCTCCGCGGTCGGCGACGTCGCCGAGCTGACCACCAGCCTGTTCGACGACGCCTACGTCGAGGGCTACCGCGACGACGCGGAGCGACCCGACGTGTCGGTCGGCTGGGACCTCGAGCTCGAGGACTCCGTCACCGCGCCGGCGTACGCCGGCCTGCTCGACCTGGCGTACGCGACGCCGATCCCCTCGGCCCGGTCGTAGCGTCCGCGACGCCGTCGCCGTGCCGCAGCCCCGGCACGCCGTCGGTGGGCAGCGGCGGGGTGTCGGTCGGCGGCGGCGGGGTGTCGGTGGGCGGCGGGGGCGGCGGCTCGTAGACCGAGACGTAGATGATCACCGTGGAGTTCTCCGGCGCGGTGGTGCCGCGGGGCTCCTGGCGCACCACGGTGCCCTTCGGCTCGGTGGAGGTCGGGTCCTGCACCACCTCGGGCACGAAGTTGGCGTCGCGCAGCCGCTGCTTGGCCTCGCCCTGCTTGAGGCCCACGACGTCCGGCACCTCCTCCGGGCCGTCGGAGTAGTAGATGGTGACCACGCTGTTCTGCGGCACCGCCGTCCCCTCCTCGGGCTCGACGCGCAGCACCTCGTCCTTCGGCTTGTCCGACTCCTCCTCGACCGCCTTGACCCGCAGCCGCTCGTTGCGGATCTGGTTGCGGGCGTCGACCCGCGAGCCGCCCACCACGAACGGCACGCTGGTCATCGGCAGGCCGCTGGAGACGGTGAGGTCGACCGGCTCGCCGGGGTCGACGTAGAGGTCGCGGTCGGGGTCCTGCTCGATGACCTCGTCCTTGCCGACGTCCTCGCTCGGCTCGTAGTCGACGTCGCCGACGGTCAGGCCGGCCTCGGCGATCGCCTGGCGGGCCTGCTCCTCGGTGAGGCCGATCAGGTTCGGCACCTGCTCCTGCTCCGGCGCGCTCTCGAAGAGCTGCGGCAGCACGAACGCCCCGCCGACCACGAGGGCGACCACGAGCAGGCCGAGCAGCAGCAGGAGGCCGGTGCGCGGACCGCGGCGACCGTCGTCCTCCGGCGGCGGCAGCGGCTGGCGCACCATCGTGGCGTCGGTGGGCGGCGGCGTGGGGGTGGGGTCGGGCACCGGCACCGGCGGGGCCTGCACCGGCCGGCCGGCGAGGTAGCGCTCGACGTCGCTGCGCATCGCGGCCGCCGACTGGTAGCGGTCCTCGACCCGCTTGGCCAGCGACTTGAGCACGATCGCGTCGACGTCCTCGGGCAGGTCGGTGTCGTGGTCCGACGGGGGCGAGGCCGGCTCGCGCACGTGCTGGTAGGCCACCGCGACCGGGCTGTCGCCGATGAACGGCGGCCGGCCGGTCAGCAGCTCGTAGAGCAGGCAGCCGGCGGAGTAGACGTCGGAGCGGGAGTCGACGGTCTCGCCGCGCGCCTGCTCGGGGGAGAGGTACTGCGCGGTGCCCACCACCGCGGCCGTCTGGGTCATGGTGCTGGCGGCGTCGCTGATCGCGCGGGCGATGCCGAAGTCCATCACCTTCACGTCGCCGCTGGGGGTGAGCATCACGTTGCCGGGCTTGATGTCGCGGTGGATGATGCCGGCCCGGTGGCTGTAGTCGAGCGCCGACAGCACGCCGCTGGTGATCTCCAGCGCCCGCTCGGGCAGGATCTTGCGGCCCTCGCGCAGGATGTCGCGCAGGGTCCGGCCGGCGACGTACTCCATCACGATGTAGGGCTGGGCGACGCCGTCGTCGGTGATCTCCTCGCCGGTGTCGTAGACCGCGACGATCGAGGGGTGGTTGAGCGAGGCCGACGACTGCGCCTCGCGCCGGAACCGGGCCTGGAACGTCGCGTCGCTGGCGAGGTCGGTGCGCAGCCGCTTGATCGCGACCACGCGGCCGAGCCGGGTGTCGATGCCCTTGCGTACCTCGGCCATCCCGCCCCGGCCCAGCAGCTCGCCGAGCTCGTAGCGGCCGCCCACCAGTGACGGTGCTGCGTCGTTCATCGGGTGCCCTCCCGTCCCGTCGTCGCCTGCGTGCTCGGCGTCGTGGTCCCGGTGGCGGCCGGGGTGGTCGGCGTCGCGGGCGTGCTCGGCTGGCTCGCCTCCGACGTCTCCGGGTCGGACGGCTCGGTCGTCTCGCTGGGCTCCGGGGTGTCGGAGGGCTCCGGGTCCGGCGGCGCCTCGGTCTCGGGCGGCGGGCCCCAGTGGCTGACGACGACGACGTCGCCCTCGGTGAGCCCGCTGGTCGGGGAGACCCCGGTGACGACGTCCTCGGGCTGGCTGCCGTCGTTGGCCTGCGGCTGGGCCTCGGGCTCGAGCCCGAGCTGGCGGAGCTCGGCCAGCACCTCGTCGACGTCGCGGCCGACGTACGCCGAGGGGTCGAGCGTGATCTCCTCCGGCTCCTCCGAGGTGGGCGCCGAGCTGGGCGTCGAGGGCCGCGAGCTCGGGGTGGTGCTCGGGCTGTCGTCGGGCTGGTCCTTGCCGTCGCCGGTGAGCAGCAGCGCGATCACGACCGCCGCCGCGCCGAGCAGCGCGACCAGGGCCACGGCCCCCCACACCATGCCGCGGCTGGCGCCGTCGTCCTCGTCGTCGGCGCGGGGCATGGCGACCGGCGTGGGCGTGGGGTCGACGTGGGGGGTGCTGCCGGTGGCGGCGGTCGCGGCGAACCCGGCCGGAGCCGCGGCGGCGCCGAGCAGCCGGGTCTCCTCGTCGTCGGCCGGGGGAACGGCGGCCGCGCCGGAGCGCAGGGCGGTGGCGAACGCCGCGCCGTCGGCGAACCGGCGGGCGGGATCCTTCGACAGCGCCTGCAGCACCACCGCGGCCAGGTCGGGCGGCACCGTGTCGGGCAGCGGCGGCACCGGGTCGTTGAGGTGGGCCAGCGCGGTGGCGACCGCCGACTCGGCGTCGAAGGGCCGGTGCCCGACCAGGCACTCCCAGGCGACCACGCCGAGGCTGTAGACGTCGGAGGCGGCGGTGGCGGGATTGCCGCGGGCCTGCTCCGGCGAGAGGTACTGCGGCGTGCCCATCACCTGACCGGTGCCGGTGAGGCCCAGCCCGTCGCTGGCGCGGGCGATGCCGAAGTCGGTGATCTTGATCTGCCGGTCGGGGGTGACCAGCAGGTTGGCCGGCTTGACGTCGCGGTGCACGATGCCGGCGCGGTGGGCCGCGCCGATCGCGTCCGCCGCCTGCGCCATCAGGTCGCGGACGACGACCGGGTCGAGCGGGCGGCCGCCGCGCAGCAGCGCGCTGAGCGGCTGGCCGTCGACCAGCTCCATCACGAGGAACGGCCGCGGGATGCCGGAGCCGTCGGTGGCGGGCGACTCGCCCACGTCGTAGACCGACGCGACGCCGGGGTGGTGGAGCGCCGCGGCGTGCTGGGCCTCGGTCTCGAACCGGTGGCGGAACGTCGGGTCGTCGGCGTACTCCGACTTGAGCAGCTTGACCGCCACCGGGCGCTCGAGCGCGGTGTCGGTGCCGCGCCACACCTCGCCCATGCCGCCGGTGGCGATCCGCGACTCGAGCCGGTAGCGCCGGCCGGCGTCGACGTAGGTCTCCCCGCCGGGCGGGGGTGGGGTCTGGGTCACTGGAGCACCGCTTCCATCACCGCGCGCGCGATCGGGCCGCCCAGCAGGCCGCCGGCGATCTCGCCGCGCTCGTAGTCGGCCGACTCGATCATCACCGCGACCGCGACCTCGGGGTCCTGGGCCGGCGCGAACGACACGAACCAGGCGTACGGCGGCACGTCGTCGATCCCGCTCTGCGCCGTGCCGGTCTTGCCGGCCACCTCGACGCCGGGGATCGCGGCGGGACCGGCCGTGCCCTCGCGGACGGTCTCGACCAGCAGCTGGGTGAGCCCGTCGGCCACCGACGACGAGACCGCCTGGGAGAGCTCGCGCGGCTCGGTCTTGTCGAGCGTGCGCAGGTCGGGCGTCTGCACCTCGTCGACGATGTAGGGCTGCATCACCGTGCCCTGGTTGCCGATCGCCGCCGCGACCATCGCCATCTGCAGCGGGGTCGCGCGCACGTCGAACTGCCCGATGCCGGTCTGCCCGGTCTGGGCCCGGCCCATCTCGTCGGGGAACTGCGAGACCGCCTGCGGGCCCAGGTCCTCGAGGTAGCGGCTGTTGAAGCCGAACGCCTCGGCCTGGTCGCGCATCCTGTCGGCCCCGACCTCCAGCGCCAGCTGGGCGAAGGTGGTGTTGCACGACTGGGCCATCGCCTGCCCGAACGGGATCTTGCCGCTGCCGCAGCTGCGGCCCTCGTTGTCGATGACGCCGCTCTCGCCGCTGGTCTCGGGCAGCTGGAACGTCGGTCCGCCCGGCACGTCGTCGTCGGCGGAGTAGTCGGCGTAGGTCATCGCCGCCGCGGCCGTCACCAGCTTGAACGTCGAGCCGGGCGGCAGCGTCTTCTGGATGCCGCGGTTGACCAACGGCTCCGACTCGGCGTCGTTGAGCCGGTCGTAGGCGTCGCCCACCGCGCCGAGGTCGTGGGCGGCCAGCTTGTTGGGGTCGAAGGTGGGCAGCGAGGCCATCGCCAGGATCTTGCCGGTGCGCGGCTCCAGCGCCACGACCGCGCCCTCGACGTCGCCGTTCAGCGCGTCGAGGCCGTCGTACGCCGCCCGCTGGGCGTCCGGGTCGAGGGTGAGCTGCACGTTGCCGCCCTTGCCCTCCTCGTTGCTGAGCAGGTCGACGAGGTTGGTCACGAACAGCTTGGAGTCCTCGCCGGAGAGGATGCCGTTCTGGCTGCGCTCGATGCCGGTCTGGTCGAAGAAGGAGAAGTAGCCGGTGACCGGGGCGTAGAGGAACGGCGTGGGGTAGGTGCGCTGGAACTTGTACTTGTCCTTGACCGGCAGGCTCTCCGCGATCGGCTCGCGGCCGACCAGGATCGCGCCGCGCTCGCGGGAGTACGCCGCCTCGATCACCCGACGGTTGAGCGCGTTGTCGTTGTAATCCTCGGCCTTCCAGTACTGCAGGTAGGTCGCGTTGACCATCAGCGCCAGGAAGAGGAACAGGCAGAAGATCGAGATGGTGCGGATGGGCTTGTTCATCCGATCCTCACCACCTGGGTGGCCTGCTCGTCGACGTCGTCCTCGGGTGCGGAGAGGTCGGGCACCGGGCGGCGGGCCTGGTCGGAGATCCGCAGCAGCAGCGCGACGATGACCCAGTTCGCGACCAGCGAGGAGCCGCCGGCCGACAGGAACGGCGTCGTGAGGCCGGTGAGCGGGATCAGCTTGGTGACACCGCCGATGACGACGAAGACCTGGAGCGCGAACGTCGCGGCGAGTCCGGTGGCCAGCAGCTTGCCGAAGCCGTCGCGGGAGATCAGCGCCGCGCGCAGCGCCCGCTCGACGATCAGGCCGTAGAGCAGGATCACCGCGATCACCGCGGTCAGGCCGAGCTCCTCGCCGATGGCGCCGATGATGAAGTCGCTCTCGGCGAACGGCACCCGCGAGGGGTCGCCCTCCCCGAAGCCGCGGCCGATCAGCCCGCCCCAGGCCATGCCGAACAGCGACTCGACGATCTGGCCGCTGCCCGGGGTCTGGTCGTAGTAGTCCATCGGGTCGAGCCAGATGTTCACGCGGTTCTGCACGTGGCCGAAGATCGTGTAGGCCACGGCCGCGCCGCCGAAGAACATCAGCGTGCCGACCACCAGCCAGCCCGGACGCTCGGTGGCGACGTAGAGCATCACCAGGAACAGCCCGAAGAACAGCAGGCTCGAGCCGAGGTCGCGCTGGAAGACCAGGATGCCGAGGCTGATCGCCCACATCGCCAGGATCGGGCCGAGGTCGCGGCCGCGCGGCAGGTCGATGAACAGCACCCGGCGGCCGGCGAGCGCGAGCGCGTCGCGGTGGAGCACCAGGTAGCCGGCGAAGGCGATGACGAGCAGCACCTTGGCGACCTCGCCGGGCTGGAAGCTGAACGGGCCGACGCCGATCCAGATCCGGGCGCCGTTGATGGTCTTGCCGACGCCCGGCACGAGCGGGAGCAGCAGCAGGGCGATCGCGGCCAGCCCGCAGGTGTAGGTGAACCGGGTCAGCACCCGGTGGTCGCGCAGCACCAGCAGCGTGACCACGAACAGCACCACGCCCACGGTCATCCAGGTCATCTGCTTGGGCGCGAAGTCGTGGTTGCTGCGGCCGGCGGCCTCGTAGGCGAGGTCGAGCCGGTAGATCACGGCCAGGCCCAGGCCGTTGAGCGCCGCGATCACCGGCAGCAGCACGGGATCGGCGTACGGCGCCACGAACCGCACCACGACGTGGGCGGCCACGGTCAGCGCGGCCAGCCAGGAGCCGTAGCCGACCAGGTTGACCGGCACCTGCCCGTCGACGCCGAGCCCGACGGCGGCGTACGCGCCCACCCCGACGGCGAGCGCGAGCACGAGCAGGAAGAGCTCCGCGCCCCGACGGCGTCGGTGCACGAACTCCATCAGCGCTCCCTGCTGCGCCATCAGACCCGGCCCCTCACGCGGGCTCCTCGACCGACATCTTCGCGGCGAGGTCCTCGACGATCCGCTCGGCGTCGTCGCGGCTGGAGGCGTCGATGCCCTCGCGCACCCGGTCGGCCTCGAACTCCGAGAGCCGGCCGAGCTCGACGTTGGTGGTCGCCCACTCGGAGTGGAGGTCGACCCCGGGCAGCGAGGCGTTGAGGCCGCGGAAGATCGCGACCCGGTCGCCGTCGACGCCCACGAAGTACTGCTGCTGGCTCCAGGTCCACGCACCGGCCGCCGCGACCCAGACCACGCCGACGACCGCGGCGAGCACCAGCAGGCGGCTCAGCCAGGTGAACCGCCGGGGCGGGCGCGGGGCGTAGCGCGCCGACTCGGGGTCGACGATCGCGTCGGTGGGGGTCGCCTGCGGTGCCTCGTCGAGCACCTCGGCCGAGATCGGCTCGAGCTCGCCGGTGTCACCGGAGCGATGGCCGCGGAACAGGCTCTTGCCGGCGGCCGGCCGCGACCGGCGGCGCAGCTCGGCGGCGGCGCCCACCATCATCGGCTGCAGGTCGGCGGCGGCCGACCGCTCGGCGTCCGGTGCGGCGGCGTCGGCGTCGACCGCGTCGGCGACCACGCAGGTGACGTTGTCGGTGGTGCCGGCCTCGAGGCTGGCGCGCACCAGCTCGACGGCGGCGTAGTCGGGGGTGCCGGTCGAGAGCACGTCGGCCAGCCGGCCGGCGTCGAGCACCGCGGTGATGCCGTCGCTGCAGAAGAGCAGCCGGTCGCCGGGGGTGAGCTCGAGCAGGAACAGGTCGGGCTCGAGGTCCTGGATGCCGTCGATCGCGCGCAGGATCAGGTTGCGGTGGGGGTGGACCCGCGCCTCGTCCTCGGTGATCCGACCCTCGTCGATGAGGCTCTGCACGAAGGTGTGGTCACGGGTGAGCTGGCTGATCTCGCCGTCGCGGAACAGGTAGGCGCGGCTGTCGCCGACGTGGCCGATCCCCATCCGGGCCCCGTCGAAGAGGCCGAGGCTGGCGGTGGTCGAGGTGCCGTTGAGCGCGGGGTCGTCGTCGACGAGGTCGGCGATCCGTTGGTGGGCGCGGGCCAGGCCGTCGTTGACCAGGCGCAGCAGCGCCTGGGGCGAGGTGTCGCGGTCGGGCTGGGTGTCGAGGTCGCGGAGCTCGGAGACGACGGTGGCCGAGGCGATGTCGCCGCGGGCCGCGCCGCCCACGCCGTCGCAGACCGCGAGCAGCCACGGCCCGGCGTACGCCGAGTCCTGGTTGTCCTTGCGCACCCGACCGACGTCGGAGATGGCGGCGTAGTCGAGCCTCAGCACGCTACTTCCTCAGCTCGAGGATGGTCTTGCCGATGCGGACCTGGGTGCCGAGCGTGAGGGTGGTGGGCTGGGTGATCCGGACGCTGCCGATGTAGGTGCCGTTGGTGGAGCCGAGGTCCTCGACGAACCACTGGTCGCCGGAGGCGGCGATCCGGGCATGACGCGTGGAGACGTAGTCGTCGTCGAGGCGGATGGCGGCGTCGGGGCCACGGCCGATCAGGATCGGCGCGCCGGAGAGGTCGGCGCGCTGGCCGGCGTTGCCGCCCTCGACCACGAGCACGTGGGTGGGCGAGCCGCGCCGCTTGGCGGGCGCCTTGGGCTGGCGCTGCCCGCGCTCGCGGCCCCGGCCGCGGGCGGTCTCGGGCACCCGGGCCCCGAACATGTCGGAGCGGATGACCGAGATGGCCGACAGCACGAAGATCCACAGGATCGCCAGGTAGGCGATGCGGATCAGGAACAGGGTGAGCTCAGACACCGCTGTCCTCCTCGACGACCCGGATGGTCATGGTGGTGTTGCCGACCCGCAGCTGGCTGCCGTCGCGCAGCGGGGCCCGGGTGACCTTGTGGCCGTCGACCAGCATGCCGTTGGTCGAGCCGAGGTCGCGGACCTCGATCGCAAGGTCCTCACGGCTGCCGCGCACCGAGGTCGACACGTCGATCTCCACGTGGCGCCGGCTCACCCCGGGGTCGTTGATCCGCACGTCGGCGTCGGTGCCGCGCCCGATCACCAGGCCGGGCGGGGCCAGGGGGTGCTCGGTGCCGTTGACCTCGAGGACGGCCCGCGCGCGGCGTACCTGGGTGTGGGTGGCGTTGCTGCTCACCCGGGCCTGGGCGGCGCTGCGGATGCGGAACCGGCCGGTGGTGAGGTCCTCGGCGGCCTCGAAGTCGATGCTGACCGGCCCCGGGAAGACGTAGCTCTGCGAGTCGGCGTGGTCCTGCACCTGGTGGAGCATCTCGTCGGCCAGCGCGGTGTCGAACGGCGCCAGCCGCTCCAGGTCGCCGGGGGAGAGCTCGACGTGGAAGGCGTTGGGCACCATCCGCCGGTCGCGGGAGAGGATCTGGGCGTTGTTGTCGCACTCGCGCTGCAGCGCCGCCGCGATCTCGACCGGCTGGACCGCGGAGCGGAAGGCGCGCGCGAAGGCGCCGGAGATGAGGTTCTCCAGCCGCTGCTCGAACCGCTGCAGCCCGCCCACGTCGCCTCCTGTCCGTGTCTTGTCGGAACCCTTGCCGGAACTCTCGCCGTCACCATGTCCAGCACCCGCCTCCCCGCGGGGGGCAGGCCGACGCACCCGACGTCCGCGCCGGATCGCGACGATCGTATCGGGGCCGTGCTCGGGGCTCCGGTACCCGCGCTACCGGTTTGGGAATGTCCGAGCCGCTGGGCTAACCTTTGGGCGCTTCACGCGCGAGTGGCGGAACGGCAGACGCGCTGGCTTCAGGTGCCAGTGTCCGAAAGGGCGTGGGGGTTCAAATCCCCCCTCGCGCACGTGAGTAGCCCCGGGGACGACCTGGGGCTCTACTCATTTCTGGACGGGACGTCCAGCTGGGTCCGGGACCGGTCCCCGAGGACCGGTCGCCGAGGACCGGTCGAGCTCTCTCCCGGCTGACGGCCCGGCTGGACGCGGACGGCGACCGGGTCGCGGACGAGGCTCGCGAGCAGGCGGCCTCGACGTCATCGGGGAGCTCATCAGGGATGCGCGGAGGACCTCGTCGCGACCGGCCGCCGACCGTGGACCCGCACGCAGGAGCCTCGCCGACCTCGGCTGCCGTCGGAACCGGCCCGGCGGTGAGCGCGTCCGCAACTCGACAGCGTTGGCCCCGGCGCCGCCCGTCGTGCCGCCGCCGCCTCCTGGGTGACGGCCTCCACCTCGGACCTCGGCCGGCGACACGGCAGGTCGACGCGCTCAGGCCGGCGGCGCCTCAGCGGCCGCCCCGGAGCCGACAGCTCGACCGCGGTCGGCTTCGCCCACGGTCCCGTCGGCGGTGGAGCTGTGCCGTCCGTAGGTGGCTCGTCGCCACACCCGCTCGACCGGACCCGACCCTGCGCGACCGTCCCACCACACGCTGAGGAGGAGCTGTGCGAGGTAGAGCGCCAGGGCGATGGCGGCGCCCTCGGCGACACCGACCTCGCCGTAGAGGCCGAGGCCGTAGGAGTACATGACGGAGGTCAGCACGACCGACTGCAGCAGGTAGTTGGTCAGCGCCAACCGGCCGGCAGCGGAGAGTGCGCGGAGCGTCCAGCGCTCCCGCAGGAGCACGACGGCGGCGCCGAGGCCCAACGTGAGCACGGGTGCGGCCAGGGCTATCAGGAGGACCTGGGCTGCCAGCACGGTGAACAGCCCACCTGTGCTCTGGACGACCACGACCAGGACGTTGAGCGGCAGGCCGACGCCTATTCCGATGCGCGCGGTGGCGACGAACGTGGCCCGGTGGGCCCCGACATCGGCGAGGAGACCCGTGCGGGCGATGTACATGCCGACCAGCATCAGCGCGAGCACGACGAGCGAGAAGGTGAGCCCGAAGATCAGGCCGCCCGGCTTGGTGAGCCGCTCCTGGACCAGGTCGAGGTAGTCACCATTGCGGTAGATCTCGTTGAGCCGGGCCACCTCGATCGCGTCGGCGTCCGCTGCGGAGCGCTCACTGCCGGCGAGTGCCGAGGAACCGGTCAGCCCGCGGACCGCGAGCAGAGCCAGTCCACCGACGCCGATGGCCGAGAGCGTGCCGAGGATGCCGATCGCCCAGCGCAGCTGGGTGCGGGCGGTCCGGTTGACGAACAGCGCGAGCACCACGCCGACGACCGCGTACGTCGTGAGGATGTCGCCGTACCAGACCAGGAAGAGATGCGTCGCGCCGATAGCGCCGAGCGCGGCCATCCTGCGCGCGTACAGGCGACGCCAAGGGAGCCCCCGAGCCTGCCAGCGGGCGACCTGGGTGGCCACGCCGAAGCCGAAGAGCAATGAGAACAGACCGATGAACTTGCCCTCGGCGAGAACCTTCACCGCGACCGCGGCGCCGCGGTCGACGGTGCCGTCGATCGTGGTCGCCGCCAGGTGTTCGAAGGACGGCGAGGCCTTGAAGAGCAGGACGTTGACCACGACGATGCCGCCGAGCGCGAGTCCCCGCAGCGCATCGACCGCGGGCAGCCGGCCACCCCGACCCAACGGAACGGACCCGGAGACCTGGTCGGGCGGTGATGTGGTGATGGCGTGGGGCATGGGAATCCTTCCAGTTGAGCATACAAAGCGTCTGCTGAATATGTTGACGGTGACATTTGGGAGTACGCAGTGTCAAGTCAATGAGGCCTATTGGTTGCACTGGCTGTCAGGCGGAATGTGACATGCTGGGCGTATGGCGACGAGGAAGTACGAGCAGGTGCGCCGAGCGGAGGCGGCTGCGGAGACCCGGCGGCGGATCCTCGAGGCGGTGGGCCAGCGGCTGCGAGAGGCGCCGACGGAACAGCCGAGCCTCGAGAAGGTCGCCTCGCTGGCAGGGGTCTCCAGGTCGACGATCTACGCCGACTTCGGCTCGCGGGCGGGGCTCTTCGACGCGTTCGTCGCCGACCTGTGGGACCGCACCGGTCTGAAGGAGCTGGGCGAGGCCGTCAAGAGCGACGACGCCCGGGAGCACCTGCACCGGGGGATAGCGGCCGCGAGCAGGATGAAGGGCCGGGAGATCACCATCTACCGGGTGCTGCACGCCATGGACCGGCTCGATCCGGAGTCGGCCGGCCGGGCGGTGCGGCACATGGAGGAGGATCGCAAGGCCGGGATGAAGCAGCTCGCCGAGCACCTGGCCGAGGAAGGAGTCCTGCGCGAGGACGTCAGCAAGGAGCAGGCCTTCGACGCCCTGTGGGTGCTGACCAGCTTCGAGGCCCTGGACCTGTTGGTCACCGGGCGCCGGATGTCCCTCGACCGGGCGATCGACACGCTGGTGACGATGGCGGAACGCTCGGTGTGCCGACCCGAGACGTCCCGGACGGCGCGGAAGAAGGGCTGACCGGCCGGCTGGTCAGGACGGCAGCCGGAAACCATAGGCGTGCTGCACCCTGAGGCGCACCACGATCCGTCGTTCCTCCAGCATCAGGTCCTCGAACGCCGTCCAGTCCTCGGGTTCGCCCTGGACGGCGCGGTAGTGGTCACGCAGCTCGGCCATGACGGCGTCGTCGCGGTGCGTGACCGGCTCGGTCAGCTCCACGGGACCTTCCACGACGGCGTAGGACCAGAAGTCCGGACCCCGAACGTGGAGGGCGGCCCAGGGCGATCGCCGGAGGTTGGCCGCCTTGGCGCGGCCGGGCAGGGTCGAGACGCGGGCTGTGCCGTGGTCGTCGACCACGTGCAGCACGCTGGACAGCTGCGGACGACCGTCGCGCCGGATCGTGGCGAGGGTGCCCTGGTGGGAACGGCGCGCGAGGTCCACGGCCTCGGTGTGGTCCATCGTCACCCTCAGCCGAGGACGGTGAGGGCGACGGGCCCGCCCGGACGAACCCTGCCCTTGATCGCACCGTCCGCGATCGGTGCTCGAGGGGACGGAGCTCCGGGCCAGGCCGGACGCGACTGCGCCGTCCACACCTGAGGCGGCAGGACCGGCGTGGCGGTGGTGCGGGTGATGCCGGGCATGGTGGTTCCTCTCGGCCAGCCGGCGCGATCAGGCGACCGGATCGGGGTCGTGGGTGTTCACGGTGCGGAGACCGACGACGGCCGCCGCGACGAGCAGTCCGACGCCGACCAGGAGCGCGCGTCCGAATCCGTCGGTGAGGGCCTCGGCCGCGGTGGCCCCCGCCGCCAGCTCGTCGTCGTTGACAGCGTCCGAGACGGCGAGCAGCACGGCCAGCCCGAGGGCGGCGCCGACCTGCTGACCGGAGTTGAGCAATGCGGCCGCCGTTCCGGACCGGTCCTCGGTGACCCCGGCGTGGCCGGCCGCGACGACGGCGACGAAGACGAACCCGATCCCGCTGGAGAGGACGAGCAGCCCCGGCAGCAGGTCGGCTGCGTACGAGCCGTCGGCCGGCAGCCGCGACAGCAGCAGAAGCCCCAGGGCGGTGGTCAGCGAGCCGCCGACGACCATCGGTCGGGTCCCGAGTCGGGCGATGAGCTGGGCAGCGGCAGCGGATGACGCCGCTGCCACCAGGCACGACGGGACGTAGGCGAGCCCGGTCCGGACGGGCCCGTAGCCGAGCACGTCCTGCATGTAGACGGTGACGAAGAAGAACAGGGAGAGGAAGCCGGCGAAGGTCGCGAGCTGGACGAGGTTGGCGGCCGCCACCCCCGGCAAGCGGAGGAGGGACGGAGGAAGCAGTGGCTCTGGGGCCCTCCGCTCCACCTCCGTGAAGGCCACGAACAGACCGGCGGCGGCGAGCAGCTCCAGCACGGTCCGGGGGGCCGACCAACCGCGGTCGGGTGCCTCGACCAGCGCGTGGACCAGGACGATCATGCCGGCGGTGGCGAGCAGGGCCCCCACGAGGTCGAACCGGCCGCGAGGTCCGCGGGGACGGTCGGCCGGGACCAGCGCAAGGATCGGACCGACGAGGAGCGCGCACAGCAGCGGGTTGACGAGCATCACCCAGCGCCAGTCGGCGATCTCGGTGAGCACACCCCCGGCCAGGACGCCGACGGCCGAGGACACCCCGGCGACGGCACCCCAGACGCCGAGCGCACGATGGCGGTCGGCCCGCTCGGTGAACGTGGTCGTCAGGATCGAGAGGGCAGCCGGCAGGCTCAGAGCCGCACCCGTGCCCTGGACCAGGCGGGCTCCGACGAGAGCCTCGGCGGACTGGGCGAAACCGCCCACGAGTGACGCGGCGCCGAACACGGCCAGGCCGGCGAGCAGCACCCGCCGCCGTCCGAGCAGGTCGGCCATCCGGCCGCCCACCAGCATGAAGCCGCCGTAGGTGAGCAGGTAGCCGCTGGGCACCCACTGGAGCTGCTGCAGCGGGATGTCCAGGTCGTCCCGGACCGCCGGCAGCGCGACGTTCACGATCGTCGCGTCGACGAAGTCGAGGAAGGCGACCGCGCAGACGAGGGCCAGGACCAGGCGACCGCGACGTGAGTGGAGGTCGGAAGGAGTCGCCTCCGGCAGGGTTGTGGTCATCGGGTCTCCTGGTGGGGACCGCGCTCGTCGGCGAGCAGCGGGTGCGCCGAGTAGGACACGGGGATGGTGGAGATCGGGTCGTCGAGGACGGCGGCCTCGTCGCGGCGGGCGACCGCCCGCACGTAGCCCAGGTACCGGCCTCGGTCGGCCTCGACGGCTGCGATCTCGGTTGCGTTGTCGGGGGCGACGGCGTGCTGCCACTGCAGCCAGAGTCGCCAGCCATCCTCGAGCGCGTCGGCGTGCTGGACGTCGACGACGCCGCTGCGGCCCCAGTGTCGGCGCCACCACGCCGCGGTCTGCAGGCAGGCGAGGCTCGGCTCCCACCACGTCGCGAGGTGTGCCGGGGGACGGTCGTGGATGTCCTGCGTCAAGCCGGCGCCGGCGATCGCGACCTGACCTCCGGGCCTGACCAGCCGGGCCAGGTAGGGGAGGTAGAGGGCGTCGGTGCCGTAGTAGACGTAGGAGTCGATGCTCACGATCGCGTCGAAGAAGTCCCGCGCGAACGGCAGTGCCCGTGCCTCGCCGTGGAGGGCGAACACGTCGTGGTCGACACCGGCGTCACGGAACCGGCGGGCCCGGTCGTCGACCGGGAACCACAGGTCGGTCGACCAGACCTGGACCCCGAACTCACGGTGCAGGAAGACCGAGGACGCGCCCCGCCCGGCGCCGAGGTCCAGCACGCGCATGCCCGGCTGGAGGTCGAGCGCCTCGGTCAGCCACTCGGTCAGCCACAGCGAGTTCGCTCCGCCGCTGACGCAGGAGCGCAACCAGTCCGGGTGGTAGGCGGAGGCGCGAGGGAAGCGGGGGTGGGTCAGGAGGGCGTCGTTCATCGGGTTGCTCCTTCGGGGTGGTGGATGGGTGTGAGCAGGTCACCGATCGCCCGGGTGAGGTCGGCGGTCGCCCGGTCGACGGTGGCGGCGCCGTACCAGCCGGCGACGGGCACGCCGTCGGGGCGGACGAGCAGCGCGCCGAGTGGCCGGATGCCGAGCGCGTGCAGCGTCGGTGGCGGCAGTACGGCGATCTCGACGGGCAGTCGCTGCGGCAGTCCGGCCGCGGCGCCCGCCCACGGACCTTCGGCGCCGGTAAGCAGGGTGAGGCCGCCGGAGACCAGGTCGAGCGTGGAGCGCGGAGGCTCGCCCGGTCGGGACGGCGGCAGCCACGCGTGCTGCAGGCGCCCGCCGAGGTCGTGCAACAGCTCGGTGAGCACCGTGTGGCAGCCCCCGTCCGGGTCGGCGGCACGAGCGACGTCCGCGGCGGCCAGCGGGCGCATCTCCTCCTCGTAGGTGTCGAGGAACCCGGGCGGCGCCCAACCGTGGGCGACCCACGCGAGTCGCCACCCCAGTGCGAGGCCGTCGCGGACGGCCATGGCGAGCCCGTTGCCTCCTCGGGGGGTCACGCGGTGCGCGGCGTCACCCACCAGGTGGACGCGGCCGAGCGAGTAGCGCTCGGCCAGCGTGGCACCGGCGACGAAGGTACTGGTCCGGGCGATCGAGATGCCGACGTCGGGCACTCCGACCGCGGCGCGGATGCGCCGGGTGAGGACCGACGGGTGGCTCAGCGCGTGCGCGTCGTCGTCCGGGCCCAGGACCACGCCGTACTGCCATCGCGTGCCGCCGCCGGCGGGGATCAGGATGCCGGAGCCGTTCGGCTGGCGGATCGAGTACAGGGCATGGCGGCGCTCACCGAGGACGGGCCACAACGGTGCGCGGAACTCGGCGCTGACCCCGCGCATGACGTCGGTGGCTCCCACGACGTCGATTCCGAGGAGCTGACGCACGGTGCTGCGGGCGCCGTCGGCTCCGATCACGTACCGAGCGCGCACCCGAGCTGCAGTCGGGTCGTGGGCTGCGCGCACGACGAGGTCGACGCCGTCCGCGTCCTGCTCGAGCCCGGCCACCTCGACGCCGCGGCAGACGGTCGCGGTCTTGTGCCTGGCCAACTCGTCGAGCAGCACCAGCTCGAGGTCGTCCTGAGCCACTCGGACAGACGAGGTCGGACTCACCACCTCGCTCTGGACGTGGTCCGGGACGTTGATCTGGCGGCGGACCCCGGCGCTGGCCTCGGCCACGGTGGTGACCTCCAGCAGGGTGAGGTCGACGTCGTCGGCGCAGGCCCGAAGCTCGGCTTCGATGCCCCAGGATCGGAAGATCTCCATCTGGCGCACGGTCACGCCTACCGCCCGGGGCAGGTCGGAGACGCCGGTCCGCTTGTCGAGAACGACGACCTCGACCCCGGCGCGCGCCAGTGACACCGCGGCCACGAGTCCGGCCGGGCCGGCGCCGACGACGGCGACATGCGTCTGGCGGGGGAGCTGCGTCACTGGTTGCCTCATTTCATAGAGCGATGTGTAGCGCCAATATGACACATCGAGTAGACAGCCTGTCAAGTGAAATGACTTTCCGGGCGTGACGGGGTCGCGACCGAACGGCCGGACACCGCGGGTCGGGCCCGACCGTCACGTGACCACGACGCCACCACCGGCGTGACGACCGCCGTCGGGCCGGGACGCCTATGGGATGGGGCTCGAGCACGTCGCCTTCGTGAGGCCCACGGCTCGAGGACCTCGCGATGCCCCCACGTCCCGGCTCCGTCCGGCGGGCGGTTCCAGACGCGGAACTGGGGCGAGCTCGATCAGTCGACGGTGTGACCGGTCACGGAGTGCGGGTCGCGCAGCAGGAGCACGGGGATGGGCCGACCGTGCCGGACGTGTCGACGTCGGTCCTGGCGTGCTGTCGGAGACGGGGGCGGAGGGCGAGGTGGGTGCGCCACGTCGGCGCGCGGATCCCGAGGTGGCTGGACTACCGCGCCGCTGTCGTCCTGCCGCCCGGGTGGTCGAGCGCGGTCATCCTGCGCGCCCCCTCTGGACGATTTCGGTCAGCACCGACGGGTCGGACAGGTAGACCTCGTGCTCGCCGGTGACCCGCACCGGCGGCCTGCCCGTCCACGAGGTGATCCGCCGCGCGGCCAGCCGGATCGGGGGGATGGTCTCCGACCCGAGTCCGACGGTGACGTCGAGGCCCGCGAGGTCGCGGCGCCGGAACCGGTAGGTCGGGATGCCCGGTTCGTCGCGGATCATCGCCTCGGCGTTCGCCCGGGTGGCGGCAAGGGAAGGTTCGTCGACCGTCACCTGCCGGCCGAGGATGAGCTTCAGCAGGACGGCTTGGGCACCTACGAAGTCCCCTGGGTGGCGGCGGAGGTGCCGACGGGCGGGCATCATCATCGCCCGTTGGGCCAGACCGCCGCCGGGGACAACGCCCAGGGCAGGTGGCTCCCAGGCGATCACGCGCCCCACCGCCCCCGGGTGCCTGGCTGCGAGAGCCAGAGCCACGACGGCGCCGGAGCTGACACCGACGACGGTGGGCGAGTCCAGGTCGAGGGCCTCGATGAGTCCCCTTGCGTCGTCGGCGTGCTGGGTCGCCCCACTCCCGGGCCAGGCATCGCGGCCCGACCGACCGGTACCGCGTCGGTCGTAGACCGTCACCTCGTAGCCGACCGCGGCCAGGCTCTCGGCTTGTCCGGTCAGCATGGTGGCGTCCTCACCGCCGCCGTGGATGAGCAACAGGGGGCGACCGGCGCCGCGAATGTCCGCGACGAGGGTGGTGCCGCGAACGAGGAGCTTCCTGGTCTCGGTGAGGGGGGCCATGGACCAGACTTTAACGGACATGCTGTCTTGTGAAAAGGGATGCACGTGCACCGCGGTGGTTGACAGCAGCCATATGCTGTAGCAAAGTCACGATGCAACAGTTTCCAAGCGGAGAGCGGACATGGTCGACACCGTGGGTCCCACGTCCCCGGCCCAGCCCGGGGTCACCGTCGAGGACGTCCTCACCACCTTTCCCGAGCTGCGGGACATCGCCGACGACGACCTGCGTCGGAGCGTGGTCGACATCTGGCTGGAGGTGCTCGCCGAGAGCGGCTGGGACTCGATCGCCGACGTGCCGAAGCACCCCTACGAGGTGCCGGCCAGCGTGAAGCTGGTCGAGCACACCCGGTCGACCACGCAGATGGCGGTCGCGGTCGCCGAGGTGGCCGAGCGCGTGCAGGGGGCCCCCTACGACCGCGACCTGCTGATCGCCGCGGCGAACCTCCACGACGTCAGCAAGCTCATGGAGTTCGAGCCGTCGGAGGAGGGCGGCCGGGCCTCGCGGTTCGGCCGGCTGGTCCAGCACGGCGTCTACGGCGCGCACAAGATGTGGGAGAAGGGCCTGCCGCTCGAGCTGGTCCACAACGTCATCGTGCACACCGAGACGTCGCGGTACGCGCCGCAGACCTGGGAGGCGGTGGTCGTGCACGCCGTCGACGCGCTCGACTCCCGGGCGCTCGACCTGCTGCACGGCGGCGTGCCCGCGGTCACCAAGGACTAGGTGGCGGCCTGCCCACCTCGATGAGGCGCGCCGGGAGCGGGACGGGCTTCGACCGGCGGCTGGTCGCACCGATGGTGCTCGGCTCCGTGCTCAACCCCGTCAACTCCTCGATCATCGCGGTCTCGCTGGTGCCGATCGGCCGCGACCTCGGCGCCTCGCCCGCGGAGACCGCGTGGCTGGTCTCCGGGCTCTACCTCGCGACGGCGGTCGGGCAGCCGGTGGTGGGCCGGCTCGTCGACGTCCTCGGCCCGCGCCGCCTCTACCTCGCCGGCAGCGCCCTGGTCGGTCTCGCCGGCCTGCTCGGCCTGCTCGCCCAGGACCTCGGCACCCTCGTCGCCGCGCGGGTGCTGCTCGGCATCGGCACCTGCGCCGGCCACCCGTCGTCGATGTACCTCATCCGCAGCGAGGCCCGGCGCACCGGACGCGCCAGCCCCGCCGGCATCCTCACCGTGCTCTCGGTCGCCAACCAGACCTTCGCGGTGCTCGGCCCGCCGCTGGGCGGGCTGCTCATCGGCGTCGCGGGCTGGCGCAGCACGTTCGCGGTGAACATCCCGCTCTCCCTGGCCTGCCTGTGGCTGGGGGCGCGCCGGCTGCCGCACCACCAGCGCATCGCCGACGGTCCGCGGACGCGGCTGGACCCGCTCGGCGCAGCGTTGTTCGGGGGGTTCCTGGTCTGCGCGATGCTGGTGCTGATCGAGCGCGACCCCGACCTCTGGCCGCTGCTCGTGGTGGCGGCCGCGGCCGCGATCGCGTTCGTGGGCGTCGAGCTGCGGGTCGCCGAGCCGTTCGTCGACCTCCGCCTGCTGCTCGGCAACCCGGCGTTGGTGGCGACGTACGCCCGCACGCTGCTGACCGCGACCGTCACCTACGTCTTCCTCTTCGGCTACACCCAGTGGCTCCAGGACGGTCGCGGGCTCGCCGCCGGCGAGGCGGGACTGCTGATCATCCCGACCTTCCTGGTGGCGATCGCCGTGGCCGCGGTGACCGGCCGCGGCAGGCGGGTGCGGGCCAGGTTGGTGACCGGCGGGCTCGTGCAGGTGGCGGTCTGCGTGCCGCTCCTGGTCCTCGGTGACGACGTGCCGGTGCTGGCCCTGGTCGGGCTCGCGGTGCTCGTGGGCGTCCCGCAGGGCCTGCTCAACCTGGCCAACCAGCACACGCTCTACGACCAGGCCGAGCCTGCCCGGCTGGCCTCCTCGGCCGGGCTCCAGCGGACCTCGATGTACGTCGGCGCCCTGCTCGCAGCCGCGGCCGTCGGAGCGGTGCTCGACGACGGCGCGACGACGGCGGGGATGCGGACCCTGGGCTGGTACGCCCTCGTGCTGGCGGCGGTGGCGCTGGTCATCACCGTGGCGGACCGCAGCCTGGGTCGGGTCGGTCGCGGACCGGAGGGGAGGCCGCGTCAGCCGGGCTCGGGCGCGGCCGACTCGAGCATGTCGCTCAGGCCGGCGCGGGCGCGCTCGGTGGCGATCCGCTCGGCGGCGGCCGGGTCGCGGTCGCGCAGGGCGCGCACCAGGCGCCGGTGGTTCTGGTAGCGGTCGAGGCCGAACTCGTCGTTGGTGGCGAGCAGCTCCAGCAGCCGGGCGCGACGGCCCGACGGGGAGAAGACGCGGGCCTGCTCGAGCAGCCGCAGCAGCACCGGGTTGCCCACGCAGTCCTCGACCGCCTCGTTGAACCGCTGCATGGTGTCGAGGAGCTGGTGGAGGTGGCGGTCGTGCGGCGTCCCCTGCTCGCGCCGCTGGCGGATCAGGATCAGCAGGTCGTCGGCGTCGTCGAGGATCGCGTCGAGCTGGTCGAGCTGGTCGTCGGTGGCGCGCTCGGCCGCGAACCGCGCGATCATCCCGCGCAGCGCGATCTCCACCTCGGCGAGGTCGCGGATCGCGGTCTCGCTGATGAACGACACCTTGACCGTGCGCGGCCCGGTGCGCTCGAGCAGCCCGTCCTGCTGCAGCCGGCGCACCGCCTCCCGCACCGGCGTCGGGCTCACCGACAGCTCCTCGGCCAGGCCCCGCTCGGTCACCCGTTGACCCGGGACGAGCTTGCCGGTGGCGATCGCCGTCCGCACCGCCCGGTAGGTCTGGTCGGCCAGCGTGTCGGCGGCGAGGATCTCGGGGGGAGTGGTGGCCACGGCGGCATCCTACCGATCGAAATGGCATCGACCACTATGCAACCCTTGACGTTGATGCTGTAGCAAACGTAGCGTGACGTCCGCCACCCAGCGGGCGTCCACCGGCGCCCCCGCACCGGAGACGACCAGATGACCACCACCAGCACCCCGGGCCCGACCCGCAGCACGGCGGAGGGCGCGACCACCGCCACCGGGCGGATCACCCTCCTGGTCGCGCTCGCGGTGTTCGCGCAGGAGTCGACGTGGAACTTCTACGACTCCCAGGTCCCGCCGCTGCTCCGCGAGCACCTCGCGAGCGCCGCGCTGGTCGGGCTGCTCATGGGCATGGACAACCTGCTCGGCATCTTCGTGCAGCCGTGGATCGGCAACCGCTCCGACGCCACCCGCACCCGGTGGGGCCGGCGGCTGCCGTACCTCGTGGTCGGGATGCCGGTGGCGGCCGTGCTCTTCGTGCTCGTGCCCCACGCTGCCCGGTCGCTGTTGCCTCTGGTGGCGGTGATGTTCGCCTACGCCCTAGTGCTGAACTCGCTCAACCCGGTCTCGACCTCGCTGCTGCCGGACTTCATCGGGCCCCAGCGGCGCAGCCGGGCCAACGCCGTGGTCAAGATCGCTACCAGCCTCACGATCATCGTCGCCGCGCTGGTCAGCGTCCTCGTCGTCGACGACCACCCCTACGTGGCGTTCGCCATCCCCGCCGCCATCATGCTGGTCGCGGTCGTGGTGCTGGCCGCCACCGTGCGCGACAGCGAGTCACCGGCCTACCGTGCCGCCCTCGAGGAGGACACCGCCGAGGCCGGACAGGAGGTGGCGCGGCCCCGGGCCCGCGACGCCGTCCGCGACATCCTCCGCGACCGCGATCGCAGCCGGTTGATGCTCCTGCTCGCGATCCTGCTCTTCGGTGCGGCGTGGGCCTCCTCGCGGGCCCTGCTGACGCCGTACGGGCAGGAGGCACTCGGGCTGTCGCGGGGAGACGCCGGCGGCCTGACCCTGCCGAGCGGCATCGCGTTCCTGCTCGCGGCGTACCCCGCTGCCCTGCTCGCCGAGCGGCTCGGCCGGCTCCGGGTGATGCTCGCCGGCATGTCCGTCTTCGGCCTGGCGTTGGTGGGCGGCACCCTGGTGCAGACCCCCACCGGCACGGTCGTGGCCTTCGTCGTCGCCGCGGCCGGGGCCTCCGGGTTCATGATCAACGCGGTCGTGGTGCTCTGGAACTTCGCGCCCTCGCCCAACCTGCTCGGCACCTACGCCGGCCTCTACACCGTCGGCTGGGCCAGCGGCGGCTTCCTTGGGCCCGCGCTGGTCGGCGGCATGGTCGACCTGACCGGCTGGGACCTGATGCTGCTGGACATCGCGCTGCTCACCGGCCTGGCCGTCCTCGTCGTCGCCCGCCTCGCCCGCGCCCAGCGCCGGGCGCCGACCCTGCCCTGAGTCCGCCCACCGCACCGCCCGATCGGGTCGGTGCCACCCACCGCCCCCACACCGAGGAGAGCGACGCGTGCCCCGTGTCCTGATCACCACCGACTACCTGCGACCCGGCGACGCGGTCGACCAGTACCTGCGCGGTGCGGGCCACGAGACCGTGCACCTGCCGATGACCGGCCGGCGCGATCCCGAGGAGCTGGTCGCCGCCCTCGACGGCGTCGAAGCGGCACTCGTCGCCAACGAGCCGCTGACCGAGGACGTGCTCCGGCGGGCGCCGTCGCTGCGGGTCGTCGTGCGCACCGGGGTCGGCTACGACTCCGTGGACGTCGACGCGGCCGCGCGGCTGGGCATCACGGTCAGCAACCTGCCGGGCATCAACGCCAACGCCGTCGCGGAGTACACCCTCGGGCTGCTGCTCGCCGCCGCTCGGCGCCTCGTGCAGAGCGCCGCCGGGGTCGCCGCCGGGGGTTGGCCGCGCGAGGACGGGCACGAGCTGCGCGGCGCCACCCTCGGCCTCATCGGCTGGGGCGCCGCCGCCCGGCGGGTGGCCACGCTGGCCCGGGCCCTCGGCATGACCGTGCTGTGCACGACCGGCGTGCCGGACGACCAGCGCGGCGGTGAGGGCAGCGAGCAGGTGCGATTCGTGGGGCTCGACGAGCTGCTCGCCGGCTCCGACTACGTCTCCGTGCACACCGCGCTCACCGAGCGCAGCCGTGGCCTGCTCGGCGCCGCGGCGTTCCGGTCGATGCGGCCGACGGCGGTGCTGGTCAACACCGCCCGCGGCCTGATCGTCGACGAGCGGGCGCTCGCCGCCGCCGTCCGCGCCGGCGAGATCGCCGGCGCCGCCCTCGACGTGGCCGCCACCGAGCCGCTGCCCGAGGACAGCCCGCTGCGCGGCGTCGACGGCATCGTCGTCTACTCCCACCTGGCGGGGCAGACCGCCGAGGCGCGGCAGGCGGCCGGCACCGAGGGCGCCGCCGAGCTGGTGCGCTCGCTCGCCGGTGCGCCCCGCTTCGCCGTCACCGCGGGGGTGCCCGCGTGAGCGACCACCGGATCGCCGTGGTGCCCGGCGACGGCATCGGCACCGAGGTGATCCCGGCGGCCCTGCAGGCGCTCGAGGTGCTCGGCGAGCGGGGCGGCTTCTCCGTCGAGCTCGACCACCTCGACTGGTCGTGCCAGCGCTACCTCGAGACCGGCCGGATGATGCCCGAGGACGGCCTCGACCGGATCGCCGGCCACGACGCGATCCTGCTGGGCGCCGTCGGCTGGCCGGGCGTGCCCGACCACGTCTCGCTGTGGGGGCTGCTGATCCCGATCCGGCGCCAGTTCCGGCAGTACGTCAACCTGCGCCCGATCAAGGTGATGGCCGGCCTGCCCGGCCCGCTGCGCGACAGCGAGGGCGTCGACTTCGTCGTGGTGCGCGAGAACGTCGAGGGCGAGTACAGCGAGATCGGCGGCCGGCTCGACCGCGGCCTCCCCAGCGAGCTGGCGGTGCAGGAGGCCGTCTTCACCCGGGCGGGCGTGACCCGGATCGTCGACTACGCCTTCGAGCTCGCCACCGCCCGCGGCGGCAGCCTCACCTCCGCGACCAAGTCCAACGGGATCGTGCACACGATGCCGTTCTGGGACGAGATCGTCCGCGAGCGGGCGGCGGCGTACGACGTGCCGTGGCGCCAGGAGCACATCGACGCCCTGGTGGCCAAGCTGGTGCTGCGGCCGGGCGACTTCGACGTGATCGTCGGCTCGAACCTCTTCGGCGACATCCTCAGCGACCTCGCCGCGGCCATCGCCGGGAGCATCGGGATCGCGCCGGCGGCGAACATCGACCCCACCCGGGAGTTCCCGTCGATGTTCGAGCCCGTGCACGGCTCGGCGCCCGACATCGCCGGCCAGGGCGTGGCCAACCCCCTCGGGGCGCTGTGGTCGGCGTCGATGATGCTCGACCACCTCGGCCGCCACGAGGCCGCCGCCGCCCTGATGACCGGCATCGAGCGGACCCTCGCCGACGGCAGGACCCGCACCCCCGACCTGGGCGGCACCGCGACCACGCAGGAGCTCACCGACGCCGTGCTCGCGAACTTGCCCGTCCCCGACTGAGCCGCTCACCGACTGAGCCGCTGCCCGACTTAGCTGCTGCCGACTGAGCCCACCGAGAGAGAGAACGAACCATGGACAACGAACCGGCCGAGCGCGTCCGGATCCTGACGCCGAGCGGCATGCTCGGCGCGGGCTGGGACGAGGCCACCATCGAGCGCGGGCTGGCGCTCGGCATCGACGTGATCACCATCGACGGGGGCTCCACCGACTCCGGGCCCTACTACCTGGGCTCCTCGACGCCGAAGACCACGGCCAAGGCGGTGGAGCGCGACCTGCGCAGCGCGCTGCGCGCGGCCGCGCGGGCCGACGTGCCGCTGGTCATCGGCTCGTGCGGCACCAGCGGCACCGACACCGGGGTCGACTGGGTCGCCGGCATGGTGGCGAGGATCCAGGCCGAGGAGGGCCTCGGGTTGCGGGTCGCTCGGATCTACAGCGAGCAGAGTGCCGCCGACCTCAAGGAGGCGCTCGACGCTGGACGGATCCACCCGCTGCCGCCGCTGGGCGACCTGACCGCCGAGACCCTCGAGAGCTGCACCCACATCGTCGGGCTGATGGGCCACGAGCCCATCGTCGAGGCGCTCCGGGCCGGGGCCCAGGTGGTGCTCGCCGGCCGGGCGACCGACACCGCGGTGGCGGCGGCGTACCCGCTGATGAGGGGGATGCCGGCGGGGCCGACCTGGCACGCCGCCAAGATCGTGGAGTGCGGCGGCCAGGCCACCAGCAACCCGCGCACCGGCGGGGTCTACACGGTCATCGACGCGACCGGCTTCACCATCGAGCCACTGGACCCCGACGCAGCGTGCACGCCGATCTCGGTGGCCGCCCACATGCTCTACGAGACCGCCGACCCCTTCGAGATGCGCGAGCCCGACGGCACCCTCGACGTGCGCGACGCGACGTACGTCGCGATCGACGAGCGCACCGTCCGGGTGGAGGGCTCGCGGTTCCAGGTCGCCGACCAGCACACGATCAAGCTCGAGGGCGCGCGGATCACCGGCTACGAGACGGTGTCGTTCACCGGCATCAGGGACCCGCTGATCCTCAAGGACATCGACGCCTGGGCCGAGCTGATGGGCACGGTGATCCGCGACCGGGTCGCGCAGATTCTGGGCCTGGCCCAGGACGAGTACGCCTTCGACCTGCGCCTCTACGGCCACAACGCCGTGCTCGGCGACCTCGAGCCCGAGAGCGGGCCGCCGCGCGAGGTGGGTGCGATGCTGCTGGTCAACGCCCCCGACCAGGCGACCGCCACGGCGATCGCCAAGATCGCGAACCCGCTGATGCTGCACCTGCCGACCCCGTCGATGGACTACCTGCCCAGCCTCGCCTTCCCGAGCTCGCCCGCCGAGGTCGAGCGCGGGGCGGCGTACGAGTTCGTGCTCAACCACGTCGTCGACTCCATCACCCCCACCGCCATCTTCCGCACCGAGATCGAGGAGCCGGTCCATGCCTGAGCCGACCAGCCCGCCCGACGCGCCCACCCTGGGCGACCTCGCCCTGGAGGTCCGCTCCAAGAACGCCGGCCCTTTCTGGGTCACCATGGAGCTGTTCATGCGCGACGCCGACGGCTACCGGATCGTGGCCGACGAGTCGTTCCTCGACGAGCGGTTGATCGCCGACCTCTACCGGGTCGACGCGAGCACCATCCGGATCTACCGGATCCCCTCGCTCAACGTCGTGAAGATCTCCTTCCCGCGGCCGGTGTCGCAGGGCTCGCTGCGCGACCGCGACATGCACGCCGGCCAGCACCACGTGCCGCTCGCGCTGCTGCGGGCGCCGGTCGCCACCCCGGTGGCCGCCGTCGCGGGTGGTGGCGCGTGATGGCCGCCGAGCAGCAGGCCGACGTGGTGGTGGTCGGTGGCGGGCTCGCCGGCCTCGTCGCCGCGGCCGAGGCCGCCGACGCCGGCCGGTCCGTGGTCGTCGTCGAGCAGGAAGGCGAGCAGTCGCTGGGCGGCCAGGCGTTCTGGAGCCTCGGCGGGCTGTTCCTCGTCGACAGCCCTGAGCAGCGGCGGATGGGGATCAAGGACTCCCTCGCCCTCGCCACCCAGGACTGGCTGGGTAGCGCCCAGTTCGACCGCGACGAGGACCGGTGGCCGCGGGCCTGGGCCGAGGCCTACCTCGACTTCGCCGCCGGCGAGAAGCGCGCCTGGCTGCGCGGCATGGGCCACCGCTTCTTCCCGCTGGTCGGCTGGGCCGAGCGCGGCGACGGCCGCGCCGAGGGGCACGGCAACTCGGTGCCGCGCTTCCACATCACCTGGGGCACCGGGCCCGGCGTGGTCGCGCCGTTCGAGCGCCGGGTGCGTGAGCACGCCTCGACCGGGCGGCTCCGGTTCGCCTTCCGCCACCAGGTCGACGGGCTGGTCGTCGAGGGCGGCACCGTCGTCGGCGTCCGCGGCACCGTGCTCGAGCCCACCGCCGTCGACCGTGGCCGTCCGTCGTCGCGCACCGCGGTGGGCGAGTTCGAGATCCGCGGCCAGGCGGTGGTGGTGACCAGCGGCGGCATCGGCGGCAACCACGACCTGGTGCGCAAGGCGTGGCCCGCGCGGCTCGGCACGCCCCCGCGGACGATGGTCTCCGGCGTTCCGGCACACGTCGACGGGCGGATGCTGGCGATCACCCAGGACGCCGGCGCCAGCGTGATCAACCCCGACCGGATGTGGCACTACGTCGAGGGCATCCGCAACTGGGACCCGATCTGGGACAACCACGGGATCCGGATCCTCCCCGGCCCCTCCTCGCTGTGGCTCGACGCCACCGGCCGGCGGCTGCCGGCGCCGTGCTTCCCGGGCTTCGACACCCTGAGCACGCTGCAGCACCTGCGCCAGACCGGCCACGACTACTCGTGGTTCGTCCTGACCCAGAAGGTCATCGAGAAGGAGTTCGCCCTCTCGGGCTCCGAGCAGAACCCCGACCTCACCGGCAAGGACATCAAGCTGGTGCTGTCGCGGGTGCGGGGCGGCGCACCCGGCCCGGTCGAGGCGTTCAAGCAGCACGGCGAGGACTTCGTGGTCGCCGACACCCTCGACGAGCTGGTCAAGGGCATGAACGCGATCGCCGACCCCGACGTCCCCGAGCTCGACACCGAGGCGATCCGCCGCCTGGTCGAGGCGCGGGACCGCGAGATCGACAACCCGTTCTCCAAGGACGCCCAGATCACCGCGATCCGCGGCGCGCGCGGCTACCGGGGCGACCGGCTCAGCCGGACCGCCACGCCCCACAAGTTCCTCGACCCCAAGGCCGGCCCGCTCATCGCCGTCCGCCTCCACGTCCTCTCGCGCAAGACCCTCGGCGGCCTGGAGACCGACCTCGACGGCCGGTGCCTGCGCTCCGACGGGTCGCCATTCCCGGGGCTCTACGCCGCGGGCGAGGTCAACGGCTTCGGCGGCGGCGGGATGATGGGCTACAACGCCCTCGAGGGGACCTTCCTCGGCGGCTGCCTGTTCTCCGGGCGTACGGCCGGCCGCGCGGCGGCCCGGGCCGTGGGGTGACGGTCGTCAGCGGTTCCCTGCCGCGCCGCTGAGCAGGCGCCCCGCCGTCGCGCGGAGGCAACCCAACGTGTCGGCCATCGCGGCGGCCCGGCCGTGGTCGGCGACCAGCGACCGCACCGGCACCGGCACCACCGCGTCGGCGTCGCGGTCGCCGACGACCACCGCCACCGGCCGGCCGGCGGCCTGCGCCCGGGCGACGACCCCGCCGACCACCTTGCCCGCGAACGACGACGCGTCGAGCCGGCCCTCCCCGGTGACCACCAGGTCGGCGCGGGCCACGTGGTCGTCGAGGCCGAGCCGGTCGGCGACGTGGTCGAAGCCGCTGACGACCCGCGCACCCAGGACGGCGAGCGCACCGCCCAGCCCGCCCGCGGCCCCCGATCCCGCGACCTCCTGGGGGTCGCGGCCGTGCTCGGCGGCGAGCCGGTCCCGCAGCCGCACCAGCCGCTCGGCCAGCTCCTCGACCTGCGCGGGCGTCGCGCCCTTCTGGGGACCGAAGACCGCGGCGGCGTCGAGGTAGCGGGTCCCGACGTCGGCGCAGACCGTGACGGTCGTGCCGCCGAACGGCGAGCGCCCGGCCTCGCGCAGCACCTCCCAGGCACCCCGGCCGCCGTCGGTGCAGGCGGTGCCGCCCAGGCCGACGACCACCTCGCGCGCTCCGGCGGCGAGGGCCTCAGCGAGCAGCTCACCGGTGCCGCGGGAGGTCGCCGCGACCGGGTCGTTGCCCTCGGCGCCACCGGCGTGCAGCAGGCCGGACGCCTCCGCCGACTCCACGACCGCGAGCCCCCGGTCGAACCGCCACCGGGCGGTGACCGGGTCGCCGAGCGGCCCGGTCACGACCGTCGCCCGGTTCGGGCCGCCGAAGGCCTCCAGCAGCCCCTCGCCGCCGTCCGAGAGCGGCAGCTCGGTGGACCGCCAGCCGAGTTCCCCGGCGGCCGCGGCCACGGCCTCGGCGACCTCCCTGGCGGTCGCCGTGCCCCGGAACTTGTCGGGTGCCACCAGCAGGGCGGGCTGCCCGGAGGTTTCCATGGCAAAACTATCTGCAACTCTTGACGAGGTTGCAATAGCAACTACGCTATGACGGGCATCACACCCCGCGCGACCTGCGCCGACGGATCGAGGACATCCATGAGAAGGACAGCAGCCCTGCCCCTGGCGATCGCCGCGGTGCTGGCACTCGGGGCCTGCGGCGGTTCCGCCGACGACGCACCGTCGTCGACCACCCCGGAGCCGACCGCCGACGTGGGCGACGCCTCGGCGGTGACGCCGGTCGACGACGAGGTGCTCGAGGCGGCGAAGGAGGAGGGCGAGGTGCTGATGTACACCAACGCCGAGGACCAGCAGACCGCCCCCATCAAGAAGGCCTTCGAGGCGGCGTACCCCGAGATCACGCTGCGCAGCCTGCCGCTCGAGGACCAGCAGATGTTCCAGCGCTACGACACCGAGGTCGCCACCGGCTCGCCCACCGCCGACGTGGTGATGAGCAACGACGCGCTCGGCTGGCTCGACTTCATCGAGGCGGGCAACGTCGAGCCCTACGCCGACCCGAACGCCGCGAACCTGCCCGACTACGCCACCCTCGGCCCCGGCGTCTACGCCATCTCCGAGGACCCGGTCATCGCCCTGTTCAACAAGGCGCTGCTGCCCGAGGCCGAGCAGCCGACCACCATGGAGGGGCTCGCGGCGATGGCCGAGGAGCTCGACGGCAGGATCGGCACCACCGCCCTCGACAACTCGGTGGCGTACGGCGCGACCAGCGCCTACCTGGGCAAGTACGGCGAGGACGGGTGGGCCAACCTCGAGGCGATCGGCCCGCACGCGAGCGTCGAGGCGAGCAGCGGCCCGCTGGCGACCAAGCTGGCGCAGGGCCAGTACGCCGCGGCGTTCTTCGTCGGGGGTGCGGTGCGGGCGTTCATCGTCGACGACGTCGCCAAGGTCGTGAACTACCGCTACTTCGAGGACGGCACGCCGCTGCTCCCGCGCGGCCTCGGAGTGACCGCCGAGGCGCCGCACCCCAACGCCGGCAAGGTGTTCCTCAACTGGATGCTCTCGGTCGAGGGCCAGGAGGCGGCCTGCGAGGGCGGGTTCACGCCGTACCGCGACGGCGTGGAGTGCGACTTCGGCCTGCCGCAGGTCATCGCCGCCGTGGGCGGCGAGGACAACCTCAACATCGGCACCTACGACCGGTCGCTGGCCGAGGACGAGGACGCGATCACGAGCCGCTGGAACGAGGCGTTCGGTCGATGACCGCAGCTGTCCCGGCGGGGGTGGGGCCACGGGGCCCCGCCCCCGGCCGGGCGGGGCTGCTGAGCCGGCGGCTCGCGTCGACGACCGCCGGGCACTACGTGATCTGGGCCGTGGCCCTGCTCGTGCTCGTGGGCCCGGTGCTGGCCGTCGCCGCCGCCGCGCTCTGGTCGACGCCGCTCTACGAGTCCGGCGGCCACCTCACGCTGGACAACTTCCGTGACCTGCTGGGCGACCCGACCTGGTGGCGGGCGGTGGGCAACAGCTTCGTCTTCGCCACCATCTCGACCCTCTCGTCGGTCACCCTCGGCGTGGTCGCGGCGGTGCTGCTGACCCGCACCAACCTGCCGTTCCGCCGGCTGCTGACCGGCGTCTTCGTGCTGCCGGTGCTGCTGCCGGGCCTGGTGCTGGTGGTGGGCTGGATGGCGACCTGGGCGCCGTCGGGCTACGTCACCTCGTGGCTGGAGCTCAACACGGTGCTGACCTTCCCCATCGACCTCTACAGCCTGGGCGGGATGGCGCTGGTCGCCACCAGCGTCGCCGCCCCCACGGTCTTCCTGCTGTGCCGCACCACGGTGCTGTCGATCGACTCCTCGCTCGAGGACGCCGCCCGCAGCGCGGGCGCCGGCCCGGTGCGGGCGCTGCTGTCGGTCACCGTGCCGCTGCTGCGGCCCGCGATCACCAACTCCACGCTGCTGGTGTTCGCGGTCGTCTTCGAGGTGCTCGGCCTGCCGCTGATCCTCGGCTTCTCCAAGAACATCACCCTGGTCTCCACCTACCTCTACGACCACTGGATCAACGGGACGTCCGCGGAGCAGGGGGTCGTCGCCGCCGGCGCCCTGTTCCTGCTCGCGTTCGTCTCGGCCCTGCTCGTGGTGCGCAACCGGGTGGTCGGCGACACCGGGAGGTTCGCCACCGTGATGGGCAAGTCGAGCGCGAAGCGACTGGTCGACCTCGGCCCCTGGCGGTGGCCGCTGGCGGCGCTGGCGGCCGGCGTCCTCGTCGTCCTGGTGGTGGTGCCGCTGGTCGGGGTGGTCGCCTCGTCGCTGACCTCGATCTTCTCCCCCCTGATCTCGCCGTGGTCGGTGCTGACCAGCGACAACTTCGAAGCCGTCCTCGACAACCCGGTGTGGATGGACTCGGTGGTCAACAGCCTGCTGATCGCCACCGTGGGCGGCCTGGTCGCCACCGTGGTGATCGCGCTGCTCTCGCTGGTGGCCCACCGCTCGGAGTTCCGGATGCGCGGGTCGCTCCAGCAGGCGATGCTGTGGCCGCGGATGATGCCGGGCCTGGTGTGCGGCATGGCGTTCTTCTGGGCGTTCGTGCTGCTCGACCCCACCGACACGCTGCGCGGCAGCCTCTGGGGGCTGGGGCTCGCGTTCGCCGTGCGCAGCCTCGCGGTCGGCTACAGCGCTTTCTACCCCGCGCTGGCCGCGATCGGCCGCGACCTCGACCTCGCCGCGCGCGTCTCGGGCGCCGGCTGGTGGCGCTCGATGATCAGCATCTCGCTGCGACTGAGCATCCCGGCGATGGCCACCTGCTTCGTGCTGCTCTTCGTCTCGATGCTCAACGACTCCGACCCGGCCGTCTTCCTCGTCACCGACGAGACCCCGGTGATGGGCCTGACCATGCTCCAGCTCGCCGCGACCAGCACCGGTGGCGCCGTCGCCGCCTTCGGGGTGATCCAGATGCTGCTGACCGTGGCGGTGCTCGCCCTCGGCCGCCTCTTCCTGGGAAAGCGAATCCATGCCTGACCTGACCATCACCGGCCTCGCCAAGAGCTTCGGCGACAACGCGGTGCTCCACGACCTCGACCTGCGCGCCGAGGACGGCGAGCTGTTCACCCTGCTGGGCCCCAGCGGCTGCGGGAAGTCGACGACGCTGTGGTCGATCGCCGGACTGCACCCGCCCGACCGCGGCCGGATCGCGTTCGGCGACCGGGTCGTCTTCGACGACCGGCGCGTCGACGTGCCTCCCGAGAAGCGCAACTGCGGCGTGGTCTTCCAGTCCTACGCCGTGTGGCCGCACCTCACCGTGCACGACAACGTCGGCTACCCGCTCAAGCTGCGCAAGGTCTCGCGGCGCGAGCGCAGCGAACGGGTCGCGGAGGTGCTGGAGCTGGTGGAGCTCGGCGGGCTCGAGGGCCGCTACCCCCACGAGCTCAGCGGCGGCCAGCAGCAGCGCGTCGCGCTGGCCCGCGCCCTGGCCCACCCGCCGGACCTGTTGCTGCTCGACGAGCCGTTCTCGAACCTCGACGCCAAGCTGCGCGAGCGGGCCCGCGACTGGCTGCGGATCCTCCAGCAGCGGATCGGCGTCACCACGGTCTTCGTCACCCACGACCAGGACGAGGCGCTGTCGATGAGCGACCGGATCATGGTGATGGACCGGGGCCGGGTGCGGCAGGTCGGGACCCCCGAGGAGATCTACCACCAGCCCGCCGACGAGTTCGTCGCCGACTTCATCGGCACCGTCAACGTCCTCGACGGCCACGTCGCACCGGGCGCCGACCGGTCGCGGGTGCGGGTCGAGGGCCTCGGCGAGCCGCTGCTGGTCTCGCCCCCCGCCCCGGCGGAGGGCGCCGCACGGCTCGCCATCCGCCCGGAGCGGATCGTCGTACACCCCTCCGGGGCGCCGGCGGCGACCCCCAACGTCGTCACGGTGAAGGTACGTTCAACGGCCTTCCTCGGCGACCACTACCGCTACGTCGTCGTGCTCGGCGACCACGAGCTGGTCGTGCGGACGCTGACCCGCATCGACCACGGCACCGAGCTCACCCTCGAGCTCCCACCCGACGCGATCCGGGCGTACGCCGCTCGCGGCTGACGTCGACGGGTCGCCCGGAGGCCGGTAGTCCGTGACGTTCGGGCCCCGATCGCGGGTAGTCCGTGACGTTTGGGTCCGTCCGGCTGGCGTTCAGGGGCCGAAACGTCACGGACTACCGCGGCGGGTCCGTCTGGGGCACGAACCACGCCTTTGCGCCGTTGGTGCGGGTGGCCCGGCGGGTGCGGCGGGATGAACTGCGCCTTTGCGTGGTTCGTGCGCCGGCGGCCCCACCCGCCGGAGTCAGGACGACGGCGTCGGCACGGCGGACGACGACATGCGTTGGGCGCCGATCACGGTCAGCACCTGGAGCTTCTCGTAGCTCTCGGTGCCGGGGTCGGCCGTGTAGACCATCAGACGATGCGACTGGTGGGGGTCGAGCAGCACCTGGCAGTTGAGGTCGAGCCGACCCACCTCGGGGTGCTGGTAGCGCTTGACCTCGTCCGGCTCCAGGCCGATCTCGTGGTCGGCCCACAGCGTGGCGAACTCCTCGCTCCGCTCGAGCAGCAGCCGGGTGAGCTCGGCCGCGCGCGAGTCCGGACCCCGGACGGCTACGATGCCGCGCAGCCCGGCGGCGTACATCCGCGAGAGGAACGCGTGGTCCTCGGCCACGTAGATGTCGCGGGAGGAGGGGTCGGTGAACCAGCGGTAGCCGTTGCTGCGCTCCGGCCCGGTGAACCTCGTCCAGTCGCCCGTGAGCGCCACCTTGGGCGGCGTCTGACGCAGGGTCTCGCCCAGCTCGGTGACGATCTCGGCCGGCGTGTCCGCGAGGCGGTCGAAGATCCGGAGCATGCCGGGACTGACGTGCTCGCTGCTCGGTCCGCGAGGCGGGGGCCGGTGGCCGGCCAGGCGGAAGAGGTGGTCGCGCTCGGCGACGGTCAGGTGCAGGCCCTGCGCGATCGAGGCGATCATCTGCTCCGAGGGCTGCGGACCGCGCTCCTGCTCCAGCCGGGAGTAGTAGTCGGTGGACATGTGGCACAGCACCGCGACCTCCTCGCGCCGCAGGCCGCGGGTACGCCGTCGCTGTCCGCGCGGCATCCCGACGTCCTCGGGCTGCAGGGCCTCGCGTCGGCGCCGGAGGAACTCCGCCAGCTGCGGGCGATCGATCATCGTCGGCCTCCTTGCCCGGCGTCGGCGCCGTGCGTCGCCCCCGATTCTTCCCGGGTCCGGCGGGTGCGGGCCATCAGGCGGCGGGGTGGCGTCGGGCGGGCCCGGCGGCAGGCGCGCCGGGCGACCCGTCGCCGTCCGGGCCGGGGAAGGTCACGGCGGCCAGCTTCTCGGACGCCAGCCAGACCCGCTGCGCCTCCTCCGGGTCGCGCAGCGGCTTGTAGAGCGCCTGCTCGGCGGGCGGGCCGGCCAGGTGCTGGAACCCGCGCGGTCCGTAGAGCAGCCCGCCCTCGGCGTCCGGGGAGGTCGCCGCCATCAGCGCCGGGAGGCCGGCGGTCGTGGCGGTGCCGGTGAGCAGCCCCCGCGCGGACAGCGCCCGGATCAGCCGCACCCCGGCGGTGTCGGTGTCGCGGCCGAGCTCGGGGCGGGCGGACAGCAGGCTGGTCGGCGCGACCCCCGGGTGCGAGAGGTTGCTGGTGATGCCCCAGCCCAGGGCGCGGCTGCGTCGGTCGAGCTCGATCCCGAACAGCCCGAACGCGATCTTCGACTGGCGGTAGGCGCGCATCCCGTTGTACGAGCGCTCCCAGTTGAGGTCGTCCCAGTTCATGCCGCCCCGGGCGGCGGCGACGCTGACCTGCGAGGTCACCCGGGCCCGGCCCGCCCGCAGCAGCGGCAGCAGGTGGGCCACCAGGGCCACGTGCCCGAGGTGGTTCGTCCCCAGCTGGAGCTCGAACCCGTCCTCCGTCGTCTGCCGCTGGGGCGGTGTCATCACGCCGGCGTTGTTGACCAGGAGGTGGATCGGCGCCCCCTCCGCGCGCAGGGTCTCGCCGAGCCCCGCGATCGACTCCAGCGACGACAGGTCGAGGTCGTGGAGGAGCACCGAGGCGCCGGGGGCGGCGGCCCGGATCTCGGCCGCGGCGGCCTGGCCCTTGCCCCGGTTGCGCACGGGCAGCACCAGCTCGGCGCCGGCGGCCGCGAGCCGCTGGGCGATGCCGAGGCCGATGCCGTCGCTGCCTCCGGTCAGGACGGCGCGTCGGCCGGTGAGGTCGGGGACGGTGATGTCGAGAGGGGTTCGCGGCATGAGGTTCGCTCCTGGTGGTCTCGGATCGGTCCCGGGATCTCCGGGTCTCCGCACCGGGCCGCTGGGCCGCGCTGCGGGGTGCGTCCCACGGTCGCGCAGCTCGGCGGCGAGATTCAGGGTCTGTCGGTCCCCCTTTGCCGGCTCTGTGTCGCACGAGACAGAACGATCGGTTTGACATCTGGGAACGACGGGTCCAGAGTGAGACCGATCGTTCGCTCTCGCCCGAGGGCACCAACCCGAGGAGATCCCCCGTCATGTCAGCTGTCGAAGCGGCCTCGCCGCAGATCCACGCGCCGTCCCTGCGGCGCCTCTACCTCGTCCGGTTCGGTTTCGCCGTGGTGTGGGCGGCCCTGTTCGCGGCCACCTCGTCGCCGCTGGGGGCGTTCACCTTCGGGCTCGCCGTGCTCTACCCGGCCTTCGACCTCGCCGCCGCCGTCGTGGACGCACGGTCCTCGACCAGCGGTCGGCCCACGCCGGCGCTCTACGTGAACATGGTCCTGAGCCTGGCGGCCGCCGTCGCGATCGCCGTCGCCGGCAAGGACGACCTCCAGGCCATCCTGGTGATCTGGGGCCTGTGGGCCGTCACCGCAGGGCTCGTGCAGCTCGCGGTCGGCGTGCTCCGCCGGTCGCTCGGCGGCCAGTGGCCGATGATCCTGAGTGGCGGCATCTCGGTGCTCGCGGGTGGCTCGTTCATCGCGATGGCCGGGTCGGCCACCTCGCTGACCGCCATCGCCGGCTACGCGACCCTGGGCGGCATCTTCTTCCTCGCCTCGGCGATCCGCCTGGGTCGCACCGCTCGCACCGCGCAGTCCGCCGAGGTGGCCTGACATGGCCGACTCACCCAGCGAGCAGGTCTTCGACGTCGTCGTCATCGGCGGCGGCCCCGCCGGTGAGAACGTCGCCGACCGGGCGGTCGCCGGCGGGCTGAGCGCCGCGGTCGTGGAGCAGGAGCTGGTCGGGGGCGAGTGCTCCTACTGGGCGTGCATGCCCACCAAGGCACTGCTGCGCAGCGCCGCCGCCCTCCGCGCGGCGCGGGCGCTGCCGGGGGCGAGCGAGGCGGTCGCCGACCGGGTCGACGTCGCCGCCGTGCTGGCCCGTCGCGACCGGTTCGCCTCGGACTGGAAGGACGACGGCCAGGTCGCCTGGCTCGACGGCGCCGGCATCGGACTGGTGCGGGGTCGGGCCCGCCTGGCCGGGCCGCGCCGGGTGGAGGTGCTGCCCGCGGGCTCGGACCAGCCGTCGGTGGTGCTCACCGCCAGGCACGCCGTCGTCGTCGCGACGGGGACCTCGGCGCTGGTGCCACCGATCCCCGGGCTCGCCGAGGTGGCCCCGTGGACCAGTCGCGAGGCGGCGTCAGCGACCGAGGTCCCGCCGCGGCTCGCGATCGTCGGTGGGGGCGTGGTGGCCGCCGAGATGGCGACCGCCTTCTCCGCCTTCGGCTCGGCCGTGACGCTGCTGGCCCGCGACGGCGTGCTGCCGACGGCCGAGCCGTTCGCGAGCGAGCTGGTCGTGGAGTCGCTCGAGACGTCCGGGGTGACCGTGCGGCTCGGCGCCGAGGTCGTCGGCGCCAGCCGGGACGGCGCCGACGTCGTGCTCGACCTCGCCGGCGACGCCGGGCAGGTGCGCGCCGACCAGGTGCTGGTCGCGGTGGGCCGGGTGCCCAACACCCGCGGCCTCGGACTCGACACCCTCGGCGCGGCCGGGCTGCGGGACGGCGGGTGGTTGCCGGTCGACGAGACCCTGCGGGTCACCGACGGGGCCGGCGGCGAGGTGGTCGACGGCGGCTGGCTGTACGCCGTCGGCGACGTCAACGGACGGGCGCTCGTGACCCACCAGGGCAAGTACCAGGCACGGGCGCTCGGCGACGCGATCGTCGTACGCGCCCGCGGCGGGCAGGTGGACGACGAACCGTGGGGCTGGCACGCAGCGACCGCGGACACCCGGGCGGTGCCGCAGGTCGTCTTCACCGACCCCGAGGTGGCCTCGGTGGGACTCACCGCCGCCGCCGCCGAGGCGGCCGGCCACCCGGTGCGGGTCGTCGACCACGACCTCGGCGCTGTCGCCGGAGCCGCCCTGCACGCCGACGGTTACCGGGGTCGGGCCCGGATGGTCGTGGACACGGAGCGCGAGGTCGTCCTCGGGGCGACCCTCGTCGGTCCCGACGTCGCGGAGCTGATCCACGCGGCCACGGTGGCCGTCGCGGGGGAGGTGCCGATCAAGCGGCTGTGGCACGCCGTGCCGGCCTACCCCACCATCAGCGAGGTCTGGCTGCGGCTCCTCGAGGCCTACGGTCGCCCGCACGCCGGCGATCCGGCCGCGGGCGACCGCAGCGCCTAGCCCCGTCGCCCGGCCCGGCCCCACCAGTCGAGCCGGGCGAACCGCTCCCCGATCAACAGGTGGGTGGCGGGGTCGGGGTGGAGGTTGTCGGGCAGCGGCAGCCGGCCGGTGTCGCCCTCGCCGTAGAGCTCCCGGCCGTCGAGGTAGGAGAGGTGGGGGTCGTCGCGCTCGGCGACGACGCCCGCCAGCACCTCGCGGATCGCGGTGAGGGTCAGCCGGCCCTGGGCGACCTCGGCCGGGTCGCCGGCCGCGACGAACGCGAGCCGCCCGTCGCCGAGCGCCTCGAGGTCGGGCGCCGTCGGCCCCGGCACGTCCTCGTGCACGGGGCACAGGATCGGCGAGACCAGCAGCAGCGGGGTCTCGGGGTGGCCGTCGCGGATCGTGTCGAGGAACCCGTGCACGGCCGGCCGGAGGGCGCGCCGCCGCATCAGGTCCTGGTTGACGACGTTGATCCCGAGCTTGAGGCTGATCAGGTCGGCGGGCTGGTCGCGGATGGTGCGGGCCACGAACGGGTCGAGCAGCGCGCTGCCGCCGAGGCCGAGGTTGACCAGGGCGACGTCGGCGAGCCGGGCCGCGACGGCCGGCCAGGTGCCGGTGGGGCGGGTCGCGGCCGAGCCGTGGCTGATCGAGCTGCCGTGGTGGAGCCAGACCGGGCGCTCGTCGGTCACCGGTCGCACCGCGCCGTCGGCGCGCAGGTCGACCAGGACCGTCTGCTCGTCGTGAGGCAGCCAGACCTCGACGGTGCGCGAGCCCGCCGGCACCGTGAACGCCAGCGTCGTCGGCTCGCCCGGCTCGAGGGTGCCCTCGCCGGTCATCATGTCGACGTGGAGGATGTTGCCCCCCTCCGCGTGCAGCTGGCCGACCACCACGCCGTCGGCCACCACGTCGTAGCTGCCGTCGGGCGGCACCGGGGCGCCGGCGTAGCGGCGCTTGGTCGCGAGCACGTCGAGCTCGAACGACGTCGCGTCGGTGTGCATCGCGACCCGCACCCCCGACGGCTGCGCCTCGACCAGGTGGAGCTGGGGGTCGTGGGTCTGGGCGCGGGCCCACGCGGGCAGCCGGTGCGGCCGGAGGCCGTGCTCGGTGCGCTCGAGCTCGAGGGCACCCCGGACCAGGTCGGCGTCGAACATCGCTGCTCCTGTCGTGGGAGGTGGGGTCAGGCGCGCGCGGCGAGGAGCCCCTCGACGCCGTCGAGGAAGGTCCGGGCGACCTCGTCGGGGTCGGCGAGGCAGCCGGCGGCCATCGCGCCGTCGCGCAGCAGCACGAAGAGCTCGGCGGCGTGCGCCGGTGGCCGGTCGGGCAGGCGCTCGACGAGCGTGGTGACCGTGTCGAGGAACCACTGCCGGTGGTCGCGCACCGCGCGGCGCACGGGATGGTCGGCGTCGGGGTACTCGGCGGCAGCGTTGAGGAACGCGCAACCACGGAAGACCGGGTTGCGGATCTGCGCCGCGACGGCCGCGGCGACCGAGCGCACGGCGTCCTCCGGCGACTGGTCGTCGGCGATCAGCGCCGCGACCTGCTGGCGCTCGGCCAGGCTCGCGCTGTCGAGGTAGGCCACCACCAGATCCTCCTTGCTGGGGAAGTGGCGGTAGAGCGTGGAGCGGGTGACCTCCGCGGTCGCCACGATCTCCTCGATACCGACCGAGTGGATCCCCTTGGCGTAGAAGATGCCGCTGGCGATCCGGAGCAGGCGGTCCCGGGCCTCGGAGGTACGACGGGTCGGGGTCGGCACCCACCCAGTCTACCGGATAGAACGATCGGTAGCGGTTGGCCGCCGAGTCGTTGTTACTCGTGACGAGTAACGACGGCTCAGCGGACTTGGGTCAGCCGGCGGGCAGGTCGAGGTGGCGGGCCAGGAAGGCGTTGCGGAACCGACCGTCGGGGTCGAGGCGCTCGGCCAGCGTGCGGAAGTCGTCGAAGCGGGGGTAGAGCGGCCGGAGGTCGGCGGCGCCGGCGAGGAAGACCTTGCCCCAGTGGGGGCGGGCGCCGAGCGGGAGCAGCGCCGCCTCGACCGGTGCGAGCGCCGCCCGCACGGCGGGCACGTCGCGCACCCAGGTGAAGTGCAGCCCCACGACGTCGGTGCCGTAGGCGCCGCTGAGCCAGAGGTCGTCGGCGGCGACGGTGCGCACCTCGGCGACCTGGAGCAGTGGCGCGAAGCCGGGCGCAAGCCGCCGCAGGTGGTCGATGGCCTCGAGGGCGCGAGCGCGCGGCACGAGGTACTCGCTCTGCAGCTCCTCGCCCCGGCTCGGGGTGAACGCGGTCCGGAAGTGAGGGAGGCGCTCGTGCCACGGCCCGGGTACGCCGCGCTGCTCGGTCACCGCGTCGGTGTCGGCACCGGCCAGCATGTGCAGGGTGGCGTCCGCGGGGGCGGCGCCGAGCAGGGCCGCCGGCGGCTCGGTGCCGCGGCTCTTGAGCCAGACCTGGGCGACCCGGCCGCTCGCCCAGTCGGTGAACAGGCTGACGCTGTAGGCGCTGGAGGTCACCGCGTCGAGCTCGGCGAGGGCGACGTCCCAGGGCAGGTCGGTGTAGAGGTCCTGGCGGACGTCGTAGGTCGGCACCACGTCGAGGAGCAGGTGGGTGGTGACGCCGAGTGCCCCGAGCGAGACCACGTGCCCGGCGAAGTCGGGGTCGTCGCGGCCGACCCGGCGCAGCGTGCCGGAGGCGTCGACCAGCTCGACGCCGGCCACCGCGGCGGCGAGCGAGCCGGTGGTGTCGCCGGAGCCGTGGGTGCCGGTGGCGACCGCGCCCGCGACCGAGATGTGGGGCAGCGACGCCATCGTCGCGAGTGCCCAGCCCTCGGCGTGGAGCAGCTCGGCGAGCCGGCCGTAGGTCAACCCGCCCGAGACCCGCACCACCTGCCGGTCGACATCGACCTCGACCACCTCGGGCAGCGCCGCGGTCGAGACGAGGTCGCCGTCGGTGTCGGCGGCGTCGGTGAACGAGTGCCGCGAGCCGAGGGCGTGCACGCGGCGGGAGCCGGCCACCACGTCCTGCAGCTCGGCGAGCGTCGCGGGGTGGTGCACCCGCGCCGCGGCGTAGGTGTGGTTGCCGGACCAGTTCGTCAGCATCCGGCCATCCTCGCTCAGGGCACCACGCCCCGGACGTGCGTGTCGCCGGCTGGGTGGGTGCGGCCTGCGTGAGTCCGTCCCTGCCCGGTCGGCGACGTACCTCAGGTTCCCGGTCGCGGCGGAGTTCATCCCGGTCCCGGAGAAATCCACCCGAACGGGTGAGGTGACCGCGTCACGTCGGGATGCTTCAGCCGTGCAGTCGTCGCCGGACCACGGTCTCGGCCTCCACCAGGACCTGCCCGGGGGTCTCGAACGGCAGCGCGTCGACGACCCGGCGGTCGACCTCGGCCGCCCCCTCGGCGTCGAGGCCGCGGGAGACGGTGGCGACCTTGCGGGCGAGCCACAGCGCGCAGGAGAGCTCGCGCACCCGGTCCCAGGTGCGCGGCAGCCGGTGCCGCAGGTCGAGCAGGTCGGACAGGAACGCCTCGAGCTCGAGCGGGTGGGTCTGCCGGGCCAGGGCCAGCTGAGCCAGGCAGTGCTCGGCCACCGCCGGGGTACCGGGCCCGCCGAGGGCGAGCCCGTCGTCGCTGGCGTGGAGGTCGGCCCAGTGGAGCACCACCTCGGCGTCCTCGACCTCCGCCGCCCGTCGGCAGCGCAGCACGCTCCCGGCCCGGGAGAGGGTGGCCTGCGGGTCCAGGGCGGAGATCTCGCTCAGCAGCGCCGTCATGGGTGGCAGCGTAGTCGAACACGCGTTCGAAGACGAGGGACACGCGGCCGGTGGCGCGGTAGTCCGTGACGTTTCGGCCCCGGATCGGCCCGCGAAGGGGCGCGAACGTCACGGACTACCGCCGGCGGGGCGCCTCACCAGGTGGTGTCGTGGCACTCCCGGCTGGCGGCGACCGCCTCGACCTGGAGGGTGGCGTGCTCGACGTGGTGGTCCTCGCGGAGCACCCGCTGGGCGCCGGCGAGCACGGCCTGGGCGTCGGCGCCGGGCGCCAGCACCAGGTGGGCGGTGGCGACGGTCATGCCGGAGGTGAGCGTCCAGGCGTGGAGGTCGTGCACGTCGGCGACGCCGCGCACGGCGTCGAGGTCGCGGACGACCGCGTCGAGGTCCATCCCCGGCGGCACGTGCTGGGCCAGCACCGAGAGCACCTCGCGGCCCAGCACCACGGCCCGCACGGCCACGAAGGCGCCGATCGCGAGCGCCACCGCGGTGTCCCACCAGCCGTCGCCCGTGACCGCGACCAGCACCCCCGCGGCCAGCACGCCCACGCTGCCGGCGGCGTCGGAGACCACCTCGTAGTAGGCGCCCTTGACCGCCAGCGACTCGCCCGCCCCGCTGCGCAGCAGCAGCATCGAGACCGCGTTGACGGCCAGGCCGAGTGCGCCCACGACCAGCATCGGCGTGGTCGCGACGTCGACCGGTGCCCCGGCCCGCGAGACCGCCTCGACCACGACGTACGCCGACACCCCGAGCATCAGCAGCACCGTGAAGCCGGAGGCGAAGATCTCGGCGCGGTAGGAGCCGTAGGTGCGCCGCCCGGTGGGGTCGGGGCGGGTCGCGATCCGGGTGGCGGCCAGCGCGGCGCCGAGGGCGACCACGTCGGCGGCCATGTGGCCGGCGTCGGAGACCAGCGCCAGCGACCCGGAGACCAGCCCGGCGACCAGCTCGACGACCAGGAACGCCGCCACCAGCGCGAAGGTCGCCGCCAGCCGCCAGCGGTGACGTCCGGTGGCCGACCCGGTCTGGTGGTGGCCGTGGTGGTGACCGTGCCCCATCAGCGCGCCCTCGGCGAGGGGGCGGGCGTCAGCGGCACGGGGTCGCCGGTGGCGGCGAGCACGCCCTCGGCGGCCCGGAACAGCGCGTCGACCGGCACGCCGGGCACCAGCGAGAAGACCGAGGCCCGGCCCCGCGGCGTCGACTCGACCAGCCCGCACTCGCGCAGCACGGCCAGGTGCTTCGACACCGTCGACTGCGCCAGGCCGAGGTGCGCGACCAGGTCGACGACCCGGTGGGGCCCGAGCGCGAGGTGGCGCAGGATCACCAGTCGCGAGGGGTCGCCCAGCGCCCGGAACAGGTACGCCGCGACGGCGAGCGCCGCGAGGTCCTCCTCGGTGTCCTCGACCGGGGTCGGCACCGTCGGTGCGCCTGTCAGCATCGCCACCTGACGATGCTATCGACTCCCGGCGTCACCGGCCAGTCGACGCGATCGGCGTAGGGTCCCGGCATGGGGTGGTGGGAGCAGCGGGTGGTGCCGCGGCTGACCGACGCGTCGCTGTCGCAGCCGCCCGTCGACCGGCTCCGGGCCGAGGCCTGCCGCGGCCTGGCCGGACGCGTGGTCGAGATCGGCTTCGGCAGCGGGCTCAACCTGCCCCACCTGCCGACCGGGGTGACCGGCGTCGACGCGGTGGAGCCGCTCGACCTGGGGTGGGAGCGCTCGGCCGGCCGCCGGGCGGCGTACGACGTGCCGGTGCGCCGGGTCGGCCTCGACGGCCAGGCCCTCGCCGCCCCCGACGACTCCTACGACGCCGCGCTGTGCACCTTCACGCTCTGCACGGTCGCCGACCCCGGGCGGGCGCTCGCCGAGCTGCGCCGGGTGCTGGTGCCGGGCGGGCGGCTGCACCTGCTCGAGCACGGCCTCGGCCCGACCCCTCGGGTACGCCGCTGGCAGCGCCGCCTCGACCCGCTGCAACGGCGGGTGGCCGGCGGCTGCCACCTCAGCCGCGACCCGCTGGCCCTCGCCGCCGGTGCCGGGTTCACCGTCGAGGCGGTCGACCAGGGCTACCTCGCACCGGGGCCCGGCAAGCCCTGGGCCTGGGTGACCCGGGCCGTCGTCCGCGGCTGACTCAGCTCGCGGATCAGCCCGCGGATCAGCCCGTGGTTCAGCCCGCCGCCCCCGGCCCCGCCTCGTGGTGGGGTGCGCCGTGGGTGCGCCGCTCGGCCTTCATCTCGGCCTCGTAGAGGTGACGCCGGCCCCCGGCGAGCCGGTCGCGCGCCTCGCGCTCGAGCTCGCGGAACGCCGACCAGTAGTTGTCGTCGTAGTCCTCGACCAGCTGGAAGGTCCAGCGGTCGGCGATCACGTTGCGGCCCACGAGCTCGGTGGCGAGCCGGTCAGCGAGCTCGGGGTGGCCGGCCTCGCGGAACAGGTCGACTGCCTCGCCGAGCAGCAGGTCGCTGCGGCCGGTCGTGCGGTGGAAGGCGTAGAGGTGGCCGCGAGCGTGCTCGGTGGCCTCCAGGGCCTCCCCGAGCTTGCCCAGCGCCTCGACGGTGGCGTCGTCGAGGCCGTCGGGCCGGCTGTGGTCGTCGACCATCCGCGGCCCTAGTGGTCGCGCAGGGCGTCGACGAGCTCGCCCTTGCTCATCGACGACCGGCCCTCGATCTCCAGCTCGGCGGCGCGCTTGCGCAGCTCCTCGACCGTCCAGTCGTCGTACGACCCGTGGCTGCCGCCGCGGCTGCCGACCTTCGAGCGCCCCTCGGCGGCGGCGGCGTTGGCGATCCGCGCCGACTTCTCCTTGCTGTTGCCCTCGTCGCGGAGCTTCTCGTACAGCTCGTCGTCCTTGACGCTGGGCCCGGGCTTCTTGCTCGCCGGCATCTCGGCTCCTTCCGTCGACGTCCTCCCGCCCACTACCCCCCGCCCGCTCGCCCATTCCCGTACCTAGGGTCCAGCAGAATGCGAACCCGCGGGCGGGGCACCGGGTGGGTCGGCCCCGGCAGGACGACGGACGCAGAGCGGAGGAGCACGGGTGGACGCGGTGGAGACGGTGGTCCTGGACCTCGACGGCACCCTGGTCGACTCGGTCTACGTGCACGTCTCGGCCTGGCAGGCGGCGTTCCGCGACGTCGGCCTCACCGTGCCGGCGTTCCGGCTGCACCGGGTGATCGGCATGGGCGCCGACCGCCTGGTCGCCCACGTGGCGGGCGAGGCCGCCGAGCACTCCCTGGGTGACGAGGTACGCCGCCGCCACGGCGAGCAGCTCGACCAGCGGTTCCACGAGATCGTGCCCACCGAGGGCGCCGTCGACCTGCTGGAGACCTGGCACGACCGGGGCGCGACGCTGGTGCTCGCCAGCTCCGCGGAGGCCGAGGTCACCGACCGGCTGCTCGACCTCCTCGACGGCCGGCGCCGCCTGCTGGAACGGGTGGTCACCGGCTCCGACGTCGACCAGAGCAAGCCGGCCGCCGACCTGGTGACCGCCGCCCTCGAGGGCATCGACGACCCCGACCGCGCCGTGCTGCTCGGCGACACCGAGTGGGACATGCGGGCCGCCGCCCGAGCCGGCGTCCGCGGCATCGGCGTGCTGTGCGGCGGGATCACCGAGGCCGAGCTCCGGTCCGCCGGGGCCTCGACGGTCTACGGCACCCCGGCCGACCTGGCGCGGCACCTCGCCGCGGGCGGGCCGGGCTGAGGCCGGGCCGTGGACCCGCACCCGGTCACCGGTCGCCGCGAGACCGAGACCGAGCGCCTCGACCGCAAGTGGGACGACCTGGTGCAGGAGCTCCGGGTGATGCAGACCGGGGCCCAACTGGTGGCCGGGATCCTGCTGACGCTGCCCTTCCAGGAGCGGTTCGAGGAGCTCGACTCCTTCCAGCACGTCGTCTACCTGTGCCTGGTCGTGCTCGCCGCACTGGTCACCGCGCTGGTGATGACCCCGGTCGCGATCCACCGCGCGCTCTCGGGACGGCAGGTCAAGCAGCAGGTCGTGGCCGCCGCCCAGCGCCTGGTCTGGGGGGTGATCACGACCATCGCGCTGCTGGTGGTGGGGATGACGGCGTTCGTCTTCGACATGGTGGTCGACCGCACCGCGGCGATGGTCGCCGGCGGCTCGGTGGGCCTGGTGCTCGCGGTGCTCTTCGTCGCGGTGCCGGTGACGCTGCGCCGCCGGGGCGACCGCGCCGACGACGACACCTGACGCGTCGTACGACGGGCGCGGGTGGTTGCGCGGCCTCCCGGCCGGTTACCGCACCGGCATGACTGACGAGCGCATCGAGGCAGTGCAGGCAGTGGTCGACCGGGTGTCGTCGTGGCAGGACGGCGCCACCGAGGGCAAGGTCGCCGACGAGCTCCGCAAGGGCGCCCAGGAGGTGGGGATCGAGCTCAGCGACGACGAGGTGACCCGGCTCGCCGACGCGATCCAGGACGAGCACGGGGCGGTCTCGGCCGCCGAGGTGCTGCGCTAGGCCGGATCCCGGGCCACGCCGGGCTTCGTCTCAGCGGCCCCGGCGGCGCAGCACGACCACCACGACGACCACCACGACGCCGGCGCCGAGCACCACCGCACCGCGCCGGAGGCCGGTGCGGGCCTGCGCCTCCAGCCGGGAGGTCAGCTGGTCGACGGTGCCGGCCAGCCGCTGGCGGGTCTGCTCGAGCTCGGCCTCGAGTGCCTCGAGCTCACCCTCGCGCGGCACGGGTCCTGCCTCCCCCGAGCGCGGCGTCGTCGAGCGCGGCGTCGTCGTTGCCACCCACCACCGCGTGGTCGGTCCTCCCGAGTCGTTGCTGGGTCATGGCGTGCCGGTGCCCCGCCGCCGCTCCCCACATCCGCGACGCCGTGGGCTGCCAGACTGACATCCATGGCCGAGATCCCCCACCGGCGCGGCGCCCCGATGCCGGGCGCGGAGGTGCTGGCCGAGCCGCTGCGCTCCCGGTGGAGCCCCAGCGTCTTCGACCCCGCTCACGTGGTGGGACGCGAGCAGGTGGTCGCGCTGATCCGGGCCGCGCAGTGGGCACCGAGCTGCGGCAACGCCCAACCGTGGCACCTGGTGGTCGCCGAGCGCGGCGACGCCACCCACGACCTGCTGGTCGCCCGACTCTCGCGCGGCAACGCCGGCTGGGTGCCCCGGGCCTCGCTGGTGCTCGTCGTCGGCGCCCAGGTCGCTCCTGACGACCGCGGCGAGGGTGGCACCAAGCCGGCCCACGCGGAGTACGACGCCGGGCAGGCCGCCGCCCACGTGACCCTCCAGGCGCGCGCGATGGGCCTGCACGCCCACCAGTTCGCCGGCTTCGACCGCACCGGGCTCGCCGCCGACCTCGGCGCGCCGCCGTGGGTGCGGCTGCTCGCCGGCATCGCGGTCGGCGTACCGGGCGACCTCGACGACGTGCCCGAGCGCGACCGCGAGCGCGAGCACCGGGTGCGGCGCCGCCGACCGGCCGAGCAGTGGGTGCACGCCGGGTCGTGGGGCACCCCGTGGCCGGGCCTGGAGCCGTGACCGCGCGCCACCTCGGCGCGGTCGCGCTGCTGGCCGCCCTGGTCAACCTGCCCCTGGGGCACGGCCTGGTCAGCGGCCGCGACGTGCCCGCCGGCCTGGTCGGGGTCACGGCCGTGGCGGACCTGTTCCTCCTGCTGGTGCTCGGCCTCGGGCTGACCCTGGGCCGGCGTCGCGACCGGCCGCTGCTGCTCGTCGCCGAGACCGACCTGACCCGCTGCCGGCCCGCCGGGCGGGTCGAGGCGCTGCCCGACGGCCGCTGGCTGGTGGAGGGCGACGTGCGCGACCTCGGCGCGGACTGGGTCGAGATCGACGCCGGCGGCCGCCTGGTGCGCGTCGCCCTCGACGGGCACGCCAACCCGGCCCGCCACCAGCAGCCGGTGCGCGCGCTGGGGCGGCTGGCAGACTCGTGACCATGACCTCCCTGTCGGACTTCCGGGCGACCTCGATCACCGGCGAGGACGTCGATCTGTCGTCCTACGACGGCCAGGTGGTGCTCGTGGTCAACACGGCCTCGCAGTGCGGGTTCACCCCGCAGTACCAGGGCCTGCAGGAGCTGCACGACTCCTTCGCCGACCTCGGGTTCACCGTGCTCGGCTTCCCGTGCGACCAGTTCGGCCACCAGGAGCCCGGCGACGACGCCGAGATCGCCGACTTCTGCGAGCGCAGCTTCGGCGTCCGGTTCCCGCTGTTCTCCAAGGTGGAGGTCAACGGCGACGGCGCCCACCCGCTGTTCCGCTGGCTCAAGGAGCAGAAGGGCGGCCTGCTCGGCGGCGCGATCAAGTGGAACTTCACCAAGTTCCTCGTCGGCAGGGACGGCCGGGTGCTCGGCCGCTACGCGCCGACCACGAAGCCCGAGAAGCTCGCCGGCGACATCGAGGAGGCGCTGCGCGCGTGACCACGTTCAGCGCCCACACCAGCGCCAGCGACGTCGTCCGGGCCGACCGCGACGCGGTCTGGGCGGTGCTCACCGACCCCGCCCAGGTCGCGAGCATGACGCCGTTCGTCACCCGGATCACCCCCCGCGGTGAGCACTGGATCTGGGAGATGGGCGGCCTGGAGGTCCTGGGTCGCAAGGTCTCCCCGACGTTCACCGAACGGATGACGCTCACGCCGCAGAGCCGGATCGACTTCACCCACGACCCGCCCGAGGGCCGGGAGCGCGCCGGCGTCGAGGGCATCTACGAGCTCGAGGACGCCGACGACGGCACCCTGCTCACCATCGACCTGACGATCTGCGTCGACCTGCCCCTGCCCCGCGCCGCCGGCCCCGCCGTCCGCGCCACGATGAAGGGCGTCATGGGCACCATCGGCGACCGCTTCGCCAAGAACTTCCTCAACCGCCTCGGCGCCTGACCCCGCGCTGGTCGAGCGGCGACGAGCCCCCGGCAGCCGAAAGCCGACCGTCCCCACCGGCGCTGGTTGAGGTGCGAGCGGAGCGAGCCTCGAAACCCCCGCACCCGAACGCGCTCCGGCGGGAACGGGAGGGCTTCCGTCTCACCGGGTTTCGAGACAGGACTTCGTCCTTCCTCGACCACCGGCGCTGGTTGAGGTGCGAGCGGAGCGAGCCTCGAAACCCCAGACGGCCGAACGCCCTCCCGTTCCCACGGGAGGGCTCTTGGCTCGCCGGGTCTCGAGGCTCAGGCCTGGCGGCCTTCGCACCTCGACCAGCGCAGGTACCGGTGGTCGAGCAGCGAGGAGCGCCAGCG